>NZ_JADYWV010000008.1:0-504 GCF_015864625.1 Salinibacterium sp. SWN139 | reverse complement strand
GAACCCTTTTATTTCACCTTTAGGTGTCGGAATTTGAATAAGCCTTGCTTGCCATGTATCACCTAGGTAAGGGGCTGATTTTTTAGCTTGTGGCGAAATAGGCATTGTTATTAAGTGGTCGTAATCGCTAAATGATTCCGTTATTTCATAGCGCATTTTACTTTTGATGGGCGTAAGCCAATGATGATTTTCGCTAACACCTTGCCAGCTCGTGAATAGTTCAGCCGAAAAGAAACCTCTATCAAATAGAGTTAGTGAATGTTCAGGTGCTGAGCCAACAAGCTGTTGAGCATAATGAATTTCACTTTGGGTAATGGGGCCAAATGCTGCATCGGATATTAAATGCGTTCTTGTCGACATCAAGGTTACAGCAAGTACTGAGGGGAAGTTCGTTGTCGATTGAGCATAGCCAAAATGACGGTTACTCGGCGTATCTTGGGTTTTAAATTGTGTACCGTCAACGCTTAGCAGCTTTAAACCACACACGTCATCAAAAGTTTGCGA
>NZ_JADYWV010000007.1:0-674 GCF_015864625.1 Salinibacterium sp. SWN139 | reverse complement strand
CTCGCACCCTCCGTATTACCGCGGCTGCTGGCACGGAGTTAGCCGGTGCTTCTTCTGTCAGTAACGTCACACATGATGGGTATTAACCACCACGCTTTCCTCCTGACTGAAAGTGCTTTACAACCCGAAGGCCTTCTTCACACACGCGGCATGGCTGCATCAGGCTTGCGCCCATTGTGCAATATTCCCCACTGCTGCCTCCCGTAGGAGTCTGGGCCGTGTCTCAGTCCCAGTGTGGCTGATCATCCTCTCAAACCAGCTAGGGATCGTCGCCTTGGTGAGCCATTACCTCACCAACTAGCTAATCCCACTTGGGCCAATCTAAAGGCGAGAGCCGAAGCCCCCTTTGGTCCGTAGACATTATGCGGTATTAGCAGTCGTTTCCAACTGTTGTCCCCCACCTCAAGGCATGTTCCCAAGCATTACTCACCCGTCCGCCGCTCGTCAGCAAAGTAGCAAGCTACTTTCTGTTACCGCTCGACTTGCATGTGTTAGGCCTGCCGCCAGCGTTCAATCTGAGCCATGATCAAACTCTTCAATTAAAAAGTTTTATGTCTTTCGACAGCTCAATGAATTCTGAATTTATTTTAATATCTTTCGATATTGAATTGACTGTGCCGAATAATTACCGAAATAACTATTCTGTTGGTCACTCAGTTTTCAATTGAGACTCT
>NZ_JADYWV010000006.1:0-1203 GCF_015864625.1 Salinibacterium sp. SWN139 | reverse complement strand
ATATTAACTTCTGTCTAAACTGTCGCATAAAACGCGTTTGGCGTTGTATGGTTAAGCCTCACGGGTAATTAGTACAAGTTAGCTTAATGGCTCACACCACTTCCACATCTTGCCTATCAACGTTGTAGTCTTCAACGGCCCTTCAGAGACTTTAAAAGTCTAGTGAGAACTCATCTCGAGGCCTGCTTCGCGCTTAGATGCTTTCAGCGCTTATCAGTTCCGAACGTAGCTACCGGGCAATGCCATTGGCATGACAACCCGAACACCAGCGGTTCGTTCACTCCGGTCCTCTCGTACTAGGAGCAACCCCTCTCAATTCTCAAACGCCCACGGCAGATAGGGACCGAACTGTCTCACGACGTTCTAAACCCAGCTCGCGTACCACTTTAAATGGCGAACAGCCATACCCTTGGGACCGACTTCAGCCCCAGGATGTGATGAGCCGACATCGAGGTGCCAAACACCGCCGTCGATATGAACTCTTGGGCGGTATCAGCCTNGCCGACATCGAGGTGCCAAACACCGCCGTCGATATGAACTCTTGGGCGGTATCAGCCTGTTATCCCCGGAGTACCTTTTATCCGTTGAGCGATGGCCCTTCCATTCAGAACCACCGGATCACTATGACCTACTTTCGTACCTGCTCGACGTGTCTGTCTCGCAGTTAAGCTGGCTTCTACCATTACACTAACCGTACGATGTCCGACCGTACTTAGCCAACCTTCGTGCTCCTCCGTTACTCTTTAGGAGGAGACCGCCCCAGTCAAACTACCCACCAGGCACTGTCCGTAACCCCGATTCAGGGGCCAACGTTAGAACATCAAAACTACAAGGGTGGTATTTCAAGGTTGACTCCACAACAACTAGCGTCGCTGCTTCAAAGTCTCCCACCTATCCTACACATGTAGGTTCAATGTTCAGTGCCAAGCTGTAGTAAAGGTTCACGGGGTCTTTCCGTCTAGCCGCGGGTACACAGCATCTTCACTGCGATTTCAATTTCACTGAGTCTCGGGTGGAGACAGCGTGGCCATGGTTACACCATTCGTGCAGGTCGGAACTTACCCGACAAGGAATTTCGCTACCTTAGGACCGTTATAGTTACGGCCGCCGTTTACCGGGGCTTCGATCAAGAGCTTCTCCCTAAGGATAACCCCATCAATTAACCTTCCGGCACCGGGCAGGTGTCACACCGTATACGTCATC
>NZ_JADYWV010000005.1:0-1272 GCF_015864625.1 Salinibacterium sp. SWN139 | reverse complement strand
GTCGCCTGCTTTACTGGCGGCGTGGACTCCTTCTTCACGCTACTCAAACATCAGGATGAGATTACGAGTCTCGTCTACGTCCACGGGTTCGACATTCCTTTGACGCGAACCGACGCCTACGCGCAGACGGTGGCACATCTGCGAACTGTTGCCGATGACACTGGCAAGAATCTGATCGAGATGTCGACGAATCTCAAGTCGTTCCTCGAGGCTGTGCGCTGGGATTCCATTGCCCACGGTCCCGCCCTCGCTAGCGTTGCAATGCTCCTAACACGTGAACACGGAACATTCTTGATTCCCGCCACGCACACATACAGTGACAGTTTCCCGTGGGGTTCACACCCACTCCTGGATCCGCTGTGGTCAACTGAAAACGTCGCGATCGTTCATGACGGTGCGGAAGCAACGCGAGTGCGTAAGACCGTAGCACTAGGGCTAAACCCAGTGGCGCAGCAGCACCTCCGGGTCTGTTTCAAGAACACGGGAGCATACAACTGCGGCGTGTGCGAGAAGTGCTACCGGACAAAAATCTGCTTGCGTCTGGCAGGAACACTCGACAAGTTCCACACCTTCGAGGACCCGCACGTCGACCCGGACGTCGTCCGCCGAATGGTAATTCGCGACGCGAATGCCCTGTCGTTCACAGTTGAGAACCGCGATTTTGCGTTGGAGGTGGGCGACGTCGCCATCAGCGAAGCGCTGAATGCGGCGATCGCAGCCTACTGGCGCCGCGAGCCTCGAATGAAGCGACTAATCAAGGATAAGAAGCGGCTAGTGAAGGAAATCGAATCGCTGCGTTCCCGGAAGTCAGTGCGTCTCGCTGACGCCCTGGGCAGTCTGATCGCTCCAGTCCGGCGGAGGACGCCAAGCTGACACGCTTGCGAGCCCCCTCCGCTGAAACCTCCCAAGAAATGCCCTTGTGCTGGCCGCATCTCCGTCGCACGTCGAGTGCGGGATTAGGCCGCTCGCAATGCTGCTACATTTGAGAAATGGTTCACCTCAGCCCGGCAATTCAGCACACGATCGGCTCCCAGATTCGGATCGAGGTCGACGTAGATATCCCCGAAAAGGCCCCCAAAAAGCTGTGGTTCCAGATGGAAGAATCCCTTGCACCGTCGCCTGAAGCGGTCGCGGACGCCCTGTTTCCGATCGGCTTGATGATCGCAATGGTGACAGACGGCACGCTCGAAATGGCCTCACCGGTATCTGCGCGTTTGCTTGATCAGGCCGACAAGATTCAAGACATTCTGCTTAGTTGGCATGGTTCCAAGC
>NZ_JADYWV010000004.1:0-250103 GCF_015864625.1 Salinibacterium sp. SWN139 | reverse complement strand
TGCCCGGGACTTCCGCACCTTTGGGGTGACAAGAGGAAACATTACGTGCATTCTGCCCCCCTCGCCAACACCGACAACATCCCGGGCGTGTCGCAAAAATGAGGGCCCCAAAACACTGTGTAGTGCTCGAACCGTGCGGTGAAACTTAAGAGTTAATGGCGGCAATGAGCCGACAACCGGCGGCAGAGCGACGACCAGTTCGGCGGTACGACTTCGTCAACCAGACGGGCGAATTGACCTACCGCCGTGGCCGACTTCAAGCGCGGGCGATTGCCGCCCGCCTCAGGAGGAAATAGTGGAGCACCTCCCGTCAGCATCGCGAGCGCGAACGAGATCGAAATCTCATCGAGAGCGCCGGCATCCAAGAACTGCGACGCCAACGCTCCCCCGCCCATAATCCAGATGTCGTCGTGACCCGCAGCCTCGCGAATCGCGGGCAGAGCATCCGCTACCGCTCCGCGAACAAAGCGGACATCGGCGCCTTCGGGAACAGGAAGGTCGCGTGTAGTGACGTCGAACGTTGGCTGGTCACCAAAGTAGTCGGCCCACTTCTGCGGGTGCTGCTCGCGCTAGGAGGTGACGAAGATTCCCGCGAGCGTCTTTTTGCCGCGACGGAGAACGGCCACGTTTCCCGGCAGAAGGTCACTGCCCACCGTGGCCTGGTCATCCGCAACGGCAACATTGTTGAGGTAGACGCCACCCTGCGAGATTGCGCGACGTGCTTCACTTGCGCTCGACACCAGTTTCGTGTCGACGAGCAATTGCACAACGGTCGCGTCCGCTGAGGTTTCGACGTGGGCGAGCTCGCGCAGAGCTGCGGCAAGAGTGTCCGCATCCAATGACGCCAACTCCCCTTGGCCGAACAGCGCTGCGGATGCTGCGATTGCCGCTTCCGTTGCAGTGCGGCCGTGCACGAGAGAAGTGACCTCGAACGCGAGAGTCTTCTGTGCTTCGCGACGGAACGGTGCCTCAGCAACAGCGGTCTCGAGAGCAGTGACCTGTTCCCGCGACAGAAACGTGAAGATCTTCACTCGCTCAATGACATCCGCATCATCGGTATTGAGCCAGAACTGGTAAAACGCGTAGGGGCTCGTCATCTTCGAGTCGAGCCAAATGGCGTTGCCCTCGCTCTTGCCGAACTTGGTGCCATCCGAGTTGGTGATGAGCGGGGTACCAATAGCGTGAACGCTCGCGCTCTCAGCCTTATGGATGAGGTCGCTGCCGCTGATGAGATTGCCCCACTGGTCACTGCCACCGGTTTGCAAGACGCAGTCGTAGTTGCGGTAGAGCTCCAAGAAGTCCATGCCCTGCATGACTTGGTAGCTGAACTCGGTGTAGCTGATGCCGGCGTCGCTATTGAGACGCGCGCTCACCGCATCCTTTTTGAGCATCGTGCCGACACGGAAGTACTTGCCGATATCGCGTAAGAAATCGATCGCGCTCATCGGCGCTGTCCAGTCGAGGTTATTGACCATGCGCACAGCATTGTCGCCCTCGGTGCTCAAGAACTTGGAGACCTGGGCCTGCAAGTAGCTGACCCATTCGGCAACGGTTTCGTTGTCGTTGAGCGTGCGCTCTGCTGTGGGGCGCGGATCTCCAATAAGGCCGGTCGCTCCCCCGACGAGTCCGAGAGGTTTGTGGCCAGCCAGCTGAAGACGGCGCAGCAGCAGCAGCTGCACGAGGTTACCCAAGTGGAGGCTGGGAGCGGTGGGGTCGAATCCGCAGTAGTAGGTGATGGGGTCACCGTCGAGAAGCTTCTCAAGGGCAACCGCATCGGTAGAGACATGCACGAGACCGCGCCACGTGAGCTCTTGCCACAAGCTCTCGAAAGAGCTGTCGTTGCTTTGGGTACTGAGAGATTCTGATGCTGTCGCTGACACGTCATTAACCGTAGTGCCTATCGGCGGGGTGCTGAGAGCAGCCTGCCGCGCGTTATCCGCAATGCTGAGGCACTGATCTGAAGAAATCAGGCTTGTGGGCCTGATATTGGAGAATCAATGCTGTAGCCTTTAGTTATGTTTGTGATCACAGCGGACCAAAGAAACAGCCGCAGCAGCGCGGATGCCGTAGCCCAGACTCTGCAGCGCATCAATACCGAGCGCGCGGATGACCTCGCCCTGCCCGCCGAGCGCACTGCCGGAGACGAGGCACAAATGCTGCTTACGTCGGCACAGGCTGCTCTCGACATCACCCTCGAACTGACCCGCACCGAACAGTGGAGCGTGGGAATCGGTATCGGCGCAGTGCCCCTGCCGTTCGGAACAAGCGTGCGCGCAACCAGCGGTCCCGCCTTTCTCGCCGCCAGAGACGCCATCGACCGCGCCAAGAAGAGTCCAGCCAAATGCGCCGTCGAGTCCGACCCCGAGAGCGAGCTGGCCCGCGACATCGAGCCACTTCTTGAGCTGTTGATTCTGCTTCGCAACCGTCGCACTGACAACGGTTGGGAACTCTACGACTTGCTCAGCACCGGAATCACTCAGGCCGACGCGGCCGAGCGCCTCGGCATCTCCCCGCAATCTGCCAGTCAGCGCGCTCTAGTCGCGGGGCTGCGCACAGAAGAAGAGGCCGTTCGCGCCCTTGCAAACCTGCTCGACAGAGCACACAGTGGAGTAGCAACCGACAACGCGCTCAGCGCAGAGAAAGGCACGTCATGACCGGCTGGTGGATCGCGGTACTCGTTCTCACAATCGGAGCGATCGGCGCATCCATGATTGCCGCGCGCACTGAAAAGTATTGGCTCGCCACCGTCTCGCTACTGCCTGTCGGTATCGCCCTCATCTTGGGTTCCGCTGGAAACCCTCTGCCCGGTGATGCTTCTGGACTAATTATTTTGCTCAGCGCCGCCCTCGTCGCACTGGCCACTCTCGCCGGCAGCCCACTCGTGGCGCTCGTGCTCTCGCTCGCCTCGTATCCGGCACCGCGCGGCGAACATGGCGGCATCCTCGTGATCGACGCCGATTCTCCCCTGCCCGAACGTGAAATTCTGCGCGGCGGAACCACGATCGGCTACCTCGAACGCTTCGCGTTCATCGCATCCTTCATGGTGTGGCAGCCCGGAGCGATCGCCGTCATCGTTGCCATCAAAGGACTTGGCCGCTTCTCCGAACTCGAGAACGCAGCTGCCCGCGAACGATTCATCATTGGCACGCTCGTGAGCCTCGTCTGGGCCGGGCTCTGCACCGCAGCCCTGCTTGTCGGACGCTAGGTCGTCAGTCGGCACTTGCTCTGCGTGGGCCTAGCGTTACGGCTGCGCGGTGGCGTTCTCGGCGATCGCTTCCGGCGGCTGTGGTTTCTCGACCCACGTCACCAAGACCACCGAGACGATCATGAGCAGCAGCCACGAACCAAGCTTGGCGATCGAGACCAACTCCCACCCCTCCGACTGACTGGGATATACCCACGCGTTCGACCACGTCGCCACATTCTCTGCAATCCAAATGAATACTGCGACCAGCACGAAAGAGACCAAAATCGGCATCCGGAATCGTGCCCGCGAAACTCTGACGTGCATCACCGTGCGCCACCAGACCACCGCGATTGCCGCGAAGAGGAACCAGCGAGCATCGACAATGAAATGGTGACTGAAGAAGTTGACGTAGATCAGCGTGGCCAGAATGGCCGTGATCCAGCGTCGCGGATAGCGATCAAAACGAAGCTCGAAGAGACGAAACACGCGCACCATGTACGAACCGACCGCGGCATACATGAAACCGCTATAGAGCGGGACGCCGAAGATGTGCAGCACGCCGTCGCCCTCATAGCTCCACGACCCAGCATCGGTCTTGAAAATTTCCATCACCGTGCCCACGATGTGGAACAGGATGATCACCCGCAGCTCGCGCAGTGTCTCCAGCTTGAAGACCACCATGAGAACTTGGATGGCGAGAGCAGCCAACACCAGAAAGTCGTTGCGGGCGAGGGCCGCCGACTCTGGATACCAGAGGCGCGTGAGCACGAGAACCGTCAACAGCGCTCCCCCAAAGACGCACGCCCAGGCTTGCTTGAGCACGAACACGGTGAACTCGATAGCCCACGTGCGCCAACGCTGTGGTTGGACCCGACCGCTACCGTGCGGATGCTGCGGACCGCCATCGCGAACGCGGTCAAGACGCCCGTGCGCCCACTCATCAATCCGCTGCTCTAGCGGTGTGAAGCGGGCCACTAGCTGCGGTTGCGCTTCACTGCGGGGCGATACGGGGAAACGCTCGGCTCCCCCGGAATCCAGAAGCGCCACGGATACTCGTCGGTGCCGCCAGCACCCGCGACGCCCGTGCGCGGACCAACGCTGAACGGAGACTGCGACTGAGGCAGTTCCAGACGAACACGACCTGACTCTAAGTTGGTTCCCGCGTCATCCAGCCGGATGCCGAGCGCCACCGCGAGGCGGGCGGGCCCCCTAGCGAGGTCGGCCGGTTTCTTGGATGTTGCGCGCCGTTCGGCCGCGACATCCATCCCCTCGATCACTTCGCCGGCGCGTAAAAGGATTCCTGAGGCGACGCCCTCAGGCATGCACACGACATTCGCGCACGTGTGCATGCCATAGGTGAAATAGGTATAGAGATGGCCGGGCGGGCCGTACATCACAGCGTTACGTTTGCCGGGGCCGCGAAACGCGTGCGAGCCAGGATCGACTTCGCCCAGGTACGCCTCGACCTCGGTGAGCCGCACCGCTACCTCGCCGACGCGCACGACAGCCCCCAGCAACAGCGGAGCAACCTCAGTTGCCGGCCTGCTGAGCAGTTCGAACACGTCTAGCGGATAACCTGCGGGTCGAGAGCGGTCGCGAGCAAGCGAACACGCTCGGTGAGCTCGGCACGCTGCTCGGCAACGCGCACCGGAGCAGTTCCACCGACGCCGGCACGGCTCGATACAGAACCCTCCACCGTAAGAACCGCGCGCACATCACCCGTGAGGTGAGGTGAAATGGCGGCGTAGTCGTCATCGGTCGGTTCGTGAAGTTCAAGCGAGTTGTCTTCACAGAAACGCACGAGCGAACCGCTGATTTCGTGAGCCTCACGGAACGGCACATGCTGGCGCACGAGCCAGTCAGCAACATCCGTCGCCAAGGAGAACCCCTGAGGCGCAAGCTCGGCCATGCGCTCCGTGTTGAAGCGCAGCGTCGCAATCATTCCCGTGAATGCGGGAAGCAAGACTTCAAGCGTCTCGACAGAGTCGAACACGGGCTCTTTGTCTTCCTGAAGATCGCGGTTGTAGGCGAGGGGCAGGGCCTTGAGCGTGGCCAGCAGGCCCGTGAGGTTACCAATAAGGCGACCAGACTTGCCTCGAGCAAGCTCAGCGATGTCGGGGTTCTTCTTCTGGGGCATGATCGACGATCCGGTTGAATAGGCGTCATCAAGCTGCACGAAATCGAACTCGCGCGTATTCCACAGAATGATCTCTTCGCTGAGACGCGAAATGTCGATACCCAGCTGCGCGGTAATGAACGCGAACTCTGCCACGACATCCCGGCTCGCAGTCGCATCAATTGAGTTTTCGGTGGGGCGAGCAAGCCCCAGCTCCCGAGCAACAAGCGCGGGGTCGAGCCCCAACGTGCTGCCCGCAAGCGCACCAGAACCATACGGCGATGTGGATGCGCGAACCTTCCAGTCCCGCAAGCGCTCGAGCGTGCGCACCAGAGGCCACGCGTGCGCGAGCAAATGATGCGCGAGCAGCACTGGCTGCGCATGCTGGAGGTGGGTACGACCCGGCATGATGGCCGCAGCGTGCTTCTCAGCCTGCGCCACAATGGCGTCAATGAGGTCGACAACCATGGCCGCTATCGCGCCCGCATGGTCGAGAAGGTACAGGCGCACGAGCGTGGCGATTTGGTCGTTGCGGCTACGTCCGGCACGGAGTTTGCCTCCGACCTCAGCACCCGCACGCTCGATGAGCCCACGCTCGAGAGCAGCGTGAACGTCTTCCTCCGACTCAAGGGCTGTAAAACTGCCATCGGCAACGGCTGCACTCAACGATGTCAGAGCATCCGTCATCGTTTCGAGTTCAACGTCGTCGAGGTACCCCGCGGCCGCGAGCGCAACAGCGTGCGCTCGCGAACCGGCGAGATCATACTGCGCAAGCTGCCAGTCGAAGTGAGTTGATTTGCTCAACCGGGCAAGCTCAGGTGAAGGGCCACTTGCGAAGCGGGCTCCCCAGAGTTGTCCCTCACCAGTTTCGGCAGATTGCGCCATGATTAGCCCTGCTTTGCGTCGCGACGAGCCGAGATCTTGCTCGGCAATGACCAGAGTTCGATGAAGCCCTTAGCGAGCGACTGGTCGAACGTGTCACCGGTGTCGTAGGTGGCAAGGCTGAAGTCGTAGAGGCTCTGCTCTGACTTGCGGCCAGTCGGTACGGCACGGCCAGCGTGGAGTGTCATGCGGATCTCTCCGCTCACGTAGCGCTGGGTGTCGTCGATGAACGCGTCGAGTGAACGCTTGAGACCTGAATACCAGAGTCCGTCGTACACGAGGTTCGACCATTCGGCCTCAACTCCACGCTTGTAACGGGAAAGGTCACGCTCGATCGTGAGTGACTCAAGCTCTTCGTGGGCGGCGATAAGAGCCATCGCGCCGGGAGCTTCGTAAACCTCACGGCTCTTGATACCAATGAGGCGGTCTTCGACCACGTCGATGCGGCCGATGCCGTGCTTGCCGGCGAGCGCGTTCATGTGCTCAACGATGGCGAGAGCCGACATCGCGACGCCGTCGATGGCGACCGGAATTCCGGCTTCGAAAGTGATGGTCACTTCGTCGGCAGGAAGACCGGCTGCAGGGTCAGCGGTGTACTCGTAAAGCTCTTCAATCGGAGCATTCCACGGGTCCTCGAGGAATCCGGTCTCGACCGCGCGACCCCAGACGTTCTTGTCGATCGAGTAAGGGCTCGCTGCCGACTGGCGGATCGGAAGATTGTGCTTTTCGGCGTAGATGATCGCCTTGTCGCGGGTGAGCGCAAGGTCACGCACGGGAGCGATGCTCGTGAGGTCGGGGGCGAGAGCCGCAACAGCTGCCTCGAAGCGAACCTGGTCGTTGCCCTTACCGGTGCAACCGTGAGCAACGCTGTCCGCACCCAGCGCCTTGGCGGTGAGTGCGAGGTGACGCGAGATCACCGGACGGCTGAGAGCCGAAACCAGCGGGTAACGCTTCTGGTACAACGCGTTTGCCTTGAGTGCCGGCATCAGGAAGTCATCAGCGAACTCATCCTTGGCATCGATAACGATCGACTCAACAGCACCACAGTCAAGTGCGCGCTGACGGATGTCATCCATGTTTTCGCCGCCCTGGCCGACGTCAATCGCAAGTGCGACGACCTCTTTGCCTGTGGCGTCCTTGAGCCAGCCAATACCTACCGAAGTGTCGAGTCCGCCCGAGTAGGCGAGAACTACGCGTTCTGACATATGTTTTTCTCCTTGACGTCGTGAATCAGTTTAGGGAACTACAACGGCGGCGTCATGCCGCCAAAAACTAGGCAGCCTGTTCGAGCAACCAAATCATGAGAGCCTTCTGGGCGTGCAGGCGGTTCTCCGCCTCATCCCAGATGACACTCTGCGGGCCATCGATCACGTCGGCCTCAACCTCATACCCGCGGTCAGCAGGCAAGCAGTGCAAGAAGATCGCGTCAGGCTTTGCGAGCGCCATCAGCGCAGTGTCGACCTTGTAGGCACCAAGAGAAGCCACGCGAGCGGCCTTCTCGTCTTCTTTGCCCATCGACACCCACGTGTCGGTGACAACAACATCCGCACCCGTCACGGCTTCAGCCGCGTCGGTGAGAATTGAAATCGATCCACCCGTGGATGCCGCAATCTTCTCCGCGTCAGCGACGACATCCGCCAACGGTAGGTAATCTTCGGGGCACGCGATGCGCACGTGCATTCCCGCGGTCGCGCCAGCGAGGAGATACGAGTGCACCATGTTGTCTGCACCATCACCGAGGAACGTGACGGTCAAGCCCTTAAGCTCACCCTTGTGTTCGCGAATCGTGAGCAGGTCAGCGAGCAACTGGCACGGGTGGAACTCGTCGCTGAGAGCGTTGATCACGGGAACTTGGGTTCCATGGGCCATCTCAATAAGACCCTGCTGGCCGTAGGTGCGCCAGACAATGGCGGCGACCTGGCGTTCAAGAACGCGAGCCGTGTCTGAGGCTGTCTCCTTACCGCCGAGCTGACTGTTGGCGGTCGAGATGATGAGCGGCGAACCGCCAAGGTCTGCGATGCCCACAGCGAACGAGACGCGAGTGCGAGTTGATGACTTGTCAAAGATCACAGCAACGGTCTGCGGACCCTCGAGCGGCTTTCGCCCCCACCGATCAGCTTTTACTTTTTCGGCGAGATCGAGAATCTCGAGTTGCTCGGCCGGGCTGAGGTCATCGTCGCGAAGAAAATGCCTGGTCATGATGCCTCCGTAGATGCTGTGTTGGTCACTTCGTTCAGCACCGTGCTGAACGTGTCAATGAATTCGGCGATTTCGGCATCGCCAATGATGAGGGGCGGAGCGAGGCGAACAGTTGACGCGTTGGGCGCATTGATAATCAGCCCGTGCTTAAGCGCAACCGCCACGATCTCTTGCGCGACAGGCTCGGCAAGTCCGATGCCGATCAGGAGTCCGCGCCCGCGAAGCTCCACGATCAACGAGGAATCGATGCGGGCCAGTGCGGTGCGCAGTTCGGCACCGCGCTGAGCGGCATTCGCCACGAGGTCGTCAGACTCAATCTGGCCCAAGACCGCTTCCGAAACGGCACAGACGAGTGGGTTGCCACCGAAAGTAGTGCCGTGCTGACCGGGATGCATCAGCGAGGATGCCTTCCCGAACGTCACGAGCGCACCGATCGGCACTCCCCCTCCCATTCCCTTAGCCATAGTGATGGCGTCAGGAACGATTCCGCTCTCTTGGAAGCCAAACCAGTCTCCTGTGCGTCCGGCTCCGGTCTGGATCTCGTCAATAATGAGCAGCACACCGTGCTGAGTCGTCAATTCACGAGCCGCTTCGAGGTAGCCGGCGGGCAGCGAGTGCACCCCAGCCTCACCCTTGATCGGCTCGACGATGAGGGCCGAGACATCCGGTCCAATCGCAGCTTCGAGGGCCTCGATAGTGGAATCAATGTGCTCGACGTTGGGAAGCAACGGCTCAAAAGGCTCGCGCAGCGATGCCTTGCCGGTGATCGAGAGAGCCCCCATAGACCGACCATGGAAGGAATCCATCAACGACAGGATGCGCGGGCGCCCGGTGAGACGAGCGAGCTTGACGGCAGCTTCGTTTGCCTCAGTGCCCGAGTTCGCAAAGAACACGCGCCCCTCGTCACCGGCACCCGAAATGCGCAGCAGTCGTGCCGCGAGCGCGAGTTGCGGTTCGGTCGCGAAGAAGTTGGACACGTGCAGGAGGTTGGCTTGGCGGCTGAGCGCGCCCACAATCGCGGGGTGATTATGCCCAAGCGAATTGACCGCAATGCCAGCCAAGAAGTCGAGGTAACGCTTGCCCTCGGAATCGAAGACCGTGCAGCCTTCGCCACGCACGAACTCCACCTTCGGTACACCGAACGTATTCATCATCCGGTGGGCGTAGTCGTCTTT
Organism: Salinibacterium sp. SWN139; assembly: GCF_015864625.1. Classification (NCBI taxonomy): domain Bacteria; kingdom Bacillati; phylum Actinomycetota; class Actinomycetes; order Micrococcales; family Microbacteriaceae; genus Salinibacterium; species Salinibacterium sp. SWN139. Next base: position 240,544 of record NZ_JADYWV010000004.1, on the reverse strand, counting down.
CCAGGTCATGCGGGTACCACCTCGGTGCCAATTCCATCTTGCGTGAATACTTCGAGCAGGATTGAGTGTGGGGCTCGACCGTCGATGATCGCGGCCTTCGGAACGCCAGCATCCACCGCTTCAAGGCAGGCTGTCATCTTCGGGATCATGCCCGATTCCAGACTCGGCAACAGCTCACGCAGCTCGTCGGTGTTGATGATCGAGACGAGCGACTCCCGGTTCGGCCAATCGCTGTAGAGACCGGCAACATCGGTGAGGATGACGAGCTTGGCCGCGTCGAGCGCAATAGCTAGCGCTGCCGCCGCAGAATCCGCGTTGACATTGAGCAAGCCAGAGGCGTCTTCAGCGATCTCTCCCGCTTCCTGGGCCAGTGTCGACACCACAGGGATGTTGTCGCTCGCTAAGACGTCAAGCACTCGCTGAGGATCGACCTCAGTGACATTACCGACCAACCCGAGGTCAACACGCTTGCCCTCGATCTCTTTGATCATTCGTTCACCGATAAACAGCGAATGTTCGTGCCCGGCAATGCCGTTAGCAAGATCTCCGTGCTCGTTGATGAGATCAACCAGCTCAGCGCCGACCTGATCGGTGAGCACATCGCGCACCACGTCGATCGACTCTTCTGTCGTCACACGATAGCCAGCACGGAACTCCGATTCGATACCGCGAATCTTGAGTTCCTTGGTGATCTGGGGGCCGCCACCGTGAACAATCACTGGGCGAACACCAGCAAGACGCAGATAAACCATGTCCTGCACAAAGGCGCGCTTGAGTTCGTCGTTGATCATGGCGTTGCCGCCGAATTTCACCACAATGATGCGGTTACGGAATCTCTTCAACCACGGAAGCGCCTCAATCAGCACTCCCGCCTTCGTCATGGCCTGCTCGTGTTCAGCGCCGTGGGTGTAGGCCGGCATCAGCTGGAGTACGCGCTGTTCTCATGCACGTAATCGTGCGTGAGGTCGTTGGTCAGAATGGTCGCTTCGGCATCGCCCGTAGCCAGATCGATCAGCACGTGCACAGCACGGCCCGTGAGATCTACCTCGTCACGTGAGCGATCGGGGGCGCCCGCGTGGCAGACCCGCACACCGTTCATCGACACATCGACCGCATAGGGGTCAAAGGCAGCATCCGTGGTTCCGATCGCGGCGAGCACCCGGCCCCAGTTGGGATCGTTGCCGAAGATCGCGGCCTTGAAGAGATTATTGCGAGCAACCGAACGGCCGACCACGACAGCGTCGTCTTCGCTGAGCGCGCGCACAACTTCGATGCGGATGTCGTGGCTTGCGCCTTCGGCATCGCCCTGCAGTTGTTCGGCCAGGTCGTTGCACACGCTCGTGACAAGTGCGGCAAACTCGGCTGCATCCGGAGTCACTCCTGAGGCGCCCGACGCCATCAGCGTTACCTGGTCGTTGGTCGACATGCAACCGTCAGAGTCGAGACGGTCGAAACTCACGCGAGTGGCTTCCCGCAGCGCCGCATCGAGGTCGGCTGCGGCGACAGCGGCGTCAGTGGTGATGACCACGAGCATTGTCGCAAGGCCCGGCGCGAGCATCCCTGCCCCCTTGGCCATGCCGCCAACGGTGTAGCCGGTGCCGGTCGCGACAGTAGTTTTGGGCTTGCTGTCGGTGGTCATGATGGCGAGCGACGCATCGGTGCCCCCGTCGGTGCTGAGCGCTCCGATTGCTGCCGACATCCCGGCGAGAACCTTGTCTTGCGGAAGCGGTTCTCCAATAAGACCGGTCGAACAGACGAGGATGTCGCCGGCCGATGACCCGAGCGCTTCAGCAACGTGCTCCGCTGTGGCGTGCGTTACCTGAAAACCCTGGGGGCCTGTGAAACAGTTGGCTCCACCCGAGTTGAGGGCGATCGCTGTGACAACGCCATCGTCGATGACCTGCTTGGACCAGATGATGGGGTGAGCCTGCGCACGATTGCTCGTGAACACGGCGGCTGCATCGAAGCGTGGGCCGCGGTTGACGACGAGGGCGACATCGAGACCACCGCTGGCCTTGAGCCCCGCTTCGACCCCGGCTGCTTCGAATCCTGCGGCTGCTGTGACGCTCATGGTGCTACTCCGTCCAGCGCCAGACCGAGGGTTTCCTCAAGGCCTAACGCAATATTTGTCGATTGAATGGCGGCGCCTGCGGTGCCCTTTACAAGATTGTCGATTGCGCTGACGACAACCACGCGACGCGCTGCTTCGTCAACGGCAAGCCCGATCAGGGCGGTGTTGGCGCCCAACGTATCAGCGGTGCGCGGGAACTGTCCCTCAGGCAAGACGTGAATGAACGGCTCGTCGGCATAGGCGGTCTCCCACGCTTCCCGAATTTGGGCCGCGGTGACCCCGTCAGCGAGCTTCGCAGTGGAGGTCGCGAGAATGCCGCGTGACATGGGCACGAGGACGGGAGTGAACGACACCGTCACCGATGAAGCGCCAGCGACTTTCAAATTCTGCGCGATCTCCGGAGTGTGACGATGAGTGCCGCCAACGGCATACGCCGAAGCAGAGCCCATCATTTCGCTCGCGAGCAGGTTAACCTTCAGGCTCTTGCCCGCGCCCGAAGGCCCGACCGCAAGCACCGCCACGATGTCTTCTGACTCGATCAACGAGGAACGGATGCCGGGAGCGAGCCCCAGCGTAATGGCTGTCACGTTGCAGCCGGGCACCGCAATACGCTTCGAACCGGCAAGGACTTGACGTTGCGTGCCCCCGGCGGCGTGCAGCAGTTCGGGCATCCCGTAGTCCCAGGCACCGTAGAACTCGCCGCCGTAGAAGGCAGCCCAGTCGTCTTCACTGGTGAGGCGGTGATCGGCACCACAGTCAACGACGAGAGTGTCGGGGCTGAGCTCAGCCGTTAACGCTCCCGACTTGCCGTGTGGCAACGCAAAGAAAACAACATCGTGACCGGCGAGCACTTCGGGCTCCGTCGGCTGAAAAACTAGGTGTGCGAGAGACCGCAAATGCGGTTGCACATCGATGAGGCGCTGACCGGCGTTACTAAACGCGGTCACCGTCGTGACATCGAACTCAGGATGGGTGGACAGCAGGCGAAGAAGCTCGCCACCGGCATAACCGCTGGCACCGGCCACAGCGACCGAAATTGACATGGAATTACCTTCAGTGGGTTCGGAATCGAGAACACTTGCGGCGGCGAATCACACACGACCTCGTGGGTTGTGGCGAAACTCCGCCTATCGTCGCTCGTCAGCCCCGCGGAGAACCGGCGAAGACGGCACCACAAAGCTCAGCGAGAAACGCTGGCTGCAAGTGCGGAAGTCGGTCACATTTCTAGAGTAGTGCCCAGAGCGCGCGGCAGGCTAATCGACAAACGCAGAAAGCCGGTTGCCACTCTGCGAGAGACAACCGGCTTTCGCACCAATTAGTGGTTACTCGCGCAGTTCAGCGCCCACTCGTTCGCCAGCAAGGGCAACCGCAGCGTTCTTCGCGTCGGTCGCTTCTGCCTGCGTGAGCGTGCGGTCACTGGCACGGAACCTCAGCGCAAAAGTCAGCGACTTGTGCGATTCCGGGATGCCGGTGCCACGGTAGTCATCGACGAGCCGCACGTTCTCCAAGAGTTCGCTTGCACCCTCGCGGATGATGGCCAACAACTCGCCAGCCTGAACAGCCACCGGCACTACGAGAGACAGGTCTTGCGTAGCGGCCGGGTACGACACGATGGGAGTCGCAGCGATATCTACAGCAGCACTCGTGATCAGCACGGTGAGGTCGAGCTCAAGCACCGCAACAACACGCGGCAAATCGAGTTCAAGCGCCAGGGCCGGCAGCAACTCGCCGGCGTAGCCAACAGTGTGGTCGCCCACGCGAAGCTCGGCGGTGCGACCAGGGTGCATCGCCTGATGGGTACCCGTCACGACGTCGATGTCGACGGACAGCGTCGCCGCCAGCTGCTGAACCGTGGCGAGAGCATCCGCGAGCCCGCGAGAGAGTGGTTGCTGACCCGGCTGGCGCGTAACGGCATCACCGAGGAACAGCGCGGCAACGTGCCACGGTTGTTCCGGGATGCTCGAACGCAGTTCGGCGAGAGCGGCGTCACTGGGCAACTCATAGCCGAGCGGCAACGAGGTGCTTCCGTAACGGTGGCCCGCTTCGGGCAGGAACACCGTTCCGACCTCGAAGAGAGCGAGGTCCGTGAGTCCACGAGAGACATTGCGGTGCGCGATCGCCGCGAGGCCCGGCAGCAACGAACGACGCAGGGTTGCGGCATCCGGGTCCAAGGCGTTTGCGAGTTTGATCGTGGTCGCTCCCCCAGCTTCAGGCGAGCCAAAAAGGTCGTTCGACTGCTGAGAGATGAACGGGTAGGCCAAGACCTCGGTGAGGCCGGATGCCGCGAGGCTGTTAGAGACGGTGCGACGCAGGCGCTGGGCGCGAGTGAGCCCGCGGCCCGGAGGAGCAACGGGGAGCACAGCCGGAATACGGTCGTAACCCACGATGCGGGCAACTTCTTCAACGAGCGTGGTCTTGTCACCGAGGTCGGGACGCCAGCTCGGTGGTGTCACGCTCCAGCCAGTGTCAGTCACAGTAACCTCGGCGCCAATAGCCTGCAGAGAGTCGGTGATCTCATCGGCGGAGTAATGAACGCCGATCAGGCCTTCGGCATAGCCCTCAGGCAGATCAACAGCATCTGGGGTGTGCTCGGCTAGTAGGTCGCTGCCGAGAGCATCGACGGTGCCGCCGCCCAGCTCCACGAGAAGTTCAACGACGCGCGCAGCCGCCGCAGAAGCCACTAGCGGGTCGACTCCGCGCTCGAAACGACGTGATGCTTCGCTGCCGAGCTTGTGGCGGCGAGCAGTGCGCGCGATCGAGATCGGTTCGAAGTTGGCGGCCTCGATCAGAACGTTGGTGGAGGCATCCGTGATTTCAGTGCTTGCCCCACCCATGACGCCAGCCAAGCCGATGGGGCCGGACTCGTCGGTGATGAGCAGGTCTTCAGGGTTGAGCGTGCGCGACTTGTCGTCGAGGGTGGTGAGCGTCTCCCCCGCTTTAGCGCGACGAACCGTCAATCCGCCCGATACTCGGTCGAGGTCATAGGCGTGAATCGGCTGCCCGAGTTCGAGCATGACGTAGTTCGTGATGTCTACCGTGAGCGAGATCGAGCGGATGCCGGCGAGCGTCAGGCGCGTGATCATCCACGACGGCGTTGGCTTGGTAACATCCACGTTCCGTACGACGCGCGTGACGAAGGCGCGCACTCCGGCGCGACCGCGAATGGGCGCGTCGTCGGCGATAACGACGGGGAAGCCGCTCGCCTCGGTGATCGTGGGAGCGTCGGCAGGATCGGTGAACTTTGCGCCCGTCGAGAGAGCGTATTCACGCGCAACACCGCGCAACGACATGGCATACCCACGGTCGGGCGTGACATTGATCTCCACCCCGAAGTCATCGAGACCGAGCAGCTCGATCGCGCTCGTTCCGACCTCGGGGTCGAGACCCAATGTGGACAACACGAGGATGCCGTCGTGCTCGTCTCCGAGACCAAGTTCGCGAGTCGACGCGATCATTCCATCAGAGACGTGACCGTAAGTCTTGCGTGCAGCGATCGGGAACGGGCCGGGAAGAACCGAGCCGGGAAGCGTGACAACAACCTTGTCGCCGACCACAAAGTTGTGGGCTCCACACACGATGCCGCGAGGCTCCGCTTCGCCAACATCGACCTGGCACCAGTTGATGGTTTTGCCATTGGACTGGGGCTCGCCAACGAACTCAAGAACCTGGCCAACCACGACCGGACCAGAGATATCGAAACCGTGGACGTCTTCTTCTTCAAAGCCAACCTTCACGAGCGCAGCGTGAACCTGTTCGTGAGTGATGTCTATCGGGATCTCAACGAATTCCCGCAACCAACTCATGGGAATTTTCATTAGACCACCATTCCGAACTGCTGGGAGAAACGAATATCGCCCTCGACCATGTCTCGCATGTCATTCATTTCGTTGCGGAACTGCAGCGTGCGCTCAATTCCCATTCCGAAGGCGAAGCCCTGGTATTCCTCGGGGTCTATCCCGGCGGCACGAAGCACGTTGGGGTTGACCATTCCGCAGCCGCCCCATTCAACCCAGCGGGCGCCCCCCTTGGCGTTGGGCTGCCACACGTCCATTTCGGCGCTGGGCTCGGTGAACGGGAAGTAGTTGGGGCGCAGACGAATCTGGGCGCCCTCGCCGAACATGGCGCGCGCGAGGTGCTCAAGCGTGCCCCGCAGGTTCGCCATGGTGAGGCCCTTGTCGATCGCGATACCCTCCAGCTGGTGGAAGACGGGAGTGTGGGTGGCATCGAGTTCGTCCGTGCGGAACACGCGTCCGGGCGCGACGACATATACCGGCAGTGGGCGCTCAAGAAGGGAGCGGATCTGAACCGGGCTCGTGTGCGTGCGCAACAGCAAGTGCGAGTCGACGGGGTCAATGAAGAACGTGTCTTGCATGGCGCGGGCCGGGTGATCTTCGTCGAAGTTGAGCGCGTCAAAGTTGAACCACTCGTTCTCAAGCTCGGGGCCTTCTGCGACCTCCCATCCCATGCCGACGAAGATGTCGCTCATGTGCTCCATGAGCAGGCTCAGCGGATGCCGGGCGCCCTTCACGTAGCGAGTGGCGACGGCCGTGACATCCACGGCTTCTGCCGCGAGCTTCGCTTGCTCTTCGGCGACGGCCAGCTCGGCCTCACGGGCGCTAAAAGCGCCGTTGACGCGGCCGCGTGCGGCTCCGATGAGCTTGCCGGTGGCCGCTCGGTCTGCCGGGTCCACGTTTTTCATCTGGGCGTTGAGCGCCGCAAGCGGTGACCCTTCGCCAAGATGGGCTCCGCGCACCGTTTTGAGATCGGCCATTGTCGCGGCGGCTTCGATGGCAGCAAGAGCTGCTTCGACCGCTGCGGTTACCGCTGGTTCTGTGATCGGGGTGGGTTCAGACACAAGAACCGAGTTTAGCGGACACCGCTGTGGCGGGCCGCCCTCATTGCAGAGCTAGTACCCGCCGCCGCCAGTGCTGCCATTGTCGACGCCGTAGCTGGCGTGACCGCGCGGCGGCATCGTGATGGCACGAGTGCCATCTACGCCAGGTTGCTTGGGTGTGTTCGGAGTGGTCGCGCCATCCTTCGGACCGCTCTTCTTCGCGATATAGCGGGCGATGTACGAGAGGCTCACGTTCATGACGAGGTAAATGACCAGACCGATGGCAAACAGCGTGAAGACGTAGCGGCTGCCGTAAAAGTTCTGCAGCTCCTTGATCGTGCGCGAGAGCTCGGGGTACGCCACGACGTACGCCAGCGACGTGTCTTTCAACAGCACGACAAGCTGCGCCAAAATGATCGGCAACATCTGGCGGAAGGCCTGCGGGAACTCCACGATAAAGCGGGTCTGCAGCGAGGTGAGGCCGATCGACAGCCCACCTTCACGCTGTCCCTTGGGCAAAGAACTGATGCCGGCACGGAGAGCTTCGCCGATGATCGCACCATTGTAGATTCCGAGACCAAGCACACCGGCCCAGTAGCCACCGGTAGAGAACATCAAGAAAACGAAGAAAATAAGCAACAGCAACGGCATCCCGCGGAAAATCTCAAGCAAGATCGACGTAGGAATGCGGATCCATTTAGAGGCAGCAGTGCGCCCGAAAGAAAACAGAATTCCGACGATGATCGCCAGCACTGCCGCGACTCCCGCCATCCGCAAAGTGTTTACAACGCCTCGCCCGAACGCGCCCCAGACTTCAGGGTCAGCCAGAATGTCGGTTCTCGACGGGTCAAAAAGTCCCGGCTGCTCAGCGCCGTTAGCGCTCACACGCGGCGCAGCCAAGATGAAGTACGCCCAGACGATAAGCGCGATGATGAGCATCGCACCGACCACGGAGGCGATGGCGGAATTGCGCCGAGTCTTCGGACCCGGGGCGTCGTACAGCACGCTCGCACTCATCGCAGCACCATAACCTTCTTCTCGATCGCTCCGGCTATGAGCCCAAGCGGAATAGTAATGGCCAGATAAAGCGCTGCCGCGTACACCAGGGTGAGCAACACGAGGTCGCCGTGGTCGCGGGACGCAGCGCCGGTCGCCTTGAATAGTTCGTTCACAAAGAAAGCCCCGGCAACCGAAGTGTTCTTGGTCAAAGCAATGAAGACGTTGATAAGTGGCGGAACGACCATGCGGCTTGCCTGAGGAAGAATTACGAGGCCAACCGTCTGGGTGAATCCCATGCCAATACTACGAGCGGCTTCGGCTTGGCCGACGGGAACACCATTGAACCCTGAACGCACCGCTTCAGCGACGAAAGGTGAGGTGTACAGAGTCAAGCCAAGAGCGGCTAGGAGGAAGTAGTCAAGGTCGACACCAAGGATGGGGAGCACAAAGGCGCAAAAGAAAAGCACCAGAAGGAGCGGAATGTTACGAAGGATCTCCGTGTACACCGTTGCAAAAACACGCAAGGAAGGAACCGGCGAAATGCGCATCGCCGCAATGAGTACCCCGAGAATAAACGCCCCAACACCAGCAATGCCCAACAGGGCCAGTGTCAAAAGAAAGCCCTGCATGTAGAGCGGCGTTATGTCGACAAGGGCGTCGATCGCGTTAGAGATGACGTCCATCCGGGCCTCCTGGAAAGTAAGTGAATAGGGCGTGAATGGTGCCCGCCTGCGTTAGTCGCAGGCGGGCACCGAGCACACTAGTTGCTGTAGCGGTCTACAGCAGGAGGGGTCGGAAGCTTCAGGACCTGGCCTGCAGTCGATTCCCAAGCCGCATCCCATGAACCATCGGAGTACGAGGTCTCGAGAACGTCATTGATGAAGTCGCGGAACTCGTCGTCATCATGACCGAGACCGATACCGTAAGGCTCCTCAGTGAACGGGTTGCTCAGAACTTCGAACTCACCCGGGTTCTGGTCGGCAAGGCCGGCCAAGATCACGTTGTCAGTGGTGACAGCGATCACGTTACCGCTGCGAAGCGGCTCGAGGCATGCTGAGTAAGCGTCAGTAGTGATGAGGTTGACGTCGTACTCAGCGATGTTCTTCTCTGAAGTGGAACCGGCAACGCTGCAGACGTCCTTGCCTGCGAGGTCCTCGGGGCCAGTGATGCCCTCGGGGTTGCCTTCAAGAACGAGAATGTCCTGGCCTGCGTTGTAGTAAGGACCAGCGAAGGAAATAACTTCCTTGCGAGTGTCGTTGATCGTGTACGTCGCGATCACGATGTCTACGGTGCCATTCTCGATGAACGTTTCACGGTTGGCAGAAACCGTTTCTACCCACTCGATGTTGTCTTCGCTAATGCCGAGCGAAGCGGCAACGAGCTTACCAATCTCGACGTCAAATCCGACGGGGTCGCCTGACGGACCCTTGAGGCCGAACAGCGGCTGGTCGAACTTGGTGCCGATGGTGATCGTGCCTGCCTCAGCGAGGTCAGCCATCGTGGTGCCTGCTTCAAACTCGGGAACGACCATGTCGGTGTCGGTAGTAGACGAAGTGTCTGCTGCACACGCGCTGAGGCCAAGAAGGCCTACGGCGGCGATGGCAGAAATCATCAGACCTTTTTTGAGTCTCATGTGTTTCTCCTTGCTGCTGTGGGGATTACCCGCTGAGTTAGTGGGTAAGAATTTTCGAGAGGAAGTCTTGCGCTCTCGGAGATTGAGGGTTGGTGAAGAATTGCTCGGGCTCGGCCTCTTCAACGATTTCGCCGTCCGCCATGAAGATCACGCGGTCGGCAGCCTTGCGGGCGAAGCCCATCTCGTGGGTGACCACGAGCATGGTCATTCCGTCTTTGGCGAGCTGCACCATGACATCGAGAACTTCATTGATCATCTCAGGGTCGAGAGCCGATGTGGGCTCGTCGAGAAGGATGATCTTGGGATCCATCGCGAGCGATCGAGCGATCGCTACACGCTGCTGCTGGCCACCGGAAAGCTGAGCCGGCATCTTGGATGCCTGGTTGCCGATACCAACGCGATCGAGAAGCTCCATCGCCTTCTTGTCGGCCTCCGCCTTGGACATCTTGCGCACGCGGCGCGGGCCAAGAGTGACGTTCTCAAGAATCGTCTTGTGAGCGAAGAGGTTGAAAGACTGGAACACCATGCCGACGTCTGCGCGCAACTTGGCCAGACCAGCGCCTTCTTCGGGCAGCAACTTGCCATCAATCGTGATGGTGCCATCGTCGATCGTCTCAAGGCGATTGATCGCACGGCAGAGCGTGGACTTTCCCGAACCACTCGGCCCGATAACGACAACTACCTCGCCACGTTTAATCGTGGTGGAGATGTCTTTGAGCACGTGAAGCTCACCGTAATGTTTGTTGACGTGGTCGATAACGACCAGAGGTTCACCGCTCTGCGCTGCCATTCACCAAGATAAACACACGCCTGCAACGGGGGTCAATCAACGCGCCTAGTTGTAACACGGTCGTGACACTAAATCACGAGTACCGGTTACGATCAGTTGCTGCGCTGCGCGAAAGCACTCTCATACAGGCAGACGGATGCCGCAGTGGCGAGGTTCATCGACTCAGCATGGCCATAAATCGGCACCGAAATCACCCAGTCGGCCAAGGCATAATGCTCGTCCGTCAGGCCACGAGCTTCATTGCCAAACAGCCACGCCGAGGGCTTATCGAGAACGCCCTCATTGCGAGCCGCCAACAAATCGCCACCCTTGATATCGGCGGCAAGAACACGCATGTCCTCCCCCTTGACGCGCTCCAGCACCGCTTCGAGCTCGGCACCGACAGCAACAGGAAGGTGGAACAGAGATCCCGTCGTGGCGCGCACAACCTTGGGGTTGTAAAGGTCAACACTGCGACCCGTAAGAATCACGCCGTCGGCACCAGCGGCATCCGCTGCACGAATGATCGTGCCGGCGTTGCCAGGATCACGAACCTCTTCAAGAATTGCGATCAGTTTCGGCCCGCCAGAAAGAAGGTCTTTAACCGACGTCGGGAACTGGCGGCAGACAGCCAGAATGCCCTGAGGAGTGACAGTGTCAGCCATCGTCTCGAGCACCTGCTCAGAAACGAATTCAATTTCGATTTCCGCAGCTTCGGCGGCACGAGCGAGATCGCTGTGGCGCTCGAGAGCGGTAGGAGTGGCGTAGAGCTCAACCAAGAGATCCGGGCGAAACTCAAGAGCTTCAGCTACGGATTGGGGGCCTTCCAAGAGAAAAAGCCCGGTCTCAGACCGGGCACTCTTCTTTGCAAGTTTGGCCACTGCTCGTACACGTGGCGAGCGCGGGTTATCAATCACGCCACTAACCCTAAGCTCGCGCCCTGCACATACGAGAATCGGCACGCTGTAGGGACCAAATTGGTCGCCACAGCGTGCCGATTGCACGAATAGTTGTGCGGCTAGTTACGCAGCCGAACGGGGTGCCGACGTGTCAGCAGGAAGTGCAGCCTTAGCGGTTGCAACCAGCGACGCGAACGTGGCGGGCTCGGTGACCGCGAGGTCAGCGAGGATACGACGGTCAACCTGCACACCAGCAAGGTTCAGACCCTGGATGAGACGGTTGTAGGTGAGGCCGTTCGCACGCGACGCAGCGTTGATGCGCTGAATCCACAGACGACGGAATTCACCCTTGCGGGCGCGACGGTCGCGGTATGCGTAGACGAGGGAGTGAGTGACCTGCTCCTTGGCCTTGCGGTAGAGACGCGAACGCTGGCCGCGGTAACCCTTGGCGCGTTCGAGGATTACCCGACGCTTCTTGTGAGCGTTAACCGCCCTTTTTACTCTTGCCATGATGTATTCCTAAACCCTTTACTTACCGAGAAGCTTCTTGATTGTCTTGGCGTCCTGCGGCGCAATGACCTGATCCTGGTTGAGTGCGCGCTTACGCTTGCTGCTCTTAACCTCGAGGTTGTGTCGCATACCCGCCTGCTGCTTCATGACCTTGCCGCTACCGGTGACCTTGAAACGCTTCTTGGTGCCTGAGTGCGTCTTCTGCTTAGGCATCTTTCTCCTCTTTCTCTGGAACTTCTGCCTCACGAGGCTTCTTGTTAGCTGCCTTGCGGGCCTCGGCTTCAGCCTTAGCTGTTGCCTTGGTCTTGTGTGGGCCAATAATCATGACCATGTTGCGACCGTCAATAGTCGGTGTCGATTCAATAGAACCGAACTCGGAGACATCTTCGGCAAACTTCTGAAGCAAACGCACACCCTGATCGGGGCGAGACTGCTCACGGCCACGGAACAAGATCATCGCTTTGACCTTGTCGCCGCCAGCGAGGAATCCCTCGGCGCGCTTGCGCTTGGTTTCGTAGTCGTGCTTGTCAATCTTGAGACGGAAACGAACCTCTTTGAGAATCGTGTTCGTCTGGTTGCGACGAGCTTCTTTCGCCTTCTGCGCCTCTTCGTACTTGAACTTGCCGTAATCCATAATCTTGGCAACGGGAGGCTTAGAGCTGGGAGCTACCTCGACCAAATCAAGATCTGCCTCTTGGGCGAGCTTGAGGGCGACGTCAATAGAGACGACACCGACTTGTTCGCCACCGGGTCCGACAAGACGGACCTCAGGGACTCGGATTCGGTCGTTGGTACGGGGATCGCTGATGCGTGTTCTCCTTACATTTCGTGATGCGCAGCCAAACGGTAGTCGTCTGGTAAACGCAGTTCGGCGGATGCCGTGGCACGAAAGAGGATCAAACGCAGCGAATGCTGCATCACCCTTTAAAGCTGCGCAGTCCACATCCGGAACAATGCGCTGATTCAAACACGAATCATGCGTACTGCAACGCCAGCGAACTGTGCGGGGTGTAACTACCCGGTAACCTTATATGCGGTTGACAGGTGGGAGAATCTCCACTTTCGTAACCGGGGCGAGCCCCGGGCCTGCATAAGAATAGCAGAGCGAACCCCAATAAGCGAAGGACATCATGAGCGAGCCCACCCCAGACGAGACAAATGAAGCACGAGACATCTCAGAAGTGCCCGCAGTCGAGGTAATCAACACCGTCGCCGTACACATGCTCAGCGCTGCTGCGGTGAAACTCGGCCTTTCTGATGGCCCGGATGCGGAGTCAGAGAAGGACCTCGACGAAGCCCGCAAACTGATTACCGCTCTTGCCGGCCTCGTGACCGCCGCCGCCCCCGAGATCGGTGACCACCATGCGCGCCCGCTGCGTGACGGACTCCGCTCGGTTCAGCTCGCGTTCCGCGAAGAGTCGCGGTTCCCCGATGCCCCCGGCAAGGGCCCAGGCGAAAAGTACACCGGCCCCGTCAACTAAGGCGGCGCCCGCTAGTTGCTGTCAGCTAGTGGGCACGTCAGCGGCTGGTGCGCGAATGACTTGGACTGCGAGCGAATCGACCGACTGAGCGATGAGTTCAGAGGCACTCCAGCGTTCGCGCATCCGCTCCATGACCGCATCTAAGGTCTCGCGGTCAAGCCCCTCGCGCATCGCGATCTGAACGACCAACTCGGGGCCATGCAGCCGTGCCCCGGGGTCGCCGGCCAATAGCTGGATATCAGCGACGCATTCTTCGCTCTCAGCGGATGCTGCGAACTCGTCCCGCACATCGGCACGCAAGAAGCTCGGCGTCCACGGAGCAGACTGCGCGATCGCCCACACTGCCGGGCGACGAAGGATGAACTCGCTGTCGCTGAGCGGATCGATGATCACGAGGTCAGTGTTTTCGCTGGCGGCCGCAAGCGCCACACGGGTGCCTGCCGCTGGCACTGGCCGAGCATCCGGATTCCACGCCTTCATCGCCTCGACAGAACTGAATACGGGCAACACGGCACGGCCATCTGGCCCCGTAACCGTGACGATTGAGAGCTCTTGCGTCTTGTCGACAGTGAGCCCCTCGGCGGTGGTGCCGGTCTCCCCTGCCTTGGCAAGCAGCGGGATCAGAAGGCGGGACTCGCGAACCTGATCGACAACCTCAGCTTCGGTGGCATCGCCAGCATGAAAGCGGGTGATAGTGGCCATGAGCGCTTGAGGAGCGCTGCCATCGTCATCCGGTGCTGCGTTGGGCTCAAAGGAACGCCCCTCCCACGGTACGCCTGCGGAATCCGTTGCGTTCACTTCTGCGCCCATGTCAGCTCCTGTGTCAGTGCTAGGTCAGTTCCGGTTTCCGCGCCCGCGAAGTGATTCGCCTAGTGCGAGGAGACGTCGAGCGCTTCAGCCAGCGTGAACGCCTTCGCATAGAGAGCCTTGCCCACAATGGCGCCCTCAAGACCCTGCGGAACAAGTTCGCGCAGCTCAATAAGGTCGTCCAAGCTCGAGATTCCGCCAGAGGCAATTACCGGGCGGTGTGTGCGCTCCATGACCTGGCGAAGCAGCTCAATGTTCGGGCCCTGCAGCGTGCCATCCTTAGTGACGTCAGTAACGACGTAGCGGCAGCATCCGGCAGATTCAAGACGGTCGAGAACCGTCCAAATGTCGCCACCCTCTTGCGTCCAGCCGCGAGCAGCCAGCGTCGTGCCGCGAACATCAAGACCAACAGCAATGGCCTCGCCATATTCGGCGATAACGTGAGCAGCCCACTCGGGGTTTTCCAACGCGGCAGTGCCGAGGTTGATGCGCTTCGCGCCAGTCGCAAGAGCAGATTCCAGCGACTCGTCGTCGCGGATACCACCCGAAAGTTCGATGTTGACGCGCCTCGGCGTCGACTTGATGACCTTCTTGATCATCGCGTGGTTGTCGCCACGACCGAATGCAGCATCGAGGTCAACGAGGTGAATCCACTCGGCGCCCTGGTCGGCCCAGTCGTGAGCTGCAGCGCACGGATCGCCGTAACTCTTCTCGGTTCCAGCCTCGCCTTGCGTGAGACGCACTGCCTTGCCGTCGGCTACATCCACTGCCGGCAGCAGGGTTAGACCGGGGGTTTTGTTGAACTCGCTCATAGATACGCTCTCTAAAGACCTGACCGCGGAACGCCGCGCACAAGCATCCGATACTAGTGCACGTAGAACCTCAGCAAAATCAGAAGGTCTTCAACCAGTTACTTAGTAGTCGGATTCCAGCTTCGCCCGACTTCTCGGGGTGAAATTGAGTGGCAGTCAATGGCCCGTTTTCGACCGCGGCTAAGAATCGGCCGCCGTGGTCTGCCCACGTGAGCTTCGGCTGAGGAAAAGGCGGCTGAACATCAAGCGTCCACTGTTGTGCAGCGTAGGAGTGCACGAAATAGAAACGTTCGTCTCGCACCGAATCAAACAGCGTCGTGTCGTCAGGAGTCTCGACAGTATTCCACCCCATGTGAGGCAAAACCGGGGCGGGTAACTTTTCTACAACACCAGGCCACTCGTTGAGGCCTTCGGTCTGAATACCGTGTTCGTCGCCCGAGGCGAAGAGCACCTGCATGCCCACACAGATGCCCATGACTGGGCGACTTCCGGTGAGGCGCTTCTCGATGATTGCGCCCCCGCGAACTGATTCGAGCGCCGACATCACAGCAGCGAAAGCACCGACGCCGGGCACGAGGAGCCCGTCAGCCGCCTCAGCGACCGAACGATCCGCACTCAGGCGAACGTTCGCGCCAGCAGCCTCGAGAGCCTTCGCTGCCGAGTGAATGTTGCCGGAGCCGTAGTCGAGGATGACAACCGAAGGAGCAGCCACTCTAGAGCGCACCCTTCGTAGAGGGGATTCCCGTGACGCGAGCATCCGGCTCAACCGCAGCACGCATCGCGCGAGCGAAGGCCTTGAACTCTGCCTCAGCAATGTGGTGCGGGTCGCGACCACCCAGAACGGTCACGTGAACGGTGATACCCGCGTTGTAACTTATTGCCTCAAAGACGTGACGCACCATCGAGCCGGTGAAGTGACCACCGATAAGGTGCATCTCGAACCCCGCGGGCTCGCCCGTGTGGACGAGATAAGGACGACCGGAGACGTCAACAACAGCACGCACGAGCGCCTCATCAAGCGGAACAAGCGCGTCACCGTAGCGCGAGATGCCTGCCTTGGTGCCGAGCGCTTGCCTGATGGCCATCCCGAGCGCAATGCCAATGTCTTCGACCGTGTGGTGCACATCAATGTGCGTATCTCCGCTGGCCTTGACGGTGAGATCGATGAGCGAGTGCTTCGAGAACGCCGTAAGCATGTGGTCGTAGAAGGGCACGCTCGTGTCAATAGATGAGGTGCCGGTGCCGTCGAGATTGATCGAAAGTTCGATGCTCGACTCGCTAGTTTCGCGCGTAATTGTCGCGGTGCGCTGTGAGGTCATTGTTCAACTCTACCGAGCGTCTGGAGGTCGGCCATCGCATCCAAGAACGCAGTGGTTTCCTCTTCGGTGCCAGCAGTGACTCGCAAGTGGTGCGGGATGCCGACGTCGCGGATCAGGATGTCCTGAATGAGGAGCTTGTGGAACAGTTCTTGAGGGTCAGCGACGTTGCCGAACAAGACGAAATTGGACTCACTGGGTACGGGGGTGAATCCCAATGCTTCAAGTCCAGCGCTCATGCGATCACGCTGCGCCTTGATCTCGTCGACCATGGCAAGCATTTGCGGCGCGTGGGCCAGTGCCGCTACGGCCGCCGCCTGCGTGAGCGCCGATAGGTGGTACGGGAGTCGCACCAAACGCAAGGCGTCCGCGATCGCCGGATCCGCGGCGAGGTAACCGACTCGCGCGCCGGCGAAGGCGAAGGCCTTACTCATCGTGCGGGACACGAGAAGTCTCGGGCGACCCTCAAGGAGCGACAGAGCCGATTCGCGATCAGAGAACTCGGCATACGCTTCGTCGACGAGCACGATGCCGTCGGTAGCGTCGTAGGCGGCCACGATCGTGTCGTTGCTGACGGGGGTGCCGGTGGGATTGTTAGGGGAACAGAGAAAAACAACATCGGGCGTGTGCTCAGCGATTGCGGCAACGACGCTCTCTGGCGTGATGTCGTAGGCAGGATCGCGCGGTGCCGTGACCCACTCGGTGCCGGTGCCTGAGGCGATGATGGAGTGCATCGAGTAGGTGGGCGGGAAGCCAAGCACGCGGCGCCCTGGCCCGCCGAACGCCTGCAGCGTCTGCTGAAGCACTTCGTTGGAACCATTGGCCGCCCAGATGTTGTCGGCAGTAAGGCCGTGACCGAGGTAGGCCGCAAGTGATTCACGGAGTTCAGTGAATTCGCGGTCGGGGTAGCGGTTGGCATTCATAACAGCGCCGGCGAGAGCCATGACAATGTCAGTGGCAACCGCCTCCGGAATCGGATGCGTGTTCTCGTTGACATTCAGCTGGATGCGAACCGGATCGGTTGGTGCACCGTAGGGCGTAAGGCCCCTGAGGTCATCACGAATAGGGAGATCTGATAGCGAAGTCACTCCACCAATCGTAGAGGAACTGGCTGTGACCGGATGCCGGGGCCAGTGACGACGCCGGCGGAGCGGGGCAGGCTAGTTGGAAAAGCTGGCGGGGATCGCGAGCTCTTGACCCGCGAAGATGTCTGCTGACGACATCTGGTTCACTTCGATCAACTGGGCAACAACCTCGCGCGGGTCATGACCCGGGGCGTGCTGCTCGGCAATGTTCCACAGGGACTGCCCCGCCGCCACATCGACATAGACGAAGGCGTTCTCGTTGGACTCAAGAGTCGCAGCAGCGCCGCCGCTGTTGAGCGAGATGAGAAGGGCCGCGATAACCAACGGCGTGGCCGCGAGAGTCATAAGGACGACGCGACCACGCGTGGTGAGGCGAAGACGCGGTGCGGACTGCCGTGCACGGACAGCCGCGTTAGGTGCAATCACAGCAGTAGACATCATTCGCTCCTCATGGGGTGGTATCGCATCCGGTTCTCGGCCGGGAGAACCGGATGCGAAGTTGTGTTCCGAACATACATTCGAATAGTTCGAATATCAAGTACATATTCGAAGAAGCCACTGACATTTGCTCCCGACACTCGAACAAATGTTTGTTTTTGACCCCTTCTGCGGATACAGTTTCGAATGAGCCACTGACATTGGAATCGTGAGTGGCAGAAATAGAGGAATCCGTGACTGACGCAACAGCACCCCGAGACGACGCTTCTGAGCGCGGAACACGGCGGCGCACCAGCCTGAGTGCGAAGCAGCAGGCAATCCTGGAAATGATTCAGCGAGCAGTCTCCACCCAGGGGTACCCGCCGAGCATGCGCGAGATCGGCGATGCCGTCGGCCTCTCCTCACTGTCAAGCGTTACCCACCAGCTCAACCAGCTCGAGCTCAGTGGCTACCTGCGCCGCGACCCCAATCGCCCGCGCGCCATCGAAGTTCTTATCGACCTGCCCAACGCCGTCGACGAATCCAGCACGATCAGCCCGTCAATGGGCGACGCAGCAATGGTGCCGCTTGTCGGTCGCATCGCCGCCGGAATCCCGATCACCGCCGAGCAGCATGTTGAAGAAGTGTTCCCGCTCCCCCGTCAACTCGTGGGCAAGGGTGAACTCTTCATGCTGAAGGTCGTGGGAGATTCCATGATCGATGCCGCCATCTGTGACGGCGACTGGGTCGTCGTGCGTCAACAGCAGACGGCTGAGAACGGCGATATCGTCGCCGCCATGCTCGACGAAGAAGCAACAGTGAAGGTCTTTCGTCAACGAGATGGCCACACGTGGCTATTGCCGCGTAACTCAAACTTCGAGCCGATCCTGGGTGACTACGCCCAAGTGCTCGGCAAAGTAGTAACGGTGTTGCGCGCGCTCTAGAGCGCGCACAACACCGTCGCTGCAGCTAAATCTTCTAGGCCTGCTGCGAAACGAACTCTTCAATCTCGGGAACTCGCGCCGGGTGAACTAACGCGGTAACCAACGTGCCCTCTTCGCGGTAATCGGTAGAGATCACTCGGCCCTGCACGTGGAGGCGTGAAATGACCTCGCCGCGGTCGTACGGCACGAGCAGAGTCACCTCAATCTCAGGAGAAGGCAAGAGTTCTGCGATGCGCGCATTGAGCTCGTCAATGCCCTCACCGGAGCGCGCCGAGACAAAAATGCCCGTCGGCTCCAGACCACGAATTAGTAGACGCTGATCGTCATCCGCAAGATCGCTCTTGTTGAAGACAACGATCTCGGGAATGTCACGCGCACCGAGTTCGCCAATAACATCGCGCACCGTGGCGAGCTGAGCTCCAGGGTCAGGATGCGACGCGTCGACAACGTGCACAATGACATCGGACTGACCGATCTCTTCGAGCGTCGAACGGAAAGCTTCCACCAGCTGATGAGGCAGGTTACGCACGAAACCCACCGTGTCACTCAACGTGTACAGCCGACCATCGGCAGTTGCCGACTTACGCACGGTAGCGTCGAGGGTCGCGAACAGGGCGTTCTCCACGAGCACACCAGCGCGCGTCAGGCGGTTCAACAGGCTTGACTTGCCCGCGTTCGTATAGCCCGCGATAGCAACACTCGGAACCTCAAAGCGATCACGGTTTGCCCGCTTCGCTTCACGCGCCGGCGCAAAGCCCTTGATCTGCTTACGCAGGCGCGCCATCCGTGTATGGATACGGCGACGATCGAGCTCAATCTTGGTCTCACCGGGGCCACGGCTACCCATACCGGCACCCGCACCGCCCACCTGGCCACCGGCCTGGCGGGACATCGATTCACCCCAACCACGCAGACGGGGAAGCAAGTACTCCATTTGAGCGAGCTCAACCTGGGCCTTGCCCTCGCGGCTCGTCGCGTGCTGGCTGAAGATATCCAGAATCACCGCAGTGCGGTCGATGACCTTGACTCCCACAACGTCTTCAAGAGCGCGTCGCTGGCTTGGGGCAAGTTCGGTATCGGCAATCACGGTATCGGCACCAGTTGCCGCCACCACATCCTTCAGCTCACGTGCCTTGCCCTTGCCCAGGTACGTGCTCGGGTCGGGGTGGCTACGGCGCTGCAGGAGGCCGTCAAGCACGACGGCGCCCGCAGTCTCGGCTAGCGCAGAAAGCTCTCGAAGCGAGTTCTCGGCCTCGCGCAGGTTTCCCTGCCCGTAGATACCGATGAGCACCACGTTCTCGATGCGCAGCTGGCGGTACTCGACCTCCGTGACGTCATCAAGTTCGGTCGATAGACCTGCCACGCGCTTCAGGGCGTGGCGATCCTCGCGATCGAACTGATCACCATCGCGATCGGACTCATAGTGAGCATCCGGTTGCAGCGCCTGAGCGCCAGATTTGCCTGCTCCCTCGGAACCGAAGCGCGTCACTGCCGCATGGTCGGAGCTTTCTGCGGCCAGAACACGGTCGACGGAACGCTCGGCGTCGTCGCCATCATTGGCCTCGATACTGGTTTCTGTCGTGTTTCGCGTCATTGGGTTAACCCTACTTCTCTAGTTTTCGGTAAGTTCTGTGCATGGCTAACGAGCATTACTTCTCGTCATCACCCGAGAGTGATCTCAAATTGCGGACGATTCACGCGACCATTGCTGGTCTCGAACGCGAACTTGTCACGTCAAATGGGATCTTCAGTCCGGAACGGATCGACGCTGGAACCAAGGTTCTACTGGCGAACGTGCCCGCTCCTCCCCCGGGAGGAAACCTGCTTGACCTCGGTTGCGGCTGGGGACCGATGGCGCTCACCCTTGCCCTCGAGTCACCTCATGCAACGGTGTGGGCGGTGGACGTCAACGAGCGCGCACTGGATCTTGTGCGCGCAAACGCCGAAAAATTGTCCATACCCAACATTAACGCGGTTTTGCCCGCAGATGTTCCCGAAGACATAACGTTTATGTCTATTTGGTCGAACCCGCCCATCCGCGTCGGCAAGAACGAGCTGCACAACATTCTCCAGACTTGGCTACCCCGTCTCGAAGAAGACGCCGACGCCTGGCTGGTTGTACAAAAGAACCTCGGATCGGATTCCCTCCACCGCTGGATGGAAGCAACCTTCCCCGACGACTTCAGTTTCACTCGCGCCGCAACTAACAAGGGCTACCGGCTACTGCGGGCGAGACACCACGCTACAACGCTCGACGACGCTGACGCCTAGGCGGCAGCGAAGGGCCGTCAACGGCCCTCAGTGGCGCGCTACGCGAGTTCGAGGCTGCCGGTGTAAACGAGTTCGGCCGGACCGCTCAGCGACACGTGTTCGCCATCCTCGGTCGGGAACATGCGAACGACAACGGTTCCGCCGGGAACGGTGACCCGCCACTGGTGGGGAGCGCTCGCTCCGGCGTAATGACGAATAGCCAGAGCTGCGGCGACAGCACCCGTTCCACACGACAACGTTTCGCCACTGCCGCGCTCATGCACGCGCATCCGAATCGAACCAACGCCATCTTTGACGAGCGGCTCGGCCGGCACCACGAATTCAACATTCGCGCCGTGCTCGGGCAGCGGATCAATCACGGGGATGTAGCCGAGGTCAACACCATCGAGTTCTGCTTCTTCGGCGAGGGCTACGACAACGTGAGGATTTCCGACATTGATACCGAGGCCCGGACGGGCGACCTCAAGCTCTTTCGCCCGCACGAGCGGCTCCCCGCCGTCGAGCGCCCAACGCCCCATGTCGACTTGATAGCCGGCCATGTTGCGCTGAACATCGCGCACGCCGCCACGAGTACCGATCGGCAAGGTGTCGCCTGGCTCGAAGTCAACAAAACCCTCATTAGCGAGGTACTCCGCGTAGACACGGATGCCGTTGCCACACATCTCGGAGATGCTGCCGTCAGCATTGCGGTAGTCCATGAACCACTCCGCGTCGACATCTTCGGCAAGCGCCGCAGCGCCCGCGTCAAGACTGCGGGACCGAACAGCGCGGATGATTCCATCGGCGCCCACACCAAAGTGACGATCGCAAATGGCCGCAACCTGCTTCGGGGTGAGGTCAATCTCACCATCCGGATCAGAAAACAGCACGAAGTCGTTGCCAGTTCCCTGACCTTTAGTGAAGTTAAGCGTTGCCATGCGTTCCATTCTCCCCCATGACGATCGACAGAGCGCGCTCTGCCCGCTCGGGATCGTCATACTGCAGCCAATGACATTGGTCGTAACGCTTGAACCAGCCCACCTGACGACGCGCATAGCGGCGCGTGAGGGCGGCCGTCTGCTCGATCGCGTCTGCCTCAGTGAGCGTGCCGTCCAACTGCTCGATCGCCTGGGCATAACCGATAGCGCGAGCGGCGGTGACGCCCAGCCCGCGCGGACGAAGCTCACGAACCTCATCGAGCAACCCGGAGTCCCACATCTGCTGCACGCGGGCGTTGAGCCTTGGAACAAGTTCATCTCGAGGCGCAGCTACACCAAAAATATGCGCGGGAGTCCATAGTTTTTTCTCTTCGGGAAGCCCGGCGCCGAACGGCTCGCCCGTAATCTCAATCACCTCGAGGGCCCGAACGATACGCCGCCCATTGCTCGCGCCGATCGAGTGCGCGGCTGCCGCGTCGAGCTGTTGAAGGCGCTGAAAAAGAAGACCAACACCCAGCTCGTCGAGTTCGGCTTCAAGACGCGCGCGAACATCCGGGTCTCGGGCAGGAAATTGGAAGTCGTGGATCACGCTCGAAACGTAGAGTCCCGAGCCGCCAACCATGATCGGCACGCGCCCGGCGCTCTGAATTTGCCGAATGATTCGCCGCGCATCCGTCTGGTACTGAGCAACGCTGGCGTCGTCGGTGGGGTCGAGCGCATCAAGCAGATGGTGTGGGATGCCGCGGCGCTGGTCGAGAGGCAGCTTGGCTGTGCCAATATCCATGCCTCGATACAGCTGCATGGCATCCGCGTTGATGATCTCGGATGAGATGCCCTGACGCGCAAGACCATCCGCTGTGTTCAACGAGAGTTCAGACTTACCTGTGCCGGTCGCGCCGACGACCACTACCAGCGGAAACGCAGCAGCGCTGTCGCTGGCAAGTGTCGGGTCGGGCTCGGGGCCGGGGTGGTCAGAGCGGGCAGACACGGGCACCGACGTGGTCAGTTGAGACTGCTCGCGCTGGGCATGCGGTGGTTGTGCCATTTCTTACTTAGCGCAGGGAATCGCTGGGGTCATAGATCGGTGTCGTGGCGACACGGATCGTGGGCAGACCGAGCGATACGCGTGAACTCGCGTCTGCTGCGCCAGCGTCAGTACTTGTGCCGGTGCCCGTGGGGACTCCACACGATGCTGCCTCGGCACGGTCCCAGGCGTCTCCCGCACGGGTGCGACGGATGTTGAGCACTCCCCCGGGTTGGGTGTCGGCAACGAGATGGAACGCTGCAGCTTCAGTGATCGTGAGAGTCACGACGTCACCGGGGCGGGGCGTAGCGCTGCCCTCGGGGATGTTGAAGTGCACGAGTCGAGAGTCTTCGGCGCGGCCAGAGAGTCGCGCGGTTTCAGCCTGCTTGCGGCCTTCCGTTGCTGTCACCATCACCTCGAGAGTGCGGCCGATTTGCTTATCATTCTCTTCTCGCGAGATGCGGTCCTGAAGCGCCGCGAGTCGCTCGTAGCGCTCTTGTACGACCTCTTTAGGAATCTGGTCTTCCATGGTGGCCGCCGGCGTTCCGGGACGGATGGAGTACTGGAACGTGTAGGCCGAGGCGAAACGTGATTCTTCGACCACACGCAGGGTGTCTTGGAAGTCTTCTTCGGTCTCACCGGGGAATCCCACAATGATGTCGGTCGTGATCGCGGCGTGAGGCATTTGCGCACGGACTCGCTCAAGGATGCCGAGGAATTTGGTCGAACGGTAACTGCGGCGCATGGCTTTGAGGATGCGGTCGGAGCCTGATTGGAGTGGCATGTGAAGCTGCGGCATCACATTCGGGGTTTCCGCCATCGCGTCGATAACGTCGTCGGTGAATGCGGCCGGGTGGGGGCTAGTGAACCTGACGCGTTCAAGGCCTTCGATGGAGCCCATGGCGCGCAGCAGTTTGCTGAACGCTTGGCGGTCGCCAAATTCGACGCCGTAGGAGTTCACGTTTTGACCCAGGAGCGTGATTTCGGTAGCGCCGTCATCGACCACCGCTTGCACTTCGGCAAGAATCTCGCCGGGGCGACGGTCTTTCTCTTTACCGCGCAGCGTGGGAACGATGCAAAAAGTGCAGGTGTTGTTGCAGCCGACAGAGATCGACACCCAGGCGCTGTGGGTTGATTCGCGGCGCGTGGGCAGAGTGGAGGGAAAAACGTCGAGCGATTCGAGGATCTCGAGTTGGGCTTCTTCGTTGTGGCGGGCCCGTTCGAGCAACGTGGGCAGTGAGCCCATGTTGTGGGTGCCGAAGACGACGTCAACCCACGGAGCTTTCTCGAGGATGACGCCCTGATCCTTTTGAGCGAGACAGCCTCCGACAGCAATTTGCATGCCGTCGTGCTCTTTCTTAACGCTCGCCAACATGCCGAGGTTGCCGTACAGCTTGTTGTCGGCGTTCTCGCGGACGGCACACGTGTTGATGACGACGACGTCCGCTTGGCCTTCAGTCGCTCGCACGTAGCCGGCGGCTTCGAGCGAGCCGCTCAGTCGTTCTGAATCGTGCACGTTCATCTGGCACCCGTAGGTGCGCACTTCGTAGCTGCGCGGGGTCGCCAGTTTTTCGTCAATCATGTGTTCCACCTTAAGCCTCAACGTTGAGGAGGGTTGACAGGCGCGAAGCTGGCCGAGCTTCTAGCGAAAGCGGGGACCGTGCGATGATCCGCCGACACCGGGCGCCAGCGCGGTGTTGACTGCCGATGACACCACAGAGCCCGAATATCCTCTGCGAAGCAGGAATCCGCTGAGGCGGCGCTTGGCCGTTTCGTTGTCGAGTGAGCGGAGTTGTGGTGCGCGTTTGAGTGCGACTTCATTTGCGCGTTCTTGTTCTTCATCACGCTCGAAGTCGACGACGGCGTCAATGTGCTCTTGGTCGATCTTTCGACGACGAAGTTCCGCAATGATTCCGCCGGAGCCGAGGCCTTTACGTTCGCGCAATGTGCGGGTGAGCGTTTCGGCGAGGGCCGCATCGTCGAGGAGCGCGGATCCTTCAAGACGCTCGATCTCTGCCTCGACCTCGTCGGACTCGAATTCACGGGTGGCGAGGAACTGGGTCATCTCGTGCGAGGACATCCCGCGGCGAGCAAGCGCCCGCATGCTGACTCGGCTGATCTCGGAGAAGCCGTCGCGGGCTTGCTTTCGTGCTTTGCGCGACGAACCATCTTCCGGCTCCACCGTTGCTGATCCGTTAGTGGGATGATCGGCCGAAATCGTTACTTCTGAAGCAACCGGTTCAGGGACGAATCGTGGCTCACGACGTGTTGCTGGCTGCGGTTCTTCTTCTTTTTCGCTGGCCGGACTGAAGTCACGCATTGTGGGCAGTGCGCGGAGCACCGCCTGCGGTTCTTCAACGGCCTCAGCTGCCCATTGTTCTTCTGCGGAGGATTCCTCCGGCGACGACTCCACCACATCAGCGCGCGCAGCGCTAGACCTGTCAGCAAAGAGGTTGATGACGGGGGCGATGTAATCGTCGTCGGAGGAATTCACCAGTACTACCTACTGCCCAGAAGCCTTCTTGAGGGGCGCGGCAGGCGCCTTAGCCGCCACGGGCAACGTAGGGCCGTCAGCTTTGGCCTCAGCCTTAGCACTGGCCTTAGCTGCCTTCTCCGCAACGGCCTCAGCGTCAGCAAGCGCTTTCGCTTCGCTGGCATTGGCGGCCTTAGCTTCTGCACCGACACCGAGCTTGCGCATGATCTTTTGCTCAATCTCAAGCGCGATCGCAGGATTTTGGAGCAGGAAAGCACGAGACTTCTCCTTGCCCTGGCCGAGCTGGTCGCCGTCGTAGGTGTACCACGCGCCCGACTTACGGACGATTTCGTGGTCGACCCCGAAGTCGATGAGGCTACCTTCGCGGGAGATGCCAATGCCGTAGAGAATGTCGAACTCCGCCTGCTTGAAGGGCGGAGCCATCTTGTTCTTCACGACCTTGACGCGCGTGCGGTTTCCCACCGCATCCGTGCCGTCTTTTAGCGTTTCGATACGACGGATGTCGAGGCGAACTGACGCGTAGAACTTAAGCGCCTTACCACCGGCGGTGGTTTCGGGGCTTCCGAAGAAGACACCAATCTTTTCGCGCAGTTGGTTAATAAAGATCATGGTGGTGTTGGTCTGGCTCAGGCCACCGGTGAGCTTGCGCAGCGCCTGCGACATGAGTCGAGCTTGCAGACCAACGTGCGTGTCGCCCATCTCGCCTTCGATTTCTGCGCGCGGAACCAGCGCAGCAACCGAGTCAATGACGATCAGGTCGATAGAACCACTTCGCACCAGCATGTCGGCGATTTCAAGCGCCTGCTCACCGGTGTCGGGCTGGGAAACGAGAAGCGCATCGATGTCGACGCCAAGCTTTGCTGCGTATTCCGGGTCGAGCGCGTGCTCGGCGTCGATGAAGGCTGCGATTCCGCCATTGCGCTGGGCATTGGCGATGGCGTGCAAGGTGAGCGTGGTCTTACCCGAAGATTCCGGGCCGTAGATCTCGACGATACGGCCGCGGGGAAGCCCGCCTATGCCGAGTGCGACATCCAAAGCGATCGAGCCGGTGGGAATAACCTCAACCGGAGCGCGCTCATCGCTGCCGAGGCGCATGACTGAGCCTTTGCCGAACTGACGGTCAATTTGCGCTAGAGCGGTCTCAAGGGACTTCTCGCGGTCTGCTACTGATGGCATTACTTCTTCTCCAGTGGTTGTAGGTTGCTGCCCATAGGCTGTCGTGATTGGCGTGGACCGATGATGCAAGGCCCGCAACCTCCCGACAAAGGCTGTATTGCTAATGCCACGCTACGGGCATGCTCTGACATTCCAGAGAAGCGACGTGCGCAACTCATCCAAACTCAATATTCGAAAGGATGTTAGGGAGAAGACTACCAATATCGAACAGATGTTCGAACATGCCACGCAGAATCGAAAAGATTACTTCTTAGGCTCGCGCTGGCCAACGCCATAGCGGCGATCCATAGGGACATCCATGGCGTCACACAAGGCAGCCCACACCTGTTTCGCGGGAACACCACGCGACAGCGCTTGAGCGGCGGTAACGCCGCCGACCGGACCAAGCACTTGATCGTTGACGAGAACGCGGCCGTAGGGCTCACCGAACTCATCGGAGACAGCCATCCAGAACTCACTCAATCGCATTACTCCACCCTAAACGCGACAACAGCACCCCGAACGCACGAATGCCCCGCTCCACACCGGAACGGGGCACTGACGTGATGGGGCTGACGTGATGGGGTTAGCGCGAAACCAAGTTCGAATCGAACTCTGCGACGAGCTCGTCAGGCAGAGTATCGGGAATCGTGGTTGCACCTTCGATGACCGCAAGACGGTCGCCGACCTCGCGCATGATCACGGAGATGGGCGTATCGAGAGCTTCAGCTACCGAGGCAAGAATTTCAGAACTCGCCTCTTTCTGACCACGTTCAACCTCACTGAGGTATCCGAGAGCAACGCTCGCCTTACTTGCTACCTGTCGAAGGGTGCGTCCCTTTTGCAAGCGGAAGTCGCGGAGAACGTCACCGATTTCTTGACGAACTAGAACCATTGGACACTCCCTTTCTGACTGAATCGTGCGACCAGACAATTCTGGATAGCTAAGACTACAGCCAATTTATGTTCTGAACTCTAACCGCTCCACACTGGAGAAGCCTTGTGAGTTCGCTTACTGTAACCGAGCCGAAACATGGAATATTCCCGGCTCCTGCCACGAACTGACACCAGTTTTGGGGACAAACGAACCACCCGCGAGAGCTAGTCTTCCGACGTCAGATAGTCGTACAAACACTGCAGCGCCTCGTGAACGGCCTGCGCGCGAATCTCGTGACGGTCTCCCGAGAACTCAAAATCACGAGTTTCGACAAAGCCAGTGGCAGCGAAACCGATGAATACCGTTCCAGGTGGCTTTCCCTCGTGGGAGCCAGGCCCCGCGACTCCCGTCGTCGCCAAGCCGTAGTAGGCCTGTTGCTCGCCTACGCCGAGAACGTCGCGCGCTCCCGTGGCCATGTGAGCTGCGACATCAGGATGCACCGTGCCGTGGATGGCGAGAAGACTCGCATCGACGCCCAGAACCTGATGCTTGATGGCGGTGTTGTACGCCACCACTGCCCCATTGAGCACAGCGGAGGCACCAGGCACTGCCACGAGCGACGCGCACAACAGACCGCCCGTCAAAGACTCGGCTAGAGCAAGGGTTTGTCGTTGTTCGGTGAGAATCGCCACGATCTTCGTGGCGAGTTCTTCAGTAGTCACTGGTGAAGGGTCACGCTCCTGAGTTGGATTTGCGGGTGTGACGCCATGCGCGCCACAGATATTCGATGCCGGTGTACATCGTCAAGATGAAAGCGATAGCCATCACGAACCAGTTCACCCAAAGGACCCACGGGCCGAGCACGGTAAACAACGGAACCAGGAAGAGAGAAATGGCGACGGCCTGCAGAACGGTCTTCAGTTTGCCCCCGCGGGAGGCGGGGACAACGACCTTCGACAGCACCGCAAAACGGTAGATCGTGATGCCGAACTCGCGCACCAGAATAAGAATCGTGATCCACCAAGGAAGCTCACCCAAAATCGACAGGGCAACGAGAGCGCCACCGGTCAGAATCTTGTCGGCAATGGGATCAAGGATGATCCCGACGTTCGTGATGAGGTTTCGCCCCCGCGCTAGGTGGCCATCAACGGTGTCGGTGACGATCGCAAAGATGAAGAGCGCAGCCGCCAAGTAACGGATGAGCCCCATCTCGCCGTCATCGAAGAGCAGCATCCAGATGAAGAGCGGAGCGAGGAAGATGCGCACCACTGTAATGATGTTGGCGATGTTGGCATTCGACGCCGGCGTATCACCCTTGCGAACCATCCGACCACGAAATGAGCTCGTGCGGTGGGGCGGAGCGGATTCAGAAACTGGTTGGTCGCCCACGCGATCACTCCCGATCGGTCAAATTCCAGGCGTCCTCATCTGAGGCGCTTTCTACTTCATCGTATCCGCTGAGAGACTCAGCTACCGCGTCGACCGGACCCGGCTCGTCTTCTCCCCGCAGTCGAGCGAGCACTGCAGGCAGCTGGTCAGCGGACACCAGCACGTCGCGCGCCTTGGACCCTTCGGAGGGACCAACGATTTCCCGCGACTCAAGCAGGTCCATGAGACGGCCGGCCTTAGCGAACCCGACGCGCAACTTGCGCTGAAGCATCGAAGTGGAACCAAATTGCGTACTAACGATGAGTTCGGTAGCTGCGAGGAGCACATCGAGGTCATCCCCGATGTCAGCATCAATCTGCTTCTTCTCGGCGACAGCCGCGACATCGTTGCGGTACTCCGGCTGCGCTTGAGCAATAACATGCTTCACGATCTCGGCAACTTCGCTCTCAGGAACCCACGCGCCTTGAACGCGGATGGCTTTGGAAGCGCCCATCGGGAGGAAGAGTGCGTCTCCCTGACCGATGAGTTTGTCTGCGCCCGGCTGGTCGAGGATCACGCGAGAGTCCGTCATGCTCGACACCGCGAAAGCGAGTCGCGACGGCACGTTAGCCTTGATGAGGCCGGTGACGACATCGACGCTGGGTCGCTGGGTCGCAAGCACGAGGTGGATTCCAGAGGCACGTGCCAGCTGGGTGATGCGCACGATGGAGTCTTCGACATCTCGTGGCGCGACCATCATGAGGTCGGCGAGCTCATCGACAACGATAAGAAGGTACGGGTAGGGCTTGAGCTTGCGCTGGCTACCCTCAGGAAGTTTGATCTCATCGGCAATCACCGCGCGATTGAAGTCATCGATGTGACGAAACCCGAAACTTGCAAGATCGTCGTAGCGCATGTCCATCTCTTTCACGACCCAGGCGAGGGCTTCAGCAGCCTTCTTGGGGTTTGTGATGATGGGAGTGATGAGGTGAGGCACGCCAGCGTAGATCGAGAGCTCGACCCGCTTAGGGTCGATGAGAACCATGCGCACTTCGGCAGGCGTGGCCCGCATCAGCACTGAAGTGATCATCGAGTTCACGAAGCTTGACTTACCCGAACCGGTCGAACCGGCAACCAAAAGGTGGGGCATTTTCGCCAAGTTAGCAACGACAAATCCACCCTCGACATCTTTGCCGAGCCCAATAGTCATCGGGTGTTCGCTTTTTGTGCTGGCGCTCGAGCGCAGCACATCGCCAAGCGACACAATCTCGCGGTCCTTGTTGGGGATTTCAACACCGATAGCGCTCTTGCCCGGAATGGGCGACAGGATGTTGACCTCGTTGCTCGCGACCGCGTAGCTGATGTTGCGGGCGAGCGCGGTAACGCGCTCCACCTTCACGCCGGGGCCGAGTTCAAGTTCATAGCGCGTAACGGAAGGACCGCGACTGAAACCAGTGACCGTCGCATCCACGCTGAACTGCTTGAGCACTTCGGTGATCGCGGCGACTACTTCGTCATTCGCGGCTGAGCGCGACTTCGGTGGCGTTCCCGCCGAGAGCATGGCGGCCCGCGGAAGGCGATACACCGCGGTGGACTGCGGGGTGGTCTCGTGCGGACCATCGAACTCTCCCGCATTGCCCTTTTCGCTGGCCTTGGTCGTGAAACCGGGCAGGATGCCGGGGCCGTCGTCGCGCACACCGGTGGCTGCGGCATCCACTTCTCCGGTCGCGTACTTCTTGACGGCGTCTTCTGCCTTGAGGAGATCCTCGAGCAGCTCGACGCCGAACTCATCTTCTTTCTTCGTGAGATCTTTGGCCGCCGGCGGTTTAACCGGAGCCACTGACGGCGCCGAGGTCGGAGCCGGAGCAACGATCTCGGTCGACTGATCACGCGAAATCACAGGACTATCGAACGCCTTGTCTTCAGTCTGTTGTGACTTGTTGCGGCGCCACCATGGCAACGAGCCGGTGTCGTTGACATCACCAAGCCCGATGTCGGTCAACGAACCGAACTGAACGGAATCGTTCTTATGCGCACCAGTCTGATTCTTCGCCGCAGCACGTTCTTCATCGCTCTGCAATTGCGCCCCAAAGAGGTACGCGTAGAGCTCGCGCAGTCGCGACGGGAGCCGATTGGGCGGGGTTTTGGTGACGATGAAAAGCGAAAGGACGAGCAAGATCACGATCAACGGCACGGCAAGCCACATGCCGCCAAGCCACAGCAGCGGATTGGCTAGCAACCACCCGAAGACTCCCCCGGCGCGAGCAATTACCTCGGCACCATCGGAGGGATGGGGCTGACCGCTGTAGACGTGGCAGAGCGCTGCGACAGTAACGATCAGGATACTGAGACCGATACCGATGCGGCCGTTGTCGTGAACGCTCGACGGATGCCGGAACATCCAAATGGCCAAGAGCAACAGAATCACGGGGAGCGCGAAAGCGACTCGTCCGACGAGACCACCGAAGGTGTACGCGTCGAGGGCGATCGCTACGGAGTCGGTGGGGTTGAACCACTCGACGACGGCGCCGACGATCGCCAGCAGGAAGAAGAGGAAAGGAACACCGTCGCGACGCTCATCTTTCGTGAGCTCTTCACGGCCGAAAACGCGGAACGCTCCACCGACCATGTGCGCGAGCGCGAGCCACAGCTTGGTGAGAGGACCCTCCGGCTCGACCGGAGGCTTCTTGCCTCGCGGCATCCGTTTGGTCGCTTGAGTCTTATTCGTGGTGTTTCTGGCGCGCGGTTTCGACGCACCCGAGCGCGAGGTCGACGATGTACGCGTAGCCATAATTCAACGCTACCGGTGGCCTCTGTCAGAGCAATGCAGCGACACTCATCGCGCCCGCTCTGCCCCAGCAGCCCTAATAGCGGATAGCGTCGATAACTTTCACTCGAACAGCGACGAGAGCAGGCATGAGGCCTGCCAACGCTCCGACCGCCGCGGATGCCGCGAGCGCGATCAACGCTGCCTCCAGCGGGAACGGGGGAAGATCTTGAACCCCGGGCGCGATGAGTCCTTGCACCGACGGATTCTGAACGATCACAATCGCGAGGGCGACGCCGATGACACCGGCGGCAACCGTCGCGACGACGCTCTCCATCATCACCGCAAAGAACACGCGGCCGGCGGTGGCCCCGAAAGCGCGGCGAACGCCAATTTCCCGTACGCGGTATTTGACGGTCACGAGCGAGATATTGACTAGGCCGAGACCGCCAAGCAGCAGAATCAGGCCAGCGATGCCACCGATGACCCATTGCAGGGGCTCAAGCGGGCTGGGCCCACCCCAGGCGAGATAGTCATTTCGGGTGACGTTCGCCGTCCACCCTTCCCCAAAGTCGCCGGCCATGTCACGCGTGATGATGTCTTGCAGTTGCGCGGATTGTTCTTCGGGCACCCACAACTCGTAGCTGACGTCTGATTGTTGTCCTACTGAGGACCCGAGCAGAGCCCGGAATGGCTCCTCCAGCATCGATAGGGTGAGCCCGGTCGAAAACGGTTCGGGGAGAAAGACTCCGACCACCACGGCAGTGGTAGTGCTTTCCCCTTCCAACTCGATGGTCGGATGCGTGCGCAGATCGGGGCGGCCGAGCGCGTCATAAAACTCGTCGTTGATTACAACGGCAGTAGCAAGGCGGTTCCCATCCTCCTCAGTGAGCCAACGCCCCTCGCCCAGCTCAACGCGATGCATAACGCCATAGGCAGCACTCACTCCCTGCACCGCCGTGAACTGGGTGCCGTTGACGAGGTTGGCGGTGATGCTCCCCCGCAATAGTGGGGTCGCGTGACTGATCTGGTAGCGCTCGATGATGCTTTCCATGCTGGCAACGAACGTGGACGTGTCAGGATTCTGCGTTCCGCTTGCTTGGTACGGCGGATACACGGCAAGCGTTGCGGGGCGACCGCTGCCCCGCTCAAACTGTTCCGTCTGGGCTTGACCGAACACGGTGCCCGCACCCACGACAGTGGCGAGCGCGCACACCGCAACACCGATCCCGATCAGGCTCAACAAGACACGGGTGCGATTGATGCGCACCTCATCCCACGCTTCAACCACGGCACCGACGACACCGCTGACCACAGCACCGCGAGGCTCCTGACGAATTACCGCAAGCTCCGAATTCGGGCGTGCAACGAGTTCAGCGGATGCCGCGGGCCCGGCCGACGGGCCCGCAGGCTCGATCGGTGGTTCCGCGGGCTCGCTCGGTGTCTCCACAGGCTCAGCCGGTGAATCCGCAGGTTTTTTCTTGCGCCACCAGCTCATAGCGCAGCCTCCGGCAGGCTCGCGGCAAGCATTTTGCGCACATCAATAGCTTCCAACACACCACCGTCGAGGCGGTAGTGTCTGCGGGCCAGTGCTGCGACATTCGGGTCGTGCGTGATGGTGATGAGAGCCGCGCCTGACTGCTCAGCAACGTCATCCAGCAAGGCCATCACCGTTTTGCCCGTTTCGACATCCAGAGCACCCGTCGGTTCGTCGGCAAGGATCAAGCGGGGGCTGCGAACAAGGGCACGCGCGATAGCAACACGTTGCTGTTCACCGCCCGAGAGCTTCTCCGGCATCGAAGCCATCCGGTCGCCGAGCCCGACGCGGTCGAGCATCTCTGCGGCGATAGCTTTCCGTCGCCAAAATTGGCGCCCCGAGGCATAGAGCAAAGGGGTCATGACATTTTCGAGAGCGGTGCGACCGGCCAAGAGATTGAACTGCTGAAAGATGAAACCCACATCGCTGCCGCGCTTGCGGTCGCGTTTGCTGCCGGCGAGCTTCTCGAGCGGCTCACCGTCGAACACGATGCGACCAGTGGTGGGGTTGTCGATGAGACCGAGAAGATTGAGCAGAGTGGACTTTCCGGAACCCGAACGCCCCACAATGCTGATGTGGTCACCCACCTCGACATTGAGAGTGATTCCCTTGAGAATCTCCAGCGTCGAGAAATCAGGCAACTCGACCGAGCGCGTGACGTCATCAAGCGAGAGCAATGGCATCAGTAGCACACCACTTCAGTGCCTTCGTAGAAACAGTTGTCGGGCAAAGCTTCGTCGCCGGTGGCCTCAGCGCCAGGAACGAACTGCAAGATGGTATCTCCAACCTCAATCCCCGAGACAACTTCGACGCTAATGCCGTCGTTGAGCCCCAGAACGACTTCCCGCTCCTCCGTCGTGCCATCGGGCATCACGAGGTGAACGATGCCGGAAAGGGCAGTGCCTTCCACCGCCGTGATCGGAACGACCATGACGTCTTCGGCAATCCCTCCCGCAATCGTGATGTCGGCGGTGAGCCCGGGAAAGACCACGACGTCGCTCGGCACTGTGCACGACACCATTGGCCCGGATGCTGCCTCCGCGCCCCCATCGCTCGTCGAGGCGAACGTGATGCTGAGCCCCGTGCACGTGAAAGGCGCTGGACCACCGTTGATCGCAACGCTCGCCTCTTTCGGACGATCTACGAGGCGATACAACTGCTCAGACGGCACGGTTCCGCTCACGATGTAGGAGGGTGGCGCAACGTTCCCGACCGGGGAGCCCACCTGAAACGATGACCCCACAAGCGCGGTGAAATCAGTGAGCTTGCCTGTTGCCGGCGCCTCAACAATTTTCCATTGTGTTCCAGATGTTCCGTCGGGGTTGACAACGTCAGCCCGCAACTTCAGGATCTCCTGCCCCTTCTTCACTGATTGACCGGCAGATACGGCAACTTCGCGTACTTCCCCCGAGAGGGTTGCAGGAATAGGCACCGCAGCCGCAGCGGCAATACTTCCTGCCAGCTCGACGTCATTGGCGATGGTGCCTGTCACCACTTCGTAGTGCTGTTCTTCGATCGCGACCGTCGGGTATTCGAGGCTGTCGGCGGTGAGTGCATCGCCAAAGAAGGCGAACTTCACGAGCGCCGCCGCGATAATGGCAAAAATGATCATCCAGATGATGGGAAAGACCCACCTGCGCGCAACACTCATGTGACATCCCGACTCTGAAGACGCTCAGCCGACACAGCCGAGCAATCTTCACATCACACCATCTCGAGCACAGAAAAACAAGCCCACCGTGTGCCCTCGCGCAGACGTCTAAAATCCCAACGAGACGAGATCACAAAGGAAAGACTCCGGGCACACAAATGGCGCGGAAGCCGAAGCCCCCGCGCCATTCATAAAAGTTACGCCTCGATGATGACTGGAACGATCATCGGACGGCGACGGTGCTGAGTATTCACCCAACGCCCCACCGTGCGACGAACCACCTGAGCGAACGCGTGAGTATCGCGCGTTCCGTTCTCGGCGGCATCCGTCAGTGCCTTGACAACCTGCGGAAGCACGGCGTCGAAGACGCCCTCGTCTTCTGCGAAGCCTCGCGACTGAATCTCGGGCCCGACGATGACCTTGCCGGTTTGAGCATCCACCGCAACGAAGATGGAGATGAATCCCTCTTCGGCGAGGATGCGGCGATCCTTGAGATCCGCCTCCGTGATCTCTCCGACACTCGACCCGTCGACGTAGACGAAACCGAGATCAAGCTGGCCCACGACAGCCGCATGGCCGTCCTTGAGGTCGATGACGGTGCCATCCTCGGCAATGATCGTGTTCTCAGCGGGCACGCCCGACTGAATGGCGAGATTCGCGTTGGCGACCAGGTGGCGGTACTCACCGTGAACGGGAAGAACGTTCTTGGGTCGCAAGATGTTGTAGCAGTAGAGCAATTCGCCTGCAGCAGCGTGACCTGAGACGTGCACCTTGGCGTTGGCCTTGTGCACGACGTTGGCACCCAACTTGGTGAGGCCATTGATGACACGGTAAACCGCGTTCTCGTTGCCGGGGATGAGGCTCGATGCGAGGATGACCGTGTCACCCTGACCGACCTCAATCTGGTGTTCCATGTTGGCCATGCGAGCCAGAACAGCCATCGGCTCGCCTTGACTGCCGGTGGACATGTAGACGAGCTGGTTGTCGGGGTAGTTGACGGCCTTCTTGGCGTCTAACAGAACCCCGTCGGGCACCTTGAGGAATCCGAGGTCTGACGCGATGCCCATGTTGCGCACCATAGAACGCCCCATCAGAACAACCTTGCGGTTGTTGGCGATCGCGGCATCCAACACCTGCTGCACGCGATGGACGTGACTCGAGAAGCTGGCCACGATGACGCGCCGCGGAGCCTTAGCGATGACCGCTTCGAGTACTGGGCCGATGTCACGCTCGTTGGGCGTGAAACCGGGAACGTCTGCGTTCGTGGAATCGGAGAGGAAGAGGTCAATTCCCGCTTCGCCGAGTCGTGCGAACGCACGAAGGTCGGTGATGCGGTTGTCGAGAGGCAACTGGTCCATCTTGAAGTCACCCGTGTGCAGGACGGTGCCCGCCACAGTGGTGATGGCGACAGCGAGTGCATCCGGAATTGAGTGATTCACGGCAACGAACTCGAGGTCGAAGGGACCGATCTTCTCTTTCTGGCCCTCGGTGACATTGAGCGTGTATGGCTTGATGCGGTGCTCTTTGAGCTTCGCCTCAATCAACGCGAGCGTGAGAGTCGATCCGATCAGCGGGATGTCCTGGCGCAAACGCAAGAGATAAGGAACAGCACCGATGTGGTCTTCGTGACCGTGCGTGAGCACAATGCCGAGGATGTCGTCGAGACGATCACGAATCGAGCTGAAGTCGGGCAGGATCAGGTCGACTCCGGGCTGGTGTTCCTCAGGGAACAGGACGCCACAGTCGACGATGAGAATCTTGCCATCAATTTCGAAGGTGGTCATGTTGCGACCGATTTCGCCAAGACCACCGATCGGGGTGACACGGAGCGTTCCCGACTCAAGCGCGGGCGGATCAAAAATAGAAACTGGCATTCAGTACCTTGCAGATAGATGTGTGGGGCCGTCAGCCCCCGTGCGAAAAATGTGGGCCATGCCCGTGGCAGAGCCTACCCCGCGTGGGTGAAGCTAGCGGGTTGCCCCGGCAATCTTGGGCAGGGCTCCCCCAGCCGCGGCATTGCGGTCAGGGCGAAAGTTGGACAGATCGAGCCCCTCGATACCCGAGACGAGAGCCAACTCGTCTTCGATGAGGGCTGCCTCAGCGTCTTCGGGGCCCACGAGCGGCAAGCGCACGCGCGGGCTCGAGATACGGCCGAGACCGTGCAGGATGTACTTGGCGGCGACCGTGCCAGGTACGTGAGCCATCGCTGCACGCACGAGCGGCTCGAGAGCTTGGTGGGCGGCCGTTGCGGTTGCAAGGTCGCCAGCATTGACGGCATCCACGATCACGCGGTACGGCGCTGGCGCAATGTTGGCGGTCACACCGATGAGGCCAGAGGCACCGATCGACAAGTGCGGCAAGACGTTGGAGTCGTCACCCGAGAAGTACATGAGATCAGTTTGGTTGAGCACACGGCTTACCTCACTAAAGTCACCCTTCGCGTCTTTGACGGCCAGGATGTTGGGGTGCTTGGCGGCGCGAAGAATAGTTTCGTAGGTAATCGGGATCCCTGTGCGGCCGGGAATGTCATACAAGATCACCGGCAAATCGGTCGCGTCCGCGATCATGCGGAAGTGAGTGAGCACACCGGACTGAGTCGGCTTGTTGTAGTACGGCGTGACGATCATGACGCCGTCAGCGCCCGCCTTCTCACTCGCTTTGTAGAGTTCGATCGCGTGCGCAGTCTCGTTAGATCCGCCGCCCGTGATGATCTTGGCACGACCGCCAGAGACCGACTTAGCAACCTCAACGAGCTTGATCTTCTCGGGGTCAGTGAGCGTGCTCGTCTCCCCCGTGGTGCCCGTGACGACGATGCCGTCGGCGCCAGAACTGATCACGCTATCGATGTGCTTCTCTACATCGGCCCAATCGACTTCACCCTCAGAGGTGAAGGGCGTAATGAGCGCAACAAGGACTTGGCCGAAGGGATTCTCTTTAGTCACCCCTCTAGGCTACCGCTGCTGAGGCTCTTGGTTCTCGTAACGCAGAAATCGGTAGCGAAGATCAGTGGCTGACGTGTGCCAGCCGTCGACCGGATCGGAGGCGGCGAGCATCCACTCGTCACCGAATTCTGGCGCCACGGTGTCGCCAGCGTAGGTCGCCGCGATCTCGGTGACTTCTACCCGACTAGCGTGACTGAGAACCGCAGCGAAAATTTCCGCTCCGCCAATAACCCACACGGTGTCGGGTTGCTCAGCTTCGCCCTGTTCAGCGGATGCCGCAGCCAGCTCAATCGCCGCGTCAACGCTGTGCGCGACTTCGGCTCCGCTCGCGGCCCACGTTTGTTGGCGAGTGACCACGATATTGCGTCGCCCTGGCAGCGGGCGAAACCGTGGATTCAGGGAATCCCACGTCTTGCGCCCCATGATGACGGGGCTGCCGAGGGTGAGTTCTTTGAAGTGTTTGAGGTCTTCGGGCAAATGCCACGGCATCGAGCCGTCGTGACCGATGATTCCGCCGGCGGATTGTGCCCAGATCAGGGCGACGGAGAAGGTGCGACCGTTGCCGCTCACACGGCGACCGGGGCTTTGATGGCCGGGTGGTGCTCGTAGCCGACAATCTCAAAGTCTTCAAAGTTGTAGTCGAAGATGCTCGCTGGCTTCGCAGTGATCGCCAGCTGCGGTGCCGCAAACGGCTCGCGAGACAACTGTTCTGTCACTTGCTCAACGTGGTTGTCGTAGATGTGGCAGTCGCCGCCCGTCCAGACGAAGTCACCGACCTCGAGGCCGGTCTGCTCTGCTACGAGGTGGGTGAGCAGCGCGTAGCTCGCAATGTTAAAGGGCACGCCCAAGAACAGGTCAGCACTGCGCTGGTAGAGCTGGCAAGACAGCTTGCCGTCGGCAACATAAAACTGGAAGAACGCGTGACACGGCGCGAGAGCCATCTTCGGGATGTCTGCAGGATTCCAGGCCGTCACGATCAGACGGCGTGAATCGGGGTTGGTCTTGATCTGCTCGATGACCTCGGAGATCTGGTCGATCTGCTCACCAGACGGTGTCGGCCAGGAGCGCCACTGAACGCCGTAGACAGGGCCAAGCTCGCCGTCGGCATCCGCCCATTCATTCCAAATGCTGACACCGTTGTCCCGCAACCACGACACGTTGCTTTCGCCGCGCAAGAACCACAAGAGTTCGTAGGCGATCGACTTGAAATGCACCCGTTTGGTCGTGATGAGGGGAAACCCCTCGGCGAGATTGAACCGCAACTGGCGCCCGAACACACTACGGGTGCCTGTGCCGGTGCGGTCGCCCTTAGCTACGCCGTTCGCGAGAGTGTCGCGCAGCAAGTCTTCATATGGGGTTGCAATCGTGGATGCCATCGAACCAATAGTACTGAGTGCACCGCCCGCGGCGCCACGGCTCAGCAGCGCGGCGACCGGCATCGGTTTCACACGGCTTTCTCA
The DNA here is from genome assembly GCF_015864625.1 of Salinibacterium sp. SWN139. Classification (NCBI taxonomy): domain Bacteria; kingdom Bacillati; phylum Actinomycetota; class Actinomycetes; order Micrococcales; family Microbacteriaceae; genus Salinibacterium; species Salinibacterium sp. SWN139. The sequence continues at coordinate 201,504 of NZ_JADYWV010000004.1, read as the reverse complement.
TGCGCGCTACATAGCCAACGCATAGTGTTGAGATCGACGAAAGGACAGCAATGCCTGTTACGAGCGAAGCAACAACTCTCTGGTTCGGCGACCTCTTCAGTGGCAAAGGAACCACCTCGTTGGATTCCTCTGATGCCGCAGAATTCCCCGTGACGTGGGCCGCACGATCCGAAGGTCAAGAAGCGACGACAAACCCCGAAGAACTTTTGGGTGCCGCCCACTCCGCATGCTTTGCAATGGCATTCTCGAACGGTCTAGCCGAGAACGGCACCCCGGCAGAAAGTCTTCAAGTCACTGCCGCCGTGACGTTCGATCCCGCCGAGGGCATCACCGGGAGCCACCTGCTCGTGAGCGCCAAAGTGGCGGACCTCAGCGATGACGACTTTCAGCGACTGGCAACCGGAGCCAAAGAAGGCTGCCCCGTCTCACGAGCGCTGACCGGCATCCCCATCACCCTCGAAGCGAGCTTGGCCTAGCCATGAACGAGTCCGCTCCCCGTCCCCCGATTTCACGAGTCCTTGTTGCCGGCGCGTCTGGCTACATCGGAACAGAGCTGGTAGCCCAACTTACCGCTGCGGGATTCGAAGTGATGCAGCTTGTGCGTCGCGAACCGACCGCCGAGGGCGAATACGATTGGGATCCACGATCGGGCACGGTGGATGAACGGGCCATCGAGCGCGCTGACGCCGTCATCAACCTCGCTGGTGCGTCCACAGGCAAGCTCCCGTGGACGCCCAGCTATAAGCGCGAGATTTTGCGGTCGCGCGTAGACGGCACACGCGCGCTGGCCGAAGCGATTCGGCGCGCCTCGAATCCGCCCGTCGTGTTTCTCAGCGGGTCGGCCGTTGGTTACTTTGGCAGCCGCCCCGGTGAAGTGCTCACTGATGAGTCGAGCAAGGGAACAGGATTTCTGAGCGATGTCGTCTACGCGTGGGAGCAAGCGGCGCGACTAACGCCGAGCACAACTCGGCTCGTCATGTTCCGCACCGGAATTGTGGTCGGCCGGGGCGGAGCATTCACGCCGCTCAACCTCTTGACGCGGTTTGGGGTCGGAAGCCGGCTCGGCAGCGGTGCCCAATACTGGCCATGGATCAGCCTGCACGATGAAGCCGCGGCTATCGTCCATCTACTACGCAGCGATTTTGCCGGCGCCGTTTCGCTCGTCGGCCCCACTCCAGCAACCGCTGAAACCATCACAAAAACACTGGCCCAAAAGATGAAACGGCCACACTGGTTTGTGGTTCCGAGTTTCGCATTCCGGATGCTGGGCGACGCCGGTAAGGACCTCATTTTGGTCGATGAGAACGTTCAATCGCCCACGCTAGCCAACACGGGATTCACGTTCCGCCACACCACCATCGAACAGGCCATCGACGCGTTCGTCGAGTAGAGGTACTCTCGCCGACCAACGAAGCTAGCTAGGCGGTGGGCGCCGGCTTCGCGCGCGAGAGCGCGATTGCCCGTCGGGTAGCCCAACGAGCCCGCTTGCGGTCGCCGCTAGCGTCATACGCGAGCCCCAAGCGCAGCCAGGCACGCCATGATTCTGGTGCGGCCTCAGCCTCGGTACGATAGCGGTCGAAGGCGCGATCTGCCGTCGCGGGATCGGGGCGGCCGCTCGGCAAGAGCTCAACCACCTCATCCGGCAGCGCACCTTCCTCCTCAAGAGTGGTGAGCAGTCGCTCGGCCCGGAAAATGAAAAACAGTTCTGCGGCGAGCGCCCAAAAACCGATCAGCGGCAGCACGAGCAAAGCCCAGCCCATGACGGTGGCAATGGGCTGATCGATGCGGATGAGCACGATCGAATAGTTGATCACGAAGATCATGTAGAGCGCGAGAAGCGCCACCATGACCAGTGCGGCTATGCGTGTTTTCATGCGGAGGGTGCGCCCGATGCTGGTGAGAGGTCTATGAGTTGGTCGAGACCAACCGTCACGCCGGTAGCGCTGACCACGGCACGGAGCCCCAACAGGATTCCAGCCTCGTAGGAATCTTGCGACATTGTGCGGTGGTCGATGGTGAGCACTTCGCCGGGACCACCGAAAATGACCTGCTGGTGCGCGATCACTCCCGTCATCCGCAGGCTGTGCACGGGAATACCAGCCACCTGCTCGCCCCGGGCGCGCTGATCGACGTGCGGGGCCAACGCCGGGCCACGCTCTGAGCGAGCATCCGCCATGAGCTCGGCGGTGCGCACTGCGGTTCCCGACGGAGAATCGACCTTGGCGGCGTGATGGCTCTCGATGATTTCGATCGAGTCGAAATAGCGAGCGGCGGCGGTCGCAAAGGACGTCGCGAGGGCCGATCCGACAGAAAAGTTGGGAATGATAACGACGCCAACCTCGGGAGTCTCCGTCAAGGTTGAGCGCAAGCCCTGAACGCGGTCCTCACTCCAGCCCGACGTGCCAACGAGCACGCTCTTGCCATTGCTGATCGCGAAATCGACAACCGAGGGTGAGACACTCGGCTCCGTGACATCCACCACGATGTCTGCCGCGAGCATCTCGCTGAGTTCAGACCGTGAGTTGAGGGCGGCGACGAGCGAGAAATCAGCAGCAGCCTCTACGACGCCACTGATGTATTTGCCCATGCGACCGGTTGCGCCGACTACCGCTACTTTCGTTGTCATTGTTCAAATCTACCAATCCTGAGCGGGCTCACCGACTACTCCCCCGCTGCGCCGCGAGTACTCTGGTGCTGTGCCACAGTTTCGCTCTCTTCCCGTGACGGATGCCCTCGCCCACGAACTTCTGACGGAATACTTCAGCTACCGTGCTGAGACCTTCCCGACGCCCTCGGGCTATGTCACTACGTTTCCCACGCCGGAACAGTTCACTGAGCCGCGCGGGGTTTTCCTGGTCATCGAGACGGCCCCCGAGCCTGCTGCTGGCCCCGGACGTGATGCGAAGCCCACCGTTGCATCGGAAGCATCTGCCGTTGATGCTCAGTCGCAGGCGACCGCACTCGGCTGTGGCGGCATCCGCCAACTTGAGCCCGGCCGGTTCGAGGTGAAGCACCTGTGGGTGCGCCCTGATGGTCGCGGTAAGGGTCTTGGCCGCCAGCTTCTCAGCGAACTCGAACGACGCACACGCGCCTGGGGCGCTACGGAACTCGTACTCGATACCAACGAAAGCCTCGCCGCGGCTGGTGGGCTCTACCGTTCAAGCGGCTTCGAGCCGTGCGAGCCCTACAACGACAACTCGAACGCCACAACCTGGTACCTCAAAACGCTGCGCTAATCCCGGCATCCCCTGCAAGGGCCACCCCAACCTTGCCGAGCAGAACTGGCTAGTAGGGCTGTTCCGCGGGCAACCCGGTGCGCAGCTCAGCGGGCAAGTGCCCGAGGTCATTGTGGGTCACGAGCACGGGTGGCTTGGCACTGCGCACACGGATAATTGTCAGCCCGCAATTGGCCTGATTAAGGCCGAGCCAGCGCCACTGATCCCCGCCAAGCACTTCGCGCACGAACCACGAAATCACAAAGTTGTGGGTAATAAGAAGGTCATGGCGGTCCTCGCGCGCCGGAGTCAAGAACTCGTTGACGGCATCTTCCATTTGCGCCTGCCCGGCGTCGATCTCTTCATCCGTCACGGAACCGAAGAAGGGCTCAAAGGCTGCGGGCATATCGTGAGTGGGGCCGCTGGGGATGCAGTCCATAAGTAGCGTCGTCGGCTGAGACTCAAGGGCGGGCATCCGCTCGGTCATAATCGCGGCTGTCTCTTCTGCACGCTGCAACGGCGAATGGAACGCTCGAGTGAAGGGAACCCCGCTCAGTCGTTCAGAGATCGCTTGGGCCTGCCGGACTCCTTTGCCCGACAACGGTCCGTCGGGTAACCCGTGCTCTGCGTCCTGCTGCTCTCCGTGCCGTACGAGATACAGGTAATGCGCCATCATCATTCCTTTGCTGATCTAGCTCTGGGCAACGCTGCCGAGAGCAAGCCCCGAGAACATCTCTTCGTTGACGGCCCCGACCGCTGCAATAGAGAGGGGGCGCGACGAGAGTTCATGAGCAAGTTCTTGGATGTCGTCGGCAGTAACTGCCGAGATGCGGGCAATGGAGGCGTCGAGGTCGACGAACTCACCGAGAGTGAGCTCACTGCGGCCGAGGCGTGACATGCGGGAATCGGAGTCTTCGAGCGCGAGCGCTGACCCTCCCCGCAGCTGGCCAATCGCACGGCTGATCTCTTCGTCGGTGACGTGGGCGGTACCTAGCTTGTGGAACTCCGCGAGCATCAGGTCAGTAACCTGGGTGACTTTCTCGGGCGAGCATCCGGCATAAATACCAAACACGCCTGCGTCGGAGTAGCTCGGTGAGAACGAGTAGACGGAGTAGGCAAGCCCGCGCTTTTCGCGCACCTCTTGGAAAAGGCGCGACGACATGCCGCTGCCCAGGATCGAGTTCAACACCGTCAGCGTTGCGCGACGACTATCGGTCGCGGAGAGGCCTTCGACCCCGGCGATGATATTGGCCTGCTCGATGGGGCGATGCGTGACGTGCAGCCGTTGGCCAGGGGTCAGCACCGGAGAATGCGCGCTGCCAGAGAGGTCGCGACGCGCAACCGGAGCTGCTTCTACCGAGAGATCCCAGCCGGCCGAAACGAGGCACGCGGAAATCGCTGCTACGAGTTCATCGTGGTCAACCGCCCCTGCCACCGTGATGACGAGGTCTTGCGGACGATAGTTGGCTTGGTAATGGTCCCAGACGGCATCGCGCGAGATCGCATTGATGGTGTCGGGGCTTCCCCCAATAGGACGGCCGAGTGGATGAGCGCCGAACACGGCCTCGAAGTAGCGCTCGCTGGCAACATCCGTGGGATCGTCGTCGGCCATCGCCAGTTCTTCGAGAATGACGCCGCGCTCGTTAGCGAACTCGGTGGGATCGATGAGGCTTGACGTGAGCATGTCGCCGATGACCTCGATCGCCATCGGCAGGTCGATGTCTTGCACCTTGGCGTAGTAACAGGTGTATTCCTTGGCCGTCATCGCGTTGTGCTCACCGCCCACAGCATCGAAGCTCACAGCAATGTCAAGAGCCGAACGCGCGGCGGTGCCTTTGAACAACAGGTGCTCAAGAAAGTGCGTGGCGCCGAATGTCTCGGGATGTTCGTCACGGGAACCGGCAGCAACCCAGTAGCCCACGGTTGCGCTGCGCGCTCCGGGTACTTGTTCGCTCAGAATGCGCACACCGCTCGGCAAAACAGTTCTACGAACGAGACTGTCGCCGGTTGCGGTGAACGACAGTTCGGGAAGGTCAAGAGGAAGAATTACAGCGTCGCTCATCACCACTGAGCCTACGTCATTTGTCTCTCTCCTGAGCCGATTGCTCAGATTCGGTCGGATTGCGTCCCCCATATTGGGGTGAAAAAAAGGGGACAGACAGACTTGTCTGTATGTCCTCACATGCTAATGTTCTTTCTAGGCACCCGAAGCCGACAACCCATCATCCGGACCCGAACCGGTTGATGTAAACCACATAACCCAGACCCGAATCCGGGTTATGAAACAAACCGCATCGCTTGGACCCGAATCTAGCGATGCACATAGTGGGGACAGTTCCTGATCCGAACCTCCACGGAAGGAGTGCGCTGCGATGGTATTTGAGACACCAGAGACCGCGCAGCGCGCTCCGGCCAAAGGCCGCATCTTAGAGACGGCCAACACACTCTTCTACCAAGACGGCATTCTGAACGTCGGGGTAGACCGCATCATCGCCCAGTCGAGCGTGACCAAGGCAACCTTCTACAAGCACTACCGTTCAAAAGACAACCTCATCCTTGAGTACGTCAAGAGCCGCCGTGCCGCCGTTGAGGGTGACGTGCAGTCGATAATCGACAACGCCGCCTCACCGCACGACGCTGTTCTTGGCCTCCTGGAGTCAGTCGCTGCGGAGCTCACTAAGCCCGACTTCCGTGGATGCCCGTTTCTCAACGTTGTCGCAGAGTTCCCCGACCCGACGCACCCCGTCCGTATGCTGATCGCTGATCACCGCGACTGGTACAACGAGTCGCTCTACGAACTTATGCGCGCCGCAGAGCACCCCTTTGCCGGCGACGCCGCTGACGAGCTCATGCTCGCCAAGGATGGCGCCCTCGCCGGTGGCTACGCTGGCGACACCATCGCTGCTGGCGCCGCCATGGCCCGCGTGGTCAAGCGCGTACTCTCTGACTCAGTGAAGGTCTAGCGACCCACCTGCGCGCCCGATTCCCCGTGACGGTGAGGCACGCTGACGGCTGGAACGAAGCAGTAGCGAGAGACGCGATCGACGCCAGAACGCGCCTGCTACAAACGTGCGTTAGAAGTTAGAGACGCGATCCAACTCGGCTGACTGGTGCCGCGTCAATTGCACGCGCGCCGCCGCGATGAGCTCAGGAACCTGCTCTGCACGGCTAGCGCTCACCACGGGTGCGACAACACCAGGCTTGTTCAAGAGCCACGCCAAAGCGATCGTCGCAACGCTTTCATCCTGCTCTTCGGCGACTCCGTCGAGAGCATTCAAAATCTTGATACCGCGGCGACGCAGGTACTGCGCCGCATCGTGACCGCGCGAGTTGAGCGCCAGATCGGCACGCTGTCGGTACTTGCCGCTCAAGAACCCACTAGCCAGCGCGAACCGAGGCATCACACCTAGGCCTTGAATGGCTGCCACGTGGGCGAGCCCGGTTTCGTACTCTTGGCGGTGAAGAAGGTTGTAGTGCGCCTGCACAGCCACCATGGGGGCAACGCCCATCTGACCGCACGCGATGCGCGCCTGGATAAGGCGATTGCCCGTGTGATCGGAACCGCCGAAGTAGCGCACTTTGCCTTCGCCGATAAGTTCGTCGACCGCGAGCAGAGTCTCGTCGAAGTCGACACTCTCGTCATCGACGTGCAGGTACAAAAGATCGATGTGGGATGTCCCTAACCGCGCAAGCGAGGCATCCACCGAACGCTTGATGGCGTCCGCTTCCATGCCGGGGTTATCGCGGCTCTTGCCGACCTTGGTCGCCACCACAATCTGATCGCGATTGCGACGGACGCGCATCCACTTTCCGATCATTAGCTCACTGCGACCAGAAGCATAGGAGTCTGCTGTGTCGATGAAGTTGCCACCGCCGTCGGCGAAAGCGTTGAGGATCGATGCTGTTGCAGCATCATCTGCGGTCCAGCCGAAGATGTTTCCGCTGAGCGCAACCGGGAAAACACGGAGGTCAGATGACCCGATTACCCGGGTAGAGAAATGCTGCCCAGTTACTGGACGCGCGCGAGTGGAACCCGTCAGTGATTGAGTCGGGTGCACCTGCGTCATAACGGCCTCCCACAAGGCTTTTGGTAAGAATATGTCGCCACAGCACTGAATGGAGGGAGGACAGACAGATCGTTATTAGTCCGTGTCGAAAACTGTCATTTTCGGGTCACACGCCCCGTGAAAGTGTCATCCGGACGTCATTCTCGTCATACTGGCCCCAGCGTCGTTTTTTGCAACCGAAAGGACAATCACCGTGAATGACCCCAACTGGAAACTGCCTCAAGTCCCCTCATTTGCGCTCGAAAGTCCTGACTTCGAAGAGGGCGGCATGCTTCCCCAGTGGGCTCGCTCCGGAATTGCGAATGCCGGCGGCGAAGATCGCTCCCCCACGTTGCACTGGCACGGCTTCCCTTCCGGCACGAAGAGCTTCGCGCTGACGGTCTTTGACCCTGATGCCCCCACCGGCAGCGGCTGGTGGCACTGGGCGGTCTACAACATCCCCGCCTCCGTTGAGTCGTTGCCGCACGACGCCGGCAATCCGGATGCCCAACTCCTGCCCAACGGCGCAATTGCTCTTCCCAACGAACTGCGGCTCACCTCGTTCCAAGGAGCAGCCCCTCCCGCTGGCCATGGGCCGCACCGCTATGTCTTCACCGTGAGTGCACTCAACGTCGAACGACTCGACGTTGCCGAAGGAAGCACTCCCGCCATGCTGGGGTTCGCACTACGCGACCACATCGTTGCCCGCGCCCAGCTGATCGGGCTGTCGAGCACTAGCGAGTAGCTCGCTTACGAAACGCTCGGCCGAAAGCGCGCAGCAGAAAGCGCAGGCACGACGAGCATCCCGTATCGGGAATACGGGCAATCGGGAGAACGCGAGAGTCTCTGACTTAGGTGTTACGGCGGTAGTAGTGCGGAACGCGTTCGTAGCCTCGGTTGCGCATCTTCGCAACAACCACGCTGACGACCACGACGATTACAACAATGCCGAGCGCCACCCACAAATACCATGCGGTCTCTAGCCAAATGAGCATGTCGCTCATGAAGGCATCAAGAGGTGTAGTGATTCGGGTCACAACCACACAATAGCGCGGCAACCCCCACATAGCGGCACCCCAACGAAGGGCAGACTAGGGTGACTACCCCCTTTCTGGCTGTCATTTGCGCAAGAAAGTTTTCGTGCGCACACTCCCCCCGTGCCGTTAACGACACAGCGCCCCTTCTCAACGAGAAGAGGCGCCGTGTGATGTGCGTTTAGCGGGACTTAGCTTTCGTCAGCGGGAGCCGCTGCTTCTGCGTCAGCCTCGTCGAGGACGGGAGCAAGCGAGAGCTTGCCACGGTCATCGATCTTGGTGATTTCAACCTGAATCTTCTGGCCGACTCCGAGCACGTCTTCGACGTTCTCAACACGCTTGCCACCGGCAAGCTTGCGAACCTCGGAGATGTGCAGCAGACCATCTTTACCAGGGGTGAGCGAAACGAAAGCACCAAAGGTAGCGATCTTGACGACCGTACCCAAGAAGCGCTCGCCAACCTCAGGGTTGAGCGGGTTCGCGATAGCGTTGACCGCCGCGCGTGCAGCCTCAGCAGAAGGACCATCGACAGCGCCGATGTAGACCGTTCCGTCATCCTCAATTGAGATGTCGGCTCCGGTGTCATCCTGGATCTGGTTGATGTTCTTGCCCTTCGGGCCAATCAGCTCACCGATCTTGTCGATCGGAATCTGAACCGAGATCACGCGAGGTGCCGTGGGGGCCATCTCGTCAGGAGCATCGATTGCAGCGTTGATCACCGAAAGAATCGCGGTACGCGCTTCTTTGGCCTGCTTGAGTGCACCGTCGAGAACCGACGAAGGCAAACCAGCGAGCTTGGTGTCGAGCTGGATAGCGGTGATGAACTCACTCGTACCGGCAACCTTGAAGTCCATGTCGCCGAGAGCATCTTCAGCACCGAGGATGTCGGTGAGAGCTGCGTAGCGCGTGACGCCATCAACTTCATCCGAGATCAGGCCCATAGCGATACCCGCAACCGGTGCGCGCAGCGGCACACCAGCGTTGAGCAGCGACAGAGTCGATGCACAGACGGAACCCATCGACGTTGAACCGTTGGAACCGAGAGCCTCGGATACCTGGCGGATCGCGTAAGGGAAATCTTCACGCGCAGGAAGCACCGGTGCGATGGCGCGCTCGGCAAGGAAGCCGTGCCCGATCTCGCGACGCTTCGGGCTACCAACGCGACCGGTCTCACCAGTCGAGTAGGGCGGGAAGTTGTAGTGGTGCATGTAGCGCTTCTTGGTCACTGGTGCCAGTGAGTCAATCTGCTGCTCCATCTTGAGCATGTTCAGCGTGGTGACACCCAAGATCTGAGTCTCGCCGCGCTGGAAGATTGCCGAACCGTGAACGCGAGGAATGACCTCAACCTCAGCATCGAGCGCACGAATGTCGCTCAAGCCACGGCCGTCGATACGGATGCCCTCGGTGAGGACGCGAGTGCGCATGACCTTCTTGCTGACGGCCTTGTACGCTCCGCCAACCATGCCGAGAACGTCTTCGCCGAGTTCTTCAGCGTCGACCTTGGACTGAACCTCAGCCTTGACGCGAGCCTTGAGCTCGTCATCAGCGGTCTGGCGCTCGATCTTGTCCGCGATCTTGTAGACATCGCGAAGCTCAGCTTCAGCGATTTCGCTAACCGCGTTGTACGCCTGGTCGGAGTACGGCGGGAAGAGCTTGAACTCGGCAACGGGCTTGGCAGCCTTGGTCGAGACCTCGAGCTGAGCCTTCACAAGCTGCTTGAGGAACGGCTTGGAAGCTTCGAGACCCTGAGCAACAACAGCCTCGTCGGGCTTGGTCGCGCCAGCCTTGATGAGCTCCCAGCTGTTCTCGGTAGCTTCTGCTTCCACCATCATGATGGCGATGTCTTCTTCACCCTTGTCGTTGGTGACCATGCGGCCAGCAACGGTGAGGTCGAAGACAGCGTCAGCAAGCTGGCTGTACTTCGGGAAGGCAACCCACTGGTCGTTGATCAAAGCCATGCGGATGCCGGCAACCGGACCATAGAACGGGAGTCCTGAGATCTGGGTGCTGAGCGATGCGGCGTTGATCGCGAGAGCGTCGTAGAACTCGTCCGGAGCGATGCTCAGAACAGTGATGACGATCTGAACTTCGTTGCGGAGACCCTCAACGAACGTCGGACGCATCGGACGGTCGATGAGACGGCAGACGAGGATCGCTTCCGTGGAGGGACGACCCTCGCGGCGGAAGAAGCTTCCGGGGATCTTGCCGGCAGCGTACGAACGCTCTTCGACATCCACGGTGAGCGGGAAGAAGTCGAAGCCTTCACGCGGGTGCTTACCCGCGCTCGTGGCGCTCAAGATCATTGTTTCTTCGTCGAGGTACGCAGCAACGGCACCCTGTGCCTGCTGAGCGAGTCGACCGGTTTCGAAGCGCACGGTGCGCTTGCCGAACTTGCCGTTATCGAGAACGGCTTCGGCGAATGTGATTTCTGGACCCTCCATGCGGGGGTTTCTCCTTTGTTTTACGTCGCGCACCCGTGTGGTGTGCGACTCGTCAAGGAGCAGGAGCGGGCAGAAGGACGCGATGGTTCATGCGCATGCCTAGAGTGGCGGCGCATGTCTGGCCAACAGTAGAAAGCCTCCGAACGACTCGGAAAATTACCACCGGTGACCAGCTTCTTGCCAGCCTGCTCCGTGCGTTGCCCTCTAACTAGCAGGACAACTCCCATAATCGTAGCACCGGGGGCCTGTGAAGCCCCAGAGATTGGCGCGCGACACGAACGAGGAGCGCATTGCCCTAGAGGTGGCCTACGCTGACAAGTATGGAACCCACAGAAGAAACACCCTCTGCGAGCGAAGAGAACAAGCGCAGGTTCCGCGAGGCGCTTGACCGCAAGCAGGGTAAGCAAACATCACGTCCAGGCCATTTGGATGCCGAATCGGCTATCCACGGCACGCAGGACCGCGCAGACCACAAGCGCGACTTCCGCCGCAAGACCGGGTAGTCACGGCTGAATGACGCGCGGTTCGACAGGCTTTTCCCGGTGAGATCAGTACTTTTCTCGCTGAGCTAAGTTTTTCGAGCTATTTTTTCTACACGCTGTAGAATTGCTGAATGACCTCATCCAGCGGTGATTCAGGACCAGAAGCCAACTCCGACGCGGTCTCGCGTGAAAGTGGAACGAGTGCCCCCTCCCCTAGCGAGCACAGCGTTCTGCCACCCCAAGAACCGAAAGTCGCGTGGCGGCACGGTCATCCATATGAGACCAAGATGTCCCGTCGCGAGTATGAGCGCCAGAAACGATTGCTTCAGATCGAGCTGCTCAAACTTCAGTCGTGGATCAAGGAGACAGACCGAAAGGTCGTCATCATCTTCGAGGGCCGCGACGCCGCAGGCAAAGGCGGCGCCATCAAACGATTCATGGAGCATCTCAATCCTCGAGGGGCCCGGGTGGTTGCGCTCGAAGTCCCCACCGAGCGCGAGCGAAAGCAGTGGTACTTCCAGCGGTACGTGCAGCACTTGCCGACCGGTGGCGAGATAGTGATCTTCGACCGCTCCTGGTACAACCGAGCCGGTGTAGAACGCGTAATGGACTACTGCACGCCGCATGAACATCTCGAGTTCACCCGCTCAGCACCCGAGTTCGAGCGCATGCTCGTGCAATCGGGCATCCATTTGGTGAAATTCTGGTTCTCTGTTGGCCGGGATGAACAACGCGCACGGTTTGCCGCGCGGTCCCACGATGCAGTGCGGCAATGGAAGCTATCGCCAACAGACCTCGCAAGCCTCGACAAATGGGATGACTACACCGAGGCCAAAGAAGCCATGTTCTTCTATACCGATACCCCGCAGGCCCCGTGGACCGTCGTCAAATCCAACGATAAGAAGCTCGCTCGAACCGAAGCGATGCGTTGGCTCCTCGCGCAATTTGATTACACCAACAAAGACAACGATGTAGTCGGGATTCCTGATCCGAAAGTGATCGGTAGCCCACGATCAATCTACGATGATGGCGAAGTGCTCGGCGGAACCTTCCCCACTGTCTAGACCCTCGGCAGCGGGCTCGGTGTCACCCGTGCCCGCCACCGCCGGTTCGTTTTATTGCGCCCCAAAGCTCCCGACGGGGCTGAACCCCTCGGGAAGGGCAAAGGGGTCGGTCACCCGCGAGGAGCGATGGGAAACCGCGGCGAGCGCCGCCAACTCCCCGGCCGCCCGCGAGATTCGTGCGGGAAGGGTGCTCGACGTCCTGCCTGAACCACTTCCCCAATCGGCGGATGCCGCATACACTCCCGTCGGCACCGCCACAGCGTGGAGGTAGCTGAACAACGGTCGCATCGCGTAGTCGATCGCGAGAGAGTGCCGATCGGTGCCACCGGTCGCGCCGAGCAGTACTGGTAGGTCGGTGAGCGATTGCGGGTCGAGCACATCGATGAATGACTTGAACAGCCCGCTATAGCTCGTGGTGAAGATGGGCGTGACGGCGATGAGTCCGTCAGCGCCAGCAACCGCGGCGATTGCCTCGTCGAGCTTGGCGCTCGGGAAGCCCGTGAGCAGGTTGTTCGTGACGTCGTGCGCGAGGTCGCGCAACTCGATGACGGTCACTTCGGTTTCGATGCCACGTTCCCGCAGATCGATGATGGTTGCCTCGGTGAGGCGGTCGGCGAGGAGGCGGGTTGAGGACGGCTGGCTGAGTCCAGCGGCGATGACGGCAATCTTCTTGACGTCGGACATGGTGTGCTTCTTTCTATGGATCTGGGTGTGGGTGCGCGGCGGGCCGCGAAACTAGACAGTCGCCGGGGCGTCGGCTGCGGAGGCGGCGAGAGCCGCATCACGCTGAGCGACGAGCGAGGCGTGGGTTGGGGCATCCGGGACTTCGGCAGGTCGATTCGTGGCGAACTCCTTGCGGAGCACCGGCACAACTTCTTCACCGAGGATGTCGAGCTGCTCGAGAACGGTCTTGAGCGGCAAGCCGGCGTGATCCATGAGGAAGAGCTGGCGTTGGTAGTCGCCGAAGTGTTCACGCATCCCGGCGTACTTGTCGATGACCTCTTGCGGGCTGCCCACGGCGAGCGGAGTCTGGTCGGTGAAATCTTCCATTGATGGCCCGTGGCCGTAAACCGGTGCGTTGTCGAAGTACGGGCGGAATTCAGCCTTCGCGGCCTGCGAGTTGCTGCGCATGAATGCCTGGCCGCCAAGACCTACGATGGCCTGCGCTGCCGTGCCGTGACCGTAGTGCTCGAAGCGCTGGCGGTAGTAGCCGACGAGGCGCATGTAGTGCTCTTTGGGCCAGAAGATGTTGTTGGCAAAGAAACCATCACCGTAGAACGCGGCTTGCTCAGCGATCTCGGGACTGCGGATCGAGCCGTGCCACACGAAGGGAGGCACGCCATCCAACGGTCGTGGCGTCGATTGGAAGCCCTGCAGCGGCGTACGGAACTTGCCTTCCCAGTTGACGAACTCTTCGCGCCACAACTTGTGCAGCAGCGAATAGTTTTCGATGGCGAGCGGGATGCCCTCTCGAATGTCTTTGCCAAACCATGGGTAGACCGGCCCAGTGTTGCCGCGGCCCATCATGAGGTCGGCGCGACCATCGGAGAGGTGCTGAAGCATCGCGTAGTCTTCGGCGATCTTCACGGGGTCGTTGGTGGTGATGAGCGTCGTACTGGTCGAGAGGATGAGCTTCTCGGTCTGCGCGGCGATGTACGCCAGCGTCGTGGTGGGGCTTGAGGAGAAGAACGGTGGGTTGTGGTGCTCCCCCAGGGCGAAGACATCGAGCCCGACTTCTTCTGCCTTCTTAGCGATCGTCACGATGGCTTTTATGCGCTCGCCCTCGGTGGGCGTTGTGCCGTTTGTCGGGTCAGTCGTGACGTCGCTAACGGTGAAAATTCCGAACTGCATGGTGTGCTCCGGTCTCCCAAAATCTGTCTGGATGAATCAGTTATCCGGTTCAACCGCACGGTTTCCCGATAATTCCAGCACCGTACCGCCAGATGGCGGTTAAGGGGCTCCGAACGTGGAGTGGCTGGCGGTACTACCGTGGAGCCGCAACGCTCTAGCGTGGACATAGGCCGTCACACTGGCGTGACGCAGACCAATGGAGGTCTCATGACTACGAACAATGTTCATCCCGCTCCCCCGTTCGATGCCGAGCTGGCTGCAGTGCTGTCGATCGTGAACGAGCAGCTGCCGCCAACACTCACTCCCGCGATGATCGAGCCTCTTCGGGCCGGGCTGGCTACGCCCGTCGCCGATTTGCTCGAAGGGCGGGCGATCACTCACCGCGAAGAGACCTTCGCGGGTCCCGGTGGGGACCTGCTGGTTTCCATTTTTCACCGCAACGATCACAGCGTTGCCGGGCCCGGCATCGTTCACACGCATGGCGGCGGAATGATCATTGGCGACCGTTTCAGCGGCATGGAGACAATGCTCAGCTGGGTCGACGAGCTGGATGCCGTGGTCGTGTCGGTCGAGTACCGGTTAGCTCCTGAGCATCCTGACCCCGCTCCGGTCGAAGACTGCTATGCGACTCTCGTCTGGACGGCGGAGAACGCAGCACGGCTCGGCATCGACGCGACGAAACTCGTTATCGCCGGCGGTAGCGCTGGAGGTGGCCTTGCTGCGGGCACGACGCTCTTGGCACGCGACCGCAAGGGACCCGCGCTTGCCGCTCAGATGCTGATCTACCCCATGCTCGATGACCGCAACGAGACAGTGTCGAGCTATCAGATCGACGGCACGGGAGTCTGGGATCGCGGCAGCAATGACACCGGCTGGGATGCTCTGCTCGGCGACCGCCGAAAGACCGACGACGTCTCGATCTATGCGGCCCCCGCGCGAGCGACGGACCTCAGCAACTTGCCGCCCGCCTTTATCGACGTGGGCACCTCGGAAGTATTTCGCGACGAAGACGTCGCCTACGCCTTAACCATTTGGGCGTCGGGCGGCCACTGCGAGCTGCACGTCTGGCCCGGCGGCTTCCACGGCTACGATGCCATGGCTCCCTTCGCCGCCCTCTCCATCGCCACTCAAGACGCTCGACTCAACTGGTTGCGCCGCACGCTCGGTGTGTAACGAGCCGGCAGGCTGAAGCGCGACTGATACCGCTGTGGTTCGGGCCTTGCTGCGACTGTTTGTTCTGGGCAGGCCGCAATAGAGTAGGGCTCGAACCACAGAGGGCGGAACGAGAATGCAAGAACTAGCCGGGCGCTTGAAAGCGCTTGACCCCGAAGCCAGCGAAACCCTGCGGGTGATCTCGTACTTCGATGCGCTCACCGCAGGCCACGCGAGCGTTGAAGTTCTCTTGCGCGGCGCCAGCATGCTTGCCGGCTGCGCTAGCGGGCTCACCTCTCCAGCCCTCACCCTTCGCGTTGACGAACGCGGACGTCGCAGCCCCGAAGCGGGCACCCCCGCGTCTTGGCCAGCACGGGCGGTCACCGGTGGCGGCACCGTGTGGATCGAACGCGACGAAAGCCCCCACGCAAACGACGACATGATTCTCGAACGAGTGGCGCTCGCCCTCGGCATCCTGTTCGAACGCACCGGGCCCGCTGAGTCCGTTCACAACCCCGTTGAAACATTGCTCGATTCATCGGAGAGCGCCGAGAGCCGACAAACCGCCGCCCACGCTCTCCATTTGGTTGCCACCACCCGCTATCGCGTGATCACTCAACCAGCGAGCACTGCGAAGGCCGCGGCCGGGCCATCTGCCGTGATCACCACCGTTGCGGGTGCTGTGCGCGCCGAGATCGTGCTGAGCACGGATGCCGTCGCCGCCCCGCGCGCCGGCATCGGCATCGCTGCCTCGCCCGCTGACCTCGTACGTTCGTGGATGTCGGCGCTCACGGCGCTGCGCCTGACTTCCGATCATGAGCCCGTGCTTTATGGCGACGATCTTGGTTCGCTGTTGTTACTCGCCGAAATCAGTACCGCCGGAGCTCCTGAGAATTGCGATCTGCAGTCGCTCGGTGTCGTGATTCGCGAGACACCGCGCATCCTGCCGATGCTCGACACTCTCGCCGCCAGTGAAAGTTTGCGGGCCGCAGCCGCGACGCTCGGCTTTCACCACTCGACGGTGCAGTCTCGCGCGGAGGAACTCAGCGCCAAGCTCGGTTTTGACGTGCGAACGTCGCGCGGCCGCACCCGGCTGTCTGTCGCTCTCGCCCTGCACCGGCTCGAAACCGCACGCTTCGAGTGAGCCGAGGCGAGCCGAAGGTTCGGCGGCACTTCAGCAGCGGCCTTCGCTACGCCTCGGTTGAGAGCTGACCGCGAACGATGGAGTCACCGGAGTGAGCCGGGTTTCCGTCGAACTGTTCCTCCGAGATGTCGACGAGGTCGTAACTCGAAATATCGAGACCGTCGGGCACCGTGAACTGACCCGACGTGCCTTCGACGATTCCGAGGCTGACGAGAGCCGTGGCATCCGTCGTAATCAGCCAGACTTCGCGATAGCCACCGTCGGTCGCGGGAGCATCGAAGTTGACGTCGATAACGCGTGTGCCATCGGGCAGCTGCTCAAGCGTGGCTTCACCAGCAGAATCTGGCCACGCCGGGAACGCGTCGAGAGTTGCGCTCGCGAGAATGGTCGGCCGTTCGGCGGGGCTGAAAGTTGACCACAGCGCGGTACCGGCGCTCGCGACCAGAGCTACAGCGGCCGCGGCGGCCACGATGCCAACCCACGGGCGACGTCGGCGTTCGGCGAGTGAGTGCACCGTTGCGCCTGCGGCGGAGACATCAGGAGAAGCGGGGGCATCGGCAGCATCGGCACTATCGGCAGCATCGCCGACGGCAGCCAACACGGCTTCAACTCCCGTGGCGGGCGGTGCCAACGACAGCTCGTCGCTGATGCGTTCCCACACCCGCGACGGCGGCTCCACGAGCTCGCCAGCATCGAAGGTGGAACGACCAACCATGGCAGCACGAGAGAGAACTTCGATCTCGCGGCGGCACTGTTCACACTCGCTGACGTGCACACTGTCTTCGGGGAGGGCGACTTGCTCACCGAGGGCGAGCAGCGCAAGGATATCCGGATCAACGTGTCGCATAGGTCGCCTCCAATCGTGTTCGCATCCGTTGCAGACTGCGCCGGATATGGCTCTTGACCGTTCCTAAAGGTAGTTCGAGACGGTCGGCTATTTGGTTGTGGGTGAGATCGTCGAAGAATGCCAACTTCATGATCGCTTGGGCATCTGGTTCAAGGCGAGAAATCTCGTCGGCCACCATCAACGTGTCCGCTAAGTCGAAGTCTTCCACGACTGCGTCCCCTCGCGATGTTGTCGACGCCAGCTCTTCTTGAAGTCGGCGGATGCGTGCCCGGGCTTCGTGGGTGTCGGCAATCTTGTTTTTGGTAATTCCGACGAGCCAGGCGGAGAGGCTCGATCGCTCAGGCTTGAAGCTCGACCGACCGGTCCACGCGGAGACGAAGACTTTTTGCGTGACGTCTTCTGCGTCGCCGCGATCACCGAGCGAGCGAACTGCAAGAGTGAACACGAGCGACGACCACCGCTTGTAAACCTTGGCGAGCGCCGTCTCGTCGCCAGCGATGAAGGCCTGCGTCATGCGGGCTTCGGCTGCGGCTTCGTCGTCCGTCATAGCTCTCCGGTTGAGAATGTCGTTCATAGCGGGTTAGCGATCGCTACAACGTTGTCAGAATATTGCCGCACATTTTCGTCGAACTGTCCACCACAGGTGAGAAGGACGATGCGTGGCGCTCCGTCCCGATCGAACACTTGGTCGAGTGGGACTTGGGCCTTCTGAACGTTCTGAACCGATTCGAGTTGATAGCGGTGATCGACGCCATCGTCGGTCGTCACAATGATTTCCGCTTGAGCTGGCATCGATGCCAGTTGCGAAAACGGTCCAAGACCTTGAATGAAGTCGTCGACATGGGCCGTGATGACAGTAGACCCTGTGTCGCTGCTCGGAGACGAGCCGTATTGGTACCAGCCCGCAACGGTGATGTTTTCGGGGATTTCCATAAAGCCGTCGGGCTGGATACCGACCGGAGCAATCGAGATGTCCACGCCCACGGAGGGAATCTGAATCCGAACCGGAGCAGCGAGCTGCTCTACCGGCGCAAGTTCACTCGACTGGCGGGGCACATCGATCACCGCGGTTGGCGGCGGAGAAGGCACGGGCGTGGGAGCGATGGATTCGGCGGGGACTGCAGCACAGCCAGCAAGGAGAAGCGCCATGGCGGTGAGGGCTAGGATTCTCGAGGCCATGACGTTCTCCTTGCTGGGGTGTGTGAGTGCTGGTGTTGCTGGGTCGTGCTGTGGAGGTTGTGCTGGTGACTACTTCGCGGCGCGAGCTGCGGTGAGTCGGGTTGCGGCAAATCCTGCGAGAGCAAGAAGCGCTGCGAGGCCGCCGAGGCCGGCGAAGAGGATGCCGTTGTTGTTATCAGCGGCGAGACCGGCGGTTCCGGCATCCACACCGGTGGGGTTTGAGTGGAGACCATCAATGGTCTGCACTGCGAGCGTCAGGTTGTCGTCCGCGGCGCTGCCCCAGGCGTACACGACGGTGTTGACGCCTTCGGCAATATCGACGTCAGCCGGGCCGATTACAGGGTCAGTAGTTCCGGTGAGGGCAACAGCGGCGGAAATCGTTCCGACCGCGAGGTCAGCCTTTACTTCGTCGGGGTTGCTCAGGTTTTCGAAGGCAACTGCATCGTTGGCGAGCACGTCGACAGCGGGGGCTGCCGCAGTGTGGCGAACGGTGAGTCGGCCTTCACCGGCAGCGACCGTCGAGAGGTCGTTCGTAAAGAGGCTTGCCGTGGGATCACCAGACTCGTCGAGGTGAGCTACAGCGGTGTAGCTCGTGTTGGCTTCGAGCGTGAGGTCGATGGGGCCAATAGCGGGCGCCGAGTCGTCGGTAGCGTCAGAAGCGGTGATCGCGACCGTGTAGGTGTCGGCCGGGAGATCGAGAGGGCCAGCGAGGTCACCGGGCTCGAAGTCGTCGAGGGTGAGTTCACCGTTGACGTAGACGTCGACGGTGAGTCCCGGTACTGCGTGCAGAACGTACAAGTCCGCAGTGGTGTCCGAGATGGCGTTGGCGGGAATGGCGACTCCTACGGCGGCAATCGCTCCGGCGGCTACACCGGCAAAAATTTTGTTTCGCACTGTTCTTGTCCTCTCATGGTCGGGCGTAAATCGCCTTACATGGAGTACTTCCGGCTGAACCCCTGTTTTGGATGCAGCACTCTCAAAAAACTTTAAAGTTTCTTTTCTGGGGTCGCCGGTTTGGTTCCCTCGGGCGTTGGTTCTTCGCCACCGGGCACCGGCGCGGGAGCCACCTTTCGGCGCCAGCCGAGCCACGCCATAATGACTGCTCCCACGATGAGCGCCCAGAACGCGGAGCCGATTCCGATCACGGTGACGCCCGACGCGGCGACGAGAAAGGTCGCTATGGCCGCGATGCGATGCTCGGGAGCATCCAGAGCCGTGCGCACCGACGTGATGAGGGCACCGATCACGGCAAGGCCTGCGATCGCGACCACGACGATCGGGGGCGCAACAGACACCAACGCCGTCGCAAAGCCTGCCGCCAGCCCAATCACGACATAGGTTGCTCCGGCGGAGACGGATGCGATCCAACGTCGCTTGGGATCATCGTGCGCTTCTTCACTGGCCGTCAGCGCTGCCGTGATGGCAGCGAGGTTGAGAGCATGGCCTCCGAAGAACGCGCTCGCTGCCGATGCCGCTCCTGTCACCGTGAGCACGGGGCCCGCGGGCACCGCGTAGCCGTAGGTGCGCATCACGGTGAAGCCGGGTACGTTCTGACCAGCCATCGTGACGATGAACAGCGGGATGCCGAGGCTCACGATCAGAATCGGGTCAAAAATCGGAACGACAGGAGTCAGTTGCGGCACCACGGCGGCATCCCCTAACAGGTTGCCCTCGGTCGTGAGCGCAATCGCGACAATCGCCGCCACGAGCGCGCCGGGCACAGCCCAGCGCGGCGCCACTTTCAACAGGATCAGCCACACCACAACCATCGGCAGGCCCAGCCACGGGTAGTCAACCGAAGCCGTGATCGGAGCAAGACAAATGGGGAACAGGATGCCCGCGAGCATCGCACTCGCGATTGGCTGCGGAATGCGAGTGATGAGTCGGCCCAGTGCTGGCACCAGACCGCACACCATGATGAGCACGCCACACACGATGAATGCACCGACGGCCGCCTGAAACTCGATATCACCCTGCGCTGCGACGATCAGCAACGCTGCTCCCGGAGTCGACCAGGCCACGGTGATCGGCATCCGGTATCGCCACGCCAAACCGATCGTGACGAGCCCCATCATGACGGTCACAATCAGCAGACCGGATGCCGCTTGCGCGTCGCTAGCGCCAACCGCGTGAAGCCCCGCAACGACGAGAGTAAACGAGGACGCAAAACCGGCGATTCCGGCAATGATGCCGGTGGTGAGGAGCTGGAAAATAGTGGTTGTCGCTCTCTGCGCAGGGATAATCCGGGTCAAGCGGTGAGCTAGAGCGCGAGAACGATTTTTCCGCGAGAGTGCCCCTCAAGAAGCTTCGCGTAGGCCTCGGAGACGTGCTCGAAGGGGAAGACGGAATCAATCGGCACCTGCACGGAGCCGTCAGCAACCAGCGCGGCAAGCGCCGCAAGGTCTGCTGGGGTGGCACCGGCTGCTCCAACGCCTGATGTGCCGTATTCCGAGACCGCGGCGTAGTCAGCGATTGTGTTGATGCGGTGGGCTGGAGCCCCAAGCGCGAGCGCAGCATCCACAGTTTCGCGGCCGTTGTTATCCAGAGCAGCTGTAATACCTTCGGGGCTGATCTCCACAATGCGTTCGACCATGCCCTCGCCGTACTTCACAGGATGGATGCCGAGCGAACGCAAGAATTCGTGGTTCGATTCGCTCGCGGAGCCAATTACTGTCGCGCCCTTGAGCTTGGCAAGCTGGGCGGCGATGGAACCGACACCACCCGCTGCTGCGCTCACTAGCACGGTGTCAGCCGGCGTCAGATCGATCGCGTCGACACTCGCCCACGCCGTGCGCCCGACAATGTCGAGGCCACCGGCCTGTTCCCAACTGAGAGCTTCAGGTTTGCGCACGAGCTTGTCGGCGGGCACCACCACATAATCAGCTTGGCCGCTAAAGCCCTTGCCTCCGAGAACCTCGTCACCGACAGTCCAACCGTCTACTCCAGCGCCGACTTCGTCAACGACACCAGCAAAGTCGTTGCCGTTTCCGCTCGGAAACTGCACGTCCTGAGGAGCAGCAGTGGCGGCGCCTCTGAACACCTTCGCGTCGAAAGGATTGATGCCAGCGAACTTGACTCGCACGCGCACCTCCCCCGCGCCCGCGTGGGGCTCAGTGACTTCGGAAATAGTGAGCACTTCGGGCCCACCGAGCTGGGAGAAAGTAACACGTCGCGACATATACCGAGCCTAACCGGTGCGTCGCAGTTGCACACCGAGCCAATCGAACTGGGAGAATGGCAGGGTAAGGCATCACTTGACAACTCTGGATAAGGACTCTCATGAGCTCGTCTGACAGCACGACATCCCCCACCTCTTCGGTGAACGACCTTCTCCCTGGTTTGCTGCGCGTGCACCGCGGGCAACTCATCGCCGTTGCCGTCATCGGACTCGTTCTCGGAGTGATTGGGCTGCTGTTCCCCGGAGCAACGCTGCTTACCATCGCGGTGCTCTTCGGTATCTACCTCATTGCCTCTGGCATCTACCGCGTCACCGCGGCCTTCGTCGCCAACAACCTTGATTCCCCGATGCGCTGGACGACCGGCCTCCTGGGACTCCTCGTCGTCATTGCCGGCATCCTGTGCCTCGCCAACCCCTTCCAGTCGCTCATCGCGCTCGCGCTCGTGATCGGAATCGGCTGGATTCTTGAAGGAATCGTCGACCTCGTTGGCGGCGTGCGCGGCACCATCCAGCCCCGCTGGTTCGGTTGGGTCAGCGGAATCGTCTCCATGGCCGCTGGCGTTGCCATGTTCGTGCTCCCCGCAGCTGGAGTGTTCTCGCTCGTGGCGATCGGCGCGATTCTCATGATCGCCGTAAGCCTGACCACCCTGCTGACGTTGCCTCGTAAGCCCAAGGACGCCACCGATAACTCCACGGCTGCAACCGTCTAGCTAGCACTCTCGATCGACCGAACGGGGTCGGGCCAGCCGCAAGGGTAGCCCGGCCCCTTTCTGGTTAAGTGACCAGGCAGGCACAGCGCGAGGTGGCGGGCCCTGCCGGAAACAACAAAGGCCGCCATCGCATTGCGATGACGGCCTTTGGCAAGTGTGACGAATCGACTAGCGACGCAGTCCCAGCTTCTCGATCAGCGTACGGTAACGCGTGATGTCAACGTTCTGCAGGTAACCCAGCAGACGGCGACGCTGACCAACAAGAAGAAGCAGTCCACGACGTGAGTGGTGGTCGTGCTTGTGCATCTTGAGGTGCTCCGTGAGGTCGAGGATGCGACGAGTCATCATCGCGATCTGGACCTCGGGGGATCCCGTGTCACCTGGGTGGGTTGCGTATTCTTCGATGATCGCCTTCTTGATACTTGCTTCAAGTGCCATAAGGTAATCCCCTCTCTAGTCGTTGCGCGGTGCCCATAGCTGAATGCGTGAGCTCTCTTTATCCGCGGCCGTTGGACGGCAACCTTGAAAGCTTAGCAGAACGGATGCTCCGGCAGCACTATCCCGACACAAGCACTATCCCTCGACAAGCACTATCCCGAGACAAGCGCGACGATGGCGGGAATCGCGAACGCCAGCATGGTGACGGTAGCCGCGAGCGCAACCGCTGCCCCGAGGATGATCCATAGCCGCGAGCGCCGGCGGGCGGCATCCACTTCTGTTCGCAATCGTTCGAATCGTGCCGTGAGTCGCACGCTCGCACCCGTGACGGCAGGGCGCACCTGCCAGCCGGCGAGGCGGCCAGCGACCGGCACGAGAGCAGCGACTTGAGCACGTGAATACACCGCTTCATGACGAATTAACCAGCCGGCAAGCTCGCCGAGAGCAAGGACGGGTACCGGCGCTTTCGACCGGCCACGGATGAGATCGGATGCGCCCGTGAGCGCCACGATCGGCCGCACAGCGACGTCGGCCGCTCCTCGTTGCGTAAACTCTTCCGACAATTGCACTGCACGCGTTGTTGCGTCGCGCACGTAGTCGGCACGATGACCATTCACCAGAATCATGCGCCCCGCCGTCACAACCCTGTCCCCCGGATGCCGGCGGCTGCTCACAATGAAGGCACCGGCTGGGCCTAAGACCAGATGGTTGGCGCCCACGCTCGGATCGTGATCGTCGTCGGATTGCGCGACCATCCAGTCGGATCCCAGCGCGGCGAGCGCCACTGCTGATTCCAACTCGCCAACTCCGTGCGGGTACAGATCATTCGCTTCTCCAGACAACGGGCTCGTTCCGCGGAGGGCTTGAAGCCAGGTGCGCGGTTCATGATCAGCTTGCGCTCGGAGACACGCAGCCATCGCAGCGCCAAAGCCGCGTTCGAGCATTGGGGTCGCCGGAACCTGGCCTTTGTGTGCTGACTCGCTCACGGGATCCCCCAACATCGTTCCGTCAGAGAATATCTGGCGTCTCGCTTTCGCCCAACTCGGCACGTCACAGGCCGACGCAGTTTAGGCTGAACCCATGAACGTGGCGCCCCTGCTCGATCTACTCCTCGTGGTGGTTCTGCTGGGGTATGTCATCTACGGCCTCGTCATCGGTCTTACGCGCGGCATTTTTGTGATTGCGGGCGTTGGCGTTGGTATTTTCTTTGCCACGATGCTCGCCCCGGCCGCATCCCAGCTCGTGGAGCTTCCACAGTTGCGGGCGATAGTTGCCATCTCGGTCGCCGTCGGACTCATCGCTCTCGGCCACGCCGTGGGCGTTGCTGCCGGCAAAGCAATCCATGTTGAGATTCGAACGAGCGCGCTGCGCGGAGCGAACCGTGCCGTTGGTGGGCTCGTGATTGGTGTCGTTGCGGCCCTCGTCATCTCCACCGTCAGCTTCAGCGCTGCCCAACTTGGCCTGCCGATTCTCTCGCGCACCATTGCCTCTTCGGCGGTCATCCGCACCATTCAGGACATCACGCCCGACGTCGTTGAAGCAAGCATCGCCCGCTGGCGAACTGTGCTCACCGATCAAGCCCTGCCTCTGATTGGCTCTCCGCTCGGCGACCCCAATGCTCTGATCCCGACGATCGACTCTGATAGTCCGGCGCTTGCCGCAGCCGCACAATCGGTCGTGCGAATAACAGGAAACGCCTATGCGTGCGGTCAGGGCCAGACCGGCAGCGGGTTCGTTATTGCGCCCGAACGAGTCATGACGAACGCGCATGTGATCTCGGGAACTACCGACCCGGTCATCGAGGCGTTGAACGGTCAAGTGCTGCCGAGCACCATCGTGTACTTCGACTCCATTAATGACCTCGCGGTGCTCGCCGTTCCCGGATTAAATGCTGATCCGTTGCAACTTGGTGTCACCGCGCGCCCCGGAACAAGCACGGCGCTTCAGGGGTACCCCTACGGCGGACCGTTCAACACCCACGCCGCGCTCGTGCAACACATCAGCACGTTCGAAAGCCCCGACATTTATGGAAACGGAGGTGCCCCACGCGAGGTTTACACCCTCGCCGGGCAGGTCAATCCGGGTAATTCTGGGGGCCCGCTTCTCACACTCGACGGAGACGTCGTTGGTGCAATCTTCGGCAGTAGCACCGAACAAAACAACGTCGGCTACGCTCTCACGCTGGATGCCGTTCAACCGATTGTCGAGAACGCTGCAGAGCTCACAAGCACTGTTTCTAGCGGTTCCTGCATCGCACACTAATCCGCCGCGGAATGTGCACTAGAGCGCTAGCGTTCGACGATCAAGTACTCCGGCGCATCCGGTGTTCCTGGGCACGTGTCCACTGTCGATTCATTGGCGGCACTAAACGCGAACCATGACCAGTCGTCGCCGAGCTTCTTGCCGATCGAACGGGGAATGAGAAAGCGAACGGTGGACCCATTCACTTGGGCGTCGTCAGCATCTAGCCTGTCGCTGTCGTCTCGGGACAGCTCGTACGCCGAGACCTCGTCGACCTCGCCATCGTCGAGCTCGGCCATGAATTGGTAGGCGCGATCGCCGTCTGCTGTCTCGGCATAGATACCGAGTTGCGATGAATCCTGATCAATCGGCGACGCGAGAGTGATCTCGATCGCGACATCGTCGCGCTCCGACTGCGCTACCCGCGCTGACTCGATATCGAGCGACTCGACTTCGTTTGTGAAATCCACGCACTCGTTGCCGCTCGATACCCCCGCAGGGTCGACGACGGTCGACCCTGGCTCCGGCGCCTCCGATTCGATTGGCTGGGAGGACGACGGCGAAGCGGCAATCGGTGTCACTGGAGCTTCAGACGACGATGCCGCAGCCAACGTAATAACCACGGTGAGGACAACCGCAAAGACCACCAGCACAACAACCCCGATAACCACAGGGACGACGGCGACGCGTCGGTTCACGGAGGGTTCAGAGGGCTCGGGAGTCACCCGGATACGCTAGCAGTCTTCCGCGAGGCCCTTCGTGCCGCGACAAAGCCAATCGCGATCGACAACTGGCCTCCCGTATAGAGCGCCATGATGACGGCATCCGACTGCCACCACGCTGCGGTCGGCGCGAAAAGAGCCCATGCCAGCGCGGTGTCAGAGGCCAAAAATAATACGGCTCCGGATGCGATGAGCCGGTTCGTCGCGAATGCCGACGCCGTGGAGGCAGCCAGCACCGCTCCGTAGGCCGCGAGCGGCACGAAGAACAGCCCGAGATCGTCGCGCAGGATGACGAGCAGCCCCACCCACCACACGACGAGCACGGCGGTGCCCCACGGAATCCGACGAGAGCGCACGGCCGTCAGGAACAGTGCGAGGTACACAGCGTGGGCAGCGAGAAAAGCGGCAAGTCCGATGATGAAGCTTGAGCTCGCGGCATCCGCCACAAAAATATCGCCGATCCAGGCCAGAGCGAGCGCTGCCAGGAACCCGTAGTCGGGGCGCCGAAATGGACGAGCACTCGCGAGAACGACCGCAACCCCGAGAGCGGGCATCAAGAGGAGTTTACTGGGAGTGGCTATTGCATCCCAGCCCCCCAGGAGGCTGACGACGTGAACAAGCGCGACCGCGCCATAAATGCCAAACCATCGGAAGTTGATCACTTTCACAGCGTAGAGCGAATCACCGTTTTTGTGAATAATTATCGTAATTGTGTTCACGGTGACGACGGCGAGCGCGCTCCCGAGCCGCGGCCACACTCAGTGTCACCACCACGCCGATCGTGGCGCCAAGCGAATTCGACACAATATCGCGCACATCAGATACGCGAGAGGGAATGAACTGCTGAACCCACTCGATTCCCGAGGTCAAAACGACAGCCAGGGCGAGAGCGAGCCACCAGCGCCGCTTTCCCACCAAGAGCACGAAGAAAAGTCCGAGCGGAACAAACAACGCGATGTTCGCAACGAATTCAAGATCATTGAAGGTGAGCCACTGGGTCGCCGAAAAACGGTCAAGAAAAACAGCGAGCTGCCAGAGCGGACCATCGCGTTGGTCGGGGGCCTGCGGGCTCAACGTCAACCACGCCACAACGGCGAGATAGCTGAACGTGGCAGCGCTCAGATAAGGATGACGCCGAAACATCCACTAATCGTGCCCTATGTACGCTCGGAAAGTGCTCGACGCGCTAGGAGGTCACCACAAGCTCGGTTAAGACAGAGACAAGAACCCACACTGAAAGGAAGGTGACGATGAGCGCCGTGACGATCCAGAAGAAGCTTCGGAGGCTCGCGGCGCGAACATCATGATGGATGCGCACAAAAGCGCGCGTCAGGTTGCGTGACTTCTGCGCCGCCTGCTGCGGGTGCGGCCACGTTGTGCTTGCTTCAGCCGCAGTGGAGAGCGTGGCGACCTCTTCCCCCGTGAATAGTGCCGGCGCACTCGCAAGCCATTGCTCAAGCTGCATCGAGGTGAGGATCTGAACGTCAGCCGGAATCGCGAGCATCGAAACTTTCACCGGCTCGACCATGACAAGCACCGCAATGACGTCGACATCGCGCCCCAGCGCCGTCGTGAGCGCCGCAGCGACTGCACGAGCGGCAGTCCGAGCGGTAACGATGGCTGTGCTCACGCTTCGCGCGACGATCAGCTCGTCGCCGTTCACGGCAACATCGTCGCCCTGACAGTTCACGACAGTCACGGCGAAGACGCCCGCACGCCCGACAGCAAAGTGGTCGAGCGAGGTGTCACCGAGTGGAACTCCGTGGAGTACGTCCCAGCTGTGCCCAAGCCGATCAAGGATGGAACCGACGAGAAGCTCCCCGACTGCCCCACGATACTGAGCGCGGCTTTGCTTCGTCAGCGGTGAGACACCAAACAAGCGCGCCACAGCACGTCGAGGCGCACGACGAGATTGCGCCTCTACGACGGCGGCCATGGCTGACTGTCCGGCGATCCGGCCGCGAAGATCATGATTCTGCGGCACGCAGACCTCCAACTCTCACATGCGTAGAAAAGCATGCAGAAATACGTTGGGCCGGAGGCTCCCCCGCCTCCGGCCCGACTCGTGGCGAAGAATCGCTCCCGAGTGAAGGTTCCTCCCCCGAGGAATAACTTCTAGATACATACTGCCGAACCTGTGAATCTGCCGAAACCCCCACTATTGGGCATACCCGAGTGGGGGTCAACTACTCTGACCACCCTCTATGACGGTTCGGGAATACCTTCCGGAAGCCCCTCGGCCGCGACGATGGCGAGGCGTTGAGTTGGCCGCGTCATGGCGACATACAGCGCCGCAGCACCGCGAGAAATCTCTTCGACGATGCGTTGTGGCTCGACCACAATCACAGAGTCAAACTCGAGCCCCTTCGACTCGCGCGGCGTTAGCACCGCGATGGACTTGTTGAGCCCAGCGGCACCCTCCCCAACCTCGCCGGCGAAGGACTGCTGCAGAGCATCTACGATGCTGGCCGTCAGAGAATCACTAACGATCACGGCGATGGTGCCGTCGCTCGAAATAGCACGATCTGCCGTCACAGCGGCGCTGACTCGTGCGCCTCGCTGTTCCGGGGTCGTGACGGTGACGGCCACGGGCCATTCACTGTGACGGACCGCCCGCGATGGCGTGATGGACACGTTGTGGGCAACCGCCACCGCCTCGGCAACCGCAACAATCTGGGATGGTGTGCGGTAGTTAACCGTGAGCTCTTCGAGACGCCAGTGCTCACCGACGTCAGCCGACAACGCAGCTCCCCAACTCGAGGTAGCCGCAGCAGCACTCGCCTGGGCGATATCGCCGACAATCGTGAAGGACTTCAGCGGATTGCGACGTGCCAGCAGCTTCCACTGCATCGGCGATAATTCTTGAGCCTCATCAACCACGATGTGACCGTAGGTCCACGACCGGTCAGCGGATGCCAGCTCTGCCGTCGTTGATCGCTCAACACTTGCCTCGAAGCCCTCGGCCAGCGTCTCCGCATCGATCATGCCGTCAACGCCCATGTTGCGAATAGCGGCCGTTGCGTTCTCCACGTCGCGTTTGCGTTGCTGCTTGCGCTCGTGCTCTGCCGCCGTGTGGGCCACATCGACTTCACCGAGCAGTTCGGCGGCTTCGTCGAGCAAAGCAACATCGCTGATGGTGAATGCAGCGTCTCGCTCGCGGCGCAACAGTTCGCGCTGCTCGGGCGTCCAGTGGGGCGTGAGGCTCTTCAACCAACCAGGTCGGGCATAGAGGTCGTTGATAAGTTTCTGGGGCGTCAACGGCATCCACGCAGTATTGAGCGCAACCTTGACGTCGTGGGCGGTGCGAATATCTTCGCGCAGCCACTTCTGGTCAGCGTCGTCGATCGTGTTGCCATGGGCCCGCAACTGGTCGGCGAGCAATCGACTAATGCCTGCGATCGCCGCCTTATTGAAAATCACTCGTGCAAGGTTGTGCGGCTTGTGGGAATCCCACGCTTTCTGCATGGCTGACCGCAGAAGCTCGGCAGGCACATCCAGAATCTCACCGTTGATCTCTATGCGCTGCGTCTCAGTCGGAACTACCCGACGCGAGCGAACGGCACGCTTGATGAGCGCCGCCATCTCGAGGGAGCCCTTCAACTGGGCCACTGCCGCATCATCATCATGGCGCGCATCGGCGCCCGGATAGAGCTGCCCCAGGCTCGCCAAGACCACCCCCGTCTCGCCGAGCGAAGGCAGCACGGCCTCGATGTAACGAACGAACGCGCGCGACGGTCCGACGATGAGCACTCCGGATGCCGAGAGGCGTTCACGGTGCGAGTACAGCAAGAAAGCGGCGCGGTGCAGCGCAACGGCCGTTTTTCCGGTGCCGGGTCCACCCTGCACGACGAGCGCGCCGCGAAGTTCGGAGCGGATGATCGCATCCTGCTCAGCCTGAATGGTCGCGACAATGTCGCCCATGCGTCCGGTGCGCTCTGCCGTGAGACTTGCCATGAGGGCTGCTTCACCCTGGAGGGATGCCGCATCGGTTTCAAGGAGTTGGGAGTCAAAGATCTCGTCGTCGATGCGCACGATATCTCGACCTTTGCTTTGCAGGTGCCGGCGGGCTCTCGCCCCCAGTGGCGTCGCGGCCGTGGCCTGATAGAAAGCTCGCGCTTGAGGAACCCGCCAGTCGAGCAGGAGCGAGCGCTGATCCTCGTCGCGCAATCCGATGCGGCCGATGTACCGCACGGGGCGCTCAATAGCACTGTCGCTCTCCGCGTCGGTCTCGGTCTCGATCTCGAGTTCAAGGCGACCGAAGGCGAGCCGCTCATCGATTTCGCGCAACTGGCCGATTCGGTCTTCGTAGATGCGGGCGAAAGCGTCGCGCTCTGAACGGTTCTGGTGGGTGCCACCTGGCGCACTCCGGCGCACTGATTCGAGTTGCTCCTGAGCCGCATCTCTCAGGGCGTCGAGCCGCCGGTAGAGGCCGTGGACATAGTCCCGCTCGCGTTCAAGCTCACTCGATGACATCAGCCGTCCTCTCCAAATTGCGACCTCCAATCGTACGCGCTTTTTGACTATGAATTCGCCGCTTAACTCTTGCGCTCAGCGAAACTCAGTGGCAATCTAAAAGCAGTTAAACTCATCGCCCTCTAGGTCGCAGGCAGTGCCGCACCAGCGGGCGATGAGTCTGTTAAGGGGTAGAGACCGCGCTGATCACCCCCAAACGGAGACTGCAGCAACCATCCCCCAGCCCTTACGATGGGCGGATGCTTCGCTCTATCGACTATTCCGGGTTGATCTATCCTGTGACCCCTCACGCTGTCGCAGAGTTCAAAGCCAACCGCCGCGGACTATTCGGCTATTCGCAGGCGCACCTTGTGGGCAGAGTGCTGATGGTGGGTTTCATCATCGTTGCGTTCATCTCCTTCGCCGGCGTCCCATTCGCTCTGATCGTTGCGCATGATTTTCGCAGCGCAGCGCAGACAGGCAACATCGCCCAGGTCGCCCCGATGCTCATCATCGCCGGCCTCGTCATTGCTGTTGCCGCGGGCGCGCTCTTCACCGTGGTGAGGGCATGGCGAAAAGACGGCGGACCGTGGAAGCGGTTCTACCGGATGAATAAGTTCGCCGAGGACAACGATCTAGCGTTTTCACCCAAAGATCTGGGCGCCGAGTATCCCGGCCTGATTTTTGGACAGGGCGGCAATCAGTCGATTCGTGATCGATTCCGCAGCGCAAGCGGCCGAGCGCTCGACTACGGAAACTACCAGTACACCACCGGCTCAGGGAAGAACCGTCGCACCTACGACTGGGGATTTTTGGCCTTCGAACTCGACCGCGCCCTGCCCCACATGGTGCTCGACGCCACCCGCAATAACCAATTCTTTGGCATGAGCAATCTCCCTCAGACGTTCGCGAAGAATCAGGTCCTCACGCTCGAGGGCGATTTCAATTCACACTTCACCCTCTATTGCCCGCGCGAGTACGAACGTGACGCTCTATACATTTTCACGCCCGACCTTATGGCGCTGCTGATCGACAACGTGGCAGCGTACGACGTGGAAGTAGTCGACAAGTGGCTATTGGTGTACTCCCCAAAACCATTTGACCTTGTAGATCCGGCCCAGCACCGCCGCCTCCTCGGCATCGCTGACACCGTGGGCACAAAAACTGTGCGGCAATCACGTCGCTATGCCGATGAAACAATCGGCGACTACAGCGTCAACCTCGTGGCTCCCCGCGGTCAACGTCTCAAGGCCGGCATCCCCGCAGCCACGCTCGTGATGGTCGCGCTCTTCGCGGCAGTGTGGGGCATCCCTTTCGTGCTCGGGATGTTCACCTAACGCCGCCGAGGTCGAGTTTGGGCGTAGCGATCAGAACCTTACGGTCGCGGCGCACCCGTGAGCGCGTGGCGTGCTTCGATGATTGCACCGAGCAATACCGCTTCGTCAGCGATTGCCCCGATCCGATCCCGTCCGGTGATGATGCGTTGGCGAGCGAAAGCGAGCCGAGTGGCCTCTTGGATGTATACCTTCATCGTGGCGCGCTTGTTGTGTTGCGCCGCCCACGTCAGGGCCCGTCGACGTCCCTGGGAAGTCGCGAGAACCGGCACCTCATCCTGATTGAACCAGCCAGCATTCGCGTATTCGGTGAGTCGCTCGAAAGTCATGCGCTCTTCTTGGCGGCGCAGGTACACCACGATGATGATGGCGATCACGAAGAGCGGCACCTGCACGATGGCGTAGTAACCGAAGAAGTCGCTCACAAAGAAGAGGGCGCCATTCCAGAGGGCGTGCAACGCGATCGCGAGGCCGAGGCCTGCGGCAAAGACGCCGACGCTGCGGGCGTTACTTGTCGATCGCACGGCAAAGCCCAATGCGATACCGGTGCAGGCCGTGAACATGACGTGCGCAAACGGTGACATGAGCCCGCGGATGAGGAACACCTGCAGGATGCCTGAGCTGTTATCCCCAGCGCTGAGCAGTTCGGAACCGAAATAGAGAATGTTCTCGGTGAAAGCGAAACCGCCCGCGATCCACGCTGCGTACACGAGGCCATCGACCGGACCATCGAAGTGGCGTCGCGCGACCCAGAAGATCACCAGAATGCCGAGCGCTTTGCCCGCTTCTTCAACGATGGGCGCTTGAATCGCTGCCGAGAAGAATTCGTAGCCGGGGCCGGGGCCTCCGAGAGAGTTGATTACGTTGTCGATCTCGGCTCCCACGATGAGTGCGAGCAACACCGCAACGCCGGCGCCCCAGAGAAAGGCAAACACCACGGCGAGCCGAGGCTCCGGCTCCCAACGGTCGATCCAGCGCACCGCGAAAAACACGACAGCAAGCGGGACTACGGCCAGCACTCCCCCGATAGCGAAGGCATCAGTCCCGATGCCCGAAATTACGTAGACGACAACGAAGAGAAGAACGAACGAGAGTGCAATGACTCCCAAGATTCCCAGAATAAGCAGGCCTGGTCCCCGAGGCTGAGGCACATGCGGAGGCAAGTGGTGTTGGCGCGCCTGATCGGCGATCTCGGCGGAGGCCGCCGTCGGGTGCGGTGCTGATCGTCCAGAAGATGCGGTGAAATCGGGAGTCGCAGAAGCAGAATGGCTCTCGGTCATGTCAACGAGACTAGCGTGCGGGCGGCACCCCGCCGTGTCGCCGCTACTCTGCTTCTTGCTGCTCGCGCAGAATGCTAAGCGCGCGAGTGACGCGATCGCCGAGCCCGGCGACGCGCTTCTTGGACGAGCGCTCGGCATCCGCGATGAGGCCCATGAGCTCGCCTCGATAGACATCGTGAGTCGACCGCACTGATGCTCTGAGACCGAGCGAGGCTTGGGCCGCGATGACGCCGATAACGCAACTCGCGATTAGAGCAAGCACCGCGACAACGACCGCCCAGCCCGGCGAGGACTCCGCGGCAACCTCACTAGCCGAAGCAACCACCAGTCCGAGAGCAAGAACGGGGGCGATTAGGCGATAGGGGGTGCGCACGCTCAGTTGCAGCGCCGCAGCGATGGTGGTGGCATCCGTGTTCAATCGACCGCGTGATGCGCTGTCGATGGCGTTAACACGAGCGCGAAACTCGTCAACCTGGTCTTGATGGATGCGCAGCCCCGCCGACTCGATGAGTTCGTCGCGCACAAGACGGTAGCTGTCGGCGGGCGGCCGAACGATGACTACCGCGATAATTGCCACGATCGTGACCGCTACCACTACCGTGCTGAGCGCGATAAGGATGGCCGCGGGTGCCTGCGCTGGCTCGGCAAAGAACAGTCGGGTGCTCCAGTCGGCCGCGATCGTGAGCGCGACAATCCCCAGCCCCGCCGTCGGCACGATCCACGCGACCGGATGTAAACGCAGTCGGGTGCGAACTCCGCGCGCGAGGCGGAGGTCATCGAAGCGGGCGGTGGCGTAGTCAGCGAGTTGCGCCGAGAACGCAATAAGCCACAGTGCTGCCACAACGGTAAGAGCTGTCCACGAAGATTCCACGGTGCGACTTTAGTCGTTCACGCTCCCCTTGCGCATGGTCACCGGGGGCAGTCGAGGGGAAACGGTGCCGTGGTGATGTCTGATTTCCGCTGGTCGCGCGTGGCTGGGGGTGGCACAGTTAAGGCATGCCCTCCCCCACGCTCAGCTTCGATGAGCAATACCGCGCCCTTTGTTCGCGGGATGCTCGCTTTGACGGTCAGTTCATCGCTGGCGTGCACTCCACCGGAATCTATTGCCGCCCCAGTTGCCCTGCGGTCGCCCCCAAACCGCGCAATGTGCGTTTTTACCGCACCGCTGCCGCCGCCCACGAAGCAGGACTTCGCGCCTGCAAACGCTGCCAACCGGATGCCGTTCCCGGCTCGCCCGAATGGAATCTCAACGACGACCTTGCCTCGCGCGCTATGCGACTCATCGCCGACGGTGTTGTCGAACGCGACGGCGTAGAAGGGCTATCGACACGTCTCGGCTACACAAGTCGCCACCTCACACGCGTACTCTCCGCCGAACTCGGCGCCGGTCCGCTCGCACTCGCCCGCGCTCACCGCGCCCAAGCCGCCCGCACCTTGCTCGCCGCGACAGAGCTCAGTATTTCTGACGTTGCGTTTGCTGCCGGGTTTTCCAGCATCCGTCAGTTTAACGACACCATTCAGGCGGTGTACGAAACCACACCGAGCCAACTTCGCGCCCTTGCCCGCCGCGGGGCTGCAGCCCATCCCCACGGTGCCGTCGAACGACCGTCAGCGCTTACCCTGCGATTGCCCACTCGCGCCCCATTCGACGGCGCCGGGCTCATGACATTCTTTGCCAACCACGCCGTTGCCGGCATCGAGACCGCGACCGACACCAGCCTTGAGCGCGCGATCCGGCTTCCGGGAGGCATCGCTCGAGTGCGGCTAGAACTCGGCGACCACGGCATCCTTTGCACAGCCCAATTGGCCACCATTTCGGATGTAGCCCCGCTCGTGGCCCGCGTACGTCGTCTTTTCGACCTCGACGCCGATTCGCTCGCTATCGATCGCGCGCTGAGCAGCGATCCGGCGCTGGCTGACTCTGTGGCACGTGTTCCCGGAATGCGCCTCCCCGGCAGCGTCGACACCGAAGAGACCCTCTTCCGCACGCTCATCGGCCAGCAGATTTCCGTGGCTGCCGCCCGCACGGTGCATGCCCGCGTCGTGAAAGAACTGGGCAGCGACGGGCTGTTCCCCTCCGCGGCCGTGCTCGCAGCATCCGGAGCACAGGTTCTGCGGGGTCCGGCCGCGCGCGTTGCGAGCATCCTCGGGGTCGCCGAAGCCATCGCCTCGGGTGACCTCGACCTGGACGTCTCGACCCCTGTCAACGAATTCACAGCAAAGTTGGTGGCGATGCCCGGAATCGGCCCATGGACCGCGGGCTACATGGCGATGCGTGTGCTCGGCAACTCCGACATCATGCTCAGCAGCGACCTCGTTGTTCGGCAAGGTGCTGGGGAGTTGGGGCTGCCCGACACCGCGAAGGCTCTCACCGAATACTCACGCCGGTGGGCGCCGTGGCGAAGCTACGCGTGCATGCACTTGTGGCGATCGAGGCCCGTGCAGGTGGAGCGAAAGGCAACGTCACCGTAGGCTGGGGTCATGAACGCCAGACTCTTCATCCTCGGTTTCGGTATCGCTGTCGGATACGTTGTTGGCGCCCGCGCGGGCCGCGAACGTTACGACCAAATGAAGGGCAAAGCCACCCAAGTGTGGGAGAGCCCTCGAGTGTCGAGCGCGCGCACTTCGGTCGAAGAATATGCCCGCACTCAGGGCCCCATCGTGCGTGACAAAGCAACCGCCGTTGCCAAAGCGACGCCCGGTTTCGTGAGCGAAAAGGCGAAGGATGTCGCCGAGAACACTCGGGAATTTGCCGAGCACACGCGCGACACCGCCAAAGATCTCGCGGAGAACGCGAAGAAGTCAGCCAAGGAACTGGCGGAGAACGCGAAGGAATCGGCGAAAGAGCTTGCCGACAACGCCAAGGAATCCGCCAAGGGACTCGCCGATCGTGCGTCGAACACCGCCCGCGGTGCCGTCGGTCGCGTCACGGAAACTGCTGACGACGTTCGCGAGAACGCTAATAAGGAACTAGCAGAGCTTCGCGAACGCGGCGAAGAAGCCATCGACCGCGCTTTCATTACCGCGGGAAAAGCGCGAGATGAAGCCCTCGCTCCACTTGATGACGAAGACGATGAGGACTACGACGAACCGGCCACCCAGAAGTAAAGCCCCACGCCGTTCTCGGTTATCGCTCACGAGCGACCTGACCACACAAAGACGCCCCAGCCTCTCGTGAGAAGCTGGGGCGTCTTTCTGGTCTACCGGGTGGCTACTTTTGTTCTTCCAGCCAGGGCAGCGAGATCGCTGCGGTCATCGGCGAAGTTCCGCTGAGACGCTCGGGCGTGAGAACACGCTTCACGTCTTCTTCCTTCATGAGCCCCGACGAGACGACGAGCTGCGCAATCGACGCGTTTGTCGTGAGAGCCGTATGCGCAAGATTCGCTGCCGCCGCGTAGCCGATGTAGGGCGTCAGCGCCGTCACGACGCCGACGCTCGTCTCGACCTGAGCCGCGAGTCGCTCTTCATTGGCCGTAATGCCATCGATGCAATTCTCCCGCAACGTACGGCAGGCATTGGTCATCCACATCACTGATTGCAGGATCGAGTGAGCGATCACCGGCTCGAAAGCGTTGAGCTGCAACTGGCCAGCTTCCGCGGCTGCCGTGACCGTGGCATCCGCTCCAATCACGCTGAAGGCAACTTGGTTGACGACCTCAGGGATAACCGGGTTGACCTTGCCGGGCATAATCGACGACCCGGCCTGCTTGGCCGGCAAATTGATCTCGCCGAAACCTGCCTGCGGACCGCTCGACAGCAGCCGAAGGTCGTTACAGATTTTTGAGAGCTTGACAGCAGAGCGCTTGAGAACGCTACTGAGGGTCATGAAGATTCCGACGTCGCTTGTGGCCTCGATGAGGTCAAACGCGGTCTTCATCTCGATGCCGGTGGCCTCGGTGAGGTGACGGCGCACCGCTTCGGCGTAACGAGAGTCGGCGGTGATACCGGTGCCGATCGCGGTGGCGCCCATGTTGATCTCGCTCATGAACGGCAAGACCTCGGTGAGGCGCGCGTAATCTTCTTCAAGCGTGTGGGAGAACCCCGTGAACTCTTGACCAAGCGTCATCGGCACGGCATCTTGCATCTGCGTGCGACCGATTTTGAGGATATTGACAAACTCGCGTCCCTTGGCACCGAACGACTCCGAGAGCAACTCGTGCTCCACGAGCAGGCGCCGCACGCCGAAGACCATCGCAAGCTTGATCGCCGTGGGGTACACATCGTTCGTGCTCTGGCTGCGGTTCACGTCATCAATGGGATGCAGGAACGAGTATTCGCCCTTGCTGTGTCCCAAAATTTCTAGGGCACGGTTCGCGATCACTTCGTTCGCGTTCATATTGGTCGACGTTCCGGCACCGCCCTGGATCACTCCGACACAGAACTCTGCGTGCAGAGAGCCATCGAGGATCTCTTGGCAGGCCTGGTCGATAGCGTGCGCCTTGCGTGATTCGAGAACGCCTAGTTCGGCGTTAGCGCGCGCTGCTGCCTGCTTGATATGAGCGAGTGCGCGGACAAGATCGGGGTAAACGGAGATAGCGCGACGCGTGATGGGAAAGTTTTGCATCGCGCGTAGCGTGTGCACTCCCCAATACGCATCAACAGGGACCTCAAGCGAGCCGAGTGAATCGGATTCGATACGGGTGGCGGTGTTCTGCACAGAGGTGTTGCTCAACTCTTTTTCTCATCTCCATTGATTTTTGGCGCGACGCACAAGCGTTGTGATCACGCCTCAAGTGTACGCTCGCGCAGAGTCGTGCCGGAGGAAAGAGCCGTGGCCAGAAAGCCACTTCTTAACGTGCCGCTAGTCTTTGATCGCGTCTCGCAAGAGCGCTGAAAGAGCCTGCAATTGGATGTTCGCCTCGGCCACAACAGCCTCGTCAGAACCGTCGAGCGCGCGGGCGGCAAGGCCAGCTTTGCTGTCGATCAGCTCGGCTATGCGAGCATCGATCGTGTGCGCGGCGATGATGCGCCAGGCGGTGACCGGAAGCTCCTGACCGATGCGGTGCACGCGGTCGATTGCCTGCGTCTGCTCGGCGTTGGTCCAGCTCAACTCGGCAAGCACCACGTTGGATGCTGCCTGCAGGTTGAGCCCGACACCAGCGGCGGTGAGCGACGCAACCACAATCGCGACATCCGGATCATTGGCGAACGAATCAATAGCGTTCTGACGCGCCTTGGCACTCTGATCGCCACGAATGGACACAGCCTTGAGGCCAACCTTGGCGAAATGTGCTTCTGCGGTGTCCATGACATCGATGTGCTTGGCGAAGAAGACGACCTTGCCCACGGAGCGAGCGAGCTGCGCCGTGTAGTCGGCGGCCAGCGTTGCCTTGGCCTGACCGATGCGGCGCACCATCGTGAAGACGTTCTCGCCGGTGGTTGCACTCTTCGACTCTTCGAGTTCGGCGTGAGCAACAACCCGAATGAGGTCTTCGATAGCCACGTCGGGCTTGAGCTTGCGTACTCGTGTAAACCGGTCGACAAGGCGGGCGGTGAGAGCCTGTTCTGCGGCCCGAATCGAGCGACCGAGGTCGTCGTCGAGCTCCACCGGGATGTCGGCGATGCGGCGGGCAGGAATGTCGGCAGCGACGTCAACCTTCTTGCGACGCACGATTCCCATATCGATAACAGCACGGCGTGCTTCAGAGAAGAACCCGGGATCGGCTGGCGTGAGATCGGAGTCTTCGAGCTTCGACATGAGCGGCGCGAGCGGCTTGGTGCCGTCGATCCAACCGAGGAATTGCCAGATAGCGCGGAAGTCTTCGATCGAGTTGATCAGCGGTGTTCCGGTCAGCGCCATGAGGAGCGCTTTCGGGTAGGTGGCGCGGATGCTTTGCGACAGGCTCAGAACGTGCTTGGAGCGTTCAGATTTGAGGTTCTTAATGAAGTGGGCTTCGTCGACGACCATGCCCTTGAAGCCGAAACGGCCGAGCCAGCCGACGTGGCGGTCGAGAACTTCGTAGTTGACGATCACGACGTCGCTGAACGCGTCTACCGTGTCGCCGTCACCGTGCACGACCGTCGCGCTGCGACCCGGAGTCCAGAGTTCAACTTCGCGTTCCCAGTTGGTTTTCACGACGTTCGGCACCACGACAAGCAGCGGGTACGAGTTAGAGGCTTCAGCTGCCATTAACGCCTGCGCGGTCTTGCCAAGTCCTGGCTCATCGGCGAGCAAGAAGGTGCGGTGACCCTGCTTGACGACCTCGACGAATCGCGCCTGGTGACGCATGAGTTCAAGATTTCCGCGGGTGCGCAGCGATGCGGCCTCTGGCAACTCCATCGATGCCGCTCCACCGCCGGAGCCGTGCTCAAACGCACGGAAGAGAGGATCAATGAGTTCCCAGTTAGCGAGCCGGTTGCTGTGTTCCTTCTGCGGAGCAATCGCGCTGAAATCGGGGGCCAAGAACGGGTTCGCCATCTGCATTTGACGAACGGATGCGGGAACAACCTGCTTCTCGACCTGCTTGTCAACGGGCTTGGGTTCTTCGGTGATGATCAGCTCATCGGGGCTCAACTCGACACCGGCGTCGAGCAGAAGGTCACGGCGCAGCGCCTTCGCTGCGGGTGTGATCGGTGCTGACTCCCCCAACATCGACAGCAGGCTCGTATCCCGAGCGGCCGTCTTAGCCAGAATGCCCGCGAGGCCATCGAGGCGCTTTTGTTCATTCGCGCGCTCAGAGTCAGTGAGGGTCGCATCCGTCTTTACTCGAGCACGTTCTTCGCGCAGCAGCAGTGCCGCAACTTGGAAGCGGGCACGGTTGGCGGGCTTCAGCGGTCCTTTTTGCACAGCAGTTTCGACCTCGCGTGCGGCACGGGCCAACACGGGGATCACACCGGTGTCATCACCGGGACGAGCACGACGACGCTGAGCGCCGCCCGCTTGGCGCTGACCCGAATTTTTGGGTCGCTTGTTGCGCTGTGCGGAATCGGACTTTGACGAGGTGGTCAATTATTCTCCTGGCGCTAGGCGAGCGGCTCAGTCGCGGGTACGAGGACTCATAGCCGTTGAACGAATAGACGTTGCCACGATAGGGACTTCAATAGAGTGACAACATCCACTCAAGGGAGCCAGACCCAACTGCGATGCGATTGGTGGTCTCAAGGGATGCGTGAATCAGTCTACGCAGAAAATCACCAGAGTGCGCTATCCGCGCGAATTAACCTCGACTTGTGGAGTCGGTGACGCGTGCTCCCACACCGACCGCGATGAACACGAGAGCCGCCGTGTAGTGCAGCCCTTGCAGTAGTTGCACGTCAGCAATCTCGATGGGAAAAATCGGATTCCACAGGATGGCAATGGGAATGAGCCCGACGGCCCACCACCACTGGCGAACCTGCCAGACGAGCACAACGCAGATAAGAGCGAGGATGCTCACGACATAGCGCACGATCGTAAAGATCTCGGTTCCGACGACGCCGGCGCCCACCAACAGCACAAGCACGGCAAGAATGGCGGCGGGTAGTGCCACGCGTCGGGGGCGGTTCGGATACGTTGCACTCACTCGTTCGAATATACCCGCCTGCACGAAGTTAAGTTCGCCGCCCGGCGCTCTAGACCCCGCCGCCTCCACCGCCGCCGCCACCGCC
Source organism: Salinibacterium sp. SWN139 (assembly GCF_015864625.1). NCBI lineage: Bacteria > Bacillati > Actinomycetota > Actinomycetes > Micrococcales > Microbacteriaceae > Salinibacterium > Salinibacterium sp. SWN139. The sequence continues at coordinate 161,107 of NZ_JADYWV010000004.1, read as the reverse complement.
ACCTGACGACCCGCCACCGCCGGAACCACCGCTGGAGCTGCTGGACGCACTGCCGGAGTACGAGTTCGCGATCGACGAAGACACCGTCGAGATGCTCGATGCGAAGACTGCTGCGTTGAATGCTCCCGAGCCCGAATACCATTCGGGCGGCTCCTCGGCGTAGTAGTTACTCAACTCGGTCAGCCACTGCTTCTCGAGACCAAAAATGACGGCGTAGGGAAGAAGCTTTTCGTACACTGCGAGAACATCGGCAGCGCCGGTGTCCTCGTTGTGTTCCCGAAGGGCGCCCGCTGGACTTTGCAACATGCGCAATCGATCGGCCTCAGCCAAACGGATATACAGCTCAAGCCCCGCGAGATGATCCCGCAGCTCCGCCCCCTCCGGAGTGAGCGGCGACCGAAACAGCAAGAACACGCACGCGAAGGCAACCCCCATCGTGAACACGATCGCCACGAACGGAAACGCCGATCCATACGAGCCCGTGATCAGCACTGCTCCGAAAACGATCGAGGCTAGGGCCGCGAGTGCTGCCACCAGCAACGGGAGGTAGCGATTGGCCGGCACCTTTCGTCGATACCCCGCGGAGATCAGTCCAGAATGCTGTTTCTGCACAATCTTGTAAAGCGCGCGACTGAGCTTGGAGTCCGCTGTTTTCAGTTCCCGAATCGCTCCGTGGTGCAGGGAATTACCGAAGAGTGCCCGCAGTATTTCTAACTCGTACCCCTCGACCCTCGTAGGGTCAACGAGTTCAAGCCGGTACTCCGTTCGCGTACGGAACATTCCCTTGGACTCCTGCTCAAGCACACGCACTGTGCCACGCACAGCAAAATCCAGAATCTGAGCAGCAACCACTCGTGTGCGCTTATTGATCACGAGAGCGGCGGTAGCGACCGAAACTCCCTTCGGCGGCGCATACTCAGCAATGATCGTCGGACGCCCAGCGGCATCCGCAAGTTGGGTACGTCGCAGACGGATCGCCCAGATGAGGGCACTCAGCGCAGCAAGAAAGCCAACCGATTGCCCGTATCCCGCCGGGGAGGCCAAATAGGAACTGTCACGCTCGACGAACGTGCCAGGTTCAAAGCCAAACGCGACCGTGACATTCTGGCCTCTCTGCAGCAGTTCATGCGTCGCGACGTACGTATCGGCATCGCGGGCAGCGATCTCGCACTGTTGCGTGGATCGCGCAATGCCCCAATAGCAATCGGGCTCCACCACCAGAGCGTCGCTGAGCCCCTCACCTAAGTGAATGGTGGCCTCAACCGAGCCGAAGGGCTGATTCCACCCGGTGCCGTTGGTGTCCCAGTAAAACTCGTCGGCGTTAGTGTCGGGGGCGAATGCTGTGACGTTCGATTGCTCGTAGCTAAAAATATACGTGTTGGGCCCCTCCACGAAAGAGGTAGCGGCGCTCGTGACGAGAGTGAACTCGTCATCATTCTCGACGTCGAACGGCCGTGCTGTGCCCGTCTCATCCGTCACGGAAATGTTGTGCACGTCGACCGGGACACCCTTGTAGTAGTTGGGGATAGCCCGGCGCATCCCACGGTTTTGATCGGCAGGAAAAATAGCGACGAACGTTTCTACCGTGCGTAACGTCGACCGGCCGTCAGAATCCCGATCAAGGAAGAATTCTGCCTCATAACTATCGAAGACAAAATCGTCGAGACCCGTGCGAACTACGCTCGCTGAAGCGGAGGAGCCGGCTGAGACGGCTACCGGAGGGGTAGCGGCAGGAGCGGCAGCGGGAGTTAAGCCGAGTACGAGAACAATCGTGATTACGCTCAGAAACCGGGCTCCGACTCGGGCCAAGGCCCGAATCCCGACCATCCGCAATCGACCGTTCGTCATGCTGTCTCCGATTTCCTTCACCCTCGCGGGAAAACACGCACCGCCCAGTGCTCGCTAGAGTCGACGTATGAAGAGTGCTTTGGCTGTCGAACATCTGCAAGAACTCGTTCGAATTCCCACCATTTCTCGGGAGGATGCCTCCACTACCGAATGGCAAGAGTTCGACCGTTTCGCCCAGACGCTGCGCAAACTGTATCCACTGTGCCACAGCCGGCTCGAGCGCGAAACGGTGCTGGACCATTCCCTGATTTTCCGCTGGCGCGGTCGCGCATCGACCGAACCCGCTGTGCTCATGGGGCACTACGACGTCGTCGCGGCCACTAACGAAGGCTGGAAACGGCCGCCGTTCGCTGCCGAACTCAGCGGCAAAGACGATGAGCAGCTGATTTGGGGTCGCGGCACGCTCGACGACAAAGGTTCTGTTATCGCCATCCTTGAGGCGGTTGAGACGCAACTCGAAGCTGGCCTCGTTCCGGCTCAGGACATTTATCTGTGCTTCGGCCACGATGAGGAAACTCACGGAACCGGGGCAGCCGCCATTGTCGATCTTCTCGAAAGCCGAGGCATCACACCCACCCTCGTGCTCGATGAGGGGGGCGCCATCGTTGATGATGTCTTCGAGCAGGTCGATTCCCCGATGGCCGTGGTTGGTGTTGCGGAGAAGGGCACAGCAGCTCTTCGACTCACCGTCGATCAGTCGGGTGGACACGCTTCTACACCGCCGAAAACCCCCGCCGCCGTGCGTCTTGCTCAGGCCATCGTCCGTCTCAACTCTCGTCCTTTTCCGTCGCGACTCACTCCCACGGGCGCTGACCTCATGCGACTGCTCGGCGAGCACGCTGGCGGCGTTACCGGTTACTTGCTGCGCAACGTGTCGTGGACCAAAGCACTCCTCGTGCCGATTCTTGTGCGCAAAAGCGACGAGCTCGCCGCCATGATGCGTACGACCCAAGCGGTCACGATCCTTGAGGGGGGTCACGCCGTCAATGCCATGCCCGAGCGGGTCAGCGCCGTCATCAATGTGCGCATCGCCGTGAACTCAAGTCTCGACGAGACGGTCAAGCATGTGACGCGCGCGATCAACGACAAGCGCGTTCGGGTGACGGTTGACTCCCCCGGCGAGCCATCGCCGGTTTCGGCTACCACGGGCCTCGCCTGGGAACTGCTGCGCTCAACGATCGAAAAGAGCTTCCCCGGAACCCTCGTAACCCCCTACGTACAAAATGGAGCTACGGACAGCCGCCACTTCACCCGCATCAGCACCGGCGTCTACCGCTTCACGCCGTTCGCGATGGCACGAGAGGTGCGCGACACTCTGCACGCGCGCAATGAGCGGATGCTCGTCAGCAGTTACCTCGACGGCATCGCGTTCTATCGAGCCCTCATCGCTTCGCTGTAGGTGAGTCGTACACGACTGCGTTATCCCGCTGCGGCACGACGAGGTGCTAGCGGGAGGGTATTTGCGTCCGAGACTTCTTTCGCGATCCACGTGCCGAGCTCTGCCGGACGATCGGTGACGATTCCGTCGACGCCAAGGGCAACAGCATCCGACCACGTGTCTGAATCGTTGAGGGTGTAGATCAGGATGCCGAGCCCCGCATCGTGAACGCGCTGCACGAGGGTGGGGTCGCGAGTGATGGCTTTCTTGCTCGTGACGAGTGCCACCGCCCCTGATGCTGCCGCGAGTTCCGCCGGGTCTCCGACGATGTCTCCAACGATGAGCATCCCGGGTAACTCTGGACTCACCCGCTGCACGGCCTGCAGCGTCATGATGTCGAAGCTGCCGATGATCACGTGGTTGTTCACGCCATTGCGGGCAATCAGATCGGCGACGAGCGCCACCTGATCGTCGGTCCATGATCCTTTGAGTTCGAGGATGGCGTTCTTTGTCGACCAGCGAAGCACCCCTAAGAACTGCTCAAGGGTGGGCACACTGGCTCCCGCGAATTCCTCGCCGAACCACGAGCCAGCGTCTAAGGCAGAAAGCTCCTCGTAGGTGTATTGCCACACCGGACCAGTGCCGTCTGTCGTGCGATCAACGGTCCAGTCGTGCATGAGCACGGGAACGCCATCGGAGGTCAGTTGCACATCCGTTTCGACATAGTCGGCCGCGCTATCGAGCGCGAGACTCAAGGCGTCGATCGTGTTCTCGGGAGCAACGGTCTTGTCGCCGCGATGACCGGCGATGAACGCGGCCTCCCCCGGCGCCTTAAGCGAGGTGAAAACTCCCGCCGCATGCACGCGAGCGACGTTGGCGTTCAGCACGAGAGCAAGCGTGACCGCCGTCACTATCGTGGCCGCTAGCGCAGCTCTCCGTGCTCGAAGATGGTGTTTCGGGTGTGCCAGGTGGTGCGATGTCGCCATTGACTCGCCGTCCTTGTGTCGGGTTGCCGCACGTTCACGGTGACCCCACTATAGCGAGCCTGTTACCAATCCGTTACCTTTTCGGCGGATTAGTTAAGGCGTGTCTCAATTGCTGCCCGGTGCGGAATCGACGGCACAGCACCGTGATTTTCTACCGAAATGGATGCCGCAGCGCCAGCAAAGCGCAGAGCATCATCCATCATCATTCCTTCGACGACGCCCGCGGCGAAGGCACCACAGAACGTGTCGCCAGCGCCCGTAGCGTCTACGGCCGTGACCCGGTGAGCGGGAACGACGACCGGCTCAGAGCCGACGCGGTGAAGAGCAGCACCCTTCGAACCCAGGGTGACGATGACGGTAGAGACGAGGCTCAAGAGTCGCTCTCCCACTCCCTCAAGGTCAGCAGAGAGGCCATTATCGCGCGCGAGCTCAGTAGCCTCGTGCTCGTTGACGATCAAGATGTCGAGGTTATCCAGCAGCTCTTTGGGGAGAGCCTGAATGGGTGCTGCATTCAGAATCACGCGCGTGCCAACGGCACGAGCGATACGAGCTGACTCGATCACGGTAGCCAGCGGGATCTCCAGCTGCATCATGAGAGCGGATGCTGCGCTGATCGCGGCAGAGTCTTCGCTCGTGAGGTTAGCGACGTCGTTATTGGCACCGGCCTCAACGATGATCGTGTTCTCGCCCGTGGGATCGACAGCGATGAGCGCGGTTCCGGTTGGCTTGTCTGTGGTCTTGAGGTGCGACACGTCGATAGAGTCGGCTGCGAGTCCGGTGCGCACCATTTCGCCGAAACCATCGTTTCCGACGGCGCCGATAAAGGTGGTTGCTACTCCCGCGCGCGCTGCGGCAACAGCCTGGTTTTGACCCTTACCGCCGAGCGCGGTGTTGAGCCCTTGAGAAAGGACGGTCTCTCCCGGAGAGGGAATCCGTTCTACCCGAAAGACCTGATCAATGTTTGCGCTACCGACGACAACGATTCCTGACATTAGTCAAAAATAGCGCATTCCTAGCCCGCTCGGCGCACTTTATTCGGCTGACTCGGCTTCGGCCGCTGCCACAATCCGGTTCACCATGCCGCTAAAGATCACACCATGGAAGGGCAAAATGGCCGCCCAATACAGCCGACCGCCCAAACCGCTCGGGAAGAATACGGCGCGCTGGCGATACAGCGCACCCTCGTCACCGCGATCCTCAACGGTCAGCTCAAGCCACGCCCGCCCGGGAAGCTTCATCTCGGCACGCAACCGCAAACTGTGCCCACGATCGATGCTTTCCACTCGCCAAAAGTCGAGAGCATCGCCCGTATTGAGCGTGCTCGGATGCCGCCGGCCACGACGCAGGCCGACCCCACCAACCAGCTTGTCGAGCCAGCCGCGCAGAGCCCACGCCAACGGGAAGGAATACCACCCGTTCTCACCACCGATTCCCTCGACGACGCCCCAGAGGGCCTCCGCTGACGCCGGAGTTTCACGTTCTCGAAGGTCGGTATAGACCGTGTGCCCCGTCCATTCCGGGTCGCTGGGGAGCGGATTGCTCGGCGCACCGACAACTGTGGCATCCTGCCAGCTCGTCTCTACCTCGCCATCGCCCATCTTTACTAGGGCCAAGCGCACCGAAGCGCGGTACCCCGTGAGGCCGCCCTCGGGCTCAGGAATGAAATCGGACACCGACGTGTCGCGCACGACACAGTCGAACTGAAGCGACTCAATAATCGGCACAGCGAGCAAGCGCGGGATGGGCGTCACCAAGTTGACCCACTGCGAGGCCAGCCACGGGGTCAGCACCGGCAATGATGCGATGGGGCGCTGGTGAAGCCCCGCCTCGAGAGCGTAGCCATTCATCATTTGGCCGTAGCGCAGCACATCCGGGCCGCCGATGTCGAAGCTGCGATTGAGCTCTGCTGGCAGTTCGAGGGCAGACACGAGGTAATAGAGCACGTCGCGCACCGCGATCGGCTGAATAAAGTTACGCACCCATTTCGGTGCGGGCATGTAAGGAAGCACCTCGGTGAGGTGGCGGATCATCTCGAATGATGCCGAACCCGAACCGATCACCACGCCGGCGTTGAACGCAATGGTGGGCACACCAGATTCCAGCAGGATGTTGCCCACCTCGGCGCGACTGCGCAAGTGGCGGCTGAGCTCAGAGATATCTCCGGCGGGGTGCAAGCCACCGAGATAGACGATGCGCGAGACACCCGCCTTCTTGGCCGCCTTTGCCACGTTGGTCGCGGAGAGCTTCTCGGTCTTTTCGAAGTCCCCAGCGGCGCCCATGGCGTGCACGAGGTAATAGAGCGCATCGATGTCGACCATGGCGTCGGTGAGAGAGTTCGCGTCGGTGAGATCACCGACGACAACGTCGACATCCTCACGCCACGGGACGTCCTGCAGCTTGCGGGGGTTGCGCACCAGAACGCGCACCGTATGACCCGCTTCGATCAGCCGAGGTACGAGTCGGCCACCCAAATATCCTGTTGCTCCAGTTACGAGAACGCGCATGCGACAACACTAGGCAGCGCGACTGGGAAGCAGCGCACAAACGCCTAGATACTCGCCCTAGGGGCTTCTATTGACGGGCGCGACGCGCTACAGGCCGTCGTGACTTTAGACGACGCCACACCACGAACCAGAAGCCTCCGCCGACCGCAAGCAGGGTGAAGAAGATGGTCCACGAGATCCAGGTGTAGTCGGGGCGAGCGCCATAGACGCTGGCCTGCAACTCGGCTTGCGAGAGCGTGGGAGCGGCATCGCCGTCAATCTCACCAATTGCTCCGTCGGAGGACGACCCCGAGGATGAGTTCGTTCCCGTGCCCGCGTCGCCCGTCTCGCTGGCGGTCGGGGTGGGAGTCGGCGTTGCGGAGGCGGTTGCCGAATCGCTCGCCTCCTCAGAAGGCTCAGGATCGGGATCCGGTGCGGGCGCTGCGGAAGCCGCATCCGGACCAGTGTGGCCTGGGTAGGTCGCGAAGACCTGAACTCCCCACGTTGTTCCCCCGCTGGAGTAGAAGGCGATACCGATGTCGGTGAATGCGCCCAGGATGTTCTCGCGGTGGCCCTGCGACGCCATCCAGCCATCATGCATCGCCTGAGCGGTGCGGTAGCCCTGTGCCACGTTTTCGCCAGCCGAACGCCAGCCACTCGGGATCTGATCCGAATAGTTGGGGTTGTGCGACATGGTGTTGTTCGCCGCCATCTTCTTGGCCCACGCCAAAGCGACCGCGTCCATCTCAGCGTTGCGGATGAGGCCAAGCTGACCGTCATCCCACCGAGCTTCATTTACGAGACTGTAAATCGTGTCTGCCTCTGCCGCAGAAGCGGGGCTGGCTGCGGCGACAGGGACCAGAAATATCGCCAGCAGGAAGGCAAAGGCGGCGCTGACAATACGAGACGGAGTGTGGCGTGAAAAAATCATTACTCAGCAAGTATCCGTAGATACGCGCGCTGGGCAACCCCCACGCCACACCTCTCGGCTAAATCAGAGACTTCGTGTGCCAGACCGTTTTCGTTTCGGTCCACTGAACGATGCGTTCAACGGAGGGCGCAGGAACCCCTACAACCGGGCCGAGCACGCGCTTAAGCGTGTCGGCTGCCGCGATTTGAAGGTCAACCCACTCGAGCTGTTCTGCTCCGGCGAGGTCGAGACCATTGACATCCGCATGGCTCGCAAGCCACGGCGCAATCTCCGCTGGTGACCCCGTGAGGATATTGACGACACCACCGGGAACGTCACTCGTCGCGAGAACCTCAGAGAGGCTGATCGCGCTGAGCGGAGCGTTCTGGTGAGCAACCACGACAACCGTGTTGCCGCTGACGAGAGCCGGAGCAATGACGCTCACGAGGCCGAGCAACGACGACGAGTCCTGCGGAGCAACGATCGCGATAACGCCACTCGGCTCAGGCGTTGACAGGTTAAAGTACGGACCAGAAACGGGGTTACCGTTACCGGCAACCTGCACGTACTTGTCTGCCCAGCCTGCATACCAAACCCACGCATCGATTGCCGTATCGAGCTGTGCGGTCGCTGCCGACTTCGAGAGAGATTCGGTAGCCATGAGCTCGTCGATGAACTGCTCGCGACGACCCTCCAACAGCTCGGCGATGCGGTACAGCACCTGGCCACGGTTGTAGCCCGTGGCCCCCGACCAGCCGCTGAAGGCTGCGCGGGCGGCGACTACGGCATCCCGTGCATCCTTGCGGCTTGCCAGCGCTGCGTTCGCGAGGAAGGCACCCTTTTTAGTGGCGACTTCGTAGGTGCGGCCGCTTTCGCTGCGCGGAAACTTGCCACCGATGTAGAGCTTGTAGGTCTTAGGAACCGTGAGACGGGTCATTTCTTGCCACCTTTCGTGACGGCGGGCGCGGCCCATCCAGCGGATTCTAGGTAGGAGGCCAGTCCGTGACGGCCACCCTCGCGGCCGTAGCCACTCTCTTTGTAGCCGCCGAAGGGCGACGCAGGATCGAAACGGTTGAACGTGTTGGCCCAGATCACGCCAGCACGCAACTTGTCGGCCACCGCGAGGACTCGTGAGCCCTTCTCGCTCCAAATGCCCGCAGACAGGCCGTAGGGCGTGTTGTTGGCCTTAGCGATAGCTTCTGCTGGGGTGCGGAACGTGAGAACGCTCAGCACAGGCCCGAAGACTTCTTCGCGAGCGATGCGACTCGAGGTCGACACGTTCGTGAAGATGGTTGGTGCAAACCAGAAACCGTTGTCGGGAATCGGGCAGTCGGCGGTCCAGCGCTCGGAACCTTCGGCCTCACCAATGTCGCTGAGTTCACGGATGCGGTCGAGCTGAGCCTTTGAGTTGATCGCACCAATGTCGGTGTTCTTGTCGAGCGGGTCACCCATGCGCAGCGTGGATAGCCGCGCCTTGAGACGGTCGACGACCTCGTCGTGCACGTTCTCTTGAACCAGCAGTCGCGATCCTGCACAGCAGACGTGACCCTGGTTGAAGAAGATGCCGTTGACGATTCCCTCAATGGCCTGGTCCATGGGGGCGTCATCGAAGACGATGTTCGCCGCCTTGCCACCGAGTTCGAGAGTGACTTTCTTGCCCGTTCCTGCGACCGACTTCGCGATTGCACGGCCAACACCGGTTGAGCCGGTGAAGGCGACCTTGTTGACGTCGGGGTGGTTGACGAGCGCGTGGCCCGTGTCGCCGGCGCCGGTGACGATGTTGACGACACCCTTGGGCAGGTCAGCCTGCTGCAGGATTTCGGCGAAGATCATCGCGCTCAACGGAGTGGTCTCTGCCGGCTTGATCACGACGGTGTTTCCTGCCGCGAGCGCCGGAGCGATCTTCCACGCGAGCATGAGCAGCGGGAAGTTCCACGGGATTACCTGAGCGGCAACACCGAGCGACTGCGGGTTTGGGCCGAGACCGGCGTAGTCGAGCTTGTCAGCCCAACCGGCGTAGTAGAAGAACCAGGCAGCAACGAGAGGCACGTCAACATCGCGGCTCTCCTTGATCGGCTTTCCGTTATCGAGGCTCTCGGCAACAGCAAGCTCACGAGCCCGCTCCTGCACGAGGCGCGCGATGCGGAAGAGGTACTTGCCGCGGTCAGCGCCCGAGAGCTTCGACCACGTGCGGTCGTAGGCCTTGCGGGCTGCAGCGACGGCAACATCCACATCGGCGCTGTTGGCGTTGGAGATCGAGGCGATCTCCTTTTCGGTCGCCGGTGAGATCGTGCTGAACGCGTCGCCGCGGCCATCCACAAATTCACCATCGATGAAGAGACCGTAGTGCTTCTTCAAGTGCAGAACCGAAGTCGATTCGGGGGCTGGGGCGTAGTCGAGAAAACTCGGGACCTTCGCGCTCAGTGCTTTATCGTTCTCTGTCATGGTGTGCCTTAGTCAATCGTGACGTAGTCGGGGCCGGAGTAGTGGCCGGTGGTGAGCTTCTGACGCTGCATGAGCACGTCATTGAGAAGACTGGATGCTCCAAAGCGGAACAGGTGCGGCTGAAGCCATTCCTCGCCCACCGTTTCAGCAACCGTGACGAGGTACTTGATGGCATCCTTCGAGCTGCGGATGCCGCCAGCGGGCTTCACACCGATCTTCTCCCCGGTGAGCAGGTGCCAGTCGCGCACAACCTCGAGCATGAGGAGGGTGACGGGCAAAGTCGCGGCGGGCGCGACCTTACCGGTGGACGTCTTGATGAAGTCTCCCCCGGCCAGAATTGCCAGCCAGGATGCGCGGCGAACGTTGTCGTAGGTGTTGAGCTCGCCGGTCTCCAAGATCACCTTGAGGTGAGCGTAGGTGCCGTTCTCGCGGCGGCAGGCTTCTTTGACCGCCACGATCTGATCGAAGACGACACCGTACTTGCCGGAGAGGAAGGCGCCACGGTCGATGACCATGTCGATTTCGTCTGCACCGTTAGCGACGGCTTCCTTGGTGTCCATGATCTTGATCGGCAACGAGGAGCGTCCGCTCGGGAACGCGGTCGCGACGGCGGCAACGTTGATTCCGTTGTCTGAGCCGTGTGACCAGGATGACCCGAGGGCTTCGGCCGCGTAGGGAACCATGTCGCCGTAAACACACACGGCTGCGACCTGAGGAGTCGAGGCATCCGAAGCATCCGGCAGTACAGCCTTGGCGGCGAGCGAGCGAACCTTGCCAGGGGTATCTGCGCCTTCAAGAGTGGTGAGGTCGATGAGCTTGATAATGGTGTCGAGCGCCCACGCCTTTGACGTGGTCTTGATCGAGCGAGTGCCGAGCGCTGCAGCACGCTGCTCAAGACCGACCGCGTCGACGCCCGGGAGCCCCTCAAGGTGAAGCTTGAGAGATTTCTCGGTCAGGTCTGCTCCGATGAGATTGACCGCGCGCTCAGCAGGAGCGAGCGCGATGGCCGATTCGATTGTCATGTAGTTTCCTCCAGAAGGGCGTGAGCGGTGGCCTCATCGGTGACGATGACGGAACACAGCCCACTCGTAACGACGGCGCGCGCGACGTCATGTTTAGCGTCGCCAGCGACGACAAAAATTGCGTGCTCAGCAGCACGGAGCTCATTAAGGCCGATACCGACGGTTCGTTCGTCGAGTGCCGAATCGACAATCTCGCCTGCGCTATCGATATAGCGGCCGACAACGTCGCCAACCGCTCCCTTAGCCACGAGCTCGTCAACATCGCTCTCAGTGAGGTAGCCGCTATCGACGTGCACGGAACTAGCCCCAGCAACACCAGCGCTATAGAGATACGCGGATGCCGAAGCACCCAACGCACGAACACTTGCCACCGTTCGGTCACGTTCGATCGCACGCTTCGTTTCGACCTGCTCGAGAATTGCGGGGATCGGCAGCAACGTTGCTTGACCGTGTCCCTTTTGCGCAATGGTCACTGCGGTCTGAGCTGCGGTGCCCTGCTTGCTGTTGAGGCTCACTCCGCCGTTGATCTGTACTACTTGAACACCGATAGTCCAGCCGTCAGCGAGCAAACGAGCGACCTCGTCGAGAGTGCGGCCCCAGCTCACGCCGAGGGTACGCGGAATGGGGCGCACGGCAGCGAGGTAGTCGGCGGCGGCTTGCGCCACCCGAGGGCTCACTTCTTCGTCTTCGGCGGGAAGCGGAACAACAACGGCATCTTTGAGGCCGAAGCGGTCTCGCAGCTGACGTTCGATATCCAGCCGGCGGGCTCGGGGGTGCACGATCTCAATGCGAACAATTCCGGCTTCGCGAGCGCGAGTGAGCAGACGGCCCACTTTCCACCGGGTTATTCCGAGGAGGGCGCCGACTTCGTCTTGCGTCTTGTTCTCTTCGTAATAGAGCTCGGCAACGCGCACGGCCAAGAGTTCGGTTGATTCATCCACTGCTGCCTCCTGCTTCAACGATAGAGTCACGGACACCCACGTGCAACATATGCGGGGATGCTTGCTCAGATGAGCAGCTGGTTGGGGTCGTGAGTGCGCACACGAGCAGCAAACACCCTGAAGCTGAACACCACACGAACGTCCACAGGTGCACAATGACCACCCCTCGAACCCCATAAGGTGGATGCCGTGACCACCACCACATCAAATCGCTATGCCCTTGCCATTGATATTGGCGGAACCAAAGTTGAGGCCGCCCTCGTTGACCCCGACGGCGTTGTTCTCACCCCGAGTCGCTTCCGCGCCCCCACGGGTCGTGCATCGTCGAGCGCCCAACTCGCTGAGAGCGTGCGCACCGTCGTGCGCCAGTCGATCGCCGAGCTTCCGGATGGCGCGGAACTACTCGGTGCTGGCATCGGCAGCGCTGGCCCCATCTCGGTGTCGCGCGGCGAAGTCTCCCCATTGAACTTGCCCGCGTGGCGCGACTTTGGAGTCCGAGCCTTGGTCGAAGAAGAATTGCCAGGACTCACGGTGTCTCTGCGCGGCGATGGAAACTGCATCGCACTGGCAGAGCACTGGATTGGCGCTGCCCAGGGAGTGAAGTACTTCATGGGCATGGTCGTCTCCACTGGCGTCGGCGGCGGGCTCATCCTCGATAATCAGCTCATCGACGGCCCCACGGGCAACGGCGGCCACTTTGGTCACGTCGAAGTTGGAGGAGAAACTGTTATCTGCGGTTGTGGCGGAACAGGCTGCGTTGAAGCAGTCGCCGCTGGCCCCAAAACCGTGGAGTGGGCACAATCGCAGGGCTGGACCGGTACCACCGGCGAAGAGCTGTCTGCCGACTATGCGGCCGGAAACGACATTGCGATCGCTGCGGTTCGCCGCTCTGCGCGTGCCGTTGGCCACGGAATCGCCTCAGCCACGGCGCTCGTTGATCTCGAACTCGTCGCAATCGGTGGCGGTTTCTCCCACGTCGCCGCCGACTACATCGATCTGGTTTCCGAAGCCATCACCGACCGCGCACCGTTTCCGTTCATCACCAAGGTGCGCGTCGTCGCTTCCGGGCTCTCCGGCGATGGCCCGCTGATTGGCGCGGCTTCCCTCGTGCACCACCCCGAGCGCCTGAGCACCTCAGCACTCGGCCATTAGACGCACAGTTCAGGATGTCGTGCTGCGGCTGGCATCCTGAACGCGGCTAGGCGCACCGCTAATCGTCGAGAGCGGCTACCGGAAAATCGATCTCGTCTTCGACAAAGCGAGGGCGGGCGAGCATAACCGCGCTGATGAGCGCGAGCAGGCTAGCTCCCAGCAAGAACATAAGCGGCCACACCCAGCCACCGCTGAGCTCACGCACGAGGGCGACCGCAAACGGGCCAAGCGCCGCGACCGAGTAGGCGACGCTCTGCACAAACCCGCTGAGGGCTGCTGAGCCTTCGTGGGATCTCGTGCGCAGATTGATCAACACGAGGCACAGCGGGAACAGGATCGAACTGATCCCGACGAGCACCACCCACAACCAGGTCGCGACCGTCGGGGCAAACGCCAGGCCGATAAAACCGATGACGCCCACGAGGACTCCCCCGGCGATGACAACACCAATATTCTGCACGCGGCTGGCAAGAATCGGGCTCAGGATACCCAGCGGAATTCCGATGAGTCCGAAGAGGGACAGCATCGCCCCGGCCTCAACCGGAGTGAACTCGGCAGACTCGATAAGAATCTCCGGGAGCCAGGCAAAGAATGAATAGAACGAAACCGAGGAAACACCGAACGCAATCGTGATCGCCCACGCCGTCCGCGATTTAGCGACGGCCCACACCGAAATATGGGGCGTCAGCGGCAGCACGCTCTCATCGCTCACCGCACGACGTTTGGCCTGCCGTCCGCGCGACGTCAAAATAAGCCACGGCACGAACGCTGTGAGTGCAAGCGCCGCCCAGACCGCAACAGAGACTCGCCAGCCGGCAACATCCGCGATCGGTGCCGCGAAGAATGCTGGGATTGCCGCGCCCAACGAGATGAGCACGACGTAGCCACCTGTCACCGTCGCTAGGCGGTCCGGGAAATACTTTTTGACGGCGGGAGGCAGCAGAACGTTGCCGATGCCCATTCCCGCCAGAGCGACAAAACTACCAATGGCCAAGACGACGTAGTCATCACTGACCGCACGCAGGCTGGACCCCACAACCATGGCCGCCGCCGCGATGAGCAATCCAGCGTCGAGACCGCGGGCGCGAGCGAGCGCCGGCGCGGCGATTCCGGCGATGGCGAAAGCAATCGGCGGCAGCATCCCGAGCACTCCAAGGCCGAGGCTCGAGATCGGGATGTCGTTTTCGATCACGCCAATAATCGGCGAAATGGCCGCCACTGCGGTGCGCACATTCAATGCAACGAACAGGATGCCAGCAAGGGCAAGAATGCGGCCCCTCCACAGGGTGCGCGTGGGTGTAATCATTCGCACGAGTCTACGTCCCCGAAATCGTCTACCCGTACGATAGTGGTATCGCCGACAACTCGTGTCGGCTGGCATCTCAGGGAGACAAATATGGGTAACAGCGGATTCGACCTCGGGGACATTGGTGACGTCGTCGGCGATCTCGTCAAAGGCAAGGGTCTCGACACTGACGCTCTTGAGCCCATCTGGGAAGGCATCCAGCCGACCCTCAAGGGTCTCGACACCGACACGATCCTTGAGACCGTCGCGAACTGGGCCAAGGACCTCAACCTGCCCATCGTCGGCAACGTGCCCGATGACGTGGTGGAGAACCTCAAGAACGGCGTCAAGGTTCCCCTCGACAAGCTCATCAAGGGCTAACTCTTAAGAACTATTTCTTGGGCGTCTCTTTTGCGGGGACGCCCAAGATTTCTCTCACGGCAACTTCGTCAAGGCACATTTGCTCGATCAGAGCATCGACCGTCGTGTACTTGACCATGCCACGGACGTATTCGACGAATTCGATTTCGACTCGCTTGCCGTAAATATCGAAATCTTGGTCGAGAGCGTGTGCTTCGACCTGCTTCTCTGGCACCCCGTCAAAAGTCGGGTTGTTGCCGATGGACACCGCTGCCGCAAAGCGAACACCGTCTATGACGAGCCACGCCGCGTAGACGCCATCTGCCGGAATAAAGCCTTCAGAGTTTCGTTCCAAATTGGCGGTCGGATACCCGAGCTCTCGCCCACGCTGTTGGCCGAGTACCACGACGCCCCGAACCGAGTGCGGGGCCGTGAGCAATTGCCCGGCCTCAGCCACTCGGCCCTCAGCGAGAAGCTCGCGCACAAAGGTGGAGGAGACGCGACGGCCTTCTTCCAAAGCAATGTCGTCGATGACAACGACATCAAAACCGTGTTGCTCGCCGAGAGTGCGCAGCAAAGCGACATCGCCGGCGCCGCGAGCGCCAAAGCGGAAATCAGCTCCGACGAGAACAACCTTGGTGTCGAGCGCCCCCGCGAGTACCGTCGCGACAAAGTCATCAGCGGAGACTTCGCTGAGGGCACGGTCAAAGGTCAAGACAAGAGCGGCGTCGACGTCGGTCGTGGCCAGTCGTTCCAGCTTCTGTTCCTTGCTCAGCAAAGGTTGTGGGCACGCTGCAGGGTTCAACAGGCTCATCGGATTGCGGTCGAAAGTGACAACGACAGAGCGCAAACCGCGTTCAGCGGCAACCTCCCGCAAGCGAGCCAGCACCGCACGGTGTCCGCTGTGCACGCCATCGAACTTGCCGATAGTGACGGCAACGGGACCGTAGGTCACGGGGACAGCATCAATTGACTCGAAAACATCCATGTCAGCGTCTCCCCTCAGCACGACGCACCCGATACAGCCAAATCAGGCCAAGCACCGGAAGAGCGAGAGGCACGAAGAGATAGCCGGCGCCGAAAGCAGACCAGACAGTATCTGCAGGGAACAGCACGGAATCTACCTGACTGAGGGTTCCGACAGTGATTACTCCGACAAGTTCAAAAACAATCGCGATCACAGCGACGCGGAACCAGCCCCGACCCGAGCGAATGAGGGCAACAGTGGCGACAATGTAGACGAGCCCCGCTAGCCCAGACAACAGATATGCCAGAGGCGCTTCATCGAACTTGGTGGCGATCTGAAACAGCGACCGCGCGGTGGCGCCCAGCGCCATCACCGCATAGACGGCAATCAGCACTCGGCCGATGCCCGAGGCAGTCGAAGAAGCTTTCCTAGTCATCACGTTCAACTTTAGGCGCTCTCGGCTACGCCAATTGCACAAACCAGATTTGGCTCATGCGGTAGACCATGACGGCGATCGACAAACAGGCCACGCCCAAGATGACCGTGCTCCAGCGGTTGCGCTCGATAAGCCCCCACATGACAGCGGCGGGAGGAATCAGGATGGCCGATACCAGATAAATCCAAAACTCCAGTGCACTGCCTGTCGCGACGTTACCAAGCAGCGGCGCGATGATCGCCATCACGAGCTGGATGATGAGAAAAAGCTCGACTAGTAGCGTCGCGCCAAGGGTGTAGTCATTGGGCTTCACTCCCGCAAAGCCAACGATCAGGGCGCCAAGCCCGGCAACGATCGCGGTGACGATCTGAACCCACACAAACCACTCAACCATTGTTCGGGGTTCCTTCCTCAGGGGCTAACTCGCCGTCGGCCGTCGGCAGGTTCTCGGGCGCAGCTGGCTCGGCATCCGGCCTAAAATTGGAGAGGATGCGGGCGCGGCCGTCGACGATCTCCAAAAGACCAACCAGGCGGCCTTCCGCGTTGATAGCGGCGATCGCACCCTCGCCCTGAGGCTCCAGAGCGATTTGCTTGCCCTGCGCCAGATCTGCAGCCTGCTCGTCATCGAGATCGACAGTGTCGAAAAGCACACGAGCGACCACGGCCGGTGCCACGAGCTTCGTTTCGAGATCCTCATCGACAGCACTCGCGCGCTCGACAGAGAACGGCCCGACCCGAGTGCGACGCAGCACCGTGAGGTGACCACCAACGCCCAACGCCTCCCCCATGTCACGAGCAAGGGCACGAATATAGGTGCCCGAGGAACAATCCACTCGAACCTTCACATCAATGAACTCTCCGCGAGCGATCTCCAGCACTTCGAAAGCAGAAACTGTGACCGCTCGCTCAGCCAGCACGACCTCTTCGCCCGCGCGAGCCAACGTGTACGCACGGCGACCATCCACCTTGATGGCGCTCACGGAACTGGGGCGCTGCGAAATAGCGCCGGTGAGGTTAGCCACGGCGTGCGCGATGGCATCGTCGGTTACGGCAGCGAGAGCCGCGGCATCCGCGGTCTCAGAAAGCTCTCCCTCAGCATCGTCGGTATTCGACGACGCCCCCAAACGAATTGTGGCCGTGTATTGCTTGTCAAGGCCCACGAGATAGGTGAGCAGTCGAGTCGCGTTATTGACGCCGAGCACGAGAAGCCCGGTGGCCATCGGATCGAGCGTGCCCGCGTGACCGATCTTGCGGGTGCCCACTGATTTGCGGGCCCGAGAAATGACGCCATGGCTCGTGATGCCTTGAGGCTTATCGACGAACAGGATGCCGCTCGTAGGATTGCGTGGCGGCTTAGCCATAACATTCCTTTCCGCACGGGTGCCCTAGATGGGCAGCCCCACAACTTTAGCCAATTCTGGCGCCGTCGACGTGCGGCGCTCCCTTGAGTTCGGTCAGGATAAATGTTCACGTAGTACGCCTAGACTTCCCCTATGCGAATCGGCGTTATTGGGGCGGGTGCCGTGGGCGGTGCAATAGCAGCGTTACTCGCGCGCGCCGGCAACGATGTTGAAGTGACAGCCCGCGGAGCCCACCTTCAGGCCATCCGCGAATCGGGACTCACCCTCACCGGCGCCTGGGGTGACAGTGTTTCCCGCGTACGTGTTGCTGGCACCCTCAGCCGCGTCAACGAACTCGTGATCGTTGCTACAAAAGCGCACGATGCTGAAGAGGCGATTCGCGACAACATCCGCTTCTTGCGCGACCTTCCGGTCGTCATCTTCCAGAACGGTCTCGACTCACTCGATGTCGCCACCCGCGCTTCCCCGCGATCAGACATCATCGGCGGGCTTGCAACCTTCGCTTCATCATTCCTCTCCCCCGGCATCATTCGTGTCACCGCCGCCGGCCCCAGCTACCTCGGAGTCGCCGGGAACAACGATGTGCCGGCACGGTACGCCGCTCACGCGCTCAATACCGTGATGCCGACCTTCGCTGTGGCCAACTTCCAGGGTGCCCAATGGACGAAGCTCGTCATCAATCAGGTCAACGCGTTGCCGGCGATCACGGGCCTCAGCGTGCAAGACGTCATCGAAGATCGGGCGCTGCGCCGGATAATGACCGCAAGTATGCGTGAGACGGCACGCACCGCCCTCGCCAGCGGCATCCGCTTCGAAACCCTTCAAGGGCTCTCCCACCGACGCCTGCGCGACCTCGCACGGTCACCGCTGTGGCTCGGTCAGATCATTCCCCTACTCATGAGCCAACGGATGGGGCGCACACCCAATCCCGGCTCTACGCTGCAGAGCATTCGTCGCGGACAGATCAGCGAAGTGGACGCCCTCAACGGCGCCGTCGTGCGCGCCGCCGCCGAGATCAACCGCGCCGCCCCGATCAACGCGCTCATGGTTGAGCTCGTGCATTCCGTTGAAAAGACCGGCAACTTCTTGAGTAGCGACGATGTCGCTGCACGATACGCCGCGCTCGACACCAGCACTCGCCCCGCTCGATAGCCAGCGCCGATTACGCCCCGACCCTGCGCCCGACGACTTCGACGAAACCACAGACTTCCGTGACCACCGAAACCGCGACGCCTGATCGCAGCGAAATCGCCCGACTCATCCGCAACTGGTTTACCGAACACGGCCGCGACCTGCCGTGGCGACACGATGACTTCGGGGCGTGGGGAATCCTCGTGAGCGAGATCATGCTGCAGCAGACCCCCGTGGTTCGCGTCATCCCCCGACTCGCGCAGTGGCTCGAACGCTGGCCATCCCCCGCAGCCCTTGCGGCCTCCGCCCCCGGCGACGCCGTTCGAGCGTGGGAACGGCTCGGCTATCCGCGCCGCGCTCTCAACCTGCACGCTGCCGCGACCGTCATCGCTGAGGTCCACCACAACGTGGTTCCCGAGGATGTGCCGACCCTGCTGTCGCTGCCCGGGATCGGCGACTACACGGCCCGCGCTGTCGCTGTGTTCGCCTACGGCCACCATCACCCGGTCGTTGACACCAATGTGCGGCGGGTGATCGCCCGGGCTGTCAACGGCGAGGGCGAAGCGGGCCCGCCGTCGACGAAGAGAGATCTCGCAGCGATGGAGCAGCTTCTGCCCGCCGACCGGGCTGCAGCTCACGCCACCAACGCGGCCGTCATGGAACTAGGCGCGATCGTGTGTACCGCCAAGAAACCGCGGTGTGAGGAGTGCCCGGTGCGCGAGCTGTGCGCATGGCGTGCTGCTGGCTACCCGGCCTATGAGGGTAAGCGGCAGGTGGTGCAGAAAAAATTTGAGGGCTCAGACCGCCAAGTGCGCGGTCTTATCCTTGCCGAGCTTCGGGCCAGCGATGTGCCGGTCACCGCAGACGAAATCACGCAAGTGTGGGCGGATGCCGAACAGCGTGAACGCGCACTGGCAGGCCTCCTGAAGGACGGACTCGCCGTAGCTGAGGATTCGGGTTACGTTCTGCCCTAGCGGGCGTCAGTCAGGCGCGCTTTCGCCGCCTGGCGGAAGCGCTAGGCCTGAGTCGCGTCATCCTCGTCGTCGTCAAAGCCTGCGGCTTCTTCTTCGGCGGCAAGATCGCGAGGCTTCACGTAGGGGTCTTCTTCTCCTGCGTACTTCGCGCTCTTCTTGAGAGCGTCAACCGACGCGTCCCGCTGTTGGGCTTCTGTAAGAAGCGAGTCGATGAGAGCCGCGTTCTCGGGGATGCCGTCTGCAATGAACTGAATTGATGGCGTGAGGCGTGCGGTGAGATTCTTACCCACTTCGCGACGCACGAGGCCGGTGGCCGACTTGAGAGCCGCTGCACTGTCGCTGCGTTCTTCGTCAGTGCCGTAGACCGTGTAGAAAACTGAAGCGTGCTGGAGATCGCCAGTTACCCGAACGTCAGTGATGGTCACGAAACCCAGGCGAGGATCTCTGATGCCACGCTCAAGCGTCTTAGCAACGATCACCTTGATGCGGTCCGCCATTTTCGCGGCGCGAGCTGCGTCAACCATCTTTACTCCTTAGAACATTCTCCGCCTCGGGGTGTACCGAGGCGTTGACGGCAACCTGACCAGGAAGCTTGCGTAGCTCCGCTTCCTGATCAGGTTGCCGTCATAAGCCAACAGGCTAGACCCGCGGCTTTTCCTTCATTTCAATTGTCTCGATCTCGTCACCGATTTGGATGTCGTTGAACTTACCAAGTCCGATACCGGCTTCGTAGTCGGTACGAACTTCAGTGACGTCATCCTTGAAGCGACGCAGCGAGTCGATCGCCAGGTTGTCGCCAACGACGACACCTTCGCGGATAACTCGTGCTTTGGCGTTTCGCGTGATCGTTCCCGATCGCACGATGACACCGGCGATGTTTCCGACCTTGGAGGAGCGGAAGATCTCGCGGATCTCAGCAACACCCGACTGAACTTCTTCAAATTCAGGCTTGAGCATTCCCTTGAGCGAGTTCTCCACGTCTTCCAGCGCGGCGTAGATGACCGAGTAGAAGCGCACGTCGACACCTTCGCGAACGGCGCGCTCGCGTGCCTTCGGATCGGGGCGAACGTTGAATCCAATGATGATGGCGTTGTCGACCGTGGCGAGGTTGATGTCGCTTTCGGTAACAGCACCGACACCGCGGTGGATGATGCGCAGCTGAACCGAGTCATCAACATCAATCTTGAGCAGCGACTCTTCGAGGGCTTCAACAGCACCCGATACGTCACCCTTGATGATGAGGTTGAGCGATTCGACCTTGCCGTCTTCGAGGGCCTTCGTGAAGTCCTCGAGGCTGATGCGCTTGCGGCTGCGAGCGAGCATTGCGTTACGCTCTGCTGCTTCGCGCTTTTCAGCGATCTGGCGGGCCATGCGGTCGTCGTCGGTAACCAAGAACACGTCGCCGGCCTTGGGTACTGAAGTCAGACCGAGCACAGCAACGGGGCGCGAAGGCTCCGCGTGTGTAACCGATTCGCCGTTCTCATCGAACATGGCACGAACGCGACCGTAGGCGGTACCCGCAACGATGGGGTCTCCGACTTCAAGCGTTCCCGACTGGATGAGCACGGTAGCAACAGCACCGCGGCCCTTGTCGAGCTTCGCTTCAATCGCGACACCACGAGCGTCCTTGTTGGGGTTTGCGCGCAGGTCGAGTCCGGCATCCGCTGTCAGGAGCACTGCGTCAAGAAGCTCGGTGATACCGACCTTGTTGAGCGCCGAGACATCCATGAACATGGTGTCTCCGCCGTACTCTTCTGCAACGAGGCCGAATTCGGTGAGCTGCTGACGCACCTTGGCCGGGTTTGCACCCTCTTTATCGATCTTGTTGATCGCGACAACGATCGGAACGTTTGCTGCCTGAGCGTGGTTGAGAGCTTCAACCGTCTGGGGCATGATTCCGTCGTCTGCTGCAACCACGAGGATCGCAACGTCGGTGACCTGAGCACCACGAGCACGCATAGCGGTGAACGCTTCGTGGCCCGGGGTGTCAATGAAGGTGATCGGACGTTCGATACCGTCGTGCTCTTTGACGACCTGGTAAGCACCAATGTGCTGCGTGATGCCACCGGCTTCGCCCGCAACAACGTTGGCGTTACGGATAGCGTCAAGAAGCTTGGTCTTACCGTGGTCGACGTGACCCATGACAGTAACAACAGGAGGACGAATAACAAGTTCGTCTTCTGATTCGTCTTCGAGTTCTTGATCGAGGTCCATGTCGAAGCCGAGCAGAAGCTCGCGGTCTTCTTCTTCTGGCGAGACCATTTCGATCTTGAAGCCGAGTTCTTCACCCAGGATGTCGAACGTGGCCTCATCGAGAGACTCGGTTGCCGTCGCCATTTGTCCCAAGTGGAACAGAACGGTGACGAGGTTTCCGGGGCTCGTGTCGATCTTGTCGGCGAAGTCGGTGATCGATGCACCACGGCGAAGACGAATGACTTCCTTGCCGTTTCCGCGCGGGACGCTAACGCCACCAAGCGACGGTGCTTCTCTCAGTTCGAACTCTGCCCGCTTCGCTCGCTTGGACTTGCGTGCCTTGCTCTTGCCGCCACCGCGACCGAAAGCACCTGCGGTGCCTCCACCGGGGCCACGACCGCGTCCACCAGCTGGCGGACGGTTAGGACCAAAGTTGTTTCCTGGTGCTCCACCGGGACGGAATCCGCCACCAGCTGCGCCTGGGCGTGCGCCGGCGCCTGCTCCAGCAGGACCGCCTGGACGCTGACCGAAGCCACCTGGGCGCTGACCCTGGCCGGGTCCACCGGGACGAGGCGAGCCGGGACGAGGTGAACCTGGGCGCGGCGAACCGGGACGAGGTGCACCCGGACGCGGAGCGCCGGGACGAGGCAGGCCCGGACGCGGAGCGCCAGGACGAGGAATTGAGCTTGCGCCACCGGCAGGTGCCGGTCGTCCCATGCCCTGATTCGAGGCGAAGGGGTTGTTTCCCGGACGGGGAGTACCCGGACGAGGAACAGCGGAAGGGTTGGGAGCATCTGCTGCGCCGCCCGCAGGCTTTGCACCAGACTCGGCGGAAGCCTTCTCAGCGGCCAATGCCTTTTCAGCAGCCAATGCCTGAGCTTGACGCTCGGCAACAGTCAGAGGAGCGGGAGCCGCGCCTTCTTCTGGTTCAGCAGCCTGCTCGGGCTCCGGTGCAGCAGCGGGTGCTTCCTCAGCAACAGGTGCTGGGGTCGGCGCGCTTGGCATCGGAGTTTTGGGCTTCGGTGTCGCTTTAGCGGCAGCCTTCGGCGCGGCCTTGGGAGCAGCCTTAGGCTTCTCTGGCTCTGCCGGTGCTTTCGCTGCGTCAGCTTCGAGCGCAGCCTTCAACCGTCGGGCGACGGGGGGCTCAATGCTCGATGACGGGCCCTTAACGAATTCGCCCATTTCTTTGAGCTTCGCTAGAGCAGCCTTGCTATCGACGCCAGCTTCGGCGGCGACTTCGTGTACGCGTGGTTTTGCAGCCACTTTTCTCCTGTCTGGGTCTGCTCCCAGACAGGGGCAGACCACTAATTACGGACGGAACTCATTTCGAGCCGCTCATTAGTTGTCCATAGGTCAATCAGCCTGTTCGTTAGGGGACATCGGTTGATGTCCCGCCTCATATTCAGCTAACACTGAAAGAAGTGCTCCGGTATCTAGCGGTGGTTCCACCTTCAACGCACGTGCAAAAGCTCTGCGTTTGATTGCAGACTCAAAACACGTAGTTGTGGGATGAAGCCACGCACCGCGACCCGGAAGTGTGGCCGAATGGTCGGCCACAACCGCACCGTGAGATGCGATAACCCTCAGTAACGAGGATCTGCTGGCGCTCGCGCGACAGCCAATACACGTTCTTACTGCTTCCATGATACCCCTACTCTGCAATCCCGCACTCCCCCGCGCCCGAGAATAAACGCACGCGCGATGGAACGCTACCGGCCTCCCCCACAGCACACCGTGCTGCGGGGAGAGCCAGACGAACGACTATTAGTCGTCGAGAATCGAGTCGGGCTGGATGTCGATGCGTGCGCCGGTGAGCTTGGCAGCCAGTCGGGCGTTTTGCCCTTCCTTGCCAATTGCCAATGACAGCTGGTAGTCGGGCACGAGGGCACGAACCGCCTTGGTGGCCTCATCGATCACGAAGGAGCTCGATACCTTGGCGGGCGAGAGCGCATTAGCAACAAAGGTGGCGAGGTTCTCGGAGTAGTCGACGATGTCGATTTTCTCGTTATTGAGTTCCGCTGTTACTGCTCGAACACGCTGGCCAAGCTCGCCAATGCACGAACCCTTCGCGTTGATGCCGGTCTCGGTTGCCCGGACAGCCATCTTGGTGCGGTGGCCTGCCTCGCGGGCAACAGAAGTGATTTCTACCAGTCCGCTGGCAATCTCAGGAACCTCAAGCGCGAAGAGCTTACGAACGAGCGACGGGTGGGTGCGGCTGACCGTAATCTGCGGCCCCTTGTCGCCCTTGTTTACTGCCGTGACGTACACCCGGATGCGTGATCCGTGCGTGTATTCCTCGCTAGGAACCTGCTCTTCGGGAGGCATGATTGCCTCCACCGAACCGAGGTCGATGTGGATCATGCGAGGGTTGGGACCCTGCTGAATCACGCCGGCAACAATGTCACCCTCGCGACCCTTGAACTCGCCAAGCACCTTGTCGTCACCAATGTCGCGCAAGCGCTGGTTGATGACCTGTTTTGCCGCGAACGCTGCAATACGTCCGAAATCACTGGGGCTGTCTTCAGCCTCGCCAATAACCGCACCCTCTTCGTCGTACTCAGGGACCCAGACACTGACGTGTCCAGTTTTGCGGTCGAGCACAACACGAGCGGTCGGCTGCACTTCTACAGCCTTACCTTCGGGAGCCTCAACGTGCTTGAGATAGGCGCTCAGAATCGCCTGCTCAATAATCTGCACCAGTTCTTCGAACGGTATCTCTCGCTCGCGCTCCATCATGCGCAGCACGCTCAAGTCGATATCCATTGAGGACCTCCGATATTCATTTAGGGGTTGTGACTCGAAACCGTCTGCGGCTCCGAACTTGCTAGTTTAGCTGGCTTATTTCGAGAGTGTAGCGACGACATCGGCCACAGGGGTACTCGTGCGCTCGTTCGTCGCGCGATCCCAGACTTCGACCATTCCGTTGGCGGCATCGCGACCGACAATCACAATCATGGGCACGCCGAGGAGCTCAGCATCGCCGAACTTCACGCCGGGCGAAACCTTCGGGCGATCATCGAAGAGCACGTCGAGACCCGACTGCTCAAGCGAGCTCACGAGGCCTTCGGCGGTCTCGTAGACAACGGCGTCCTTGCCCGCCGCAACGATGTGCACGTCGTAGGGGCTGATCTGCTTGGGCCACAACAGGCCCTTGCCGTCGTTCGTGGTCTCAGCGATGGCCGCCATCAAACGGGTGACGCCGATTCCGTAGGACCCCATCGTGACGGTGACAAGCTTGCCGTTCTCATCCAGAACCTTCAGCCCGAGCACCTCAGCATACTTGCGGCCGAGCTGGAAGACGTGACCGATCTCCATGCCGCGAGCGGTTTCGATGGGACCGCTGCCATCGGGGGCAGGGTCGCCGGCGCGGACATCCGACACCTCAACGGTGCCGTCAGAGATGAAGTCACGACCGGCAACGAGACCAAGGACGTGCTTCTCGTGGAGGTTGGCGCCCGTGATCCACTGTGTGCCATCAACGACGCGGGGGTCGAGTACGAAGCGCACGCCCGTCGTCGACTTCTCGCCGATGACAGCGCCCTCGGGCGACCATGGACCGATGTAGCCCTTAACAAAGCCGGGGTTTCCCTCGAGCTTGGCCAGCTCGGCGAAATCTTTCTCCGTGGCGGGCTCAACCTGAGCCGGCGCGAAGGCAACCTCGGCGCGCTTCATGTCAACATCGCGGTCGCCAGGCAAACCGACGACAACGAGTTCGCGCGTTCCGTCAATTGACGTCAGCGCGAGAACGATGTTCTTGAGCGTGTCTGCGGCGGTCCAAGGACGATCATCGCGGGGCTGCTCTTCGTTAGCGAGAGCAACAAGAGTGTCGATCGTGGGAGTGTTCGGCGAATCGAAGACCAGCGGAGCGGGCAGGCCATCAATCGGCAATGCCTCGGGAACGGTGGTGCGGTACGCCTCAACGTTGGCGGCGTAGCCACCAGCCGAGCGCACGAACGTGTCTTCGCCCACGGGAGTCGGGTGCAAGAACTCTTCGCTCTTCGAGCCACCCATCGCGCCGGCATCCGCGCTGACAATCACGTATTCGAGACCGAGGCGGTTGAAGATGCGCTCGTAGGCGTCACGGTGCTGCTGGTACGAAACATCGAGGCCGGCATCCGTGTAGTCGAAGGAGTAGCTGTCTTTCATCGAGAACTCGCGACCACGCAGCAGACCGGCACGGGGGCGAGCTTCATCGCGGTACTTGTCCTGGATTTGGTACAGCGACAGCGGCAAGTCTTTGTAGCTCGAGTACAGGTCTTTCACGAGCAACGTGAAGACCTCTTCGTGCGTGGGCGCCAACAAATAATCGGCGTCTTTGCGGTCCTTGAGACGGAAGATGCCGTCACCGTACTCAGTCCAGCGGCCCGTGAGCTCGTAGGGTTCGCGCGGCAGCAGAGCCGGGAACAGCACCTCTTGGGCGCCAAACGACTCGAGTTCTTCACGGATGACCGCTTCAATCTTGCGGCGAACCTTGAGCCCGAGCGGCAACCACGCAAAAACACCGGGAGCCTGCCGACGGATGTAGCCGGCGCGCACCAAAAGGCGGTGGCTGGCTACTTCAGCATCGACGGGATCTTCGCGAAGCGTGCGGACAAAGAGTTGAGAGAGACGTGTAGACACGCCTCAATGGTAGTGCGCCTACGGGGTGAGAACTTGCGGACTTCCCGTGGCACCGGCCGGCATCTCTGCTGCGATGCGGTTGGCCTCTTCGATCAAGGTCGCCACGATGTCTGCTTCGGGAACAGTCTTGATGACTTCACCCTTCACAAAGATCTGGCCCTTGCCATTACCGCTGGCAACACCGAGGTCAGCTTCGCGAGCTTCACCCGGTCCGTTGACGACACAGCCCATGACAGCGACGCGCAGTGGAACCGTCATTCCTTCGAGGCCCTCGGTGACATCGTTGGCGAGCTTGTAGACATCGACCTGCGCGCGACCACACGAGGGACACGAGACGATTTCAAGCTTGCGCTCACGCAGGTTGAGCGACTGCAGAATTTGCAGGCCAACCTTAATCTCTTGCACGGGAGGAGCCGACAGCGAGACACGAATCGTGTCTCCGATGCCCTCCGATAGCAGGATGCCGAACGCCGTTGCGCTCTTGATCGTGCCCTGAAACTCCGGCCCGGCCTCGGTCACACCGAGGTGCAGCGGCCAGTCGCCGCGCTCTGCGAGCATGCGGTACGCCTTGACCATGACAATGGGGTCGTTGTGCTTGACCGAAATCTTGAAGTCGTGAAAGTCGTGCTCTTCGAAGAGGCTTGCCTCCCAGACAGCGCTCTCTACGAGCGCTTCTGCGGTGGCCTTGCCGTACTTCTGCAGCAGACTTGGCTCGAGCGAACCGGCGTTGATACCAATGCGCAGGCTTGTGCCCGCGTCTTTGGCAGCCTTAGCGATCTCGCCAACCTTGTCGTCGAACTTGCGAATGTTGCCCGGGTTGACGCGCACGGCGCCCACTCCGGCATCAATCGCGGAAAAAACATAACGCGGCTGGAAGTGGATGTCGGCAATAACCGGAATCTGGCTCTTTTTCGCGATGATGTGCAGCACATCCGCGTCGTCTTGATGAGGCACAGCAACACGCACGATGTCACAACCGGATGCCGTGAGTTCGGCAATCTGCTGCAGCGTCGCGTCAATATTGGTGGTCTGCGTCGTCGTCATGGACTGGACGCTCACTTGTGACTCGCTGCCGACTCCTACTGAACCGACCTTGATCTGCCGGGTCTTGCGACGGGGAGCGAGGACTTCAGGGACTTTCGGCATTCCGAGATTAATTGCTGGCACTAACCCATCCTAAAGCCGACTCCTGAACATCAGCGGAACGCTAGCGCGCGCCGAGGTGAGCAGTCAGTGCCTGCACAAACTCCTCGGGACGCTCAAGATGCGCTGAGTGGCCACAGTTTTCCCACGCCAGCTCGGTGTACTCGCCGCCGTTGGCCTTGTACTGCTCGAAGACCGCGCGGGTTTGTTCGATCATCGGCTGCGGCGGGGCAACCTCGGCGCCGGGCCAGCCCGGGATGACACCAAGCTGTCCCAAGAAGTTGAGGTCGAAACCGGAGGCATCCGACACAATCGCGTCTTGCAGACCGCGCACCCAGAGAATGCGCGGCTTCGTCGGCAACTCGGTGATGGCGCTGACGTTGAAGTGGTTGGGAGTCATGGTGTTGAGCACGCCACGACCGCCGGGACCGAAGCCCGGCCACGCGTCAACAGCAACCGAGTCACCCGGGTAGTTGTCCTCACCGGTAGCGGTCGTGAGCATCGATTCGATCCACAGGTCTTCGTGTTCGGTGTGGGCTGCGGCATCCGCCACATAAGCGGTGCGGAACACCGAGCGAGCGGAGGTCGGCGACTCGTCGGCCGCATCGCCCGCGTTCAACTGAGCCACGAACTCGGGGTTCGCTCCCCCGCCTCCCGTACCCGAGCACTCCGGGTTCAAGAGTTCACCATTCGCGCCCTTCGTGCCGCCGAAGCCGTAGGGCGAGACGGGAGACACCAACGAGACGGTCTCAACACGGTCGGCGTAATCGAGCATGAACTGCATCACGATTCCGCCCCCCAGGCTCCAGCCGACGAAGCTCGCGCTCTCGATGCTCAGCGCGTCAAGCACAGAAGCGATGTCGTCAGAGAAGTCGCGAACGCCGCGCGTGGCATCCACGGGAAGCGTTTCGCTGTCGCCGAAGCCGCGCAGGTCAATCGCCAACGCGCGAACGCTGCTATCGAGTGCGAGCATCGTGGGCTGCCAGAACAGCGACGACGAGACGTTTCCGTGCACGAACACCACCGTCGACGTTGCGGTGTCGGATGGGCGCTCAAGAACCGACGCGACAATGCGCGGTGTGGTGACGCTGTGCTGAACGATGCCAGTGAGAAGGGTAGCCATGATGTGTCCTTTGGTGAGTGGAACTACGGGTGGTGGCGAAATTTCTTAAGTAGTGAGCTCGACAATGAGTTCGGGTTCGGTGGCAGCGCGAACGGTCGCTTCGTCGACGCCGGGGGCAAGTTCGCGAAGAACGAGACCGCGGTCGGTGATATCAATCACCGCGAGATCGGTAATGATGCGGTGAACGACACCGCGGCCGGTCAGCGGCAGCGAGCACTCGTTTACGATCTTGGGGCTGCCATCTTTGGCGACATGCTCCATGAGCACGATGACGCGAGCCGCGCCGTGCACAAGATCCATGGCGCCGCCGGGGCCCTTGATCATCTTGCCGGGAATCATCCAGTTGGCGAGATCGCCAGCGACCGAGACCTGCATAGCGCCGAGAATGGCGGCGTCTATCTTGCCACCGCGGATCATGCCGAAGCTCATGGCCGAGTCGAAGAAGGCCGTGCCGGGAAGGGTCGTGACCGTCTCTTTGCCCGCATTGATCAGGTCGGGATCGACATTCTCTTCGGTGGGGTACGGTCCGACACCGAGGATGCCGTTCTCCGATTGCAGCACCACCGTGCGGCCCTCAGGAACGTAGTTCGGCACGAGCGTCGGAAGGCCGATACCGAGATTTACATACGAGCCATCAGCCAGTTCGAGCGCGGCACGCGCCGCCATTTCTTCGCGAGTCAAAGCCATTATGCGACCACCTTCTGCACTGTGCGACGTTCGATCCGTTTCTCGACATCGGGGCCAACCTCGATGATCCGCGTGACATACACGCCGGGCAGGTGAACGGCATCCGGTTCTATCTCGCCTGGCTCCACGAGCTCTTCGACCTGGGCGATACAGACGCGGCCAGCCATCGCGGCTAGCGGCGAGAAGTTGCGCGCCGACTTCGCGAAGACGAGGTTGCCATGACGGTCGCCTTTGAGCGCGTGCACAAGTGAGAAGTCGGTCGTGATCGATTCTTCGAGCACGAAATCTTTGGGGGTGCCGTTCACGTCGAACGAACGAACCTCTTTTTGAGGCGAGGCAATCGCGATGCCGCCCGAACCGTCGTAGCGGCGCGGCAGGCCGCCCTCCGCAACCTGGGTTCCGACGCCGGTTTGCGTGAAGAATGCTGCGACTCCCGAGCCACCGGCCCGAAGCTTCTCGGCGAGGGTGCCCTGGGGGGTCAGCTCCACTTCGAGCTCCCCCGTCAAGAACTGACGCTCAAACTCTTTGTTCTCGCCCACATACGACGAGGTCATCTTGCGGATGCGGCGGGCAGCCAGCAGCACGCCAAGCCCCCAGTCATCGACACCACAGTTGTTGCTGACAATGCTGAGGTCATCTGACCCTGACTCGAGCAACGCTTGGATAAGCACCATCGGATTTCCGCAGAGGCCAAAGCCGCCAACGGCAAGAGATGCCCCGCTCGGAATATCAGCGATCGCTTCTGCCGCTGACCCCACTGTCTTATCGATGCTCACGCTCGGACCTCCCGCGGTTGATTCGCCAATATTTCAGTAATGACGTCCGCAACACCGTCGGCGCCACGCTGCGTCAAAGTAATCGTGTAGTGGTTCACGTCGGCGGCCTCAGAGAACGTCACGTGAGGAAGTTCAGAACGCCAGCGGTCGCACTCTTCCGGAGAATACAATGCCGGAACCTGATTGAGAAGACCCCGCGGCGCCCGGATGAAGTGCACCGGCATCGTGAGTCCACGAAGTCCCGCAAGATAATCGGTGTCGCCGCTCAACTGCAGCGCATCGAAACTGACCGCAGCCAGGTTGCTCGCCGGGTGCAGCTCGGGGGCGGTTCCCACCAAGTCGTAATCGACATAGTCGCGGATGGCCTCAGTGAAGTTATCGGCGAACGCCGGGTGCACTCGCCAAAACTCCTGGTAGCTCTCGCGGTCGGCGAACGTCATCGACAACCGATCAACAGCCGGCCCCAAGATGACCTGCGGCAGATCCTCCATCGACACGCCCTCCGGTGCCGGAATCGGCAAACCGCCATCAATCAAGAGGAGGCTGGAGACACGCTCCGGGTACTGCGCCGCCAAAGTTGCTGCGACGAAAGCACCCATCGAATGCCCAACGACGAGCGCGGAATCAGTGCCGGTTGCGGCCAACAGCGCGTCCATGTCCTTAGCGTGCTGCGGCATCCCGAACGGAGCGGGAAGGTCGCGGCTCGCACCGCGACCGCGCAGATCGGGAGCGATCACTCGGCAATCCGGGAACGCGGCTGCGATGAGCGGCCACGACATGTGCGACGCCGTAATGCCGTGGATAAGCAAAATCGTGCCGCGAGGTTCCGACTCGGGCTCCCAGATCGCAGCGGTGAGTTCGCCGCCATCGACCGCGCAGGTAAAGGTGGTGTGTCGCTCGGTCATCGTGCGCTCCAGCCGCCATCCATCGTGTACGAGGCGCCTGTGACCATTCCAGCCGTGTCACCCGCGAGCCAGAGCACGAGATCGGCGACCTCACTCGGTTCCAGGAGTCGCTTGATCGCACTTTCGGTGAGCATGACCTTCTCGACGACTTCAGCCTCTGGGATGCCGTGCACCTTGGCCTGATCGGCAATCTGCTTTTCGACCAGCGGCGTGCGCACGTAGCCAGGGTTGACGCAATTGCTCGTGACGCCGTGGGCACCGCCTTCGAGGGCCGTGACTTTCGAGAAGCCTTCGAGCCCATGCTTCGCGGCAACGTAGGCCGATTTGTAGGGCGACGCGCGGAGGCCGTGCACCGAGCTGATATTGATGATGCGACCGAACCCGCGCTCGTACATTTTCGGTAGCGCCGCCCGCACGAGCAAGAACGGTGCTTCGAGCATGAGGTCGAGAATGCGGCCGAACATGACCGGGTCGAAACTTTCGATGGGGCTCACGTGTTGGATGCCCGCATTGTTGACGATGACATCCACGTCGAGCGTGAGATCGGCGAGCGCCACCGTGTCGGTGAGGTCAACCTGCCACGCTTCACCACCAATGCGGTCGGCTTGAGCTTTCGCGGCATCACCATTGAGGTCGGCCACGACAACGTGGGCTCCAGCGCGAGCAAGTGACTCGGTGCACGCGGCACCAATTCCACTCGCTCCGCCGGTGACGAGGGCTCGACGGCCCGTGAGATCGGTCATTTCTCGACTCCTTCAGTGCTCGGCTCTGGCACGGCCAAAGCGCGGCGGATAAACGTAATCATCTGATCGAGAACTTCATCGGGCACGCGAGATGTGCCACTCGCGGTCGGGTCAGCATCGTGGCCAGCGTCGGGCGAATCGCCCCACAGCACCCAGCGCATCCCGATCATTTCGCCGATGCCCATGAGGGCCCAGGCGGCGACGGTCGGGTCGATGTCACCGATTTCGCCGAGCAGTTGAGCTTCTTTGAGGCCCTCAATGTAGCCGTCGACGATGCGGGAATAGTGCAAGCGCAGCGACTTGGGCGACACGAATTCGGCTTCGCGCACGACGCGATAGAGGGCGGGGTGTTCGGCGGTGAATTCGAAGAAGGCCCTAAACCCAGCACGCTCTGATTCGATGCGGTTGGATGCCGCCCCCGAAGCTTCGCTCATGGCACGACGAACGCGGCGGTTGAGATCCTCCACGAGCTCTTCGAATATTTCGAGTTTGCTCGCGAAGTAGAGATAGAAAGTGCCTTGACCGACGCCGGCCTCTTCTGTGATGCGCACGACTGAGGCATCTGTGTAGCCATAGCGGGCAAAGATTGTTTCGGCCGCCTCGATCAGTTTCGTCTTCGTGCGAGTGCCGCGAGCGGTGAGGGGTGTGCTCATGAACTGATCCGTCCGTGGTGTGAAGGCTGTTCTGTCCATTGTTCTAGCAACACTCGGCGACGAACTTTGTCGCTGGATGACCGAGGAATCTGTTCAACGAAGATCACTCGCTTGGGCACTTTGAATTTGGCGAGACTTGCCCGCGCAAACTCGAGAACGTCGGTCTCGTCGGTCGATGCTCCTGATCGCACGACCACCCAGGCGATAGCGACCTCGCCCCACGTCTCGTCGGGAACCCCAACGACAGCAACGTCGGCAATCGCCGGATGCCCGAAGAGCACGCCTTCGATCTCGGCGGGGGCGACAGATTCTCCCCCGGTGATGAAGATGTCTTTGAGGCGGTCGAGCACGCGATAGTAGCCCTCCGCGTCGCGACTGACGAGATCGCCGGTTGCCAGCCAGCCGTTGCGGAGCGCGAGCGCTGTAGCTTCGGGGGCACGAAAGTAGCCGCTGAAAACTCCGGGACCGTGCACGAGCAATTCGCCCTGGCCTTCGCCCTCGATACGTTCTCCCGTCACGGGGTCGGCGATATCGACATCCACGTGAGGGTAGGGCTTGCCTGCAGAACCGATGCGGGTGCGTGCTTCTTCATCGGGCAGGCACAGCACGTTGGGCGCCGCTTCGGTGAGGCCATAACCCTGAGTGAGGGCGACGCCGCGGCTGTGCCAGACGCGCAAGAGCGGTTCGGGCATCGGGGCTCCGCCGACAATGGCGTGGGCAAGGCTTGAGAGATCGCTTGAGGCGAATCGCGGATGCTGCGAGAGGATCAAGTAGTTGGCGGGCACACCCATCATCGTGGTGATGCGACGGTCGGCGATGAGCTGCAGCACTCGGGCCGGATCAAATGTGCGCTCGAGAACGACGGTCGCGCCCATCCACCAGGCCAGCAGCGGCTGGATGTTCCAGCCACCGACGTGGTACTGCGGCATGACGGCGAGCACGGTGTCAGCACTCGTAATCTCGGCCGTGCGCGAGAGCGAGAGGTTGGTCCAGAAGCAATTGGCGTGGCTGAGAATAGCGCCCTTGGCCTGATCGAGGGTTCCCGACGTGAAAATGATGAGCAGAGGATCGTCGTCGCGCACGGCACGTCGCACGGGGTCGACGCTCGCGTGCTGGAGCGGGGCGACAATGTCGCGTTCAATACCGTGAGTGCCGAGGATGCCGCGAGCGATTGGTGCAATGAGGCGGTCGGTGGCGAGGGTTGCCAGGGTCGCGAACTCGTCCTCAACGAGCAGCAGTGCGGGGTCTGCCTGTTCGAGCTGTTGCGCGATCTCCCGCGGCGACAACCGCCACGAGAGCGGAACGAGCACGAGCCCAGCCTTGGCGCACGCGAAGAACACGACGACGTGGTCCGAGCTATTGCCCGTGATGGTGGCGATGCGATCGCCAACACCGTAGCCGCCATCGAGGAAGGCTTCGGCGAGCGCCGTAGCCCGATCATCCAGTTGGCGGTAGGTCAGCACGACACCGCGGTCATCGACAGCAACTCTGTCTGGCGTCGCGAGTGCGCGGTCGGCAGTCCACCGCCCGAGCGTGTGTAGCCCTTCAGACTGGGTCATTCCGCCTCCTCAAGCAGCTTGCGCTCTGACGGTGTGGCAGAGGTGCCTGTGGAGAGGCGCTTCACCGCACCGGCGATTCCTCCGGGAAGGAACAACACCACAAGGATAAACAGGGTGCCGAGGATAAAGAGCGGTTCGGAGAGAGGAATGCGCAAAATCGCGGGAAGTCCGTCGATGGCATCCGAGCTGGCCAGAGCCGTGAGGCGCTGATCGAGCAGGGTATAGATGATGCCGCCGACGATTGCACCCCAGCGCGAGCCGACACCTCCGAGCACAACAATCACCAGGATCGTGAGCGTGAAGTCAGCCGAGGTTGCCCGCGGTGTTGTGCCGCTCTGCAGCAGCAAGTGCACCATTCCCACGAGCGAGGCCATCACAGAGGCGATGACAAACGCCATGAGCTTCACGCCGAAGGGACGGAGGCCGAGCACCCGCACGCGCAACTCGTTTTCGCGGGTTGCTGTCACAGCATGACCGGCACGGGAGTTTTCGAACCACGCGACAACCACGAACACCACGACGAGCAGTGCGAGTGAGAGCCAGTACAGGTTACGGGTGTTAACCACTCCGATGAAGAAATCTGGGATGTGCTCGGTATCGAGTCGCAGGCCCTCCTCACCACCCGTGATGGCGGGGTTGCGTCGCACGAGCACGTTGCCGGCTTGAGCGAAGGCGAGCGTCACCATCGCAAAGGAAATCCCCGTGACGCGCAGACTCAGCGAACCCAGAAGATACGCGGCGGCAATGACAACCGCGAGAGTGAGCCCGAGAGCGGGAATCAGCGTCAGCTCGGTCTGCTGCAGCACGATGCCGAGACCATAGGCCCCGAGCGCGAAGTACAGCGCGTGGCCGAAGGACAGCATCCCTGCCGTGCCAAAGAGCAAGTGGTAGCTGAGCGCCAGCGACGCAAAGAGCAAAGCGAGCGCGAGCAGTTGAAGCGTGCCAGGCGTGTAGGTTGCGCCCGGCAGCACGCCGGGGATCGAAAGGTTGAGCAGTGGCAGCAGTGCGGCTACGACGACGAGAACGCCGCCGACGATCCACCAGGTGCGCTGACTCAGGTTTGCGAGCGACTTCATGCTTTCTTCCCCAAGATTCCGGTTGGGCGCACCAACAAGACGACGGCGAGCAGGAGAACGACCATGAGGTCACCTGTTCCACCCCAGAAGTAATTGGCAAACTGCTGCAGGATGGCGACCACCACCGACGCGATAGCGGCGCCAGCGAGTGAACCCAGGCCACCGATCACGGTGACAATGAACGCGAAAATCAGTAGCGATCCGCCGAGCTGGGGCGAAACGTAGCCGAAGTAGTGCGAGGCAAGGACGCCACCCAAACCGGCGGCAGCGCCACCGATCGCGAACACGACCGTGAAGGCCTTGCGCACATCGATACCGAGCGCCGTGACCATGGATCGGTTTTCAACACCGGCCCGAATGATGAGGCCGAAGCGGGTGTAGCGCAAGAAGGCAACGATTCCGAGCAGCACGAGCACTGCCGCCCCGATCATCAAGAACCGGTCGTTGGGAACGCGTGCCCCCAAGATCTCAGTGGTCTGCGACAACCACGGAGGTGCTGTCACGTAGATCGGGTCGGTACCCCAGATGCCCTCAAAGAGAGCAACCGTCGCGAGCGCCAAACCGACCGTCACGAGCACTTGTTCGATATGCCGGTTGTAGAGGCGTCGGATGAGCAGAAACTCGGTCGCGGCAGCAACAGCAGCGCCGACGACCATTCCGAGCAGCATCGAGGCGATGAGGGTGCCCCAGCTTTCGCCGCCCATCCGTCTCGATAGCTCCCAGCCGGCAAATGCACCAAGCGTGAGGAAGGAACCGTGCGCAAAGTTCAGCACGCCCATGAGGCCGTAAATCAGCGAGAGACCGGATGCGACCAGGAAGTAGAGCGCACCGAGGCCGAGTCCTGTAATGAGCAGGAGAATTATGGTGCTCACGCGACCCCCAACAATTCTTTCGTGAGGGCTTCGTTGCCCAAGAGTTCTTCGGCGCTGCCGTCGTAGACCACGCGACCGCCTTCGAGCACGATCGCTTTGTCGGCGAGCATCCGCACGACCTGCAAGTTTTGTTCCACCAAGAGCACCGGCACTGTTTGAGCGGCACGTTCGAGTGCTTTCGCGACATCCATCACGATCAATGGCGCCAGGCCCTTGGTCGGTTCGTCGACGAGGAGGACCCTGTTGTCGTTCACGAGCGCTCGTGCCAGTGACACCATCTGCTGCTGGCCACCCGAGAGGGTGCCGGCAAGCTGACCGGCCCGCGCAATGAGGTCCGGAAAAAGTTCTTCTATGAGTTGGCGGTTCGGCGTGGAATCACGCTCAGCCAAACGGAGATTCTCGTTCACGGTGAGCGAGGCAAAGACTTCGCGGTCTTCGGGAACATAACCAACGCCCCGCTGCACGATGCGGTGAGTCGGTTCGCGATCAACGCGCTCCCCCGCAATCGTTACTTCACCCGAGCGCTCAATGAGGCCCATGATGGCGCGCAGCGTGCTTGTCTTACCGACACCATTGCGGCCGAGAAGCGCCGTCACGCCGACGGGGAGCATCTCAAAGCTCACGTCCTCGACCACTTGCTGACCTTCGATGCTGGCGTTTAAACCAGCGACCGTCAGAATCGACTCGGTCACAATGTCGGTCATAGTGGCGCCCCCAAATAGGCCTTCTGCACCGCTTCGTCTGCCATGACGGCATCCGGGGTGTCACACGCGAGCAAACTGCCATGGTGCATAACGGCGACTCGGTCGACCAGGCCAAGCACGACATCCATGTGATGTTCGACCATCAGCACGGTGCGACCCGACTGATGAACCTGACGAATCACTTCGGTGAGCCCGGCAACGTCGCCCGAAGCGACACCCGCCATCGGCTCATCGAGCAGGATGACGCTGGGATCGGTAGCCAACAACATGGCGATTTCGAGCTTGCGCTTGTCACCGTGGGACAGCACCCCGGCCTCAGTGGCCGCGTGGTGACTGAGCCCGACTTCCTCGAGACGAGCTCGAGCAATAGTGGTCGCTTTGTCGCGCGACCGCGGAAAGCGCAGTACCGAGGTGGCACCGCCCAGCTTCACTTGAGCGGCGAGGCGCACGTTCTCCAGCGCACTGAGCGCCGGGAAGAGGCTGGATGTTTGAAAGGTTCTGCCGAGCCCAGCCCGGGCCCGCGCATCAATGGTCTGATTCGTGACATCACGCCCTTCAAGAGTGACGGCTCCCGTCGTGGGAGTCATCACCCCCGAGATGAGATTGAAGAGCGTGGTTTTTCCGGCCCCATTCGGGCCGATCACGCCGAGCATCTCACCCTGGGCGATCGAGAGGGACACGTCATCGATGATGACGGCTCCCCCGATCGTGAGGGCAAGGTGCTCGACCGTGAGCACGGGCTGGTTCGACATAGTTCTCTAGGTACTTACTCTGCGATGGGCGGGGTTACGGCGTCAGCATCAACGGCCGTGACGAGCTCAGGAATCCACGAGTCGCCATCGGCAACAAGCGACACCTGGAACATCGGCTGGATCATCGCGTGGTCTTCAGCACGAACCGTAATCGATCCCTTGACGGAATCGAAGGTCCAGCCTTCGAGCGCGGCGATCATAGCGTCGACATCGTCGCCACCTTCACGCACTGCCTGAACAACCATCTGAGCGGCAACGAAGCCGTCGGGCGAGAACAGGTCGGCCTGCTTGCCCTCTGCTTCGAGGTAGCTGACCATGGCGCTGTTGGCGTCATTGTCGGTTGCTCCTGCAAAGTAGTGGTTGAGGAAGCTGATCTGGTCGCTCGCGGCGCCGTAAGCGCCATAGGTCGAGATGTCACCAAGACCGGTTGCGACAGGAACGCTGTCGAACACGCCCTGCTGGCTGAGTGCCTCCCACATTGCCCCCGAGGTTGCTCCGGCCCACGCGACGAACACGAGGTCAGGCTGAGCATCAACGATCTGCTGCGCGAAAGGGGTGAACTCGGTGGCATCTTCGGGAACAAGCAGGCTCGTCACGTCAGCGCCCTGGCCTCCAAGAACAGCGGTTGCTGCCGCTACGTTGCCCTGACCGAAAGCGGTGTCCTGAGCGAAGACCAGAACGGACTGGCCTGCCGGGTCACCGATGAAGGTACCGGCGGTTGCGACGTCTTGGTAGCTCTGACGACCCGAGCGGAACGTGTAGTCGTTCACGCCAGTGATGCCGTCAGCCGCGGCCGGCCCTGAAATGTAGAGAACCTTGTTCTGCTCGGCTTGCTCAGCAAGCGCGAGTGCGATTCCCGACGAGACCGTGCCGATGATGATCTTCTGGCCTTGGCCAATCACATCTTTCGCTGCCGTGACGGCTTTGTCAGCGTCGCCAGCGTCATCCGTGATTTCGATGTTTAGCTCGCGACCATCGACGGTGCCTGTTCCGTCGGTGGCGTAATCGAGACCAGCGTCGAAGCCGGCGAGGTAGGCCTCACCGTAGGCCGCGAGGGGGCCAGTTTGGGAAGTGATGATGGAGATGTCGACGGGGGCGAGTTCATCGCCGCCAGTTCCGCCGTCAGTACTGGGGGCACAGCCCGCCAGTGTGAGTGCAACCGTCGCAATTAACGCCGGAGCGAGGTACTTTTTACTGACCCGCATGATGGGACCTTTCCTGCTGCCTTAGGAGGATTGTGATCTGAACCTGAGACCCGGTTCAGGTTTCATGTAGCCTATGGTTGCGCAACCGCGCTGTCAACAACGGCGCCCAAACAAAGGAGTTTGCACAGTGGCCAACACCCCCGCACCCAATGACGTAGTGATCCTCTCTGCGACACGCACCCCACAAGGGAAACTGCGCGGACAGCTCGCTTCGCTCACCGCCGTCGAGCTAGGTGCAATCGCACTTCGAGCCGCCGTTGAACGCTCCGGCGTGGATGTCGACGCCATCGATCAGGTGATCTTCGGACAAGTGATCCAGGCCGGCGCTGGCCAAAACCCCGCCCGCCAGACCTCCATCGCGGCAGGCCTCGCCTGGAAAACCCCGGCCGTCACCGTCAACAAGGTCTGCCTCTCCGGACTTGCCGCCATTGTGGATGCTGCGCGCCTCATCCGTCTCGGAGAAGCCAACGTGGTAGCTGCCGGCGGCCAAGAATCAATGACCAATGCCCCTCACGTACTCCCCGGTTCACGCCTGGGTTGGGCGTACGGAACCGTGTCAGCACTCGACACCGCAGCCCACGACGCCCTCACAGATGCCTTCGATGCTGAGTCGATGGGCGCAAGCACCGAACGCCACAACGGACGCCTCGAGATCGGTCGCACCGAACAGGACGAGATCGCTGCCGCCTCGCACCAGCGGGCAGCCGCCGCCATTGACGCCGGAGTATTTGCCGACGAGATCGTGCCGGTCACGATCCCCCAGCGCAAGGGCGACGACCTCGTTCTCGACACCGATGAGGGCGTTCGCGCCAACACCACGGTCGACACCCTTGCTGGGTTGCGGCCCGCCTTCGACCCCGAAGGCACCATCACTGCAGGCAACTCGTCGCCACTGAGCGACGGTGCTTCGGCCGTGATTCTGGCCAGCCGTTCGTGGGCCGAAGAGCACGATCTTCCGTGGCTTGCGGTGCTCGACCGCTCGGGTCACGTTGCCGGCCCCGATAACTCGTTGCACTCGCAGCCTGCTCGCGCGATCGCGGCAGCCCTCGATAACGCGGGTTGGACGGCCGACGACCTCGACTTCGCCGAAATTAACGAAGCCTTTGCCGCGGTAAGCCTGCGCTCAACGGCCGAGCTTGGGCTGAGCCACGACATCGTAAACATCCACGGCGGCGCTATTGCGATCGGCCACCCGGTCGGAGCATCCGGTGCTCGCCTCGTCGTTCATGCCGCGCACGAGCTGGCACGCCGCGGCTCAGGCCGCGCTGCCGTCGCTCTCTGTGGCGGTGGCGGTCAGGGCGACGCGCTGCTGCTCACGCGCTAAAGCTGCCTAGCTGTGGTCGCGTTCAGTCGAACGCGACCACAGCGCCAGCCAGAGCCTCTGACTTAGCTAATACAGCCCGCTTCGCTAGAACGGCCCGCTTCGCTAGAACGGCCCGCTTCGCTAGAACGGCCCGCTTCGCTAGAACGGCGAGATTGGCTTCACGATGTCTGCGTACACCAACAGCAGTGTCATGATGCCGAGGAGCACGACCACCACGAGGGTGAGCGGCACGAACTTGGCGGTGTCGAGCGGACCAGGATCGGGCTTGCCGAATAGTTTCGCGAAGAAGCGGCGCACACCTTCGAACAGCGCGCCCGCTACGTGCCCACCATCGAGCGGCAGCAGAGGCACGAGGTTGAAGACGAAGAGCGCAACGTTGAGCGATCCCACCAAACTGATGAGGTAAGCGGCACGGTCGGCAACGGTTGCCGCCTGCAAGCTCGTTGCCTCTCCGGCGATACGGCCGACGCCGACGAGTCCGATGGGACCGTTCGGGTCGCGTTCCTCCGGACCAAACGCGGCAATTACCACGTCGACCATGCGCTGCGGGAGAGTCAGGACGACTTTGGCCACAGCCACGATGTTGTCCCCTACAGCAGGCAATACAGCGGTCACGGGCTGCTGCACAGTCTCCGCCGCGGGGCCAATTCCCAAGAAGCCGTACTCCTCGGTCAGGGCTTCGCCGTCATCGTTCTCAGCGATCTGCCCGCTGTCGTCGTACACGTATCGTTCCGCGAGCAGAGGCTCAGCGGTGAGAGTGACTTCTTCCCCCGCACGCTCGACCACGATCGTGAGCTGATCCCCCGCGGCAGCACGAATGTGCTCAGTGATCTCATCCCAAGTTGCGATTGGCTCACCATCCATCGAGACGATGCGATCCTCGGGTTGGATGCCGGCAGCAAGAGCAGGGGCAACAGGGTCGCTGTCGGTGCACGCGTCGCGGTCAGCGGAAGCGGGGATCACACACTCCGAGACGCTACTGATCGTCGTCGATGCCTGAGCGGTGCCAAAGCCCATCAACAGAATCGCGAACATCACGATCGCAATGAGCAAGTTCATGAACGGACCACCGAGCATGATGATGATGCGCTTGAACACCGGGAGTTTGTAGAACGCCCGCGACTCATCGACATCGGTGAGCGTATCGGCACTGGACTCCCGGGCATCCTGCACAAGAGCTTGGAAAACACCCGTGGTGGCACTGCGTGAATTGTCGTGTGATTTGCCGGGTGGGAACATGCCCGCCATGGAGATATATCCGCCGAGTGGAATGGCCTTGAGACCGTACTCAGTCTCACCGCGCTTGCGGGAGAAAAGAGTCGGGCCGAACCCGATCATGTACTGACTCACGCGCACGCCGAAGAGCTTCGCCGGCACCAAATGACCAATTTCATGCAGGCCAATAGAGATAGCAAGCCCAACCACAAGAATCAGGACACCAAGAATGTACAAGAGCACGTTTTCCACTCGCTAAGAATAGTCACGAGCACCGACGCTCGCCTGTACTCGTGCTGTGGAAGCCCCAGAACTGCCCCAGATTGGGGGCGAATCCCACGCTAGGAGCGGGTCGCTACAACGGCATCCGCCGTGCGTCGCGCCCATGACTCGGCATCCGATAGCGCATCGAGAGTGAGCTCGGTCGCCTCGTGGCTCTGCACAACTTGCTCAACGACGTCCAAAATATCAAGGTAGCCAATGGCACCAGCGTGGAATGCAAGCACCGCCTGCTCGTTGGCGGCGTTGAACACAGCCGGGAACGTGAGACCGGCGGCGCCAACGGCTTTGGCCATTTCCACAGCGGGGAACACCTCGTTATCGAGAGGTTCGAAGCTCCACGTGCTCGCCTTCGTCCAATCGAGCGGCGCTCCGACGCCGGCAACCCGCTCTGGCCAAGCCAAGCCGAGAGAGATCGGCAAACGCATGTCGGGAGGACTCGCCTGAGCAATCGTCGAACCATCGACGAACTCCACCATCGAATGCACGATGGACTGCGGATGCACAGTGACCGCAATGCGGTCATACGGCACCCCGAACAACAGATGCGCCTCGATTACTTCGAGACCCTTGTTCACAAGAGTCGATGAATTCGTCGTCACCACGAGGCCCATGTCCCACGTGGGATGCGCGAGTGCTTCACGCGGCGTCACGGTGTGGAGCGACTCCCGCGTGCGACCACGGAACGGACCGCCGGATGCCGTCAGCACCAGGCGTCGCACTTCCGAGTGTTCGCCGGAACGCAACGCTTGGGCTATCGCCGAGT
This sequence comes from Salinibacterium sp. SWN139, assembly GCF_015864625.1. Taxonomy (NCBI): domain Bacteria; kingdom Bacillati; phylum Actinomycetota; class Actinomycetes; order Micrococcales; family Microbacteriaceae; genus Salinibacterium; species Salinibacterium sp. SWN139. Next base: position 118,833 of record NZ_JADYWV010000004.1, on the reverse strand, counting down.
GTTCCGAATCAACCGGAACGATTTGGCCGGGCTTCGCTCGCGACATGACGAGCTCACCGCCGACGATGAGACTCTCTTTGTTGGCGAGGGCGAGCATGGCGCCGGACTCGAGGGCCGCGAGCGTTGGCCCGAGGCCTACAGAACCGGTGATTCCATTAACGACGACATCGGCAGGGACATCCCGGACCAGCTGGGCGGCCTGCTCAGCGCCGAAAGCAATGTGCTGCACGCCAAAGCGTGCCGCCTGTTCTTCTACGAGAGTGCGGTTGCTGCCTGCCGCCAGACCGACGACCTCGAATCGATCACGGTTTGCCTCGATAACTTCGAGGGTTTGCGTGCCGATCGAGCCCGTCGATCCGAGCAGAATTATCTTGCGCATCCCGCTACTTTAGTTGGCTCGCACAAATGTGCGTCAACGCTAGGGCTAAATTAGCCGATGCCGAGGATGTCAACGACGAACACGATGGTGTCGGTGCCAGAAATTCCCGCGCTTTCGCTGCCTGCTTCGCCATAGCCTTCGCTTGGCGGAAGAACGGCAATGATCTGCGAGCCGACCTGCTGACCCTCAAGAGCGGTCTTGAACCCACTAACGACTTGGCCAGTGTTGAACGTCGACGGTTCTCCGCGAGCCCAGCTTTCGTCAAAGATTTCGCCGGTGGTCCAGTTCATACCCACGTAGTGAACAACAACATCCGAGTTCTCTTCGATAGTCTCGCCGTCGCCCTGCTTCAGCACAGCAACTTCGAGCTCCGTGGGAGCGTCAGCGTCGGGGATGGTGATTGTGGGGCGACCGTCATCGTCGAGTTCGACAGTCGGGAAGCCTTCTACTGCAGGCTGGTCTTCACCATCGGCACGCGGAAGGGCAGGCTCAGCGGGCTCGTCGACGGAAATGACATCAACAACGAAAACGATGTCGTCATCTGCGCCGACTCCGAGCGATTCGCGGCTCTCATCGTCGGCGAATGATTCCTCGGGAGGAATAACACCGACAACGCGTGTGCCTGCCGTGGAGCACTCGATGGTCTTAACGATTCCGACCAAGAACTGCTCAGCGTCCACGGGGAACGGGGTGAGGCCAGTTTCGTCGTACGTCGTGGAGGAAAGTTCCTCTCCGGTCGCACCGCTGTACAACGAGAACTGAACATTCGCGGTGGAAGCTTCGACCGCCATCAGGTCACCGTCGCCGGCGATAGCAACCGTGCGCTCAGTTTCTGAAACGTCGGTCGGGAAGTCGATAGTGACCTCCGGCTTTACGCCAAAGTCGCCGCTGACTTCAACCGCGTCCGAAGCGGAACCGGATGACGTCGGAACACAGTCGCCGGCGGCGCTCTCACTCGTGGTTGTATCAGCGGGCGAACACGCCGCAAGCGACGCCACAACGCCGATGGTCAACAAAAATGGAATCGCTTTACGCACAAGAACCCTTCACAACACGAACACGGAGCACCAATCCTGCCCCACCGCGGCTGTACAAAGCGTGTGGAATCGCCGCCGAAACCTCGACAGCTCTCGCTGTAACCGCTATGACGCTCCCGCAGCAAGCAGGTGAAGGCGCGATTACTCGGCCTCAGCCTCCACAATGATGCGGGGTTGGTGCAAAACAGGAAAGTTTACGGAGGAGGCGATGAAGCACTTCTGGCTGGCCTCAGCGTGAGCATCCATGGCGTCTTCCACACTGCCGGCCGCAATCGTGACCACCGGTCGCAGCGTGACCGACGTGAAGTGCCCGCCACCGTTATCCGTCTGCTTCATCGTGCCGGAAACTTCGTCGTGATACGCCGTGACGATAATGCCTCGGCTCACAGCCACATGCAGATAGCTCAACATGTGGCACTGGCTGAGCGCCGCGATGAGCAGCTCTTCAGGATTCCAGCGATCTGCCGAGCCGTGAAAGACGCGGGCGCTCGAACCGTCAATGGGATGCTTGCCCACGGCAGTGATGTCGTTGTGGCGCGAGTACCCGCGGTAGCTAGTGGTGCCGTCGCCCAGATTGCCCGACCATTCCACGCGCACTTCAAAGTTGTGGTCGATGTTCATAGGGACCTCCTTGGCCTGCTAGACAAGCCAGCCTTGGCGATCACACCGCGTGATCGGGCAAACTTCTCTCGTGATCACGCTAGCGGTCAACGCTGGGAGTGAGCGACACTGTTCCCCATCCTGAAGACTGCGGTGCCCACATGCGCTTTGGCGGCGATAACGTAGGAGAGTGAATTCCCCCTCGGCCTCCCCCGCAACCGCTCTCACCGTCAACGACACCGTTCAGCTTGCTGTCCTTGAACGCTCGGGGATGATCGAGTCACGCCACTTGGGCGCCGCGGTGGTGCTCTCCCCCGACGGCACTGAGCTACGCCGCCTCGGCAACCCCGACGCGCTCATCTATCCGCGTTCGACGCTCAAGCCCATGCAGGCGATCACTGTGCTTCGTGCGGGAGTTACCCTCACCGACGAACAGCTCGTGCTCGCGAGCGCCAGCCACACCGGCAGCCAACGTCACCAAGATGTCGTGGCTTCGACCCTGGCCACGTACGGCCTTACCGAAGACGACCTCCGCTGCCCGCCCGACTGGCCAGCCGACTCCGAAACCCGACGCGCCTCCGACGCTCCTCGTCGCCTCGCCATGAACTGTTCAGGCAAGCACGCGAGCTTCTTGGCGGCCTGCGTCGTGAATGAGTGGCCGCTGGAAAGTTACCTCGAGCACGGGCATCCGCTGCAGGAACGCATCCGACAGACCGTAGTCGAGTTCACGGGCGCACCGCTTGCTCATGAGGGAATGGATGGATGCGGGGCTCCCGTCTTTGCCATGAGCCTTGTCTCACTCGCCACCGCCATTCAGCGCGTGGTTACCGCCACGGAAGAAACCGATCCTCACGCCGCTGCCCTCGTAGACGCTATTCGGGCCAACGCGTGGGGCCTCGACATGCCCCAAGTGGCCGAAGCAATGGACACGCTCGGGATTATCGCGAAGCGAGGGGCTGAGGGTGTGCTCATTGCGACAGCCCCCGACGGCACCACGGTGACCCTCAAGATTCTTGACGGATCGATCCGCCCGCTGCTTCCCGTCGGGCTCTCGCTGTTAGCCGAAGCTGGCGCGCTCGATGCGGATGCCGTCGCTGGTGTACTGAAAGCCACGACCGAGCAGGTGCTTGGCCGTGGACTCCCCGTCGGCGAACTCCGTTTCGAGCTCGCCTAAAGTTCTCCGCGAACTCGCGCGCTAGCCCTTGCCTGTTATGCGGCGGAACTCAGCATTGAATGACTGATCGTCGGTAGTGCTGAGCGTGCGGAAAGTGCGCGCTCGCGACATTGCCGTCGCGTTCGGGAAAGTGAACTGATTCGACGCCAGCTTGGGGAAGTTCTCAATGGCGTACTCAAGGGTTCCGTCGACGGGACTCACGCAGTGAATCCACTCCACAACTTCAGTCGCCACCGCAGGGTCGTAGTAGAAGTTCATGAGCTTTTCGGCGCTCGCTTTGTGTTGAGCACCGGCAGGAATCACAAGCGAGTCAGTGAAGAATGTTCCGCCTGAGCCTGGGAGCAAGAACTTGAATTTCTCGTAACCAGCTTGCGCGTTAAGAACGACAACGTCTCCAGCACGAGCGAACCCAGCGATGGCTTCGCCCGACTTGAGCTTCTCTAGGTAATCACTACCGTAAACACCAAGAATGTGCTTCGACGTCAAGTGCTCTTCGAGCACGGCGCTTGCCTTCTTGTATTCCTCGATACCCCAGTCTTCCTCGGCAATATCGATGCCCTGAGCAAGCAGCAGCATGCCCATGGTGTGGCGCATTTCTGCGAGAACGACAACTTTGCCCTTGAGCTCCTCGTTCCAGAGCTGATCGACCGAGAGCACTCCGCGAGGGTACTCTTCAGCGTTCCACGCCAGTCCGATAAAGCCACTTTGCCAGGGCAGCGAGTAGCTGCGATCGGGGTCAAAGTCTGGACTCGCAAGCGACTCGGTGAGATTGGCTTTGTTGGGGATGTTGGCGGCATCCATTTCTTGGGCGTACCCGAAACGGATGAGTCGTGCGGCCATCCAGTCACTGACACAGATAATATCTACACCAGTCGGCTCGCCCAATGAGAGCTGATCTTTCATCGTAAGGTAGAAACCAACGTTGTCTTCAATGACAGCCTTGTACTCGACCTCGACCCCGGACTCCTCATAGAACGCTTTGAGCGTGGGAGAGCCTCCGCTGAGGTCTTCGTCGATGTACGACGGCCAGCTTGCCCAGACAAGCTTGTTGTCGCTGTCGGAAATATCATTCGCATCTGACCCATCCGGCGCAGCACATGCTGCGAGAGCGAGCGCGGACGCGCCAAGCCCCGCTCCTTGCAGCAGTCGCCTGCGGCTGAGTTGAGATTGCTTCGCCTGCAGCATTAGCTGCTGGATCGCAGGATCCTGCGGAAGTGGTCTCGTCACTGTTTCTCCTTCGCCCCCACCAGTTACCCCGATGGTAGTGAGCGCGGTCTTCTTTGTTATAGCCCCAGTTAGGAGGGGCCTTGCGGGTCCGTTGCAATAATTCCATGTTTCCGCGGTAATTTCGCCCAATAATTGTGCCCAATTCGGGTACCGCCGTGTTTCGTGCACGCCCGCAAGAATTGCTGTTCCCGTTGAGGTCGAGAACCCGCGCCTGCGGCGTCTCAGCAAGTGGCCTAGCACTGTGGGGCCCCACCGTCGCTGTGGGCGCTGTGGGGCAGCCGCACGCGTTGCGTTGGCCCCGTGTCGGTGAGACACCAGTATTCGCCTGAGCCGGCCGTCAGTGGCGGCGGGAGCTCGCGAGTGCGGGCAAGCTGGCGGTAGTCGCTGAGGCTGCAGCCATCGAGCACGATCGTGGCGTGATGCCGCAACGCCGCCAGCGCACCCCAGCGTGATTGCCACTCATCAACGGATCCGATCAAAGCAATGGGAGAACGTGACGCTGCAGGGCGGACCAAGAGCTCCTGTTCGCTCCCTGGCGACCCCTCGACATAGCGAATCTCCCATCCAGCGGCCGCGTATGCAGTCGCAGTGGCCGACGGGCGACTGCTCGCGACGATGACGTGGTCGCTGCGCGAGAGGGTCGTTGACGAGCTTCGTTCTGCAACCGGAAGGTACTGGCCGCTCTGCGCGACTTGGACTCTCTTTCCCCGCCAGAGACCTCCCCCTGACGGCAGGGACGGGAGGTATTCATCAGTAGCGCCACCCGAGAGGATGAACTCTTGCCGACTACTGAATCGGAGACGAAGAATGCTCGGCATGAGTTGTGACAGCGACTGCAACGGCGATGTGATTCGTTGGGCACTAGCAATAGCCCAGATGCCGTTCGCAGGCCCCTCCCTCAGCACACGAGTGAGCCGTTCAACGACGACCGCGCGGTATTCATCATCGAAGCGAGCCAGCACAGCATCGATGTCGTCGATCACGACGTGGGTCGGAGATGACGGATGCGCTGCTTCAGCGCTGTAGTCGAGCTGACCGTGTAATCCGGCGAGAGTATCCCAGAAGGCGGCGGGCTCAGCACTCATCACGACCACGGCTGCCGTGCTGACGTGGGCAAGGCTGGTGAGTGCCGTTGTCTTTCCGCTACCAGATGCCCCTAACAGCAGCAGGGGTCCGTCTGTTTTCGGAACCCAAACAGCCCGACCGTGGCGTTGAAGCTCAGGCAGGTCGGTCAGCCCAAAGTGAAGAGTGTCGGTGTCTGCCTCACCCGGCGACTCACGGCCTTCTTTCTCCGCCGTCGCCTGCAGCACTGAAGCGAGAGGGATGTGCTCGCTCAGTGGTTCGCACCAGGGCCGTCTGGGTGGAGCGGCGATCGGCCAGCGCTCCGCTACCTCGTGAATATCGCGGGGCGAGACGAGCGCGAACTGAACGAGCTCCGCTGAAGACGAGCCATGAGCCACCCACGCGCGACCCTTTGCTTCGGCGGGCAGTTCTGCGGCGCGATCGCTGCCGATGACGGCAGAACTGTCGGCACCGTTGTTGACGCGGAGAGAAATCCGCAAATCCGCATTGGCGAGAAGCGCATCGCGTACGACTCCGGATGGTCGTTGCGTGCACAGGATGAGGTGCACTCCCAGCGAACGTCCGCGCGCCGCAATGTCGCTGAAGAGCACATGGAGTTGGGGGTACTCGGCCATCATGGCCGCAAACTCGTCAACCACGATGACGAGGCGCGGCACGCTCGCAAGTTCCGAAATATCACGCACGCCCGCCCGGGCGAGAGCACGCTCTCGGTACCGCAGCTCGGCGCTAAGGCTAGAGAACGCCCGTGCGGCAGCGGTCTCGTCGAGATCGGTAATTATTCCCACGGTGTGGGGCAGTTCTGTCAGAGCGGTGAAGGCGGAGCCACCTTTGAAATCGACGAGCAAAAAAGTGACGTCTTCTGGAGATACTTCGGCGGCCATTGCAAGCACCCACGCAATGAGTAATTCGCTCTTTCCACTGCCTGTGGTACCGCCCACAATGGCGTGGGGGCCGTTGACGACAAGATCGATGGTGAGCTCCCCCGACGCCGCGACAGCGGGGCGAGCGGCTAGCGATCGACGACTATCGGGGCGCGAGGCGAGCATCGAAACGGGACGTTTTTCGAGTTCGGCAAAGGCAAAGGAATCGGGAAGGGCGTCCTGCCCCGAAGCCAGTCCATCGCGGGCCGCGATATCGTGGGCCGCTCGCACCCAGACCAACGCTTGCTCTCTGCCGAGGAACGACGGCTCAAAGTCGCGGCGTTGATGGCGGTCAGGATGCCGCACCACGGCCACACTCGCAGCGTTCGTGCGGATCACAATGCGATGCCCGCTCGGCACCTGTTTTTCTTCCGAGACGATCGTGATGGAGACACGGGGGCTGGGATCGCCAAGTGCTCCCCACTGCACGCTCGCGATCTCACCGCTCGCACTGGCTGCATCCACAACCCGCCCCGGCGCCCCGCTCGATCGCAGCAGGCGGTGGGGCAGGCGTTCTCCCCAAATTTCTGTTGCAAACACGCCCGTGAGCCGCACCCAGCTTGAGGTGGGCGCGAGCGTGCGAGCGAGTTGAATCGCCAGTGAGCGCGCGAGTGACAAAGCCATGAGGTTGTTACCGAATAGTGCGATGCCGAGACGGGCATTAACTGCGATGGGCGCCCGACTCAAATGTTCGGCTTGCTCGGTCAGGCTGCGGTAAGTCTCGTCAACATCCTGCGACACGGAATCGTGCGAGGCGGTGCGATCGATTGCGATGCTGCTGCGGACGCTGCCGTAGCCGAGATGGAGAGGAAGAACATTGTCGGGTTCGCGCATCCACTTCGACGCGTCGGTGAGAACGTCATTGACCAACATGATGGACGAGGGAGTTTTCTCCGCCAGTTCAACGAGTTCGCGGCGATGGTAGGCCTGAATCTCTTTCGTCGTGATCGCGGCATCCGCCGCGAAGCGCGACCGCTCGGCGCGCACTGTTTTGCGCGCGGTTACTCGCGAATCGATGTAGCTTCCGGTCGCGGCCAAAGGCCCCAGAGCCGCAAAGATGAGCGCAAACGTCGAGCCAGTAATCAACCAGATCGCCACCGAGGCGACCACCGGCACTGTGGCGGCGATAAGCGGAAATCGAAAAGGAGTTGGTGCTTGCGGCGGAGCGGGCAGGAAGATGCGCGCGTCGGGGGTTCGGGATTCGGTCACATCCCTACTCCAGCAGGGCTGGCTCGCGCTGCGTTGAGCGCACTCACGTCGGTGGAGAGCGCCACTCAGCGTGCGCTGTGTAGGGGTGGATGCGGCAATCACAACGCGCTGAACATCGGATGCCGCAGACCACTAGCTCACTATGAAGAACTGTTCCCCAATTTCAACTCGCGTTCCGCGGACGACGCGATACCTCTTCCCAGGCTCGCAGCGCTTGGGCTCGCCGCCTGGTTCGCGCACGATCGATCCGTTACCGGAATACCGGTCGCTGATCCAGAACACTCCACTCATCTGCCCAAACTCCAAGTGAGTCTTGGACACTGATTTACTGGGGTCAGTGATCGGCACGATGATGTCGAACTTTTCTGAGGGTTCCGGGATCGGGTTACGACCGACGAGGCCGTTTCCGGTCACGATCACGCTGTCCCCTGTGCTGAATTGGAGCACAAACCGGGTTCCAGTGACGCTGCGCTCCACGATGCGCGTATCTTCGATGTCTTCGTCATCAGCACCAACGGTTGCCAGTGGAACCGGCGGTGAGATGGGAAGTTCAACACGTTGGTGAGACTTCGGCGGCGGCGCAAGCACAGAGAATGGCTTCGAGCCTGTGGAGAGCGCGGCAGCGGCCTCACCAGCGTCGTCATGCTCGGTCTCAGGCTCAAGATCCGGCGCTGCTACCAGATCGGGCGCTGCTGAATACTGCGGCTCTGGTTCGAGCAACGGCTCCGGTTCGGTCATGATTTCGGGAGCGTCAGGCTCGGCTGCTTCAGCAGAGAAGTACTCATCGGTAACGACGACATGCTCAGCACCCGGGTCTTCTATCGGCTCTGATGGCGCTGGCGATTCTGATGCGGCCGGTGTTGCTTCTTCGATCGCCGCAGGCATCTCCGACTCCACGTTCACGTCGTTCGGAGCTTCATCGTTCGCCGTGGATTCTGCCGACGATTCGGCGGTGGAGACGATTGGAGCCTCATCGGCTGCAGGGGCACCGTCGTCAATCGCATCCGACACAGCGCGTGTGCCTTCGTCGGCGGCAGAGGTTTCATGCACGATGGCGGCGCGTGCGGGGGCTGCGACGCGAGCACCCGGGCCTACGCCATGGCGTACAAAGCCACAGGAACCGCAGAAGATATCGGATTCAGCCAACACTGTGCCGCACTGCTGGCACGTCTCGATGGCTGAGTCAGTCGGTTCGGCTGGCTGCCCGGCTTCGCCACCCTTAAGTTGTGTTTCGACGGCCGCTACCACCGCAGCAACTTCATTACGCGGTTGGGTGCCGTGATCGCCGGCGGCGTGGGATTCCGCTCCTGACGCTGTTGCAACTGATTCTTCCGGCGCCGCCATAGTTTCGGGAGCTGGCTGGCCATCGACACGTTCGGAGGCGACCGGAGCGAAGGCAGATGCACGCAAGCGGTCTGCGGTCGTGAAGAGTGGTTCTTCTCCGAGTCGGCGCACGGGTTTCACCCGCAGTGACGCTGGCTCCTCGTCGACGATATCTGGCCGTCCCAACTTGCTCAGATCGGGCTCAAAAGCCGACCGTGAGAGCGGTGCTGGCTCTACGAGGGGCTCAGGTTCCGGTTCCGGTTCGGGTTCCGGTTCGAGTTCCGGCTCCGGCTCCGGCTCCGGCTCCGGTTCGGGTTCCGGCTCCGACTCGTGCTCAGGCTCAACTAGTGCCTCGACGTCTGACTCCGGCGCAGTGTCTGGCTCAGAATCGCCATTCATAGCAGCAACGTTCTCTATTTCAGAATCTGCGACAGTTTCAGGCTCTTCGAACTCGGGCGCGACATTGGGGGTCTTTGCCGTCGTCACGTCTTCAGCATCAGCATCAGCATCAGCATCAGGCTGAGACTCCAGGTGGGCCGGGGACTCGTCCGTGGCTTCGGCGAGAGCTTCGTCGGTCTGTTCGGATTCGAGTTCAACTGGTGTCGCAGTCGCAAGCTCGACGGGAGCTTCGGGCTCGTCAACGGCCGCATTAGCATCAGACTCGTGAGCGTCGATGGCGGAGTTAGTATCCCCAGCATCCGCATCTACATTCGGCTCAACGACTTCGTGCACTGCTACCTCTGGCGCGCGCACAATCTCGACCTCATCAACTGCGAGCGAGAAGAACTCCGCACCGTTCGAAAGCGGAATGGATTCTTCTAGGGTCGGTGCTGGCATACCCCGCCAGCTCTCGTTCGTTTCGCCAAGCGGCTCTTCGGTCGCGGCATCAGCGCCAGCAACACCTTCACCGTCAGCGCTGAGCGTTACCGCGGGCTCGGGCTCGTCCGTAGCGGCGACGGGCTCAACCTCGTCGGCTACCGCACGCTCGGTGTCGTCGGCTGCCGCAGGCTCAGGCTCAGGCTCAGGCTCAGGCTCAGGCTCGGGCTCCATTGCAGGCTCAGCTTCCGCTTCGAAGGCCGGGGCGATCTCCGGCCCAGTGGCAGACACAGCCAGAAGGTTCTGGTCGAAAGTAAGAAGCGCGGGATTCGCGACCTCGTCGTAAGGACCGTCTTCGTCAAATGGAAGCACCTCGTCGTACGGGCCATCTTCGTCAAACGGAAGAGGGTGATCCTGTTCCTCAGCATCGACAGCCGACGCCGCATCGTTGGGGATCTCAGAAGCAGCGATATCAGCGACGCCCGACTCCTCCGTCTCCGCCTCGCTCGCAGCCTCAGAATCGGCACGAACTACATCAGCGGCAGCTGACAACACCAGCGGTTCACCCAATCGCAGCGTGCGGGCGCCATCTGCCAGCACATCCGGTGTCGACTCGAGGGCGTCACGAAGTGCTGCAGGAAGCTCCGCATCATCCGTGGGAATCTCAGCAACGGGCGCGGCCTCGAGAAGACTCTCGGCACGCTCAGGATCCCGCTCCGTTGGCGTGGAAGCAGGAGCATCCACAACGTCGGATGTCGCGACCGGGTTCTGCACAGCCGCCACCTCTTCAGCATGCTCGTGAGCGGTTGTGGTCACGGCCGAAGCGGACGCACTCGCAGTCGCGGCAGAGCCACGATTGCGGCGGCGACGCAAATTGTCCGGTGCTTCGTCGCTGACGCGGTCTGAACGCTCAGTGGCGACGGCGGCAGCAGGAGCTGCACCATTTGCGGCAGCACCCCTGCGGGCGCGACGAGACATCGCAGGCCGCCCACACTCAGCACAGTAGACGGCATCGGCGGGCAGTTGCGTCGCGCAGAAAGAGCAATTCACGGGTAGTCCTCTATCGCTTAAACAGACTTGTGACACTATAACCACCGAGCGATCGCAGCGATATTTTGGTCTTGAACCGCGCCCAGCGCGACAGTCCAGTATTGAGTTGAGTTTCCAGTTCCGTCACGTTCGTCCAGAACGCATCGGCTTCAACAGTTTCCGGTTCAGCACCGGAGAAAATGGCACGGTCAGCGTGCTCAGCGAGTGTGCGAGCATCCGGAGTCGCCATTACAGCAGCAACTTCTGTTCGCGTTCCCGAAAGGGGCGGTGAATAGCCGTGGTCGATCAGCGAATCTTCGAATTCCTGCCATCCACCACTGATCTGTTCCACCGTCGAGTCGGCGCGCTTGCGCAGCTGTCGACGGCGCACCTTGGCCGCAATAATGAGTAGGAACGGCGCCGCGAGTACCACGAGCACCAACAGCGACCAGCCCGCAACGCGCAACACTGCAAGAACCGCCTGGAGTACGGGGTCGAGGTCAGGCTGCAGCGCTTGCTCACTGTCAGGATTCGACTGACCGTTGGTCGTGTCCGACTCGATTTCGGGCGGCAGAACCACAGTTTGGGGTCGCGCAACCTGCGCGATATCGTCGGGATTCTCTTCCGGGATTTCCCGCAGCGGCGGGTTGGGGTCGATCGTCACCCATCCATACTCTGCGGTGTTTACTTCGATCCATGCAGAGACATCGTCGCCTCGAATTTGAGGATCTGAGGTGATGAATCCGAGAACCACGCGGGTCGGGAAGCCCAATTCATTCGCCATCATGGACGCCGCAACCGCATACTGCTCACCATCGCCAATCATGCGGGGCGCTGTGAACAGTTCTGCGATGCGATCAGCAGAGTGGCCGGACCGGCTGACGGGCTCGTCAACGCCAACCCCGTGGCTGATGTAGCCGTCGGCGGCGAGCCCATCGAGCATCGCCACGAGGCGCTCCCCCGGCGTCGTGACGCCGCGAACGTATTGGTCGAGTCGCTCAGTGAGCTCCTCTGGGGAGTCTTGAACGGGCGGAACCTCTGCGAGACCGGGAGTGAGAGCACTGAGCTCTTCGGCACTCGGCTGCACAGGAATAACGCCCTCAAAGGTGTAGGTATCGCCACTTTCAAGACCGCCAACGACGGCGGCTGTCCCGGATATTTTGTTGTAGTAGAAAGAATCGCGAAGATCCACTGCGCGCGACCCCGAAAAGTCGACTTGCTCGAACAGTCCGACAGTGGGGAGCCAGACACCCTCATAGCCGGCAATCGTGATGGTCATGTCGACTTGATCACCGTCAACTTCAGACTGGTCAAAACGAGATGGCACACGAGAGAACGAACCTGATGCGCTCGACACGAGTCCACTACCGACCGCATACACAACACCGTTGTAGCTATCGAGTGTCGCGAGTCTCACTCGGGTACCCAGTGGAACCCCTGAAACTTCAAATAACACAGAGTTCGCGGTACTCGGCTGCCAGTAGCGACGGAATCCGGAAAGCGGGCTCACATAGTCGCGGGGATCGAATGGTTCCACAATCGCCGTCCGCAGCACTGCTCGATTGTTAGTCGGTGGAGCGAGGTTCACCGCCACCAGCGCGACTCCCGAGGCAATAGCCAAAATGACCACAGCACTGATCATGGTGCGCACACCCGCGAACCCAAACTCGCGTTTGCGTCGCGCAACTCCGGGCGCGTCCATTGCCGCTTCAAGCGCGTTGACGGTGTCTCGACGCCGGCGCCACCGGAACCACACCATGGCGAGCGCAATCACAATCAGAAGGGCGAGAGCGAGAGGAACGGGCTGGTCGGGGTAGGTCGGGCCCAACGCGATCGCCATCACAAAAATGACGATCGACGGCACGACAGACAACTCTGCGACCGCCGTGCGGAATGCGATGCTCAGCGAAATCACGGTGCCGAAGAAGACGAGGACGAGAGCAGGAACGAGAAGAGCTTGATAGTTTCCGACCGGCAGCGAGATGGTCAGCAACTGTTTCCAGCCGAGCGCGACGCCAAGCACAAGGTCGCTCAGACCTTCCAGCGTCGGAACTACTCCCCATTGCGTCTCTGATGGGACAGCCACAGGAACGCCGATGACCACGAACATGATTACTGCGACTATCGACGTTGTCAGGAATGACCAGCGGCGCCAGAGCGAAGCAAGCGCGACTATCGAGCCTGCAAGGACTCCGGCAACGATCAAGATGGTGAGATCTGTCGTGCGATAGATCGGCCAGAGCGCTGCCGAAGCGAGCGCGACTGTAAGCCAGAGCAGAGCTCCGGAGACGACAACGAAAGATCGAGTAACAGGGGCGGTCATGCACCCGCCGATCTCGCGAGGGCTCTCTTCAGCTCTTCAAGATACCCAATGGTGAGCACGCTGAGGCCAGAAACCCGTCGGAGCCCCGGGACCGCTTCTGGGTCGCACACGATCGCTACCACTTCGACATTCGTCGCAAACTTGGTGGACGCCGCCCGCAACTGCTGCGAAGTCACAGTCGACCCACAAATCAGGAACGCAACAGAAACTCCACTGGTCTGTTCGGAGGTGACGCGCGCGACATCGATGAGGCGTAGTGCCGTGTTGGCACGCTGAACGCGCGTGAGGTCATCCAGCAAACGGGTTCCGGTGAGCGTCGATAGCGCCCGCACTGCAAAAACCTTTCGCTTCGCAAACTGGGGTGTTTGCTCACTCGCCACGACTGTTACAGTGCGGGCATCACGAATCGCCTGAGCACCGAGCGAACCGGCAACGCTCACCGCCATTTCGAACTCGTAATCATTCGCATAGTCGGTGGTAGCCAAGCTCAACGCAATCACGAGGTGGCTTCGTCGTGTCTCTTCAAACTGGCGCACCATGTAGCGGCCGGTGCGAGCAGTGGTCTTCCAATGGATGTTGCGTCGCTCGTCACCACGCACGTACTCCCGCAGCGCGTGAAACGAAATGTCGTTGTTCGCGAGGTCCTTGGTGGGGTTGCCTTCCAAGTCGCGAATAAGCCCCGTGCTCACACTCGGGATGCTGATGGTGCGCGGATGCACGAAAACTTCGGCAGACTCAGTCCACACCAACTCGCGGCGCACGAGTCCCACCGGGTCAGCACGCACGGTGCGCACGGGCCCGACCGTGACTACTCCACGTCGATGAGTGGGGATCGGAAATTCGTGTGTCGCCGCAGCGCCAGGACGCAGACTCGGCAACACCGCTTCAGCATAGGTCGCTGCGATAGGAATCTCTGCAACAACACCGAGGCTCCGCCGCTTACCCTCGTTCTCGCCTCGCACCTCACCACTTGCGTTCTCTCCAACGACAACGCGATGGTGGCCGACATGCAGACTGATCGTCAGCTGGCTGCGCCCAAAGAGATAAATCGCGGCCATTAGCGCAATCGCAGCGAGGGCGAACCCTACGACGACTAGTTCTTGCCATGCGATCGTGTACCCCACGATGAGCGTGACCGGCACGAGCAGAAGAACTACCCAGCCAACCGGGGTGACCACGGCCGTGATGCGCTTGGCGTACCGGGAGAAAGTAGCTCGCGCGAGCACCGCAAACCGTACAAGCCCGACAATCAGGTCAGCAAGAAACCCCGTGCGGTAGCCAACAATTCGTGTTCGCGCGTTGTCTAGACCGCGAATAGCGGTGGGAAAGTCCGCATCCGAGCGCGACTTTTCACCGCTCGGACTCGATTGTTCCGGCGCGGTGAATTGTGGCTGCCCTTTCGCCGAGCGGTTGAGAATTGAACTCACACGGCTTGCCGTTCTGTGGGCGGTGGGTTCTCGATCAGGATCTGAGCGATCACGCTTGAGGCAGTCACTCCCTCGAATTCGGCCTCGGCATCGATCACGAGACGATGAGCGAGAACTGATTCGGCAAGAGCCTTGACGTCATCCGGCACGACATAGTGACGACCATTGGATGCTGCGAGCGTCTTAGCTGCCCGGATCAGCGCCAACGCACCGCGCACACTCACACCAAGTCGCACTTCGGCAGCACTACGGGTCGCTTCGACCAGACGGCTTACGTAGTCGTTGATGGTTGGATCAACGTGCACGGTGCGTGCGAGTTGCGCCATTTCGACAACAAGTTCCGCGCTCACGACGGGCTCGATCGCGGTCGAGTGTGCAGCAACGCCGGCGCCATCCAAGATGCGCAGTGTGGACGCACGATCGGGGTAGCCGATGGAAGCCTTCATCAAGAAACGGTCAAGCTGAGCTTCGGGCAAGCGGTATGTTCCGGCCTGCTCGATGGGGTTCTGGGTGGCGATCACCATGAACGGGGCGCCGACAGGGTGCGTGACTCCGTCGACGGTGACTTGCCCCTCTTCCATGACTTCGAGAAGGGCTGCCTGAGTTTTGGGGCTCGCCCGGTTGATCTCATCCGCGAGAACGATGTTGGAAAAAATAGGTCCAGCGTGAAACTCGAACTCGTTATCGCGCTGATCAAAAATGCTGACACCCGTGATGTCACCCGGCAGAAGGTCGGGCGTGAACTGGATACGGTTTGTCGTTCCCGAGACACTCTGTGCGATGGCGCGAGCGAAGGAGGTCTTTCCCGTTCCCGGGTAGTCCTCAAGGAGTAGGTGTCCTTCGCTCAGTAGGGCGGTGAAGCCGAGTCGCACTACAAACGTCTTTCCGAGGAGAACTTGTTCGACGTTCGTGACGAGTCGGTTGAAGCTTTCCGCGAACCATGCGGCTTCGTCGGGAGTCATGGTCATAGCGCACCTCTAGTCATAGTCATATCCGTTATAAGTTCTCTCGTAGATCTGCCCACCGTTGGCAACTACACGAACGACGAGGGTCGGGTTTGCCAGCAGAAGCACCACATCAGCGTGACAGCTTCCCCCAGGAACGGTGGTGTCTGCCGTCTGCCATGGTCCCAGGGTGAGTCCACCGCAGCGGTAGCGCACGCTCTCGTAGGTTCCGCTTGGCCAGTCGAGCCAAGCGAAGGTCCCGCTGTCGTTCAGCACGTCATTGTCTGAGGTAAAGGTCAAGCCTGCTACTGACGGGTTCACCGGAACCCCGAGAGCGAAGGGTGCCGACCACTCGGGCTGGCAGATGGGTCCTGAACCGTAGCTACGGCATGCGCGCACCTCAACGGAGATATCTTGACCGTACTGCTGGCCACCATCCGCGGTGAGGAAGGAGCCGAGAGCTACTGGCCCGTAGATGGTTCCAGGAACGCTGCCACCGCTGAGCCGGTAGTACAGGGTGTAGTCGCTGTTGAGCGTGTCAGAGCCCATCGCTCCCCCGTTAACGGTGAAGTCGAAGCGGTTTCCGTTAGCCACCGGACCGGCGGTGCTGAGCGCTGTGACGACTGCCGGCGGGGTATGAGCAACGACGGTGGGCGATGCCGCGCAACCCTGACCGTTGTAGGCGAATACCACCATCGTGTAGGTGCGGTTAGGTGTGAGCCCGTTGAACGTCGCTGACGTGCTCGAGCCAACCGACGCTAGCTTTGCACCGTTGCCAGTGATCGATCCGTTCGCTGAACAGGTTGGCTCGGTGCCGGTGTAGGCAGCTGCTGTGTAGGCGGTTACCGGGCGCCCGTTCTCGTTGAACGCACCGGGCCACGTGAGTCCGGCGGTCGTGTCGTTGACAACAGTGGCGACAGGCGCAGCGAGAGCGATAGGCGGGCCAGCGGGAATGGCGCTACGCGGTTCGCTCGTGTTCCACACTGAGAGCGCTGTGTAAGCGGCATTTCGAGGGCTCACGGTGTACGTCACGGCTACACCGTTATCGAGAACCCACGATGATGGAGTCTCCCAGGTGCAGGTCGTGTCGTCGCACTGAGCTAGGCCGAGCGTGGTTTCGAAACCACCGACGGCAATGCGATAGCGGTCAACAGCGGAACCACCGGCCGGTGTGGGCACCGCATTCCATGTCAACCGAAGCCCGTGATCAAGTGGCGATGCGCTGAGCGATGTTGGCGCTACCGGAATGATGTCCGACCAGACCGAGTCAGCGAGAGTAACGGGCTCCGATTCGCCAATGGCGTTGATCGCCACAACAGTGACCTTGACCGAGTTGGTCGGGCCGTTTCCGGTCGTCGGAATCGCGCACGTAGTTCCGGCACAGTCGGTTGTGTTGACCAGGACACCAGCGGACTTCGTCGTCACCCTATACGAGGTAATGGCGGAGTTGTTCGCTGGCCCGGCGTTCCAACGCATCATGATGGTCTTGTCACCAAAGCCACTCGGCCCGAGGTTGGATACCGGGTCTGGTGTGTCCTGAACCGAGATTACAACGGTGCCCCAGACATACCGCGTCTCATCGTTGGTGGCATCCGCGACGCGATATTGAAGGTTCACGTCACCAGGCGCTGCTTCGCTGGAGACGGTGACGGTGAGTGTGCTGTTGTCATTGCTCGGGACGATCGAGATCCCTGCAGGAATAGCTCCCCCGCCAAGTCCACGGATATCGACCACTCGCAGCGGTGCCCCCGGGAACGGGTTCGTAGACGCATCGTTTGCAAGCACATCAACGACAGTGGTCTCGCCACGTTTCACGATGGCGAGGTCCGCGGCCGGGCTCGCGAGCGGGCGCGTCGACGGTACGACGTTCAGCTCGATCCGGCCAGATTTACCTTCGGAGAGATCATCGCGAACGCCGAGAGATATCGAGGTTCGTGTGCCCTTGAACGCACTGTTGTTGGCCCGAAGCATCAACGTTGTGCCTTCGAGCGAATACGTGAAGCCTTCCGGCAACGGGCTCAACACCGAGTAAGCGAGCTCGTCGAGGTCGTCAGGGTATGGGTAGGTGGTCAGCTTGAGGAGGTCGATCTCTTTCTCTTGGCCAGGTTCAAAATCGATTACAGCGCCGCCAAACACGGGAGCCTGGTTGTCGCGAGGGAGCACGTCGATAGGCAGCACCAAAATAGCGGTACGGCCCTCAGGGTCAGATGCCGAGCTACCATCCGTTACTTCGAAGGATATGGATGCCGGCCCAAAGTAGTTCTCTGCCGATGTGAAAACGAGAGTGTCCTCGTCACGCACGAGATCAGTGCCATCGCTGTGAGTGGCGAGTACGGTGCTGGAGTCGGTGAGGCGCACAGGCTTATCGCCGACGGCGATGATGTAGTCGTTGAGGTCGATCACGAGCGTGCTCTCGCTATTGATACTCAGTTTGGGGGCGCGGCGGTCGATTTGCGGCAGGGCGTCGTTGTATCCCGGAACCTTGATAAACGCGTAGCTGAAGACGGTGGGGTCGGCGGGGTTCGTGACGCGGAACGGGATGATTTGTCCCACATCCCCCACCGAGACCTCGATCTGCTTGTCTGGCGTCACTCGAGCGGCGTCGCCATACCCGGGGTAGATACCCAGCGTGAGAGTTCCGGGGTCACCGTCGGCAAAGAACACTCCCGAGAGCACATCGACGGTAACGCGGTTGCGATCCAATACGTCCGAAAGGGTCAAGACGCTATCGGTGGCGATCGGGTAAGCAGGTTTAGCCTCGGGGTCGACAGTGACCCGAATGAAGTTTTGGCTCGAACCGCCCGTCTCGTTTTCGATGACGTAGATGATGCCGTAGTCACCCGGTTCTTCTGGTGGAGTGACTTTCACCACGTCCCCATCAATTTCTGCGACAGTGTTGGGATCGTTGGGTTCCACTGACACCACCGACAGCGGGCTACCGTCGGGATCGGAGTCGTTGGCGAGAACCTGCACCGAGACGGTAATTCCCGGTTTGACTGTCACTTCGTCGATGATCGCAACGGGGTTGCGGGCGCCATCAAGTCGCGGGCTAATTCCGATGTTGATCTCGCCGTTTGCACGCGCACCAAGTGAGTCGATCAGCGTGTAGCTGAAGGTGTCGGTTCCGGCCGAGTACTCACCGGCTTGGTAAACGAAGGTATTGGATTCCACATCGATGACGGCACCCTTGCTCGGGTTCGTTGCCTGACCGAGCAACTGTACCGAGTCCCCGTCGGGGTCGGCCGATGTCAACGGAATCTGCACCCGCACGGTGTCACCGGCCAGCACGCGGGCCGTGACCGTCGGTGGCACGGGAGGATTATTGCTGGAGGCGTCGAGTTCACGCACGGCGATATTCACGATTGCGGTTGCTGATTGCCCATCGGGGCCAGCGACTTGATATGCGGCCGTGAAGTTTCCCGTGCGATCAGGGGCAAGGTAGCGCAGCACGTCGCCCGAAGCAAAGAGCAGTCCCGAGTCGTCGGGGAGATCTTGCGCCAGCTTTGGCACCAGAGTCAGTTCAAGCCCGTCAGGGTGTTCGTCATTGTCGAGAACACTGATGTCGATGGCTTGTCCCACGCGAACCGTCACGGAATCATCGTTAGCGATGGGGGCTTGAAGTTGAGACGGAGCCGCAATTTCAACGACGGTAATAACGCCGATGGCATCCGCGAGCCCGTTGCTGATGCGGTAGTTGAAACTCACTGGCCCATCATCGAGCGGGGCTTCCAAGCTCACACGAACGAGTCGTTGTTCCAAGATTTCCGCGCGCACGCCTGAGCTCACGGGGAGGTTCATGATTTCGGTGACGAGAAGCACACCACCGGCCGGGTCAACGTCAGTGCCGGCGACATCGATGCGTTCGTTCTGAAGCGTTTGAACAAAGACAGTCTTGGGAACGGTGATCGGCGAAGTGTTGGCATCGGGTGGAGACACCACGTCAATTCGCACGATTGCCGTGTAGGTGAGATTGCCATCCGTGACGACGTATTCGAGGTTGTAGCTGCGAATCTCATCGCTTTGGAACCGGAAGGTTCCCGTTTCATAACTGGGCAGGATTTGAGCGCCGGTCTTCGCGGGAACGCTATTGAGGCGGATGTTGCCGTTGCCACCGCGCACATGGCTCAGCGGCGAAACGGTGATTTCTTTGCCGGCATACGCAAGCACAACGAAGGGATCAGCTTCGATGGGGACTTCGCCCGCCGGTTTCACTGAGACGGAGACACCGCCCGAACTTTCGCTTGTGCCATCCGACACGACGAGGGTGACGACTTTAAGCTCTCCGCCAGCACCGGAGTCTGAGAAGACTAGATCTCCCCCGGGCTTGTAGCTGACAGCATCGGGAGCCGCAACAGAGGCACTAGTCAGGTAGAAGGGATCGCCATCTGGGTCGACCCAATCACCCAAGATCTGGTTCGATACACGGCCGCCAGCTTGCACCGTAAGCTTCGTCGACCGCACTTGTTCTGGCGGCGAGTTCTCGGAGTCCAAGCGAATCTCAACCGTCACGGTCGCACTGGCGGTGCCACCGCGACCATCGCTCACGGTGTAGTTGAAGCTCACTTGACCGCTGGCCCCGGCTTCGAGAGTGATTTGAATCTGTTGACGCTCGTTGATGCGATCGATTCGCCCGATGCTGGCATCAATGGTCGGCAGTTCCTCGACAACCAGCACGTCACCATTGGGATCGTAGTCGTTGAGCAAAATGGGCAATACGGTCGCTCGCCCAGGGCGAGCCCCAAAGCTGTCGTCTACTGCAACCGGCGGTTGCTGCACGCTGTCGACTTCAGGCTCGACATCGAGAAGGTTCTGCTCGACCTCAGGCTCCTCATCTTCTGCGGTGATGAGTTGGTTCCAGTTGTCAATCAACTCGCCGGAGCTTTGCACCGCCCACGTGCGGCCGGTAAGGCGGTCGTTGAGCACGGCACGCGATCCGTTGACCGAGTAAGAGAGCTGAGCGTTCGCTTCCATCTCACTCAGTTGCAGCATGACGCCTTCACCGGCATCACTCGGGCAGCGACGCCAGTTCTCGCCACTTGTCCACGCCGCGAACTCGCAATCGCCCAAGCGCAGCGGAGCTGCCGCAACACCGGACTGGCCAGTGGCGAGGCCGACTGCGGCAGCGCCGCTGAGCGGAACGCTAATAACGCCTTGGCTGTAACCGATGAGCACGCGCTCACCGCCGACAGACGGAAGCTGCACTACGGTGCCGTTTCCCCCGTCGACAAGGCCGGTGAGGTCAACTGTGCGGCCGTCCATGTACAGCAATTCGGTATCCGAATCGAGAACGGCCCACTGGCCAGCCACTGAAGTGATGCTGAGCTCAGCATTGGGGTCGAGCTCAAGGCTCACGCTTGACTCAGCGGTGTCGGAAATCGCCGCATTCACGCGGAAAAGTTGGCTCGTTGACGGCGAATACGCGAAAAGCAACCCGTCGTCGTCAACGCTGACAATTGCGTCAGCACCCAGACTCAAGGATGCCGGTGATTCCGCGTCGAAATTGAGGAAGTCCTCGTAGGACCGAATCCAGAGTTCGCCCGTGCCATGTTCGAGAACAACAACGTTGTCCCCGGCGAAGTACACCTCGGGCTGGTTGGGCGGAAGAGCGACGCTCTCTTCGATCTCCGACACCGCCGGATCGACTACATCGATTGCACTTTCCGAGCGGTCAAACAGCAACACGCTATCGCCTTGTTGAATGACTTCTAGATCAGCACTTTGTGCACTTACAACAGAGTTGATCTCGAGAACTTCCGTGCTTGCGCGCCCGATTGCCTGCTCTTGATTATTCGCGACCCAGACGGCACCGTCTGCCAAGTCCACTTGTTGGGCGGTATAGCCGGTCGAAACAATGGCGACCGTGGCGACTAGCGCCACGATCGCAGAAACACTCACCGCACCGGTCACTGTTGAACGACGCGCCTTACCCCAGCGCTTAATCACGGCTACCCATCATTACTGCAACACCGCACACTTCTGCGCGCTCGCTGCACCAGATTTGCCGTCGCGAGTTACCGTTACCGAGATACAGACGTTCTCTCCCGACTCCGCGTCAACCACGAAGCTGGGCTCTAGCTGCTGCACGGGAGGCTGATTGTCTGTCGTAGTGATTTGGTACCGGTCGCCCGGCTCAAGACCGGGGTCGAGCCACGAGAACTCCACGACATCAGTCGAAACCGAAGCGCTGATATCGCTCACGGTCGGGATGTCAGTCGAGCCCGACTGCAATTGGACAAGCGTGACGGTGGCACCGAGAACGACTACGAGAGCTGCAACCGCTACACCGATCCAGGCGATCGTCTGCATGCCGCGGGTACGAGGAATCGGGCTCATCCCTGTCTTGCGGCGAGACATCTTGCCTTCAGCCGCTTCGCTTTCGAACGAGCCAAAGCTGTCATCGATGGCGGCAGGGCGTCGGCGCTTGCGACGCTGTGACGACGTCATCGGCGCGGCCTGACCCGGACGCACTCGCGTGCGGTCTTCAAGCTCAGCGACAGTCGCGAGCGCCCAGTCATCCATGGCAACTTCGATGGCAGTCTGCGAGAGCCCCAATTCGGATTCCACGGCCTGCAGTTCATGCACGAGTTCCAGCACGCTGCCCTGGCGCGCTTCAGGCTTGCGCGACATGGCACGGTTGAGCGCACGCTCCAGGCTCTCGGGCACATCGCTGCGACCGGTCGCGCGTGGCTTTGCGCGGTTGATTCGAGAAATGAGGTCGGTCGACTTGTTCGATTCCCCCGGAACTTCGAAGGGTGAGCGCCCGGCCAAGAGCGAGTACACGGTCGCGGCATAGGACCACAACTCGGACTCAATCGTGCCGGCCGTCTCATCCATCAGCACTTCTGGAGCAGACCACGGGATCGACATACCAACGGCTTCGAGATTTTCAGACTCGCTCAGCGTTGCGGCAATGCCAAAGTCAGACAGCACCGGATGCCCATAAGCGGTCGTCAATATGTTGGACGGCTTAATGTCTCGGTGCAATACGCCCGCACGGTGGGCCGTCTCGATGGCGCTGCCGATCTTGATCGCGATCCGCAGCACTTCGGGCACCGGCAGTCGCTCCATGCGGTAGCGCTGGCTGAGAGTGGAGGAACACAGTTCCATCACCAAATAGGGGCGACCATCAGACGAGACACTCGCCTGGTACACCGTGAGGATTGAGGGGTGCGAACTGAGCTGTGCCATAAGGTTCGCTTCAGCCTGAAACATGAGGCGAACCTGGTCGTTGACGACCTCGCTGAGCATAACCTTGACGGCGACTTGGCGACGCGGCATATTCTGCTCATACAAGAACACATCGGCGAATCCACCGGAGCCCAAAACGTGCACATGTGAGAACCCGGGCAGGGCAGGCGGATCTGAGGGCAGTCTTCGAGCCACAGAAACACCCCTAACATGTCGTCGAGTTCGATCATTCTAAGTGAGGAAAGCACTCACAAATCGGATTCTGCCCCTTGTCTGGGGTCAGATTGTCTGTCCCCAGTATGGAGGACTAGACGACTATGTCGCTGTAGGCACTTCTAACACGTCGATCACAATGGCCGTGATGTTGTCGCGACCGCCGCTGTCGAGTGCGGAATCAATGAGTTCTGTCACAGTTTCCTCCGCCGAATTATGCTGTGCGAAAATCCGTGAAATCTCAACGTCTGAAACCTCGCGGGTGAGGCCGTCCGAGCAGATCAAGAGCCGCTGACCGCGCTGAATCGGAAGTATCCAGAAGTCGGGCGACGGGGTCGCGTTGAAGCCCACTGCGCGAGTGATGATGTTGGCATCAGGATGATCTTCCGCTTCTTCGCGGGAAATCACCCCGGCATCCACAAGATCCTGAACAACCGAGTGGTCTCGCGTGACCTGTACCAGTCGATCGTTCTCGTAGTCGTATACGCGGCTGTCACCGACGTTGAAGACAGCGAAGCTTGCCGATTCGTGGTGCTCTGTGATCACGACGCCGGTGACGGTCGTGCCAACCCCCAACTCGCTGTCTTGAGCGATGAGGCTGATGTAGTCGGTCGCCCGTTCGAGAGCGCGTTCCACGGCGCGAGCAGGCAAAAAATCACCCGTAATCGCGTCGTCGAGCCTCTCCACGACCGCAGCGCTCGCCAAATCGCCAGCGGAGTGACCGCCCATGCCATCGGCCACAGCGAACATGGGAGAACGCGCGACGTAGCTGTCCTCATTTGCGGCGCGCCGATGGCCCGTATGAGTTCCCGCAGCCCACGCAAACGTAAACGTTTGTTGTTCTCGCCCTGGTAGAGCGATGGTGTGCTTCGGGTTGTTGCCGCCGATTTCGGTCACGGCTACCTTCCTGCCCGTTTTACTCCAGACGCCGCCGAGGCAGAATCCGAATAATGTTTCCGTCCCCAATATCCACCAGCGTGCCGGTCGAAACGACCACCGACTCACCCTGACGGAGTTTTCGTGCAGCATTGCCTGGCACTTGAACGATGGAACCGTTCGTTGATCGCAGATCAGTCACGATCACCGAAGCTCCCAATTGTCGCACTTCGACGTGCGTCTCAGAGACTTCGCGCAGCGGAGATTGCACCGCAACCAAGCGTGGCCCAACGCCCTTGACGATGCGCGGCGGTCGTGGATCACGACCGAATACGCACGCGTGCTCAAGTGAATGAGCCTGCCCCGTTCCGTCGAGTTGCACTCGGTAGTACATCGCAGATGACTCGGATGCCGCCGGCGGCGAAGTCTGCTGAGGAGGCTTCACTTGGGCTGCGGCGCGCGCCCGTAATCGCGCCGCCTCCTGAGCGGTGGTCGCTGACGCCTGCTTCGCGTGGGCCTCCACCGGACGCTCGTACGGCTGCACGGTAACCGGTCGACGTCGAGAACTGAGAATGACTGTGTCATCGAGGTCAGGAACGTTCGACCACGCTGTGGGCCGCTGGCCCGCCGTTATCGTGTCATCAAAGTCTTGCCTCACGCCGCAATCTTAGACACGCTTGACGTTTTCTCGTGGGAGCGCGTCACGCTTGTCCGATAAAACTCATCACGTGTTTGATTCGCGTGTAGTCCTCGAAGCCGTAGCTCGAGAGATCTTTGCCATATCCGGAGTGCTTGAAACCGCCGTGGGGCATTTCCGCGACAATCGGAATGTGGGTGTTAATCCACACGCAACCGAAGTCGAGGTGCTTTGCGAATCGCATTGCGCGACCGTGATCGCGAGTCCACACGCTCGAAGCCAAACCGTAGTTGACGTCGTTGGCCCACTCCAGCGCTTGGTTCTCATCCGTGAATTTCTGGACGGTGATGACAGGGCCGAAGATTTCATTCTGCACGGCGGAGTCGTGTTGCTGCAGCCCAGAAACGATCGTGGCTTCGTAGAAGTAGCCCTGGCTGCCTTGGCGCGTGCCTCCGAGCTCGACGTGAGCGTGCGAGGGCAACTCCTCGATCACGCGTGACACTTGAGCAAGCTGGTTCGCGTTGTTGACGGCACCGAAATAGACGTCTTCGTTTGGCGCACCCGTTGTCGCGTTGTCACGCGTCCAGGCTACGAGGGCTGCCACGAATTCGTCGTGTACTTGCTCGTGCACGATCACTCGGGTGGCCGCGGTGCAGTCTTGGCCCGCGTTGAAATAGCCTGCGGCCCCAATTCCGGCGACGGCGGACTCGATGTCGGCATCGTCAAAGACGATGACCGGAGCCTTGCCGCCCAGTTCCAAGTGCACACGCTTGAGATCAACGGATGCTGCCTTAGCGACTTCCATTCCCGCCCGCACCGATCCCGTAATCGACACCATCTGTGGCGTCTTGTGGTCGATCATGAGACCGCCAGTGGTGCGGTCTCCCGTCAGAACATTGAAGACGCCGGCTGGCAGGAACTCCGAGGCGATCTCGGCGAACAGCAGGGTAGCCGAGGGTGTCGTGTCGCTGGGCTTCAGCACCGTCGTGTTGCCTGCGGCGATTGCCGGGGCAACTTTCCAGACGGCCATGTTGAGTGGGTAGTTCCACGGCGCTACTTGACCAATTACGCCGATCGGCTCGCGGCGAATCGATGACGTGTGGTCCTTCATATACTCGGCAGAGGCCATGCCCGAGAGGTGTCGAGACTCTCCCGCAAAGAATCGGATCTGGTCAACGGAGAGCATGATCTCGTCCGCGACGAGACTGGCGCGAGGCTTTCCGGTGTCTTTCGATTCAAGGTCAGCGAATTCGTCGGCGCGTGCTTCCATGGCATCGGCGATGCGGAACAGGGCGAGTTGGCGCTCCGAGGGGGTGGTTTCGCCCCAGGTCTCGAAGGCGGTGGATGCGGCAGCGTAGGCAGCGTCGACGTCGGCCGCCGACGAAACAGGCGACTCTGCGTAGCTGTGTTCAGTCGCGGGGTCGATCACGTCGAAACTGGACTCGGTGCGCGCGGCTACATACTCGCCGTTGATGAAGTTCTTGATTTCTGAAGCGCTCATGCGTCAACGATAGCGAGGGTGTCCTCCGGAATCTACCCGCAGACTGACGGTTTCCGCAGCAAAATCACTATTTTGATTCGGAATCGCTTGCAGAAGCGGGTTTGAACTGACAAAATCGAGGCATGACCACCCCGTCGCGTAGTTCCGCAAACAAGCCTGTGCATCTTGACGACGTTTCAAAGGCCATCATCGAGCAGCTTCAGAACGATGGCCGACGCTCCTACGCTGAGATCGGTAAGGCAGTTGGCCTCAGTGAAGCCGCCGTGCGTCAGCGCGTGCAGAAGCTGACAGACTCCGGCGTCATGCAGGTCGTCGCGGTTACCGACCCCATGCAGCTTGGCTTTTTTCGCCAAGCCATGATTGGCATTCAGGTCTCGGGAGACACAACCGTCGTTGCCGAAACGATCGGAAAACTGCCCGCTGTCGACTATGTCGTTCTCACCGCTGGCAGCTTCGACATCCTCGCCGAAGTGGTCTGCGAAAACGACGACGACTTGATCGACCTTCTCAACCGCGACATTCGCGGGATCGACGGCGTTCGTTCGACGGAAACCTTCGTCTATCTGCGCCTCCACAAGCAGTTCTACAACTGGGGAACACGCTAAGCGTTCCTCACAACCCTCAAGAAAGCGTCAGCCATGTCAGAGTACGACGAAGCCGATCTTCAACAAAAAGCCAAAGACCACCTGTGGATGCACTTTTCTCGCCAATCGGTGATGGAAGACGGTGCCGGGGTTCCCATCATTGTGCGCGGCGAAGGCCACCACATTTATGACAGCAAAGGAAACAAGTACTTCGACGGCTTGAGCGGACTTTTCGTGGTCAATGCTGGCCACGGCCGCAAGCGCCTCGCCGAGGTTGCCGCCAAGCAGGCCGAAGAGCTCGCGTTCTTCCCGATCTGGTCCTACGCGCACCCCAACGCCATCGAATTGGCAGATCGTCTGGCTGGCTACGCGCCCGGCGACCTCAACCGTGTGTTCTTCTCCACCGGCGGCGGCGAAGCCGTTGAGACTGCATTCAAGCTGGCTAAGCAGTACTGGAAGCTGCAGGGCCGTCACACTAAGCACAAAGTAATCTCCCGCGCGGTTGCCTACCACGGCACCCCTCAGGGCGCTCTGGCCATCACCGGCATCCCCGGAATGAAGGAGATGTTTGAGCCTCTCGTTCCTGGTGGCTTCCGCGTGCCGAACACCAACTATTACCGCGCAGAGGAAATGGGCTTCCACGGCACCGAAGAAGAATTCGGACTGTGGGCGGCCAACCGCATCGAAGAAATGATCCTCTTCGAAGGCCCTGAGACTGTTGCAGCCGTATTCCTCGAGCCCGTGCAAAACTCGGGTGGATGCTTCCCGCCTCCCCCCGGCTACTTCCAACGTGTTCGCGAGATCTGTGACGAATACGACGTACTGCTGGTCAGCGACGAAGTCATTTGTGCCTTTGGTCGCCTTGGCCACATGTTTGCGTGCGACGCCTACGACTACGTTCCCGACATGATCACGTGTGCCAAGGGAATGACGAGTGGCTACTCGCCCATCGGCGCCACAATCGTGTCTGACCGCATCTACGAGCCCTTCAAGCACGGCGCTACGACCTTCTACCACGGCTACACCTTCGGCGGACATCCGGTTTCCGCTGCGGTTGCCCTGGAGAACCTCGACATTTTCGAAGAAGAGAAGATCAACGAGCACGTTCGCGAGAACTCACCGAAGTTCCGGGCTGCCCTTGAGCGCCTGCTCGACCTTCCTATCGTCGGCGATGTGCGTGGCGATGGATACTTCTTTGGCATCGAGCTTGTGAAAAATAAGGCGACAAAAGAAACCTTTAACGAGGACGAATCAGAGCGCCTGCTCCGCGGGTTCTTGTCGAAGGCGCTCTACGAAGCCGGCTTGTATTGCCGAGCGGATGACCGTGGCGATCCTGTGATTCAGCTGGCACCACCGCTCACGATCGGACCTGCCGAGTTTGACGAGATAGAATCAATCCTGCGCTCGGTCTTGACCGAAGCATGGAGCCGTCTCTAGAACTCACCAGGTTCGCCCCTCCCTCTGACCCCACGGCTCAGATAGAGTTCTTTTCGTGAGCACTGAGGATAAATCGCTAACGCAGCGTCCCCACGAAAGCGATGCGCGCATTACCGTTGCGCGCGTTATCGCGATCGTGCTCGCTGTCGCGCTCAATCTCGTGGTCATTGCGGGTGGTGTCTGGGCGCTGACCAACCAGCAGCGCATCTCGGATCAGTTCGCGGTGTGGGACTTTGAGCCATCGGCGACGGTGGAAGCGTATGTAACTACCGCTGCCATGTCCGAAGAGGGGCAGTTCCTGTTCTACGCCAGTCATCCCAAGATTGAAACGAACCCGATTTTCAACACCACGTGCTCCAACGTGGAAGAGAATTTCGGCGTGCTCGGGTGCTACTTTCCGAGCAGCAAGTCGATCTTTCTCTTTGATGTGACGGATGAGCGACTCGACGGCATCGAAGAAGTCGTCGCTGCCCACGAAATGTTGCACGCCGCGTGGGATCGCATGTCGAGTGAAGAGCAAGACGCTTTGACTCCCCTACTTGAGGCAGCCGCCGAGAGCATGAAGGATGATCCCGAGTTTGCCACGACCCTTGAGTTCTACGCGAAGACAGAGCCTGGCGAGCGCGCGAACGAACTGCATTCCATCATCGGTACCGAGTTTGCTGATCTCACTCCGGAACTTGAGGCTCACTACGCGACATACTTCACCGACCGTGCCACCGTTGTAGCGCTTCACGAGAAGTCGAACGCTGTCTTCACCGAACAGTTGGAGGCCAGCACGAAACTCGTCGAGCAGCTGGACACTCTTCGCGCGAGCATCGATGACGACTATGCGACCTACAACTCTGGCTATGACCAGCTCAACGACGACATCGACAGCTTCAATTCACGCGCCGATGAGGGCGATTTCAACACCCTCGATCAGTTCAACAGCGAACGCAACGAACTCATAAGTCGTCAGGATTTCCTCAACACTCTCTATGATTCCATCGAAGCGGATGTCGATACCTACGACGACCTGGTGAAGCAGCTTGAGGCGCTCAACACGACGATTAGCGAACTCAACCAGAGCATCAACATCGAGCCGCGCAACGAAGACGGCATCTAACACCTCTCCTCACCAGCATCCCAATTCCTCTCGGAATTGCAATGTCCGAAAATAGCCAGCGGCCCAGAAACAGCACAGCGTACGCTCGACACATGCACACGATCACATCCCCCTCCACAGAGGTCGCGTACCTAATCAGAGTGCCGTCACCTATCGGCCGCATCGAGCTTACGAGCGACGGCGAGCACGTCACAGGGCTCGCCATCGAAAGCTCGGGCGCACTCCCTCACGATCAGCAGCCTGAAGCTTCGTGCGCGGTGCTCGTGCAGGCTGCTCAGCAGCTCGCCGAGTATTTCGCGGGAACGCGTCGATCCTTCGAACTCCCGCTATCCATGATTGGCACCGAGTTTCAGCGTTCGGTGTGGCTCCAGCTCGGTCAGCTCCCCTTCGGCGCTGCAGTGTCATATGCCGACATCGGGCGCGCTACCGGGCGACCGAGTGCGGGCAGAGCCGTCGGCGGCGCTGTCGGAGCCAATCCCATCCCGATCATCGTCCCCTGCCACCGCGTACTGGCTTCAAACCAGCGCATCACCGGCTATAGCGGTGGCGAAGGCGTTCCCACCAAGGTGTGGCTGCTCAAGCACGAGGGGATCGCTCACAAGTGAGCGATCGTGAAGCACTGATTGTCGGCCCCGACGGCCGAGCTCGGTGCAGCTGGGTGGGCGACGACGAGCTGTATCGCAAGTACCACGATGACGAGTGGGGAAATCCGCTGCGCGGCGATCACCGCCTATTCGAGAAGATCATGCTCGAAGCATTCCAGGCTGGGTTGTCGTGGATCACGATCCTGCGTCGGCGCGAGGGCATCCGCGAAGCCTTCGATCAGTTTGATGCGGCAATGATCGCGAACTACGGCGATGACGACGTGGCCCGGCTCCTCGACGATCCGCGCATCATTCGCAATCGCCTCAAAGTCTCCGCCGCCATCACCAACGCGAAAGCGACTCTCGCGCTGACGGAGAACGCCCCGGGCGCCCTCGACACCCTTCTCTGGAGCTTCGCTCCCCCCGCTCGCCATGAACGGCTGCGCACTTTTACTGAAGTACCGGCCATCACCCCCGAGTCCACCGCCATGAGCAAAGCGCTCAAGGCACACGGCTTTCGCTTTGTGGGACCGACGACGATGTACGCGCTCATGCAGTCTGCCGGCATGGTTGATGACCACCTCGAGGGCTGCTGGCGCGTGGCGTAGTCGCAGCGCTGCGTGAGCTATGCGTTCTCCACGACGAGGTCTAGCTCGCCAGGGGCACCATGCTCAAGACGGAAGCCTGCGCCGTTCGCCCAAGTAAGGAGCGAATCGATCGAGTTATGGTCGATTCCCGCTCTGATGAGAGCACGCGCAAAGAGTCCTTTGGACTTTTTGTTGAAGTGACTGAGCGCGACCCGTTTGCCGTCAGCGCCTTCGGTCACCACCCGGAGGTAAATGCTGTCGGCGGATGCAGCACCCAGTTGGGTGTAAGCCTCCGACCGAAAGTCGAGCTGGAGCCCCTCAACCGCGGCAAGCGCCGCAGATACTGGTGCACGCCAGTACCGCTTCAACGGGAGGCCGGGCACCTTTGAATTGTGGGAAAGTCGGTAGGCCGGGATGGGATCTCCCGCGCCGATCGGACCAAACAATGCGGAGTGCACGACCACGCTTTTTTCAGCGAAGGCCCATTCTTCAGGAGTGAGCGACGCGGCATCCAGTCCATCGAAAAGAACACCCGTATAGCGCTTGAGGGCGGGCATCACTGGTGAAGCCTCAAGAGTGCGGTTACGTTCAACCTCGAACAGCTGCTTCGCGCTGATACCTAAAGCCCGCTGCGCTGCGTCAGTATCGCCCGCCAGCTCAATGAGAGCGTGCGACAGCGCATTTCGTTCCTCAGTAAGTTGAGGGAACGAGAGCTGAGTTAAGTCGAGCGCGGCGTTATCGTCTCCCCCGTCACGCTTTGTTTCAGAGGGTGGGAGAAGAATGATCACGCGTCGAGGAACGCGGATGCCCGTTCGACGTTCACGCCGATGGGGCCTGCCGAGTCGAGAGTGATGCGCGCGACAGCGCCGCTCACTCCGCCCCACGGAGAATACTCTTCAACGCTCTGCTCTACTGCGTCACGATCGGGTGCGCCCGCGAGTGCACGCTTCGCAGCGCGTTCCACAAGTCGTTCTTCGTGCACAGCTTCGTCCGAGCACACCACTTCGATGAAGCGGATGCCGGAGCCGGTGCGTTCCGCGAGACTGACCCATTGTTCACGGGCCGGATCTACCGCGTTGACGGCATCGATGATGATGTCATCGTCGTTAAGCAAGACTGATTCTGCTAGCGCCTCAGCCACCAGATAGGCAGCAAGTCCGATGGGTTGTCCGGCACTGATGCCGGCCTTCAGAATTGCTGTCTCGATCTGGTCGACTGAGAGCACGGTGGTCTTGCGCCGGGCGCCCACGACCTCTGCGATCGTGGTTTTTCCTGCGCCCGGCAACCCGGCCATCGCTATAAGCATGATTAGAAAACTAGACGAGTTCAGCGGTGCTTGCCACCACTGTTACGGTGTTGTGCTCAACCGAGAGGAAGCCGTTGTCCGCGGTAGCGGTCACGTTCTTGCCATCTGCGGTGGTCACACGAACTTCTCCCTGAGCCAGAATCGCGAGAAGCGGTTCGTGGCCGGGAAGGATACCGATCTCACCTTCAGTGGTGCGAGCGACGAGCTGGCTCGCCTCCCCCGACCAGATTTCCTGGTCGGCGGAGACGACGCTCACTGTCAGAACTGCCATTGTTAGGAGTTCTCTTTCTGAATCTTCGCCCACTGCTCTTCGACATCGTTGATGCCACCGACGTTGAAGAACGCCTGCTCAGCAACGTGGTCGAACTCGCCCTTGACGATCGCGTCGAACGACTCGATGGTCTCCTTGAGCGGAACAGTCGATCCCTCAACACCGGTGAACTTCTTCGCCATGTAGGTGTTCTGCGAGAGGAACTGCTGGATGCGACGTGCGCGCGATACGGTGATCTTGTCTTCTTCAGAAAGCTCGTCAACACCGAGGATCGCGATGATCTCCTGGAGTTCCTTGTTCTTCTGCAGAATCTGCTTCACGTTGGTCGCGACACGGTAGTGGTCGGCACCTAGGTAACGGGGGTCGAGGATACGACTCGTCGAGGTGAGCGGGTCAACGGCGGGGTAAAGACCCTTCGATGCGATTTCACGGCTGAGCTCAGTCGTGGCGTCGAGGTGGGCGAAGGTGGTTGCCGGAGCCGGGTCGGTGTAGTCATCGGCAGGAACGTAAATTGCCTGCAGCGACGTAATCGAGTGACCACGCGTCGAGGTGATGCGCTCCTGAAGGATACCCATCTCGTCGGCGAGGTTCGGCTGGTAACCAACGGCGGAAGGCATGCGGCCCAGAAGGGTCGATACTTCAGAACCGGCCTGAGTGAAGCGGAAGATGTTGTCGATGAAGAGCAACACGTCTTGCTTCTGCACATCGCGGAAGTACTCAGCCATGGTGAGAGCAGAGAGCGCAACGCGAAGACGCGTTCCTGGCGGCTCATCCATCTGGCCGAAGACTAGAGCGGTCTTCTCGAAGACGCCTGCTTCATCCATTTCAGCGATGAGGTCGTTACCTTCACGGGTACGCTCACCAACACCGGCGAATACGGAAACTCCACCGTGGTCCTGAGCCACACGCTGGATCATTTCTTGGATAAGAACGGTCTTACCGACACCGGCACCACCGAACAGACCAATCTTTCCACCCTGAACGTACGGGGTGAGAAGGTCGATGACCTTGATACCGGTCTCGAAGAGCTCAGTCTTCGATTCAAGCTGGTCGAATGCCGGGGGCTTGCGGTGGATGGGCCAGCGCTCGGTGATCTCAACGGTCTCGCCATTGACCTTGCCGTCTTCATCCGCGTTAAGGATTTCACCGGTAACGCTGAAGACCTTGCCCTTGGTGACGTCACCCACGGGAACCGTGATCTGGTTGCCCGTGTCGCGAACTTCCTGGCCACGAACGAGTCCGTCAGTCGGCTTGAGCGCGATGGCACGTACGACGTCATCGCCGAGGTGCTGTGCAACCTCAAGTGTGATCTCGGTAGTTTGGCCGCCGATCGTGACGTTGGTCTTGAGGGCGTTGTAGATTCCCGGGATCGAATCGTGGGGGAACTCTACGTCTACGACCGGACCGGTTACGCGCGAGATGCGGCCGATACCGGCAACAGTTGCCGCAGCAACCGTCTTAGCTGCTGCCTTCTTGGCAGGAGCCTTCTTGGCTGGTGCCTTTGCAGCTGCTGCCTTTGTGGTTGCTGCCTTTGCAGCGGGGGCCTTTTTGGCCGGGGCTTTTTCAGTCATGGCTTCCCTATCTATGGTTCTTACTTAGCCGAGCTGAGGGCGTCCGCGCCGCCCACGATCTCGGAAATCTGCTGGGTGATCTCCGACTGACGCGCGTTGTTGGCCAAGCGCGTGTAGTCGTTGATGAGCTTGTCTGCGTTGTCGCTTGCAGACTTCATTGCCTTCTGCGTTGCCGCGTGCTTTGCAGCAGCGGACTGGAGCATGGCGTTGAAGATACGGCTCTCGATGTACACAGGAAGCAAGGCGTCGAGCACCTTGTCTACCTCTGGTTCGAACTCGTAGAGCGGAAGAATCTCCGACTCCTCGGGCGCCTCAACACCCTCAACGATCTCCAGTGGGAGAAGACGAACGACCTCAGGAACCTGCAAAAGCATGCTGACGAGGCGGTTGTAGACGATATGAATCTCGTCCACTCCACCTTCGCTTGCCGGCTGCAAGAACTTGCTGACGACTGCATCGCCGATTTCCTTAGCGATTTCGAACTCTGGTGAGTCCGTTCCGCCAGTCCAAATCTGTTCTGCGTCACGCTTGCGGAAAGCAAAGTAAGCGGCGGCCTTGCGGCCCACGAGGTAGTACACAACCTCTTTGCCTTCAGCTTCGAGTCGAGCAGCGAGCTCGCCAGCTTCACGAAGAACGTTCGAGTTGAACGCTCCCGCGAGTCCGCGGTCACTCGAGAAGATGAGGACCGCTGCGCGGTCGATTGACTCTGGTTCGGTTGTCAGCACGTGATCGACATTCGAGAAAGTCGCCACCGCCGAGACGGCGCGAGTGACCGCACGTGAGTACGGACCCGATGCAGCAACCCGCTGCTTCGCCTTTTGAATGCGCGACGCGGAGATCAGCTCCATCGCGCGTGTGATCTTCTTGGTCGTCTTGGCAGAACTAATTTTCTGCCGGTAGACCCGAAGTTGCGCTCCCATGGCTTTCTAACTTTCTATGTCGTGTTGGTCGATGATCACTGGTGCAGAGCTCAGCGCTTCTGCTTGACGATCTTCTCTTGAGCGATGTCTTCTTCAGCGATCTCTTCGAACTGCTCAGAACCAACGGAGTTGAGCGACTTACCCTCACCCGTCTGGAAGCCAAGCTTGAAGGCTTCAACTCCGGCATCCATGTCGGCGATCAGCTGGTCATCGAGGGCGTTCTTCTCGCGAAGGGTGTCGAGAACCTTGGTGTTGCGGGCGAGGTAGTCGTGCAGCTCGCTCTCAAAACGCAGGATGTCTTCAACAGGAACCTCATCGAGCTTGCCGTTGGTGCCGGCCCAGATCGAAACGACCTGCTTCTCGACGGGGAACGGCGAGTACTGCGGCTGGCGAAGCAGCTCGGTGAGGCGAGCGCCTCGAGCAAGCTGGCGACGGCTGGTGGGGTCGAGGTCGGATGCGAACATCGCGAATGCTTCGAGCGAGCGGTACTGAGCAAGCTCAAGCTTCAGCGTTCCCGAGACCTTCTTGATCGACTTGACCTGGGCGTCTCCACCAACACGCGAAACCGAAATTCCGACGTCGACGGCGGGGCGCTGGTTAGCGTTGAAGAGGTCAGACTGCAGGAAGATCTGGCCGTCGGTGATCGAGATCACGTTGGTCGGGATGTACGCTGCAACGTCGTTTGCCTTGGTCTCGATGATGGGCAGGCCCGTCATCGATCCGGCACCTAGCTCGTCGGAGAGCTTGGCACAACGCTCGAGCAGACGGGAGTGCAGGTAGAACACGTCACCGGGGTATGCTTCACGCCCTGGCGGACGGCGAAGGAGCAGCGATACCGCACGGTAGGCCTCAGCCTGCTTGGAGAGGTCATCGAAGATGATCAGTACGTGCTTGCCGCCGTACATCCAGTGCTGGCCGATGGCCGAACCGGTGTAAGGAGCGAGGTACTTGAATCCTGCGGGGTCGGAGGCGGGAGCCGCCACGATGGTGGTGTACTCCATGGCGCCGGCTTCTTCGAGTGCGCCCTTGACGGCAGCAATCGTCGAACCCTTCTGGCCGATAGCGACGTAGATGCAGCGAACCTGCTTGTTCTCGTCGCCGGACTCCCAGTTTTCCTTCTGGTTGATGATGGTGTCGATCGCGATGGCCGTCTTACCGGTCTGGCGGTCACCAATGATGAGCTGACGCTGTCCACGGCCGATCGGGATCATGGCGTCGATTGCCTTGATACCGGTCTGCATGGGCTCGTGGACACTCTTGCGGTCCATGACGCCGGGAGCCTGAAGTTCAAGAGCACGACGGCCCTCAGCCTTGATCTCACCCAGACCATCGATCGGGGCGCCCAGGGGGTCAACCACACGACCGAGGAATGCGTCTCCGACGGGCGCGGAAAGGACTTCGCCTGTGCGAGTTACTTCCATGCCCTCGACGATGCCGGTGAATTCACCGAGGATTACAACACCGATCTCGTCTTCGTCGAGGTTCTGAGCGAGGCCCAGAGTTCCGTCAGCGAAGCGAATGAGTTCGTTGGCCATGACGCCGGGGAGGCCGTCAACGTGAGCGATACCGTCGGCAGCGTCTACGACGGTGCCCGTTTCGGTTGTCGCAGCCTTGCCAGGCTCGTAAGCCTTGACGAAGTCCTTGAGCGCGTCGCGGATCTCGTCCGGACTGATGCTGAGTTCTGCCATTGTGTTTTCCTATTCCGTGGAAAGGTCTGCTAACTCGCTAGCCCGCGAGTTGGATCCTGAGGTCATTGAGCTTGGTGGAAACGCTGCCGTCGATGACTTCGTCACCGATTTGAACGCGTACCCCACCGATGAGCGAGGGGTCAATACGAACGTTGAGCTTGAGCTCGCGTCCGTAATTCTTGGTAAGGCCGGCGCGCAGACGTTCGAGCTGTGCGGCCTTCAACGGCGCGGCAGTCGTAATTGTCGCGACTGACTTGCCCGCTTGGTCAGCCACGATGTCAGCGGCTGTTGCGACGAGCTCGCCGATGCGGCGGCCACGCGGCTGCTGCACGAGCTGGTCGATGATGGCGATTGACTGATCGGAGGCTTTGCCTGCGAGCAGTTCGCGAACCAAGGACGACTTCGATGCAGCGGAACCAAGTTTGCTTCCGACAGCGAGTTCCAACTCAGCATCGGATGACACAGTGTCGCCGAAAGCGAACAGTTCGTCATCAATGGAGAGCTTCGCCGGAGCGGACTTAGCGATTGCGCGAATGCCGATCTCTTCGATTCCTGCAAGCAGGTCATCGGCATCCGACCAACGAACACTCACGATGGCTGTAAGTACGGTGCGCGCTGACGCGCTCAGCGACGAGAAAACCGAACCGACAATGGCGGCCTTGTCTTTCGCAGCGGCGGCAGGATCGGCCAAAGCGGAGCGCAGTTGAGCGGAATC
Source organism: Salinibacterium sp. SWN139 (assembly GCF_015864625.1). Classification (NCBI taxonomy): domain Bacteria; kingdom Bacillati; phylum Actinomycetota; class Actinomycetes; order Micrococcales; family Microbacteriaceae; genus Salinibacterium; species Salinibacterium sp. SWN139. The sequence goes on along the minus strand of NZ_JADYWV010000004.1, from coordinate 82,156 downwards.
GCCCACGACACGCCCTGCTTCAAACAGCTCTGCGCCAGTGGCCAGAGAGTTCTTGACAGTGACGGATGACAGAGCATCCTTCGCTGCTACAAGCGCTTCTCTCGTAGCTGATCCCATTACTTCTTCGCCTTCGCCTTCTCTGAAGCCTCAAGGTCAGCCAGGAACTGGTCGACGAGTGCGGAGGACTTCTTGTCGTCCGTCAAGCTCTGCCCGATAACGCCCGATGCGAGGTCGATGGCCATGGAGCCAACTTCGCTGCGGAGCGAGACGAGAGCTGCTTGGCGCTCTGCTTCGATCGTGGCTTGTGCGTTCGCAGTGATGCGAGCAGCCTCAACCGTTGCCTGCTCTTTGAGCTCGTTGACGATCTCGGTGCCCTCAAGTCGTGCCTGTTCGCGAATCTTCGCGGCCTCGGCACGCCCTTCGGCGAGTTGCGTCTTGTACTGCTCAAGAGCTTCAGCGGCTTCAGCCTGAGCGATCTCAGCCTTCTTGATGCCACCTTCGATGGCCTCAGCGCGAGCATCGAGCGTCTTCGTCAGTGCCGGAAGAAACTTCTTCCAGAAGAAGAACAAGATGATCGCGAAGCAAACCAACGACCAAATGATGTCGTAATCTGCGGGAAGAAGCGGGTTGATTACATCAGCCTCAGTGTCTTCTGCAGCAGCCAGTAGTGCGCTAAGCATCCCAGCCTCCTCAATCAGTTGTTAGTAATTAGCCGGGGAAAGGGATGAATGCAACTGCGATCGCGATGAACGCGAGCGCCTCGGTGAATGCAATACCGAGGAACATGAGGCCCGTGAGGCGACCCTGAAGTTCTGGTTGGCGGGCAACAGACTCAACGGTCTTGCCCACAACGATGCCTACACCGATTGCGGGTCCGATGGTTGCAACACCGAATGCGAGGGGTGCAATGTTTCCAGTCAGCTCTGCGACGTTCATTTGTGTTTCCTTCCGTGGTTTTCTAATCCAGGCGAGTGCCGGGATCGGTCTAGTGCTCTTCGACCAGCGCGAGCTGGATGTATACGGCGGTCAGGAATGTAAAGACATAGGCCTGAAGTACCGCAACAAGGAGTTCGAAGATTGTGAAGATGAAGCCAAAGGCGAGGGTGCCAATGCTGAAGAGACCGAAGAGGCCGCCAGCAGTGAACAGGAAGAAGTGCGTTGCCGAGAAGCACAGCACGAGGAGCATGTGACCGGCGATCATGTTCATCAGGAGTCGCAGTGCGAGAGTTACCGGACGAAGGATGAAGGTGGAAACGAACTCAATCGGAGTAACGATGAAGTAGAGCGGCCACGGGACACCGGCGGGGAAGAGCGACGCCTTGAAGAAGGTGATGCCCTGCTTTTTGATGCCGGCGTAAATGAAAACAACGTACGCCACAAGAGCGAGAACCAGTGGAACACCGATTACGGCTGTACCCGCGACGTTGAGCCCAGGGACGATACCCGTGAGGTTCATCGCGAGCACCATGAAGAACATCGTTGCGAGCAACGGCATGAACCGCTTGCCGTCTACCTTGCCTAGCGCGCCATCCGCGATATTCGACTGGACGAAACCAACAGCCATCTCGAGGATGCTCTGGCCGCGACCCGGAATCATCCGCATGCGCCGGGTGCCGACCCAGAACAACAGAATCAGCACGGCGACCGCGATGAAGCGGACCAACATGAGTCTGTTGATTTCGAAGGGGGTGTCTACGAAAAGAAACCCGGGCGGGACAAACTCAATAAGCGAGGGGCCATGAAAGCCCCCATCGCCTGATCCGTCATCGGTGGCAAAGGGCGCTAAGAGCGCGAGAGCGTTATATAACAGCGCTGTCTCCAGAATCGGGGCGTGTAACTACGCGGCGATGAAAATTGGGGGGTTGTAACAGGAACTAACTCTATCAAGAGAATTACGCTCACGACGAATCTGCGGGCGAATCCGCCAGATTAGTTTGACGTCGAGGTATCTTCACCCGGCAACTGCACTCCGGGCACGTAACTTTCCCGCGCACGAACAAACGCCAGCACGTCGACGATGAGGCTACCGAGCACCGCCGCGAGGATCGAGAAGAAGAATACGACAGGCTCCAGGAACGGTTGGCCGCGCAGCACAACCAAGATGGCGATGAACAAGACGAACTTGATCAGCCACGCGCCCAGAACGATCGCGAAGAAAATGGTGCTCGATGAATCGCCACCGGTTGCCCGCGACGCGACGACAATACTGCCGGCAGTAAGCGCCATAAAGAGGGCCGTGAGCCCAGCGCCGATCAAGGCACTGATCAGCCCGGAGGTGTCTGCGACGAGGTACCCCACGATGGAGCCGACCACAGCGATGCTGACGGTCAAGATTGCCCCGTAGGCGATCGCGCGGCCGAGAATTGCGGAGGACTTCATTCGGTGGGTTCCTTTGTGTTGTGCTGGGTCGAACTGTCGTTGGAGGCGGCATCCAGACCGTCATATCGTGCATCGTCGAGAGACTCTTGCTCGGCCGCGAGGCGCTGCGCAGCAGCCTCACGCGACTTGCGACGACTGAGAGGTGCGAGCGTGAGAGCTGCGCAGCCAGCGAGACCGACGACGAACATAAGCGCCGCCCACCGCCACGGCACGAAGGTGAAGGCGAGAACGCCGACCGAGGCCACAAACGTCCAGCTGTACAGGATGAGAACAGCGTGCAGGTGGGAGTGCCCCATGTCGAGCAGGCGGTGATGCAAATGTTTGCGGTCTGCAGTGAAGGGCGATTTGCCTGCCCGGAGCCGTCGCAAGATGGCAAGCCCAAAATCTAACAACGGGATCACTAAGACTGCAACCGGGAGAAGGATCGGGATGAAGGCCGGCAAGAAACTGAGCGTGAATTGGTCAGGCTGAGCCAATTCTGTGTTGTCCACTTGGCCCGTCACGGAGATTGCAGACGCCGCCATCACGAGTCCGACGAGTAGAGCACCGGAGTCGCCCATGAACATCTTGGCAGGATGGAAGTTAACGGGAAGCAGCCCGACGCAGGCACCGATTAAGATGGCTGTCGCGAGGGACGCCAAGTTGAAGTATTCCGTTTGCGCTTGCCCCTGCAATAGATAGGCATACACAAAGAAAACGCTGCTCGCGATGATCGCGACGCCCGCAACAAGGCCGTCGAGACCGTCGATGAAGTTCACCGCGTTCATCACGAGAACTATCGCGAAGATAGTGATGATGAGCGAGATATGGGGCGACACGATCGTCTTGCCCCCGATTGGGAGCGTAGAAAGCTGCACGCCGGGCCACGCGACGACAAAAGCCGCGATGATCTGGCCCGCCAACTTGGTGAGCCAATCAAGATCCCAAATGTCGTCAGCAACGCCAATCACCACGACAATGAGAGCTCCACCGAGCAAACCAAACACTTTGCTTGGCTCGTCGAAAATCAAAGAAAAGTTGTCAAAGCTCGACGCCACCGCGAAAGCGACGACAATTCCGAAGAACATCGCCACACCACCGAGTCGTGGTGTCGGAGTCGTGTGCACATCACGCTGGCGAACCTGCGGATACAGCTTGTACTTGAGGCTCATTTTGAGCACAACCAGCGACAAGGCATAGGTGACCATTGCGGCGATACCCGCAATGAGGAAGTAAAAAACTATTCGCACCGATCGGCCCCGATCAGATCGCGAATGGCGTCGGCCGAAATGACGCCCTCACGCACGATGCGCAGTTTGCCGCCGTCGACAAGCAAACCCGTAGCATCCACAATCGTTGAAGCGAGCTCGCCGCCCTCGCCATCGTCGAGGTAGACCGAAACCGACTCCCCCAGCATCTCCTTTGCCGCGGCCGCCGAGCGTGCCGCCGGCAGACCCGTGCTGTTAGCGCTCGAGACCGCAAGCGGACCCGTCTCTGACAACAGTTCGAGAGCAATACGGCTCGACGGCATCCGCAACGCCACTGTGCCCTGAGTCTCGCCCAGATCCCAGATCAGCGAAGGCTGCGCCGGAAGAATGATCGTGAGGCCACCGGGCCAAAACTCGGCAACCAGTTCGCGAACCTCGTCAGGGACCTGGGCGGCAAGCGCATCAAGGGTTGGGATGCCCGGGATCAACACCGGCGGAGGAGACTGCCTCGTGCGCCCTTTGGCATCAATCAACTTCTGCACCGCCTCGGGCTGGAACGCGTCAGCCGCCACCCCGTAAACAGTGTCAGTAGGGATCACAACGAGATCGCCGCGGCCAATAGCGACGCGAGCGAGTCGCATGCCGGTCAAGAGCTGCGCTTCGTCGGCACAATCAAAAAGGTCATCCATGTCCCCAACATGGTACCGGGCGAAACAGTGAAAGACTGATCACGACTAACAGATAGCGAAGGCCAACAATGACGCTGCTTTTCATCTTTGACATGGATGACGTGCTCTATGAGTACGACTGGCGCGCACGAATGGCCGCTCTCAGCGAGCTAACCGGCCGCAGTTTTCTCGAATTGCGACGCCTCTGGTGGCACGACAATGGCGAATTTGGTGCCGAAGCAGGGCTGTATCCGACCGGCGAAGAGTACCTCGCGGCCTTTGAAGAAGCGATCGGCCACAGCGTGGATGTCGAGCGCTGGCTAGAGATTCGATCCAATGCGATGACGGCTTGGCCCGATTCGCTCGCCGCTGCCCGACGCGCGTCCGAACTGGGCCAAGCGACCCTGCTCACCAACAACGGATCACTGCTCGGAGATAACCTTCCCGTGGTCGCTCCCGAGCTTGTGGATATTTTCGGCACCCACTTGCGCACATCGAGTTTCTACGGCGCTCGCAAACCTAACCCGGTCGTGTTCGAGCGCACGTTGGAGGCGTACGGCATCGACGCCGATAACGCGTTCTTCGCCGACGATCTAGCCGAGAACGTGACGGGTGCCGAATCCCTCGGCATCACCGGACACCACTTTCGCAGCGGAGCAGAACTGCACCAGGCGATTGAAGAGTTTGCGGCTGCTCGCACCTAGAGCGCCTCTGCACACGCGCTGCGGGCGGTGAACCCGGCGAAACCCGGTCGTTACAGCAGCGCTGTAGTGGCGCGGTCGCGGCCGAGGAGGTCTTTGTGGTGAGCTACGGCGTTCCAGCCGTCCGCCGTGAGCAGCGCGGCCAATGCCGGAGCTTGCTCCTCGCCGTGCTCGAGCACGAGAGTGCCACCCTGGTGCAACAGACGGCGAGCCGTCGTTGAGACGCGGCGTACGACATCCATACCGTCTTCTCCGCCGTAGAGAGCCAGAGCGGGGTCGTGGAGTTGCACTTCGATATCGCGCGGGATTGCGGCGGCCGGGATGTACGGCGGGTTCGAAATGACCACGTCAACGGTGCCGTTGAGCTCGGGAAAAGCGTCCCCCAGGTCGGCGTTGATGAGCGTCGCGTTATCGGCGCCGTAGCGACGAAAGTTCTCGCTTGTGTACGGCATCGCGTCCGGTGACAACTCGACCGCATAAATACGAGCGCGCGGCACCTCGGTGGCCATCGAGAGTGCAATCGCGCCGCTTCCGGTGCCAAGATCGACACCGATCGGCTCAGGCGTTGCGCTGAGAGTGAGGGCATCGATCGCGAACTGCACGACAGTTTCTGTTTCGGGCCGCGGCACAAAGACGCCGGGGCCAACACGCAATTCAAGATTGCGGAACGGCGCGATACCAGTGATGTGCTGCAACGGCTCGCGGGCAGCACGGCGGGCAAACAATTCGCGAACGGTAGCTTCTGCGGCAGGGGGCACCAGCGCACCGGTGACCAGGCGAACCCGCAACTCGCCACGGCTCAGCTCGAGCACGTGAGCGACCAGCAGTTCCGCATCGACCGTCGGAGACGGAACTCCTGCAGCACCCAACAATTCAGTGCCGCTGCCTACAAGGTCAGCGACACTGATGTTGTGCTCGGCAGTCATTGCCTCGTTCAGGAGTCGTTTCCTACCGCAGCCAAACGAGCCTCTTCATCGGCCATGATGCACGACTGGATGACAGGCTCGAGGGCGCCGTTGATCGCCTGGTCAAGGTTGTAGGCCTTGTACCCGGTGCGGTGATCTGCGATACGGTTTTCTGGGAAGTTGTACGTGCGAATGCGCTCGGAGCGATCCATCGTGCGGATCTGGCTCTTGCGGTACTCGCTCGCCTCGGCATCCGCCTCTTCTTGGTAACGAGCCAAGATGCGCGCACGCAGCACCCGCATACCGGCTTCGCGGTTTTGCAGTTGCGATTTCTCGTTCTGCATCGCCACGACGATACCGGTCGGAAGGTGAGTAATACGAACAGCGGAGTCAGTGGTGTTCACCGACTGGCCACCGGGACCCGAGGAACGGTAAACATCGATCTTGAGATCGTTCTGGCTGATCTCAACCTCTTCAGGCTCGTCGACCTCAGGGAACACGAGCACACCAGCAGCGGAGGTGTGGATGCGACCTTGAGACTCGGTGGCGGGCACACGCTGAACGCGGTGCACTCCCCCCTCGTACTTCAAGTGCGCCCAGACGCCCTCAGCGGGATCGCTCGAGTTGCCCTTAACGGCCAACTGAACATCTTTGATGCCACCGAGGTCGCTCGAGGTCTGCTCGATGATCTCTGTCTTCCACTTCTTCGACTCTGCGTAGTGCAAGTACATGCGCAGCAGGTCACCAGCGAAGAGAGCCGACTCGGCACCACCTTCACCCATTTTGATTTCCATGATCACGTCACGGGAATCGTTGGGGTCACGCGGAATCAAGATGCGACGCAGTTTCTCTTGTGCAGCATCGAGAGTCTCGGTGAGGCCGGGAATCTCTTCGGCAAACGACGCATCTTCGTCAGCCATTTCAGTGGCTGCCGCAAGGTCGTCCGTCAGCTGACGCCAGTCGTTGTAGGCCGCGACAATGCGCGACAACTCGGCGTAACGTCGGTTGACTTTCTTCGAGCGGACCGGGTCGGAGTGGAGCTCGGGGTCAGCAAGCTGACCCTCAAGCTCCGCATGCTCGGTCAGCAGCGACTGTACTGACTCGAACATAGTTAGTCCTCTTTTGTGCCGTTAGTGGAAGGAAGTGACTTCTGGATCTGCATGAGGAACTCAACGTTCGACTGCGTCTCCTTCAGCTTATTCAACACGATCTCGAGTGCAGCCTGCTGGTCGAGACCGGCGAGGGCACGACGCAAGTTCCAAGTGACCTTGACTTCGTCTGCCCCGAGAAGCATCTCTTCGCGACGTGTTCCGGATGCGTTGAAGTCGACGGCGGGGAAGATGCGCTTGTCAGCCAGCTGGCGCGACAGACGCAGTTCCATGTTGCCAGTGCCCTTGAACTCTTCGAAGATAACCTCGTCCATCTTCGAACCGGTCTCGACGAGCGCGGTAGCGATGATGGTGAGCGAGCCGCCCTCTTCAACGTTGCGAGCCGCACCGAAGAAACGCTTCGGCGGGTACAGCGCTGCGGAGTCGACGCCACCGGAAAGAACGCGACCTGAGGCCGGTGAAGTCAGGTTGTAGGCACGGCCGAGGCGCGTGATCGAGTCGAGCAGTACGACTACGTCGTGGCCCAGCTCGACGAGACGCTTAGCGCGCTCGATAGCCAATTCGGCAACCGTGGTGTGGTCTTCAGCGGGGCGGTCGAAGGTCGAAGCAATAACTTCGCCCTTGACGGTGCGCTGCATGTCCGTAACTTCTTCTGGGCGTTCGTCAACGAGAACAACCATGAGGTGAACCTCGGGGTTGTTCTTGGAGATCGCGTTCGCGATGGCCTGAAGAATCTGCGTCTTGCCTGCCTTGGGCGGCGAGACGATTAGTCCGCGCTGGCCCTTACCGATCGGAGCAGCAAGGTCGATGATGCGCGTCGACAGCATCGACGGCTCAGTCTCGAGACGCAAACGATCCTGCGGGTAGAGCGGTGTGAGCTTGCCGAATTCAACGCGGTTCGCAGCCTCTTCAACGGGAAGACCGTTGATCGAGTCGATGCGCACGATCGCGTTGTACTTCTGGCGGCCCTGGCTGTTGTCACCCTCACGCGGCTGGCGAATAGCGCCAACAACGGCGTCACCCTTGCGGAGATTGTACTTCTTGACCTGGCCAAGCGACACGTACACGTCGCTGTTACCGGGAAGGTAACCAGTGGTGCGCACGAAAGCGTAGTTGTCGAGAACGTCGAGGATGCCGGCAACCGGGATCAGTACGTCGTCATCGGTGATCTCGGGCTCGAAGTCGTCGCCCATGTTTCCACGGCCACGCTTGCGGTCACGGTAACGACCGCGTCCACCGCGCTCGGAGTCGACGTCGCCGCCGCGCGAGTCATCGTTGTTACGGCTGTTTCCGCCATTGTTGTTGCCGTTGCGGTTTCCGCCGTTGTTGCCCTCAGCGTTGTTGCCATCGTTGTTGTTGTTCTGACGACGGTTGTTGTTTTGACGGCCCGAACCCTCAGCGTTTTGGCTGCTGCCATTACGGCTGCGGTTGCGGTTGCGGCCACGGCCCGAACCCGACTCGTTGTCGGAATCGTTGTCGTCGCTGTTGTCAGAACCGCTGTTCTTGTCAGCGTTGCTGTTCTTGTCAGCGTTGCCGTTCTTGTCAGCGTTGCCGTTCTTGTCAGCGTTGCCGTTCTTGTCGTCGGAATTCTTGTCAGAGTTGTCGGCGTTGTTGCTGCCCTTGTCACTCTTGTTGTTGTTGCGGTTGTCGTTCTTGTTGCCGCCCTTGGCAGCCTTGCTGTCGTTGTCGGTCGACTTCACGTCGGCCGACTTCGCGTCGGCCGAAGCCGAGGTCTCGTCGTTCGATGCGTCCGCAGGTGCAGCGCTACGGCTGGAGCTGCGACGGTTGCGCTTGGGGGCTGCATCGGCTGCGGGAGCATCGGTGGATGCTGCTGCGCTGGTCGATGCGGTGGTGCTTGCTGCGGCATCCGACTCGGGAGCAACTGCAGCCTCAGTCTTCTTCTTACGAGGAGCCGTCTTCGGCTTCTCCGCTGCGGCGTCGGCGGCAGGTGCCTGAGCAGCTGATTCCTTCGACGATGAAGCGCTCTTGTCTACCTGAGGAGCGCCAGCGGGGCTCTCGGTGCCAGCGATGGCGGCACCGTCAGTGCTCGTGACACGGCGCGAAGCGCGCTTGCGAACCGGAGCTGCTGCAGCCTCGGTGGGTGGGGTTGATGCGGTGTTGCTGTTGTTCTTCTCGTTAATTGCGTCCACGAGATCTCCTTTGCGAAGTTTGGAAGTACCGGTGATGCCGCGTTCGGCTGCCATAGCTTGAAGCTCGGGCAGTCGCAACGCGCTCAGCGCGGCACGGGAATCCACGCTTGATGCGTGGTTGTTGACGTCAGTCACTACTTGGGGTTCCTTTCCCCAGCCAAGATTGATTTCCTTGGTGGAGAGCTAGTCGCTCACCGATGTCTGCGCGGATGCGCAGGAATCTAAATTCGGGGATACGACGGGTGAAGTGCGACCGGGAGGCTACGACTACGCCGTAGCTTCTACCTGGTGCTCATTCACTGTAGCACCTTTGAAGTCCACGGCTAAGAGGAGGCTTTCCCACGGCGTTGCGGCGTGCTCCTGCACGAGAGCCGCGGCCTCGAGACGCCTCGCGGGGTCATCAGCCAGCACCAGAACCGAGGGCCCGGCACCGGAAACGACCGCAGCATGGCCGTGCGAGCGCAGCATCCGGATCAGCTCTGTGGTCTGCGGCATCGCTGCAGCGCGGTAGTCCTGGTGCAGGCGATCGCCGGTGGCTTCGAGCAACACTTCAGGGCTCTGCGTGAGTGCCGCAATGAGGAGCGCAGCCCGCGAAACGTTGTAGACAGCGTCGGCGTAGGGCACGGCATCCGGTTGCAAACTGCGCGCATGCGCCGTCGAAACCCGGAAGTCGGGCACAAGAACAAGAGGTGACACTCCACGGTGCACCATCAGCTTCTTGGCCTGCGGCCCCGAATCGGTGGTCCACGCGATCGTGAGGCCGCCCAAGAGGGCAGGCGCGACGTTATCGGGGTGACCCTCAAGCTCAGTGGCGAGTACGAGGAGAGTTGCGGCATCCATTTCGACGATGCCCTCAAGCAGCCCCTTGGCCGCCATGACGCCCGAAACGATTGCCGCAGCAGACGAACCAAGTCCCCCACCGTGCGGGATGACATTGGTCGCCGATACGTGCAGCGCTGGCATGGTCTGCCCGAAGTGCGTAAAGCAGTGCTGAATCGCCTGAATGACGAGGTTTGATTCATCGGTCGCGACAATTCCGGCGCCAACACCCGTGACATCAATCGTGACGCCAGAGCCCTCGACCGCAGTGACGATCAACTCGTCATAGTGCGACAGCGCAAGCCCGAGCGTGTCAAACCCCGGGCCAAGGTTGGCCGAAGTCGCCGGCACGCGCACGACGACACTGCGACCGACGAGCGAGGTCATGCCTTCGCCATCGTCAAGCCGAGGCTGCCGGCGTGCTTGTGAAGAAGACTTTCCCGCTGTCGGTTGCTGATTTCACGGCCCATTGGCTACAGTCCTTCGACTCTCAAAACAGACACAACATCGCGCACCACCGAGTTCTCGGTCAGCGCTGCCACCGTGGCGGCTAGCGATTCATCGGTCGCTTCGTGCGTGACCGTAATAAGGGTAGCGCTCGGCACGCCCTCAGTTACCGCGCCGACAGTCTGATTGACCGCCTCGACAGAGACGCCATTATCGCTAAAGACGGCAGCGATCTTAGCGAGCACACCAGGCTCATCCACGACCGTCAAGGTGATCTGGTAGCGCGTCGTAACGCGAGAGATCGGCAAGATGGGCAGGTTTGCGTGCGTCGACTCGGCAACGCCAGGACCACCAATGACGTGGCGGCGAGCAGCGGATACGACATCACCGAGAACAGCGGATGCTGTTTCGATTCCGCCAGCACCAGCGCCATAGAACATGAGGCTGCCTGCAGCTTCGGCCTCAACAAACACAGCGTTGTTCGCGCCGTGCACCGCAGCGAGCGGGTGAGTCAGCGGAACGAGTGCGGGATGCACGCGAGAGCTGACTCCAGCGGTGGTGCCGTCAGCGTTGAGGATGCGTTCGCAAATGGCGAGTAGCTTGACGACATAACCAGCCTTGCGGGCCGCAATAACCTGCTCGGCGGTGACGCCCGTGATTCCCTCACGGTGGACCGATTCCAGCGGAACGCGAGTGTGGAACGCGAGGCTCGAGAGCAGGGATGCCTTCTGGGCGGCGTCATAGCCTTCGATGTCTGCAGTGGGGTCAGCTTCGGCATACCCGAGGCGAGTCGCCTCGGCGAGGGCGTCGTCGAAACTGTCGCCCGTGGCATCCATGCGGTCAAGAATGTAGTTCGTGGTGCCGTTGACGATGCCGAGGATGCGCTTGACGCGGTCACCAGCGAGGCTGTCGCGCAACGGGCGAATGATGGGGATCGCGCCAGCAACAGCAGCTTCGTAGTAGAGCTGCGCGCCGACTTGGGCTGCCTCTTCGAAGAGTTCAGCGCCGTGGTGAGCCAGCAGAGCCTTGTTGGCGGTGATGACGTCAGCGCCTGAATGCAGAGCCTTGAGAATCCAGGTGCGAGCGGGCTCGAGGCCACCAATGAGTTCGATGACGATGTCGGCTCCGACGATGAGCGACTCTGCATCGGTCGTCAGGAGTTCTTGGGGGATGTTGGTGTCGCGAGGAGCGTCGAGGTCGCGCACGGCAACGCCGACGACTTCAAGTCCGGCTCCGGCACGGGCGGCGAGTTCGTCAGCGTGTTCAAGCAACAGTGCGGTGACCTGCGATCCGACACTCCCTCCGCCCAAAACTGCGACGCGAAGGTTGCGGTATTCGATCATTCAGAGTCTCCCGATGGTGTGATTCCCGCGTCGCGGCTGAGTAGGTCGTCTTCGGTTTCGCCGCGCACAATGATGCGGGCGTGGCCATCGCGCACCGCAACGACGGGCGGGCGCGCAAGATAGTTGTAGTTGTTGGACATCGCCCAACCGTAGGCACCAGTGGCAGGCACGGCGATCACGTCGTCAATCTCGACGTCACCAGGCAAGTACTCGGCGCGCACGACAATGTCGCCCGCCTCGCAGTGCTTGCCCACAATGCGTGCAAGCTCAGGGGCGGCATCCGAAATCCGATTCGCGATGCGAGCCGAATAGTCGGCCTCATACAAAGCAGGACGAATGTTGTCGCTCATGCCGCCATCAACGCTGACGTACTTGCGCACGGCGACACCATCAACGAGCACATCCTTAATCGTGCCGACCGTGTAGAGCGTGGTTGTCGACGGGCCAATGATCGACCGGCCGGGCTCAATCGCAATGATCGGTACCGGAATCTCGAGCCGCGCGCACTCGGCCTCAACGATGGTAGCCAGCGACGCGGCAAGCTCAGCAACCGGCAAAGCCTGATCAACCGAGGTATACGCGATGCCAAAACCGCCACCCAGATTGAGCTCGGGCACCGGAGCAACCACCGACAACCGCGCGTGCAACTCAAGCAAACGACGTGCCGCCTCAGCAAAGCCCGCAGTATCAAAAATCTGCGAACCAATATGCGAATGGATGCCCACAAAATCCAGCGAAGGATGCGAGCGGATCTGCGCCACGAGAGTTTCAGCCTCAGCAAGCGGGACACCAAACTTCTGGTCCTCCCGCGCCGTCGCCAAGTACTCGTGGGTTGATGCGTGAACCCCGCTATTGATGCGCAAACGCACCCGCTGGGTTCGACCGTGCCGTGTGGCGGCTTCAGCAACCCGACCGATTTCGACGACGCTGTCGATAACGATGGGGCCGATGCCCGCGCGCACGGCACGGTCGATCTCGGAAAGACTTTTGTTGTTGCCGTGAAAACCCAAACGCGACGCATCTGTGCCAGCCGCGAGCGCAACCGCCATCTCGCCAGCCGAGGCGACATCAATGTTGAGGCCAGCAGCCGTCATCCACCGAACGACCTCCGTGCAGAGGAACGCCTTGCCCGCGTAATACACCTTGACTCCGGAGCCGATGCGAGAGAACTCGGAATCGAACGCCGCCTTGATTTCGGTGGCACGAGCAATGGCATCCGCTTCGTCCACAACGTAGACCGGAGTGCCGAAGGCAGAAACGAGCTCGCTCGCTGTGACCCCCGCAATCGTCAGTTCACCGTTCTCGGCGCGCGCTGACGTGCGTGACCAGACGGTCGATGGCAAAGAATTTGCTTCGGCGGGAGTTTCGAGCCACTCGGGCGCCAGCGGGTTCGCGAACACAGTCGCACCTCACAGAGATGTAGACGGAAAACGGCGGATTGTGTCCGCACAGGCGTTGGGGATGCTGACCACTCTAACGGCTGGCGCGGCTAGCGCTGAATCGAGCTACGGCGCTGGACACGTGCCGTATTGTTGCCAGGCCGCATCGTCGAGCGCAATGCCGTCAGCACTGAGTTGGATGACGAGGTTGTCGTTCGCCACTTCAACCGAATCGATCGTCAAGGCGGTCGGCAATGATGACGCGACACAGAACTCTTGAGAGCTCAATAGGCTGCCAGCCAGCCCCGAGACGAGCGGGTTCTCGCGCAGGTCAGCAACTGAGATCTGTTGATCCCCCAGAATGACCGACTCCGGCTCAAACGCAACGGCGTCTCCGGCAGCAACCGGCACCAAATCAAGGGCGACAGGGATCTCAAAGAACAAGAGCTTGAAGACAGTCGACACTCGGATGGCGCTGCCTTCGAGTTCGATCGAATCGAGCCCGGTGCCGCTCAACGTTGTCGCAAGCTTGGACACTTCGCTGCCCGCAATAGAGACATCCATCGAGAGAGTGCCCACAGGCTGCGAGGTCATTATCGGAACGCCTGTCGCCACAACGCTGACGGAAGACTCAAGGCCGTTCACTTCGAAGCTATCGACGTCGATCGTGACGACATCGAGGCCGCCCGTGAGAGCTTGCACGATGAGCGAACCGGAGCCGAGATCAACAGCAACGCCCGCGGTCGTTTCGAGGTTGAGCGACGAGGCAATCTCATCCCGCACCAGATTCGTCGCGAAAGTACGACCGACTGTTTCCACGAGAATGACGCCCGTGATCAGGATGATCGCCACGACCGCAAGAACGACCCACCAGATCCAACGACGTCGCCGCCGGGGTTTCGCCGCGGGCGCAGCCGTCTCAGCGAGACGCAACTCGACGGTGGACTGAACGCCCAAATCGAGCGTCGGCGCCGTGCCATCCTCGGAGCCGGCAAGCTCTTCGTCGTGACCGGGCCGTTCGTCTGAAGTCACGAAAGCTACATCCGCTCGGGTGCACCGACCCCGAGCATCCAAAGGCTGTTGCGCAGAACCTGACCGACAGCGTCGTTGACCCAGAGTCGGGTGCGGTGAACGTCGGTGACCTCTTCATCGTTCAAGGGAGTGACCCGGCACTGGTCGTACCACCGGTGATAGCTGCCCGCGAGCTCTTCCGCGAAGCGCGCGATGCGGTGCGGTTCACGCAACTCCGCCGCCTGAGCGACGATGCGCGGGAACTCAGCAAGCACTCCAAGCAGGATGCTCTCAGATTCGTTCGTGAGAAGCGAAGCATCGAAGACGCTGCGATCCACTCCCGACTCCCCCGCGTTGCGAGCAACGCTGTGAGTGCGCGCGTGAGCGTACTGCACGTAGAAGACGGGGTTATCGTTCGTGCGCTTTTGCAGAATCTCGGGGTCGAGGCTGAGCGGCGAATCGGAGGGGTAGCGACCGAGCGAGTAGCGCAGCGCATCTGTTCCGAGCCATTCACGCAAGTCGTCGAGTTCGATGATGTTGCCGGCACGCTTCGAAAGGCGAGCACCATTGATACTCACGAGCTGCCCAATGAGCACCTCAATGTCTTTGTTGGGGTCGTCACCGGCAGCACCCGCGAGCGCCTTGAGGCGGTGGACATAGCCGTGGTGGTCTGCACCGAGCAAGTAGATCTTGTGGGCGAAGCCACGGTCGCCCTTGCTCAAGTAGTAGGCCGCATCGGCTGCAAAGTAGGTATAAATGCCGTTGCCGCGCTTGATAACGCGGTCTTTGTCATCGCCGAAATCGGTGGTCTTGACCCACACGGCATCGTCGATGTCGGCGACATGGCCCTGGGCACGCAAACGCTCGACGGCAGTATCGATCGCACTCTTGCCGTCGGCGTTGACAGCATGAAGCTCGCGCTCACTAAACCAGACGTCGAAGTGCACGTTGAACGCGGCGAGCGACTTCTTAATTTCGCCGAGCTGAAGCTCATAGCCCCGCTCGCGCGCAACAGCGATCGCCTCGTCGTGGTCGAGTTCGAGAATTTCGGGGTTCGAGGCGAGCACGCGCTGAGCGAGCTCGGCAACATAAGCGCCCGGGTAGCCGTTCTCCGGAGTGGGCTCACCCTTCGCCGACGCGAGAATTGACGCCCCAAAGTTGTCCATCTGGTTTCCGGCGTCATTGATGTAGAACTCGCTCACCAGCTCTGCACCGGCAGCTTTCAGGATGCGGGCAAGCGAATCGCCGAGAGCCGCCCACCGCGTGTGGCCGATGTGCAGCGGGCCCGTGGGGTTGGCCGAAACGAACTCCAAGTTGATGGTCTGACCCGCGAGGGAATCATTGCGACCGTAGGCCTCGCCCTGCTCAACGATTGTCTTCGCGAGCGCACCAGCGGCAGCGGCATCCAGGGTGATGTTGATGAAGCCGGGGCCTGCAACATCCACCGAAGCAATTCCATCGATAGCGCGCGCCTGCTCAGCGATTTCTGTCGCAAGTTCACGAGGGTTCGCCCCCAACGGCTTCGCCAGCTTCATAGCGATGTTGGATGCCCAGTCGCCATGATCGCGGTTGCGCGGACGCTCCAGCACCAGATCGTTCACAGTCAGGCCCAGATCGGGCGTGCCGCGGTCAGCCGCAATGCGGGAGACGACAGAGAGCAAGGTGGCAGAAAGGTCAGCAGGATTCACCTCTTAAGAGTACTGGGTGACGACTGCGGATCTGGCGCAGTTCGCGACAATGCCGGGTCACTGCACTTCGTCAGCGCTGCGGGTCAGCAGAATGGAACTATGGCTTCTCGACTTCGCATTATTCCTGCAGTGATCGCACTGAGCGCATCCGTTCTTCTCTTGAGCGCATGTGTTCCGACCGAATCAGTGCCGAGCGCCTCCCCCACCAGTACCGTGCCGTCGAGCACCGCAACGCCAACCGCTACATCGACGAGTGGCTCAGACCCCACAAGCGCCCCAACGACCCCGGTTGAACCAACTTCGGCACCCGCTCCTGAAGCCACCCCTGTAGACATTGCCTGCTCAGCGCTCATCACGCCCCAGGAAATGTACGACTTCAACCCCAACTATGTGTTGCTGAGCAACTTCACCCCCGCCGCCGGGTCAACCGCAGCAGCGGCAGTTGGTTCGCAGGGCACCGCCTGCCGCTGGGAGAACGGAACCAGCGGAACCACTATCGATGTCTCAGTCGCGCAACCAGCCCCCAGCGCGATCAGCACACTCAAGGCAAACGCTGGCGCAAGCACCGATAGCTACGCTGGCTACTTTTCGTCCCAAGGCGGCACAGGAACAGCTCAAGTCTTCACCGGCCCGTATTGGGTGACCATCAGCTCGCCGCTGTTCTCGCGTGCCAGCAATGCGACCGCCCTGGTTGCGGATGTCACTGCCGCACTGAAGTAACACCCGCCGGTTCGACGCACAACGCTCGGCGGCGACGCGGGCAGTTGTTGCACCCACAAGGCACGGACAGTTAGGGAAGCTGCACCGGCGACCGATGATCGTCGGCGGGCAGCGTATCTGCCGTCACCGTGATCGAAAGATTCTGCAAGAACAAATCAGCCCAGTGATTGGTGAGGAAGGCCGTATCGGCTGCATCCCGGCCCGTAGCGATGCGCACAAGAGACTGACGCGGAGCAAGCCCGGTGGAATCAACGATCCACCACGCGCCGTCGACATACGCCTCGGCTACGGCATGGAAGTCCATGGGGCTCAGCCCGGGCGCGTACACCGAGGTATACCGCGCCGGCACATCTTTGGCACGCAGCATCGAAATCGTGAGGTGCGCGTAGTCCCGGCAAACACCCTGGCGCGCCAACATCGAATGGGCTGCCCCATCGGTCGCCAATGAGATACCTGGCGTGTACCGCATATTCGCGCCGACCCAATCACGCACTGCCTGAAGCAACTCGTGACCGGTCTGGCTCGGGAACAACGAACGAGCGCTCGGAAGCAGAACATCGGACTCGCAATAGCGACTCGGTCGCAAAAACTCGATCAGGTCGATCTCGTTGACCGGCGCAGGTTCGGGAGTTTCCTCCACGGTCGCGGCGTAGTCCACGACGAGACGCCCCGGGCCAGCAGTGAGCGAATGCAGTCGGGTTCCGCGCGCATCGACCAACTCTGTTGGCTGCTGGGGCTCACCATCCAACACAAAATCGATGGACTCGGATGCCTTAGGCCAGTAAGCGGAGACCGCAATACTGAAGACCATTTCGGTGCGACCCCGAAGGTCGAGTTCTTGGTGGGATGACACAGTGCGCAGCATCCTCCGATACTGTCACGAGAAGCTGAACTGGTCATCCCCACAGCGTGCTAATAGTGGGTGGCAATTGCTTGCTAAGATGGAGCCCTTGCCTTCGTAGCTCAGGGGATAGAGCGCCGGTTTCCGGTACCGTAGGTCGGGGGTTCGATTCCCTCCGGGGGCACTGTTATCAGCTCAACGCCGCACACTTTGTGCGGCTGTTTTGCTTTCTAGCGCGGGAGCTAATTCGCGACGACACAGCAGGCCTCAGCGCCAGCATCGGTGCTCGTCGCGACAGACGCGAGCATCTTGACAGGCTCGGCGAAGGCTTCGCAGCAGAGTTCGTACACGTTGGAGCGACCGCGAGGCGTCACCGTGACGAGACCGTTCTCGCGCAGCGGCGCCAAGTGGTGGCTCACGAGCGTTTGGCTCAGGCCGGTGGCATCCGTCAGTTCGCGCACCGTGTGGGCGCGTTCGGTGAGGAGCAGCACGAGCTGCAGCCGGTTGGGATCGCCGAGGGCGCGCAGGAGCGGCGCCAGGCTCTGGGCCCGCTCGGCCGTTGCCGACCAGGTGGGCTTCTGAATCATCAGAAGATCGACACGTTCGCTCATACCCTCACCTTACCTGATTTCTTTGTTATCAACAGTAAGTACTGTTATTGTGAGTGAGCGCTAGTAACGCTATGACGAACATCATCAAGGAGAGCAATGACCATCGCACCTTCCCCCTCCAGCCCGCTCCCCGTCGTGGTCATCGGAGCCGGCCCGATTGGGCTCGCTGCTGCCGCCAACCTCGCTCAGCGAGGTATCGATGCCGTAGTGCTCGAAGCCGGCGACCATGCCGGTGCGGCCATTAGCGCATGGGGGCACGTCTCCCTCTTCTCCTCGTGGAAATACAACATCGACCCCAGCGGGCGTGCACTTCTCGAAAAAACGGACTGGGTCTCCCCCGACGCCGAAACCCTGCCCACCGGCGCCGAACT
Source organism: Salinibacterium sp. SWN139 (assembly GCF_015864625.1). NCBI lineage: Bacteria > Bacillati > Actinomycetota > Actinomycetes > Micrococcales > Microbacteriaceae > Salinibacterium > Salinibacterium sp. SWN139. Next base: position 63,827 of record NZ_JADYWV010000004.1, on the reverse strand, counting down.
CGTGCGGGACTACCTAATTCCGCTCGCTGCTACCGCCGAGTTGGCACCGCTCATCCGCTACAACAGCCGCGTGATCGGGATGTCGCGCCAGAGCATTGACTCAACCAAGACGGTTGGCCGCGAGCGCCGGCCGCTCCTGGTGCGCATTGATTCCCCCAATGGCGTGTACGACATCCTCGCCTCGGCCATCATTGATGCCTCGGGAACCTGGGGCCACAACAACCCCATTGGTGCGTCCGGGCTCCCGGCAACAGGCGAAACCGACAGCGCTTCTTGGCTTGCCGGCCCGCTTCCCGATGTTCTCGGCACCGATCGGGCTCGCTTCGCGGGCAAGCACACCCTCGTAATTGGCATGGGGCACTCCGCCGCCAACACCCTGCTCGCTCTCGCCGAACTGCGCGACACTGAGCCCGGTACCCAAATCACGTGGGCGATTCGCGGCCGCTCGGCCCGTCGGCTCTATGGTGGCGGCAGCGCCGATGAACTACCCGGCCGCGGCGCCCTCGGCACTCGCCTCAAAGCTGCCGTCGAATCTGGTGCGATCTCGCTCCTGACCGATTTCACCGTCACCGAGCTCACCCCGCAGCCCGATGGCCGCCTCACCGTCACAAGCCGCAATCCCGACGGCGAGCAATCAGTGACGGTGGATGCTCTCGCCGCCGCCACTGGCTTCCGCCCCGATCTGGCGATCCTGCGGGAACTGCACCTCAGCCTCGACCCAGTGCTCGAAGCTCCCGTGACGCTGGCGCCCCTCATCGATCCGAATGTGCACAGCTGCGGCACCGTGGAGCCGCACGGAGCGAGCGTGCTCGCGCATCCCGAAAAGAACGTCTATATCGTCGGCATGAAGAGCTACGGTCGCGCGCCGACCTTCCTGATGGCCACCGGCTACGAGCAGGTGCGCTCGGTGGTTGCCGCTATCGCTGGCGACGTGGCGAGTGCCGGCCGAGTGAACCTGATGCTGCCCGAGACGGGCGTCTGCTGCTCGACCACTAGCGGCGGTTGCTAAGCCGACTTAGTCTTCGAGCACGATCCCGAGGTGCGCGGCGAGGGCCGGTGCGAGTTCTGCCAGTTGGTAAGAGTTAATCGTCGCGCCCTTGAGATGTTCGACCCCCGTGACGTGGCGCAATTCGAGCGACCGCAAGTCGACGTTAGTGAGCTTGGCGCGGGTGAGGTCGAGAGTGTTCACCTGCGTGTTCGTGAACGCGACACGGTTTGCCGTAGCGCCGCCGAGGTCGAGCTCGTCGATCAGACAGTCGTCGAATAACACATCTTGCAGGTGGGCGCCGCGCAGATTGAGGTATCCGATGCGGCAGTGCACGAAACGGATCGATCTCCACGTTGACTCATAGAATTCCGCCGACCCCAGCCGGGAGCCCTCGATACTCACGTCACGAAGGTTCGAGCGCGGGGCCGAGAAAATGGCGGCGTTCAGTTTTTCGAATCGCGTCTCCACAAAAGTGGCTGCTCGAAAGTTGGTCTCGTTGGCCTCGAGCTCGATCAGTTCGCACTCCGTGAACGAAATCCCTGAAAGGTCATCTTCGCTGACATCGGATGCCGTGAACCGTTGCCCGTCATAGCTTTCGTGGGCGCGCAGCAACGTCGCTTCACCGTCGACGAGATTCTCTAAACGCAACGCATCAATGATCGGAGCTGCCGTCGCTGCTTTCTTCGCCATATAGCGGGGTGCTCCTTCATCTAATGGGTTCTGCGTCGAACCGAAACTACCCCACCGCACCGACGCTGCGCCGCTAGCCTGTAGGCATGACGCCTCCCGCTACCGCCGCAGACCGAGTTGCCCACTTTTCGGGCAAGCTCGACTACGAAACTGATCCCTCGGATGTCGGGGCAGCGCTCGAGGCCAATGACCGCTTCGTGCTCATCGACTCGCGCGGCGACGCTGCGTGGGACCAGGGTCACGCGGTAGGTGCCGTGCATATGCCGACCGCCACCATCAGCGCTCGCGCCGACGCCGAGATCCCCCACGACATGCCTGTCGTCGTCTACTGCTGGGGCCCCGGCTGCAACGGTGGCACGAAAGCCGCGCTGGAGTTCGCGAAGCTCGGCTACGAAGTGCGCGAAATGATCGGCGGTTTCGAGTACTGGGCGCGCGAAGGCTTCCCCGTAGAGAGCAGTACCGGCCCCGTCATCCGCGAAAAGGATCCGCTCACCGCCCCCGTAGCGGCGATCTCCTGCGACTGCTAACCGCGAGATGATCCGGCCACGCGATACGCCGTTACCGCGCGTCGCTCGCGTGCAACTCCAAGAATTCGTAGAGCTCGCGATCATCCACTCCCGGGAAGGTTCCCGAGGGCAGCGGCGAGAGAATGTGGGCGTGAAGTTTGGCGCTCGACCACGCGTTACCTGACCAGCGATCGCGCAACTCGTCTTCGGGTTTGCGACAGCAGCTCTCATCAGGGCAGGTTGACGACTTGCGAACGTCGGTCGCGCGGCCGCGGAACCATTTCGAGTGCGCGAAGGGCACCCCGATGGTGATGGAGAACTCTTCGGCATCCGTCGTTCCCGTTTGGGTTGACTCGAAGAAGCTGCCCTCTGGGGTGTCGGTGTATTGGTAGAACTCTGTCGTGCGGTTGGTGCGCGTGAACGCTGTTCGCGCGCTCCAATTGCGGCACACAAACTGGCCCTCCGCTGAACCGGTGACGTCAACGGGCAGCCGCAGACCATCATTTTCGTAAGCCTTGTAGACAGCCCCATCGTCGCCGACGCGCAAGAAGTGCGTTTCGAGATCGAGGTGCGAGGTTGCCAAGTTGGTGAAGCGCAGCGCTGCTGCTTCATGGGTGACGCCGAAGGCGTCCCGGAAGTCTTCAACAGCGATATTGCGATTCGTCTTGGCTTCACCCAAGAATGCAACGGACTGCTTGAGGGGCATGAGCACTGCCGCCGCAAAGTAGTTAATTTCGAGACGCTGGTGCAAGAACTCGGCGTAACTGGTGGGTTCGGTGTGCCCAAGAACGCGGTGCGCCATCGCTTGAAGCGCCATGGAGCGCAAGCCGTGACCGCCAGGAATAGATGCCGGAGGCAAGTAGATGCGTCCGTGCTTGAGGTCAGTAACCGAGCGTGCTGAATGCGGCAGGTCGTGCACATGCACGAGCTCGAAGCCGAGCGATTCTGCCATCAGGCTCACGGCCCGGTGAGTCAGGGCGCCCGAGGTGTGGTTTCCGGCAATCGTCAACTTTTCTGCTTCTTTTTCAAGCTCAGGCAAGTAGTTGTCGAGGGCACGCATGCGGATCCGCAACTCGGTGTTGGCACGACGGGCCTCTTCAGGCGTGGCAATCGCTTTGCGCGACCGCGTCGAAAGTTCGTGGTGGAGGCCAACGATGGCTTCAAGCGTCTCATCGGGAATGCCTTTTGATGGGCGAATCTTGGGCAACCCCAGCGAGGCGTAGATAGTGCTGCGTTGCAAGCGATCCAGCTCAATTTCGAGGGCAGCGCGCTTGGTGGGCGGCGACTCCTCCAAGAGATCAGCCAGTTGGATGTCCGTGGCGGCCGCAATGGCCGACAAAAGAGTGAGTCGGGGTTCTCGTCGCCCGTTCTCCATCAGCGAGAGCTGGCTACCAGCCACACCGACCTTGTCTCCCAACTGATCGAGGGTCATGCCGGCGGTCGTGCGGAAATGTCGGATGCGTTGCCCGAGAGTCACAAGATCATTCACACGTTCACTATAACTAAAGAATAATGATTCTTACCACTCGATTCGCCAACGTGGGGAGCAAAAGTGCGTCATCATCGAATAACAACAGTTTTTTCAGCACTACAACTCTTCAGCGGAAGGTAGAAATGAGCATCGCCGAGATGACAAGAACGCACTTCTCCGCACCCGACGGAACAAACCAGAGTGTTATGACGTGGGTGGAACAGATCGCCGCCCTCACACAGCCCGACGATATTGTCTGGTGCAACGGCAGCGCAGAGGAAGCAGACGAGCTCGCGACCGAAATGGTTGCTGCCGGAACGCTCACCCGCCTCAACGACGAGTACCGTCCCCACAGCTACCTCGCCCGCAGCGATCCGAGCGATGTCGCCCGCGTCGAAGCGCGAACCTTCATTTGCTCTGCCGAAGAAGCAGATGCTGGCCCCTCGAATAACTGGGCAGAGCCTGCAGAAATGCGCAACACGCTTGACGGCCTCTTCGCCGGCAGCATGCGCGGTCGTCGGATGTACGTTGTTCCGTTCTCGATGGGACCGCTCGGTTCCCCACTCGCCAAGATCGGCGTGCAGGTAACGGACTCCCCGTACGTCGTCATGAGCATGGGCATCATGACGCGGATGGGAACCGCCGTACTCCAGTCGATCGATGACTCCACTGAATGGGTGCGCGCCATCCATAGTGTCGGAGCACCACTGGCTGCCGGAGACACCGATGTGCCGTGGCCCTGCAACCAGACCAAGTACATCAGCCACTTCCCCGAGACTCGCGAAATCTGGTCGTTCGGTTCCGCGTACGGCGGCAACGCGATTCTCGCGAAAAAGTCATTCGCACTGCGCATCGCTTCGGTAATCGCTCGCGAAGAGGGCTGGCTTGCTGAGCACATGCTGCTCCTCAAGCTCACCAACCCCCGCGGTCGTGTGTTCCACATCGCGGCAGCATTTCCCAGCGCCTGTGGCAAGACCAACCTGGCCATGCTCAAGCCGACCATCCCCGGTTGGAAGGCCGAGACGATTGGCGACGACATCGCGTGGCTCGGCAAGGGAGCTGACGGCCGCCTGCGCGCCATCAACCCTGAAGCCGGCTTCTTTGGAGTGGCACCGGGCACCGGCTACGCCACCAACGAAACCGCGATGGACACCATCTGGGGCAACACCGTTTTCACCAACGTTGGCCTGAAAGATAACGGCGACGTGTGGTGGGAAGGCATGAGCGATGAAGTGCCCGAGCACCTTATCGATTGGCAGGGTAACGACTGGACGCCAGAATCTGGCACCCCGTCGGCTCACCCGAACTCACGTTTTACTGTGGCAGCAGCACAATGTCCCAGCATCGCAGATGACTGGGAATCGCCACAGGGCGTCGTTATCGACGCCATAATCTTCGGCGGTCGCCGCGCGACCAACGTGCCGCTAGTGGTGGAGGCACGAGATTGGGAGCATGGCGTCTACCTGGGCGCCACTATCTCATCTGAGCGGACGGCGGCTGCCGAAGGCACCATTGGCGAACTACGGAGAGATCCGTTCGCCATGATGCCGTTCTGTGGATACAACATGGCAGACCATTGGGCCCACTGGCTCTCGGTCGGCCAGGATCTCCGCGGATCCGGCACGGTGCCGCGCATTTTCCAAGTCAACTGGTTCCGCAAAGGTGCCGACGGCTCCTTCTTGTGGCCAGGATTTGGCGAAAACTCGCGCGTGCTCGAATGGATTCTCAACCGTGTTGACGGCACGGTTGCCGCCCGCGAAAGCGCCCTCGGGTTGATGCCGCGTGAAGGCGATCTCAACATCGATGGTCTTGAACTCGCCGATGACACCATGGAACAGCTTTTTGCGATCGATAACGACTCGTGGATGGCCGAAGCCGAAGCCACCGAAGAGTTCTTTGCCACCTTCGACGGCCGGGTTCCTGCCGCAGTTTCTCGCCAACTTGAGCACCTGAAAACGCGTCTCCAGAGCTAACCAACGAAACCGCCTCGCCGTTCGTCTTTACTAGTGTGACCACAATTGCACTAACTATTGGCCATTCCTCGGCCACAATAGAGACGACGGCGAGGAGGGGCTCAGTGACTGAGACCGAAAACACCCCTGCCCGCTGGGAAGACGTAGTTACGCAACTCGTCGAAGAGCGCGGCGAAGCACTCGCGCGCTACGCGTACCTGATTTCGGGAAACCGCGACGACGCCTCCGACCTCGTGCACGATGCCCTCGTGAAAACATTCGGTCGCCTGCGCAACGGATTTGGCATCGCCAGCGCCGAAGCCTATGTGCGTCGAGCGATTCTGAACACCTACCTTGACCGCGGTCGAAAGATCAGCCGCTGGCGCAAGATTGCCCACCTCACGGTAGAGCCCGACATCCACGAATCTGCGGATGCCGACACCGAGGCTCGCTTAGATTTGCAGTCTCAGCTGATGAAGTTGCGCCCCCGCGAGCGCGCCTGCATCGTGCTGCGTTACTACGAAGACCTCAAGGTGGACGACATCGCTGCGACGCTGGATATCAGCTCAGGCGCTGTGAAACGCTACTTGAGCGATGCCCTCGGCCGCATGGCTGTAAGCCTTGATCGCGATGCTACCGACACCGTAGGGGGTCACCGTGGTTGATGAAAACGAGCTTCGAGCGCACCTGACGTCGAGCGAACCGCCAACCATGGCCATCGATACGGCCGCTGTTATTTCACGCAGTAAGTCGCGTCGTCGGCCGCGCCAGTGGGCAGTGGGCGTGGTGAGCGCACTCGCGGTGAGTTCACTGATCTTTACGGGAGCCAGCATTATTCCGCTGTTCTCAAGCAGTGATACCGCGGTGAGTATGTTGGCGGACGATTCTGCTCCGGAGTCGGCCGCGGATTCGTCTGACGCAGGAGCAGCGCAGGCCGCTCCCGATGATTCCCGCGCTTTTGGCCTGTGTGGTGAGACGATTCCGGTGGAGTCTGCGTCGCCCTTCGGCTTGACGCTCGAACTCGAACTACCGGCAGCAGTCGTGGCGTCGGGCAGCGCCTTCGGAACGGTACGACTGACCAACGACTCGGATGCCCCTGTGCAGGGAACAACCGCGTCGGTGCCTGACGTGAATCTCCTCGACGATTCCATCGTGATTTCCCACAGCCCCGATGCGCAGATTCTCTCGGTCATGCCGGTGAATTTGCAGCCTGGCCAAAGCATCGAGTTCTCCGTGGCTATCGCCATCTACGACTGCACCACCATCGACACGGGCGGAATGGTTGCCCCTGGCACGTATGCGATCAGCAGCACACTCGCGTTCGTTCCCACCGACCCTGCCGACGGCGCCGCCGCTGAGGTGCGCAGCGAACAGATGCCGATCGTTCTGCAATAACCCAAGGTTCCTGTCGTTAGACTCGCCGTGTCACTTTTGTCGACGAAGGAGCATCCCGTGAAGGCACGATTGGGCACCATTTTCGCCCTCGCTGCGGCACTAGCCTTGCTAACCGCAAGCCCTGCCCTGGCCGACGACCCAGTGAGCCTCGATGGTGCCTATGTCATCGACTCCGCTGGGGTGCTTGCGGGCGATAGCGGCGACGTTAACGACGCGCTGGATTCGTTGTATGACCGGGCCGGCATCCAACTCTTTGTTGTCTATGTCGACGAGTTCACTAACCCCTCCGCTCCCATCGATTGGGCGGATGCCACGGCAGAAGCTAATGGGCTCGGTGACGATGATCTTCTGCTCGCGGTTGCCGTCTCGCAGCGCCAGTACGCGCTGTCGGTTGCCGCCGACGCTCCCGTAACCGATGCCCAGTTGGATGCAGCGGAAGCCGCCATTGAGTCGCAACTGCGCGACGATAACTGGGGACAGGCTGCGATCGCTGGCGCAGATTCGCTCGCGGGCGATAGTGCTGCGGGCACTGGCACAGACACAGGCACAGATTCCGGCTCGACCGAGTCATCGGGTGGCGGCATCTCGGTGTTGCCGATTGTGGGCGGCGCGGCTGTGGTTGGTGTTGGTGCTTACGTGTTTTACCGTGTTCGCCGCCGCGGCAGCACAGGTGCAACTGCGGGCACCCCCGTCGAGAGCGTGTCGCAAGAGGAACTCGACCGCCGGGCCGGAAGTGCGCTTGTCGAGCTAGATGACGCTCTCAAGACAAGCGAGCAAGAGCTCGGTTTTGCTGAGGCCCAGTTTGGCGCGGCGGCCACGACTAACTTCGCAGCATCGCTGAAAGAGGCGAGCGCTGCGGTGGCGCAGGCGTTCCGCCTCCGTCAGGAGCTCGATGATAGTGAGCCTGAGACTGCTGAGCAGAAGCGGGCGATGACAATTGAGATCATCGAGCTGTGTGAGCGGGCAGACGATTTGCTTGATGCTCAAGCGGCCGCGTTCGATGAGCTGCGCAAGCTCGAAACGAATGCGCCCGCAGCCCTCGCCGAAACGTCCACGCTGATCGCGAAGGCGTCGGAACGATTGCCCGCAACCGAGAGCGCACTCGAAGCGCTCCGAGGTCGCTATGCGCCGGTTGCTATCGAAGCCGTGACTGACAATGGTGAACGCGCTCGCGCCTTGCTCGCCTCGGCCGTTGCCGATTCCACCGCCGCCAGCGCTGCCATCGAGGCGCAGAAACCGAGCGAGGCCGCCGTCGGTGTTCGCACCGCTCAAGCGGAACTAGGCCAGGCCATCCAACTCATGGATGCCGTCGATTCCCTTTCGACAGAACTCCAGTCTGCCGAGACCCAGCTTTCTGCCACGATCACTGACACCACCGGCGATATTGCTGCTGCTCGCGCGCTGCCTACTGATGCCACTGCCGGAGCGTTGCAGCCGGCGATCGCGGCTGCTGAAGCGGCTCTGGCGACGGCGCAGTCCGCGACGGATAACCCGGTGGCGAGCCTCAGCACTCTGGGTGACGCCAACGCTGCACTCGAGACAGTCTTCGTCGGCGTGCGCGATCAGCAGGCTGCCTTCGCCCACGCCGCGACACAGCTGTCGGCGGCTTTGGCTGCAGCGCAGTCCCGCATTACGACCACAGCGCAGTTCATCACCACCCGCCGTGGCGGTGTGGGGGCGACGGCGCGAACAAGAATCAGCGAAGCAGACCGTCAGTTCAAGCAGGCGTTGGCTTTGCAGACATCCGATCCCGTGACGGCGTTGACGCATGCGCGCCAGGCTGACCAGTTGGCGGCAAGTGCCTATGACCTCGCCCAGCGTGAGGTGTCGCAATTCTCGACGGGGAGCAGTTCCGGTTCGGGAATGCTTGGCGGTCTGGGTGGCGCGGTTGGCAGCAGCGGCGGCGATCTCTTGGGCGGCATCATCGGTGGTTTGATCGGCGGCAGCCTCGGATCGCGGTCGTCACGCCCGTCCAGTGGCGGTTCGTGGGGCGGGGGCTCTCGCTCGGGCGGATTCTCGGGTGGCGGGGGTAGACGTTCCAGTGGAAGTTCTGGACGCGGTGGTGGCGGTCGCAGTCGCGGCGGTAGATTCTAAGTACGGTTTCTTCGAAAACTCACGAAAGGCACTTCGCATGGCAAAGCAGTCGATTCTCGGTCGTATTTCACAAATGGTGAAGGCGAACATCAATTCAATCCTCGATCAGGCTGAGGACCCGCAGCTCATGCTCGACCAGCTGGTTCGCGACTACACCAATTCCATTGCGGATGCGGAGAGCGCTGTCGCTCAGACCATCGGCAACTTGCGCCTCATGGAGCAGGACCACGCCGAAGACCGCGAGGCTGCATCAGATTGGGGCCGTAAGGCTCTTGCGGCCAGCGTCAAGGGAGACGAACTTCGCGCCGCCGGCAATGCCGCTGATGCCGACAAGTTCGACAACCTCGCCAAAATCGCTATCGGGCGTCAGGTTTCTGCCGAGAACGAAGCTCGCGCTGCTGCCCCCACGATCGCCGCACAGACGCAGGTCGTTGACCAGCTCAAGAGCGGCCTCGACGGAATGCGCGCCAAGCTGAGCGAACTCACGTCGAAGCGCGATGAGCTCGTTGCCCGCTCGAAGACGGTTGAGGCCCAGTCGCAGGTGCACGATGCTCTCAAGTCAATCGACCTCCTCGACCCCACCAGTGACCTCGGTCGTTTCGAAGACAAGATCCGTCGCGAAGAAGCCAAGGTTCTCGGTCAGCAGGAGCTCGCCGCATCCAGCCTCGATGCTCAGTTCGAAGGTCTCGAAGACCTCGGCAAGGTCACCGAAGTCGAAGCACGACTCGCTGCTCTCAAGGCTGGCGGCGCTCAGGCACTCACCGCCGGCGAATAGTTCGCCCGCACGAAAGTTCACACCATGGCACTCACTTATGTTGTCGTGCCCCAGTGGCAGGGTTCGGGTTCTTCTCGAGCCATGCAGCTGGTCGACGGAGCCGAGTCGATTCGGGGAGATCTTCCCTCCGCAGCGACTCGCTCCGTCGATGTCCCGCTTGAGGCGGGCGACCACCAGGGCACGGGCATCCACCGCTACAGTTCCCTGTTGCTCGTGCGTGACCGCACGCGCAACGCTCTCGCTGCCGACAACACACCCCACCTCACGATTGGTGGTGACTGTGGCGTTGAACTCGCCGCAATCGAGCATGTGAGTGCGCAGCAACCGGCCGTGGTGTGGTTTGACGCGCACCCCGACCTGCACACTGCGGCCTCCAGCCCGTCTGGCGCGTTCACCGGCATGGTGTTGCGCACCCTGCTGGGTGATGGGCCGGCTGAACTCGTTCCCGAGCATCCGGTGCGCGCTGATCGGGTCATTCTCGCCGGAGTGCGCTCAATCGACACGGCCGAAGACGAATACATCACGCAGTCCGACATTCGGATGTTGGGCCCTGCCACCTTTTCAACGGAAGCGTTGCTCGAGGCCATCACCGCAACCGGCGCCGAGAGCGTCTACCTGCACATCGACCTCGACGTGCTCGATCCTGCCGCGCTGGCTGGGCTCGGCTCCCCCGTGCCGTTCGGGCTCGAAGCATCCGCGCTCACCGAGGCCATTCGCGCGGTGCTCGCGAAGTTCCCGCTTGCAGGAGCGGGCATCACCGAGTTTGCTCCGTCATCCGCCGCCCATGCCGTGGATGATCTGCCGACCATTTTGCGATTGATTGGCGCCCTCAGCAGCGCCAACACTCATTCGCGTGGTTCTTCAGAAACCTCGACAGAAACCGAGTAGTTCGCGCCGTCGACATCACTGAGGGTGACACGGCTGTCGAAGTCTTCACCGAGCGTGGTGTCGGTGAGAACGCAATCGAGCTTCGTGCCGTTCTTGAGCGGGATGCTGTCGTCACCGCAGTCCATTTCGGGCAGTTCTCCCGTGGATTGTTCGAGCGCGCCTGCTGCCGTGGCAGCGATCTCACTCGCGGGGACTTCTACCGGAGGCTCGCTCGAGCAGCCGGCGATGAGCGCCGTCGACGCGAGAGTAAGTACGAGGATTGCGGAACGCAACACAGGAGCCTCCGAAAAGTTGGTGTGGGTATGAGCTTATCGCCAGCATCCGGCGACAGAACAGTCGGTGAGTCGTAGTCTGAAGACATGACTGACGCCAACACCAGCACGCCCAAAATCACTGTGGAGCGAGACGGTCACGTCTTGCTCATCGGACTTAATCGCACCGACAAGCGCAATGCCGCCGACATGGAGATGTTGCAGCAGCTGGCGCTTGCGTACGGCGAGCTTGAGCGCGATCCCGAGCTGCGGGCGGGTTTCGTTTTTGCTCACGGCGACCACTTCACTGGCGGCCTCGACCTTGCCGACATCGGCCCCCGCATTGGTGCGGACGGACTCGACATGGTGCCCGAGGGCGGCATCAACCCGTGGCAGGTTTCGGGCGAAAAGCTCTCGAAGCCTGTCGTGATTGCGGTGCAGGGCACGTGCCTCACGCTCGGCATTGAGCTGCTGCTGGCGAGCGACATTGCGGTTGCCGCCGACTCGACCGTCTTCGGCCAGGTCGAAGTCTCCCGCGGCATCCTCCCCTTTGGTGGTGCCACCATTCGCTTCCCACGCCAAGTGGGCTGGTCGAACGCGATGCGCTGGATTCTCACCGGCGACAGCTTCGATGCGGCCGAAGCCCACCGCATCGGGATGGTGCAAGAAGTTGTGCCCCACGGCGAGCAGTACGCCCGTGGCCTTGAACTGGCTCACCGCGTTGCGGCCCAGGCTCCGCTCGCGGTGCAAGCTGCGCTGGCCAATGCGAACCTTGCGATTCGCGAGGGCGATGCAGCGGCCGAGGCTGGCCTCCAGCCCGCCCTCGTAGCGGTCGCTCAGAGTAAAGATGCCAGAATTGGCATGGAAGCGTTTATGACGCGCACTACTGCCGAGTTCATCGGCCAGTAGGACCGCCGGCACAACCAATACCGGCAACACGCGCACCACCACCGCGAAGGAGTTCGAAATGACCGAGAACAACTGGGATGTCATCGTCATCGGAGCCGGAGCGGTTGGTGAAAACATTGCAGATCGCGCCGTTCAGGGCGGGCTTAGCGTCGTACTGATCGAGAGCGAACTTGTGGGCGGTGAGTGCTCGTACTGGGCCTGTATGCCGTCGAAGGCCCTTATCCGCAGCGGTCTCGCTCTGCGTGCTGTCGAGAAGCTACCGGGCGCCGCCGAAGCCGTCACCGGTGGCATCAACGTCGAAGCGCTCCTCGCGCGCCGCAACAGCTTTACGAGCAACTGGGATGACGCGGGTCAAGTGAAGTGGGTAAAGAAAGCGGGAATCGGGCTTGAGCGCGGTCACGCTCGGCTCGCCGGAGAGAAGAAGGTAACCGTCACTGCTGACGACGGAACCGTCACGACCCTCACGGCGAATCATGCCGTCGTCGTCGCGACCGGCTCCGACCCGAAGCTTCCCAACATTCCCGGACTGATCGACGCCAAGCCGTGGACCCCGCGTGAAGCGACCTCGGTGAAAGTTGTTCCCGAATCGTTCGCCATCATCGGCGGCGGCGTTGTAGGCGTCGAGATGGCCACCGCCTACCTCGACCTCGGTGCCGAAGTCACTCTGTTTGCCCGCAGTGGACTCCTCCACGGACAAGAAGAATTCGCCGGCGAAATGGTGGCGAAGGCACTCAAGGAGCGCGGCGTCACGATCGTTGCGGCCTCCCCCACGAGCGTGGAACGCACCGCTGACGGCGTCGTGATCACTACCGACGATGCCACTTTTACGGCATCCGAAGTTCTCATTGCTACCGGTCGTGCCGCTCGCACGAATGACATTGGGCTCGAGACCGTCGGCCTCACTCCGGGCGACTGGATCCGGGTGGATGACACCATGCTCGTGCCCGACACCGACTGGCTCTACGCCGTGGGTGACGTCAACCACCGCGCGCTGCTCACCCATCAGGGCAAGTACCAAGCGCGTGCTGCCGGTGATGTGATCGCCGCGCGCGCCAAGGGCGAGACCGTGGATGACGCCCCCTGGGGTGCGCACGTTGCGACCGCCGACCACGGCGCTGTTCCGCAAGTCACGTTTAGCGATCCCGAAGTCGCCTCGGTGGGCGTCATGTCTCACGACGCCGAGAAGCAGGGCATTGACGCTCAAGTCGTCGACTACAACATTGGGTGGGTTGCCGGCGCGAGCCTGCAAGCCGACGGTTATGAAGGCCACGCACGACTCGTGATTGATCGGGAACGTCAGGTCATTATCGGCGCGACTTTTGTGGGTCAGGATGTTGCGGAGTTGCTGCACTCGGCCACCATCGCCATCGTGGGCGAGGTTCCCCTCGCGCGACTGTGGCACGCGGTGCCCTCGTACCCCACGATCAGCGAGGTGTGGCTTCGACTGCTCGAAACGATCGGGCGTCCGTGAGCCGAGCGCTAACGCTGGGCACGCGGCTCGGGCACGCTCTGGCGCGCGCCGAACACAATCCGCGGGCTCAGCGAGTGCTGCTGCACCCCGTTGTTACGCGACCCGGTTACTGGTTTGCTACGGCATCCGGCCTGCTGTGGGGTGGCGTACTGAGTGGGCTGCGGGTGCGCTCTCAGGGCGGCGTTATCGTTGCCGAGCACGTGCCTCGCTGGGCCTTTGGTCGTGGCGGCACCACGATCGGCGCCGTGTATCTGACCTGCGACAACGCGAGCGATAACGTGTTGGAGCATGAGGCTGTTCACCGCGAGCAGTGGCGAAAGTACGGGTTGTGGTTTATCCCGCTGTATCTTCTGGCCGGGCAGAATCCACTAACGAATCGCTTCGAGGTTGAGGCGGGGCTTGAGCTCGGTGGCTATGTGCGCGCGAAGTCTTCGCGTGCGCCGGAAGGCAGCACGAAGAATTAGCGGACGGATGCTGGGCGCGAGCTAGTTCGAGCTGAGCAGGCGTGCGGGACCCTGATGGGCAACCCACGCGTAGACGGTGCTCTCACCGAAGGCGCTGACGGGGAGCATTTCGCTGAGCCACGCGTCGACCGAACGGGAAACGCTTTGGCCGCGCTCGCGCAGCAACCAGCACACGCTGAAACGGCCAGGAGCCGACAGCGGCTGGATGTCATCAGCCGAGTCGACCTCGATGAATACTTGGCCTCGTGACCGGGCCGGCAATGTCGCCAGAATCATCGAGATTGCGTCGATCGAGGTCTCGTCTCCCGCGAGCAAAACGCGGTCAGCCGACTGGGGATTCCAGGCGATCTGCGGGGTGAAAAGTTCGGGAAACATTGATCCCAGTATAGGCATGCCTTACCTAAATTACGAAGCCCTCTCGGCTGACTCTAAGTCTCAAATTCGGCCCGTGAACAGCACGACCGCGATTATGAGAATTCATCTTGTTCATCGGGGGTTCAGAAGGTACGCTGGCCCTGTGAAGCGAGCAACAATCGGAGGATTTGTAGTTCTGGGAATCAGCCTTGCGCTCTATCTTGGAGTCCTCGCCTCGACGTCTATCGCGCTCGCTCAACGCTCTGAGTGGAGCAGCACCGCATCCGAGTGGGTATCGACAATTTGGTGGTGGTCGATCTGGCTGATGGGTGTCAGCGCCATTCTTATCGCGATTCTGATCGCTGCGCAGATTGTGTGGGCGTACCTGCCCAAGGCATCTTCTCGCCGCTAGGGCGCCCGCTCGGCTCGAACCCTGCTTTCGCGAGCCTGATCGGAAGAAATACTAACTACACTTGCGCGGATTATGTACCTGCGCGCCAGACGACGTTGGGGCCGAAAACGCGCGCGGTTAAGCCCCCGATGCCGCCGGATGATGCAAATTCCAATGACGTCACCGTAGTGGCACCCTTCTGCGGGTGTGAGCCCTGCTCAGATTATTCGACTCAGGCGAGATGGAATCTTCAAGAATTCGACCATTTCCGCGCACTCTCCGTTCACGGCCATCATGAGGAATACCTCGATTGCTGCTGCGTGGATGTCACCGTGGTGCGTGTGGATCTCTCGCTTGAACGTGTCGATCGCTTGTGAAGGTTCTCTTACTCGGAGTTGCGCGGTTACCTGCAGAAAGTACGGCGTCTATGGGAGATGGAAAACGCATGCGCTGTTACGACGACGGGGATGGGTGATCGGCCGCGATCAGACCGAACGACTCATGCGCCCCTCCGGCGTCCGCGGGGTGAGACGCTCCAGACGAGGTTTCACGACACGAGCAGGCTCTGCGATAGATCAACCGAAGGATTCTCGTGCGTCGAGAGTTCACCGCGTCAAGCCCACGCCGACTGTGGGGGCTGCGGTGACCTCCGTCGCGACGTGGCGTGGGTTCGCGTGGGCTACATTCATCACCGATGTGTTCTCGAGGAGAATTATTGGCTGGAATGTCGAGTCAATGCTGCGCGCAGAGAGCCTGCCCCTGCAGTGATTGAACATGGCGGCGCGGTCAGCCGAAAGGACAAGCCGCTCGGAACTGGACCCAGGCCAGATCACTTCGACATTGCGGAGCCGCACCCACTACATGGCCCCTCGGCTGATCTGATCGCGGCGCTCGCCGCCTAGAGCAGACCCGATCACGCCGAATCGCACGTCTAGGCTTGCGCGGTGGTCGTGGGCCCGAAGTGGGCGAATGCGGTAACAATGTACGAGTTGATGATGTCGTCTTCATGCTCTTTGGCAAACCGCCATAGCCGCTCATAAAGGTCCCGCACGGTTGTTCGTAGGTGCGCCGGGATACGCGCACTCGGGGCTGCTCCGAGTGATCGGCCGGGAGTAGGGGCGAGAAGGTTTGTCATCTCGTCAGGATCGGCGACGCGATCATAGAGCTCATCATCATCGAACATGTTGTACACAAGTTTCCAGTTGTCTGTCATCACGATGCGCTGGATACCGTACGCTTCATTTCCGTTCGATTGGAAGACAAGTTCATTGCGGGGCAAGTTCAGCGCTTGTCCGCGCAGTGCGGCAGACAATGAGAAACCCGAGGGTCGGGTACGGCTGGTGACGCCGCATTCCTCTAGCAGGGTGGGCCCAAGATCGACGAGGCTGACGGGGACATCACAGGTGGTGCCGGCGGCGCGCGTCGAAATATTCGCCCCGCCGATCACCAAGGGCACGTTGTACGCCGCGTCGAAGGAGGGAAGCCCCTTTGCCCACAACCCGTGCTCGCCGGTGTAGTCGCCGTGGTCGGACACATACAGCACGAGAGTATTTTCTAGCTCACCTGATGCCTCAAGTTCGTCAAGAAGTCGCCCAAACAAGTAGTCCTCGTACGAGCAAAACGCAAGATAGTGCCGCAGGGACTCTCGGTGTTCTTCGAGCGAGAGCTGGTCGAACGGGTCGCGTGTTCGACGATAGAGCGCGGGCTTATCGATCAACGGATCCAAGAAGCTCGCTGGCAGGGTGATTTCTTCAGGGTCGTACATGTCGAGGAATCGTTGCGGTGGTGTGTACGGGTCGTGGGGACCCAATGTTCCGACGTACAGCATCCACGGCCGCTCACCGTCGGCTCTCTCCGCAATGAACGACACGGCCTGATCTGTCACGGCGTCGTCTCGGAAGGGGGCTTCATCAACGCCGTACTGCACGTATTGGGGCCACCCCGGTCTGATGATCTCCCCCGGCATTCGCTCGCTCGCGTCTGAAGACGCGAGCGAGTTCTTCAGCTCTGCCCACTCAGCATTTCTTGCGGTGGTGTGTTCACTTTCTTTGCTCGACGCGGCAGCCGGCATCGGCGGGTGCAAGAACAATTCATCCCAGC
This sequence comes from Salinibacterium sp. SWN139, assembly GCF_015864625.1. Taxonomy (NCBI): domain Bacteria; kingdom Bacillati; phylum Actinomycetota; class Actinomycetes; order Micrococcales; family Microbacteriaceae; genus Salinibacterium; species Salinibacterium sp. SWN139. The sequence continues at coordinate 47,128 of NZ_JADYWV010000004.1, read as the reverse complement.
CGAAGACTTCGGGCGACTGCGAATTACTTACGTGCCATTTTCCAGAGAAACCGAGCTGATAGCCCGCTTCAGCGAAGTCCTGAGACCAGAAAGCGACTTGTTCCCGCGGTCCTCTTGAGAGGGCATTCGAAACGTTCACGTTGTTCCACACGCCGTGTTCGGACGGATATCGGCTTGTGAAGAAACTCGCTCGCGACGGGCAACAGTGCGGCGAAGGCGCATACGCGCGGGTAAAAGTCACGCCAGTGTTTCGAAACTTGTCGATTCGCGGAGTGATCGCTCGTACAGGGTGCGCCGGGTCGATGGTTGAACCACGCTGCTGATCCGTCATGAAAACAAGAACGTTGGTCACAGTTTCCCCTTCATCTGGACTCGATACGTCTACGTGACGCGCTGGAACTCGATGATCACCGCTTGCTGAGGATCGAGCGACGGCAGGGGTAGACCTAACACCGTCAGAGCGTTCCCATCGAGAATGAGTGGGTCTGATTCGCCGGCGAGCATCCACGCGGGGTGGGTGAACGACTGACTCATTGGCGCTCCCACATCGAATCGCACGCGAACCTGATACTGGCGATCGGGGTCAAGCCCGGGAATGGGAACGCGCCCATACTGCCCCAGAGAAGACGTTCGCACTTGCGCGAGCTCAAACAGTGCATGAGAGCCGTCGTGCGCGACGACGCCATGGAGTACCGCGGCATCGTCGGCGAGGTCCGCATTTACCGCAACACCGCTATGGATTAACGAACGCATTTCTTTGTAGAGATCGGCCCAGGTGCGGAAGATATCGATTTCGGGCTGCGCGAACTTTGTCAGGTTGCTTTCGATTCCAGAATGCGCAAACAACGCGGTGGTCATTCGGAACGATTGCTCGGTGGTTCGCTTAGTTGTGTGGGCGCGGGGCTCACCGATATGCGCCCCCATAAGCTCGGGCGGGATCAAGAGTGTCGTCCATTGCTGAATCACCTGGCGCTCAACGGGATCATTGCAGTCCGAACCCCACACGCGATCTGTCCGTTCGAGAATGCCGAGATCGATGCGGCCGCCGCCGCCGGCGCACGACTCAATCTCTAGCCGAGGGTGACGCCGCCTCAGTTCATCCATCAGGGCGTAAGCCGCGAGGGTCTGGTCTCGGGTCCCCGCACGGTCGCCGTCAGATGTTTGACGGGAGGCTTCGACGAGATCGCGGTTGTGGTCCCACTTGATGTAGTCAATCGCGTGCTCGGCGATAAGCGCATCCATGAATCCGAGGATGTACTCCCACGCATCGTGGTTAGCCAGATTGAGCACGTGTTGTGAACGCGCAGGTAAGCCGACTCCTGACGCTGGTGCGAGCACCCAATCGGGATGCGCACGTGCGGTGTCTGAGTCGAGGTTGACCATTTCAGGTTCGAACCAGAGCCCGAACTGCATGTTGTGCTTGCGCACGTGCGCGACGAGCTGGCCAAAGCCTTGGGGCCACGTGAGTGGATCGATCCACCAGTCGCCCAATCCCGCGGTGTCATCGTGACGCGCGTGAAACCAGCCATCATCGAGCACGAATCGTTCCACGCCTACCTCGGCAGCGCGGTCGATCAGCTGCGTCAGGGTCTCGTAGTCGTGATCGAAGTACACGGCTTCCCACGAGTTGAGCGTGAGCGGTCGCGGAGAAGTTGGGTGGTGAGGACGAGCGCGCAGGTGCGCATGAAACCGCGACCGGATGCCATCGAGGCCGTTACCCGACCACACGAACATGATGGTCGACGTCGCGTAGGTCTCGCCAGGGTGCAGCCGCACTTCTCCGGTGCGTAGGAGTTCCGCTCCACCTAGAGAGGTGGTCAAGGCGCCCGCGCCTTCCGGGAGTCGTTCGACGTGCCATGTTGAGTCGCCACTCCAGGCAATGTGCATCGACCATACTTCGCCGGTGCGGTGGCTAAAGCCGGGTGTCCCCGCACTCATGACGTACGGGCTGTCGGATCCGGTCTTTCCTCGACGCGTCTCGCGAGCATGGATGCCATCCGCCAATTGTTGGCGTTGTGGAGATCGTTCTCGAATCCACTTGCCGCTGAAATCAAGGATCTCCGTCGCCCGAGAGGGCAAGGGGAGGCTCAAAGACAGTCGCTCAACGCTCAAGACGCTCCCAGCGATTGAGGTGACTGCGGCTTGCGCTGAGATTACGCCCTGCATGCTCAGGGCGTACGTTGCGACAACCCGCACCCCGTTCTCTTCGTCGGAAAGCGTGAACGCAACGGAGTCACCCTCGGGGCTCGCGCTGATCTGCGTCGTGCTGAAGCGGCAGGTTAGCTGGTAACCATCGCGCGATACCGCGATACCTGGACGCCCCAGCCAGCCGGTCTGCTCGCTGGGGAGAATTCCGAACACGCGTGGCACGTCGGGCGCGGCGTTGAGCTGAGCGGGAACGGCGGTGAGTGCAAGCATGCGTCGAGCGTCGTCATCGAGATGGCCAAGATCCGCTCCCCAGTGAATCACCGCGGGAACGGCGCCGGTCGCATCGAATATAAGGCTGGCACCTCCCCCGCGCAGCACGACGACTCCCGATTCGTTCAACGCGCTCACGCGACAGCAATTCGTGCGTAGCGGCTTACCTCGCGCGTGAGCTCTGCGTTCATGAACTTGCCCAGCAGTTCAGCGCGAAGTTCACTGTGCTCTGCTTCGTCGAAGAGGTTGTGAGTCTCGCCAGGATCAGTGTGTAGATCGAACATTTCTCCATAGTTTTCATCTCGGTAGATCGTGAGCTTGTATCGATCGTCGATATAGGTGCGGATGTGCACGCGCGTGGGTTGGTGGCGGTTTTCGACCAAGACATGGTCACGCGCGTGTTCTTGCTCGGCTTTCCACACGGGCAGTTGGTTGACTCCCTGCATCGACAGTGGAATCGGCAGGTTTGCGGCCGCCAACATGGTGGGGGTGAGGTCGACGAGACTTTGCAGTGCTGTTGAGTGCGAGCCTGCGGGGATGCGCCCGGGGAATCGGGCCATCATCGGAACTCTCAGCAGATCCTCGTAGTGGAACGCTCCCTTTGCGATCAGGCCATGCTGACCGAGGAAGTGGCCATGATCCGTCGTGAAGATGACGAGGGTGTCCTCGGCGAGGCCGAGCGCGTCAAGTCGGTCGAGCAGGGTGCCGACTGCATCGTCGATGAACGACATCATGCCGTAGTAGATCGCGATGTTGCGGCGGAGCTCGTCGTCGTCGATGAGGTGGCTGCCAAACCCATGATTCTCGTACGGCGTCTCTTGCCACGGCGAGTAGTCGGGCGCTACTTCTTGAGTGAGGCGGTGCCACACCGGCATGCGATCAAGTTCGCCCGGAGCGAGCGAGCCGGGTGTCACGTCGGCTGGATCGTACATAGAGGCCCAGGGCTCGGGCACAACGTACGGCGGGTGAGGGTCTTGGAAGCTGGCCCAGAGGAAGAACGGCGAGTCGCTCTCTGCGGCCTTATCGAGAGCGTGGGCGCTGCGTTCCCGGACAAAGTTTGTGTAGTGATATTCCTCAGGTAGATCCCATGAATGCCGGCGCGGATTGGATCCGTCTTCGTTCTGAAAGTAGTCGCGCCAGTTCGTGAGTCCCTTGTCTTGCATCCAGAGGGCGTAATGCTGCCCGGCCCATCGTTCATCAGCATGATTTCGCGCCAGCTCAATGTGATCAAACCCGTAATAGGGTCCAGTGAAAGAGCGCCAAAAATCGAGATCTCTCAGCGTGGGCATGGCCTCGAGTGATGTCTGATCAGGATGGGATGCCAGCGGCTGGAAATGGGCCTTACCGATAAGTGTCGTGGAGTAGCCTGCGGCACCAAGAATCTCGCCGACAGTCTGTTTGTCTTCGTCGAGTTTGGTACCGATAGTCCAGCAACCGTGAAGTGACGGATACTGACCCGTGATCATCGACGATCGCGACGGCGAGCAGAGCGGGTTCGGGCAGTATGCACGATCAAGAACAACACCTGCTTCCCCCAACCGGTCGAGGTTCGGGGTCTTGAGTAGTGGAGTCCTGCTCCCGAGGGCGTCGAAGTGTTGCTGATCGGTCGTAATGAGCAAGATGTTGGGATTTTTGGGCATCAGAAGTCCGTTCAAGTATCGTCAGAGAGCGTGGCGCGTCATTGCGCGACGGTAGGTGGGCACCCGCAAGACGCACGTCGCACGAGGGTGGTGCTGAACATGCGAGATTCAGCCGGTTCTGAAAGACGCAGTCGAACAATGGCGTCGACGGCGGCCTCTGCCATCTCATCGATGGGCTGTTGCATTGCGGTCAATGCGGGCCAGGTGTATTCAGATTCAGGGGAGGCATCGAACGAGACGATCGCGAGTTCATCGGGCATGCGCACCCCCGCTTCGTGGGCGGCTCGAATAACTCCGGTTGCTTGCACGTCGGACGCGACGAAAACGGCTGAGGGTGCTGCATCACTTTCGACAAGCGCCCGCCCGGCTTCGAGCCCCCCGGCACGCGAGAAATCTGCGCGGAAGATGGGTCCCCGGCGAAGCCCCGCGTCAGCAAGCGCATCCATCCACCCCACTTCTCTCGAATGCGCGATCCCTGCCATCTCAGGGCCAACAACGAGGCCGATCCGAGTGTGGCCGTGCTCAATCAGGTGTTTCACCCCTTCGCGGGCTCCTGCGCGGTGATCGACGGTGAACGCGAGACCGCCGGGCGTGCCGATGTTGCACCCGAACTCTACAAATGGTGTCTTCGTTGCGCCGAGCGTGGTTGCGCTTTGGTCCGCGACGGTGCTCAACATGATGATTCCGTCAACTTGTCGCGACGTGAAGCTTTGCATCAGTTGCGCTTCGCGCTCGCGGCTCGAGTGTGAGTGCGCGACAAGCAGGTCGAAGCCGTGGGCGACGGCGGCCGTCTCCACGGCGACCGCAAGTTCAGCGAAGTACAGGTTGGTGGCGTCGGGGATGACCATGCCGAGCAGTTGGGTCGCACCCGTTTTAAGACTTCGCGCGGCGGCGTTAGGCCGATACCCGAGCGCTGCCGCTGCTTCGAGTACCCGTTTGCGCGTCGCAGGCGCCACTGACTGTGGCCCGGCGTTCGTCACGTAGCTCACGACAGCTGTGCTGACGCCAGCCAGTTTCGCCACATCCGCGCGGGTGGCGCGGCCCGGGGCAGCTTGTGTGCTCGCCGTGCTCATGAGGTTCCTGTCTCAATCGGCAGCCGTAGTGACTGCGTTGTCATTTCTACCAAAGTATGGACTAGCTAGTTACTCCAGTCAAATGTGGAAAAACGTGGAAAGTCCAGCATGAAAGAGACTCTTGCCAACGAAAAGTTACTCGTGTAACGTCAGGGCACAGCAGACTTGCACCTCGATTGCAAAGGAAAGACAATGAAGTCAATAAAGGCAATTTCGGCTGTTGCGCTCGTCGCAACCCTTACTCTCGCCGGATGCTCATCCGGAGCCAATGGCGGCGACGCTGGCGGCGACGTCACGATCGAATTCCAGACGGGATTCGCAGTCGATGACGGCGAGATGACGCTGATGAAAGAGCTTGTCTCTGAGTTTGAGGCCAGCAACCAGGGCGTCACGATCGACCTGATCGCGGCTGGTACCGACTACGAGTCGGATATGAAGGTTCGCCTGGCTGCGGGCACAGCGCCAGACATCTGGAACACGCACGGCTGGTCGCTGCTGCGATACAGCGAATTTCTTCTGCCCTTGGAAGATCAGCCTTGGGCGGACGACGTCATTGACTCGCTTGACGAGACGATGCGCAACGACGCGGGCGAAATTTTCGCTCTGCCCACCAACATCGACATCTCAGGCTTGATTTACAACGCAGATGTTCTTGAAGCGGCCGGAGTCGACCCGTACGGGATCGAATCCTGGGATGACTTCGACGACGCAGCTGATGCGGTCAACTCCGATACGGTTTCGCCGATCTATCAGGGAGGCAAGCCGCTCGCGGGAGCGCTAGCTGACCGTGTCGTCAGCGGAACGTTCGATGACGATGATCTCGCCGAGATGCTGGATGGCTCCTTCGTGACGCCGGCTTACGAAGAGATGCTTGATCTGGTGCAGGACTGGGGCGACTCGGGGTATTTCAACCCGGATTACTCCTCAGCCAGCCGCGACGACATGGCGAAGGCACTGGCTCAGGGCCAGGCCGCATTCATGTACGGGCCCTCGCTACTGTTCGATAACGCGTGGAGCTTCAACCCCGATGCCAACCTCGGGTTCATGCCAATCCCCACCACTACAGGAGCACCTCGCTACCTCGTGGGTGGCGAACGCACGGCGTTCGGCATCTCGAATAAGACCGAGAACCCAGACGAGGCGAAGGCATTCATCGCCTTCCTCGCGGAGAACGACACGGCGCTCGCCGCAGCATCCACTTCACCTCCCGGGCTTACGACGGCGACTATGGAGCTGGGAAAGTTGCAGCCGAGCTTCGAAAAGTGGATGACTGAAGAAGAAGTGCCTGTGCTGCCCTACTTCGACCGCGTGTACCTTCCTAACGGTTCGTGGGAATCCATGCAGGTCACTACCGACGTCGTGATTACCGGACAGGGCACACCTGCGCAGGCGACTGAGCAAATGAAGTCCACTTACGACAGCCTCCGGGGCCAGTCCGAGTAGGACGCCTAAAATCCCCGGGTGGGTTGCACAGATACTGCCCACCCGGGGCACCATCCCCTCGTCGACAAAGGAGCCGACTCTCATGACTACTGCACCGCTCAAGCCGTCGCGCGGCCTGCGCCGTAGCGCCACCCGTGGCGGTGGCTACGTCAACCTGCTGTATCTGCCTGCACTCGTGCTGTTCGCAGTTTTTATGATCTACCCGCTCATTAGCGGCATCGGCTTAGCATTCACGAACTGGAACGGGTATAGCGAAGCGCGCAGCTTCGTCGGATTCGACAACTTTGCGCGGCTATTCTCCGATCCCGTCTTTGCGACAGCGGTGCGCAACACCTTCATATTCGGCATCGGTTGCACGATTATTCAACAAGTCTTCGGGCTGGGGCTGGCCATCGCATTGGATAAGCCGTTGCGTGGACGTTCGACCGTGCGTGCAATCGTGTATCTGCCCGTGCTCGTCTCGCCGATCATCATGGGCACGATGTACTACCTCCTCCTGCAATACAACGACGGCGCGTTCAACGACGTCGTGGTCGCGTTCGGTGGTGAGCGTATGGCGTGGTTGGCTGACTCTTCAATGGCGATCGCGATCATCGTCGCCGTCAATAGCCTCCAGTTCATGGGCATCTCAATGATCATTTACCTGGCCGGATTGCAATCAATCCCTGAAATGTATTACGACGCCGCGAGCCTCGATGGAGCGACGACCTGGCAACAGTTCCGATACGTCACTGTTCCCCTACTGCAACCGGCATTTGCGACCAGTATTGTGCTCAACCTCATCGGTGGCTTGAAACTGTTCGACGTCATCAAAATCTTGACGAACGGCGGCCCGGGATATTCGACCCAGTCGGTCTCCACACTGATTAGCACGACCTACTTCGACAGCCAAAGCGCTGGCTATGCGTCGGCGATGGGAGTTGCACTCTTTGCGATCATCATCGTGATCACGATCATTATGAATAAGGTCCTCGGTAGCCGGAAGGTGGAGGCATAGATCATGTCCAGACTCTCGAAAGTACTTATCGGAATCGGGCTAGCCGTCGTCTGTTTCGTGCAGCTACTGCCGTTCTACGTGGCGTTGACGACCTCGCTGAAACCGAAGACTGACTTATCGTCCCAGCTCGCGCTGCCGGGCGAAATCTTCTTCGGAAACTTTGCCAGCGCGTTGGATGATGGCAATATTCTGCGGGCGATCGTGAACAGCATCATTGTCACGGCAGTCTCGACATTCTTCGTGTGCGTGCTGGGTGCGCTCGCTGCGTACCCTTTGGCACGCAGAGGCACGTGGGTGAACAAGGTGATCATGCTCGTCATTTTGAGCATGATCATGGTGCCACCGCTCAGCATTTTGGTGCCGTTGTACACAATGCTGAGCAAGATGGGTGGAGTCAACACCTATTGGGGCATCATCTTGGTGATGATTGCGACGCACCTCTCATTGAGCGTCTTTCTGTACGCTGCTTTCCTTCGCACTATTCCTAGTTCTTTGGAAGAAGCGGCCAAACTCGATGGCGCCAACCTCCTGCAGACTCTGTTTTACATCGTGTTCCCGCTGCTGAAGCCGGTGACAGCGACGGTCATCATTCTCACGGGAATCGCCACGTGGAATGAATACGCTTTGTCATCGTTCATTTTGACCAAACCCGACGTGCAGACGATCGCACCCGCGATTGCCTCGTTCTTCTCGTTGCAATCCAGCAATCTAGGGGCAGCAGCGGCCGCCGCGCTACTCGCGCTTGCACCGGTCTTGATTGCTTACCTGTTCCTGCAGCAATACTTCATGAAGGGCATGGTTGCTGGCGCAGAAAAGTAGACCACGGTACCGAGCGGTGTGTCCTGTGTGCCAACGCAGGGCGCGCCGCTTTGTGCGTATGAGGCAATGACCCCTTCTCGAAAGCTATGGCGCACTGTGGGCAGAGCGTTCACGCAAAAGCGGTTCTAGAAATTAGGCATGTCGGTGCCCGGGCGAGCAGCCTCGGTGCGGACCTCGCCAAACGCCGCCGGATGCCGCGAGCCCCACTGGAAGCGCCGCTCGAGTTGCGCGCCAATCGCGAGCAGCACATCCTCGCGACCGGGGCGGCCAATGAGCTGCACGCCCATCGGCAGCCCTTCCGCGGTTTCGTGCACGGGGAGGCTGATCGCGGGCAGGCCGGAGACGTTGACGAAGCTCGTCCACGGTGTGTACTGCACTTGCTTCGCAAAGTTCTCGAAGGCATCCTCGGCAAAAAACCAGCCGAGCGGGCGCGGTGTCATCGCCATCGCCGGGGTCAGCACAGCGTCGTAGGTCGAGAACTGGCGGATGACGCTGCGCTCGAACCGAGACAGCGTCGCGCTGGCGACGCCCACGTCGCGCGCGCTCATCCGGCGTCCGCTGTCGATGAGCCATTTCGTGAGGGGTTCCACGAGCTCGAGCTGTTCGCCATCGAGCGGGATTCCGGCGGCTGAAGCTTGCCACAGCACCGTGAAGGCTTCGGCGTATTCGGGTGACGGGTCGAGCGCGAAGTCTTCGCTGCCGTGGCCGAGCTGGTCGAGCGCGGTGCGAGCGAGGGTCAGAGCATCCTTAGCCTCCGGCGAAACAGAAATCTCGTAGGTGTCATCCCACGGCGAGGTCGTCATGACGCCGATGGTGAAGGTGCCCTCGCCCCGGATGGCCGCGTTGAGGAAGGCGCCGCCGTCCCACGTTGGCGGGCCAACCGAGAATGGCGAGGGGCCGGCGATTCCATCGAGGAGGAGCGCAGCATCCGCCACGGTGCGAGCCAGCGGCCCGGTCACCGGAAGCTGGCCGAGACTGCCGAAACCGCTGCCCGCGGGCACGCGACCGCGCGAAGGCTTGAGGCCGACGAGACCGGTGGCTGCGGCGGGGATACGAATCGATCCGCCGCCGTCCGAACCAGGCGCGAAGGGCAAGAGGCCCGCCGAGACCGCTACGGCTGCTCCCCCGCTGCTGCCGCCTGACCCCAAGGAAGTGTTCCAGGGATTCACGGCCGGGGCATCCGAGAGTGGTTCGGTGTAGGCGGGCAGACCGAATTCTGGCGTTGCTGTCTTGCCGAGGCTGATCGCCCCAGCGGCATCCAACACGTCCACAATTTCGTCAGAAACCTCGGGCACGAAGTCCGCGAAGGCGCGCGATCCAAAGGCGGTGCGCACTCCGGCGCGGGCCCACAAGTCCTTCTCTCCCGAGGCTAGGCCCCAGAGAGTGGATGCCCGGCTGCCCGACTTCTCGAGCTCCGCTGCCCGCTCGCGTGCGGCATCCGGAGTGACCTTGGTGAAGGCACCGAGTTCGGGGTTCAGTCGGTCGATGCGGTCGAGGTAGTGCGACACGAGTTCGCTGGGCTTCAGCTCCCCCGCGCGCAGGAGGTGCAGTTGTTCGAAAGCGGTGAGGTAGTGAAGTTCTGACACGAGTTCAGCCTAAGGGCCTTGACAAAGCGTTGCCATGCTGGTTGGTTAGTTACACAACCAACTAACCAACGAACCAGACCCACCAACCGAACCCGTCAGCAGCGGTCAGCAAGCAACACCAACAACCCACAGAAAGGAAGCACACATGGATGACTCCCGCCCCATTTTCGCGCAGGTCGCCGAGAACATTGAGAACGACATCATCTCCGGCGCACTGCCCGAAGAAGGCCAGGCTCCCTCGATCAACGAGTTCGCGGCCTTCTATCGCATCAACCCCGCGACCGCCCTCAAAGGTGTGAACGTGCTCGTCGATGCAGGAATTCTCTACAAGAAACGAGGTATTGGAATGTTTGTCGCCCCCGGCGCTCAAGAACAACTCAAAGGTGCACGCCGCGACAAGTTCAGCAGCGAATATGTGCGCCCCCTCTTGGCCGAAGCAGAAAAACTCGGCATCGACTCCACCCAACTCACCCAGATGATCGCCAAGGAGGCGAAGAACTCATGACCTCGACCATTGAGGTACACAACCTCACCAAACGCTTCGGCAAAGTTGTTGCCGTCAACGACGTAAGTTTCTCCGTCGCCGAAAACAAGATCTACGGCCTCCTCGGTCGCAACGGCGCTGGCAAGACCACCCTCATGCAGCTGCTCACGGGCCAAGAATTTGCCAGCGAGGGCACGATCGCCCTCTTCGGGCAGGCTCCCGTCGAGAACGCCAAGGTGCTGCAAAACACCTGCTTCATCAAAGAAAGTCAGCGCTACCCCGAAGATTTCCGCCCCAAGGACGTCTTCAAGACGGCCCCCTGGTTTTTCGCCAACTGGGATCAAGAATTCGCCGACCGCCTGATCGCCGACTTCCGCCTCCCCCTCGACCGCCGCATCAAGAAGCTCTCACGCGGCCAACTTTCCTCCATCGGCGTCATCGTGGGTCTCGCCTCACGCGCACCGCTCACCTTCTTCGATGAGCCCTACCTGGGGCTGGATGCCGTAGCCCGCCAAATCTTCTACGATCGCCTTCTTGAGGACTACGCCAACCACCCGCGCACCGTCGTACTCTCCACCCACCTCATCGACGAGGTCGCCAACCTGCTTGAACACGTACTCGTGATCGACGAAGGCAAGCTCCTCATCAACGAGGATGCCGAAACCTTGCGCAACCGCGCCACTAACGTCGTCGGCATGAAAACCGCTGTCGACGCGTTTATCGGCACCCGAACGGTGTTGCACCGCGACGGAATCGGCGGGCTCAGCTCGGTAACCGTTGCTGGGCTCAGCGAGAGCGAGCGCCGCGACGCGCACGCTGCCGGGCTGGAACTATCCCCAGTGTCGTTGCAGCAGCTCATCATCCAACTCACCCGCACCGAGACCAAGGAATTCGAGGCCAGCGCATGACCACCACAACGGCTCTCGCCCAACCGGCAAGCCCCCTGAAGCGCATTACCAACGTAGCCAAACTGCATTTCGCCAACCCCTGGACGACCCTTGGGCTGCCGTGGATCATTCTCGGCGTGATCTTTGTGGGGATGCTGACCGTCTGGTGGCTGATCTATTCCGCCATTGATGAGTCCGCCCGAGAATCAGCCCTCGAAGGAACGCAGTTCTCCGGCTCAAGCTTTTTCATCTACATCTACATGATGGTCGTGGCGATTCAGGCGATCAGCATCACATTCCCGTTTGCTCTCGGCTACGGCGTTACGCGCCGCGACTACTACCTCGGAAGCGCGCTCGCTTTCGTGGCGCTAGCCGTGATCTATACCGCAGGACTCACGATAATTTCGGTCGCGGAAACGATGACAGGCGGCTGGGGAATGGGCGTCACGATTTTCGCGCCCGTCTACTTCGGAGCGGGCATTGTGGAACGCATCTTCGTGCAATTCGTCGCGTTCTTGTTCTTCCTGTTCTTCGGCTCAGCCATTGCCGCTGTCTGGGTACGCTGGAAGGCCACCGGCGTGACGATGTTCTTCATCGTCGTCGCGGCGTTGCTCGTCGGCTTGATTGCGCTAGCAACCTTCACGGATTCGTGGGCCGCAATCGGGGCCGCCTTGGTCGATCTCGGGGTCACTGGCGTCGCGGCCTGGAGCCTCGTGCTCACCGCGATCAGCGGTGTGGCTGGGTTCATGTTGCTACGGCGCGCAACTCCGCGCAACGCGGCCTAGCTCGTAACGCGGCCTAACCCGTACGCGGCAGCCAACGCGCTGACTCTCACCACCCATCAGAACGGCGGATGCCCGGCTCTCCCTTCGCGGGAGGCCGGGCATCCGTTCGTTTGTAGGGGGTTCGTGACTCCGCGCTACGCGTCGATCGACTTCTGCATCAGATACGTGCCGACCCAGCGGTCGAACTTGAAGCCGACGCGCGTGAGATGCCCGATGGATTCGAAGCCCAGCTTCTTATGAAGGTGAATGGAGGCGTCGGCTCCGTCATCCGAAATCACGGCGATGATCTCGCGGATGCCGGACTGGCGCCCGCGTTCAATAAGTTCGTTCAGCAGCGCACCGCCCACGCCCTGCCCGGTAGCAGCCGGTGAGAGGTAAATCGAGCCTTCCACTGTTCGCTTGTAGGCGGCCTTGGGGCGCCACGGGAACATGGCGGCGTAGCCGAGCACGCGATCCTCGTCGTCGACCGCGACAATGAACGGCAGCCCCGACTCTTCCACGGCGACCCGCTTAGCGGTCATGATCTCGGGAGTGACCTCAACAATGTCGAAAGTGACGACGGTCGTGCTCACGTAGTGGCCATAGATTTCGGCGAGCGCCGCATCGTCCGCTGCGATGGCGTCTCTAAAGTGGTGTGCCATGGCTGCTCCTGAGGTGTCGTGACAAAAATGCGATTAGCGAAGGCTGCACGTGGTGACGCTTGCCCGTGTCGCGGGTATCGCGACTCCTATTTTAGAGGTCGAGTGAGCGGTCAACGCGCCAGTCAATAGGGGCAGCCCCTTGCGCTTCAAGCGCCGCATTCACCCGACTAAACGGCTTCGAACCGAAGAACCCGCGGCGCGCAGACAGCGGGCTCGGGTGAGCACTCACGATCACCGGCGTATCCCCCAGCAGTGGCGCGACGGCTGCCGCCTCCTTACCCCACAGCACAGCAACAAGAGGTTGCGGCCTCGCCGCGAGCGCCCGAATCGCGGCCGCCGTGATCTCTTCCCAACCGTGACGACGGTGGGAGCCCGTCACCCCGGCCTGCACTGTCAGCACCCTGTTGAGCAACAGAACGCCCTGACTCTGCCACGCACTCAGGTCGGCGTGCGCAGCGGGCGGGATGCCGAGGTCGTCGTGCAGTTCCTTGTAGATGTTGCTGAGGCTCCGCGGCAGCGGTCGCACCGCCCGGTCGGCCGAGAACGCGAGCCCTACGGCGTGCCCCGGCGTCGGATACGGGTCCTGGCCGACAACGAGCACGCGCACCTGATCGTAGGGTGCTTCGAAGGCCCGGAGTACGGCATCCGGTTCCGGGAGCCAGGGTCGCCCGGCTGCGCTCTCGGCATCAAGAAACGCGCCAACCGCCTCCAGCTGACCCTCTAACGGGTGTAATTCACGAGCCCACCCGGGGTCGACACTGCTCAAGTCCATGTCACTACGCTAATGCGCGGCCTGTCTACCGATAGCATCCGTTCATGTCATTCCTGCGCGGAAAATCCGGGGCCATCACGATGGGCCTCATCGGCTACCTCTTCTTTGTCGAGCTGGTGAGCGGAATCATTCAGGGGTACTACATCCCCCTGATCCCCGACATCGTCGATCACCTCGGCATCCGCGATGCTGACTTCAACTGGTTCGAGGCCGCCCAGCTGCTGTTGAGCGCCATTGTGGTTCCCATTCTCGCGAAACTCGGCGACATGCACGGCCACAAGCGCATCCTGTTGATCTCGACCGTTCTGACCGCCGGCGCAACCTGGTGGCTGGCGTTCACGGGTGACTTCACGAGCTTCTTGATTGCGTGGGCGCTGCAGGGGTTCTACGTCGTCTGGCTCCCGCTCGAAGTCGCACTGATCTTTGACCGCGGCCGCGTCACCGGTATGGGCGCATCCCAGACCCGCCGCGCTGCGGGCTTCCTCGTTGTTGCCCTCGAAGCGGGCGCCATCATGGGCGCGCTCGGTGGCGGCCGTATCTTCAAACTCTTCGGCGAAAATGTGCAGCAGACGCTCATGATCCCCGCCATCGCCGTCACCATCGTCTTCTTCGTCATCCTCTTCGGCGTGCCCGAATCGAAACCACTGCCCGGCCGCACCCTCGACTTCTGGGGCTTCGTGCTCCTCACTATCGGCCTATTGCTCATCACTTCGGGCCTCACGTTCTTACGCATCAACGGCCCCGGCGCGTGGTGGGTCTACCTCGTCATGCTCGCCGGTGTCGCGACCTTTATCCCGTGGGGTCGCTACGAGCTACGCCAGAAAGACCCCGCGATCGATCTTCGGATGCTGCGCGACCCGAGCATGTGGCCCATCCAGCTCACGGCGGGCCTCGTCGGTATCAGTTTGCTCGGCGCCCAGGCTCCGCTTGCGACCTTCGCCGGCACCGACCCGATCAACGGCTACGGCCTCGGGATGGAATCGGATGAGATTTCGTACATCATCGGCGCGTATCTCGTCTCGATGATCGTGGGTGCCCTGCTGTTCCCGATCCTCTCCAAGTGGAAGAGCCCTCGCGTGGCGCTCATCGTCGCCACGTTCTTGGTGGCGGCCGGTTACCTGATGTTCTTGCCCTTCCACATGACGGTGCTGAGTGTGTTCCTCAACATGAGCATTGCGGGTCTCGGCTCGGGTGCGCTCGTCGGCGCCCTCCCCGCTGCCGCCGCCGCCGCTGCTCCGCGCGGCCAGACCGGCATCGCGACCGCCCTCACCAACACGACCAAAACCATTGGCGGATCGTTCGCCTCCGCAATCTTCGCCATCGTGCTGCTGGCCGGGGCGGCATCCGCCGTCACCGAAACGGCCTCCAGTCTGTTCGGCTACCTGACGGTCTTCACAATCTGTGGTGCGGGCGCCCTCGTCGCGGCGGTGCTGTTGTTCTTGGTGCCGAAACTCGCGTTCGCGGATGTCGTGGACGACATCGGCGAGCTCGAAGCGAGCGAAGAGACTACCGTCGCCGACTAGCGCGGCTTGAGCTCGCCTCTGATCATCTTGTGCGGCGCGGCCTGAGCCACGGGCTTGATCGTAATGAGGTCAAGGTTGACGAACGGCGGAAGTTCAAGGGCGTGCACAATCGTTTCGGCGATGTCGTCGGCGACGAGCGGATCGGGCACATTCTCGTACACGGTGTCGGCTTTGGCCGCATCGCCGCCAAAACGAACGAGCGCGAACTCTTCGGTCTTCACCATGCCGGGAGCGACCTCGATAACACGAATCGGCTCCCCCGCGAGCTCTAACCGCAGCACTGCGGTGAGCGCATGCTGGGCAAACTTCGCGGCGTTGTAGCCGCTACCGCCCTCATAGGGCACCGTTGCTGCGATCGACGTGATCATGAGGATGCTGGCCGTATCGCCCTCCGCGATTCCTTCGCGCAACAGCGGCAACAGCGCACTGGTCACTCGCTTCGTTCCCACAACATTCACGTCGAACATGCGGATCCAGTCATCCGCGTCGCTGTCTTCAACACTGGCGACGCCGAGCGCACCACCCGCGTTGTTAACGAGAGCGTGGATGGGGCCGAGCTCACGCAAGAAGGCCGCGAGCGCGTCGACGTCATCCTGTTTGGTGACATCGGCAACGAACGTGTCAACGCCCGTATCTGCTGCGAGCGCCGCGAGCCGTTCCTCACGTCGCGCAACAGCAACGACTTGCCAGCCGTGCTTCACGAAACGGCGAGCAGTCGCTTCGCCAATGCCTGAACTTGCGCCGGTAACTACTACTCGCTTGATCGCCATGCTTTAAAAGTAGTGGCTCCGGCCAGCACCCAGCCACCGGATGCTGAACTCGCGCACGGAACAGCGGCGCTAGCGCTCGTTCGCTACAAGATATTCGGCTGCTGCCAGAATGGCATCCGTCGACGAAATGTAGGTGAAGCCCAAGTCACGCGGGGCATCCGAGCCGTCAACGTCAAGGTTGCGTTGAATCGAACCGGCGAGAGCCCGCACTGCGGGGTTGAACGGCGCCACAACTTTCACCAGCCAGTTGGGCAATTGCCGAGTCGTGATCCTGCGCTCGGGATAGACATTCTTGAGTACCGTGCTCGCTTCAGCGATCATCATCGCGCCCGCATTCGCCGGATACCGTTTTCCGATTGCCACAGGGGCATCAATTGCAGCGACGTGCATGCGCGCAACGTCACGGACATCCACGATGGGCAGATTCGACTTCGGGTAAGCCGGGTCAACACCCCCGAGGAAGCGTTCAACGTACGCCAAAGAAGTCGCGTAGTGCTCGTCCAGGGGCGGTCCAAACACAGCGCCCGGGTTGATCGTGGTGAGCTGCATTTCAGGATGCTCGGCCACGAACTGCCACGCCGCTCGCTCGGCCAAGGTCTTTGAGGCCTCATAGGCCGTGGTGTCGGGATGCGTGGGGTCGGTCCAATTCGCGGGCGTCGAGACATCCATTCGCGGCTTGGTGGAATCTTTATAGATTGCGGCGCAACTGGAGGTGAGGATGACGCGGCGCACCCCCGCGGCCTGTGCCGCCACCAGTGCGCGCCGAGTGCCCTCGACAGCGGGACGAATGAGTTCCTGAGGATCTTTGGGCTCAGCGACCGGGAACGGAGATGCCGTGTGGAGCAGCACATCCACCCCCACCATTGCCTCGGCCCAGCCCTCGTCAGAGAGCAGGTCGAGGGAGACAAAGCTCAGGTCGGCACCGGGAAACAACGCCTCGACTTGAGCCTGTCGCGTTCCGGAGCGCACGGCGGCTTTCACCGAGTAGTTACTCTCCAGCAATTCGCGAACAATGTGTTTGGCGATGAAGCCAGAGGCGCCGGTAACGAGCACGGTGGTCATTTGTCTCCTGAAAGGTTTTCTGCAGCGAACTGTCGGTTCAATCTAGTTCCCACAACCCGGGAAAAGGCACACGAAGCTCACGGCGATGCCGATTACACTTCAACGAATGACCGGAGCTTCTCTCACCACTTCGCCGCCTGCGCGCGCCCCCAAAGTGCGACTCCCCCACTGGGACAACGCGCGCTTTCTCGCCGTCACCCTCGTGGTGATTGGCCACGGCATCCAGCGGCTCACGTACGACTCCAACAACGCCTTAGCGCTGTACCTCTTTATCTACGCGTTCCACATGCCCGCCTTCGCGATCATCAGTGGCTATTTCTCGAAGCCCGGACCGCCATCGGCGCTTCAGATGCGTCGGGTTCTTACCGACATTTTGCTGCCGTATTTCATCATGGAAGCCATCTGGTCAATCGTGAAGTTCTTTACCGAGGGAACAACCGATCTGAACCCGTCGAAGCCCAGCTGGACGCTCTGGTTCCTTCTTGCTCTCGGCATCTTCCGCCTGGTGCTCCCGTACCTCGCACTATTGCGCTGGCCGCTGCTGTGGGCAATCATCGGCTCCGTCGGGGTCGGGTACTTCGACAACGTTGACAGCACCTTCTCGCTCTCTCGCGCCATCGGCATCCTGCCCTTCTTCGTGCTGGGGTGGAAACTCAATGAGTGGAAGCTCATGGAGCGCTGGAAGGTCGCCGAACGCTCGGTCGTGCTCATTCGGGCACTCGCGGTCACGATCTTCTTCGGGTTGATGGCCGTCATCCTCAGCAACATCGAGCTGTGGCGCACCATCAACCTGCGCTTCTGGTTCTTTTACGACGACTCCTATAAGGGCCTCGGTGAAGACCAGTGGTGGGCTGGCGCCGTGCGCCTCGGACTTATCGCCCTCGCCATCATTTTGAGTGCAGCATTCTTCGCTCTGGTTCCGCGCCGCCACACCTGGATCACAGATGCCGGCCAAGCCACCATGTACGTCTACCTCCTCCACAGCTTCATCCTCTATCCGCTTCGCGAAAGCGGGCTGCTGCTCGATGAACAGTCCTCGGCGATGTGGCTCGTGAGCATGGTGCTCGGCTCAATCGGTATCGCTCTCGTACTGTCGACTCCGTTGATCAAGAAGATTTTCCGGCCGATTATCGAGCCCAAACCGAACTGGGTTTTTGTGCCCTTGCCCAAAGAGACAGATCTGTCTACTAAAAAACGTTGAGTTACGACATATTTCACGAGTGATTGACCGCCCCACGGGGCCTGCTTAGGCTCACAGTGTGGCGGACATCCCGATCCACCAACCGACCTAGGAGGCCGCCGTGAGCGACTGGAACTTTGAAACCAAGCAGATCCACTCGGGCGCGCAGCCTGACCCCACGACCAACTCGCGGGCCACACCGATCTACAAGACGACCGCGTATGTCTTCAACAACGCGGATCACGCCAAGAACCTCTTCGCGCTGGCCGAATTCGGAAACATCTACACCCGCATCCAGAACCCCACTCAGGATGTCGTCGAACAGCGCGTTGCCGCTCTCGAGGGCGGAACCGCAGCACTGTTGCTCGCTTCCGGCCAGTCGGCAACGACCTTCGCCGTGCTCAACATTGCACAGGCCGGCGACCACATCGTCTCGTCGTCGTCTGTCTACGGCGGAACCTACAACCTCTTCAAGTACACGCTCGCGAAGCTCGGCATCGAGACCACCTTCGTTGAGAATCAGGATGACGCTGCCGAGTGGGCTGCCGCTATCCGCCCCAACACCAAGCTCCTCTTCGCGGAGACCATCGGTAACCCGCGCATCAACGTTCTCGACATCGAGCTCGTTGCCGATGTGGCCCACGCTGCGGGTGTTCCCCTCATCGTCGACAACACCATCGCAACTCCGTACCTGATTCGTCCGTTCGAGCACGGCGCCGACATCATCGTTCATTCCGCCACCAAGTTCTTGGGCGGTCACGGCACGGTTCTGGGTGGAGTCATCGTCGATGGCGGCAAGTTCGAGTGGTCGAAGAACGTTGACAAGTTCCCCGGTCTCACCGAGCCTGACCCGTCGTACCACGGCGCCAGCTACACCGGCGTTCTTGGCGATGGCATCGCGTACATCATCAAGGCTCGCGTTCAGTTGCTGCGCGACCTTGGTTCGGCCATCTCCCCCGACAGCGCTTTCTCGCTCATCCAGGGCATCGAAACGCTCAGCCTGCGCATTGAGCGTCACGTGCAGAACGCTCAAGCAATCGCCGAATGGCTCGACAGCCACGACGATGTTGACACGGTCTACTACGCCGGACTCCCCTCGAGCCCGTGGTACGCGAACGCCAACAAATACGCGCCCAAGGGTGTCGGTGGAGTTCTCTCCTTCGAACTCAAGGGTGGAGTGGATGCTGGCCGCTCGTTCGTGAACAGCGTCGAACTCTTCAGCCACGTCGCCAACATCGGTGACGTGCGCAGCCTCATCATTCACCCCGCATCGACGACCCACTCGCAGCTCTCCCCCGAGCAGCAGTTGACCGCCGGAGTCACACCAGGACTGGTGCGTCTCTCGGTGGGCCTCGAGAACATCGAGGACATCAAGGCCGACCTGCAAACCGGTTTCGATGCCGCCCGCGCGACAGCCGCAGAGGCTCGCGCCCGCGTCTAAGACTGCTGGCTTCACCAGTGGCGGCAGTGCTCTTCGGAGTGCTGCCGCCACTGCCTCGTTAACGCGGTCGGCAGCCACCAGCTTCGTAATAATTTCGTGCCACACAGAATAGTTCGCGATACTTAAGGCGACATGGACTGGCAGACACCTGAAGACACTGTTCCTTCGGCATTCATCACTGACGCAAACGTGCGTTCACTCCTCGGCAAGCCCCCGGCGACGGGCGCGTGGCGCGAGGGCGATCCGGTAGGTCAACGCCAGTTCGTCACCATCACCGATCTCGCTTTAGAGTTCAGCCGCCGCCTTCCCTCAGCGCGTATCGCTTACGAAACTCACGGCACTCTCAACGACGACGCGTCGAACGCGATTCTCGTCGCCCACGCCCTCACCGGTGATAGCCACATTGTCGGCAACCCCGGAAACGGGCACGCCACTGCCGGATGGTGGAACGATCTTGTCGGCCCAGGCAAAGCCATCGATACAGACCGCTGGTTCGTCGTCTCTCCCAATATCTTGGGTGGCTGTCAGGGCAGCACCGGTCCGGCATCTCACGCGCCCGACGGAGCCGAGTTCGGCGCCCGCTTTCCCTTCATCACGATCCGCGATCAGGTAGCCGCGCAGGTCGCCCTGAGCGACGCCCTCGGTATCGACAAGTGGGCCGCGGTGATCGGCGGCTCGATGGGGGGCATGCATGCTCTGGAATGGGCGGTCGCGCATCCTGATCGCGTCGAGAAGGTAGCCGTTTTGGCCGCACCGCCTGTCTCCACAGCCGACCAGATCGCTCATAACTCGGTTCAGGTCGAGTCGTTGCGCACCGATCCTGCCTTCGCTGATGGTGCGTACTACGACGCCGCCGATGGCGATGGACCCCACCGCGGGCTCGCTCTCGCACGTCGCCTCGCACTGCTCAACTACCGCTCTTCCGACGAGCTCAATGAACGCTTCGCCCGCACGTGGCAAAGCGAAGTGAGCCCGTGGGGCAAGGGCGGCCGCTATGCCGTCGAAAGCTACCTCGACTTTCACGGCAACAAGTTTGCGCGCCGCTTTGATGCCAACAGCTACGTCACTCTCGTCGAAGCAATGAGCTCCCACGACATTGCCCGCGGTCGCGGCACCGTCGCTCAAGCACTGGCGCGCGCCACGATGCCCGCGCTCGTGCTGGGCATCGACAGCGATCGACTCTTCCCCGTGTCCGGCCAAGAGATCATTGCCGAGCACCTGCCTGGCAACATCGACGGCGCGCTGCCGCACGTCATCCATTCCCCATTCGGCCACGACGGTTTCTTGATTGAGGATGCGCTCGTGAGCGCCCAGTTGGAACGCTTACTCGCTCTCTAAATTTGCTGAGAATCGTCCGACACCGAGCGTGTTGGGCGAAAAAATGTCGCTTTCTCATGACAATCGGCGGTGCGTCACCCCCGAGAGAGGTACGAAATGTGCAAACATTGCCACAAATGGACCTCACTACGAAAGAACGAGATCGCCTACTTCAGCGCACTGCGCGAGTAGCGAGTCTTAGTTTTCTGATCGTTTCGGTCGTATGCCTCAGCATCCCGGGGGCAGTGTCGACAACGACGCTGCTGCTGTGCCTCCCGCTCTATGCGGTCATGGCCGTGTTGCAGTTCCAAACGGGAAACAGCCGCTCGATCGGCTGGGTCATTCCCTCGTTCGTGGTGGGCATCATCGCAATCCTTCTTATCGCGGGCACACCGGGTGGGCCGAGCCAAGCAGGGCTTTCTGCCGTGGCCCAACTCTCGTCAGCATCCCTCGCCTGTCTTGCCATCGTTTTGACGACCACGCTGCTGCGCCGCATCGTATTGCTCCTCAGTTTTCTCGCCGTAGCGAGCGTCACGATTATTTCGCTCGCACCGTTCCAACCGCCCGTGCGCACTCTCGCCCTCGCGATCTTCGGCTGGATCCTTGCCGCCCTCATCGGCTTCTGGATTAGCTCGGGCGTTCCACAAGCCGTACGCCGCATCGCGAGCATTGGTCGTGCCCACCGCGCAGAACGCCAAGCCAGCGAGACCGAAGCCCAGCGTCGTCAGGGTGCTCGCCTGCTTCACGACACAGTTCTGGCCACTCTCACACTGCTCGCTCACTCCGGTGTCGGCGTTTCAGCAGAGGCCATGCGCCAGCAGGCCGGCGACGATGCTCGACTTCTGCGTCAACTTCGCCTCGGTGCCACCCCCACGCCGCAAGCATCCGGCGACTACAACCTGAGCGCCCCCGTAAGCGAGACAGTGCTCGGCACAACGCTCGAATCAGTCAAGCAACGTTTCGGCCGCATGGGACTCGAAGTCAGCTGGCATGGCACCGGCCAGGTTTTGCTCCCCAGCGACGTTCTCGACGCCTTCCTGCTCGCCCTCGCTGAATGCCTCGAAAACGTTCGCCGTCACTCCGGCGTCACCGAAGCTCACGTCACGATCACCGAAGACAACACGACCGTTCGAGCCATGATCACCGACTCCGGTGTCGGCTTCATCCTCGACGATGTTGATTCGGCGAGCCTCGGCTTCAAAGAGTCCGTTGTCGCACGCTTGAAAGAAGTCGGCGGACAAGCTCGACTGTTCTCCACCCCCGGCTCCGGAACCACCGTTGTCTTGGAGGTTCCCCGATGACCTACGCTCCCCCCGAAGAAAACACTCTCGGCGTCATCGTCGGCGGCAAACCACGCCATGCCAAGAGCGCCGCTGTCCGGCGCCTCGCGGGCGACGACACTCCCCGACTCATCGGACTCGGCACCGGCTTCGTCGGCATCGGAGCGGCCATTCTCGTGAGCCTTCGCGCAATCTACGGCCTCGTGTGGCTCGTCATCCAATGGGACATCTACCCCAATCCTGTTGCGGCAGCTATTGCGTGGGTGCTCCTGATCGTCATCATCATCGGCACCATCACGTTAGTGCAGCTCACTAGCGGACAACTTCCGCTCTGGATGTTCGTTCTCTTCCTTGTTGGCCTCGCCGCCGTCATGGCGCTCGACATCTTCGCCATCTGGGATCTACACAACATCGGCGGCCACGCGACCTCCGCGGTTGCGGCCGGAATGGCGTTACTTCTTGTGCTGACGGTTCGCCCGAGCGCCGACATCATCATCGCTGTCTCTGCGGTCGGCGCAGGATTAGCCGCCGCCATCGTGGTGAACGTGCCCCTGACTGAAGACAATATTGCTCCGCAGATCACCACCGTGGCGTTCGCCGTGCTCCCCACCGTGATTGGTCTCTCCCTCATCGTCAACTTCCGCCAACTCGTGCAGGTCGAGCTCGACCGCGTGCTCGTTCAGAGCACCCTCACCGCACCACGTTTTGCCGTCGGCATGATGGCATCCGAAGAACTTGCCCGCCTCGACCTCGCCGCAGAAAAGCTGCTCGACTCGGTGGCAAACGGTTCGACCAAGCTGCCTCTGCAACCCAAAATTGCCTCGACGGCGGCATCCCTCGCCACCGAATTGCGACTGCACCTCATTGAGGGCCGCCGCGAAACCTGGCTCTATCATGCGATCACCGAGTCTGACCTGCTCGGCAAATCGGTAACACTTACCGACAAGGGAAGCCTTGCCGGTTTGCTCGACCCCACCCAGCGCGACGGCTTGCTCTCGACTGCGTGGCTCTTTGTGACTGACACCACCAAACGCGGGGCCAAAAACTCCGTCCACATCACGATCGCGCCATCAACTACCGTTTTGGCATCTGGTTTCGAAGACAAAGTGGCAGTCGGAATCTCGATCACCTCGACCGGAGTGGCACGAAATCGTGTTGACGCTTCCACGTGGGAAGCGGTCGCGAAGGTCGGGACGTATACCGACTCCATAGAGAACTCCAGCCTGCGCCTCGACATTGAATGCCTTGTCGAAAACCCCGCTGACCAATAATTTTCGTAAGATAAGACGAACGACCAGAGGAACTAATCGTGACTGAACCAACAAAGCGCATCCGGCTCGCACTCGTTGACGACCACCGAATGTTGCTCGGTGCGCTCACCGAGTGGATTCGTCAGGCCGCAGCCGACATCGACATGGTTGTCGCCGTGCCAACGTGGCCCGAACTCACAATCCACCCAGAGTTCCCTGTCGACGTTGTGCTGCTCGACCTTGACCTCAAAGACAACATCCCGGTCTCGCTCAAGATCAACACTCTCAAGTCCATGAACGTTCGCGTCGTCCTGATGAGCACCTATTCCGAGCCCAACGTGGTTCGCGAAGCTCTCGCCGCCGGCGCCCTCGGCTACCTCGTCAAGAGCGAAGACGCTGACATGATTGTGGAAGCAATTCGGGCAGCATCCAAGGGCGAATCGTTCATTTCGGCCGAGCTCGACTTGGCGATCAACGCCGACGAAATCGGTGGAGCCCCCAAGCTGAGTGCTCAAGAACGTCGCGTCATGGCGCTCTACGGCGGCGGCGAGCCCGTCAAGTCGGTCGCCTACCAACTCAGCATCTCTGAAGAGACCGCCAAGAGCTACCTCAAGCGCATTCGCGAGAAGTACCGCGTCGCGGGCTTCGATGTCGGCACCAAGGTAGCGCTGCGCAAGCGTGCTCTCGAAGACGGCATCCTCATCGAGACCGACACGATGCACCACCTTTAAGCCTTACCGCGCCGTTCTGGTCGCAACAACAAACCGCACTGACTCCGCTTCACGCGGATCCAGCGCGGTTTGTTCGTTAAGAGCAGGTGCCGTCATCCGACGGCACGCCGACGGCCGTTAGCTGTCGGCGCGAAGGAGTGCTTCTTCGAGACGCTCGAGCTTGCCGGTCATCTCACCGGTGCGACCGGGGCGGATGTCGGCCTTCAGCACGAGCGAGACCCGCGAACCAAATTGCCCGACAGCTTCTGTCGCGGCTTTCACCACCGCAAAAACCTCGTCCCAGTCCCCCTCAATCGTCGTAAACATCGAGTCAGTCTGGTTCGGTAGCCCTGATTCGCGCACCACTTTTACAGCGGCAGCGACGGCATCGTGGACTGAATCGGTTCCGTCGGAACCACCACTGGGTGCGATTGAGAATGCGACGATCATGCTGACTCCTTTGCCGAGGGGCGTTCGAGGGATGGGCTGAATGGGATTGAGAAGAACGGCTGCGGCGTCTGTTCCCCGCTCGCAGACGAGCGAGAACCGAGCCGTACGAGCTGCACGATCGCCCACACCAGAAGGGCGAGAAGGAGCACGTTTCGCACGGTCAGGATGGCGACCATGATGGGGTTGGCAGCCAAGAGCTGGTCATAAAAGTAGGGATACACCAGCTGGGTAAGGGCGGCAATGACGAGGGCGAGCGCCGCGGGCAGCCGGAATCGAAGCGACCCCTCGGCGCGAGCGGTGAGCAGCCCAAGAACGATCGGTACCGCGAGCCAGCCAACAAACTGAGGCGAGCCGACCTTATTGACCACGATGAGCGCGGTCACGAGGGCGAGACTCAACATCGAAAGAACGCCAAGAGTTGAGGAGCCCGCGCGCGTTGCTCTCACGCCGAGCACAGCAATAACAAGAATGACCACTCCCAGCAGCGGTGTCATGAGGGCCGCCGCGAGTTGCGCTCCGGCTCCGGTCACTTGAAAAGTGAGAATCGAGGCGTCGTAGTAGATGAAAGTGTCGGGCACGCCCGCCACAGCCTGCCAAAGCCAGAACCCGGCAATCGGAGACTCAATTTGAATGCCGCGGCCTGTCTGCTCACTCACAAAGCTGAACACGTTCATCCCTGAGCCTGCCAGCAGTGCGAATACGACCACGGTGGCTGTTGTTCCCGCGGCGGCAATCGCGATAGCCCAACGATGACGCAACGTGATAAACGCCGCGAGCAGGAGCGCTGCAGGCCACACCTTGATCCAGGTGGCACACGCCAACACGATGCCTGCCGCTCGGGGGTGCCTGCTCAGCAGCCGCACTCCGACAAGCGCGACCGCCACCGTCACCGCGTCAATGCGACCGAGCGCAATCGGTCCGAGGGCCAGCAAGAAGATCAGCCACCACCATCCGATAATCACTCCCGCGCGGGAGCGACCCCAACGGGTGAGAAACCCCAGCGCGACGAGGTTGAGGAGCATGACAAGTGCGAGCCAGGTCGCGCCGATATGGCCGATGCCAAAAGTGACTGACGCCAGAATCGGCACGATCGCGAGTAGCGGATACACCCACGGCATATCGACGCCCACCACAATTCCCGAGGCATAGGCCTGCTGCGCCCAGCCTGCGTACACGATGGTGACATCGCCAAAGGGGTTTCCGGGGCCCTGAAGGTTGAGCAAGCCCAGCAGGAGGTGCACCGCGATAAAGAGAAGCCAGAGCGCGAAGGCACTGACCGTGTGGCGGTTCAGCACGCTGGCGCGGGAGCAGGCGCACTGTCGCCAGCGACCGCGACAAGCTCCGCGACGATGTGAGGCACGTGAGCACACAGGTCAAGGATGGTGAGTGGTCCCCCAGCACTGGCGAGCTGCGCCGCACGACCATGAATGTACGACGCGGTAGCACCGAGCCCCACGAGCTGTGCCGGATCAGCAAGCACCGCGTCACTGTGCGTTGCGACCAGTGCCCCGAGGATGCCGCCGAGGGCGTCTCCAGCGCCAGCGGTAGCCAACCAGGCTGGTGCTGCCGCCACCGCGACCGTCGTTACTCCGTCGGTGATGTACGTCGTGTGACCCTTGAGCAGCACGGTGCAGCCGAGTCGGGTGGCAGCGGATTCCGCCCAGTCCCGGGGTGCCGCAGCGATCTCGTCGACAGGCTCGTCAAGCAGCCGGGAAAGTTCACGATAGTGCGGGGTGATTACGGTTGGGGTGCTCACGCGGTGAACCACGTCAAGGGCTCCCCCGTCGAGCACGAGGGGAACGTTCTGGCTCAGGGCGGCAGTGATGTGTTTTTCGGACGCGGGCTCGCGATTGGCATAGTCCATGCCCGAGCCAATGAGCCAGGCCTGCACGCGACCGTCAGCCATCACCGCTTCGGGGCGACGCTGCAGGATCAGGTTTTCGGCACGCTCAGCACCGAGGTAGCGGATCATCCCGACGCCGGTTCGAGCAGCGGCTTCAACACCGATAACGGCGGCTCCCGGATACTGCGCCGACCCTGTAATCAGCCCAAGCACCCCGCGGGAGTACTTGTCATCGGAGTCCTGGGGCAGAGCGATGTGACGTGCCGCCTCAGCAGCACCCCACATCGACTCAGTTTCCATGGATGTCAACGATAGTTGAGAACTCTGTTAGCGACGCCGGGTGGCGTCTTGAACTTCGCCCACGAGCACTTCGATGATGTCTTCGAGGAACAGCACACCGGTAGTTTCACCGGTCGCGTCGAAGCTGCGAGCAACGTGCACTCCTGAACGACGCATTGTCGCCAGCGCATCTTCAAGGTCGGTCTCGCAGTACATCGAGATGAGCTGACGAATCCGCTTGGGCGGCACCGGCTCCGAGAATTCGCTCTCGTCGAGGTCGATGACGTCCTTCAAATGCAGATACCCCGTGGGCTCTCCCGCGTCATTGAGCAGGATGTAGCGCGAGAATCCGCGCTGAGCGACCGCCTTTTCGAGATCGGCAGGGGTGGCGTCCTCGGGCAACGTGACGAGCCCGGACATCGGGATAGCGACATCGCGAACCTTTTTGGAGGTGAACTCGAACGCGCCGGTGAGGGTGCCACCGGCATCCATCAGCACACCTTCTCGCTTCGACTGCGCCACAATCGTGGCCACTTCGTCGAGCGTGAAGACACTGTTCGCTTCGTTCTTAGGCACGACATTGAAGAGTCGTAGGATGCCATTCGCTGTCGCGTTGAGGGCAACGATGATCGGGCGGAAGACTGTCGCGATGAACACGAGCGGCGGCGCCAGAATCAGCACCGCACGATCGGGAATCGAGAACGACAGGTTCTTCGGCACCATTTCGCCGAGCACAACGTGCAAGAACGACACGATGATCAGCGCAAGAATAAACGCGATCGTGCTGATCAGTTCTTCGCTGAGGCCAGTCAGCGCCAACGGCACCTCAAGCAAGTGGTGAATGGCCGGTTCTGACACATTCAGAATCAGCAGCGAACACACTGTGATGCCCAATTGGCACGCCGCGAGCATAAGCGTTGCGTGTTCCATCGCCCATAGCGCGGTCTTTGCCGAGCGTGAACCGGATGCCGCAAGCGGCTCAATCTGTGAGCGTCGTGCCGAAATGACGGCAAACTCTGCCCCGACGAAGAAGGCGTTGATGATCAGTAGAACGAAAAGCCAGATGATTCCCCAGACGTCCATTAGCGCACCACCTCAGCATCGCTCGTGGTGTCAATGGGATCGGGGGTAAACCTCACGCGGTCGATGCGTCGACCTTCCAGTCGTTCAATGCGGAACACTCCGCCAGCGGCGGTAATGGTGTCGCCGGTGCGTGGCACTCGGCCGAGTTCGCTCATGAGCCAGCCAGCGACCGTTTCGTAAGGGCCCTCTTCGGGGACCTCAACGCCGGTGCGCTCGAGAAGCTCATCGGGGCGCAGAATTGCGGGGAAGGTGAACCAGTCACGCGAGCGCACCACATCTGCTTTCGAACGGTCGTGCTCGTCGGACACTTCGCCGACGAGTTCTTCCACGAGGTCTTCGAGCGTGGCGACTCCGGCAGTTCCGCCGTATTCGTCTACGACAACAGCCATTTGGTAGCCACGTCCGCGAAGTTCGGCGAGGAGGGCATCCAGTCGCATCGTTTCTGGCACCCGAAGTGCTTCGGTTTGTAGTGCAGAGACGGGCACGTCGGCACGCTTCTTGTGCGGCACCGCAACAGCCTGCTTGATGTGCACAAAGCCCACGACATCGTCGATGCTGTCGTCGATTACAGGGAAGCGAGAGAAGCCGGTGCGCTTAGCGAGGTCAATGACGTCTTGCGCACTGTCGGTGCGGTCGATGCTGTCGACCCGCGGCCTGGGCGTCATCACGTCTTGCGCCGTGTGATCGGCAAAGGCGAGGGTGCGCGCGAGCAGGGTGGCCGTGTCCGCTTCGAGACTGCCTTGGCTAGCCGAACGGCGAACGAGCGACGTTAGCTCCTCTGCCGTGCGTGCGCCCGAAAGTTCTTCTTTCGGTTCGATTCCCACAGAGCGGAGGATCGCATTTGCCGTGTTGTTGAGCAGGCTCACAGCAGGCTTGAACACTGTCGTAAAAAGAATTTGGAACGGCACAACGAATTTTGCGGTGGCGCGTGGCAACGCGAGAGCGAAGTTCTTGGGAACCAGCTCGCCCACAATCATGGAGAGCAGCGTGGCAAACGTGATGGCCAGCACGCTAGCGAGCACGGCCACGACGCCGTCAGGCAGCACTTCACCGAGCGGAATCGATAGCCAAATGCTGAATGCAGGTTCGAGGGTGTAACCCGCAAGAAGAGTCGTGAGGGTGATGCCCAGTTGCGCGCTCGAAAGATGAGTCGAGGTGTGCTTGAGCGCCGCGATTATGGGGGCAAGTCGCTTTTCGCCACGCTCTTGTCGTGACTCAAGATCGGAGCGATCGAGGTTGACGAGAGCAAATTCAGAGGCGACGAAGAAGCCAGTGCCGACAGTCAGCACGAGGCCAGCGGCGAGGAGAAGCCATTCATTCATGACAGTTCACCTCCAGCCGCGGAGGTAGGTAGAGAACGGGCGAGAAACAGGTGATGGTCGCACGGAGAAGGGCCCCGGCGACAACTAGAGGGAGGGTCGTCCATTATGGGCTCGATTATAGGACAGATTCCTCAGTAACCACCGATCTACTACCAGCTCACGGGCAGCGCCTTTCCCTCTTCGTACCCGGCAGCGGACTGGATCCCCACCAACGCCCGCTCGCGGAACTCCCTCAGAGTGGCCGCGCCAGCATAGGTGCACGAGCTGCGCACCCCCGAGGTGATCATGTCCACGAGATCGTCGATAGACGGTCGAGCCGGGTCAAGATAAATCTTGGAGCCTGAAATTCCCTCGGCGAAGAGTTCCTTGCGAGCGAGATCGTAGGCATCAAGGCCACCAAAACGGGCCCGCACTGCCTTGGTTGACGCCATCCCCCAGCTGGTTTTGTAGAGCGCACCGGCATCATCGTGACGCAGTTCGCCCGGGGCTTCGATGGTGCCGGCAAACCACGAACCGATCATGACGGATGTCGCCCCAGCGGCGAGCGCGAGCGCAACGTCGCGCGGGTAGCGCACCCCGCCGTCAGCCCACACGTGGGCGCCGAGTTCGCGCGCGGTTGCCGCCGTCTCGAGCACTGCGGAGAACTGCGGACGACCGACCGCGGTCATCATGCGCGTGGTGCACATGGCGCCGGGGCCAACCCCGACCTTGATGATGGTTGCTCCTGCTCCGACAAGGTCACGTACAGCGGCGCTCGTCACTACGTTGCCTGCAACCAGCGGTACGCCGAGGTCAAGGGCGGCGACGGTTTCGATAGCCCGCACCATGCCTTCTTGGTGTCCGTGTGCGGTGTCGAGAACGAGAGCGCACGCGCCGGCGACGACGAGAGCACGAGCGCGGGCACCAACATCACCGTTAATTCCGAGGGCTGCGGCGACCGCGAGTTTACCGTCGCCGTCGAGGGCTGGAGTGTAGAGCGTGGAACGGAGCGCGCTGGTCTTACTGGTCGTTCCTGCGACCGTAGTGCCCTCAACGACCGGGGCGAAGCCGAGGCCCCGCTCGACGAGAAGGTCGAAGAGTTCGCGAGCGCTGCCGAACTCCGTGCGGTCAAGCGCGTGGGCGTCGGCGCGGGCGATGTCGCCCAGAGCGGCACCGGGCATCGCCGTGGCCAGTTGTTCGGCATCCACCACACCAACGAGTTCGCCGTCGTTCTGGAGCACAACCCCGTGGCCGGGCAGCGGAGGCACCAGCAGCAGTGCTTTCTCTACTGTGTCGTTCGGGCTCAATAAGACGGCGGAGTCGAGATCGACGGGTTGGTTTCGAACCCACGCGAGAGCCTCAGCCATGTCGTCGTCGCTGAGATCTTGCGGGAGCACGCCGAGTCCTCCGCGTCGCGCCAGACTGGCGGCCAGGCGAGGGCCGGTCACCGAGTTCATGTTGGATGCCACGAGCGGAATGGTCGCGGGTGTTCCGTCACCGGGCGCCAGCGAGACGGCCATCCGGCTGCCTACCGAGGAGTGGCTAGGCACCAAAAACACGTCGGAATAGGTCAAGTCGTGCGTGGGCGTGGTCTCGTAGAAATCCATAGTGACGAGCCTAATTGTCACTAGAGGAAAACAATCTGCAGAAAAGTCAGGAAAATAAGGGAGATCGCCGCCTCACGGCCAGCAGACGCACAACAAAGCGATTAACATTGTCAGGGATGTCTGGCGCGCAGACCGCGCGCCGTTTTTGTGATCACCAGAACTGAAAGTAGGCGGTTTGACGTGTCAGGCCAAGTAACCGGAACCGCAGCGGACGGAGACTCCTCGGGCGACTTCGGGGCCAACGAATGGTTGGTCGACGAGATGTACGAAAAGTACCTCGAAGACAAAAATCTAGTAGCGGAATCCTGGTGGCCCTTCTTGGAGAGCTATACGCCAGCGGCAGACTTGACTCCCTCAAGTGCCGTTCCCACGTCGACAACTCCGGATGCTCCGGCCGCAGCCCCGGCGACGACGCCGGCTGCACCGCAGTCCACCGCCGCAGCAACTCCTGCAGCTCCCGCAGCTCCCGCGGCCCCCGCTGCAGCCTCTCCCGCCGCCGAGGCCAAGCCCTTCGTCGACGAGGCTAACCCCAGCACGGGCAGCCAGCCCATCGCTCGCACTACGTCGATTGAGCCGAAGCCCCAGCCGATCCCGGCTGAAGCGCCGTCGACGACTCCGATTGAAACGCTCAAGGCTGAGGCCGCCGCTAAGCCCAAAACGGAGAACGTTGTTGCTCCCCTCCGTGGCGCTGCGAAGGCACTCGCGTCGAACATGGACTCAAGCCTCACGGTCCCTACCGCTACGAGTGTTCGCACGATCCCGGCGAAGCTCATGATTGACAACCGCATTGTCATCAACAACCACCTCAAGCGTGCTCGCGGCGGCAAGGTGTCGTTCACGCACCTCATCGCGTGGGCCATTATCGAGACTCTCAAAGAGTTCCCCAGCCAGAACGTTTTTTACGACGAGCCAAATGGTAAGCCGTCTGTTGTTACTCCGGCGCACATCAACCTCGGCATCGCGATCGACATGCCGAAGCCTGATGGCACGCGCGCGCTCGTTGTTCCCGGCATCAAGAACGCCGAGACGATGGGCTTCGCCGAGTTCCTCGCCGCCTACGAAGATGTTGTGTCTCGCGCCCGCGCGAACAAGTTGACCGGGCCCGACTACATGGGCAACACGATTTCGCTCACCAACCCTGGCGGAATCGGCACCGAGCATTCCGTTCCCCGCCTCATGCGCGGTTCGGGAACGATCGTCGGCGCCGGAGCGCTTGAATACCCGGCCGAGTTCCAGGGTGCGAGCCTTCGCACTCTCACGGAGTTGGGTATCGGCAAGACGGTTACCCTCACGAGCACCTATGACCACCGCGTCATTCAGGGTGCCGGCTCGGGTGAGTTCCTCAAGAAGATCCACGAGCGACTCATCGGTGCCAACAACTTCTACGAAGACATCTTCGCGGCGTTGCGCATCCCTTACGACCCCATTCACTGGGCCAACGACATCAACGTCGACCTCGCCGACAACATCAACAAGACGTCGCGCGTTCAGGAACTGATTAACTCGTTCCGCGTTCGTGGTCACCTCATGGCTGACACCGACCCGCTCGAGTACCGTCAGCGTTCACACCCCGACCTCGACATTTCGAGCCACGGCCTTACCTTCTGGGATCTCGACCGTGAGTTTGTCACTGGCGGTTTCGGCGGCAAGCGTCAAGCCCTGCTGCGCGAGATTCTTGGCACACTGCGTGATGCCTACTGCCGCACCGTTGGCATTGAGTACATGCACATTCAGAACCCGGAGCAGCGCCGCTGGATCCAGGATCACGTCGAGAAGCCCTACAGCAAGCCCGGCCACGACGAGCAGATGCGCATTCTTGGCAAGCTCAACGAAGCCGAAGCCTTTGAGACCTTCCTGCAGACCAAGTACGTCGGCCAGAAGCGGTTCAGCCTTGAGGGTGGAGAGTCGACGATTGCGCTGCTGGATGCCGTCATTCAGAAAGCCGCCGAGGCCAATCTTGAAGAGGTTGCCATCGGTATGGCCCACCGTGGCCGCCTGAGCGTGCTCACGAACATCGCCGGAAAGACCTACGGTCAAATCTTCCGCGAGTTCGAGGGAACCCAAGACCCGCGCACCGTTCAGGGTTCGGGTGACGTGAAGTACCACCTCGGCACCGAGGGCACCTTCACTGCTGCCGATGGTCGCCAGATTCCTGTCTACCTTGCCGCTAACCCGTCACACCTTGAAGCGGTAGATGGCGTGCTTGAGGGAATCGTTCGCGCTAAGCAAGACCGTCGCCCCATTGGTTCCTACGCCGTTCTGCCCGTCATGGTTCACGGAGACGCGGCGATGGCCGGTCAGGGAATCGTTGTTGAGATCTTGCAGATGTCGCAGCTGCGTGCATACCGCACGGGTGGCACCATCCACGTGAACATCAACAACCAGGTTGGTTTCACGACGCCGCCGAGCGAGGGCCGCACGTCGCAGTACTCGACAGATGTTGCCAAGACGGTCCAGGCACCTATCTTCCACGTGAACGGTGACGACCCCGAAGCTGTTGTTCGCGTTGCCGAGCTCGCCTTCGCTTACCGCCAGAAGTTCCACCGCGATGTTGTGATCGACCTCATCTGCTACCGCCGCCGTGGCCACAACGAGGGTGACGACCCCTCGATGACGCAGCCGCTCATGTACAACTTGATCGAAGCGAAGCGGTCCGTTCGAACCCTCTACACCGAGGGTCTCGTTGGTCGTGGCGACATCACTCAGGAAGAGTACGAAGCCAGCCACCAGGACTTCCAAGACCGCCTCGAGCGCGCTTTTGCCGAAACGCACGCCGCTCAGACCGGTTCGATGCCGATCCTCACCAAGGATGGCAACGGAGTTTCTGACCTCGAGCGTCCCGGCTCGCAGCGCGACGATGCGATCGGGGAGCCCATCACGACGGGCATCGACGAGAGTGTTGTTCAGCTCATTGGCGATGCGCACGCTAACCCACCGGCAAACTTCACCGTGCACAAGAAGTTGCAGGCCCTGCTGAAGAAGCGCACCGACATGAGCCGCAAGGGCGGCATCGACTGGGCTTTCGCCGAGTTGCTCGCAATCGGTTCTGTGCTTCTCGAAGGCACCCCGGTGCGTATGGCCGGTCAGGATGCTCGCCGCGGCACGTTTGTTCAGCGTCACGCTGTGCTCCACGACCGCGAAAACGGTCAAGAGTGGTTGCCGCTGCAAAACCTTTCCGAGAACCAATCACGCTTCTGGATCTACGATTCGCTGCTCAGCGAGTACGCCGCTCTCGGCTTCGAGTACGGCTACTCGGTCGAGCGCGCCGACGCTCTCGTCATGTGGGAAGCCCAGTTCGGCGACTTCGCCAACGGCGCTCAGATCGTCGTAGACGAGTTCATTTCGAGCGCCGAGCAGAAGTGGGCGCAACGTTCAAGCGTCGTCATGCTGCTGCCACACGGCTATGAGGGCCAGGGCCCCGATCACTCCTCCGCCCGCATCGAGCGCTACTTGCAGATGTGTGCCGAGAACAACATGATCGTGGCACGCCCGTCGACGCCGGCATCGTATTTCCACTTGCTGCGCCGCCAGGCCTACTCGCGTCCGCGCCGTCCGCTGATCGTGTTCACCCCGAAGGCGATGCTTCGCCTGCGCGGTGCCACCAGTGATGTTGCCGACTTCACGAGTGGTCGCTTCGAGCCCGTTCTCGACGATGTTCGTCTCGACGACAAGTTGGCCGTCACTCGCGTCATCGTGACGTCGGGCAAGACCTACTACGACATCGTCGCCGAACTCGACAAGCGCGAGATCAAGCACATTGCCGTGGTGCGCATGGAGCAGTTCTACCCGCTCCCCGTTGCTGACATGAATGTGGTTCTCAGCCAGTACCCGAACGCAGACATCGTGTGGACTCAGGATGAGCCCGAGAACCAGGGTGCTTGGCCGTTCATTAGCTTGGAACTTCAGCGCCACCTTGAGTCGCGCGAGATCAAGCTCGCCTCGCGTCCGGCATCCGCCTCACCGGCGACCGGTTCGTCGAAGCGCAGCGCGCTGGAGCAGGCCGAACTGATCGACCACGCGATTACCCAGCCGTAACCGCACCCGCGTTAATGACAAAAGCGGGCATCCTCTTCGGAGGATGCCCGCTTTTGCGTTAGCAAGTGAGCAGCTGTAGGCGCTCAGCGCTAGAGAGTGTTTAGGCGCCCGCCAGCTTCGACAAGATCGCGCTGCGCAGATCATCTGGTGCCGTCTCACGGCAGGCCTGCTTGACCTTGAGCTTCAACGCGAGTGCCACAAGGTGTTCGCTCGAGCAGGATTCGCAGTTGTCGAGATGGTTTGAGACATCCTGAAAGTCGGCCTCGTTGAGTTCGCGGTCGAGGTATTCCTCGAGTTCAGCTTTTGCTTTTTCACAACCGCAGTCGGTCATTTGGTGCTCCTTGATGCTGCTGGCGTGCCGGGGGTGCGGTCACGCGCGTAGTCGGCCAGTAGTTCGCGCAACATACGACGGCCACGGTGCAGTCGGCTCATTACGGTGCCTACGGGGGTTTTCATAATGTCGGCGATCTCCTGATAGGAGAAGCCCTCAACGTCGGCGAAGTAGACCGCGAGGCGGAAGTCTTCGGGAATCGACTGCAGGGCATCCTTCACCGCGCTGTCGGGCAGGTGATCAATCGCTTCAGCCTCAGCAGACCGGGTTGACACCGACTGGGTGACAGATTCTGCGCCACCCAATTGCCAGTCTTCGAGCTCATCGATCGTGCCCTGATAAGGATTGCGCTGGTTCTTGCGATAAATGTTGATGAAGGTGTTGGTCTGGATGCGGTACAACCAGGCCTTCAAATTGGTGCCCTGCTGGTATTGCCCGAATGCTTGGAACGCTTTTACAAAGGTCTCTTGAACGAGATCTGCAGCGTCGGTGGGGTTGCGGGTCATACGCATGGCAGCGCCAAAAAGCTGGTCCATAAAGGGCAGCGCTTGCTCTTCAAACTGTCGTCGCTTCTCGTCAGCGGCAGCATCGGTAGCGCTGGGCTCAACTCTGTCGGTAGTCATTAGCGACAATTCTAGTTCGCTGATGACGGCATCCTGCTGAGTGTTCAGTACTGCGGTCATACGGGCGCCTCCTCCGTGGGGTCTTAAACGCCGATACTCTTAGTAACTGATGTTCGTATCTAAGTATTCCAACCCAGAATTCAGCCCGTATGACGACGAGACGGTGCCAGACACCACGGTGCCCGGAAACTGGCCTGCGCCCACCGTTTCGCATGCCCTCGCAGCGTCGCTGAGTTTGCCGGGCAGCAAGAGTCTCACGAACCGCGAACTGGTCTTGGCTGCCCTCGCTGATGGCCCCTCTCGTTTGCACTCGCCCCTTCATTCGCGCGATAGCGCTCTCATGATTCAGGCTCTCCGCGCGCTCGGCGTGAGAATTGACGAGATCGCAACGGGGAACGCTTTTGGTCCCGACCTACAGATCACCCCGGGCGAGCTCGAAGGTGGCACCTCAATCGATTGCGGTCTCGCGGGAACGGTCATGCGTTTCTTGCCGCCCGTTGCGGCGCTCGCCCTCGGGCCGGTCGCTTTCGACGGCGACGAAGCAGCCCTTCGTCGTCCCATGCGCACCACGATTGACTCACTGCGAGCGCTCGGCGTGGATGTGTCCGACGACGGTCGCGGAACCCTCCCCTTCAGCCTGTATGGCATGGGCACGGTTGCCGGCGGCGACGTCAGCATCGATGCTTCGGCATCCAGCCAATTCGTTTCTGGTCTTCTTCTCGCGGCAGCACGCTTCGAGAACGGACTCACGTTGCGTCACACCGGTGACAAGCTGCCGAGCATGCCGCACATTGAAATGACGGTGGCATGCCTTGCTGCACGTGGGGTCACGGTCGAGAGTCCGGAACCCGGGGTGTGGGTTGTTCCCGCTAGCCCCATCCGCGCGATCGACGTGGCGCTCGAGCCCGACCTCTCTAATGCAGCGCCGTTCTTGGCTGCCGCGATCGTGGCCGGCGGAACTGTCACGATTGAAGGCTGGCCAGAGTCAACCACTCAGGTCGGTGCTGACCTTGAGCAGCTACTTCCCCTTTTCGGGGCGACAGTCACTCGCAAAGATGGCGCGCTCACTGTCGATGGCGGCGTAGGCGTCGTGGGCGGCCAGCGCTACCCCGGAATTGAGCTCGACCTTTCTACCGGTGGTGAGCTCGCTCCCGCAATCGTGGCGATTGCAGCACTCGCGTCGTCCGCGAGCACAATCACGGGAATCGGTCACTTGCGCGGCCACGAAACCGACCGTCTCGCAGCCTTACGCACCGAGATCAAGGCGCTCGGCGGAGCCGTCACCGAACTCGACGACGGTCTCCACATTGAGCCAGCCGAACTCCACGGTGGCGTGTGGCACAGCTACGAAGACCACCGGATGTCCACGGCTGGCGCCATCATTGGCCTTGCCATTGAAGGCGTGGAGATTGAGGGTATCGACGCCACCGCCAAGACGCTCCCCCAGTTCCCAGAACTGTGGCGCACGCTCGTCGGCGATGCTCCGCTGACCACTGACACTCTCGGATTGCTCTAACGATGAGTTGGCTCACGGGCGATGACGACGATGATGACCGCAAGTACAGCGAATACGATGAGAGTTCGATTCGCATGCGGCCGAACCCCAAGGCGAATAAGCCACGGAGCAAGATTCGCCCCGACCACGCGGACGCCATCGAAGGACGCGTCTTTAGCGTCGATCGGGGCCGCTACGGCGTCTGGGTAGACGAGGGAACGCCAGACGAACGCCAAATCATCGCCGCTCGTGCCCGCGAACTCGGCCGCAACCAACAGGGCAAAGTGTCGGTCGTTACGGGTGACTGGGTCGACCTCGTCGGCGATACGACCGGCACCGAAGGCACTCTCGCGCGCATCGTGCGCATCCGAGAGCGCGCCACACTGCTTCGCCGCAGCGCCGACGACACGGATGCCGTCGAACGCATCATTGTCGCCAACGCCGACCAGATGCTCATCGTTGTTGCCGCCGCCGACCCGGAGCCGCGACCGAGACTCGTCGACCGCTATCTCGTGGCGGCCTTTGATGCGGGGATTGATCCCATCCTGTGCATCACCAAGACTGACCTGCAAGATCCGGCGCCGTTCTTGGAGAACTTTGCCGGTCTCGATCTGACAGTGATCGAGAGCCGTTCGGATGAGGTTCCCCTCGACGAGCTGCGCGCCCTTCTCGACGGGCACACTACGGTTGCGGTTGGCCACTCGGGAGTGGGCAAATCGACGCTCGTAAATGCTCTTGTGCCCGACGCTAATCGCGCGGTCGGCCATGTCAACGCAGTCACGGGGCGCGGGCGTCACACGTCGTCGTCAACCATTTCGTATCGCGTGGGCACCGGCTGGGTCGTCGATACTCCCGGAGTTCGATCTTTTGGCCTCGGTCACATCGACCCGAGCAAGATCTTGTCGTCGTTTACCGACTTGGCCGAGCTTGCCGAAGAGTGTCCGCGCGGCTGCACTCACTTGCCTGATGCCCCCGACTGCGCGATCGCTGAAGCGGTCGCAGCCGGAGCGCTCGGCGAGGTCGGTAAGTTGCGCCTCGACTCGTTCCAGCGGCTCATCACGACACTCGGTTCCGCTAGCGTGTAGTCGTGACCGAATACACTCTCGCCGACGATCTTTCCCTCGCGCTCGCCCTTGCCGGCGATGCCGACCTCATCTCGCTCGACCGCTTCACCGCG
This sequence comes from Salinibacterium sp. SWN139, assembly GCF_015864625.1. Taxonomy (NCBI): domain Bacteria; kingdom Bacillati; phylum Actinomycetota; class Actinomycetes; order Micrococcales; family Microbacteriaceae; genus Salinibacterium; species Salinibacterium sp. SWN139. The sequence goes on along the minus strand of NZ_JADYWV010000004.1, from coordinate 8,826 downwards.
CTCGATCTCGAAGTCACGACTAAGCCCGACCGCACGCCGGTCACGGATGCCGACAAAGCTGTTGAGCGCAGCATCCGTGCCGGAATTGCTGCTGCCCGCCCCGGAGACTCGATTCTCGGAGAAGAGTATGGCGAGGCCGGAGACTCGAACCGCCAGTGGATTATCGATCCCATCGATGGCACCTCAAACTTTTTGCGCGGCGTCCCCATCTGGGGAACACTTATCTCGCTCGTCATCGATGGTGTGCCCCAGGTTGGAGTGGTCAGTTCCCCCGCTCTTGGTAAGCGGTGGTGGGCGGCCACCGGTCACGGCGCTTTCGCTCAGGCCCGCGATGGCGAGCCTGAACAGATCTCAGTGAGCAAGGTGTCCTCGCTTGAGGCGGCATCCATCAGCTACAACAGCCTGCCGGGCTGGGATGAAGCTGGTCGCCTCGATGCTGTCGTTGCGTTGACTCGTGCCACGTGGCGTTCGCGCGCGATCGGCGATATGTGGGCGTACATGTTGCTCGCCGAAGGTGCGCTCGATGTCGTGGGCGAATTCGATTTGAAGCCCTACGATATGGCGGCTCTGATCCCCATTGTGTTGGAAGCCGGCGGTCGTTTCACTTCTGTTGAAGGCGTTCCCGGACCGTGGGAAGGTAACGCTCTGGCAACAAATGGCGTACTTCACGACGAAGTTCTAGGGTTTTTGGGCTCTCATTAGCGTTTTTCCCGCTTCTTCCACCTGTGAATGTGCTGAATTTCACTAAGCTTGAGAAGAACGAAGCGTTATCACCTCAGACGAAAGAGACCCACTTCTATGACGACAGATAACATCTGGCGCCGGACGCTCGCCATCGCCACCATTGCTGTTGCAGCTGTGGCGCTCAGTGGCTGCAGCATCATCGATCAAGTTACGAACGAAATTTCGGATGCCGTCGACCCCGGAGCCGGCACCACTCAAGATATCTTCAGCCTCGTTATTGGTGACTGCGAAGTCGGCAACCAAGACGGCGGCGAAGTTTCCAGCACCAAGACCATCGACTGCGCCGAGCCGCACGATGCAGAGGTTTACGCGGCGTCCTACATGGCCGACGGTGATTTCCCCGGTGACTCCGCAATTGAAGATCAGGCAACGGCTGACTGCTACGCAGAGTTCGGAACCTTCATCGGCGCAGAGTACGAAGACTCGGTCTACGACTTCTCCTGGTACTACCCCACCGAGGGCAGCTGGTCAGAGGGCGACCGCGAGATCTTGTGCCTCGTCTACGACCCCTCCGGCGACCAGATCAGCGGTTCGCTTGCAGGTGCCGCAGAGTAATTTTCTTTTCGGAACGGCTGGCGAAGACACGGTCTTTGCCAGCCGTTCCGGCGTTAACGGGAAGAACTGAGAGCATGGGGGCGTTGCATCCGGTATCCGGATAAGAAACGCTGGAGCAAGTCGACACGAAAGCGGTAACGGACAATGAAGATCGAATTCCCCGGCTCCAACGGCTCCATGCTGGCGGCCCGCCTCGACCTCCCCGAAGGCACCCCTTCCGCCTACGCGCTCTTCGCTCACTGCTTCACGTGTTCGAAGGACTCATTCGCTGCCTCACGCATTTCGAAAGCACTCATTGACTACGGCATCGCCGTCTTGCGCTTCGACTTCACTGGCTTGGGCGGCTCCGACGGTGATTTTTCTAACACCAACTTCAGCTCAAACATCGATGATGTTGTGGCCGCCACTGAGTATCTCGGCACCAACTACCGCGCCCCCACGATCCTCATTGGCCACTCCCTGGGCGGAGCCGCCGTGCTCGCTGCAGCCCATCGCGTGCCCTCGACGCGTGCTGTCGTCACGCTCGGCAGTCCCAGCGATCCTGCCCACATCACGAATCTGTTCGCCCACGCGAGCGAGGAAATTGTGACTGCGGGAGAAGCAATGGTTCAGCTGGGCGGCCGCGAGTTCCGCATCCGCAAACAACTCCTCGATGACATTGCCGCACAGCCGCAGTCGGTTCGACTGCGTGATCTGGATGCCGCACTTTTGGTCATGCACTCCCCCATCGATCAGACCGTGGGCATCGACAACGCGCGGGAGATCTTCGAAACAGCGAAGCACCCCAAGTCGTTCGTGGCGCTCGATGGTGCGGATCATCTCCTGAGCAATCGTGATGATGCTGCTTTCGCGGCCAGCATGATCGCGGCCTGGTCGGCTCGCTATGCTTTCGACCACACCGCAGCCCCAGAACAGCGGGCGAGCAGTGCTGGACCGAAGACTCCTCCGGTCGTCGCCCACCCGAGCGCCTCGATCACCGCCGATGGCAGCTCGGTGATCGTCACCGAGAGCGGCCCTGCGCGCTACGAACAGCGCGTCTTTGCTTCGGGTCACGAGCTCATCTCTGATGAGCCTGCACCGCTGAGCGAAAATCATGGCCCAGCGCCCTATGACCTTGTCTTGGCCGGGCTCGGAAGCTGCACTTCCATCACCATCAGGATGTACGCCGACCGCAAAAAGATGCCGTTGAAGTCGGTCAGCGTTCGGCTGAGTCGCGAGCGTATCGACGCGGCCGCGTGCGAGCACTGCACCTCGACCGAAGGAATGGTCGAGCATTTCACACGCGAGCTCACGTTCGAGGGCGACCTCACTGCCGAGCAACGTGCTTCGCTTCTCGTCATTGCCGATAAGTGCCCCGTGCATCGCTCGCTCGAGGGCGAGATCTCCATCACGACGACAGAAACCGCGCCGTCGCTCTAGCTCTCCCCGCTCGCGAGGGTTACAGTAGTTAGGTAAGCCTAACTTTTATCGAAATGAGCTGGCGCCCGCGCCCATCGCCTATGACAATTGAACGTGACTCCGTCAAGCATCCCCTCGTCATCCGCCACCTGACGGTGAGCGCCGTCAGCCACCCGGCGCCGTCGATTGCGCGCATTACCCTCAGCGGTGATGAACTCGCCGGATTTGTCAGCAGTGGCCCCACCGACCACGTCAAAGTATTCTTTCCCGATCCCGCAACCGGCGTGCTCACTGCACCCACGATGACCGCCGATGGAATCAAGAAGCCCAAGGGCGAGGGCAAGGTTATCTCGCGTGACTACACCCCGCTCGGTTTCCGCACCGATGCTGGTCGTCACGAGCTCGACATCGACTTCGTCGTCCACGGAGACGAGGGGCCCGCCTCCGCCTGGGCCGGAAAAGCCGCCGCTGGCGACAGCCTCGTGATCGCCGGTCCGCGGGGATCACGACTGCTGCCCGTTGGCGCAACCCACGTCATCCTGATCGCGGACGAAACGGCGTTCCCTGCAGCCTCGCGCTGGATCGACATGCTCCCCACCTCGGTAAACATCACCGCCCTGTTCGACGTCGCCGACGAAAGCCTTGAGAGCTACTTCAGCGACGAGCTAAAGGCGCGCATGGATGCCGAGTGGTTCTATCGCCGTGACGGTCTTGGGCAGCTGGAAGCCGCGCTACGCGCGCTCGGTGAGATCGGTGAATCCACCTTCGTGTTCCTCGCCGGCGAAGCCACCACCCTGGTTCCGCTTCGGCGCTACCTGCGCCGCGAGCTTGGCCTCCCCAAGCAGCAAGTAACAGCCGACGGTTACTGGCGCCGTGGAGTGACAAACGCTGACCACCACGAGCCGATCGATCCCTCAGACCCCGAGGACTAAACGGTCTTCACGAGCGTGCGTTTCGCAGCGCTGAGTGGTGGAACGCCCGCTCGACTGAGCACCAGTCCGGCGCGAGATTGACGGGTCTGCGAGGCAGGCTCAAGTGTATGCTGAGGGCACAAGTGAACAGCCGTCATTCCGCTGCGGGAGAGTCCTTCCGATCGTTGGTTGGCGCCGTAGGAGCAAACCCTCTCCGGGAATCTCTCAGGCCCCAGTACCGCAGTGGATAGGCAACTCTGAAAAGCAGTCGGCCCTGTCCGACTCGCCGACGGGGCAACGCAACGCCACAAGCGTGCGGAAACTCTCAGGCCCGATACAGAGCGGAGAGGACTCGACGACACCCGTACGACGCTGTGCGGTGAAGAAACGGAGTCACCGTGGCCATTCGCAATCTGACCCCCCGAACTGAAGTACCAACGCCCTCGCTCGAAGAGGTGCCCCTCAGCAGCTTCGATCTGTTCACGGTCGGCATCGGCCCCTCCAGTTCACACACGGTCGGCCCCATGCGCGCGGCTGCGTCCTTCGCCGCTGATCTTTCCGACCACGGGATGCTCGACGCTGTCGACACTCTCAGCGTTCGCCTCTACGGTTCTCTCGCCGCAACCGGTGCTGGCCACGGCACGATGAGCGCGGTACTCATTGGCTTGGAGGGCAAGCTCCCCGACCAGGTTCTCCCCGCAGAGATGGAACAGATTCTGGCCCGCATCGAAGAATCTGGGCTGCTGCGCTTGGGCGCGAGTCACGATCTGCCGTTCCGCGAGTCCGACATCGCCCTGCACCCGCTCACCGTGCTCGACGGGCATCCGAACGGCATGCGCTTTGCGGCATACGATGCGGATGGCACCGCAATTCTCGAGGCAACCTACTTCTCGATCGGTGGCGGTTTCATCTATCGGGAGGGCGACAACCGTGATGGCAGCTCCTCTAGCGGCCCAGCCGCTGTGGCAGACCCGCTGCCGTTCCGCACTGCAGCGCAATTGCTCGCGCACTGTCGCGCCGAAGGGCTCAGCTTCAGCGGCGTGATGTTGCGCAACGAGTTGGCGCGCCGCCCCGAGTCTGAGGTGGTTGCTGGGCTCCTGCACATCCGCGATGTCATGGACGAGTGCAAGAACAACAGCCTAGAACGCACCGGCAACCTGCCCGGCAATTTGAGGGTGCGGCGTCGGGCTCCCGAGTGGCACCGACGCCTACGCGAAGAAGACCCCAACCGCGATCCGAACTTTTGGCAGGAATGGGTCAACCTCGTTGCCCTAGCCGTCAACGAAGAAAATGCCTCGGGTGGCCGGGTCGTCACCGCCCCCACCAACGGTGCTGCTGGCATCATCCCGGCCGTGCTGTTCTACGCGACCCATTACGCACCAGGTATGAAAGACGCCGACCAAGCGACAAAGGATGACGCTACCGTGCGCTTCTTGCTGGCCAGCGCGGCCGTGGGCGTGCTCTACAAGCGCATGGCTTCCATCTCGGGCGCCGAGGTCGGATGTCAGGGCGAGGTTGGCTCGGCCTCCTCCATGGCGGCTGCGGGGCTCGCTGAAATTCTCGGTGGAACTCCCGCGCAGGTCGAGAATGCGGCCGAGATTGCGATGGAACACAACCTCGGACTCACGTGCGATCCTATTGGTGGACTCGTGCAAATCCCGTGCATTGAGCGCAACGCGATTGCTGCCTCGAAGGCGATCAACGCTGCGAAGATGGCGTTGTGGGGTGATGGCGAGCACCGCGTCTCGCTCGATGAGGTCATTATCACGATGGCCGAGACCGGCAAGGATATGAGTTCGCGCTACAAAGAGACGTCGATGGGCGGTCTCGCCGTCAACGTCGTCGAGTGCTAGCGCGCGCGTATCGCAACGACAGCGCGCTAGCGAGCGGCGCGGAGGTAGCGTAGGAGTAGCGTTCCATCGGGCGCGGACAGCGCGTGCGCGAGCGACATGTTTTGCGGTGTCGCATCCGCCGCGTCCACAATACGTCGCGCCGAGCCGCCTTCAAGCCGCGGGCTCACGGTGAGGCAAAGCTCGTCGACAACGCCTTGGGCAATCATGGTTGCGAAGAGTGTTGGACCGCCCTCGCTGTGCTGCTGAACTAGCCCGCGCTCCGCCAAAAGGTGTTTCATCTCGACGGTGTCTACGGCAGCATCCCCCGCAATGATCACGTCAGCAACCTCTTCGATTCGTTTACGACTCTCCGCGGGTGCGCTCTCGGTGGTCACCACGAGGGGGCGCGTCGCATAGCTGCCTAGGTCTCCCGGTTCCAGCCGCAGGGATGCCGTCACAATGGCAAACGGGGGCTGAGCAGCGAGTCCTTGCGTAGTCCGCCACTCCGCAGATTCCTCGTCGAGAGCGAGGTTGCGGTAGCCCTCTTGCCGCACTGTTCCTGCGCCAACGACGATGACATCCGCAAGTCGACGGAGCAGCCCGAAAACACGACCGTCTGAGTCCGTGCCAAGGCCACCCGATACTCCCTCGTGGGTAGCAGCACCATCGATGCTCGACACAAAGTTCGCGCGCAACCACGGCACCGATCGATCAGCTACCGCGTAGCTCGCGAGAAGTTGTTCGTCGGTGAGAGGTGCTCCTGCGTTGAGGGAATGGATGTCGGATGCGTCGGCCACAGTGCCTACCTTTCGTTGATGTCGGACATGTTGTGCTTCAGCAGCGCGGGCTCGCGGAACCCCAGAATCGCTTCCGTCATGCGCACGGCAGCTACCGTTTCAGCGACCTCGTGCACCCGCACCACCCTCGCGCCATTGAGGATGGATGCCACGGCGGCTGCGAGCGAACCTTCTAACCGTTCATGCTTCGGCTTATCAAGCACTTCGCCGATGAAGTCTTTATTGGAGAGCGCGACGAGGGTCGGCAACCCGAGTTCGGTGATTACGTCGAGGCGGCGCGTGAGTTCGAGGCTGTGCAGCGTGTTCTTGTTCAGGTCATGCCCCGGATCGATGAAGAGCCGATCGTCGGCAACTCCAGAATCCAAAGCTTGCTCGACTCGGCTCTGCAGAAAGTCACGCACCTCTGCCGCAACATCGTCATACTGCGGCCGCGCGAACTGGGTGCGTGGCTGCGCCCGCGAATGAACAAGAATGAGCGATGCATCACTGGCAGCAACAACTCCGGCGAGGTCAGGATCGCTCAGGCCTGTCGTGTCATTGATCACCGTGGCACCGGCCGCGATGCTGCGGCGTGCAACCTCAGCGTGGAACGTGTCGACGGAGATCACGACGTCGGATGCTTCGCGAAGCGCCTGCACCACAGGAACGACTCGCTCGCACTCCTCCTCGACGCTCAACGGGTCGCCTGGAGCGAACGGAACACCGCCGATGTCGATCCAATCGGCTCCCTGCTCGACAGCCCGCAGCGACGCGGCAACAGCGTCCTCTAGCGCATAGTTGGTTCCCGCATCGTAAAAAGAATCGGGCGTGCGATTCACGATTGCCATCACCGCAACCTGGCGCGAGAAGTCGAAGGTTCGATCACCAATAGTGCGTCGTGGATTCCGCAACGGCGGGAGCTTGAAACTCATACTCCCTATACTGGGCGACGATGCTGACAACTGCATTCAGGCCGCGTCCGCGAGCCGGTCTTTCCCCGTTCAAAGCTTCGCCAGCTATGGTGACCACAGCGACGAGAGGGGAGAAATCCCGCATGACGACGTTCGTAACTGCACGAATCTACGAGCCCGCACAGGCTGAGGACGGCTACCGGGTGCTTGTTGACCGGCTCTGGCCGCGTGGCGTCAGCAAGGCACGCGCCGAACTTGACGAATGGTGCAAAGACTTCGCGCCCAGCAGAGAATTGCGCACGTGGTGGAACCACGATCCTGCGCGGCTCGATGAATTTGCCGCCCGCTATCGCCTCGAACTGGACGAGAATCCAGACGTGCCCAATGCGAACGCGCGCTTGGAGTCCCACGACCACGTCACGCTGCTCTACGCCGCTCATGATCCCCAGGTCAATCACGCGAACGTCTTGCGCGACTATCTCGCCGAATCTCCGAACAAGAGCAGTTAGCTGCTAGCAGCTAGTAGCTCTAGCTCAGCATCAGTTAGCCACGTAGCAGCAGAAGCATGCCGGCAAGCACGGATGCCGCAGCAATCACCAATGCGATTCCGAGCAGCACGGCGTGCACACGGTAGAACGCGGTGGCCTTTCCCGCGGTGTCGCGCGCCCGAGGGTCAGCGCTGACGCGCTTGAAGAATCGCGGCCACGCGATGACATTGAACAGCGCACTGATAAACAGAACGATTGCGGCAAACAGCTCCATGATGTTCTCAGCCTACGCCGCGCTCGTGAGCCCGTGCGCCACCATCCCGATGCGAGTGCGAGACAATGGATGGATGCGCGAGTACACGTTACGCGGAGGCCCCGGTGCCACCGCCGAAGCCGAACTCGAAGTCAAACGATCACGCTTCCTGTGCCGCATAGTCCGAGTCGACAACGAAGCGGATGCCCGAGACGTCATCGAACAGGCGCGTAAAACCCATTGGGATGCGCGGCACCACTGCTCTGCGTTTGTCCTCGGCTCTTCAACTGAGCCAGATCAGGTTCGCCGATCAAACGATGATGGTGAGCCGTCAGGAACCGCCGGACGCCCCATTCTCGACGTGATCACCGGCCGTAATCTCATTGATTGCGTTGCGGTGGTTACACGCTATTTTGGCGGCACCCTCTTGGGCACCGGCGGTCTTATCCGCGCCTACTCGGATGCCACAGCACTCGCCGTCGACGGGTTGCGCGTCCAGAAGCGTCTTGTTCTTCGATCACGGCGCGAGCTGTTTCAGCTGGCACTCCCCCATGCGGATGCTGGGCGGGTTGAGTCTGAGTTGCGCCAACACGGCGTCACGGTCGTCGGCACCGAGTACGGCAGTTCAGCGGTGATGACGTTGGCGGCGGACCCTGGCGACGAATCAGCTCTGGCCGAGCGCGTTGCCGGCATCACGTCGGGCGCGCGGTCGCTCGTGAGCGTCGGCTCCGAGTGGGTCGACGCGGAGCTCCGCTAGCACGGCGCTGGATGTCTGTCCGCTCGTCGCCGAGCTTCGATCGAACAAGAACTGCACCCGGTGGTGGACAGAGATCGTGCGGTGGTTAACGCAAAATAGCCACACCCCGAAGGGTGTGGCTATTTTACAATTGAAGTCCGGCGGTGTCCTACTCTCCCACAAGGTCCCCCTTGCAGTACCATCGGCGCAGAGAGTCTTAGC
>NZ_JADYWV010000003.1:0-656930 GCF_015864625.1 Salinibacterium sp. SWN139 | reverse complement strand
GCTAAGACTCTCTGCGCCGATGGTACTGCAAGGGGGACCTTGTGGGAGAGTAGGACACCGCCGGACTTCAATTGTAAAATAGCCACACCCTTCGGGGTGTGGCTATTTTGCGTTAACCACCCACCTGCACTGGCAGCAGACAGACTCGCGGCGTAGCGTGAAGAGTAGATGTACCACTGGCCCTCCCGCGAACTCCTCGCCTCAGGGCAACCCCGCGGTACACCTCAGGTGCCAGGAGGCAACCATGCAGGTCATCGTCAATACCGATAACAACATCACTCTCAGCGAAGACACGATCGCCGCAATCACTGCGGAGCTCGAGAGCAAGCTCGCGCACTTCAGTGCCCACCTCACTCGACTCGAAGTCCACTTGAGCGACGAGAGTGCCGGTCGCAGCACCGGCGATGACATCCGCTGCCAGCTTGAAGCGCGCCCCGAAAACCGTGCCCCGGAGCTTGTTACCGACAACGCGTCGACAGTGGATGTCGCGATCAACGGAGCCACGCGGAAGCTGCGGCACGTGCTGGAGACCACCTTCGGCCGAGCCGATCAGCACAAGGGTGCGAGCTCAATGGGCGGCGTAGAACCCCGCTAGACGCGCACCCGATGGCAGGGCGAGGGCCTCTGGCCACTCGTGCGGGTCTAGCTCTAGATGTAAGCAGACGGCTCTTCTGCGAGGGGGAGCCTAAGCTCGAACGTCGCCCCGCCACCGGCGGTGGTGTGCAGTGCGACGGTTCCGCCGTGCTGGATCGCAATTTCCAGTGTGACAGCGAGACCGAGGCCCGCGCCGTCATTGCTGCTTCGTACGCGTGACGGGTCTGACCGGTAGAAGGGCTGGAAGATTTTCTCGCGCTCGTCGTCAGGAATACCGGGGCCATGGTCCACGACACTCATAATGATCTCGCGTGAGGTGCTGCTCGAGACAATCTCAATGGGGGTGCTTGAAGGGGTATGGCGGCACGCATTGGCCACCAGATTGAGGAGCGCTTGGTGCAGCTGTGCCGCGTTGCCCATGACGGGGGCTGTGCGCAGCGCGTGGAGGTCGGTTGCGAAGTCGCGCTCGGGGAAGACGACTCGGAGATCATCGAAGACGTTCTGGGTGACCGTGGCGAGATCGACGGCCACGTGTTCCGGCGCGGTGGTGGCTCCATCGCGAGCGAGCTGCAGCATGGAGTTCACTAAGACGTTGAGGCGGATGCTTTCGTCGCCGACACGAGACATCGCCCGATCGAGGGCTCCAGGAGCGGTCAGCATCTCCTTGGAGTACAGGTCGCTATAGCCCTTGAGGGCGGTGAGTGGAGTGCGGATTTCATGGGCGACGTCGGCGAGAAGGCGACGCATATCGTTGCGTGCGCGCGTGGCATCCACTGCTGACTGTTCCCGCTCGGCGAGGGCGTCACGCAGACGGTTGACCATGCGATCGATGTCCGTGGCGAGCTCGGACACTTCGCGCGATCCGCCGACCGGAGTCAGCGCAGTATCGAGGGCGCCATCCGCAATGCGAGTAACGCCACCGGCAACCACCGCCAGAGGGCGCGCGAGTTGACGCGCCAAGAACCAGGCCATTGCCACTTCGAGCAGGGCAATAGTGAGACCTCCGGCGACGAGCGTCGTGCGCAGGCTCGCGATTGCGGCGTTGTAGCCGTCGAGGGACAGCGCTGTTACCTGAACGATGTCGGTAGCGCTTGGCGAGACTAGAACCCGGTAGTCGTCAATCGACACGGTGGTGGGGGAGTCGATGGTGACGAAAGACGCAATTGTCTCGACGGAGAACGGAATGGCGGCGCCCTGATTCTCTGCGAGAGTGCCATCGCTCCTCACCGTGAACTGGATCGGAAGTAGCTCTTGGGCGACCGCACTCTCGCCCGTGGCTGGTGGCGCGGCGCTCGGTGCCGGGCCGGCGCCAGGGGCAGGGCCATCGCCCGGAACGGAGCCATCACTCGGTTCGCCTCCCGCGCCGGGAGAGGGAGGGGTAATCGCGGCTAACTCGGCGCGAGCGAGTTCCGCATCCAATTCAGAAATGCGGTGCGCGCGTTCGCTGATGTCGACGGCGAAGGCGAAGGCAAGGAAACCGACAATGATGGTTGCGAGAACGGGGAGCAGCAGCATCCAGCGCAGCGAAAGGCGCCTCATTCAGACGCCTCGCGCAGAACGTAACCTATGCCGCGCCGGGTATGAATGAGGGGCGGATGACCGGCGTCGAGCTTGCGGCGCAAGTAACCGATGTAGAGCTCGACCACGTTCTCGCTACCGGTGAAATCGTCTTGCCAGACCTCGACCAGGATTTGGGCTTTTGAGAGCACAACGCCGCGGTTAGCCAACAGGTAGTAAATGAGCCTGTACTCGGTCGCCGAGAGGTCGATGAGGGTGCCAGCGCGGCGCACCTCGTGGCCAGCCGGGTCGAGGGTGAGGGAACCGACTTGCAGCAAGGCCGGACCTGCCGGCGGGGCGGTTCTGCGCAAGATGGCGGCAACCCGAAACACGAGCTCATCCACGGTGAAAGGCTTGGTGAGGTAGTCGTCACCTCCGGTAGCGAAGCCCCGGATGCGGTCTTCGGGTTCCGCTAGAGCGGTCAAGAAGAGGATGGGCGTTGTCGAGCCGGCAGCGCGCAAACGCCGACATACCTCGAGGCCATCGATGCCGGGCAACATGACATCGAGAACGATGAGATCTGCCGGCTGCGCGAGCGCAGACGAGAGCGCCTCGTGGCCGTTGGCGACGTGGGAAACCGTGTGACCCTGAAAAGAAAGGGCCGTCGTGACGACATCGCTAATGGCCTCACTATCTTCAGCAACAAGAATGCGGTGGGCGGGGGCCTGAGCAGGGTTCGACACGGCCCGAATCTAGCAACAAAAACTGTTTCAATGTTGTGCCGATTTCCACAGCGTCACCACAGTAAAGCCGCTGACCCTGTAACTATGAACAACATCCTTGGGCGTGCACTCCGCCACAAACGATCCCCGCTTCTCGTGGGCGCAGTGGTCATGGCAGTTCTTGCCACCGCTGCGTGTAGCGCCGTTGACGCTACAGATTCTTCGTCAACCGAGACCGCCGCTGCCACAGCCGGTATTGACCTCGCCCTGTTCGCTGACGATGCCATCGTCGGTGACCCCGAGATAGTCGACTGCACCCTCAGCGGTGGAACGGAAACCACGTGCTACGAGATCACCATCTCGGGCTACCCCTCGACCTACGAAGTAGGGCCTTTCTGCCCCGCTACAACCGAGACCTCCGCCGATGACGCGGGAATTTGGTTCGATGGTGACGCTGTCTACGACCTCGACGGAGAGTTCATCGCAAACCTCGCTGAAACCTATGGCGACGACGGCTGGAAAATGTATGACGAAGACGGCAACGTCTACGTCACCGACACCGTCGAAGCATTCGAAGCTGCCGCTCGGCCCGACGTTGATCCCGAATATCAGAACTACTGCATCGAAGGCAGCCTTGACTTCCTCGATGGTGGCGACCCGATCGAGTCGACCGTGCTGATCCCGACCACTCCTGTTGTCGCAGACTCGGCGTCAGCGACATCCGGAAATTCAGGCATCACACTCGACGGCATCGTTATCGCCGAGCCAGCTCCCGTTGATGCCATTCTCGGCGCCTACACGATTGCCTCGTTCGACGACTGCGGTGGACACTTCAATCCCTTCGAGGGCTACCACCTGCACGGCTCACTCGGCTGTGGAGAAAACGGCGACGCTTCCGACGATGAAACTGCGATCTTCGGTTACGCCATGGACGGGTTCGCCGTGCACAGCGCGTACACCGAAGAACAACTGGCCAACGTAGAACTCGACGAGTGCAACGGCCACACCACCGAAGAAGACGGATACCATTACCACGCCAACTCGGCCGAGAAGAATCAAGTTCTCGAGTGCTTCATTGGCGAAACCGTTGCGGGCGATGAGGCCGCTGGCGGACCACCTGCCGATGCGCCGGCTGGAGGGCCTCCGGCTGGAGAGGTTCCCGGTGAAGAACCAAACGAATAGGACGATCATGAAGACATCCCTACGGACCGCGCTGATTCCCCTCACGTGCCTCGTGCTCTTGGCGAGCGCCTGCGCGACTGGTGAGACAACGACGGAGAGTTCGAGTTCTGCCTCGGACGACACAAGCCTGAGCACCGTCGCGGCATTGTTTGCCGACGGTGCACTGACCGAAGAAGCGGTCATCGTGGACTGCACCCTCGAAAACGGTAGCGAGACCACCTGCTACCAGTTTGAGGTCGACAGCCTCTCGACGACCGTTAACACGGAAGGGCCCTTCTGTCCGGCGACCACGACCGACACTGGCGGCATCTGGGTCTGGGACGGCGATGAGCCGGGGCTTTATGCCCTCGATGAGGACTTCTGGGCGCTCATGGAGGCCCAGGGCTTCGAGTTCGCGAATGAAGACGGCGACATCACTATCGTTGACCCCGCTGGCGGGCAACCTGACTCATCCGGCACCGAGAACTCGTGCCTCGAGGCAACGCCCGACGGTGACTACCACCTGCAGGTATTGATTCCCACGAGCCCCGAGATGCTTGACGAAGTGACGGATCTTTCCACGATCTCTCAGGTCGGGCTCGCGCTCGACGGCGTCACGATCTTCGGCGACGCGCCCTCTGTTCTCGACACCGGTGGACTGCCCGCACTTGACGCCTGCGGTGGACACATCGACCCCTCGGGGTACTACCACTGGCACTTCGGTGCCGAATCGATCCAGTCGAACCTTGACGCTGCAGGAGCTGGCGTCACGTGCGACATCGAGCAAGACAACGAGGCAGTGATTGCGTTTGCCTACGACGGTTACCTCATCTATGGACCGGAAGAAAACGGAACGGTGCCGACCGACCTCGACGAGTGCGGCGGCCACGTTTCTGACACGGAAGAGTTCGGTGAGGTTTACCACTACCACTACAGCACCGAGTCGCCGAACTTGCCGGAGTGCCGCGTAGGCGCATCAGCGGTGGGAAACCTGACGAGCCCGGATGGTGAGAGCGTCAACCTCCCTAACGGTTCTGGCGGCGGCGACGGTGGGCCACCCGCTGGCGACGCACCAGCTCCCGGCAACTAATTAGTGCACGCCTCTCGCACCACTAGTGCTGCGCACCGCGGTGGACTGTCGCCCCTGGCGAAGTTCACCGCGGTGGCGGGCATCGTTCTCGCCACACTCAGCCTCGCCGTGCCCACCGCAGCATGGGCCCACGACGGAACGAGTGAGGCACTGATCTTCTCGATCGACGAAGGCCGTGTTGTCGGCACCGGATTGGTCGAGTTCTCAGCGCTCGGGCTCGAAGACACCTCCGGTGACGGCCTCATTGACGCCACCGAAGTCAGCGAGCAAGAAGCAACCGTGGCGACGACTCTCGTTGACACTATCCGCGACAACGTAACGATCGCGGTCAACGGCGAGGAGCTGTCGATCATCGGGGCGGGGCTCTCATTCCAGAGCACCAGCGCGACGACAGACACCACCGCGGAGACCGAAACGGACGCGAATGCCGCGGTCGACGCATCCGAATATGTCGGCGTTGCATTCGCGACGTCTGCATTCGAAGGCGAGACCAACGAGATCGCAATTTCGTGGTCCTTTAGCTCGCCGAGCAACGCCATCCTGCTGTCGGATTCTGACAGCGCCGTACTCGGGCACCTCAACGATGACGGCGAGGTCCTGTTCTCTCTCGGAACCTGGGCAACCGCAACCAGCTTTCTCGTGCAGGGGTTCGAGCATATTCAGCTCGGGCCCGACCACATTCTCTTTCTCGTCGCCCTCGGGCTCGGCGTGCTTGGCGTGAAAACGGGGCGCGCAGCGATCTGGCCCGCCGTGAAACTCGTAACCGCCTTTACGGTGGGGCACGCCATTAGCTTCAGCCTGGCGTACTTCAACCTGGTCTCGGTGCCCGCTGCGATCGTTGAACCGCTGATCGCGCTTTCTATCGTCGCGGCCGCTGGGCTTGCGTTGAGACGCAAGGGCGGCGACTTCCGCTGGTGGATCGCGGGCCTCGTGGGGCTCGTGCACGGTCTTGGTTTCGCCTCGAGTCTCTCCAGCCTGGGACTCGTGACGTCGGAGCACGCTGTCGCGCTCATCGCCTTCAACCTAGGTATCGACCTCGCGCAGACCGCCGTTGTGCTACTGGTGCTCGCGGTCGCCGCTCTGCTGACACGACTGCTGCCCAAGGGATTCGAAATCATCCGCATCATCATCTGCGTCGCGATCGGCGCGATGGGGCTGTTCTGGACAGTGACGCGGGTCTTCGGCCTGTAGCTCGCGGTTGGGGTTGGCGGTGTGAGCGCTGGTCGCGCCGGCCGTAAGGTGGCGCGTGGGCCGGCTGGCCGGCTACGAAATTTACTTCGTAGTTAGCGCGTGCAGCAGCCCCGGCGTCGCGCTCATTGCACCCGCGCGGTCGACCGTGATGACATCCACATCCCACCGGTCAGTCACATCGTCGAGGGCAGCGTGGCCGCCCGCCACGATCGCCGTTGCCAACACATCGGCGGTCACGATGTCATTCGCGACGACGCTCACTTGAACGAACGAGATTGGCTCGGTGCTGCCTGCGCGCCAGATATGGTCACCGCGTTGTGCGCTGCCCGACGTCGCAATCGCGCGCCGCGGATGTCGCAACTCCAGCGAACACAGGAGCTCCGTAGGCGAGAGCGGCTCGGCGATCCCGGCACGCATGACCCGCGGACCGAGCGGCGAGGCCGACGCGGTGGCAGGAGTTGCTGCGCCGGTGGGGGAGACGAGGATGTCGCCACCGACGTTGATGCTCCACTCCGGGCATCCGACCGCGATCAGGTGCTCGCCGGCGTGCTCGATAGCTTCGGCCTTGACGATGCCGTTGAGATCGATGGTGCCGTCGGGGCGATGGGGGCTAAAGTTGCCGCCGGTAGCGGAGCGCCACTCGAGGGCGCGCGAATAACTGGCGAGTAGGGGAGGGCTGGCGTGGGAGAGCGAGGTGTGACCGGCGGCGATCAGACTCAGCTCGGAGTCGGGCGAATAGAGGCTGTAGCGGTCATCAATCGTGCGAAAGATGCGCTGCACCTCGCTGACTTCGGAAGCCCACGCGGCAGGTAGTTCGATCGACGCCATCGTGCCCATGGTCGCAAACGCGCGCCGCATCACGCGCCGGCTTGATCGAGCGCCGATTGAAGCGAACTCAAATACGCATCGGTGGTGTACGTTGCCCCACTCACGTTCGAGACTTGGGCGGACTGCGATGACAACACCTCACTGCGCAAAATGGGGGCGGCACGGTTGCTGATCTGCACCGAGCGCCCATCCTCGTCGGTCAACTGCAGGGCGGTGACATCGGTGATGCTGCCGGACGCGATGGTGACCGCCACCTGCACGTTACCGAACCGGGTGCTTACGCTCGACCCGGTGTAGGTGCCGTCGGCAGGGCCCGCTGTCGTGGGGGCAGCGGCAGCGGTGTCCGAACCCGGCGTGCTTGAGCTGGTGCTTCCGGTGCTGCTGTCAGTAGTCGCATCGGTGCCGGCGTTCGTGCCGCCCGCGGTGCCGTTCGTCGCAGCATCCACCGGTAACGACAGCGAAGTGCCGTCGCTCGTCGTGACGCTCACGCCGGCCTGATAGCCGACGATCAGTACGCTCGTCGAGGCGAGAATGCTGCCTAAGATCGCTCGTGTTCTCACCAGTCGAACCTTTCTGCGTGAATCTGCTGGGGGCGGATGCCAGAAGCGTGAACGTCGGCCTCAATAAGGTCGAGCCACGTCGTGGGGCCGCAGAGAAAAACGTCGGAGTCCGCCAGCTCGGGGAAGGCGCTCTGCAGGGTGACGCCGCGCTCATAGTCCGCAGCGGTCATCCAACTGTCGATTCCGCGGGGGCGGTGGCCGATCATCGAATAACAGGTTGCACCTTTCGCTGCAGCAATGGCCCGGATTTCGTCCCAGTGGTAGGTTTCTTCGGCGGTGCTCGCGCGCAACAGGATGGTCGCTTCGCCGGGCGCGAACGACGCTTGTTCGAGGAGCGCGCGCACCGGGGTGACACCGATCCCGGCGGCGATGATGGCGAGTTTGGGGGAGGTGCGGGCAGCATCCGAAAACAAACCGTAGGGCCCCTCGATGCTCACCCGGGTGCCGACGGGGATGGTCGTGAGTTGGGCGCTGCCCGTTCCCAGATTGCGCACGGTGATGCGTGCCGAGCTGGCCGTCGGCATGGCCGACAGCGAGATGGGGTGCGAGTGCCACCAGGTACGCGGCGTCCAGAAACGCCAGATGAAGAACTGGCCGCCGGATGCTCCGAGCCCCCGCAGATCGTTGCCCGCAAGTTGAATCGTGCTGACGCCCGGCGCGATCTCGGTGACCGCGGCCACGCGCATCCGGTGGCGGAGGCTCGAGACGAGTGGCTCGGCGAAACGGAACGTCACGATGCTACCGAGGGCGACGACGTAGAGCGCGATCCAGTACACGCGCTGAAGGGTGCCGTCGGCGAGCACGCCACCGACGCTCAGCTGATGGGGAAGCGCGAACGCGACCGACACGTAGCTGAGCAAGTGGACCAAGTGCCAGCCTTCGTAGCTGAATCGGCGACGAACCGCGATCAGCGACGATACGACTACGGCGATCATCAGACCGAGCGCAATAAACGCGAGGGGCATGTCGGGCAGCGACAGCATCGGGCCGATTTCGGCGATCGGGTTGATGCCCGAACTGAGCCCGTAGCCGGTAAGCAACAGGGCGCCGTGGGCGAGAAGAAGGTAGAGCGCCGGC
Organism: Salinibacterium sp. SWN139; assembly: GCF_015864625.1. Classification (NCBI taxonomy): domain Bacteria; kingdom Bacillati; phylum Actinomycetota; class Actinomycetes; order Micrococcales; family Microbacteriaceae; genus Salinibacterium; species Salinibacterium sp. SWN139. The sequence goes on along the minus strand of NZ_JADYWV010000003.1, from coordinate 648,210 downwards.
TTGCCGAGAGAACGGTGAACGGCGATGGCGCGGTCGTGGCCGATGGTGCGATCGATGAGCGGGATACGGGCGGCGAGCACCAGCATCACCAGAATGAAGTCGGTGCCGACCAGGCCGGAGACGATGCCGATGCTCGTGACAGTCTCAGCAACCGAGGTAAATTGGTCGACCCCGCCGGAGGCCAGAAAGAGGGCGGCCGCTGCTGCGCCTGAAGCCCAAAGCGCGACGACGAGCAAATCAGAAAGGCGTGCCCGCCGCGCAAAATTGCGGCGGTAATCGGGCGCGGTAGCGACGGCTGCTAGGGCAGTGCGAGGCCGGGCCGTAGCGGCGCGAGGGCGAACCTGAGTGGACATGTCCCTACTGTGCTGGCTTCAGCTATGGGATCGCTAAGAAAAACCGCCCATTTGCGTGAGCGAATTCACATGTTGGGGATCAGCACCGTTGCACGCAGGCCATCGCCGGTGTTGTCGACCGTGGCCGACCCTCCCGCCGCAGTCGCGATGGCCTGAACGAGAGCAAGCCCGAGTCCGCTGCCCCCAGTCGCGCCAGTGCGCGAGACATCGGGGCGCGAGAAGCGATCGAACGCGATCGGGATGAACTGCTCAGGCATGCCGGGACCATCGTCGGTGACCTCGAGATGGAGACCATCCACTTCGATACTCAGGGCCGCAAGAATGCCACCGCCGGTCGAGATCGCGGCAATCGCGTTGGAGAGCAGATTATCGACGAGGCGACCGAACGACTGCGCCCCGATTCGAAAGCGCGCCTCCTCATCGACAGCGGAACACGTGAAATCGACTCTCGCCGCCTTCGCCATACCGAGAAGACGAGCGCGGTCAATGCTGCCCGTGAACTCATCAACAAGTTGTCCGGCGCTCGCCGTCGCCGTGCTCGCCTCCGTCTCGATACGGCTCAGCTCGAGAAGGTTGGTAGCCAATGACGTCAGGCGATCCACGGATGCTTCCGCCGCGGTGACCTGGGCGGCGAGAGCCTTCGCATTGCCAAAGTCGGCGTGTGCGAGCTCAAGCTGGGTGGTGAGCGCCGCCAGCGGCGTGCGCAACTCGTGGGCGGCATCCGACACCATCTGTTTTTCGCGATCGGTGGAGGCTCGCAGGCGGGCGAGGAAGGCATTGAGGGTTGTGGCGAGGGCCGCGAGCTCGTCATCCGCACCACCTACGGGGAGGGCGGTGTCAGTATCGCCGCTGAGCTGTTCCGCTTTGCGGCGCATTGCGTTAACCGGGCGCAGCGCAGCGCTGGCGAGCCCCCACGAGGCGAGGCCGAAGCCGAGCAGCAACACGACCCCCGCAACGATGAGGATGCGATCGAGGCCGTGAAGCGCGAGTTGGCTCGCGGCGGTACTGCGTGCCGCCCACAGCTGCCAGGTGCCCGCGTCCGTGGTGAGGGTGCGCCCGGCAACGACAAACGATGGGGCATCGTCGTCGTCGGTGGCTTTACCGTCGTGGTCGCTGCCGTCATCCTGCACGACAATCGTGGTGTCGCTGGGGTCGGTGCGCGTGACTTCCTTGGTGATGCCCCGGGGAAGAGTGTTGACTTGCACGTTGCCGTTGGGATCGGTGATGTAGACGAGAACGCCGGTGCCTGGGTCATCCACTGATTCATCGGGGTTCGCCGTGATGTCGGCAACAAACGGTGTGAGGTCACTGGTGGCGAGCGAGCGATCAGCTTCGGTAAGAATGTCTTGCACCGCAATGCGCACCACGACGAGCGCGATGAGCAGCAGGATCATTGCGGCCGCAACACTGCCGAGAGTGATGCGGGCGCGAATGGACAGCTTCGAGAACATCACTCCACCTCTGCCAACGAGTAGCCGACACCGCGAACCGTGCTGATGGTGACGCCCGACACTATCGGGTCGAGTTTGCGCCGCAAGTAGCTGACGTACTGGTCGACAACCGTGGCATCAATGTGGGCGCTCGTGCCCCACACCTCCTCCAAGATTTCGGCGCGGCTGAGCGTCTCGCCAGTGCGAGAGCTGAGCATCCAGAGCAGAGCGAATTCTTTAGAACTCATCGGCAATGCTGTGCCGCCGGATGTAGCCCGCACGGTGGCAGCATCGAGCACGAGGTTGCCAATTTTGCGGCTTGCTTTCGCGGCAGTCGTATCGCGGCGAACAAGCGCCCGGATGCGGGCCGCGAACTCCGCAAATGCAAACGGTTTGGTGAGGTAGTCGTCGGCACCGGAGTCGAGGCCGAGTACCCGATCTTCCACGGCGTCGCGCGCTGTGAGAAGCAGCACGGGAAGGTGGTTGCCTTGTTCGCGCAGGTGCCGACAGATTTCGAACCCCGACATTTCGGGGAGCATGACATCGATGGCGGCCGCCGAGAAGTCGTCGCTGGCTACCGCAATGAGCGCATCCATGCCGTTAGCGACCAGAGTGACCGTGTAGCCCTCAGCTTCGAGGCCGTGCTGAACGAGCGCGCCCATGGTCGCGTCGTCCTCCACGACCAGGATGTTTGTCATGATGGCCAGACTACGCCCGTGAACGGGGAACTCGACGAGGTTGCGCGGGCGGACGCCGCGATACCATTGGCGCTGCAGGTGTTGAGAGAAGGGGCATCAATGTCCGAGCAGAATTCGCCGATCGAGCCCCGCCCGGAAACCCCTATTTCGAGCAGCGTAACGGCGCCCGCCTACCTCGACGACGCGGCCGTGCGGGCAGCGATTAGCCCAGGCGCGGCCGTTGCTGCCGTTCAGGATGCGCTGAAGGCAGGCTTCGAACCCGGCACAGACCATGCGCGCGTTTTTGAGAAGCTGACGCGCGGCGACTTTCTGTTGATGCCCTCAGAAGTTGGCCCGTATGCGGGAATCAAGGTGCTCACCGCTGCTCCGGATAATCCGGGCGTCGGGTTGCCCCGCATCCAAGGTCTCTACATTCTCTTCGACTCCGAGACTCTTACGCCGCGACTGTTGCTCGATGGTGCTGCGTTGACGAGCATCCGTACCCCGGCGGTGTCGCTGGCCGCCACGGCGGGGGCGCTGCTGCGCTCGTCGGAGCCGCTCGACGTTGTCATCTTTGGGGCGGGGCCTCAAGCGGTCGACCACCTCGCGACCCTGCGTGCTGTTCTTGGAGATCGTCGGCCCCTCGCCTCGGTCACCGTGGTGGTGCGCACGCTGCGTTCGGTGGAGCTGCCCGATGTGCGGGTCGTGCAGACCGGAAGCGCCGAGGCTGAGGCTGCCGTCGCTGCGGCCGGGGTCATCATGTGCGCCACGACCGCGCGAACTCCCTTATTCGACTCCGCTGCCGTGCGCTCGGACGCTGTGATCATTGCGGTGGGTTCTCATGAACCGGATGCTCGTGAACTCGATAGTGCGCTGATGGGACGATCTCAGGTCGTCGTCGAAGATGTTCCGACAGCGTTGCGCGAATCCGGAGACGTGATCATGGCGATTGCGGAGGGCGCTCTCACCGCGAACGAGCTCATTCCGCTGGCGGACGTCATCCGGGGCGGGATGGTGCTCGATGGTGCTCGCCCGGTTCTGTTCAAGAGTTCGGGCATGAGCTGGGAAGACTTGGCCATTGCGGCCGCCATCGCGCACAGCACCGCACACAGCACCGAGCACCGTATCGCCGCGCCGCAGTCGCCCTAGCTGGCCCCGCGACTCCCGCGGTCCCTTCACATTTCACCTCCGCACGCCACAACGAAAGACAGCACCATGCACTCGACATCTAATTCTCACCAGCACACCGCGCCGGCGGCTTCCGTGGCGCCGCCAGTGTCGTCAGTTTCGCATCCCGATCGAGGCGACCCGCGCCTGCCACATTTACGCAATGCCACCGGCTTCGTGGAGTACATGGAGACCGGCTGGGCTGCTCCCGACCGAACACCTGACACGGTTCCCGGCATTGCGACGGCGACGGCGGCACATCGCGCACGCCTGAGCCCGGCATTTGCCGGTCGCACGATTGTGGTGGCCGGCGGCGTTGCTCCGGTGCGCGTCAACGACAACTACTATGGCTTTCGCCCCGACAGCAGCTTCTTCTGGTTGAGTGGCTGCTCGGCCGAAGACGCCGTGCTTGTCATGAGCCCGACGAGTGGCGGCCACGACGCCACCCTCTTCATTCCCGCGCCGGCATATCCCGGTGAAGCGGACTTCTTCGCGAATGCCGCGCACGGGGAACTCTGGGTCGGCTCCGCACCGGGCATGCCCGAGTGGACGGCCGCGCTGCAGATTGAGACGCGTCCACTCTCGGAACTCGAAACAGCGTTGAACCGCGCGAGTGACATTCTGCTCACCGGCTCGCTGCACGGAGCCCACCGGCTACTGCGCGACATCCCCGTCTCTCAGGATCTTGGCCGGGTGCTCTCGGAGATCCGCATGATCAAAGACGAGTGGGAGATCGCCGAACTGCGCGGTGCTGTGAACCACACGATCGAAGGCTTCAAGGCGGTCGCTCGAGAGATCCCGCAGGCCATCCAGTTCGGCGGCGAACGCTGGTTGCAAGGAACCTTCGACCGCTACGCGCGCACCGTCGGCAACGGCACCGGCTACACGACGATTGTCGGAAGCGGCAAGAACGCCCCCGTGCTGCACTGGGTGCGCTGCGACGGCCCAGTGAATCCCGACGCCGCCGTACTGCTCGACATGGGAGTGGAAGCTCGCTCCTTATACACGGCGGATGTCACACGCACGTTGCCGGCATCCGGAACGTTCACGACAGCCCAGCGCCAAGCGCACGACCTGGTTGAGAAGGCACACCGTGCGGGACTCGCGGCGGTCGGCCCCGGCAAGATCTTCAGCGACTTCCACCTCGCCGCGCTCGAAGTGATTGCAACCGGGCTACACGACTGGGGCATGCTGCCCGTCTCGGTCGATGAGGCGCTGAGTGCCCAAGGTCAGCACCACCGTCGCTACATCGTGTGTGGCATCGGGCATCACCTTGGCCTCGACGTGCACGACTGCGCGCAGTCGAGCTATTCCGCCTACCAGAGCGGCGAACTCCAGCCCGGAATGGTCATGGCAGTCGAGCCCGGACTCTACTTTCACGAGTGGGACCTGACCGTGCCACCCGAACTGCGCGGCCTTGGCGTGCGCATTGAAGACAACGTACTCGTGACGCCGACGGGCCACGAAGTGCTCTCGGATGCCCTGCCAATTACAGCGGATGGCATCGAAGGGTGGATGCGCGCGCTGTAACCAAGGACAATGGGTGGTGATCGCTCATTTTCTGAAAGGTGCATACATGGAATTCTTCGCCACTGGCGGACTCGTCCTCCTCATCGGGATCGGGGTGGTCGTTCTTGTTGTACTTTTCTTGGTCATGCTGCTGATCGCCCGCGCCTGGTTCAAGGTCGCTCGCGCCGACGAGGCCCTGGTTGTCTCGGGTCGTTCGCAGAAGGATGGCGCGGGTAATGACTCTGCCGTCACCGTTATCGTCAACGGCAAGGCTTTGGTCAACCCGATCACGCAGCGCCACGAAACGATTTCGCTGCGTTCGCGCCAAGTCTCGATGACCGCAGAGGCGCAGTCGGCTGACAACGTGACCCTTCAGGTCGAGGCTGTTGCCATCGTGAAGATCGGTTCCGACGCGAACCTCGTGCGCCGCGCCGCCGAGCGCTTCGCTTCGCAAGACAGCGCCATCGAGCAGTTCACCACCGAACAGCTCGAAGGTGCCCTTCGTGGTGTCGTGGCCACGCTGTCGGTTGTGGAGCTTATGCGTGAGCGCAAGAAGTTCTCCGACCAGATCGCAACGGATGTCTCCACCGAGCTGTCGGAGCAGGGTCTGATTCTCGACTCGTTCCAGATCAAGGGCATCGGCGACAAGGTTGGCTACATCCAGTCGCTCGGAACCCCGCAGATCGAGTCGAAGCGTCGCGAAGCAGAACTTGCTACCGCTGATGCGAACCGCGAAATCTCCAAGCGCAACATCACCGTTGCTGAGGCAAACCTGATCGAGCAGACTGCGCTCGACAAGAACACCGCAGACTCCAAGGCCGAGGTCGGTAAGGCTAACGCTGAAGCCGAGCAAGCCGAAGCTCTCGCCCGCGCCCGTGCCGAGCAGGGCGTTCTGCAGCAGCGTGCTGAGAACCGTCAGGCAGAGCTCGACGCCGACGTGAAGCGTCTCGCTGACGCCAACCTGTACAAGGCGCAGAAGGATGCCGACTCCGACGCCTACCGCTTGGTTAAGGGTGCAGAAGCTCAGGCTCAGATCGCCGCTGTTGAAGCCGAAGCCGTGCGCGTTCGCGCCGCTGCTGACGCGGATGCCACCCGCCTTGCCGGTGAAGCTAAGGCTGCCAGCATCGAAGCAGAAGCTGGCGCTCTCGCCAAGCACCAAGACGCGCTCCTCGCGCAACGTGCCCTCGAAACTCTCCCGCAGGTTATGGAGCAGTGGGCCAAGGGGTACGGCCAAATCGGTTCTGTCACCGTCATCGGCGGCAGCGGAGCCAGCGGTGGAGACACCGTCGGCACCGAAAGTGCGGTCGCATTGCGCGGCACGTTCGAGTCGATCAAGGCCGCCACTGGCCTCGACCTCGCGTCGATCATCCAGGGCCGCACTGTTGGTCAAGCCGTCGGCGAAGGCGCTCGTGGCCAGTCAGGTGACAGCACCCTCGCTGCCACCCTCGCCCACGCCGCAAACACCGTGGCGGATGCCGCACCCCAGTCGGCTTCGGCCGCTACCGAGGGCGACACCGCCGAGTAGCACTCCGCATCTCAGCTAGAACGGCAATGGCCGGGCATCCTCGCGGGTGCCCGGCCATTGTTGTTTGGGCTGCCTGTGGTGTGCGTGACGCTTGAGCTAGGAAGCCTTCCCGCCGACGCGATCGCCACGCAGCGACTACTAGTCGTTGTCGCTGACCTCGTCGGCGCCATCCGGATACACGTCGAGCTGCGGCTTGCGGGCGAGGAAGGCGATGCTCGCCACGAGGCCGCCCCAGACGAGTACGGCAGCGACGAGGAAGAACGTGATGGCGATGCCGCTCATTTCTTGAGCTCCTTCAGTGCTTGAGTGCTGGGCCACGGGGTGAAGTCATCCGGATCGTGCTCCCAGCGCAGTGCCGTCATCGTGATTGCGCCGATCAAGATCACTGCGATGGTGCCCCAGCCCGCTACCGCGAGGTACCAGAGCGGGTATCCCTCGTAGCCTTCCGTGACGAGCACGATGATGCGCTGGATGAGCATGTAGAGCAGCACGATCGGGGCGAGAACGCCGACGAGAATTTGCCAGAGCGGGCCGACCTTGAAGGTGGAGACAGCGTTGAGATGGCCGGCCAGTTCGGGGCCCTTGCGGAACACCCAGATCACGAGAATCGTGGACGCGATCGCCGCGACGACAATGCCGATGTTGTTCGCCCACTGGTCGACAGTATCGAGCGTGATGAGACCTGTAGTGGTCGAGAACAGCAGCACGGAGACGATCGCGAGAGCGGAGCCCACTCGAATCGAAGCCTGGCGGGCGGTTATCCCGAACTTGTCCTGGAAGGCGGAGGACACGACCTGAAGCACGGACAGCAGGGACGTGAATCCGGCCATGACGAGCGAGCCAAAGAACAGAGCACCGAAGAGCGGACCGCCCGGCATTTGCGACACGATCGCGGGGAACGTGATGAACGAGAGCCCGACACCGGTGATGCCTTCAAGCTCATCAATGCCGACACCCTGCTGGAAGGCGAAGAAGCCGAGCGTTGCAAAGACACCGATGCCGGCAATGATCTCGAACGAGGAGTTAGCGAAAGCCACGACCAAAGCGGGCGCTGTAACGTTCGCCTTGCGGTTGCGGTACGACGAATATGTGATCATGATGCCGAAGGCGATCGACAGCGAGAAGAAAATTTGGCTGTACGCAGCGATCCACACACTCGGGTTTCCGAGCGCCGAGAAGTCCGGAGTGAATAGCGCGTCGAGGCCGATCATTGCGCCATCTAAGAACAGCGCGCGCACCACCAGGATGAGGAAGGCGACGACGAGCAGCGGCAAGAAGATCAGATTGGCGCGCTGCACACCCTTGGCGATGCCAGAACCGAGCACAGCCAACACGGCAACCCAGACGAGTACGAGCGGGATGAGAACGGCCGGCACGAACTGCGAGCTGAAGCCGGCATCCGAAGTTTGCAAGAATTCGTTGACGAAGAATCCGGCAGTGTCATCACCCCAACGCAGGTCGAAGCTGAACGTGAAGTAGCTGGCAGCCCACGCGACGACCGCCGCGTAGTACACGGCGATAACGATGCAGATCCACACTTGGAACCAGCCAAGCGACTCGAGCCACTTGCCTGCCTTGCCGCCGAGACGACGGAACGCGGTCGGTGCTGAGCCGCGAAAGCGGTGACCGATCGCATAGTCCAGAAAGAGAATCGGGATGCCGGCCGTGACCAGTGCGATGAGGTACGGAATCAGGAATGCCCCGCCACCATTCTCGTAGGCGACGCCGGGGAAGCGCCAAATGTTGCCAAGACCCACGGCGGAGCCGATGGCCGACAGGATGAAACCAAGCTGGCCCGACCACTGTTCACGGGGCCGCGAAGCGACCGTTCCGTGTTCTCCCGAATGCTGTTTCGTTGCCACAGTTGCTCCTCTGCGTGATGGTCACCCGAATGACCGTCGCTGGGGCCACCCCGAAATAGCGGCCCGCTACCCCCGAGGGAGTGCTCTCACGTTAACACTGGAGGGCGTCGCATTGCGAGATGTGACAGAGAGAAATACACCGGCGTCTGCGCGAATAGTGGTGGGCCAGCAGCCTGAAAGCTAAGCGCTCAGCGCTACCAGCTGCACCGTGGTTGCGGTGCCGACATCCTGGGGCGAACCGGCAGAGACGGTCATGGTGCGGGCAACGGCATCCAGCGTCACAGTGGCGAGTGTGGCCCACCGGTCGCCAAAGACTGAGCCGGGCGCGGGCACGCAGCACAGTTGAGCGGCATCGCCGGGCTCCGACAACATATAAGGAATGAGGTCGCTCGCTACCGAAGGCAAGGGCTTCGCGGCGACCCGTTCAACGAGCACGTCGTAGCGCGCTTGCGTGTCGGGGTCATAGAGGCCGAGCTTTTCGCCGGTGCTGAGCACGGGATCCACGAAGTGGTTGGTATGCACCAGCACGCCGTCAACCGGCTGCAGCACCGCGGCGCCTTCGGGGTTCAGCTCGACAATCACCGCTCCCTCGGGGCTCACCACCGTGATCGCGCTCGAGGTGCTGACCGGGGCGGTGCTGAGAATCTCCACTGCCTCGGCGAGCGTGGTGGCTTCGGCAAGCACGCGTGCGCCGACGAGGTGAACGGGCACGCCATCCGGCCGGTCGGCGGTATGACCGAGGATATTGAGCATGATCCCGACGCCGGCATCGTTGATGCCGATTTTGCTGAGGATGCCATGCTCCGTGAGCCCCACAAAATTGCGTGGAGTTCCCGAGACTTCCTGTAGGTGCCAGAAGGCAGAGAGCTCTTCGTGCCAGTCCCAGGTCTGAGCACTCACCGGGTTGCCGGCGGCATTCACGATCGTGGAACACTCGCCCGGCTTCGCGCCGACCGAGCGAGACAAGATCTCGGTGCGGGCGTTGAGAGCCCCGATCTTCCACAGCGGAATCTTGCTGCCTGAGGCAACGCCGCGCATCTCATCAGCGAGATCGGGGCTCCACGCCTCGGTGACGATGACGGCCTGCTCGCCGTGCTTCTGTACCTCGGTGCGGGGGATGCCCGAGGTCTCGAACAGGTCGAGGTAGATCTCGATTCCGCGACGCAGCGCCTCGGCGGTGTCGAGCCCGCGAGAGAGCCCGCGCTGAAACGCATTCGCCGAATCGATGCGGATGATGGTGGGTGTCGTGCCGGTCATGAAGCGATCTCTTCTCGAAGCTTGGCGATCATTCCGCGTTGGGGTTTCCAGCCCGGGCGCGGAGCGCAGGCAAGCAACAGGCGGGTGTACGGATGCTGGGGTGCGGTGAGCACCTCGGTGGTCGTTCCGCGTTCAACGATGCTTCCCTTGCGCATCACGACCACCTGATCGGCGATCATTTGAACGACAGAGAGGTCGTGAGTGATGAAGAGGTACGTGAGCCCTTGCGAGACACGCAGTTCCGCCAAGAGCTCCAAGATTTGCGCCTGTACTGTCACGTCGAGGGCGGCGACCGACTCATCGAGCACGATGACCGAGGGGTTGGCAGCTAGCGCGCGAGCGATAGCCACGCGCTGTTTCTGGCCGCCGGAAAGTTCGCTCGGCAGCGCATCCATGAATCGTGTTTCGAGCCCGACGAGCGTGAACAGTTCGGCGCAGCGTTCGCGCCGAGCAGGCCCACTCAGGTCAGCGTGGGCACGCAGAACCTCGTCAACGGCAACCCGCACGGGCAGTCGGCGGTTCAACGAACTTTGCGGATCCTGAAACACCATTTGGATGTCGCGGGCTCGGCGCCGCAGTTCCTTGCGGTTCGCGCGCGGGGCGACGGGTTCACCGTTGACAGACACCTCACCGGAGTCAGGAGTTTCGAGCCCCACGATGATGCGCGCAAGGGTCGTTTTTCCCGAGCCGGATTCGCCCACGACGGCTAGGCACGAGCCTTTGTCGATCGTGAGCGAGACGGCATCGAGCGCCGTCATGCGCTTCTTGGGGCCGGTGGGGAACGTCTTGGTCAAGCTGGTCACAATGATTGCTGGCGTGGTCATGGTGTCGTGTCGCCTTCCAGAGTCCAGGTGATTCCCGCGGGGCGCGATTCCATCAGGGAGCGCGTATACGGATGCTGGGGGTTGTCGCGAAGCTGTTCCGGCAATCCGATTTCCACGATTTCGCCGTCCTTCATGACGGCGATGCGGTCGCACACGGCGGCGGCAAGGTCGAGGTCGTGGGTGACGAAGAGCATGGCCATGCCGAGGTCGTGACGGCATTCGTCGAGAATGGCCATCACTTCGGCCTGGGTGGTCACGTCAAGCGCGGTGGTGGGTTCGTCGGCGAGCATGAGCCGCGGCTTGCCCGCAATCGCTCCGGCAATGACCACGCGCTGCAGCATCCCGCCCGACAACTGGTGCGGGTAGGAACGCAGTACGCGCTCTACGGCATCGATGCCGACTTGCTCCAGCAGTTCGCCGGCCCGCAGCCGAGCGGTGCGAGTCGGCTGGCCTTGAGCGTCGTGCATTCCCTCGATGAGGTAGCGCTCGACGGGCAGGACAGGATTGAGAACCGCGTGTGGGTTCTGGGCGATCATCGAAACATCGTTGGCCCGCATCCGTCGGAGCTCTTCGCCACGGAGGGCGCGAACGTCGACGTCGTCGAGGGTGATGGAACCGGTGACTTCGGAGCCGGTGGGCTCAATCTGCAGAATTGAGCGCAGGGTCATCGACTTGCCGCTGCCCGATTCGCCGACGAGTCCGACGGCTTCTCCGGTGGCGACAGCAAGGGAGACATCGCGCAGAATCTGGCGATCGGCGCCGATCGTGAGTGAGAGGCTGGTGATATCGAGCATCAGGCTTTCCTCCCTGCAGCGGCACGGCCGCCGAGTCGTTCGCCGACATAGCCGACTGCTGCCACGGTGATCACGATACTGAGGCCCGCGAGCACGCTCTCGGCGGGGTAGCCGTTGAGCAGCGATTGTTGACCGTTCGATACCATGAGCCCCCAGTCAGCTTCGGGCGGTTGAACGCCCAAGCCGAGGAACGACAGTGCGGCGAGCTCGATCATGGCGAACCCAAAGTTGATCGTGGCGCCCGTGACGATGAGCGGGGCAACGTTGGGCAAGAGATGGCGCACGGTAATGACAGCGCCGGAGATTCCCTGCAGTTCAGGGGAGCGGATGTACGGCAGGTTACGTTCGCGCATTGCCATGCTGCGCACTACGCGTGCCGAATACGGAATATAAGCAACCGCCAGTGCGAGTGCCGCCGTGGTGAGGCTTGGGCCGAAGACCGCAATCGCGAGCATCGCGAGCAGCAGGTTCGGGAAAGCGAAGAGCAGGTCGAGAAGGCGGCTGAGCGCCGAGTCGACGAAGCCGCCAAACCAGACCGCGGTGAGCGCGATGCCGGTACCGAAGATAGCGGTGATCACGACGACGATGAGCGGCCCGGTCAAGCTGGAGCGAGCTCCCCACACCAGTCGCGAGAAGATGTCGCGGCCGGCTTGGTCGGTGCCAAACCAGTGCTCGGCAGACATGCCCTGGTAGCGCTGAGTGACGGATCCGATGGTCGGATCGTAGGGGGCAATGATCGGGGCGAGGAGCGCGCCGAGAACCACGACGAGGATGATGCCGCAGGCAATGAGGCCCAGCGTTCCCATTCGTTCAGCGAATTGTTTCATCGGGTCTGCTGCACTTTCACTCGCGGATCGATGGAGGCATAGAGGAGGTCAACGAGAAGGTTGATCACACCGAAAGCAGCGACGAGCACAATCGCGATGGCTTGAACGACCGCGAAATCTTTGCGCTGCACGGCGTCGACGAGCAGGGTGCCGATTCCGTCGAGCGTGAAGGCGTACTCCACGACGAACGAACCAGCGATGAGGCCCGCAATGTGAACGCCGACGATCGTGCTGACCGGCAGCATCGAGTTACGGATGACGTGGCGGCGCATGACGAGGCCCTCGGCAACGCCGCGAGCCCGAGCCATCACCGAGTGTTCGGAGTCGCGCTCTTCGCGAATGGAGGTGCGCGTGATGCGCGCTACGACGGCAGACGAGGGGAGTGCGAGAGCAAGCGCGGGCAAAGTGAGATGCCAGACGCGGTCGATGAAGCCGTCGCCCGAACCAAACACCGGGAACCAGCCGAGGCCGACGCTGAAGATGCTCATCAGGATGAGGGCGGCGAAGAAGGTGGGGATGGCGAAGCCGAGGTTGGAGCCGAGCAGCACTACCTTGTCGACGATTCCACCCTTGGTGCCCGCGAGGATGCCGAGACCGACACCCAACACGATGATGATGATGGCGGCAAGGGAGACCAGCATGAGGGTGGTCGGCAGGCGCCCGGCGAGGAGGTCGCCGACATCCTGCTGGTTAGCGAGCGAGCGGCCGAAGTCACCTTGAAGAACGTTGATGAACCAGTTCCAGAAACGAACGAGGAAGGGATCGTCGAGGGAGTACTGGGCGCGAATCGCGGCAAGCACCTCGGGACTGACGGTTCGACCCTGAACCAGAAAGTTTTCGGGGCTGCCCGGAGCCGCATACATGGCGGCAAAAACAAGAAAGCTGGAGGCGATGAGGACCCCGATGAGGGCCGCAAGTCGTCGAAGGATGAAAGTCACTGCGGTGTCTACTTCCGTGGGGATGAAACCCGGGGGCTGCCAGCCGAAGCGGCAGCCCCCGAGGATGAACTATTCGCCCGAAGCGCCGAGGTCGGCAGCCCAGGGGTAGTACAGGTAGACGAAGGATGCCGGAGCGCCCGTGATGCCATCCTTCATGAAGAGTCGTACAGCGGGGTCAACGATCGGGATCCACGGGAGGTCTTCCATGGCAGCTTCCTGAACCTCGTTGACGAGCAGGGCGCGCTCGCTCTCGTCGGTGGCTGCTGCGGCTTCGCTCAGGAGCGAGTCGATCTCGGGGTTGCTGTATTCGCTGTAGTTCTGCGAACCGTCGCTGCCGACAATGGCACGGAGGAACGAGAGCGGGTCAGGCACATCCATGTAGTTGTAGGTGACGAAAGCGTCGTGACCTTCACGCGCGGCGGGGTCGGAGAAGAAGGCACCGAACTGCGCGCTGGGAACACCTTCGGGTTCAACCGTGAGCCCAATTTCGCGAGCACCATTGGCGATTTCCGAAATGATGTCGGCGTAGTAGGTGCGCTCCGAGGGGTACACGATCGAGATTGGCTGAGTGATGTCAACCGTGGCACTCTCGAGAACCTTCTTGGCTCCTTCGATGTCGATCGCGGTTTCGGCGAGGTCATCGCGACCTGCCGTGAACTCGCTGTCGCCGTAGGCCCAACCATTGTTGGGTACGAGCGAGCGAGAGGCGGTAGCCGTGCCCTCGAAGACCGTTGCGGCGATGGCATCCCGGTCGGTGGCCATCATGAGAGCCTGGCGAACAGCGGGGTCAGCAAAGGCGCCGTTTCCGGTACCGATGATGGCAACGAGCTGAAGCGAATTGCCGAGGTAGAGCGTTCCGGCTTCGGATTTCTCCAGTGTCGGCAGTGCTCCGAGCGGCACATCGTACGAACCGTCGATGGCGCCGGTGTCGAGCGCGGTGGCGATCGAGGCGGAGTCAACGATGAAGTTGATGTCGACCTGAGTGGTCTTGGCCTGCTTGGCGGTGTTCCAGTAGTTCTCGTTCTTGACGAGCGAGATCGACTGACCCTGATCCCATTCGCCTACCGAGTAGGGGCCGGTGCACATGACCTGCCCGGTGGGGTTTCCGTAGCTATCGCCGGCAGCTTCGCGGTGTGCTTGCTGCACGATGGTTCCCGCGGGAGTGACCATGTAGGAGTTGAAAGTGGCGTCAGGTTCGGTGAGGGTGACGGTGACTTCCCAGTCATCCGTCTTCTCGATCGAAGCGATGTTGCTGATCAGGCCGCCGGCCCAGTAGCTGCCTTCGTTGGCATCCGCGTGGCGACCGAGGCTGAACACTACGTCGTCGGCGGTCATTTCGGCGCCGTCCCAGAACTCAACGCCCTGGCGGATTGTGTAGATGTAGGTGAGGTCGTCGGGGGTCTCGACCTTTTCAGCGAGCCCGGGCTCAATCGAGAAGTCGGGCTGCAACTGCATGAGACCTTCACACAGGTTGGCCACCACGGTGTTCTCGGGATAGTTGAACGACTTGATCGGGTCGATCGACGCTGGCTCTCCGAACGGGAGGTTCCAGGTCACCAGATCGAGCTCGCCGGTAGCGGCGGGAGTCGTAGTGAGAAGGTCGTCGGTGTCGATGCTGGATGAGGTGTCGCTGCTGGTGCCTGCGGCACAGCCGGTCAGTGCGATGGCAAGAATGCTGCCGATCGCGATTGCTTGTTTCTTCATTGAATTGCTCCTAGGTAGATAGAACCTGAACGCTAAGACGCTTGATGTGTGTGAAAACCTAGCTGACCAAAACGTTTTGGGGGAGATATTGCCAAAACGTTTTACATTCCGGAAATGAGCGCTAACCTGCCAGAGTGAGTACTGCGCGAGGGCGACGACGATCAACCATCCACGATGTGGCGAGGCACGCCGGGGTCTCCATCACCACGGTTTCGCACTCCCTCAACGGCAAAGGCGTGGTCGCGAAAGCCACGCGCCAACGCGTCATCGAGGTCGCCGCCGAGCTGGGCTATAGCGCGGATGCCATCGCTCGCGGATTGCGCAGCAACCGGCTCGGATTGCTCGGCCTCGTCATCCGCCCGCTCGACACTCTCGGCTCGTATCAACCCGAAGGTGTCGACTACTTTCTGCGGTTCGCCGGCGCTGCAGCGGTGGAAGCCTTGGACTGCGGCTACGGGCTTGTGCTCATGCGCGACCCCACCGCCGGCAACGCTCCCGGCATCGCGCTCGCGGCCGACGGCTTCATCATTTCGGACCCGCTCGCGGGAGACCCGGTGATCGATTTGCTCACCCGAAACGCGATCCCGCTTGTTGCGGTGGGGCGCGATGTTGAGCGACCAGACTTCACCGCCTGGCTCGGTGGCGGCACACTGCACAACGTCGACAGCGTCATTGCGCACCTCAGCGAACGCGGGGCTGAGCGCATCGCTCTCGTCACGGGAACTGACCCCAACTCGTGGAACGCCGACAGCGAGAGTTCGTACCGAGCGTGGGCGCTCGAGAACGACCAAGCGCCCGTCGTCTACAACCAAGACGAGCGACTGGGTGAAGAGGGCGGGCGTGAGATTGCCGAGAAGCTGCTGGCTTCGGATGCGCCACTACCGGAGGCGATTTACTGCCTCACCGGGCGGCATGCGGCCGGTATTCAGATCGGGCTGCAGGCCGCGGGCTACCGGATTCCGGGGGACGTAATGATCGTCGCCGGCTCTGACTCCGAACAGACCCGCAACAGTGCCCCGCCGATTACGTCTGTTGATCTCGCGCCGGAAGTCACGGCCAAAGCTGCTGTCTCGTACCTCGTGGCGTTGCTCGAAGCCGACGAAGACGACCAGCCGTCGCCGCCCGAGATCGAGTATGAGATTCGCGAGCGTGCGTCGACGCGGCGGGGTTAGAGCGGCGCGACTAATCCATCGAACGAGAGCTCAGTCCCGAGGATGTTCTCGGCGGCGCGGTGACCGGAGCGCAGCGCCGCGGTGACGGTGGCGGGATCATCCGTCCACGTTGCTTCTCCCGCAAAGTGCAGCACGTTCTCCACCGGGGTGGCCATCAGGTCGTGGTCTTCGGGGGTGGATCCCGGAGTCATGTACGCGTACGACCCGTACGAGTAGGGGTCGTCTTGCCAGCGCGTCACGAGCACGTCGTCGGGTTGCTCGACGCGCTCGCCGTAGAGCCCGCGCAGGGCGTCGAGAACGGACGAGCTGATCTGTTCATCGCTCCAGTCGCGCGCCTCGATGGCGCTGGGGCCGGCCGCGAACGTGAGCAGGGTGGGAACACCGTGCAGGTCGGTGAGGTCGTACCAGGAATGCCACCACTTGCCAGCCTCACCCTGCTGGCGAATCGCGTAGACGTTTTCATCCCAAAAGCGGGTGGGGAAGCGGAGAAAAACCTTTTCGAAGTTGTTCATCTCGAAGCCATCAATGGCGTGGGTGAGCCACTCGGGCAACGCTGGCTCGAACGCGAGATCGCCGCTCTTGAGTACTCCAATCGGCACCGTCACGACAACGCGGTCCGCAGCGAATTCGCCCTGCGCAGTGGCAACCGTGGCGCCCTGCTTCGACCAGCGGATGCCGGTGACCACATGCTCGAGACGCACATCGAGCCCCGCCGCGAGATTGGTGGCCAGCTCGTCATAGCCGTTAGGGAACACCACCTCGTCACCCTCGACCGTGTCATCGTCGAGGCCGTGCGCATCGAGCAACCCGGCATGCACGCCATACTGCTCCTCGGAGCGGTGCAGCACGAACTCGCGCACGCGCTCCGCCCGATCGGGGTTCCAGCCGCGGGTGGAAAGCGCGGCGTCGGTCGCCTGCTCATAGTTTGAGCCGAGAGTGGAAGCCTGAACCGCCGTCGCAAGATGGGCGTCGAAGGTGCGTACGTCATCCGCGAACTGGGCGACAGCGTCATCGCTGAGGCGCTCGCCGGTCGGGCTGTAATACGCGATGGGGCGGCCGGTGGGCTGGTAGCTGCCGACCGTGAACTCGACCGTGCGCATGCCGAAGGCGTTGACGATTTCGGTGAGGGGGTTGTCGTCGACGCCGTGAATCCAGGATGCTCCGCGGTCGGTGGCAACGTTGCCGGAACGTTCGGTGTGGGTGCGGCCACCGGTGCGGTCGCGGGCTTCGAGCACGAGCACTCGTTGGCCGGCCTGCGCCAAGAAGCGTGCCGCCGTGAGGCCGGAGACTCCGGCGCCGACGACGATGGTGTCGAAGGCTGTCGCGGCAGGGTCGACGGTGGGCGCGCTAGCGAAGTCGGTCATGAGGTCACAGTAGCAATGCGGTGCTGGGCTCTGCTCACCCTGACGCTTATTTAGGGTGCACCCAATGTGGACGGTTCGCGACCGCGACCGCGACCGTCCGTAAGGGGAACCTATTACGGTCGGTAGTCTTCGCGGTCTTCGTAGAGTGAGCGAGCGCTGGGATCCGCGCTTCGGCCACCGTTGGCTGCTCCGCCCGACTGGGTGAACACGAATGCCAGGCGCTTAGCGACCCGACCCATCACAGTGAGAAACCGTGTGAACATCGTTGGTCCCTTCTCGGTTAGCTCAACTATATTCAGCACCGCAGTTCGACTTCAATACTCGCGTCCGCATCCCGGAGTTCGAACGGTGTCACAAGCGGAGCGCCGAATGCGCTGATGTCATCACACACGCTTCGGCCGCTCACTACGAGACGCCGTTGCCGAAGTCAGGTGTACCGCATTTCTTCTGACTCAACCGTGCAGAAGCTCCTAACGTCCCGCTTCTAACTCTGCGACGTTGGTCAGGGTGTACTGGGGGAGCGCTAGGAAGATGGCGGGGTTGCATGTCTCATCAGAAACTACGACGTCGCTACCCGTTTGGGCGTCGAAGTTCAGGGACCAGCACAAGCTGTACACACGCGTTTGGGCGGACAGCCCGGAGTCGGCTCGTCCAAAACTGGTCGTGAACACAACTACGTTCATGCGGTCTTCGGCGACCGAACTCGACGTGAGCCAACTAGCGTCCCCGCTTCTGAACCCGGACACGATCTCGTCATCCGTCCACCCGTAGATGTTCAGGCTCACGCAGCCGTCGATATTTTCCGCAAATTTCTCAGGGTCTGTCACCGGAGCAGATTCTTCCGCACGGAGTTGAATGCAATTGCGGGCATCCTCGAAAATAAAGGCGGTGCGGCTGAACGCTGCGTCATCTGCTTGGGCTGGCATGTCATTGAAGGACGTCACGTCGCTACACCCAGCTAGCGCCGAGATGGTGAGCCCGAATGCCGCTAGGTAAGTGGCAGCTCTAGTGAAGTGCAAGTTCTGCCTCCAGCGCGTCAGGCTGTGTCTTCACTTCGAGGGCAAGTGTAGTGAAGGTAGACAGGTCGGCGAAATATGAGAGATCATTGATTTAACGTAGCTGATTCCAGGGGAATCGGTGCCTTCGGAAACGCATCGCACACAGCCCCACTTGCGCGGTTCGTTGGAGCCGCAACTGCCTAAGGAGCCTAATGAGACGTTTACTGTCTGCAGCCGTGTGTGCCGGGATTCTGATTCCGGTCTCTGCGTGCACACCAGTTGAGCCGCCTCCGCCCTCCGAATCTTCGTCAAGTGCAGCGTCAACCTCAGCGGAGGACGGCAACGTTGGGCTGTGCCATTCGCTGTCGATTGAACTCACGACGTTGGAGGGCGTGGTCTCGGGGTACGAGACCGGCGAGCTGGATAGGGAATCGTTCGACTACGTTATTGCCACTATTGCCGGCGGCTTCCCGGTTCTCGGAATCTTGCACAACGACGCGACCTTGAGCACCCAAGTCGACGATTTGCGTTCGGCAATTAAGGAGCTGGCCGCCGACGGTTCCGAACCGGCCGTAGGCGATGCGTCAGCGTTGGGAGAAGCGACGACGGCCCTCGCTGTCGAATGCGATGCAGTCGGCGCGCCTTTGAGCATTTACCAGCAGCCATAGGCGAGTTGCCTTCGCGTGACTCAGCGAAACGACCAAGCGACACCTAGCGCGAGCCGCGTTGGGTGTCGCTTGTTTTGGTCCGCCCAGCTCCACGGTTGAATTCCGGTGGACTCTCGTCGCGCCATAAAAGATTCGCAACTTTTGCTGGTTCACCGCATTTTCGAGAAACTACGTCCAGACGTAGTCTAGTAAAGAGGCATGCCTAACATAGGATCAGAACATGGCTTCGAGAACCCGAACACACCGTCAGAATTCAGCGCGCACGACGACGATTGTCGCTGCGGCATCCGCCCTTCTTCTCGGTCTCGCTGGCTGCACTGCGGTGTCGGATGCGGGCGCCACGACTGACGCGGATGATGACCGTCCTGTCGTTCTCACGACGTTCACGGTTCTTGCCGACATCGCCGAGAACGTAGCCGGCGACAACCTTCGGGTGGAATCCATCACGAAGGTAGGTGCTGAGATCCACGGCTATGAGCCCACGCCGGGCGACATTGCGAAGGCGGCCGACGCTGACCTGATTCTCGACAACGGACTCAACCTTGAAGCGTGGTTCGCGCAGTTCGTCGATGGTCTCGACGTTCCCCACGTTGTGGTGTCTGACGGGGTGGACCCGATCGATATCACCGAGGATGCCTACGCTGGCCTGCCCAACCCGCACGCGTGGATGAGCCCCCTCAACGCACAGATTTACGTCGACAATATGGAGGCCGCGTTCTCCGAACTCGACCCCGATAATGCCGCCGACTACGCCGCCAATGCTGAGGCGTACAAAGCCGAACTGCAGCTCGTGAACGATGAGCTCACGGCCGAGCTCGCCGAGTTGCCGGCCTCACAGCGCGCTCTCGTCTCGTGCGAAGGAGCATTCTCCTACATGGCACGCGACGCCGGGCTGAGCGAGCATTACTTGTGGGCGGTCAATGCTGAGCAGCAGTCGACCCCGCTCCAGATTGCGTCGGTGATCGAATTCGTGAGAGACAACGATGTGCCCGCCGTCTTCTGCGAATCCACCGTGTCCGATAGCGCCATGCAGCAGGTTGTCGAAGCAACCGAAACAAGCTTCGGCGGAACCCTCTACGTTGACTCCCTGTCGGAGGAAGGTGGCCCAGTGCCGACCTACCTTGAGTTGCTGCGCCACGACGCCGAGACCATCATCGCCGGTTTGACCGGGGCGTCCCAATGATCGTGCCCGCCATCGACGTGCCCGCCATCGATGTGCGCAACGTCACCGTTCACTACGGCGACGTGCTCGCGCTCGACAACGTGAGCCTCAGCCTTGCGCCCGGCCGCATCTACGGCCTCATCGGCATGAATGGCTCGGGCAAGTCCACGCTCTTCAAGACCATTACCGGGATGCTGCGCCCCGACCGCGGAACTGTCGCGCTGGCCGGTCAGCAGCCTGCACTCGCGCGCAAGGCCGGAGCGGTCGGCTACGTTCCGCAGAGCGAAGACGTCGACTGGGCGTTCCCGCTTTCCGTACGCGACGTCGTGATGATGGGCCGCTACGGGCACATGGGCATCTCCCGCCGCCCGAAGGCCGCCGACAAAGCTGCCGTTGCCGAGGCTCTCGCCCGCGTCGAACTGACCGACCTCGCCGACCGCCAAATTGGCCAGCTCTCGGGCGGCCAAAAGAAGCGGGCATTCGTGGCGCGCGGCATTGCCCAGGGCGCGACGATCCTCTTGCTCGATGAGCCCTTCGCCGGCGTTGACAAACGCTCCGAGGGAACAATCACGACACTCCTGCGGGAGCTCGCCACCGAGGGAGCCACCGTGCTCGTCTCCACCCACGACCTCAATGCCCTACCGAAGCTCGCCGACGAAGCGATCTTGCTAATGCGCACCGTGCTGCTGCAATCCACTCCCGCCGAGGTGCTGAAGCCCGAAAACCTTGCGCGCGCCTTCGGCCTCGACGTCACGGCGGGGGATGCCGCGTGAACCCCATCGACTTTCTCCTCGAACCCCTCAGCTACGACTTCATGGTGCGGGCCCTCGCCACGAGCGTGACCGCCGCGATTGTGTGCGCGGTGCTCTCGTGCTGGCTTGTGCTCGTGGGCTGGTCGCTCATGGGCGATGCCGTTTCGCACGCCGTGCTGCCCGGCGTCGTGCTCGCCTACGTTGTCGGTGCCCCGTTTGCTGTGGGCGCGGTTATCTTCGGCTTCCTTGCCGTCGCCCTCATCGGCATCGTGAGGAACACGAGCCGTATCAAAGAGGATGCCGCGATTGGCATCGTCTTCACCACCCTGTTCGCCCTCGGAATCGTGCTCATCTCTGTAACCCCGTCGCAGACCGACCTCAACCACATCATCTTCGGCAACCTGCTCGGAGTCTCCTGGGCCGACCTCACCCAAGTGCTCATCCTCGGTGCGATCACGCTCACGATCCTGCTCGTGAAGCGCCGCGACTTCACCCTCTACGCCTTCGACGCTACCCACGCCCACGCGATTGGCCTCAACCCCAAAGTGCTCGGCGCCGCCCTCCTCGGGCTTCTCGCCCTCACCGCGGTCGTTGCCCTTCAGGCGGTCGGCGTCGTTCTCGTCGTGGCGCTGCTCATCATCCCCGGCGCCACCGCCTATCTACTCACCGATCGCTTCTCGCACATGCTCGTGATCGCTCCGGCGATGTCGGCGCTCGCGGCCGTCACCGGGCTCTACCTCAGCTACTACCTCGACACGGCATCCGGCGGCATGATCGTGCTCGTCGAAGGCTGCATCTTCGCGCTCGTTTACCTGTTCAGCCCCACGCAGGGCGTGATCGGCAAGCGACTCGGCGCAATGAAGCGGCAGCGGATGCTCGCCGCCCAGTAAAGGCAAAGACACCGCCTGCGCGCAGAACCCGCGCGGTGCGCCTCAGGTCATTCGGTGAGGGTGCCGCCCGATACGTAGAGTGCGTCGGTCGCGCTCCGGCCCAGGCTGATCGGCACAGCGGATTGGCGCCCGCCCTTGTTGCTCGCCTCGCCGGCGTCGCCGACCACCACCACTTCAAGCGCATCCGAATACGGTGCCCCGGCGTTCACGCTGAGGGTCGCTTCGAACACGATGCCGCGCTCTTCGAAGAACTTGAGCAGTTCGGGGTCGTCGTCGGAGATGCGTTCCACGACCACGGTGTTGCCGGGGGCGACGCGGCTGAGCTGCACAGCATCCGGAATCGTGATGACGCCGTCGGCGCTGGGGATCGGGTCGCCGTGCGGGTCGCGGGTGGGGTGTTCGAGAAACTCGTCGATGCGTTCGACCATGAAGTCAGAGACGGCATGCTCAAGGTTTTCGGCTTCGTCGTGCACCTGGTCCCAGCGGTAGCCGAGCACGCTCACGAGAAACGATTCGATGAGGCGGTGGCGGCGAACCATCGCCACGGCGTGAGCGCTGCCCACCGCGGTGAGCGCGATGGAACCGTAGCGGGCATGATCAAGGAAGCCTTGAGCGGTGAGGCGACGCACGGCATCCGACACACTCGAAAGCGTGTAACCGGTGCGTTCGGCGATCACCGTTGCTGTGACGGGGGCATCCGACCATTCGGAAAGACTCCACACGGTCTTCAGATAGTTCTGGGTGCTGACCGAGAGCTCTGTAACCGACATGCGCCCAGTCTAGAGCCGAAGATTGAAGTACGGCCGGACGTAGTTAAAGACACTTGCCCCCGCCCGGAGAACATCAGGCGAGGGCAAGCGGGTGAAGAAAGTTAGTTGAAGATGCCGTTTAAGCCGAGGTCACCGGTGATGTCACCGATGAGGTCGTCGGCGTCGACAACGTCGTTGAGGATGTCGTCAACATCAACGATGTCGGTTACGTCGGTCACGACGTCAGTCGCGTTGTCGACAACGTCGGTCACCTGAGTGGCGTTGTCCACGACGTCAGAGACGTTGGCGTCGTTCGCTACGTCAGAAACGTTCGCGGAGTCGCTCACATTTCCGACGGCGGTGTCGTTGCCCGAAGCTACGGGAGCGTTGACCTCGTTGCCGGACGCAACAGCGTTGCCGTTGAGGAGATCACCGTTGAGAATGCCGCCACCGAGAAGGTCGCCACCCAGGAGGTCAACGTCGCCAACCTCGGGTGCTACGACGACGGGGATGTCGGTCTGCTTGGGGGAAGAGTAGGAGTATGACTTCGTCGAGGTGTAGCTGTCGCCGGTTGCGGCCATAGCGGGAGCTGCTGCTCCAACTGCGATGAGGGCTACTGCGGTAGCGGTTGCGCCGATCGTGGTCTTCTTCGTGAATGCGTTCATTACTGAACTCCTTCTTACGTCGTCAGCCTCCGTAGAGGCCCTGCGTCTCGAGGCTTTCCCGAGCCGCAATGAGTACTCCGGAGCGAGGCTATGACCGGTTTGGGGGTCAGTCGAAAGAAGGCGAAATTCGAGCAATCGGAGTGCGGATGCGGGCGCTCGGGAGCGTACAGATCCGCATGTTTCCGGGGCTGTTAGCGCAAGCTGGCAGTCAACTGAGTGGATTCTGGCGAAGTGCCGGGCGGTGCATCCAGTGGCCTATTCCGCCGCTGCAGCCTTCACGGCCGTGTATGCCTCGAGGGCTTCGCGGCGGGTTTCGGCGAGATCCACGATGGGTTCGGGATACGCGTCGGTGCCGAGTTCGGGAATCCAGTACGAGACATAGGCGCCCGTGGGGTCGAACTTTTTCTGCTGCAACACCGGGTTGAACACACGGAAGTAGGGGGCAGCATCCGCCCCGGATCCCGCGACCCATTGCCAGTTGGCGGGGTTGCTGGCCTCGTCGGCGTCAACGAGGGTGTCCCAGAACCACTGTTCGCCCGCGCGCCAGTCGATGAGCAGGTTCTTGATCAGAAAGCTTGCAACGACCATGCGCACGCGGTTGTGCATGGTGCCGGTGTGCCAAAGTTCGCGCATCCCGGCGTCGACGAGGGGGATGCCGGTGCGGCCACGACGCCACGCTTCGACTTCGCTGACTCCCGCGGGTTCGTCCACGGCGCCGAGTTCGTCGACCGTGTATCCCCAGGGGAACGCGTTGTAGGCCGGGCGGTAGCTGTCGGTCGCAAGGCGAGGGTTCTCGAAGAGCAGGGCGGTGGAGAATTCGCGCCATCCGATCTCGCTCAAGAACTTGGCGACGTTCTTGCGCGCCGCGGTGGGGATGCCGGCCGAGCCAGATTCGGGGCCGGAGCCTGCGCTGTTGCCAGAGCCCGAGCCGCGCAGCCGGTGCCAGATCTGCGCAGAGCTGATCTCGCCAAACCGCAGGTGCGGGCTGAGGCCGCTCGTGGCATCCACGGAGGGCTCATCACGGCGGTGGTAGTCGGCCAGGCGGTCGGCGACGAAGCTCTCGAGGCGCTCAAGCGCGCCGGTCTCGCCGGGAGTCCACGTCTCGCGCAGCCCCTCGGCCCAGTCGGGGCGCGTCGGCAGCAGCGACCACTCGGCGAGGTCGTCGCTCGCGGGGGAGTCGGCGGGCCAACTCAGCGCACTCGCTTCGGGCGTCGGTAGCAACTCGCGCACCGGACGATCTTGTGCCGCACGCCAATACGGAGTGAAAACCTTGTACGGCTCGCCCTGCCCATTGCGGATGTGCCACGGCTCGTTCAGCAGATTGCCCTGATGGCTTTCGACCGTGAGCCCCTGCTCGCGCAGGCTCGTTTTGAGGCCGGCGTCAATGTCGCGGGCTGCCGTGTAGCGACGGTTCCAGTGCACCGAGGCGGCGCCGAGCTCGTCCACGAGCGCCGGCAGCACCTGCGCGGCAGGGCCGTGACGCAGGGTCAGTTGGCCGCCCAGATTCTGCAGGGCGGCATCCAGAGCAGTGAGGCTGTGATGCAGCCACCACTTGCTTGCCGAACCCAGCGGGCGGATGCCGTCGCCGGTTTCGTCGTGAATGTACACAACCACGAGTGGTCGGCCTTCACTCGCGGCCGCCGTCAGGGCTGGGTTGTCGGCTAGTCGCAGGTCGTTTCGCAACCATACGACGGAGGGCTGATTCTGGTTTCCGCTCACCCCGCCACTCTACGTTTCGCGCCTGAAAAGAGCAGGCGTAGAATCGCGCCTCACAGGTCGCGTTGCCGATGGTGGCGATGCGCGAGAAGGGTGACCGGCTATGACTTTCTTCGGTGTTCGCTACGAGACGGCCGACTTCGGCGACGTGCTCGACCGGGTGCAGGGCATTTTCACGGATCTCTTCTTGGCACTGCCCAACGTCATTCTCGGCGTGCTGGCCTTTGTGGTCTTCTGGGCAATTTCGTGGCTGGTGGCGAAGCTCGTGCGGGCGGCGGCGCAGCGGGCGGGTCAGCCGCGCGGTTTGCAGGTCGTGCTGAGTCGGCTGGTCGCATGGTCGATTCTCGCGTTCGGGCTGCTGGTGGCGCTGACGATCATTTTTCCGACGATCACGCCGGCGTCGCTCTTCGGCACGCTTGGGGTGAGCGGTGTGGTGATTGGGTTCGCGTTCCGGGACATTTTTCAGAATCTGCTGTCGGGCATCCTGATCCTGTTCACGCGCCCATTCCGCATCGGCGATCAGATTGTGTCGAGCGATCACGAGGGTGAAGTTATTGACATTCAGGTGCGGGCCACGCGGGTGCGCACCTACGACAATCGGGTTGTCGTGATCCCGAATAGCCAGCTCTATACCGAGCGCGTTGTCGTCAACACGGCCTTCGACAAGCGGCGACTGAGTGTGGCCGTCGGCATCGGTTATGACGACAGCATTGCGGATGCCCGTACCGCGATCGTCGACGCCATCGCCGCGTTACCCGGCATCATCGACGACCCTGCCCCGACCGTTTTGGTGACGTCGCTCGGTGACTTCAGCGTGAACCTCGAGGTGCGGTTCTGGATCAACCCGCCGAACCGTCGCGAGGCTCTCGAAGCTCAGGATCAGGTGCTTGAGGCGATCAAGAAGGCGCTCGGCGATGCGCACATCGAGATCCCGTTCCCCATTCAGCAGCTCAAGATCGAAGACGGATCGGCGCGCACTCGCAAGCGCGAAGCGGAGTAGATCGCGGGGCGGCTAGCGGGGCTGGTTCACTGCAATCGGCGCGGTCGTCGCATCCGGAATTTTCAGAGTCGGTTGAGCGGGTAAAAGTGCTCGCACTGCCAGCGCTGGGTGCTCTGCGCTTGACGGTTGCGGGTGTCGGCCCAAGGCGGGTACACGCGAAAGCCGCGTTTGCCGCCGTGGCCGTCGACCGAAACGATGCCGCGCGCGATCAGCACGCTCAGCGGAAAGATGAAGGCGCCGAAGCTGTTGTCGTCGCGGGCGACAACGACGAGCCGCTGAGTGCCGTCGTCGCTGCCGAGGGGTTGCGTCGTGCCGTCAGTGTCTCGCCGCCAGACGGTGACGAAGAAGCCGGGTTTGGTGGGGGGTGAGTTTCGCGACCCGAAACCGCGTTGCAGCGGGGTGAGTGGTCACGGCGCCGTATTCGGCGTTGTCGGGCTCAGCAATGAGCTGATCGTGCTCGGGTAGCGCGTCGCCGAGGCTGTGGATGGCGTGGGCGACATCCGGATGCAGAGGGGCGGCGGTCACGGTCATCCGTTCGATTCGGTGGTCGTGCCAGCCTAGATCGTGCCCACCGGAGTCGTGCCCGCTTCAGTCGTGCCCGCTTGAATATTCGGGCACCCGTTAAATAGTTCGAGGGCCGGTTTCAGAGGCATGAAACCGACCCTCTCCCTTTGCACCAAGAGTGTCCTGCAATCACATTCCGCAGTAGCTGCCACAGCAAACAACTTCTGCTCTATGAATGTATAACGGAAACATAACGCTGTCTAGTTATCGTTCTGTTATTTTTAGAGATTTCACAGAAAAGGTTGTCTACCCCCTGCATTTCTGGGCGAAACAGGCTTAAAACGGATGCTTTCTGCGCAGATGAGCGGCGGGGGTGCGAGCCGCGCTACTCGCATGGCGGTGGAGCACGCGCAAGGCTGCGAATGCTCCCCGAGGCGGTTGATGTTCCCCGTCGCGGGCGGCACCGAATTCGCCCCAAGTTATTTGATTGAATAGATATAACAACAGCACCGTTGCTAGGGGTTCCATCGTAGGAACAGCGTTCTGTGGCATCGCCGCTGATTGCATAATGGTTGCCTCGTCAACCGATTGTTCGCTAGCTAGTCCCGTCACCGGGCGCAAGGAGAATGAAATGACGAAAGAATTCGAAGGAAAAACCGCAGTCGTTACCGGCGGCGGGTCAGGCATCGGAAGAGCTGTTGCTCTCGGGCTCGGGTCACGGGGTGCAAATGTCATCGTGAACGACCTCAAGCACGAGGTCGCCCAGGTTGTCGTGGATGAGATCGTCGCTGTCGGCGGAACCGCTACAGCGATCGCAGGGGATGTCGGCAACCCGGATGATGTCAAAGCCGCGGTCGACCTCGCGGTTTCCAGCTATGGCGCACTCCACTTAGCGTTCAACAATGCCGGCGTCGGCGGTCCTCAGGGTCTCGCCGAAGACATCGACATCGAGGGTTACCTGAAGCTCATGGACGTAAACCTTCACTCCGTCTTTTACGGAATGCACTTCCAGGCACCTGCAATTGTCGCGGCCGGCGGTGGCGCGATCGTTAACACCTCGTCGATTCTCGGGGTTGTGGGCGACGCGAACGCGCTACCGTACGTCACGGCTAAGCACGGTGTCTCTGGAATGACTAAAGCGGCCGCACTTGGGTATGCCTCCAAGGGAGTTCGAATCAACTCGGTTCACCCGGGCTACATCGACACTGCCCTCCTTGCCGGAATCCCGACGGAAATCTACGACATGCTTGTAGCAAAGCACCCGGCCGGCCGCCTCGGCACCTCAGAGGAAGTTGCTGAGCTCGTGCTATTTCTTCTGAGCGACAAGGCGAGCTTCATCACCGGTTCGCAGCACCTCGTCGACGGTGGCTATACCGCGCAGTAGCGAGGTAGCGCAGCTTTGCGCGAAAGGAGGTCGCCTTCGCGCGTCCTCCTTTCGTGTCTCGGTAAGAGCGTCTGTGGACCCTAGTGCGAAGAGTCGACCAACTTCAGCCCGACAACGCACCCCACAAGCCCCATGAGCAGCAGGATCTTGATCCAGGAGACGGGTTCGCCGCCGAAGATCATGGCGTAGGCCACGGTCAGTGCCGCCCCGATGCCGACCCAGATGGCGTAGGCGGTGCCGATGGGGATCTCGCGCATGGCATAGCCGAGGCCGCCCATGCTGGCGAGAATCGCGACACCGAAAACAACGGTCGGCCAGAGCTTCGTGAAGCCCTCCGACTTGCCGAGGGCGGTGGCCCACACGGCTTCGAGCACACCGGAAAGAATCAGAATAAGCCAGTACACAACAGTCTCCTTGGCCAGTCTTGTCGCGTACCCGGTACTGATCCGTCGTCGGGAGCCGACTATTGCGGCTACTCCGCCACACTATCAAATCCCCCACGTCAGGCCGGAACCGCAACGGGGCATCGGCCGTCTCGCGCGGCCCGTTAGTGGGGTAGCGCCGCCGTGATTACTCAGCAATGCTCAGTTAGTGAGAATCAATTCGTTTGTTGATGCGAGGCCAGTCCAGATCGGCTACGTGATCGGTTCGGGGGCCTTCGCCGCGTTCGCCGTCTACTTTGTCGATTTCCGCACCAGCTTCTGGATGCTCGGAGCCCTGGTTCTTCTCTATCTGGGGCCTGTGGGGCTCGCGACGGTGCTCACTCTAGGGGTCGCGCTGTACGCCACCGCTCTTTTTCTCGGGGACGCTGGACCACTCGTTGTGGTTGTCGTCGCGGTCGCGGTTGCGGCCGTGAATGTGTTGATCGTGCGGCGCTTTCGGTCGGAGGCAGCACGTTACTCCACTGTTGTCGCCCTGCTCGACACCAAGGAAGTGAGGGAGCGAGCGCTGGGTTTCATAGTGTTTGCGTATGCGGGTTGCGCCTTCATCGTCCTCTGCTACGTTGCGGGGCTCACCGCACTGGACGGCCTTGCTTCCGGCTCGCACAACTGGTGGATCACCGGAATCGACCGCCAGACGCTGAGCTCCGACTACCTTTCGTTCTCCTCGATCGTGATCTGGCTAAGCGCGCTTGGCGTGGCACTTGCTGGCCTCGCAGCGTGGGTGTTTCTAGGGGTGCAGCGCAAACCGCTGCTGCGATGGGCGATCGCCGATCTCGCTGTCATGCTCGCCTCCATCGCGAGCGTCTCTCTAGCTAGTGCGCTGTGGAGCATTAACTAGCTTCGCCGCTCAGCGTCTTCTTTGGCGCCCCGGCTAGGTTTCCGCGCCCGGATCCGTCTGGGAGAACCGACGACGAGGCCTACTCGAATGCCTGAACAGACCTAGGCACGCGGATGCCGGAGCGCAGGTCGGGCGTGGCAACAACCTCAACGGCTCGAGCTCCCCACCGCACCTGCCCGCCCCACGCATCGCCCGCGATATCCGCGTCGGTGTCATCGGGCCACTCGTCGGAGGTGCGCAACGACCACTCCGCGATCGGCAACGCCAGCACGAGGGTTGCTGCGAGTTCTTTTTTGCTGTTGGGGCGCACCTCGCTGAGGCGGCCAGGGATCAGTTTCTCGGTGATGGCGTTGACGGCGGCGGCCTTCTCCTCGCCCTCCAGCACCCGGAACGATCCGAACAACACTGCGCTGCTGTAAATCAACGATGATTCGAAGGCCGAGCGTGCGACCACAATGCCGCCGACTGCTGTGACAGAAATCGCGACAGGCGCTCCGGAAACCAAGCGCATCCAGCGTGACCCGCTGGAGCCGTGCACGATCAGCTCATCGCCGAGGCGTGCGACCCCGGTCGGCAGAACACCGGGCGTTCCGTCTTCTTGGACATAAGCGACGTTGCCGACAATCTCCGAGTCGAGAAGAGCGTCAAGGGCCGCCCGATCCCGTGACATCTTCTCGGGCATCCGGGTGGCATCAGTCGTTGTCATCCGGTCAGTGTGACACGCGCCAGCGCTGAACCTCTACGCCGAGCGAGAGTGGTTCTCCGCGCACGCGAGGGCCGTGTGAGCTGCCGTTAGATGAAGTCGGGGCTGGGTGTCGAGGCGAAGCGCACCGAAACATCAGGATGACGGTCGTAGCGGTACCCGATGCCACGAACCGTACGAACAACATCTTCGTACGCGCCGAGCTTGGAGCGCAGGCGTCGGATGTGCACGTCGATGGTGCGCTCGTTGGGGGCTTCGTCGTCTTCGGCGGACCAGAGAGTCGCGATGAGCTGCGCGCGGTCAATGGTCTGCGATTCGCGCAGAATCAAGAACTGCAGCAACTCGAACTCTTTGTAGGTGAGGGCCGCGGGCTCGTCGTCGATGAGCACGCGCTTGCGGGAGAGGTCAACGACCACACCGCTTGCCGGCTTCTCCTCGGGTTCTTCGACTTGGCGGTGCTTGGCGAGAGCGGAAGGGTCTTGCAGGGCGAGGCGCACAACATCAACGTCGCGTCCACCAGCGCCGACGGGGGCGAGCGCCACGGCGGCGTGAGTTTCGGAGTTCGGCACGAGCTGCTGCGTGAGCTGCTTGAGCTGTTCCACAATCGCGCTCAGATCGGTGCCAGCGGCGGCGGCCTTCAGCTCGTCGATGCCGACGTAAAGCACGAAGCCGCGGGCTTCGGTTCCCTGAGGAACAGCGCGCAAGTGCGGCGCGTCAGCAGCGGGGGCTGCGGGAGCAGCGACCGGAGTGGCCGGGCGTGTGTCTCGCGCCGGCTGCACGGCGAGCGAAAGCTCGCGAGCAGTGTGGGGTGCGGCGTGCGGTGCCCGGCGTGCGGGAGCAGCTGCGGCGAAAGAGGTGCGAGTGGTGCGTTCGATTGTTGCAAGTGACATGGGTCCAGAAATCCTTGGAGAAGGGGTGAAGGGCCTCTGATGATGAGGGTGTGATCCTTCGAAATAAAACAGGTGTGTCAAGTCAGAGAGTCGCCGTTATGAGGACGAAAATCTGGGGGCGTTCATTCTGGTGAAAACGCCCGGCTCACGGTTGGCCTACTAGGCACACATTCGACAACACAGCATCGCGCTTGCCGACACGGTGCTCGAAAGCAGTGCGCCAGCGGTCCTGGAAGCCACGAGGGCGGTCAGGTCGCGAGTTTGTACAGTCATGGTTGCAATGATGTTTCATGCAGCGCGCCTCTGTCAAGTTGCGCGCGAAAATTGTGCTGCTAGACGAGACCGTATAGTCGGTCGCCAGCATCGCCGAGGCCGGGCACGATGTAGCCGTTCTCGTTGAGGCGCTCGTCGAGCGCGCCGAGCACGATCGTGACGTCTTTGTCGCCCATGGCCTTCTCGAGGGCAGCGAGGCCTTCTGGGGCGCCGAGGATGCAGACCGCCGTGACGTCAGTGGCGCCACGGTCGAGCAGGTACTGAATCGCGGCGATGAGCGAGCCACCGGTAGCCAGCATGGGGTCGAGCACGAAGCACTGGCGGTTCGACAAATCGTCGGGCAGGCGCTCGGCATAGGTGTCGGGCTGCAGAGTCTCTTCGTTGCGCACCATGCCCAAGAAGCCGACTTCGGCGGTGGGTACGAGCTTGACCATTCCTTCGAGCATTCCGAGCCCGGCACGAAGAATCGGCACCACGAGAGGCTTGGGTGAGCTGATTGCCACACCCTTCGTCGCGGTGACGGGGGTCTCAATGTCGACCTCTTCAACGCGCACCGAACGGGTCGCTTCGTACGCCAAAAGCGTCACTAGCTCCTCCGTCAGCGCCCGAAAAGTGGGGGCGGCGGTGTTTTTGTCGCGCAGCACGGTGAGCTTGTGCGTGATGAGCGGGTGGTCGGCAACGTGAACTCGCATAGGCTAAATCTACTTGAGGTACGGACCACTTGGAGAACCGATCGTGACAAAGTTCGATCAATGGATGACGCGGGCCATCGCCGAGGCGAAGCTCACGGCCGATTCTGCCGACGTTCCAGTCGCCGCTCTCGTCTTCGATCAGAACGACAATCTCGTCTCCGTTGGGCGCAATGAGCGGGAGCTCACGGGCGACCCCACGGCGCACGCCGAGGTAGTGGCAATCCGAGCAGCGGCCGCGGCCACCGGTTCGTGGCGCCTCGACGAGATGACTCTCGTGGTCACCCTTGAGCCGTGCACGATGTGTGCTGGCGCGATTCTGCAGGCCCGCATCCCGCGCGTGGTGTTTGGGGCGTGGGACGAAAAAGCCGGCGCATCAGGCAGCGTTAATGATTTGCTGCGTGACCGCCGGCTTCCGCACAAGGTCGAGGTTGTGGCGGGCATCCAAGAGGCTGAATGCGCTTCGCTGCTGACGGACTTCTTCGAAGCCCGTCGCTAGCCCGCTAGGCCCGGCTTAGTGCCAGAGCACCGCAACGAACACGTTGATGAGGGCGCCCATGCCCGCGAGGTGCAGGAACGGCAAGGTGGCTTTCTTCTCGCTGGTGCCCGCGCTGAGGGCCTTGGCCTGGCGTGAGCGCGCGATCATGACGGCGACGAGCACGACGATCGCGAAGATCAGCTTCACGGCGATCTTGGCGTTGTTGACGTCTTCGTCGTTCATCTGCACGAGGCCAACAAGGATGAGTCCGGTGACGAGCTGCGTGATGGCACCGATCAGCATCGTGCCCAGTTCAAAGCCTTCTTTGCGGCGCAGCTGAAGAGCGAATGATCCGATGATGAGCGCAAGCCCCAGAATGTGCAGCGCGAGCACGGTGTGAATGATTGGTTCGAAGTTCATGGTTTCGGGATCCTTCTTTAGTCGTTGCCCACGATGACAATGGCATCGGTGGGTGGTGCCGCTTCGGCTGGGCGGCGGTAAACGTCGGGTTCGATGTAGATCACGCGCGCCATCGGTTCAGCTGTACGAATGTCTTGTTCGACACTATCGATACTCGCCGCCACATCGCTCAAGCGAGTTTGCGCTCCGAAGTCGACCTTGGCAGCGACCAGGAGCTCTTCCGGGCCGAGGTAGAGCGTCTTCATGTGGATGAGCGAGCGAACGTCAGGGTGGGCGTTGATGGTGTCGCGAATGAGGTTGCGCTGCTTGGTGGTTGCACCCTCGCCGACGAGCAGGCTCTTGGTCTCGATGCCCAGAATGATCGCGACGATGATCAGCAGA
Source organism: Salinibacterium sp. SWN139 (assembly GCF_015864625.1). Taxonomy (NCBI): domain Bacteria; kingdom Bacillati; phylum Actinomycetota; class Actinomycetes; order Micrococcales; family Microbacteriaceae; genus Salinibacterium; species Salinibacterium sp. SWN139. Next base: position 615,204 of record NZ_JADYWV010000003.1, on the reverse strand, counting down.
ATACCGATGGCAATCGTGCCGATGGCATCCCAGGTCGAGTCGCCCGTAATGACGGTGAGACCGACGCCGAACAGAGCGAGCACGAGACCGAGTTCAGCGGCAACGTCTTCGAGTAGCACTACGGGAAGCTCGGGAGCTTTCGCGTGACGAATAAACGCGATCCAGCCCTGCTTGCCGCGCACGAGATTCGACTCTTTCACGGCGGTGCGCAGCGAGAAGCCTTCGAGCACGATCGCGATGAGCAGAACGGTAATGGGCAGCCACGCTTGCTCAAGCTTGTGCGGATCTTGCAGCTTATGAATGCCCTCGTAGAGCGAGAACACGCCACCGACCGAGAACAGGATGATCGAAACGACGAAGGCGTACACGTAGCGCTCGCGGCCATAACCGAACGGATGCTCGGCATCCGCGTTCTTCTTGGCTTGCTTGCCACCGAGCAACAGCAGCGCCTGGTTGCTCGTGTCTGCCACGGAGTGCACGCTCTCCGCGAGCATCGAACTGGACCCCGAAATCAGAAACGCAATGAATTTGGTGACAGCGATTCCGCCGTTCGCCACCATTGCAGCGATGATTGCCTTAGTTCCGCCTGACGCGCTCATACGATCGATTCTAGGATGTTCACGTGACTACTTCTCTTCCTAGCATTGCAATTGTCGGCGCCGGATCAATGGGAGGTGCCATCCTGTCGGGTTTGCTTGACCCCTCGGTGACTGTAAGCGGGGGAATCCGCGTCACAAATCGCACCGAAGCTAAGGCTGCTGTGGTGCGTTCTGAGGGCGTGGAGTCCTTTGCGCTGGAGAATACTCCTGATGGCAATGCGCGCGCTGTGAAGGGGGCGAAGGTCGTGATGCTGGGGGTAAAGCCCGCCATGATCCCCGGCACCCTTACCGCCCTTGCCCCATTCTTAGAACCCGATGCGATCATCATCAGCGTTGCTGCGGGTGTAACAACCGCACGGATGGAAGGCATCGTCGACAACGTTGTGTTGCGTGCCATGCCCAACACTCCCGCTATCGTCGGCAAGGCCGTGACGGGACTCAGCGCTGGGTCGCGCGCCACCGCGGATGACCTCGCCCTCGGCCGCGCCGTGTTTGAGACGGTCGGCACCGTCGTCGAAACACCGGAATCGCAGATTGATGCGCTCAGCACCATCTCGGGTTCCGGCCCGGCCTACGTGTTCTTGATTCTCGAAGAGTTTGCTCGCACCGCCGTCGACATGGGCTTCACGCCCGAGCAGGCACTGACCCTGGTTGCCGGAACGTTTGAAGGATCGCTCGCACTGCTGGCGTCATCCGATAGTTCACCGGCGCAACTGCGTAAGCAGGTTACGAGCCCTAAGGGCACGACCGAGCGTGCGGTTGAACAGCTGCAGGCTGCCGATCTGAAGGCAATTTTTGACAAGGCGACCGCTGCGGCGCTCGCTCGGGCCACGGAGCTCGCTGCCGGCTAATCGCTCTTACCCGTTCGTGCGGCCCCATTCGTGCCGCCTCGCGCATGCGGCTGCGCGACCGCTTTTAGAAGCGGCCGTGCAGCGCGCGCGAACGACGAGACATCGAGTCGATGATCACGGCGAGCAGTAGCACCGCTCCCGTGACCATGTAGCGCACCGAGGAGTCGAGGCTCAGCAGCGTGAGGCCGCTCGAGATCGACTGAATGACGACAATGCCCAGCAGGGCAGACCAGGCGCTTCCGCGACCGCCGAAGAGGCTTGCACCGCCGATCACGGCTGCTGCGATGGCAGTGAGGTTGGTGTCGCCCCCGCCGCTGCTCTGGTTGGCGGCGGCCAGTCGTGATGCCGCCAGAATGCCACCGAGCGCTGCAAGTGTCGCACTCACTACGAACACCGAAATGTAGACCCGATCAACCCGGATGCCTGCCCGCCGGGCTGCTTCGACGTTGCCGCCGACCGCATAAATGGAGCGCCCCCAGCGCGTGCGCTTGAGCGCAAAGTTGACGGCCATCACGAGCACAACGAAGAGCAGGAACATGAGGCCGATGCCGCGGTCGGTGTTGAGGTACCAGGCGCCGAACAGCAGAGCGACGATCATGAGTGCGCCGCGAAGCAGGATCGCGGTGCGCGACTCGGGCAGCAGGCCAGCGCGGATGCGGCGGTTCGCTAACGACAGATGTGTTCCAACGTAGGTGAGAGTCGCAAGCCCGGCGAGCACGTACGAGAGCCACGCGGGCAAGAACATGAGCTGGGCGAATTGCACGATCCCGGAGTCGAAGGGGATGTTGATCGAGCCGAGCTTGCCGAGCACCCACAGTTGGAGCCCGAGCACGCCGAGCAGGCCCGCGAGGGTGATGACGAAGCTGGGAACGCCGAAGCGGGTCAGCAAGAACCCGTAGAACCATCCGAAGAGTGCACCAGCGGCGAGCGCGGCAAGAATCGCGAACGGCAGCGGCCAGTTCAGCTGGGTGAACGTGACCGCCAGAATCGCGGCCGCGAGTCCAGAGAGCGACCCGACCGAGAGGTCGATCTGGGCGAGCAGCAATACGAGCACTACACCGAGCGCGATCGTGCCGAGCGCGGCGGACTGCATCGCGAGGTTCACGAGGTTGGCGCTCGACAGGAACGTGGGGTTCAGGATCTGGAAGATGGTCCAGATGAGGGCAAGACCCACGACAACGGGAATCGCCCCGAGGTCGCCCCCTCTGACGCGTGACCGGAACGCGGCCCAGGATTCTGCGAGTCCTGACGCGGGCGGAAGTTCGACCGCGGGGGTGTTGTTCGTGGGCGGTTGCGTGTCGGAGGTGCTCATGAGCTGAGTCCTTCCTTGATGCGGGTGAAGGTCGCGCCGGTGAGGCCAGCGCGCCGGCTCACCGCGTTATCCGTTGCGCCCGTAATCGCCGCGATGATGTCTTCGTACGTCACGTCGACCACCGCAAAGTCACCGTTATTGCGCCCAAGACGCAACACCACAACGCGGTCAGCGACGGCCTGCACGTCAGCCATGTTGTGGCTCACTAAGACGATGCCGTGACCGCGCTCGCGGAGGTGCTCAATAAGGTTCAGCACCTCAGCAGTTTGAGCGACGCCGAGGGCAGCGGTGGGCTCATCCAACACCACAATCGACGGATTACCAATGAGCGAACGCGCAATGGCAACGGTCTGGCGTTGCCCGCCCGAGAGCCCCGCAACGGGAGTGCGCACGGAAGGAATCTTGGCTGATAGCTGCCGCAAGAGCGCCCAGGTCTGCTGCTCCATCTCGACCTCGTCGAGCGCCCGAGTGCCCAGCTCGCGGCCCAAGAACAGGTTCGACACCACATCGAGGTTGTCGCATAGCGCCAAATCCTGAAACACCGTCGCGATGCCGAGATCGCGGGCATCCGTCGGGTTCGACAATGACACTTCGTCACCGCGATACGAAATAGTGCCCGAGCTGGCCGGATGCACGCCCGCGAGCACCTTCACGAGCGTCGACTTTCCCGCACCGTTGTCGCCGACGATCGCCACAACCTCGCCGGGATAAATGTCGAGCGACACATCGCTCAGCGCCTCGATCGCGCCGAACTGCTTGCTGATTCCACGCAGCGAAAGGATCGGCTCATCGTCTGAGGTGGCCGGAGTGACATCAGTCATAGTGGCTCTCTTCCCTGAGTTCATTGACCGTACTGAGTTCGTTGACCGCTCTGGTGTCGTTGGGCATTACTGAATCCCCGCCGCCGCACAGGCTTGGGCGTATTCGGCCGTGCAAATCTGCTCAACGCTATAAAAACCATCAGCGACGACGGTCTCCATGATGTTGTCGATTGTCACGATCACGGGAGTCAGCAGCGTTGTCGGAACGCCGTTGGTTTCTTCGCTTTGCCCCACAAGTTGCTTGCCGTCGAGCAGCGCCACCGCGTGCGTCGCCGCGATCTCAGCTTCTCGCTTCAGATCCTTGTAGACGGTCATGTACTGGTCGCCACTCACGATGCGTTGGATGGCGGTGAGTTCGGCATCCTGACCGGTGACGGGAGGCAACGGGGTCACCCCGCCAGCCTTGAGCGCAGCGATCGCACCCCCGGCCGTTGCGTCGTTGGCGGCATAGACGCCGATGAGGCTGTCGCCGAACTGGGTGACTTGGCTTGCCATCCACTCCTGGGCCTTGTCTGGGCTCCAGTCGGGAGTGTCGAATTCGGCGACGACGGTATAAGCGCTGCCATCGATCACGCTGTGCGCGCCCTTCTTGAACAGGCGCGAATTATTGTCGGTGGGGGAGCCGTTGATCATCACAATGTTGCCCTCGGAGTAGCCCTCCTCGGCGAGGCGCTCGACGAGAGCTTTGCCCTGCAGCGCTCCGACCTTTTCGTTATCGAACGACACCCAGAAGGCCAACTCGGGGCTGCCAATCAGGCGGTCGTACGAAATCACGGGAACCTTGTAGGACTGGGCCGTCGCCACGATTGTCACCGCCGCCGAAGAATCAACGGGGTCGAGCACGAGCACGCTAATGCCCTGAGCAAAAGCCGACTCCGCCTGCTGTTGCTGCTTCGCCGGGTCCTGATCGGCATTCGCATAAATCACGTCGCACTCGGGGCACAGCTCAGCAACTTTGGCCTCGAAGAAAGGGCGATCGTAAGCCTCGTACCGCGCCGTCTTCGACTCCGGCAGCAGCAGAGCAATCGTGCGCGAACCATCATTCGAAGCGCCGGGCTCCATCAAGGCGCAACCCCCCAGAGCGAGCACCGCCACAAGCGCAAGAGCGATCAGTCGCATCATTCGCGCACGGACGGATGTCACGAAGCCTCCGCCTCTGCAGGTTCAGCACTCAACGTGGCATCAGCACCAATCGTGAGCTGATCAATCGCAAAAGCGATCGACCCCAACAGCTCACTGCGCGGCCCCAGTTGGCTCTGCACCAGATCGGCAGCCTGCCCAGACCCCACGATGACCGAACGCTCCATCGCGTGCCGCATCGGGCCCAATAAGAGTTCGCCCGCCTGCGAGAGCTCGCCGCCCACCGCAATGCGCTCCGGATCGAAAACGTTACTGAGGTTGCCCGCGGCGATGCCGAGATGCCGTCCGGCGTCGGCAATGGCCCGGATACACGCGTTATCCCCAGCGATTGCGCGAACAACCACATCGTGAAGCTTGAGACCGCGACGGCCAGTGCGCACCGACTCAACGATGGCCTGACCACCGGCGAGAGTTTCGAGGCATCCACGATTGCCGCAGCGGCAGAGCGCGCCATCTTCGTCGAGAACCATGTGACCGAATTCACCGGCTGTGCCGTGGTGGCCGCGGAACACCGCCCCGTTCAGGATGAGGCCCGCGCCAATACCGTCGTCGATGCTGACATAGAGAGAGTTGGGCTTGCCCCGCAGTGCGCCCGAACGGTACTCGGCCAGCGCGCCCATGTTGGCGTTGTTGTCGACATACACCGGGCTGTTGAGGCGGATGCCGAGAGACTCTGCGACAGGAACGCCGTCCCAGCCGCGCAAGATTCCTGTGCGCGAAATGATGCCGGTTGACTGATCCATGGGCGCGGGCATCGCGAGGCCAACCGCGAGGATCTCGTCGTGAGTGGCGTCGACCGACTCGAGCATGTCGGTGATGAGTTGGGCGGCCCGGTTGAGTTCGTTGTCGGCGCGATGGTCTTTCGCGAGCGGCATGTGGTGCTCAGCAACGACGGTGTGCGCAACATCGGAAAGGGCAACGCGCATGTGGCGTTCGGAGAAGTGAACGCCGGCGACGAGGCCAAGCGCGCGAGCAAGCGTGACCTGATGGGCGCGACGACCACTGCGCGTGCTCATCGTGGTCGCGAGCACCCCGGCGGTGACGAGCTCTTTAACAATGTTGGAGACCGTCGCGGGCGAAAGACCCGTTACCCCGGCCAATTCGATCTGCGTGAGGCCACCATGGTGCTTCACCGCGTCGACGATGCGAGCGCGGTTAGCTTCGCGGAGCGAAGTTTGCGACCCCGGGGTCGCCCGTTTTTTGCTCACGGAATCAAGATACAGGTAGCCGGTGCGCGCGGATCAGTCCACGAACGGGGCTACGTTGCGAGTGTCGCGAACTTTTCGATGTCGACGGAGTTGCCGCTGACGATCACGAGGTCGTGGTTCGAGATCACCGTCTCGGGGGTTGCGTAGGTAAATTCCTTGCCGGGCGACTTCACTCCGACCACCGTGATGCCGTACTTGCGGCGCACTTGCGACTCACTCAGCGGGAGCCCGCGGATGGGCTTCGGCGGATACATCTTCACGATGGCGAAGTCATCATCGAACTCGATGAAGTCGATCATCCGGCCCGAAACCAGGTGAGCAACGCGCTCGCCGGCTTCTGCCTCGGGGTAGATCACGTGGTTGGCGCCGATGCGGTTGAGGATTTTGCCGTGGGAGCGGCTGATCGCTTTCGCCCAGATTTGCGGAATCTTGAGGTCAACGAGGTTGGCCGTGATGAGCACGCTGGCTTCGATCGACGAGCCGACAGCCACGACGGCGATCGAGAAGTCTTGCGCGCCGATCTGCTGGAGAGCGTCGAGGCTGCGAGCGTCCGTCTGCACGGCGTGAGTGACGCGTTCCGACCATTTTTGTACGAGGCTGAGGTCAGCATCGATCGCTAAAACTTCGCGGTCGAGGCGCTGAAGCTGACCGGCAGTGGCCGCACCGAAGCGACCGAGCCCGATTACTAGCACCGGGGCATTGTGGGCGATCTTGTCAACCAACGATGGGCCTCTCTTCTGCTCTCGTGAACAATTGACGGCGCTGACTGGCCGCAAGGGCTGCCGCCAGCGTAACCGTTCCCACTCGTCCAGCCCACATTGTGGCGGCGAGGATGTACTTGCCGCCGTCGGGCAGCGTTTCGGTGAGCCCCGTAGAGAGCCCACACGTGGCAAAGGCCGAAATCACGTCAAAAAGCACCCTGTCGAGGGGCTCCTTGGTTATCTGCAAGATGGCGATGGTCGATATGGCGACGATCGTTGCGCCCCACAGCGTGACGCTGACGGCGAGGCGAAGTACGTCGGTGGGGATACGACGCTCGAAGGCGTGCATGTCGTTGTCACCGCGAGCTTCCGCAAGGGCAGCCAAGAACAGCACAGCGAGAGTCGTGACTTTGATGCCACCCGCGGTGGAGGCAGAGCCGCCGCCCACAAACATCAGCATGTCGAAGACGAGCAGCGTCGACCCATTCAGCTCATTGATGTCGATGGTGGAGAACCCACCCGAGCGTGTCATGGTCGATAAGAAAGTGGATGTCAGGGGGCGCGAGATCAGGCTTTGCCCACCGATGGTGTTGGTGTTGTTCCATTCCAGAATGAGCACTGCTAGTGCCCCGAGGAAGATCAGCAGCACCGTCGTGAAGAGGGTGAGGCGTGCGTGAACCGAGAGGCGGGCGCCGTCTTTGAGGTTGCGGACTACAGCGAAGATCACGGGGAAGCCGAGGCTTCCTAGGAACACACCGACGCCAATCGCGCCGAGCATCCAAGGATCTTGAGCGAAGGCTTCCATGCCACTGACCGCCGGCACAAAACCGGTGTTTGTGAAGGCCGATGCCGCGAAGTAGAAGCCCTGCCAAATGGCGGGCCACACGTCGAAACCTTCCACAAGCAGGCGCGGGATGATCACGAGCGAGAGCACGACCTCGATGGCCAGCGCGCTGATGGCTACGGTCGCGAGGAGCCCACCAATTTCGCCAAGACGAATAGCTTGGGATTCAGAAACAGGGCCGACGTGGATGCGCGAGGGGTTCGAGTCGCTCGCGGCGATGAGTCGTTGGCGCAGCCCGAGGCGGCGCGACACGACGAGGCCCAGCATGCTGGCCAGAGTGAGCACGCCGATTCCGCCGACTTGCAGACCGATGAGGATCGCGGAGTTGCCGAAGGCTGACCAGTGCGTCGACATGTCGACGGTGGTGAGGCCGGTCACGCAGATGGCGGAGACGGCGGTGAAGAGTGCATCCACGAGGGGGGTGGCTTGGCCATCCCGAGCCGATATGGGCAACACGAGAATGGTCGTGAGCACCACAACGAGCGCCGAGAAGATGGCGATAGCGAAGCGCGCGGGAGTCGCAGCGGCGAAACGATCGATCACATCACGGACGCGGGCGAGGATGCTGCGTTCACGCGGGTGCGCACGCATAGGTGCCCAAGAGCTCATAAATTTATCTCCCCACGCACAGGAGGCCATGGTACTCCTCAGAAACGCCCGGTACCCTATTGCAATGGCCGACATCTTTGACGTAGTAGCCGATTCAACGCGGCGTAGCCTTCTGACCGTGCTGCTTGAGCAGTACATCGCCTCTGATTCTCCGAGCGGCGAGCTGAGCGTAAGTGAGATTGTCGAAAAACTCGATTTGAGTCAGCCGACGGTCTCCAAGCACCTGAAGGTGCTGCGCGATCACGGGTTGGTGTCGGTGCGTGAAGACGGCCAACACCGCTATTACCGCCTCGATTCTTCTCCTCTTGAAGAGATTGAAGACTGGCTGATCCCGTTCTTGAGCGCGGACTTCCAAGAAGACTTTGACGAGGAGCTGCTCGCCTCGACCGGCGCTTTCTCGGCCTGGTCGGGAGCAGATGTCGGAGACAACTTGGGCCGCCAGGTTGCGGATCGCGCCTACCGGGCTCGCACCGCGCTGCACGACGTCGCGGAGGCTGCAAAGCACCTGCCGAGCAGCGTTCGCTCTCGCATCTTCCGCAAGGACTAAGCGGGAGGCGCGCCGGGCGCGCACCTTGAGGGGTGGACAGCGAGTCACACCAGCCCCTATTGTTACCGTTTAGCACTTCAGTCACATGCTGGGTGCTTTGTGCAGTCGTTTCGTGCGTTCTGCAGTTGGTGAAACTAAGGGGCTGGTCCGATGTCACGGGATCTATCTGAGATGCGTTTTCTCACCGTCGCTGAGGTGGCGGATATGATGCGCGTCTCAAACATGACCGTGTATCGTCTGGTTCACTCCGGTGAACTCCCGGCTGTTCGTTTTGGCCGTTCATTCCGCATCCCGGAATCGGCTGTAGCGAGCGCCGTTGCACCCCCAATCTCTGAGGTTGGATAGCGGCGAATCGTCGCTGAGGGTTCATTCCCAGTTCATCGAGACTTTTAAACCCGCCCGGTGCGGTAAACTCTTCCGGTATGTCTTTCCGCGGTTCTGAATCGGACCGGGTCGGTTCGTTCAGAAATCAGTGAGGTTCCTATGGGTTCAGTCATCAAAAAGCGTCGCAAGCGTATGGCAAAGAAGAAGCACCGCAAGCTGCTTCGTAAGACACGCCACCAGCGTCGCAACAAGAAGTAACTAGTCCCAATGACTAGGGGCCGTCTTTCGAGACGGTCACAACTCGAACACCCGAACGTTCATCTGAACGATCGGGTGTTCGGCGTTAACGAGCGTTTTTGCGCACGATCTTGGCTTGCTGCTTCACGCGGCGCCGGGCTTCTTTGAGGCCGGCGCGGCTGAGCGGCAGTACTGGCCAGCCCATTTTTTGGGCATAGTGGGTGAGTTTCACATCCGCGTTCACGGCCACACGATTGCCTACGGCGCTCAGTAGCGGGATGTCGTTGCTGGAATCGGAGTATGCCCAGCAGTCTGCCAGGTTGGCCCCGAGCCGCCCAGCGAGCTCTGTGGCGACGGCAGCCTTCTCTGGCCCGTGAAGCACGTGGCCGTCGAGTTCTCCCGTGAGAAAGCCGTCTTCGGCGCGCACGCGGGTTCCGAGCGCGCCCGTAAGGCCGAGTCGCTCGGCGATCACTTGCGCCACAAACTGGGGCGTTGCGGTGATGAGCCACACTTCGTGGCCCTTCGCGAGGTGCTCTTTGGCCAGATCGACGGTTTCGGGCCACAGGTTGGGCAGAATGTCTCGCTCGTAGATGGTCTCGGCGAGATCGATGAGCGTCTGCAGGGAATGTCCGCCCACGATCTCAAGCGCCCGTTCCCGCGCGGAGGTCATGTGCTTGTGGTTTTCTCCCACAGCGACGAACCGAAACTGGTGCCAGGCAAAGCGAGCAATATCTCGCCAGCCCACGATTCCGCGCCGCCAGGCTTCCTTGCTCAAATAGAAAGCACTCGCACCACGCATGAGCGTGTTGTCCACGTCAAAGAAAGCCACAACGGCGTTCTGGCTGGGCGGGGGCGACGTTACCTCGTGCATTCGCATTATTCTAGGGTCGTGCCCACGAAACGTCTCACTTTAATTGGCAAACCCGGTTGTCATCTTTGTGACGATGCCCGCGAAACGATCAATCAGGTCGTCGCGGCACTGGCCTCAACCATCGAGATCGAACTCACTGAGCAGTCGATTCTGGAGGATGAGCAGTTGAACGCGAAGTACTGGGACGAGATTCCTGTTGTGCTCATCAACGACCGCGTACACACCATTTGGCGTGTCGAACCCGAGCGCCTCAGCGCTGCTCTTCTGGAGGAAACAGAATGATCCGTCACGTTGTTATGTGGAAGCTCATCGCCGAAGATCCCGCAGACCAGAAGATCGCAGCGGATGCGATGGCTGCTGCGCTGGAACCTCTCGTCGGCAAGATCGATGGTCTCGAAGCGCTAACCGTGCGCCCGGATGTGGCAACCGTCGCCGGAAATTGGGACGTCATCCTTGTGTCTGATCACACTTCGGTTGAGGCCCTTGCGGCGTACGGAACTCATCCGTTGCACGTGGAAGCGGGTGCTGTGGTGAAGGCAAACACTCGTGAACGGGCCTGCGTCGACTTCGAGCTTTAAGCGGGGGAACGACGCCGCCTCTTGTCGGCTGCTCATGCGCCCGCATTAGGATGTGGGGCACTTACCGCGCTCTCGCGTGGTCCCGAAACGAGGATCGAAAGAGGAAACTATGAAGTTTCAAATCGTCAAAGGCAAGAGCGAGACGCAGCCATTCTTCTGGCGCATCGTTGCGAGCAATGGCCAAACTCTCGCGGTGAGCGAGAATTACGTGGCGAAAGCATCGGCGAAGAGTGCTGTGGAGTCGGTCATCAAGAGCGCCGGTGGAGCCAGCATCGAAGACCTTACGTAATACAGGCGTTCGGTGCTCGCGGGGGATCCTCGCGAGCACGATTGTGTGGCCTGCTACTTACTCACTTCGATCGGGCCCGTCATGTGGTTCTTGATCGAGTCCCGTTCAGCGGCCAGTGATGCCAGCGTTCCGCTGTCGAGGCCTGGCTGCAGCATGTCATCGAAGGGATTGCCCATCCCACTCTTGGAGTGCACTGCTTCGGCGTAGGCCGTTGCTGCTGCCGCTACCTTTGCGCTCGCACGCTGAGCCTTCTTGAGCGAGACAGCACTGCTGCCCACAACCTCAGCGTGCTTATTCAGTGCCTTCTTCAGGTCTTTGAGTGCCGAATCAATTTTCTTTGACATGAGGTCATCCTGTCCTAATTGGCTATGCGCTGGCTATGGGTTCGGTGTGTCGAACTGTGAGGCCCTCGCGAGCCCCACAGGGCGGCTACGGAGTGAGGCGGGTTGGTCCGCGGAACAGATACGTCGCTTCGCGCAGGTTGGGCAGACCGAGGAGCAACATCAGCACGCGCCCGAGGCCCATGCCGAATCCACCGTGCGGCGGTACGCCGTAGCGGAAGAAGTCGAGGTAGAAATCGAGCTCGGCCGGGTCCATGCCCTTGTCGCGAATCTGTGCTTCCAGCACGTCAACGCGGTGCTCGCGCTGGGCGCCAGTGGAGATCTCGACGCCGTTGAACACGAGGTCGTAGCTGTTCGTGAGGCCCGCATCATCCGCGTGACGCATGTGATAAAACGGGCGGATGCTGGCGGCGTAGTCGGTCAAGAACACGAAATCGTGGTCGTACGTTTCTTTCACGTAGGCGGCGATCTGGCGCTCGCCCTCCGGGTCCATGTCGGCGTCGGCGCGCGGCACCGTGTAGCCACGGTCGCTGACGATCTGCTTAGCCTCGGCAAGCGGGATGCGGGGGAAGGGGCGAGTTGGCACCGTCATTTCGATGCCGAACAGCTTCTCGATCTCTTCGCCGTGCTTGTCTTTGACAGCCTGGAAGCCGGCAACCATGAGCTCTTCGTGCAGGTTCATGACGTCTTCGTGGCTGGAGATCCAGCTGATCTCGCTGTCGACCATCGTGAACTCGGTGGCGTGACGCGACGTGAAGCTGGGGTCGGCACGGAAGCTGGGGGCGATCTCGAAGATCTTGCCGAAGCCAGCGGACTGCGCCATCTGCTTGAAGAACTGGGGGCTCTGCGCCAAGTAAGCCTTGGTGTCGAAGTAGTCGACCTCAAACAGTTCAGCCTTCGACTCGCTGGCGCTGGCCATGAGCTTGGGGGTGTGAACCTCGATGAAGTCGTTCTCGACCCAGTAGGTGCGCCAGGCGTGCTCGAGCGTGGTCTGGATGCGGAAGATCAGGTTGTTGCGCGGCACGCGAAGGTCGAGGAAGCGCCAGTCCATGCGCTTGTCGACGCTGGTGTCTTCAGCGATCGGGGTTTCAGCGATTGCCTCGCCAGCAAGTTCGATGCCGTCGAGCTTGATCTCAACGCCGCCAAGCTTCACGCGCTCGTCGTGCTTCAACTCACCGGTTGCGGTGAGGAAGGTGCCCTGAGCGAGGCCCGAAATGATCTCGGCGAGGGGATCCTCTGCCGCGGTGCCGTCGTCGTTGAACGAGCGGGGGTGAACAAGCTGCACCGCACCCGACTCATCGCGCAGCACGACAAACTGCACCTTCTTTTGATCTCGAACAGTGTCGACCCACCCCGAAACGGAGGTTGCTCCATCGCTTGCGGCGGCCAGGTTCTTAGTGAGGGTGCGTGTAGTCACAGCGCCGAGTTTACAAGGGATCACGCAAGAGAAAGTGCGGCAGGGCAGCAGACGTAGACTGAATACCGTGCCAGCAGACCTCATCCATCTCGTTCGCCATGGTGAAGTGCACAATCCCGACCGCATTCTCTATGGCCGTCTCCCCGGGTATCACCTCAGTGAACTCGGTCATAAAATGGCGGATGTCGCCGCCGCAAGCTTCGCGAAGCGGCCCCTCACAGCGCTCTATGCGAGCCCCCTGCAGCGCGCTCAAGAGTCAGCGCAACCCTGGACGGAACGCTACGGCCTCCCCATCACGACCGAAGAGCGCATCATCGAACCCCACAACTGGTTTGAGGGCGGTCGCTTGCAGTTTCCGAAAGTTCTCACGCAGCCACGCGCGTGGCCGCACCTGATCAACCCGCTCAAGCCCAGTTGGGGTGAGGCATACGTGAGCATCGAAGCGCGCATGCTTGCCGCTATTGATGAGGCGTGGGCCGCTGCCGAGGGCGGCGAAGTCGTCATGGTCAGCCACCAGCTGCCGATCGTGATGGTCGCGCGTTCCGTCAAAAAGATGCGGCTCGCCCACGACCCCCGCCACCGTCGCTGCACGCTGTCGAGCATCACGACTCTCGCTCGCGAGGGAGACCATTTCGTCGAGGTTGACTATCAGGAACCTGCGGGAGACTTGCTCGCAGCATCCATCGATCTAGGAGCAGTGTGAACCGCCGTCTTATCGCCGCTGTTGTGGCGAGTCTCGCCCTGTTTACTGTGTCGTGCTCCGGCACCACCGAAAGTCTCGCGCAGCAGTACGAGAACGGATCAGAAGAGGGCTATATCTCCGGCGACGGTTCGACGGTCGAGATTCCGGCCGACAGTCGCGACGAACCCGTCACTTACGAGGCAACTCTCGACACCGGCGAGACCGTGTCGAGCGATGACTTCGCCGGGTCCGTTTATGTCGTGAACTTTTGGTACTCGAGTTGCCCGCCGTGCCGCCTCGAAGCGCCCGACCTCGCCGCGCTGAGCGAGCAGTACACCGAGGTTCCCTTCTTGGGCGTTAACGTATCCGACACTGCCGAAACGTCGCTCACCTTCGCTGACGAGTTCGGCATCCCGTACGCCTCCGTCGTGGATGCCACGACAGCGGGCGTGCAGCTGGCGTTCGCCGGTTCCGTGCCACCGAACGCGGTGCCCACCACTCTCGTGGTCGACCGTGAAGGGCGCGTTGCCGCACGCATCAGCGGTCTGGTGCGCGACCCCAGCATCCTCGCAGCGATGATGGACTCCGTCATCGCTGAGGAACAGTAGTGTCGAGTCCGGTCGGGGAGCTCATTCTCGGCGGCAACCTCCTTCTCGCGATTCCGATTGCGCTCCTTGCAGGCCTAGTCTCGTTTGCCTCACCCTGTGTTCTGCCTCTCGTGCCTGGCTACCTTGGTTACATCGGCGGGTTCACGAGCGCAGAGGAGAAGGGCAGCACGAAGCGCCTTGTTCTCGGCGTGAGCCTCTTCATCCTGGGTTTCACCGTGGTCTTCGTGGCCTTCACGGTACTGTTTGGCACCGCCGGTCTTCTGCTGCGGCCCTGGCTTGATCTGATCACCCGCATCGCCGGGGCGCTCGTGATCGTGATGGGTGTCGTGTTCATTGGGCAGGTCACCTTCGCGCAGCGCACGATCAAGCCGAAGTTCAAGGTCGCAACCGGCCTCGCTGGTGCACCGCTGCTTGGCGTCGTTTTCGCCCTCGGCTGGACCCCGTGCGTTGGTCCCACCCTCATCGCCGTCGGAAGCATGGTCTTGGATGGCGGAGACCCCGGCCGGGCCGCTATCGTCGGCATCGCCTACAGTCTCGGTCTCGGCATCCCGTTCCTGCTGGTGGCTCTTGGATTGAACTGGGCGACCGGTTCGGTGGCGTGGATGCGCCGCCACATCCGTCTTATTAATCTGATCGGCGGAGCACTGCTCGTGTTGATCGGTCTACTCATGGTCACCGGTGTGTGGCGTGCAATCGTGACAAGTTTGGGGGCGGTAATCGGTGGCTTCGACACACTCCTCTGATTCAGAAGCTGGCGATTCGGTAACGGGCGGGGATGCCACGCGTCCCAGCGACCACATGGACGCGCCAACGCCTGCGCCGGAAAGCAAGATCACGCAGCCGAAGCTCGGGCTTGCGGGCTACGGTCGCTTTTTCTGGCGCCAGCTCACGAGCATGCGCACGGCGTTGTTCCTGCTGCTTCTCTTGGCCGTTGCGGCAATCCCGGGCTCTCTCGTGCCGCAAATCACGTCGGACCCTAACGGCGTCATTGCCTATCGCAACAACTATCCAGACACCGCAGCGATTCTCGACTTCTTTCAAGTCTTCAACACCTACTCCTCGGTGTGGTTCTCGTCGATCTACCTCCTGCTCTTCATCTCCCTCATCGGCTGTGTGCTGCCGCGCACCAAACATCACTTCGATGCGCTTCGTGCTCGCCCACCCAAGACTCCAGCGCGTCTCTCGCGGTTGCAGGGTTTCACCACCCGCACGACAGAGGCGGATGTCACAACGACGATCGATTCAGCACGTGGCCTGCTGCGCTCGCAGCGGTACCGCACCGAGCTGTATGGCGATTCGGTCAGCGCTGAACGCGGCTACCTGCGCGAAACGGGAAACCTCGTCTTTCACGCCGCTCTCGTCGGCGTTCTCGTGACAGTGGGGATCGGCGGCGGCTTCGGCTACACCGGGCAGCGCGTAGTCGTAGAGGGCTATGCATTCAGTAACTCGCTCGCCAGCTATGACTCGTTCAACCCGGGCCGGTTCTTCAGCGATGACGCTCTCGACCCGTACACCGTCGCGCTTGACTCTTTCGAGCCGGTCTACGAAATCGAGAACCAACAGGCGATCGGTCAAGCGATTGACTTCACCGCCAACGTCACGACCACGGTGCGCGGCGACGAGCCTCAGCAGTCTCAAATCAAGGTCAATGAGCCTCTCAGCCTGAGCGGCACCAACCTGTATTTGCTCGGCAACGGCTATGCCCCGGTTATCACCGTGCGTGATGCGGACGACAAAGTCATCTGGTCGCAACCAACGCCGTGCCTGCCGTTCGACGCCAACCTCGGCAGCACCTGCATCATTAAAGTGCCCGACGGACTCGATCAGCAGATCGGGATGCTCGGCTTCCTGTATCCGACCGCCGGAACCCTCAGCTCCGGAGCACTAGCTTCCGTGTATCCCGACCTGGTGTCACCCGTGCTCACGTTGGAGGTGTACGAGGGCGACCTCGGTCTCGACAACGGGCAGGGCACCAACGCCTATTCGCTCAACACTGACTCTCTCGAGCAAATCGCGGGCCGGAGTTCCGACGCTGAAACCTTGCGCCTCACTCCCGGCGACCGGCTCGAACTGCCCAACGGTTTGGGCAGTGTCGAGTTGACGAGCATCCCGCGCTTCGTCTCCCTCGATGTGCACCATGATCCGTCGCAACTGCCGGTGCTGTTGTTCGCCATGCTTCTCTTTGGCGGCCTCATTACGAGCCTCTTCGTGCCCCGTCGCCGCATGTGGGTGGCCGCCACGACTGACGCCGCTGGCGTGACAACAGTTGAGTATGCCGCGCTGGCTCGTGGCGACGACCCTAACCTCGAAGCGGCAGTCGCCGACTTTGCCGATAAGCATTCCCAGCAACTGAGAGTTAGGGTGGAATCGTGACTGAGACCCTCGTGTCGTATTCGCTGATTGCGGTTTATTCAGCGATGGCGATCTATACCTTTGCGTTCATAATGTTCGCCGTCGATTTGGCACGCCGCTCGGCGGAGTCGAGCGATGCTTCCGCAGCGAGTGCAACCGGGTTGGCTACGGCATCCGCCCAGCAGTCATCTGTCATGCAAGCGGCAAGTTCTGGCGGTACGGCAACGCTAACCGCGAGCCCCGCTTCGACGGGTGATGCCGCTATTGCTCACTCGCCCAAGTCGTTGCGAATCGCCATGGCGCTGACCGTAATTGCGTGGGTGCTGCACGTGAGTGCCGTCATTTTCCGCGGGGTTGCCGCGGGCCGCGTTCCGTGGGCGAATATGTTTGAGTTCACGCTCACCGCAACAGCCCTGATCGTCGGCGTTTTCTTGCTGGTGCAGTTCTGGCAAGACCTGCGCTTCCTCGGCTCATTTATCACCGGGTTCGCATTGCTCGCGCTCGGCGTCGGCACCTCAAGCTTCTATGTGGATGTTGTGCCCCTGCCGCCAGCGCTGCAGTCGGCCTGGTTGGTTATTCACGTCTTCGTCGCGAGCCTCAGCACCGGGTTCTTTGCCCTCGCGGCCGGACTTTCGGTGGTGCAGCTCATGCAGTCGCGTCGCGAAGCGGGCAAGGCGCTCAAGTTGCGCTTCCTTGACACTCTGCCTGCGGCCGACCGCCTTGAGACTCTCGCCTACCGTCTGACCGTGGTCGGCTTTGTGATGTGGACCTTCACTCTCATCGCTGGCGCTGTTTGGGCCGAGCGGGCCTGGGGTCGTTACTGGGGCTGGGACACCAAAGAGGTCTGGACCTTCATCATTTGGACCATCTATGCCGGTTACATTCACGCCCGGGCAACCCGCGGCTGGCGCGGATCGCGGTCAGCATGGCTTGCGATCGTGGGCTTTGCAGCCGTTATCTTCAACTTCACCGTCGTGAACCTCTTCTTCAAGGGACTTCACGCCTACTCCGGCCTGTAAACGACCGCTGCGGGCGGCGCAGATCGCGGCGCGCCCGTGGCGAAGAAAAACGCTGGGGCCGCACCGAGCTGCACCCCAGCGTTTGATTGGGGAGAGCCCCTTCGGGCTCACGGTAGTAGTGACTAGCTGGCGGGCGTGAGTTGCATCGGCACGGTGGGGTTTCCCTCTCCCGTGGAGAAGTGGATGATCGGGCCATCGTCACCGCATTCATACGGTGCTGAGTTGATCGGGGCATCCGCCAAGAAGCTGTTTGTGAGATCAGCGCCATCCATGGTGACCCCCGAGACCGTCACGCTGACGGCGATGTCGCTCACCTCTTGTGAAGTCGTAATCACGGTGTCAGTGGCGGTGTAATCGCCGCTGATGCCGCCAGTGATGGCTCCCGTGCCCTCAGTGCCAGCAACCTGCAAGAGGATCTCGAAGTCGGGAGTGTAGGTGTAGGTCGCGTCGGTGAAAGCGAGCCCGGTTCCACCCTCGACTGAGATGTCGAGTCCGTCGTTAGAGCCACTGACAGCGGAGTAGAAGCCCTGCATCTGATCCTCGGCGATGTACCAGTCTCCGATGAGGCACTCGGGGCCGGTGGCAGCGTCCTCTTCGACTTCCTCGGGGGCTGCGGCATCCGTCTCCACCGTGGGAGTGCTTGGTTCGTCGGCCGGCGCCGAGCACCCGGTGAGTACGGCGAGGCTGAGCAGACTCACGGCGGCGATGGCACCTAGACGGCGCGATTCAAGACTCATGTGTACTCCTCGGAAGTGATTGCCCTCGGAGACAACCAGTTCGTCCACCCTACTGAGCGGCCGCGTTACTGTGCTGAGTAGTTTTTACCTAGTTCGTGACAGCGGACGAGGCGATCTCGCCACCACTGCGTACGTTCGGGATTAGCGGCCCAGCGAGTGAGCAGCGCCTCGTCGGCCTCGATGCGGCGCACTTCGAGGTGCCCGTCGCGAGCGCGCAGGGGAGCAGCGGTAACGTCGGCGGCGAGCAAGGATGCCGTGGCGAGTCCGCAGTCATAGTCGAGGGGATCGATGGCGGCAGCCAAGTGCGCGCCCATCGCGAGCCCCACCGAGGTCTCAAGGGCGCTGGAGACCACAACGGGCAGCCCGGCATTCTTCACGATCTCCAGAGCGCGCGAGACGCCACCCAGAGGCTGTGCCTTGATGACGAGGAGGTCGGCGGCACCCGCGCGGGCGACCGCGAGCGGGTCGGCGGCTTTGCGCACACTCTCGTCAGCCGCGACGGGGATGCCCATATAGGCAATGCGCGTGTGCAGCTCACCGAGTTCTTCCACTGTCGCGCACGGCTGCTCGACATACTCAAGGTCGAATCCGGCAAGGGCATGCACAGCACGCTCGGCCTCATCGACCGTCCACGCGCCATTCGCATCAATGCGGATGCGGCCAGTCGGCCCCATGACGCGGCGCACTTCGGCGACGCGGGCAATGTCATCCTCGAGGGTCTGATCGGGCTCGGCAACCTTCACCTTGGCGGTGCGGCAGCCATGGAAACGTTCGAGAACCGCTTCGACCAGCTCGGCGGGAACAGCGGGCACGGTGGCGTTAACCCAAATACGATCGCGCACGAGGGGCGGCATCTCGTTGTAGGCATAATCGATCGCGGCCAAGAGCCACGGGGTTGCTTCGACATCGTCGTACTCCACGAATGGTGAGAACTCGCTCCACCCCTGCGGGCCGCGAAACAGGAGTGCTTCGCGTTGATCGATGCCGCGAAAACGGGAGGTCATGGGCAGGGACACCACGTGAGCGGTGTCGAGAATGTCGTTCGCTGAAGGGAACATGTTCCCAGTCTGACAAGTTCCACTGTCAGTTAGGGTAATTGCGTGACTAATCCGGGGGATATCGAGCGCATTGCGACCAAAGTGGTGCCCTATTACGTCGTAGGTGTTGTCGACGACGAAGAAACTGAGCTGCCCGCCGACGGCGAGCACGAGCCAACCCCCGACGCCGAAGAGGTGCCAGTTGCGCGGAGATCACGCCCGCGGTGGCTGGGCTTTGTTGCCGCAGCACTCGGCGTCGCCACTCTCGTCTTGTTCATCATCGCGATGATCGTCTCTGCTGGCGGGGACTACTCGAACGGCACTGCTCTGGCGTATGCCGCGATCGTGGTGTCAATCTCAGCCGCCATTACCGCCATGCTGTGTCTCATTTTCGGCCTGCAGCGCCGCTGGGCAGCATTTGGGCTTGCCGTCGCCGTTCTCTCGAACCCACTCATCGTGTTGTACGTGTTCCGCTTCTTCGGCAGCTAAAGGTTCGTCGCGACGAACGAAAGCCGAACATCCCCGGTTCGGCATCAGCCTGCTCTCCACCCCGATGGTTAGGGTGGAGCCATGGCGCCTGTTTCTGAAATTTTCGACGAGAAGTTGTGGCGATCGGTCGCCGGGTTCGATGACCTCACCGACATCACGTACCACCACGATGTGAGCGGAACGATTGCGCGCATCGCGTTCGATCGTCCCGAAGTGCGCAACGCCTTCCGGCCACACACCGTCGACGAGTTGTATCAAACACTGGATGACGTGCGCCAGAATCCTCGCATCGGCGTCGTGCTGCTCACGGGCAACGGCCCGAGCGAGAAAGATGGCGGCTGGGCGTTCTGCTCTGGCGGCGATCAGCGCATCCGTGGCCGTGCTGGTTATGAGTACGAAGGCCAAGAGGGCGCAACGAATCCGACCGCTGCCGCCGGGCTCTCCGCGGCTGAGGCCGAGGCCGATGCTGCCGCCGCTGCGGGAAAGCGCCGCGCCGCCGCCGGACGCCTGCACATTCTTGAAGTCCAGCGCCTCATCCGCTTCATGCCCAAGGTCGTTATCGCGGTCGTTCCCGGCTGGGCTGCCGGGGGAGGGCACTCGCTGCACGTGGTCTGTGACCTCACGATTGCTAGCGCCGAGCATGCCCGCTTCAAACAGACGGATGTCGACGTCGGCTCCTTCGACGCCGGTTACGGCAGTGCCTACTTCGCTCGCCAAGTAGGCCAAAAGTTTGCCCGTGAAGTGTTCTTCCTGGCCCGCGAGTACGACGCGCAACGCGCCCTCGACGCGGGAGCGATCAACGCTGCCGTGCCCCACGCCGAGCTCGAAGCCACCGCCTACGAGTGGGCGCAAACCATCATGACGAAATCGCCGACCGCTATTCGCATGGTCAAGTTTGCCCTCAACGCGGTTGACGACGGCCTTGTTGGTCAGCAAGTTTTTGCGGGCGAAGCGACGCGCCTCGCCTACGGCACCGACGAAGCTGTCGAAGGCCGCGATTCGTTCCTGCAGAAGCGCGAACCCGACTGGTCGCCCTTCCCCTGGCAGTACTAACGCCCAGGCATCCCTAACGCTCCCGCAGTTCTAACCCAGAGAGGTTTACCCGTGACCGCTGACACCACTTCGACCCGAGAACTCTGGTCTATCGACGCCCGCGATCCCCGCAAAGTCTGGGCGGCGCTGAAGCCGGCACTCGACGGAACGGGAGCCGCGATTCTGCCGCACCCGGCCTCCCCCTCTGGCCTGCCAGAAACCGTGCCCGCGAACGTCGCGGTGATCGTAGAAACGAGCGGATCGACCGGCCGACCCAAGCGCGTGATGCTGAGTGCTGACGCCCTGAAGGCGAGTGCTGCGGCATCCGATGAGCTGCTGGGTGGCCAGGGGCAGTGGCTTCTCGCCGTGCCCGCGCACTACATTGCCGGTATCAATGTGCTGGCTCGCTCCTATTTTGCGGGCACCGAGCCGATCATGATGTCGACGCGTGACTTCACCGCGACCACCTTCGTGGAGGCGGCAGCTCAGCTCACGGGGGAACGGCGTTTCGTGTCACTCGTGCCCGTGCAATTGGCGCGTCTTCTCGAATCGGAAGAGTCCATTGCGGCGCTTTCCACCTTCCAGCAGATTCTGGTCGGCGGCCAGTCGATCCCCGTAGCGTTGTTGGCGGCAGCCCGCGCTCGCGGTCTCGCCGTCTCGACCACGTATGGGTCGAGCGAAACCAGTGGCGGCGCTGTCTGGGACGGCATACCGCTGCCCACCGCGCAGGTGCGCCTCGTTGATGACCGCATCGAAATCGCTGGACCCATGCTCGCCGAGGGCTACCTTGACGACCTGCGGCGCAGTGCATTCTCGTTCCGCGTGCAGGATGGCGTGCGGTGGTACCGCACCGACGATGTCGGCGAGCTCGTCGACGGCGTGCTGCGCGTGCGCGGACGAGCCGACGACATGATCATTTCCGGTGGCGTGAAGGTCTCCATTGCCGAGGTGGAGACCGCTGTGCGCACGCTACCCGGCCAAGACTCAGCCGTCGTCGTTGCCGCTCCCCACCCTGAGTGGGGTGAAGCCCCCGTGGTGATCACGACGCGGGCGATCGCTCTCGACGTGGTGCGCCAAGCGGTGGCAACTCAGTTGGCTTCGGCTGCTGCCGCACCCGCGCGCGTGATGCTGATCGATGAGATTCCTCTGCTTTCGACAGGAAAACCCGATCGACTCGCCTTAGCCACAGTCGTGCTTAAGTAGAATCCCTCCGTGGCCTCTCCTAAAAAGCAACGCATCGACCCCGCAACCGTTTCGACCGCTGCGGCGAAGAAAAAGAGCGGACGTCCCGGTGGGCGACCGCCCAAGGCGCCCAAGATTGCGAAAGCAACCGTGCGCGACTGGATCAGTGGCGCCCGCATCCAAACCCTGCCGTTAGCTTTTGCGCCTGTCGCGCTCGGCACAGCGGCGGCCTACGTGCTTCCGCACGACGTTGATGGGGCCGGCTGGCACTGGGTCCGCGCGCTGCTCTGCCTCGTCGTTGCGGTCTCGCTGCAAATTGGCGTGAACTTTGCCAACGACTACTCCGACGGAGTGCGGGGAACGGATGACCACCGCGTCGGCCCTCGTCGCCTCACCGCTTCGGGTGCCGCTCGCCCGCGCACCGTCATCACTGTTGCCTTTGCCTGGTTCGGTATCGCCGCCATCGCCGGACTCGTCATCGTCGTGCGAACCGGACACTGGTGGATGCTTGCCGTCGGCGCCGCGGCCATCATCGCCGCCTACTTCTACACGGGAGGCAAGCGCCCCTACGGCTACCTCGGCCTCGGTGAAGTGTTCGTCTTCATCTTCTTCGGCCTCGTCGCCACCGCCGGCACCACGTTCGTGCTCGCCGGCACCGTAAACCTCGAGTCGTGGCTGGCAGCGGTTGCTGTCGGGTTATTTGCTGTTGCAACTCTCATGGTCAACAACATCCGTGATATCGCCCAAGACAAGATCGCCGGAAAGCGCACCTTGGCCGTGCGGATGGGCAATCTACCGTCGCGTATTTTCTACGTCGTCGCGATGCTCGTGCCGTTCGTCATCCTGGGCGTCTACTCGTTGCTGTACTTCAACGCCTATCTCGTGAACTTCGTCTTGCTCGTGGCACTGCCCGCCTGCGTGATTGTGCTCACCGCAAAAACGCCAGCCGAACTGATCTTGGCGTTGCGCCTCACCGGGCTCACCGCGCTGCTGTTCGGCCTAGGGCTCGCGGCAGCAATCGCGTTCTAATCGTTGTTACTGGGCGTCGTTACGAGGCGCAGGTGTAGTGCTCTGATCGGCGGATGACGCGCTAGTTTCCGCTTCTGCGTCAGCACCGGCATCCGCTTGCTCCTCGGCAGCATCGTGGTCGACAGCGGCATCCTCGGCGTCACGGTCAGGATCGTGGCTGGGGCGCCCGCGACGCGAAGCAAGGTCGAGCGCCACCGCATCCCGAAGCTTCGAGAAAAACACATACGAAATAGCAAATCCCAGAATTGCGGCGATGAGGGCGGCGATCCACGGCTCAACGTTCGCGATCATCAGCACGGTGAAGGCTGCGGCGAAGACTCCGACGCGGAGAAGAGAGTAGGAGATCCAAGGTTTCACGGCAACAGTCTAGGCTCGCAACCCGCGTGCAGACTGCGAGCGTAGAATGGTCGCATGCCTCGCCTATTGGTAGTCCTCGCTTTCGCGCTCGTTGCGGTAGACGTGTTCTCCATTGTGGATGTGATTCTTACCGAACGCAGCCGGGTTCGCGCGATGCCGAAGGTGTTGTGGATCATTGTGATTCTGCTGCTACCGGTCATCGGTGTTGTGCTCTGGTTCATGCTCGGCAAGGCACGTAGTGCCAGTTCTGGCCACACACGCAGCGTTGCCCCCGACGATGACCCTGACTTCTTGCGCAAGATGCGCCGTCAGGAAGAACAAGATGAGCGCATTCGCCGCCTCGAACAGGAACTAGCAGATCTCGACGATGACGATAAGACCAACTAACTCTCCAGCCACCAACTACTCGGTAGCCCTTCTCGAAGAGTTTGTTCGTCTCGGCGTTCGAGATGTTGTGCTGAGCCCCGGCTCGCGCTCGCAGGCTCTCGCGTTGGCGGCTGCCGAATTCGAGAAGCAGGGACTGCTGCGGTTGCGCGTGCGCATCGATGAGCGCGTTGGCGCCTTCCTCGCGCTGGGCCTTGCCGTCGAAACAGGTTCGCCCGTGCTGGTTATCACCACCTCGGGCACTGCCGTCGCCAACCTGCACCCTGCGGTCCTTGAAGCGCACCACTCGGCCGTTCCGCTGATCATTATTAGCGCTGATCGCCCTGACTCGTTGCGCGGTATTGGCTCTAACCAGACCACCCAGCAGCCCGGTATTTTCGGCACCGCTGTGCACCAGACGTGGGACGTTGAGGCGCCGACCGGTGCTGCTGGCGAAATGGATGCCGCAGCGCAACTCGCTCGCGATGCGATCGCCGCGGTCGATGGCCCCGTGCACCTCAATCTCTCGTTTGACGATCCGCTGTCGGCCCCGTTCGTGTGGGAGCCCACCGCAGCAGACGTGGCCCCCGAGCCGGCAGGCACTCGCGAACCCGTCTTCCCTGACCTTTTTAGTGACCTCGACCCCGTCGTGGAGAACACCACTCACCAGTCGCCGGGTGCGCCTACGACTCTCGCTATCTCACCGTCGCCCGCCACCGTCGTTATCGCGGGCACCGGCGCTGGTCCCCGTGCTGAGCAAGTGGCCCGCGAACTCGGTGCACCGCTCATCGCGGAGGTCGCGAGTGGGGCCCACTTCGGGCCCAACCTGGTGGTCGCCTACCGCGAGCTGCTGAACGCCGCCAACTTCGGCGACCGAGTCGCACGGGTGATCGTGTTTGGGCATCCGACTCTCAGCCGAGAGATTCCCGCGCTCATTCAGCGTCGTGGGGTGCAAACCATTGTGGTGCGGCATCCTTCGGCTGACGATTACAACCCTGGTCGTTGCGTTCGCCTCTTCGTTGACGAGGTTTCGGTCTCGGGCGAAGCCACCGATCGCGCGTGGTTGGGTCGCTGGGTGATGTCGAGCCGTCAGTTGCTCGAAACCGAGAGCATCGCTCCTGATATCGAGGCGGATGCCGGAACCCACGCCAAGTCAGAACTCGCCATCGTGCGCACCCCCGTTGACCGGCGGATGCTCGCCGAAGCCGTTTGGCGCGCCACCTGGCCGCACGACCGTCTCGTCCTTGGCGCGTCACGGTTGATCCGCGAGGTCGACCGTGTGGTGCCGGGCAAGAAGATTTCGGTGCACTCCAATCGTGGCCTCGCCGGTATTGACGGCACGATCTCGACCGCTCTCGGAATCGCGCTCGCGAGCCAAGCCGAAGTCGGCAATGAGGGCGTCACTCGGGTGCTCCTTGGCGATCTGGCGATCTTCCATGACGTGGGCGCGCTGATGTTTGGCGTCGGCGAACCCCGACCGCGCATCCAAGTCATTGTCGGCAACGACAACGGCGGCACCATCTTCGACGGCCTCGAGGTGGCGAGCCAGGCTGGCGACAGCTTCGACCGGGTGTTGCTCACGCAACAGAATGCCTCCATCGAGGCGCTCGCTGTCGCGTACGGCTGGCGGTATGTTTCTGCGGCAACGCGAGGAGAACTCGATCAGGCATTGTCTGCTCACCCCGAGCCGACCATCATCGAGGTTCCGCTCGGGCGCTAACGCCCGAGGTCCTGTCTGCCGTCGAGCACGGTTTCGGTGGTGAATAGAAGCGTGCCGAGTAGCCTTGGGGCATGAGCACACTCACGCCTGTCACCGCCGATTTCGAGCTTGCCAGCATCGATCCGTCCTCCACTCCTGAGTTTGATGGCAGCAAAAAGGATGCCGAAAAAGCTCTCGAGAAGAACGGCGAACGTCTCGCTGCGCTTCAAGAGCGGCTCTTCGCCGAGAGCAAGTTCGGCGGCGAGCGCCGCGTTTTGCTCGTGTTGCAAGCGATGGATACCGCGGGCAAGGGCGGCATCCTGCGTCACGTGATCGGTGGGGTTGATCCGCAGGGCGTGCAGATTCATGCTTTCAAAGCGCCGACCGATGAGGAGAAGTCACACGACTTCTTGTGGCGCATTCGCAAGGAGCTTCCTGAGGCCGGGTTCATCGGTGTCTTTGACCGTTCGCACTATGAGGACGTGTTGATCCACCGCGTGCGTGGCTTCTCAACGCCCGAGACGGTCGAGGAGCGCTACGGCATCATTCAGGAGTTCGAAAACGAATTGATCGCGCAGGGCACGACGATCATCAAGGTCATGTTGCACATCGGCGCCGACGAGCAGAAGGACCGCCTGCAGGAGCGCCTCGATCGCCCCGAGAAGCACTGGAAATACAACCCGGGAGACGTGGACGAGCGACTGCTGTGGGATGACTATCAGGAGGCTTACGAGATCGCGTTGCGCCGTACGACGACCGAGAACGCTCCCTGGTACGTGATTCCAGCGAACCACAAGTGGTACGCGCGCTGGGCTGTTCAGCAGCTTTTGCTTGAGGCGTTGGAGAGCCTTAACCTGCAGTGGCCGAGCGCCGACTACGACGTTGAGGCGGAGAAAGTGCGACTCGCGAATAGCTAGTCGGCAGGCGTGAGGCTGGCGGTTCGTGAACAGGAAATGAATCTGCTCGCGAACACTCGAAAATACATAGACGTTCATCTATGCTTTGAGTGTTCAATCGAAACGAGGAATCATGCGCACCCCACCTTCTGGTCAACTGCCGCTTACTGACCCCAACGACGTTCTTCGCCGCGGCGCTGAACGTCTTGCGGTGCAGTACGACGGCCTCGTGAGTGAGGAAACCATCGAGCGAGTTCTCTTCGAGTCTTACGCTGCGCTCGCGCGCACCGCGAAAGTCTCGACGCACCTCGCGAGCCTCTCCTACCGCTTTGCGCACGACCGTCTCGCTGCTCTCGCTCAGGCTAAGGGCGTGATTCCGAAGACGGTGCCCGAGGTGCTCTTTGTCTGTGTGCAGAACTCCGGGCGCTCGCAGATGGCCGCAGCGTGGCTGCGCGAGCTCGGCAAGGGGCGCGTTCATGTGCGCTCCGCCGGATCAGAGCCGGGCGCTAGCATCCTGTCTCTTGTCGT
The DNA here is from genome assembly GCF_015864625.1 of Salinibacterium sp. SWN139. Classification (NCBI taxonomy): domain Bacteria; kingdom Bacillati; phylum Actinomycetota; class Actinomycetes; order Micrococcales; family Microbacteriaceae; genus Salinibacterium; species Salinibacterium sp. SWN139. The sequence continues at coordinate 588,505 of NZ_JADYWV010000003.1, read as the reverse complement.
GGACGCCATGGCAGAAGAGGGCATCGCCCTTACCGACGATTTTCCCAAACCACTCACCGACGATGTCGTGCGTGCTGCGGATGCCGTGATCACGATGGGCTGCGGCGACGCCTGCCCGATTTACCCGGGCAAGCGCTACCTCGATTGGCAGCTCACTGACCCTGCCGACCTCGACCTCGACGGAGTTCGACGGGTGCGCGATGAGATCCGCGCGCGTGTGGAAGAACTGCTGCGCGAGATCGCGCCGTAGCTTTCGGCAGCGGCAGCGGCAGCGGCAGCGGCAGCGGCTTGTCCGCGTCGCTACCCGAAGGCTTCGACGATGGGGCGGAACTTCAGTTCAGTCTCGGCGAGTTCCTTCTTGGCGTCAGAGCCCGCCACGATTCCCGCTCCGGCGTAGGCCGTGATGCGCCTGTCAGTCACTTGGGCACAGCGCAACGCAACAGCCCATTCGCCGTTGCCGTGGGCATCCACCCAGCCAACCGGGCCGGCGTAGCGCCCGCGATCGAAGCCTTCGAGTTGATCGATGATGCGGATGGCGTCGGGTGTTGGGGTGCCTGCGACGGCCGCGGTCGGATGCAGAATCTCGATCAGGTCGAGCGCGCTCGCGTGCTCCCGGAGCTGGCCATCGATGTCAGTCGCAAGGTGCCACAGGTTGGGCAGCTGAAGTGTGAAGGGCGCGGATGCCGCATGCAGTTCGCTGCTGAGCGGTGTGAGCGCATCCATAACGCTGGCAAGAGCGAGCGCATGTTCTTTCTGATCTTTGGGGGAGTTCATGAGGCTTCCGGCGGCTCGCCCGTCGGAGATGCGGTCCCCGCCGCGCGCGGCACTGCCGGCGAGCACGCGCGCACTGACGGCACCGTTCTGCACTCGCACGAGGGTTTCGGGGCTGGAGCCGATGAGGCCGTCGACGGCAAACGTGAAGGTATCGGGGTAGCGTGCGGCAAGGGCGCTGAGGGGGATTCGCAGATCGGCGTTCTCGGGCAGCTCAGCATGCTGGTCTCGCGCAATGACGATCTTCGCTGCCGCGCCGTGGGAGATTTCGCGCAGTGCCGCTTTGACGGTCTTGGTGAAGCCTTTTGCGCTCATCTCACCGGGGGTGAAAACGATGTGCACGGGGTCCCCGGCGGCCGCTCGAGGATCAGAGGGCAGACCATCGGAGGTCACGGGCAGGCCGCTGGCTTCTCCGGCGGTAATGGTGGTGACCCACTGGATGCCGTCGCGGCTCCCGACAACAATGCGGGGAATGATCAGCACACTCACGGCATCCGAAGAATCGGCGAATGCGAAGCTGCCGAGGGCGATCAGGCCGGTGCCAGCGCGCTTCACGCTGTCGTGAATGATTGCGGTGCGCGAGAGTTCGTTCCAGGCGGCCGCGGCGTCGGTGAATCGGGTGGCACCTCGGAACTCGAGTCGCAGCAATTCGCCAATGCCGACAAGGCCTTCGCCGTCGCGAATGAAGCCGAGAGGATGCTGCGGGGTGATCCAGTCGAGTAGTCGATCGACGGATGCGGTTGGGCGCGTAACACTGCTCAGGACGGCATGGGTGCTAGCCATGGCACCTTCTCCGATTCTGCCCGTGACCGGACGGCTTTTGCCCCAACAATGTCTCCCAAGTATCAGAGTACCTGTCAGTTGCGGGCAGGAAAGTGAGCATCCGCTCTGAGCGCCCTAGACTAGAGGCGTGGGTAAGGCTGACATGAACAAGCGACCGGAAGACGTAGCCGGAATGTTCGATGGTGTCGCAAAACACTACGATCGCACCAATAACGTCCTTTCCGCCGGAAATGCGCTGCTGTGGCGCGCTGCTACGGTGCGTGCGGTTGCCCCAGAAGCGGGCGAACGCATCCTCGATATTGCGGCTGGCACGGGCACAAGCTCGGCAGCTTTGCACCGCAATGGTGCTCGCGTTGTTGGTCTCGATTTCTCGACCGGCATGGTCGAGCAGGCGCGCAAGCGTCACAAGAAGATCGAGTTCATTCAGGGCGACGCTCAGCAGTTGCCGTTTGGCGACAATGAGTTTGACGCCGTCACGATCAGCTTCGGTCTGCGCAACATTAACGATCCGCGCGCAGCGCTCTCGGAGATGTACCGCGTTCTCAAGCCTGGTGGCCGTCTGGTGATCACCGAATTCTCTAAGCCTCCCGTCGCGATCGTTCGTGCCGGTTACTTCACCTACTTGAACCGCGTCATGCCGATCATTGCTGATCGCTCAAGCTCGAACCCTGAGGCCTACACCTACCTCGCCGAGTCGATTCGCGAGTGGCCCGACCAGGGCGAACTCAGCCAGTGGATTCGAGCTGCCGGATTCACTCGCGTTGCGTACCGCAATCTCACCGCAGGCATCGTTGCCATGCACCGTGGCCAGAAGCCTGTTGATGAAACAGTGCTGGCCTCCGTCGCTAAGCGCAAGGGCAATGCCACTCGTCCGATCAAGACGATCACTATGCCCAAGACGCCCAAGACCTCTTCTGATAGCACACCGAAGCCGTAGCGCTTCGCAAAAGAAACCGGTTGATAGTGAACCCGAGTGTTCCGTCTGCTCGCCGCAGCAACACCCTGAGCTCCTCTCTGGGCTTGGGCGAGAAGCTCTTTGCCTCGAGCGATGAGCGTCGTTTCGCTGCCGCGATCGAGGAAGGTCTCAATCAGGTAGAGGTCGGCTTGCTCGATCAGATGGCCTTTGCCGACGAAGTTGCGGATGCCACGAGCCGCTACTTGCTCGAAGCTGGCGGCAAGCGCGTGCGCCCGGTGCTGGCACTGCTCACTGCTCAGCTGGGTGACGGCAATAACGCTGACGTCGTCACGGCGGCTCAGGCTGTAGAGATCACTCACCTCGCGTCGCTCTACCACGACGATGTCATGGACGAAGCGCAGTTGCGCCGCGGTGTTCCGAGCGCTCAGAGTGTGTGGGGCAATTCCGTGGCGATCCTCACGGGCGATCTGTTGTTTGCCCGGGCCAGCAAGCTCGTAGCGGGTCTCGGCGAAGAGGCACTTCTCTTGCAGGCGAACACGTTTGAGCGGTTGTGTCTCGGGCAGTTGCACGAAACTCTCGGCCCGAAGCCGGGCGAGAACCCCGTTGAGCACTACTTGCAGGTATTGGCTGACAAGACGGGCTCGCTTATTGCGACCGCTGCCGAGGTTGGCGTGATGTTCTCGAATGCCCCGGCGGAATACACGAAGCCGGTTCGCGAGTTCGGCGAAAAGGTCGGCATCGCGTTCCAGCTCATCGACGACGTGATTGATCTGTCTGATGAGACTGGCAAGACGGGCAAGCAGGCAGGAACCGATCTGCGCAGTGGCGTTGCCACGCTGCCGTTGCTGTACTTGCGCGAGCTCGCCGTCACCAACAGCGATGCTGCCGAGTTGTTGACCCGCATTGAGCGCGACGTGAATGCCAACTTCTATGGTGAAGGCGACGAAGAAGCTCTCGATGCCGCAGTGACCGAGCTCCGCGAGCATCCCGTCACGAAGAAGACTCTCGACGAAGCCCGTCGTTGGGGTCGCGAAGCTGTTGACGCGCTTGCGCCGCTTCCCGATGGTCCCGTCAAGAAGGCACTCACGCGCTTCGCCGAAAACGTCGTCGAACGCTCGAACTAACTACTCCCCACTCGCCCGCGCCCCGGGCGCCCCGAGATGAACGGAAACGACAACTGATGAGCAAACTGCGACTCGCCATTGTTGGTGCAGGACCTGCCGGAATCTATGCCGCCGACATCCTGCTGAAGGCAGAGCGACAGTTCGAAGTGTCGATTGACCTCTTTGAGCAACTGCCGGCACCGTACGGTCTTGTTCGCTATGGCGTTGCGCCCGATCATCCGCGTATCAAGGGCATCGTGAATGCGCTGCGCGACGTGCTCGACACGGGCAACATCCGCCTCTTCGGCAACGTCACGTATGGCCGCGACATCACGCTCGATGACCTCAAGAAGCACTACAACGCGGTGATTTTCTCGACTGGTGCTGTGCGGGATGCCCCGCTGCCGATTCCCGGAATCGAGCTGCCAGGCAGCCACGGCGCCGCCGACTTCGTCAGCTGGTATGACGGTCACCCTGACGTGCCGCGCGAGTGGACCCTCGATGCGAAAGAGACCGCCGTCATTGGCAATGGAAACGTCGCGCTCGACGTCGCCAGAATGCTCGCTAAGCACGCGGATGACCTGCTGCCGACAGAGATCCCCGCCAACGTCTACGAGGGCCTCACAGCGAGCCCTGTGACTGACGTGCACGTCTTCGGTCGCCGTGGACCGATGCAGGTGAAGTTCACCCCGCTCGAACTGCGGGAACTCGGCGAACTCAACGACGTCGACCTCGTCGTCTACGAAGAAGATTTTGACTATGACGCTGCCTCCAAAGCGGCCATCGAATCGAACAAGCAGATCATGGTGCTCGACCGCATCTTCACGAAGTGGCGCGGCGAAGAAAAGGGCACGGCGTCACGTCGCCTGCACTTGCACTTCTACGCTGGCCCCGTTGAGGTGCTCGGCACCGATCGCGTTGAAGGCTTCCGGTACGAACGTACGAAGCCCGATGGTGAAGGCGGAGTTGTCGGCACCGGCGAGTTCCGTGAGGTTGCGGTGCAAAGCCTGTATCGCGCTGTTGGCTACTTCGGGTCACCGCTTGACGGCATCCCGTTCGATGACCGCCGAGGCGTGATCCCCAACCGCGAGGGTCAAGTCATCGACGACAACGACGAACAGGTCAATGGTGTGTACGCGACCGGCTGGATCAAGCGCGGGCCCGTCGGTCTCATCGGTCACACCAAGTCAGACGCGATGGAAACCATCAGCCACGTCATGAATGACCAAGCCAACTGGTGGGCTCCCGAGCATCCCGACGAGCAGTCCGTCATCGACCTGCTGAAGAGCCGGGGCATTGACTACACCAACCTGGCCGGCTGGCAGTCACTGGATGCCCACGAGATCGCTCTGGGCGAGTCTGAAGGCCGCGCGCGCATCAAGCTGGTTGATCGCGACGAAATGATTGCGGCATCCAAGAAAGCCGACGCCAGCTAACAGCAAGCTTCGTGCTGCTCGTTGCGGGTTGCAAGCGACGGGCGGTTAGCTGCAGGTGCTGAGCTACTGAACCGCTGCGGTGAGCCGCGCAATATTGTCGAGCACTTTGGAACGTCGGGGCCGCTGCATCCACTCATCGAGAGTGAGTTCGCGGCTGACGGCTCGGTACTCGGATTCGAGTTCGCGCATGTCGGCGATGAACTCGGCGCCGTGCACCATCACCGAAATCTCAAGGTTGAGGCTGAACGAACGCATATCCATGTTGCTCGACCCGATGACCGCGATCTCGTCGTCAATCGTGAAGTGCTTCGCGTGCAGCACGGTCGGTGTGGGGAACAACCAAATCTTCACGCCGGCCCGCAGCAGGGTTTCGTAGTAGCTGCGCTGGGCGTGATACACCATCGCCTGGTCGCCGACCTCTGAGACGAAGAGTTGCACGTCGAGGCCGCTCTGGGCTGCCGTTGTGATGGCATAGAGCATCGAGTCATCCGGCACAAAATAGGGGCTCGTGATGATTACGCGTTCTTGGGCGGCATAGAGCAACGAGTTGAACAGCCGCAGATTGTTTTCGCCCTCGAAGCCGGGGCCGCTCGGAACAACTTGGGCATCGAGAACGGCGTCGGGAGCAGTGGGCTGCGCGAGTGCCCCCTCGCGCACGAGAAGCTCATCGGTTTCGCTGTACCAATCGGTGATGAAAAGGGCGTTGATTCCCGCCACGATGGGCCCCTCAAAGCGCACCATGAGGTCTTTCCACTTCAGCCCTCGCTTGAGGTTGGAGTTCTTGTTATACGATGCATCCACCATATTTTGCGACCCCGTATAGGCGACCAAGCCGTCGATGATCAGTAACTTGCGGTGGTTGCGAAGGTCGGGGCGCTGGAACTTCCACTTGAGCGGTTGAAAGGGCAACATGACTTGCCATTCGACGCCAATTTTCTTGAGATGCCGGATGGTTGTGAAATAGCCGGGGGCACGCAGAGACGCAAGGTGATCAAGAAGCACGCGCACGCGAACGCCGCGCTCAACCGCGTGCTCGAGGGCGTCGAAGAACGGTGTCGTTGTGGCGTCGAGGCTCAGAATGTAAAACTCGACATGAACATAGTTTTGGGCGGTGCCAACCTCGGCGGTCATGGCATCCAGCGACTCTTGGTACTCCGAGTACAGTTTCGCGGAGTTGCCGCCCACGAGCGGCATCGCGCCGAGCGTGCGGTTGAGCTCAACAACTGGTTTGAGCCAGACCGGCCACGGTTGCTCCGCGCTCACCTGGTCCATCCCCTCAGTGGTGTCGAGGATGAAGTTGTTGATCTCGCTCTGCTTGTCGCGGCGGCCCTTCGGCAACTTTCTGCTGCCCAGAATCAGGAAAAGCAGGATGCCGACATACGGAATGAAGAAAATGGCCAGCAACCACGCCATGGCGGTCTGCGGTCGCCGGTTGCGCGGCACGTAGATAAGAGCGAGCACGCGAATTGCAAAGTCGAGCAGCACCAAAAACGCGGCGAGCACTGCCGTAAAGCTGAAGTCAATGCCGCTCAGGTCCATGGGCGAAGTCTACCGAGTTCTCGCTACTCGCCCGCTGCAGGGCTGCGATGACGAGAGGGCTACCAGCGCGGGGGAGGGCCCTGCCACGCGGGGGTCTCATCGGGCTTCACGAACGATCGAGCGACCACGACATCCGTGGACGAATGGGCGACGATCGACATCGCAATTGTGAGCGCCACGATGTGGAAAATCAGGTCGCCAGCGGGGATGTCGGCCGAGACCACGACGAGCACGTACACGACCGATGCGAATCCCTTGGGCCCGAACCACATCGCCGCAACCTGTTCGCGCATCGACAAGCCGGAGCCGAGGAACGAGAAGTACAGCGCGATCGGGCGAGCAGCGATGAGTGCGAGCACGGCGAAGAGCCAGCCCGTCCACGCGATTTCGCCCAAGAACTTGAACGACAAGAGGGCGCCAAACACCATGAGCGCGAGTAGCTTGAGCAACTCGGAAATGATCTCGCCGAACTCCTCGAAGGCTTCGCGTTCCTTCTGACCGATTGTTGCCACCATCACGCCAGCAGCAAACGCCGCCAGGAAGAGGTTGGCGTTGGTGTAGCTCGCCAAAGCGAACACGAGCAACCCGATAGCAATCGGCACAATCGGCTCAAAGACGCCGGCAGCGGCAAAGAGGCGGGTGTGGAGCGCCTTGATGACGATCCACGGCACAGCGACGCCAATGGCGGTGCCCGCGAGAAGCTCTATTCCTAGCTCGCCCAAGTGCAACTCATCCGAGCCCGAACTGACGGCCAAGAACACGACAACGAAAGGCAACGCCAATCCGTCGTTGACACCCGACTCCACATTGAGAAGCTGACGCAACCGCTCCGGCACCTGTTTGTTTCCGACGAGAGCCGCCGCGAACACCGGGTCAGTGGGAGCCAGGATGGCGCCGATCAGTAACGCTTCAGGCCAATCCAGCCCGAGCATGAAATGCGCCAACACCGCGGTGATGGCGAGAGTGAGAGGCAAACCCCACCCGAGAGCGCGACCGGGAAGACGCCACGCCTTGCGCAGGTCGGCCCAGCCCATCTTCATGCCATCCGTGAAGAGCACCACAAAGAGGGCGATCTCGGCAATCGTCGAGACCTCAGTCGACGACGAATCGAGATCGAGGATGCCCGTGGTCTCCGAGCCGATCGCAAAGCCGACAGCCAAGAACAGCACAGCCGCCGACAACACTGTTCGCCCCGCGAGCGCAGAGAACAGCACCGCGACTAGCAGGGTCGCAGCAAAGATCAGCAGGAAGACATCCATGCCGGGGGAGTCTTAGCGGAAGTTCACAAACTGGAGAGCGACTTCGATGTCTTTGCCCTTCAGCAGTGCCATCGTGGCCTGAAGGTCATCGCGGCTCTTTGACTGCACGCGCAGCTCATCGCCCTGAATCTGCGACTTCACGCTCTTGGGGGCCTCGTCGCGGATGATCTTGGAGATCTTCTTGGCATCCTCAGACGAGATGCCGTTCTTCAGACTGATCTCGATGCGGTACTCCTTGCCGCTGGGGAACGGCTCGCCCGCGTCGAGGCTGCGCAGTGAAATGCCGCGCTTGATGAACTTGGCCTCGAGCACCTCGAGAACCGCCTTCACGCGCTCTTCAGCGCTTGCCTTGAGGAGCAGGCTCTCGCCGGTCCACTCCACCGAAGCTCCTACGCCCTTGAAGTCGTAGCGCTGAGCAAGCTCTTTTTGCGCCTGGTTGACGGCGTTTTCCGCCTCCATTTGGTCAACTTTGCTCACAATGTCAAACGAAGAATCAGCCATGCGCCCATGCTACCCGGGGTCAGCCCCGAACTCCCACAGACCAGTTTTCGGGAAGTGGTCACGTGAGCCCCAGATTCCTTGTATTCTGGTTCAGCGCGTTCGGTCAGATGAATACATGTGGCCGGAGGCGTCTTGGCGAGTTACCCAAGTGGCCAAAGGGATCTGACTGTAAATCAGACTGCTTCGCATTCGGGGGTTCGAATCCCTCACTCGCCACCACTTATCCGAAAGGCCCCGTGCGCACAGCATGGGGCCTTTCGTGAATAATGGGCGCGTGAATCTATCTACTCCACCCGAGAGTCCATCGTTTCGTCGCCGGCTGGCTCAGTTTGTTGACTCAGCCCTCGTTCAGAATTTCGTTCTCGCGGTCATCGTGATCAACGCCGTCATTATTGCCCTGATGACGGCAGCGGAACAGGGAACAGCGACCTACGACGTCTTGCACGCTCTCGACTCGATTGCTCTCGTAATCTTCGTCATTGAGTTGGTTCTCAAGCTTGTTTCCTACGGACCGAAGCGGTTCTTCACCGACGGCTGGTCTGTCTTCGATTTCATTGTTGTGGGCATTGCCCTTGTGCCCAGTGCTGGACCACTTTCGGTTCTTCGTGCGCTCCGGGTGCTGCGTATTTTGCGAGTTATTAAGTTCATGCCGCAGGTGCGGATGGTCGTTGAAGCCCTCATCCGTTCATTTCCGGGCATCGGCGCCATCGCCCTGCTGATGTCTCTTGTCTTCTTTGTAGCCTCGGTAATGTCGACGGAACTCTTCGGCGATCAGTTCCCGGAGTGGTTCGGCAGCATTGGAAAGTCGACGTATTCGCTATTCCAAATCATGACCCTCGAAAGCTGGTCGATGGGGATCGTGCGCCCGATCATGGAAGTGATGCCGTTGGCGTGGCTGTTCTTCGTGCCGTTCATCCTGATCGCCGCGTTCATCACCCTGAACTTGTTTATCGCCGTCATCGTCGACACGATGTCATCGCTGCGTGTTGAGCGGGAAGAGGCAGATCACGCCGAGCAAGAGCGTCTCGCTCCCTCCGTTCAGTTAGATCTGCGCGACGACGAGCAATCGCTGCTCTCGCTCGGGCTCAGTCGACTACTCGCGCCAGCAGCTGCCCAACCAGACCTGCTGCGGATGTGGGGCGTTGACACTGCCGAAGCATTGCACGAGGACATCCAACGCCTTCAGATCGCCCTCGCCGCTGGGGGTGAGCACTCCCCAGCGGATTGGGCTCGCATCGTGTTCGCGGCAGACTTAGCGTTGATGCGGAGTCAACCCGGCGGTGCGACTAGCGACGAGCTGGCTTCAAGCGACGCGAAAGCCCTAGCGATCTCACGCTCCCTTCGGGCGCGACTCGACGCGCATGAGGGAATGTCCGCCGGCGCATCCGTCGTCACCGTTGAAGCGTGATCGCTCGGGCTGGGAAAGCGTCAGGCTGAGAGCTCGTACGCCCTGATGTAATCAAGGCGGTATTCCTGAGGCTGCCTGATGCCATCGGAGATGTCGCCTCCGAAGCTGCCGCCGACCGCCAGGTTGACGAGGAGGAAGAAGGGTTGATCGAAGACCCAGGGGTTCGGTGCCACATCCGCCGGCACAGCCTCGTGGTACACGGTGCCATCGACTTCCCACACGATTCGCCCGGGGGACCACTCCACCGCGACCTCGTGCCACTCGTCGGCAACCGGGGTGCCGAGGTCGTAGACGCCACCGAAAGACTCTTCGCCGGAATAGCCGGGACCGTGAAGCGTTCCGAAAATCTGTGTCGGTGAATTTCCCACGAACTCCATGACGTCGATCTCGCCCGACTGCGGCCAATCCACATCGGAGAGGTCTTCGCCGAGCATCCAGAACGCCGGCCACACGCCCCCCGCGCTAGGGACCTGGATGCGCGCCTCTACTCGCCCGAACTCCACGGTCACCTTGTCAGCCGTGATGAGACGAGCCGAGGTGAAAGAGCACGGTCCGTACCAGCACGTCTGATCTGACGAGAGGGGATCGAGAGCCCGAGCGGTGAGCACGAGATTGCCGGCTCCATCGAGCGCGGCGTTCTCTGCGCCCTCCGTGTAAAACTGCAACTCCTCGTTGCCCCAGCCGTCGCCTCCGACTTCGTTGCTCCAGTAGTCGGGGTTGGGCGGCGAGCCCGCCGGTCCATCGAACTCGTCACTCCACACGAGGGATCGACCCGGCGGCAGGGGGTTGGGTGGCGAGGGCACGAGGCCATCAGACTCGTCACTTGTTACGGGGGAACGGCCCGCAGAATCACCCGTCTGGGAAACCAGCAGCACACTCACGAGCAATGCGACGGCGAGCAGTGTGAAGGCGAGAAGGATGACTCGTTTCCGGTTCATCCTGCACCTTGGTCTCCCCACCGAATCGACCTCGGACGGAATGTCATGTTACAGGCGCAGGCGGGACCTGCACCACGATTCGCTGCTCGCATCGGCCTCGCCGAAAAGGCTCTGCTCCGGAGCTTGCTTCCCCTGCCGCACCCTAGGCTTGAGTAATGCCTCACGACGAACTTCTTGACCTTGCTCGTTCTGTTGCGACCCAGGCTGCAGAGCTTGCCGCGCGACGCCGCATCGAAGGTGTTGCCATTGCCGATCGCAAAACGTCGTCAGTGGATGTCGTGACCTACGCCGACCGGGAGAGCGAAGAACTCATCCGCAGCCTGATTGCTGCTGCGCGGCCCAACGACGGATTCCTGGGCGAAGAGGGCGAAGCCAACACGGGCACGAGTGGACTGACCTGGGTCGTCGATCCCATCGACGGCACCGTGAACTACCTCTACGGCATCCCGCACTATGCCATCAGTGTCGCCGTTGTTGAAGGCGAACCTGACCCCACGACTTGGCGGGCGCTCGCCGGAGCCGTCGTGAATCTTGGAGCCCAGGAGACCTACACCGCCACTGCTGGAGGAGGTTCGCGCCTCAACGGAAATCCCCTGCGCGTGGCTGAATCGGTAGACCTCTCGCAGGCGCTAGTGGCAACAGGATTCTCCTATTTGCAGGAGTTGCGGGTGAAACAGGGGCGAGTGGTTGCCGGCCTGCTTCCACAAATTCGGGACATTCGCAGAATGGGCACCGCATCCCTCGACCTCTGCATGGTGGCCTCGGGGCGCGTGAACGCGTACTACGAAGAAAGCCTGAACCCGTGGGACCATGCGGCTGGTGCGTTGATTGCTCGGGAGGCTGGGGCCACGGTGAAAGGCCGCGGAGATCAGGCAGAGGGAAAGGACTTCATCCTTGCTGCGGAACCAGCTGTTGCCCAGAAACTTGAGGCAGCATTGATGCAGCTGGACGCGTGAACTAGACCACTTTGAAAAGGTGTGGCAACTAGACCACTTGCGCGCTAGCCTTTATGAATCTGTTACCTGCGTGCAACCCGTACGCGCGTGGGTTCATGCCCGAATTATGCATTCACACCTAGCAGGTGAATCGCGTGGAGGAGAAGAATGTCACTGACGAGCGCCTGCGCCGCAGCGACTTTCTCCTCCCGCTCCACAGGTCTGGCCCTATGAGCCACGATCACCTGTTCCCACAGCAACCGGGAACCACGGGCAACGTTCCGCTCACACGCAAGCAGCTGCGTGAGCTCGAACGTGTGGCCCAACTAGAGGCAAAGCAGAAGCGCGGTTCGAAGCAGCGCGGCACCAAGCAGTCCGCTGCGACTCAGTCGGTGGAGGCGCCGACTGTTCCCGTGCTCGCTGATCTGTTTACGCCCCACTCGGCAGAGGAGCCTGCAAGCGACTACGTCGCGGTAGTCGAGCCCGCGCCACCGATCGAGCAGGTAGCAGCCGTCGACGTCATCCGCGTCGTTGAAGCGGCTCGCGTTGAAGAAGCGGCTCGCGTTGAAGAAGCGGCTCAGGTCGCGGACGTGGCCCTGGTGGCAGAAGCCGCCCCCGTTGTCATAGCAACTCCGGTAGCTGAAGCGACTCCTGTGGTCGAAGCGTCGTTGCCGAGCAGGCGCTCATTGCGTGCCCAACAGGCACACGCAGCCCCCGCAATTCCTGCGGCACCCGCCACAATGCCAACGTCTGCGCTCGGCACCACTGCACCGGCAGCGGGGGCACCAACGGTTTCCGAACGACTCTTTACGGCTCCCATCGCGACGGTGCCAGCATCCGCGGCCGCCGCCGCGTCTGATTCTGTTTCTCAGGAGGCGTCGGCCGACGAGCCGCTCAGCATCTTCGGCATCACCCCTGATCCCGCTGTCGTTACCCAAGCGGTTTCGGTTTCCCCGGCTGCACATGTCGCAGACGAGCGTCCGCGCACAAAGTCGGGCAAAGCGGCCAAGAGTGCTCGTGCGCTCAAGCCGGCGAAAGCAGCGAAGGCTGCCACGGCGCCAGCCTCGCGCGCACCCCGTGGCTCCGCCGTAAAGTCGAAGCGTGTCTGGGTGTCGAGCGCAGCATTCGCGCCCAGTGGAACACCCCGCCGCCGCACGAAAGCCGCGGCATCCAAAGCCCTGTCGCTCGTCGCCATGCTCTTTGCCGGTGCGATCCTCGTGGGGGTCTCAGTGCCCTCAAATGTGTTCGTCAATGAGAACTCGGTGGCCATAGCCGCGATCGCCCCTGAGGGGGATCTTGCCGACGTCGGCTCGGCCCGCACCGCCCAATCTCTTGCTGTCTCTGACGATGTGAGCGGCGAGGTCACCGCCCACGATGACCTCAAAGTAGTTTCGTCCGCTGAAGTGCTCGCGTTGAAGTACGCCGGTGCCGACTACGAATACATTGCGACCACTGGTGCAGTGCGGTGGCCGTTCCCGTACGAGGTGCCGATCACAGACGGTTTCGGGTACCGCGCGAGTGGATTCCACAAGGGAACAGACTTTGCGGCCGCATCCGGTACGCCTATCTACGCAATCGCCGACGGCACTGTCGATCTCATCCAGGCCGACTGGTCGGGCTACGGCTACCATGCGGTAATCAGCCACGTGATCAATGGTCAGCAGGTTGAAAGCCTTTACGCCCACATGATCACCGACTCCAGTCCCCTCGTGGTTGGGCAACAGATTAGCGCCGGCGATTTCATCGGACTTGTCGGCGAAACTGGCATTGCCTATGGCGCACATCTGCACTTCGAAGTACACCTCGATGGTGTTCCCGTTGACCCATATGCGTGGCTCACAGTGAATGCTGTCGACTAATATTCTTGAAGGGTCGATTTTGGCCCAAAAGCGTACTGAGAGGCCCTAAACGGGTGCTAGTCTCTTACGGTGCCAATTGCGCGTTCAGCGCTTTTGTGTGCCCCCTTAGCTCATTGGTAGAGCACTTCCTTGGTAAGGAAGAGGTAGTGGGTCCGATTCCCACAGGGGGCTCGCTTATCCAGTAATTGGATGATGCGGCTGAGTAGCTCAGTTGGTGAGAGCGCACGACTCATAATCGTGAGGTCGCGGGTTCGAATCCCGCCTCAGCTACAACTAAAGATGCCCGAGAATCCGCAGATTTGCCGCGTTCTCACCCCCTCGAAATGTGACCTCACGATTCGAGGGGTTCATCTTCTCTCGCACTGCTAGTGCTGCATCCGTTGACGACGAGCGCGTATAAAGCTCGGTAGTGGTGATGGACGCGTGACCAGCTACGCGCTGGATGTTCTGGGGCGAGTTTCCCGCCCGCGCGAGCCGCGTCAGGAACGTGTGCCTGAGGTCATGGAACCGAAGCTCACGACCGTCAGGGAACGTCGCGATCTGTTCACGAATTTGGGGCCACCTCACGGCCCGCGACAGGTTGCCGCTATCGAACGGCCCGCCGCGCACGCCCGTGAAAACATGGTCGAATCCGGCTTGCTGTGCCTGCTCGAGCCACGGCAGCAGTTCGTTGAGGATTGGCACGCTTCGGATGTGCCCGCTCTTCGTGGGGCGAATCTCGAGTTTGCCGCTGCCGTTGGGGGAGTAGGTTCGGCGCACCGTAATGAGGCCTTGTCCCGCGTCAACGTCCTCCCAGCGCAGCCCAACAAGTTCCCCTAGGCGCAAGCCGGTGAAGGCGAGACCCGCGAGCGAACGCTGTCCGAACGGGTGGAAGTCCGCGAGTGTGAGCATTCGTGCGACCTGAACGTCGCTCAGTGCGCGGCTTACGGGGTCAGCATCGTTGGCTTTGCCGCGTGACCGAGGGAGAGACTTGCAAGGATTCGAGGCAATGAGGCCTTCCATCACGGCTAGGCCCAGCAGTCGGGACAGCAGTGCGAGAGCATCCTGTTTTGTGGAAGCGCTGCCGTTCCACGAGGCGCGAGCGCGGGAGATGGTCAGCGGCGTTAGCTTTCCGAGTGCCAATCCACCGAGGGACGGTTTGACTCGTAATCGCCAAGCACGTTCGTACGCAGCAATCGCGTTCGAAACCAAGTCTTCGTTGACGATCGAGTGATACTCCGCGTGGAACTCCGAGAGCGTCACCGCCGATGGGCGCAGCGCAGCGGTTAGTGCCGCTTGAGTCCCTACGCTTTGCGATTCCATCGTTCTCCCATGAGTGCGCCAGTGTTAGCACATAGGAGCACTCTAGAGGTTAATGTTAGCGAACGCAAACAGTGACGCACTCGTTCGCGATCACGAGCAATATCGGTGCATCGCGGTACGCTGGGGAAATGAGCAAAGAACCCGAGGACGCGCCGCCGCTAGCGCTCGAAGAAGTTACGTTCGACCAGCTCGGCGCTCTAATTGAGACGCTTGCCGAGCAGCTAAACACTGTCGCGAACCGCGCAGAGGCCAATGACGTGAAGCGGGACTTGCAAGAAATCCGCGTTCACGGTGTCACGGACGATGACGTTATCGATGAACTCGACAGGCGCACTGAAGCCGTCGTTATCCGAACTCTCTCGGGCCTCAAGCAGTTCCGCAGGAACTACGAGTACTGGGAACGCGCGATTGCCGAGTATGCGTTGGAGCGTCAGGGGCTATCTCAGCGCGACGTCGCGAGGTATCTCGGGGTGGCAGCAAGCACGGTGAACCGTTGGGCGCAGAACCCCCTCGAAGCACAGGATGCACGCGACTAGTTTTTAGTTCTCCCGAAATCTTCTATACAAGATCAAGACGCGCTCTGATTTTAGTTCGCTTCGGGGAGAAGCCAGTCCCCGGACGGTAATTCGATCGGCCCGGTGGATGCAATTTTTGCGCCGTCCAGCAAGACTTTATTGTTCTGGATGGTGGCGCCGTCGAACAAGATTTGTCCACTCCCGCGGGTTTTCGATTGGTCTAACGAGAGGGTCGCTCCCTCCGCGAAATAGAGAGAGTAAAGGGAAAGCTCTGCTTCTTCACCTATCTCCGCACCGCGCAGAGTGACGCCGTTTCTTGACTCTATGGCTAAGCCGCCAAGATTGATGTAGCCACCAGAATGAACAATGGCCTCGTCGATATCCAACAATGCACCGTTCAGGATTGTTGAGTTGGTAATGGAAACAGCACCAACTAACCTGACCGACACGTGGCGCATCTCTAGCAACCCACCTTTACAGACGGTCAATTCATCGATTTCAACTTCGCCCAATTCCTCGATTCGCGCACCGGTCATTGAAATAGTTCCGCCCTGCTGAACTGTCGCTTCGCCCAGGCTGAGTGCCCCTTTGGCGGCAATCGTCGCTCCATCAAAAGTGAGGTGCCCTCCGGTTCGGATTCTGGGTCGGAAGAAGATGGCTGGTTGGTCGAGATAAATCCTCGCGAGATTTATAGTGCGCGCACCCCACGAATGGCGCGCTTGATCGAGAAGGTGCTGGTTGATGAGGGCAAACCCGACATTTCTTACGGCTACTTCGGCGACTGGGGTACTGGTGGTCCCCTCAGCTAAGGGTGCGCGAAGGTAGCCGCAAATAACATCTACGCAAACTTGAACCTCGTCGCCACGCCCGTAAGAGTCCCAGTCGTCAGCTAAAGCTGCTAACGCATAGAGTGCGGCAGTCCGCTTCGTGGCGCTGTCCGCGCTCAAGAGATCTACCGCGGTAACAAAACGAGCCCGAAGCTCTCGCTCGCGGTCGTCACGAAGCCTTTGGCGGTCGCGTTCAGCGGCCGCGAGTTCTTGGCGATGTCGCAGGATGCTGAGTGAGACACCCGCAATCGCGATTACGCCTCCGAGACCAAAGAGGACTATCTGAGCAGCAACGCCGAGTAGTTTTCCGTAGTCGTCGGTGTTTCCTTTGGGGAGCCATTCCTGAAGCAGAAGTCCAGGCACTTTAAGCAGGAGGAGGCCGCCGATGACTAGGTACGCTGCAGCAACAGAGACTACGACGATCGTCCCTGTGCGTTGCCGCCGAATACTTAGATCTTGAGCAGAGTTCATTACCGAACTATAGCGAATGCCAAACCAGGGGACACAGCTCTATCAAGACAGCAGAGGCCCGGGGCCAACGAAACGTGTGCACTGATCTTGTTGTGCGAAAGGGGCTGCCGCCCTACGCGCTTCGCGCTACGGTTGCCCTCGGATTCGTGGTTGGCTCCCCGGTGTGGCCGAGTCAATGGCCCGGAGTGTAGGCGGGTGGCCGTGCGGGGCCGCTCGTTCGCCCCTCCGGGGCTGCCACGCGCGACACCCGCCCAGCCAGCCACCTTCATGGCCGGCTACATCCACCAGTCAGACGCAGTAAGAGCACAACTCGCGCCCAAACGCGTCACGTTCTTCTTTCGGCGGGGTGGGGTTTCCGCATGCGTCACATGCGCGAAGGCCCATCATCGCGCAGATTTGGCAATCAGGTTGAGCCATTCTCATCACCTCCCTTCCCGCTCATGGAACCGCCGCCGCACAGGGGGCTAGTTCTCGCCGGATGCGCAGCGAGCGGCCCTCGAGGGCCTCGGCTCGCTCCGTTAGATGCGCCGCCGCTTCCGGTGCTTCGACGTTTGCTAGAAACCACTCGAGCCGCAGCCGACGCTGCACTGTGCGAGTGAGGCCAGTGAACGACCAGCCGGGGCGGTGCTTCGTGCGGCGGGACGCGCTCACCACTTGAGAGCGTGCGCCGTACCGCTCGTGCACGCGCCCACGACAGAACTCCGGCTCACAGTCCGGCGCGCAACGCATGGCCCGCGCTGCTTGCTCGAGCGCGAGCAGATGCGACCAGACTCGTGGGTGCACTGTCTCGCCCTGGTGGACGACGTCCTTCATGACGTAGTTCAGCGCTTTGGAGAGATACCAGATCGTTTTTGCGCCGTCACCGTCAGCCCGGAACACATCGCACTTCGCTTGTGCGCCCCACTCGACCCGCGCGCCGTCGATCTTGGAGAACGCGACAGCCGAGCGTGCCGCTTCACGCAAGACGGCAGCGTCCGGAGCTTCGGAACGCTCGATGCGAACCAGAACGTGAACGTGCAGCACGCCCCGGTCTTGCCATTCCCGCACAATGAAGTACTCCACCGAGTCCCAGCGATCCCGCAGCCGACGCCGCGTGCGATCCCAGAGCAGGCCCGCGTCACGGTTCCATGCGGCCTGCCCCGCGTAGTCGTAGCTCGACGGGCGAAGCGGCACACCGCGCAAGCCCGCATCCTGCACCGAGTGCTGAACGCCACAACCGCACACCGGCGCGGTTTTCTTCTCGCTTCGAGGGACACGATGAACCGAGCCGAAGGAAGGAGCGGTCAGCGTGAGTAGGTAGAACCGATAGTTCTGCACCGGCCCGTCGAAAACGCCGGAGCGAGCGATGGATGCCCAGTCGCCCCGGTACAGTTCCGCGCACGAGCCGCAGCTGCTCTTGATGCGAGAACCGCAACGCACCCAAATGCCCGTGGAGGTCTTGATGGGGCGCACGCAGCCGCGCGCGATAACCTCAGCTGCGCCGGTTTCGGTGGTGGAAGTGTCTGCTCGCATAACGAGCGGCTACAACGGATACACGTCTCATAATCGTGAGGTCGCGGGTTCGAATCCCGCCTCAGCTACAACCGAGGCCCCCGGAATTCCGGGGGTTTTGTAGTTACGCGGTGGTGGAGAAATCTCCCCCGTTAGCTCATCGGCGAAGGAGTACAAATACGATTCTTCGTGATGTTTGCCATTACTCCCTGTAATTGCGAACAGGGCAGCACAATGGCGTTTTGCAGGTTGTCGCGCAAACCGGTGCTGTTAGGTTAAACGTCAGTACACAATTCAATCGGACGCGTGGTCTCGCGACCGCGAAACGTCAACCGAGGTCGATGACTATGTTCGGCATCACACGTCCACGACTGATGCGTGGAGCTTCACTTCCTGTTCCGGTGGAAGCCCCGGTCATCCACACAGAACGGCTCACGCTGCGCCCCTTCTCGATGGCCGACAGCGACCGCTGGTTCGAGATCCAATCTGACCCTCAAGTGCGGGCATTTACCTCGTGGCCGGAGCGGAATCGTGAAGAATCCCGCCGCCACCTCAAGAACCGCACACACCATGTGTTGCTGAAGCAGGCAGACGACTTTCTGGCGCTGGCCGTCGAACACGATGGCATCCTGATCGGTGATGTTTCCCTGCACCTCAGGTCCGTCGAAACAGTCACTCGCTCGGCTGAAATTAGTTGGATTCTGCACCCAGACTCCCAGGGGCATGGTTACGCGTTTGAAGCCGCCCGAGCGATGCTGGAGCTGGCATTTACGCGCCTCGAAGCCCGAGTGATTTTCGCGCTCGTGCACCCCACAAACACCGCGTCAATGGCTCTGGCGCAGAAACTCGGGTTCACGCCATTCGATGGCAGCGATGGCGAAATAATCTTCGTCTCTACAGGCCTGCTGGCTCAATAACGCACGGCGGCAATGACGCTGCGGGCAGCGTGATCGCCTACTCTGAGGGTAATGGATCCTTCCCTGCTCAGACAGTTCGTCGCCGCTGGGCGACTCCTCCACTTTGCCCACGCGGCTCGAGAATGTGGTGTGCCACGCTCGAGCCTGATTGCGGCCGTTAGATCTCTGGAAGCACAGCTCGGTTATGAGCTGTTTGATAACACCGCGAGTACGACCCAACTCACGCCGAAAGGCGAAGCGTATCTTCTTGACGCCGAGAGGCAATTAGAGAAGTCCGCGAAATCAGCGGCACAGTCCGTCGCAAAACCCGGTGGCAAAGCGAAGGCATCTAAGGGCAGAGGTCGGGCACCCGCAGCCAAGGGCAAGTCGACGCCTGGCCGCCGACGCCAAGCGCGGTAGTCACCCGCGCTCTGTGCTCGACGCTGAAGCGCATCCGGCGTAATTTACCTCCTGTTTACAGGAGCGGAACCCCCGCGACCGAATAGTGTCAGCCGTTGTGTCAGACTGCTGCGAACACCATGATTGGCACGCTCGACGGATACATCGGTTCGGTAGGTTCATGCCCAGAAGTGATGCTCGGCCCACGCTCGGATCGCCTCTGCGCGTGCCGATCATCCATACCGATCGCTTGCTGCTGCGACCGCATCGGTTGGCAGACGCCGAACGGTGGCACGAAATCCAATCGAGCCCGCACGTGCGCCAGTACACGACGTGGCCGCAGCGTACCGTGCGATCGTCCTTGCGGCAGCTGAAATTGAGAACACGGCAAACGCAGATGCGCCGCGTGGATGACGTGCTGGCGTTGGCCATTGAACACGACGGCGAGCTGGTGGGCGAGATCACCCTGCAGCTGCGGTCGCTCACAGCCGCTGCGCGGTGTCTCGAGGTGAGCTGGATTGTGCATCCCGCGTATCAGGGCCAAGGAATCGCGTACGAAGCGATGCGTCCCCTTCTCGCCTATATGAGAACCACGATTGAGGCCTTACTGCTCGTGGCGGTCGTGCACCCCGCCAATGCTGCTTCGGTTGCGCTCGCTCACAAACTGCACCTTCACCCTTTGCCGGGCACTGCGGATCGCACGGTGTTTGTCGGCAGAAATGGGCCGCTCGCCGCGCTGCCGTAAGGGGAAGAGAACGACCGCGCTAGAGGACTCGTTCGCTGGGTGGGCCGGTGCTAACGTGGCAGCCACCGTCGAAGGGAATATCCCGTGTCAAAGAAGACCTATTCACCGGAACAACAAGTCGACCGACTACGCGTCTACAACGTTGTGGCGGGCAGCCTGCACCTGCTGCAGGCCATCGGCTTTGCGATTGTTCTCACAATGCTCAGCACTCAAGTGTTGTTCGCCGTTACGGCCGACTACTTGGCTGGCCCTCCCGGAGCGCCCAT
Organism: Salinibacterium sp. SWN139; assembly: GCF_015864625.1. Lineage (NCBI taxonomy): Bacteria > Bacillati > Actinomycetota > Actinomycetes > Micrococcales > Microbacteriaceae > Salinibacterium > Salinibacterium sp. SWN139. Next base: position 568,145 of record NZ_JADYWV010000003.1, on the reverse strand, counting down.
TCCGCCCGAGCGGGTGACCGTTTTTGAGGTCAATATCGGCGTCGGCGTTGTGGCCTTTCTCGCGCTGAGCGCGTTCTTCCACTTTTTGGTTTCGAGCCCGTGGTTCTTCGGGCGCTACAAGACGGGTCTGTTGGAGAGTCGCAACTACTTCCGCTGGACGGAGTACTCGCTCAGCTCCTCGATCATGATCTGGCTCATTCTCGCGATCAACGGCGTCACCGATATCGCCGCCCTCTTCGCGGTCTTCGCTGTGAACGCCGCGATGATTCTGTTCGGCGCCTTGCAAGAGAAATACGAGAAGCCAGGCTCCGGCGGGATGCTGCCCTTTATTTTCGGATCAATGGTCGGCGTCGTGCCGTGGATTCTTATCCTCATCTACTTCTTGCGACCGGGCAGTGCGAACGAAGTAGCGGCCCCCAGCTTTGTCGTCGGCATCGTGATTTCGCTCTTCGTGTTCTTCAACACGTTCGCGCTCAACCAGTGGCTGCAATACAAGCAAGTGGGTAAGTGGAAGAGCTACCTGCAGGGGGAGCGCACCTACATCACGCTCAGCTTGGTCGCGAAGACCGCGCTCGCGTGGCAGGTGTTCTCGGGTGCGATCATCCCGGCGCTCACGAGTTGATGAACGCGACTTAGGCAAGAGAAATGCCCCACAGCTGATGCTGTGGGGCATTTCTCTTTCACGCTAGGTGCGGCCGGTGCGTGCCGTTCGGGTCGGCAGTCGCGAAACGGTTAGAGGCGAACGATCGCCTTGCCGGTGTTTGCACCGTTCATCATGCCGTTGAAGGCGTCGAGCGCGTTGTCGATGCCATCGGTGATGGTTTCGTCGTAGGCGATCTTGCCTTCGGAGAGCCATCCCTGCATTGCCGCACCGAACTCGGGGGCGAGGTGGAAGTAGCTGCCCATGGTGAAGCCCTTGATGGTCAAGCCACGGGTCACGATGTTGGCGCTGTTCTTGATGCCCTCATCCTTGCCGTTGATCAAGGACATGACGCCGCAGACTGCCACGCGGCCGCCATCCTTGAATGCGCCGAGGGCTGCCGAGAGGTGCTCGCCACCCACGTTGTCGAAGTAGACGTCGATGCCGTCGGGGGCCGCAGCATCCAGCTGGCCAGCAATGTCACCATTCTTATAGTTGAAGGCGGCGTCGTAGCCGTACTTGCTCGTGAGCAGTGCAACCTTCTCGTCGGTGCCAGCGGAACCGACGACGCGTGCTGCGCCGAGGAGGCGGGCGATCTGGCCAACCATGGTGCCGACCCCACCTGCTGCGCCAGAAACGAAGACGGTGTCGCCTTCCTTGATGTGCGCGATCTGGGTGAGTCCGGTCCAGGCGGTGATTCCGGTGATGCCGAGGACGCTGAGGAACAGCGAAGGCGAGATGCCGGGAACGTTGGGGAGCGCCGTGAACTGGCCAGCAGGAGCCTGCGCGATGTCGCGCCATCCGAGCTGGTGCTGAACAAGAGTGCCAACAGGCAGTGATGCGTCGTTCGACTCGATAACTTCACCAACGGCTGCGCCGCCCATGGTCTCGCCGAGGTTGAAGGGAGCAACGTACGAGCGGCCCTCGTTCATGCGACCACGCATGTAGGGGTCGACAGAGAGGAAGGTGTTGCGTACGCGAACGTCGCCATCAGCGAGCTCGGGGAGCTCGATGTGAACCTTCACTACGTTGTCGGTGGTCGGAACGCCGGTGGGGCGTGAGGCTAGCTGCCATTGGGTGCTTGTAACAGTTGTCATGAAAATCTCCTTGAAATTGATGAAGTGTGAAAAGTGGGAAGTGTGTGCTGGTTATGACTTGTCGGCGACGATGCGCTCAGCAACGGCGACGGATGATGCGGGGTTCTGACCGGTGTACAGCGCGCCATCAACGACGACGTACGGGGCGAAAGGTTCTGCTGCCTTCGAGTAGTCGGCACCCAGCTCAACGAGGCGGGTTTCGACGAGCCACTTGACCTTGTCGGCGAGACCGCCAAGCTCTTCTTCAGTGTTCGCGAAGCCGGTCATCTTGCGACCCTTGAGGGCCCATTCGCCGGTTGCCTTGTCGTTCGCGGCGAGCAGCGCTGCGGGGGCGTGGCAGAGCACACCGAGTGTCGTGTTCGATTTCACGGCCTCAACAATGAGCTGGCCGGAGTTGTCGTCGACGGCGAGGTCTTCCATGGGGCCGTGGCCTCCGGGGTAGAAGATCACGTCATAGTCGCTGGCGTTGACGGCATCCAAGCGGAGCGGATGCTGCAGCACCGGCTGGAGTTCCGCGATGCGGGCCTCAAAGTCAGCGAGGCGTTCGGCGGAACCGACGCCACCTTCGCTGAGACTGATCGCATCAAAAGTGGGGGCCACTCCTGCGGGGCTGGCGACCTGAACCTTCCAGCCTGCTTCGGTGAAGATGCGGTACGGCTCAAGGAACTCTTCTGCCCAGACTCCAGTGGGGTGCTGCGTTTCGTCAGCGAGCGTCAGGTAGGACGCTGCCGAGAGGACCATCAATACGTTTGTCATGCTGACTCCTAACAAAACCATGGTGCTCGTTTCCGAGCCCGTTGGTTCTTATCAAACCAATTGGTTCGACAGTACGTTGGCGTGTAGGCTAAGTCAAACCAACCGGTTCGATTAGGAGGTGTTTGGTGGTTTCGACAGAAATGCCGCGTGATCAACTCCGCGGCCGCGAAACAAAACAGCGCGTAATTGAGGCTGCAGCAGCCGAATTTGCGGAGTACGGCGTCGCTGGCGCCCGTATCAATCGCATCGCAGAAACAGCGAAGGCGAGCAAGGAACGTATTTACGCCTGGTTTGGCGACAAAGACGCTCTCTTCGATCACGTCATGCAGACCGGGCTCGACCGTCTCGCTCATGCCGTGCCGATCGATGCTGATCTCGTGGAATATACCGTGCGACTGCACAACTACTTCGTCAACGACCAGAGCGCGCAACGCGTCACCATGTGGGCCTGGCTGCACGATGCCGAAACGCTCGGATCATTCTCTGAAGGGCGCGTCGAGGGCTACAAGCACAAGCTCGAAGTGATTGCCGACGCCCAGCAACGAGGGATCGTCGATTCCTCGTGGAAGCCCGAAGAGCTGCTCGCTCTGCTGCTGGCCGTTGCCAGCAACTGGGAGCGCGCTCCGGCCGAACTGCGCTCCATCGGATGCCCCGAGTTCGCAGGCAGCGAGAAAGCGCGCTGCGACTCCGTGCGCGAAGCCGCCCGCCGGCTTGTAGAGCCCCACTCTTAGTAGCCCGGCGACGCCATCCGTGGGGTGTCCGGGTTCGTTCGGGATCGTCGAAATCGCACGGGTGCAGTGCTCGCAGGGGATGTACTGGACGCTGACGACTAGACCCGTGAGTACCGAAAGGGGCGGCATGACCATACACACCAGCGACGATAAACGAGCTATTTCCGCCATCCTCAGCGAGGCGATGATGCAGGCGGATAGCCAGCTCATTACCGCTTCATGCGTTGCTCCCGACCTAGTCGCTATCATCCAACGCACCGATGTCACTCGCCTCAAGGGAATCGGCAAACTAGAGTTCGCTGCCGTCACCTCTGAGCTGCGCCGAGCGCTCACCGCCTATAACGAGGACCACCATAAGATCGCGCTTGAGGTAGCTGAGAAAGCGCGACACCTGAAGAACCACGATCGTGGTCGGATGCTCGCCCAGAGCCTGCTTGTGGCCCTTGCGGTGGGCGGATTCTTCGTCGTTCCGTTCGCGATGGTCTTCTCGCTCGTCATTCTGGTCGGAACATTCGCCATGCGATCGGTGTGGATCGCTCGCCTCGGGGAACGCGCCGAAATGCTATCCCACGCCTTCGAAGGTCCCGAGGCAGAGCTGCGGGAGAAGCTAGGCACGACCCCCGCGCAGGCGCGACAGACGATGTGGGCGAGTGCGACAGGCCTCTGCGCGCGCGCCGACGCTCTCTATCTCGAGTCGCTCGAACCAGCGCAGCGAGCGTCAGAACTCGCGACGCGCCATCAGGACGCGCAGCGCTGGGCCGATCGTCGGTTTGCGCGGCAGTTCGGGAGCGAGCAATCGCATGACGAACGGTCGGCGACCTCTCCGGGGCTCAGCGTCGCGTGTTGAGCGGCGGGCCGTTGCCGCGGCTGATTTCGGACAGGCCAAGCCTGCCGAGCAGGTGAATGATGGCGAGAGCCGTGTAACCGGTGATGAGCTTGTCGGCGAGTGAGATCGAGATGTTGACGGTAAAGACCGACGCCCACAGGCCGTCACCAATCGCCCGCAGCGTCGCAATAAAGTCGTCACCCGCGTGGCCTGCGACTCCGCCAAAGACGAGCACAGTGATTGGCACCGCAGTGATGGTGCAAGCGAGGGCAACCAGCACATTCAGCAGCAAGAACCGCAAGCGCGACTTGTCCATGCGCCACAACCGAACACCATACCCCCACACGAGTGCTCCGACGACGTTAACGATGGCGTAGGCCAGAGTTTGCGGCACTGTTGCGAAGACGCCGATGACGTTGGTTGAGAGTCCTACGAGGGCACCCTGCCAAGGGCCAAGAGCGATCGCGACGACTGCGGTGCCGATCATGTCGAGAAAGATTGGTAGTTCAAACTTTGCGACAACGCTTCCGCCGAAGAGGTTCAAGCCGACAGCCGCCACCATGAGGACGACGACGAAGGCGAGGCGTGAATCGGGATTCTGGGCTGGGGGAAGGGGAGCATGAGGGGCTGCGGCTTTCGCCGTCGAACGAACCTCCAGACATCGTGATCGCCAGGCTTCGGCTTCTGCCTCATCGTGGCCTAGCGCTACGACGATTTCGGCGACAAGGCCCGCATTGATGCGGCTTCGTCCGGTGCGGAAGATGTCGAAGACCGTCGAACGGGCAACCCGCGCAGCGGCAGGGCTAACGCCGTTTTCCTCACGGCGATGAGCGATGCGCGATGCAAGCTCGGAGTACGACACTTCCCCGGCAGCGATCCGCAGTCGTTGCAGATCATCCGCTATCTGATCGAGAGAGTCGGCAGGCAAAGACGAGTGATCTCTCCCAGTGCTCACGTCTGCCCCCAGACTCTCGACGCCTGCAATAGGCCATTCGATTCTGATTGTGCCACAGCGAAACGAGAGAACAGCCCGAGGTAACCCGAACTGGGTGGGGCTACTCGGGCGGACGACTCGTGCTCGACCGCACGATGAGCTCGTAGTCGATCGGTGAGTTTTCGGGGATCTCGGGATGCTTGCCGGGCACGAGTAGGTTCATCAGGATCTCGACGGCATGCTCGCCCTGAGCCTGCGGGGACTGCGACACCGTGGTGAGCCCGAAGAACTCGGAGAGTTCGTGGCCGTCGATTCCCATGATGGAAATATCGCGCGGCACCACGAGGCCGAGGTCTCGGGCGGCCAAGATGCAGCCGATGGCCATCTCATCTGACGAAGCGAAGATCGCTGTCGGGCGTAGTAGCGGGTTGCCGAGCAGCTGCTTGGCTGCGTGATAGCCGCCCTGAATGGTGAAGTCGGCGGTGGCAAAGAACTCGGGTCGTGGCTCGATTCCCGCTTCGCGCAGAGCAGCTTCGTAGCCGTGGCGCCGATTCGTGGGGATATGAAATTCGAGATCGTAGTCTTCAGAGCCACCGATGTGAGCAATCTTGGTGTGGCCGAGCGCCAACAGGTGGCCGGTGGCGAGGCTCGACACGGCGTCGTCATCCAAGGTCAGAGTGCGCACTCCGTCGATCGGCCCACCGACTCCGACCGCTGGGCGATCGAGGGCGTGAAGCCGCTCCACCTCAGTGGGGGAAAGCTTGAGGGAAACAGTGATGATGCCGTCGATGCGCTTGCGTTGCAAGAAGACGTCGAAGACCTTCTCGCGTTCAGCGACGCTGCCCGAAAGGTTGTAGAGAGTGACGTCATAGCCGTGGCGCATCAACGCTTGCTGGGCGCCTTCCACCACAGAAGTGAAGAACCAGCGGGTCAAATACGGCACCATGAGGCCGACATTTTTGGTGCGGCCCGATGCCAAACTCGACGCGCTCGACGAGACGACATAGTCGAGAGCGGCCGCAGCCTCCGTCACTTTGAGACGCGCAGCCGCCGATACGGGGCCGTTGCCGCTGAGCGCCCGAGACACGGTCGCGGTGGACACACCAGCGCGCTGAGCAACATCTTCGATGCTAGCCATCAGCTGCCCTCCGTTGGATTCTGACGAGAATGGATGCCGCCCTACAGCGGTCGCGCCGCTGCTGATTCTATCGACCGGCATCCATTCGCGAGAATTCGGAGCCGCGTTGGTCTATGCCCTCAGCCACACCGTGGTGTCTGCCGGCAGCTGATCGTTGCTGAGAGGGCCGCTCGCGAGCAGCACTTCGCCGGCCGGGAGAGCCACGGCGGCGTCCCCGGTGTTGGCAAAGACACGTACGTCGCCGGTGCGGAAACCGAGCACCGTTTCGGCGCCGGTGTCGAGCCATTCGAGTTCGTTGGTGGCCAACTCGTGAGCGCGGCGCAGGGCGAGAGCGTTGCGGTACAGCGAGAGTGTCGAGGTGCTGTCGTCGCGTTGGGCGTCGCGGGCGAGAGTTGCCCATTCTGCGGGTTGCGGCAACCACGAGGCATCCGTGGGGCCGAAGCCGTAGGAGGGCGAGTTTGCTTCCCAGGGGATCGGAACGCGGCAGCCGTCGCGACCGTAGCGCTCGCCATTGGTGCGGAACCAGGTCGGGTCTTGGCGGGCCTCATCGGGGAGGTCGATTACTTCGGGCAGGCCGAGTTCTTCGCCCTGATAGAGGTAGGCGCTGCCCGGCAGGGCGAGCATGAGGGCGGTCGCGGCGCGGGCACGACGAAGCCCAAGCTCCGGAATCGGGAGGCCGGCTGACTTCGGGCCGATGCCGTGACCCTGTGGGTTGTCGGCAGTCAGCGCGAGACGTGACGCGTGACGAACAACATCGTGGTTAGAGAGCACCCACGTGCTGGGTGCTCCGACAGCAGAAAACGCGCTGATCGAGGCATCGATCACGGAGCGCAGCGGGCCAGCAGCCCACGGTGTCTCGAGGTAAGGAAAATTGAAGGCCTGGTGCATCTCATCCGGACGCACCCACTTGGCCATGTCGGTGAGCGGATCGACCCACGCTTCGGCCGCCAGAATGCGCTCGCCGTCGTAGCTGTTCAGAATCTCGCGCCACTCGCGGTAAATCTCGTGCACGCCGTCTTGGGCCCAGAACGGTGCGCGGGATGCGGCAAGCTCGGCGTCGGTCGTGCCGGCTCCGCCCATGCTGCCGCCGGCGACCGGGGGAGTCCAGTCGGGCAGGCCGTCGGCTTTGATCATGCCGTGGGCGACATCCACACGGAAGCCGTCAACGTCGCGGTCGAGCCAGAAGCGAAGGATGTCGGCGAACTGGTCGCGCACCCAGCGGTTCTCCCAGTTGAAATCGGGTTGGGTGGTGTCGAAGAGGTGCAGGTACCACTGACCGAGCGTGCCATCGGGGTTCGTTGTGCGGGTCCAGGCGTCGCCGCCGAACACCGACTGCCAGTTGTTGGGTGGCAGCTCACCGTTCTCGCCGAGACCGTCGCGGAACATGTAGCGATCGCGCTCGGGGCTGCCGGGCTCCGCGGCAAGTGCGGCCTGGAACCACCGGTGGTCGCTTGAGGAGTGATTGGGCACGAGGTCGACGATGACCCGCAGTCCCAGCTCGTGGGCGCGACTCGTCATCGAGTCGAAGTCATCGAGCGTGCCGAAGAGGGGATCCACGTCGCAGTAGTCAGCAACGTCGTAGCCGGCATCGCGCTGCGGTGACGTGTAAAACGGCGAAAGCCACACGGCGTCGACGCCGAGCTCAGCTAACGCAGGAAGTCGGTCGCGGATGCCGAGCAGATCGCCCATTCCATCGCCGTTTGCGTCGGCAAATGACCGCGGATAGATCTGGTAAATAACGGCGGAGCGCCACCATTCGGTGTCCTGAAGCACGGAAGTCATAGCCGCCACACTATCGCCATTGGCCCCAAAAGCTAAGCGCTTCCACATTGTTCGTCTCATTTCTCTCGCTATAAATGCTGAAAATTTTGGAACAGGCTGTTGCCGAACCCGACCCATAGGAGGTATACATGGAAGCGCTTGCAGTTTGCAATGCTTTCACTGACGAAAGGCAGCACCAATGAGGGTGAACAACAAAGGACTGTGGGCCGTAGGCGCACTCACAGTTACTGCATCGCTAGTACTGACCGGATGCACAGCAGCATCCGACACAGCAGATAACAGCGCCGGAACCGGCGAAGCACTCACCGTGTGGGTCGACGCCGATCGCGCAGCCGTGCTCAAAGACGCCGCAGCAGACTTCACTGCCGAGACCGGTGTCGAGGTCAAGCTTGTACAAAAAGAATTCGGTGACATTCGCGACCAGTTCATCGCCCAAGTGCCCACCGGGAAGGGTCCCGACGTTGTCATCGGCGCCCACGACTGGCTCGGAACCTTCGTGACCAACGGTGTCGTTGCTCCCGTCGAACTCGGAGACAAGGCGGATGCCTTCCAAGACGTCGGAATCACCGCCATGAGCTACGAAGGCCAGGTCTACGGCGTTCCTTACTCGATCGAAAACATCGCTCTCGTGCGCAACACGGCCCTCGCGCCCAGCACCCCCGCGACTTTCGACGAGATGGTCACCATGGGCGAAGCTGCCGGAACCGAATACCCGTTCTTGGTGGGGCTCGACCCTGAAGCGGCCGACCCGTACCACCTGTACCCCTTCCAGACCTCGTTCGGTGCGCCCGTCTTCGGCACCGCCGCTGACGGAAGCTACGACGCCGACGCCCTCGAAATCGGCAACGCGGGTGGCGACAAGTTCGCGGCCTGGCTCGGTGAACAGGGCGCTGCAGGCGTACTCAACACCAACATCACTGGCGACCTCGCCAAGGAAAAGTTCATCGCCGGAGAATCGCCCTTCTACCTGACCGGACCGTGGAACGTGCCCGCCGCCGTCGAAGCAGGCATCGACGTGGCGATCGACCCGATCCCCTCTGCCGGTGGCGAAACCGCACAACCATTCGTGGGAGTGCAGGGCTTCTTCGTCAGTTCTAAGAGCGAGAATGCGCTCGCCGCGAACGAGTTCATCGTCAACTACATGGGCAGCGAAGAAGTTCAAACCGCACTGTTCGAAGTGGGCGGACGCGCACCAGCGCTCACGGCATCCTTCGAAGCAGCAAGCGCCGACCCGATCGTTGCCGGGTTCGGTGCCGTCGGTGAGAACGCAGTGCCCATGCCCTCGATCCCCGCCATGGGAGCTGTCTGGGAGTTCTGGGGTGTCACCGAAGCCGCCATCATCAACGGTGGCGACGCAACGTCGCTCTGGCAGAAGATGTCAGGCGACATCGAAACCGCTATCGCCGGATAGCTCACGGTGGCCGCCCGTCTGCACGCGGGCGGCCACTTCCTTGCAGCACCACCGAGCCGGGACTGCCTTCTCAGAACGCAGTCCCGGTTCGCACCGCTCGACTGACCTGCACGCCTTCAATGGAGAATCCCCGTGACGACACCCCCCGAGACTGATCCCGGCCCAATCCGGCAGTCTGCCCGCGCGAAACGTGCGACCAGAATTGCGGATGCCGCCTCCGGTGGCTGGAAACTTGTGTCCGTCAAGATCCTGGGTCTCGGTGTCGTCGACGCGATCGCGATCTACGCGCTGTTTGTGCTCGTGCGCAGCGAATCGTGGCTCGTGGCTGGACTCGTCGTTGCGGTCACGCTGCTCGTCAACTGGATCTACTTCTCCCGCGGCAAGCTGCCCGCCAAGTACCTCGCGCCGGGCCTGATCTTTCTCGCGATCTTCCAAATCTTTGTGCTGCTGTACTCGGGCTACATCGCGTTCACGAACTATGGCACCGGCCACAATTCCACGAAAGCGGATGCGGTCAATTCGCTACTGCTGTCATCGCAGAACCGCGTCGCCGATTCGCCAAACTACCGTCTGACGGTGCTCGAGCAACTGGGCGAAATCTCCTTCCTCGTCACCGAACCCGACGGCAGTGTGAGCATCGGTGGCAACGAACGGCCGCTCAAAGAGGTGCACAACGCCCAGCTTGAGGGAGGCGTCGCGGTTGGCCTCGACGGGTATACGAGTCTGGGCTTCCAAGACATCCTCGGCAAGCAGACCGAGATCGCCGCCATCAGCGTCCCACTGACCGACGATCCCAACGACGGCATGCTGCGCACCCCCGACGGGTCGAGCGCCTTCCTCTACACCTCGTCGCTTGAGTACGACGAAGCCGCGGGCACGATGCGCGATACGAACTCCGGCACCGTGTACTCCGATATCGGCACCGGTGCCTTCACCTCGGATGCCGGCCAAGAGCTGCTGCCGGGATGGAAAATTGAGGTCGGGCTCGACAACTTCGTTCGAGCGTTCACTGAGGACTCCATCCGTGGTCCACTGATTAGCGTGACCGTGTGGACCTTCGCGTTCGCGTTCCTCTCGGTATTCACGACCTTCGCACTCGGACTGTTCTTGGCGATTGTGTTCAATGACAAGCGGATGAAGAGCCGCAAGTATTACCGGATCATCATGATCTTGCCGTACGCGTTCCCTAGCTTCTTGTCGGCACTGGTGTGGGCCGGAATGATGAACCAAGAGTTCGGCTTCATCAATGTGGTGCTGCTGGGCGGAGCCGAAGTGCCGTGGCTCACGAACGAGTGGCTGGCCAAAGGCTCAATACTGTTCGTGAATCTCTGGCTCGGGTTTCCGTACATGTTCCTGGTGACGACGGGGGCGCTGCAGGCCATCCCTGAAGAGCTCACCGAAGCTGCGACAGTGGATGGCGCGAAGCCGTGGGCCATCTTTAGATTCGTGAAGCTGCCCCTGTTGTTGGTCTCCGTTGCACCGCTGTTGATCTCGTCGTTTGCGTTCAACTTCAACAACTTCAACCTCATCTACATGCTCACCAATGGTGGGCCGCGCGACGTATCCGCGGGGGTGAATGTGGGCGCGACGGACATCCTAATTTCGATGGTCTACAAGGTCGCCTTCGTGGGAGCCAACCGCGATTACGGCCTCGCGAGCGCGTTCGCGATCATCATCTTCATTCTGGTGGCGGGTATCGCCATCATCAGTTTCCGTCGCACGAAATCGCTTGAGGAGTTGAACTGAGATGACTGCAACAACTCAGAAGCAGAACCCGGATGCCGCGATGCGCTCGGACGTTGCCGTCGGGCACCCGAAGCGGACTTTCAAGCGCTATTTCCGCGAAACCGGCTGGCGTCACCTCGTCGGGATCGCCATGTCGATCTTCGCCGCGTTCCCGCTGCTCTACGTGTTTAGTGCGTCGCTGAACCCCGGCGGCACCCTCGTGACCGCCAACTCGCTCTTCTCGAACTTCAGCTTTGAAAGCTACGTCGATCTCTTCAATCGACCGCAGCAGCCGTACGCTGCGTGGTTTGGCAACACTCTACTGATCGGCGGTATCTCGTCGCTCGGTACCGTCTTCCTCGGCGCCCTCGCGGCATATGCCTTTTCGCGTATGAGGTTCATCGGTCGCCGGGTGGGGCTGCTCACGCTGCTGCTCGTGCAGATGTTTCCGCAGTTGCTCGCTGTCGTCGCCATCTTCTTGTTGCTCTCGGGAATCTCCGAAATCTTCCCGGCGATCGGGCTCAACAGCCAGATCGGGCTCATCATGGTCTACCTCGGTGGCGCGCTCGGAGTGAATACCTACCTGATGTACGGGTTCTTCAACACGGTTCCGTCCTCCATCGATGAAGCGGCGAAGATCGATGGTGCGGGTCATGCACGTATCTTCTTCACGATCATCCTGCGCCTCGTTGCCCCGATCTTGGCTGTCGTTGGCCTGCTGTCGTTCGTGGGCACGACGAGCGAGTTCGTGATCGCGAGCATCGTGCTCATCGACCCCGACAAGCAGACCCTCGCGGTGGGTCTCTACCAATTCGTCTCTCAAGAGTTCTCGCGCAACTGGAGCATCTTCGCGGCCGGCGCTGTGCTCGCCGCCATCCCCGTGATGACTCTGTTCTTGTTCCTGCAGAAATACATCGTCGGCGGGCTGACCGCAGGAAGCGTGAAGTAATGGATGCCCTCCTCCCGCACCACGACGGCTCAGCGCTGCACGTCTCTACGCAGACGCCCGCGCTCGGCGATACGGTCACGCTGCGTCTTCGCGTGCCGGTCGGCTACGGGCCGCTGAAGGCTGTGCGGGTGCGCGAGAATCCGGATCACGAACCACGCTGGACGGATGCTCGCCTCACCGGAACTGCCGCCGGCTGGGACTGGTGGCAGGCCGAAGTGGTTGTCGAGAACCCGCGGCATGGCTATCGGTGGCTGCTCGTGCACGAGGCGGCCGCTGGCCGTGCTGCCGCGCACGGTGCGGCCGCTGACGGCACCGCCGCGCCGCCGGGCCACGGCAAGGCTGGCCGCATCGAGTGGCTCAACCAGAGCGGACTGCACTCGCTCGAAACGCTCGACGCCGAAGACTTTGCGCTGCTCGCGACTCCGGCTGCCCCGGAGTGGTTGGCGGAGACGGTGATGTACCAGGTGTTCCCTGATCGCTTTGCCCGATCATCCGCCGCCGACTCTCATGCCAAGCCCGAGTGGGCCATCGCCGCGCGCTGGGATGAGCCGGTCGACCCGGTGCTGCCCGGCCGCTCGAAGCAGTTTTACGGGGGAGACCTCGACGGCATCACCGAGCACCTCGACCACCTGACCGCGCTCGGCGTCACGATGCTGTATTTGACGCCGATCTTTCCGGCGCGCTCGAACCATCGCTACGACGCGTCGAGCTTCGTGGATGTCGATGAGCTGTTGGGCGGGCGCGAAGCGCTGATCCGTTTGGTGCGGGAGGCCCACGCTCGCGGCCTCAAGGTCATCGGCGACCTCACGACGAACCACTCCGGTGACGCGCACGAATGGTTCCAGGCCGCGCTCGGAAAACCCGAGGCGCCCGAGGGTGACTTCTACTACTTCACGAATGACGAGCACACCGAGTACGTCGGCTGGTTGGGCACGCCAAGCCTGCCCAAGTTCAACTGGAACTCGGCCGAGCTGCGTCGCCGCTTCATCGAGGGCGACGATTCGGTGGTTGCCCACTGGCTCAAGGAGCCCTACAACTTCGACGGTTGGCGCGTGGATGTCGCGAACATGACCGGCCGGATGGGTGCCGAGGACCTCAACGAGGAAGTTCGGCAAATCACGCGTCGCACGATGGAATCTGTGAATCCGGATACCGTGCTGCTGGCCGAATCGACGAATGATGCCGCCAGCGATCTGCAGGGTGATGCTTGGCACGGCGCGATGACGTATCCGTCGTTCACGCGGCCGGTGTGGGGCTGGCTCACGGAACCCGGCGACACCTCCCACGTCACCGCGGATGGCTCGATCGATCCGGAGGCGTGGTTCTTCGGGCAACCCCTCGGTGGCATCCCGAACTACAGCGCCCGCGACTTTGCCGAGATGACGGTACGGTTCACGGCGAGCATTCCGTGGCGCATCCGACTCGGCAACATGAACCCCCTTGACACTCATGACACCGCGCGGTTCAGCACGCACGCGCCCGCCGAGAACGTTCCGCTCGCGCTCGCTCTCTCGGTGACGCTGCCGGGAGTGCCCGTCGTCTTCGCGGGCGACGAGTTCGGCCTCAGCGGTGACGACGGCGAAATGTCGCGCACGCCCATCCCGTGGGGAACCGAAACTGACCCCGCCGTGGCGCCCACGCTCGACGTGTATCGCCAGCTGATCGCGCTGCGACGCGAACTGCCCACGCTGTCGCACGGCGGTCTGCGCTGGCTGCACATTGCGGATGACGCGCTCGTCTTCGTGCGCGAGGATGCCGACGCCACCGTTCTCGTTGTGGTGGCGCGCTCGCCACTGACGGTGACGTTGCCTGCCAATGCGCTCGGCGTCGAGTTGGCGGCGACGACCGCTTCCGACGGGGCTGCTTCCGGGCACGCTGCAAGTGGGGCGGATGCCGCGACCCCCGCGTTCCTCTCCGGCGAGGCGATTCTGGCAACCTCCGCCGCCGGGCTCACGCTCTCGGCGGCCGCCCGCACCTGCGCTATCTGGACTCTACCCGGCGTCGAGCACCCCGCGCCTTAAGTCGGTTATTCAGCTGCCAGTCCCCGTCAGTCGTCAGCGAGGGCGTGGGCTTCGTCAGCGGGCGTGAGCCCAGATCGTCGTGCACGGTCGATGCCGCGGGCGATTTCATCATCTGTAACGCGCCGGATGGTGTCCCGAAGGGGGCGAAGCGTGCCGCCGGCAGCTCGGTAGCGGTCGTTGTTTCGTCGCAAAAACCCAGAGTCGCTGGCGGGTATCCAGAGTGGAAGCGATCGTGGTCCGGCCCAGTAATCAACGTCTCTCGCTAACAACCACGCATCTTCGCGCTCGTCGAGGTGACCGTTGAACTCGGTTGTCTCCGCGGTAAGGCGAAGAAACTCGGCGAGCGGGTGAGAATCGCCGACCGCGTTAATGGCGCCGGTGGCGCCCGCGAGGCCGGCGCGAACAATCCATTCGGCGAGGTCGGCGACGTCGATCCCTTGTACAAACCGGTCGGCGAGGGTGGGGGTGAGCACGTGGCCTCCGCGCATAAGTCGGGCGGGCCAGTAACCGAAACGATCTGACGGGTCGCCAGGCCCCACGATGAGTCCGGGGCGGGCAATCAGCAGCTTCTCGCCGATGTGGCGAGCACTCGCGAGCTCCGCGGTGACTTTGGCTTGCCCATAGTCCGCGAGATCCACCGGGGCCACCAGCGCTGCCGCCTCGTCGGCACCGGGTTCGTCATTGCGTTCGTACACTGAGACGGTCGACACGAACGTCCAATGTGCTGCGTGCTGGGCTAGCGCCTGCAGTGCCGACTCCACCTGTGCGGGGTCGCGCGAAATCTCAATCACGTCATCCCAGTCACGACGTACTCCGTCGTAGGCGCCGGGCTGAGTGCGGTCGGCGCGAACGAGAGCAGCCCCGGCGGGAACCGTTCCCGATTCTCCTCGTGCCAGGCAGGTCACGCTCGCACCACCGCGCAACGCCGCCTGCGCGATCGCGCGGCCGAGCCATCCGGTCCCGCCAAGAATGAGTATGTGTCGCATGGCTTTATGCAACAGCACCCGAGGGCAGGCCACCAGCGTGTTCGCTCGTGGCGGATGCTCGTCTCGCTCACGGTTGTTGCTTACGGGACTGCGGCGATTGCCGGTGTTAGATTCTGCTTATCGCCAGAGCAGGTGGAAAGAGAGCAGGGTGGAATGAGTGCTGTTGCAGTCGCAACTCGCTCTCGCATGCACAGCGTGCGCCGGCGGCGTCGCTTACTGCTTGAGTCCCTGTGGTTTTTGGGTGCGCTGGGCTTAGCGCTGGGTGTGGTGACGCAGCTCGCCGGCCCCGCAGGCAGAGCCGAGCTGATGTTTCTCGATGGCGACTCCATGATTGTGCCGTTGTTATCGCGCTCACTCCTTGAAGGAACGGCGAGTAATTGGGCGATGTCGGCGGTGCTGTTTGTGCCGGAGACGCTCGTCTTTTTGGCGCTCGCGGCGGTTGGCTTAGGCATCCAGCAGGCACAGTTTGTAGCGGCTGTGCTGAACTTTGTAGGGCTCTACTTCGTTTTTCGGGCGGCTGCCGTCACCGTCGCAACGGACAACCGGGCGGCGCTCGCGGCAACCTCGGGGTTTGTGGCGGTGTGTGCTCTCGCGGTGCTGGAGAGTGGTGGCGACGCGAATAGTCCGCAACTTGCGTCGTTGTTAGCGACGACAACCTACTACTCGGCAACAGTTCTCGGAGCGTTACTCTCGGTCGGCATCGCCCGCCGAATTGTGGGTAGCAGTCTGCCGCAGTACGCGCTGGTGTTCGCGCTGTGCGCTGTCGCAACGGTGTCGGTCTTTTCTAACCCTCTCTACCTTGCGTGGGCAACGGCACCGCTGATTCTGGTCGTGGTGGTGACCGGGTCGGGTGCAGCGTGGGGGCGTTCCCAAACCCGGCTGATCGCGGCGCTGGGAGCCGGCTCGGTTCTGGGGTACCTTCTGAGAATTCCCCTCGCCCCGTGGATTGTGGCAAATCCAGACAACTACCTCAAACCGGGGCGCTCTCGGGGCTTATTCGCGTACTACTGGTCCATCGTCAGCGAGCGGCTCGCAACGCCGACGGGGGTTCTGGCCGTTGTCGTGGTGTTGGTGCTGACCCTGCTCGGCGCGTGGCTGACCGTTCGTTCGCTGCATCGGGGAGCAATCGGCTCTGCGGTAGTGGCTGCCTATTCATGGTTTGCTCCGTTGGTGACGACGATCGGGTTCATCCTTCTGGGAACCGACGCAGTGCGCTACTTGCAACTGTGGGCATTTGCGCCGGCACTCGCCCTGGTCGTTTTGGTGGCGGATGCTCGGCCGCCGAAACTCGCCGCTGTTCCGTGGCGTCGGCTGTTGGCTCTGGCCGCGCTTCCGGCGTTTCTCGGTGGCGTACTGACTGCCTTTGCGCTTCCGGCAGCGGTCGAGCGGGCAACGGCGACCGATCCGTCTCTTCAGTGTGCCGTCGACTGGGTGAACGAATCCGACGCAATCGGAGCGGGCCAGTTCTGGAGTGCGCGAGCAGTCAAGGCTCACCTGAATGACCCAGCCCAGATCATCCAAACCGATTTCGCACTCCACGATTACGAATGGTTGGTGGATCGAGCAGACTTCGCCCCGTCGGCCGTTTCTTTTCTGATCGTTGATGATCAGAGCGCGCCTTTCACGTTGCCGCCTGCGGCCGAAAACCTGCCCTCAACCACGGTCGATTGTGGTCGCTTCCAGATTCTCGACTACAGCCCGGCGAGCATCACGCGGCCGTAACGTCGATCAGCACCTTGCCGACGGCTCCGCTCTCAACGAGAGCGTGAGCATCCGCGGTCTGCTCGAGCGAGAAACGGTGCAACGGCAGGCCGGTCTCTTCGCCGACGCCGAGCGCACCATCCTCAAGAGCGATGTTGATCGCTGCGCCCGCGGCACGAATCACGTCGATGCCGACGGTGTAGAGCAGCACGAATTGGTAGCGCACGTTGAGCGTGATGTGGCGGCGCACATCGAGAGTCAGCTCGGGGCTGTTGTTGGCGTAGATAGAGATCGAACCTCGGTTGCGGATGACCGCGAGGTTGAGGTCCGCGTTCTGGGAAGGGGCCACCTCAACAATCTGGTCGACACCCTCGGGAGCAATCGTGCGAATCTGCTCCACGATGTCGGCGTCGGTGTAGGTGAGCACATGGTGGGCACCAGCCGCGGTGGCGAGGGCTGCTTTCGCTGGCCCGCTCACGGTCGTGATGACGGTCGCGCCGGCCCAGCGCGCAAGCTGAATGGCGGCATGACCCACGGCACCAGCTCCACCGGCAACGAGTACGACCTTGCCGTTGAGAGCGGTCGGATGCAGTTCGTCTGGCCCGTCTTCGGCAACCGTGAGGGCGCGGTAAGCCGTGACCGCCGGAACGCCCAAGCTCGCACCCTGATCGAAACTTGCGCTCGCGGGCAACGCGAACACGCGTTCGGCCGGGATAACGGCCTGCTCCTGGCTCGAGCCGCTATTCGACCGCTGGTAGGCCGCCATCGCCAGCCACACGCGGTCACCGACGGCAACATGGTGAACGTCAGAGCCGATCGCTTCCACGATGCCGGCACCGTCTTGCCCGGGAACAACCTCGTCAAACGGCAAGGCCTGAACGGATGCCGCACCGCGGCGTGACTTCCAGTCGGTGGGGTTCACCCCGCTGACCACAATGCGCACGCGCACTTCGTCGGGCCCGGGTTCAGTCACCGGCCTCTCGACTAGCTGAAGTACGGAGGGGTCGCCGGTCTCGGTGTAAACAATTGCTCTCATGTCTATGCCAACAGGGTGCCACTACCGCAAAATTCCGAAACTCAGAAGATCAGCATCCGACCGCCGCGGGCTGCGACTCACGCATCGAGCTAGTGCCCGGGGATCGCACTCCACGGCGCTCGCATGGTGCGCACGAAGGAGTACATGACGAGGGTGGGGTGGTGGTGTTCGAGGGCGTAGAAGATGCGCTCGCCGCTGAGGGTGACGCCGATGGTCTCCCACATTTTGGCTTCGGTGCCCTTATCGAGCTGCAGCAGGTCGGCGTACTTGTCGTCGAGCAGGGCAACACCGGCGGTCACGATTTCCCACGCGATGCCTTCGCCCCAGAGGTTCTTGGCCGACTCGTAGACCGGGGCGGTGGGGTTGATCGGGTCGTGCTCGCCAGCGGGCAACGGGATCGTGTACTCGGCGACCATCGCGGCCTGGTCGTCGGCGTACCAGCGCAGCACGATCTTCACGGCACAGTTGGTGCTGAGCGGCGACAGCAGGGGAGCGAGATCGGCGGGTAGCTCAATCGTTTCGGCCGTCAAGATCTCGACGGAAGGCGTGTAACCCATGCGCGCGAGTACCTCGCCGTACGAGACACTCGCCTCGAAGCGAGCACTCAATCGCAGCGCAACCGGGTCGACGACGGTGGCGGCTCCCTGACTGCGAATCACAATCCCCTGGCGCTCCAACTGCGCAAGCGCCACCCGAACCTGCGGGCGACTGCAGTTCAACCACTCGGCAAGCTTGAGCTCGCCGGGAAGCAGAAAGTTGGAGTCGCGAGCAGCCTCACGCACATGGCGAAGCACGCCACTGAGAATTCGCTCGTCTTCGGTGAGCGATCCAGTAACGATGCGGCCTTCGGGGACCGTAATTTCCATGTGCGCTCCTATGCGGCGATCGACTCTCGGGCGGCCACAAAAGCCTCAACGCAGCGGCTGATGTCCTCGCTTGAGTGTCCAGCCGACAACTGTACGCGAATACGAGCTTTGCCCAACGGCACGACCGGGAACGAGAACGCGATCACGTAGACGCCGAGCGTGAGCAGGGCATCCGCCATGGCCCCTGCTTCGTGCTCGTCGGCAAACATGACCGGAATGATCGGATGCTCGCCCGGCAGTAGCGTGAACCCGGCCTCGGCCATCCCGCTGCGGAATTGCTCCGCATTCTCCTTCAACTGAGCCCGGCTCTCGGCCCCTTCGGCCACGAGGTTGAGGGCTTCGATTGAGCCGGCAACCACCGAGGGTGCAACGGCGTTCGAGAACAGGTACGGGCGCGCACGCTGGCGCAGCAGTTCCACAATCTCGGAGTGGGCGCTGATGTAGCCGCCGGATGCTCCGCCCAGGGCTTTGCCGAGCGTGCCCGAGATGATGTCGACGCGGTCGGAGACGCCGCAGTGCTCGGGCGTTCCGGCTCCGGTCTCGCCGACGAACCCGACAGCGTGCGAGTCGTCGACCATGACCATCGCGTCGTACTGTTCGGCCAGGTCGCAGATCGCTTCGAGCGGGGCGAGGTAGCCGTCCATCGAGAAGACACCGTCGGTGACGATGAGGCGGCGGCGGGCATCCTTCGCGGCAATCAACTGGGCTTCGAGGTCGGCCATGTCGCGATTCTTGTAGCGGTAGCGCGCGGCCTTCGAGAGGCGGATGCCGTCAATGATCGAGGCATGGTTCAGCTCATCCGAAATCACGGCATCCTCGGCGCCCAGCAGCACCTCGAAGAGGCCACCGTTCGCGTCGTAGCAGGAGGGGAACAGGATGGTCGCCTCCATGCTCAGCAGCGCCGAAAGCCGGTTTTCGAGCTCAACGTGCTGGGTCTGGGTGCCGCAGATGAAGCGCACGCTCGCCATGCCGAAACCCCACTCGTCGAGGGCGTTCTTGGCGGCGGCGACGAGGCGCGGGTGGTTGGCCAAGCCGAGGTAGTTGTTGGCGCAGAAGTTGAGCACGGGCTTGCCGCCCGCTTCCACGTGGGCCGATTGCGCGGTCTCGAGCTGGCGCTCGGTCTTGTAGAGACCGGCCGAGCGGATCTCATCGAGGGTCGTGGTGAGTTGGTCGCGAACTGTTCCGTACATGCGGTGCTCCTGAAAGTTGTGGGGTGGCGGGCCGGGATGGCTTCAGCGGGGTGGTCGACTAGGACCAGTCGATGATGACCTTGCCGCTGTTGCCGCGGCGGGCGGTCGCGAAGGCTTCTTCCCACTGTTCGGCGGGGAAGCGGTCGGTGACAACGGCAGAGACATCCAAACCGGTGTGCACCATGGCGTTCATGGCGTACCAGGTCTCGAACATTTCGCGGCCGTAGATGCCCTTGATGGTGATCATGTGGGTCACGACGGTGGCCCAGTCGATGCCGATGGGTTCGGCGGGCAGGCCGAGCATCGCGATGCGGCCGCCCTGATTCATGTTGCCGATCATCTCGGGAAGCGCTGTGGGGTGACCGCTCATTTCGAGCCCGATGTCGAAGCCCTCTTTCATGCCGAGCTGTTCTTGAGCTTCGGCAATGCGCGTTGTCGAGACGTTGATCGCGAGATCGACGCCCATGTCGCGCGCGAGCTGCAGACGCTCTTCGTTCACGTCGGTCATCACGATGTGGCGAGCGCCGATGTGGCGAGCGACCTTCGCCGCCATGAGACCGATCGGCCCGGCGCCAGTGATCAAGACGTCTTCGCCCACCATGGGGAACGACAGCGCCGTGTGAACGGCATTGCCTAGCGGGTCGAAGATGGCGGCGAGCTCGGGGTCGATGTCGAGCGGATGCGCCCAGACGTTCTGTTCGGGAATCACGACGAACTCGGCGAAAGCGCCATCGCGGTTTACACCAATGCTTGAAGTGAATTTGCAGAGGTGGCGGCGGCCGGCGCGACAGTTGCGGCAGTGCCCGCAGACGACGTGGCCTTCGCCGGAAACGAGGGCGCCGACCTCGACCGACGTCACTCCTTCGCCCAGCTCAACAACGTGACCCGAGAACTCGTGGCCGGGAATCAGGGGAGCCTTGATGGCACCGGCGGCCCAGGCATCCCACGACTCAATATGCAGGTCAGTGCCGCAAATTCCGGTGCGAGCGACCCTAATTTTCACCTCGCCACGCTGGGGGGTGGGCTCGGGGCGTTCGGCCAATATGAGGCCTGGTCCGGCCTTGTCCTTGTAGAGGGCTTTCATCGTTGATTCCTCTCAGGCGGCGCGACAGGGCGCGTGGTGTGCGCTTGTGGCGCACCTCATTCGACGTGTCCGCTGCTGTGTTTCAGAGTACTGTCACTTGTTTACAAGTGCCACTCTTCTGCTAGCGTCATACAAATCATAAGTTGAAGGAGCCATTCGTGACCGAAATATCCCAGCGCATCGAGGGAATATCGCTATGGGATGGCACGGCCGCGCACGGCATTGGCTCCATCAGCTGGACGGGCGACCGGATCGACGCGGTAGAAACCGTGAACGACGCCAACGCCACCGACTCGGACGCCGCAACCACGGCATCCGAATACAGCGTGATTCCCGGCCTCATCGACACTCACGTTCACCTCGGCGGCTACGCCGGACCGGACAAGGTCGACTGGGTTTCGTGGCCACTGCTTACTCCGTGGGAAGAGCAGGTCTTCCACATCGCGGCGAACGCTCATCAGGCTGCTCGCAACGGAGTCACCACCCTGCGCGATCTTTCCGGTGATGGTCGACAGCTCGCCGTCAAGCGCGCCTTCGATCAGGGCATTCAGCAGGGCCCGCGCATTCTTGTGCACGGCCCCGTCGGCATGACCGCGGGTCACGGCGATCTCTTCATCCCGCCGCACTACCCGCACCGCACACCCACCGCCGACAGTCCAGACGAGTGCCGCAAGCTCGTACGCGAATACGCTCGCGCCGGTGTTGACGGCATCAAGATCTTCACCAGTGGTGGCGTGCTCTCCACCGGCGACAAGGTCGGCTGGCGCAACCAGACCACCGCCGAAATCGAGACAACCCTCGACGAAGCCCACGCTCTCGGCCTCAAGGTCGCCGCGCACAGCCACTCCACCGAGGGCAACCAGATTGCCTTGGATGCCGGAGTCGACTCTCTCGAACACGGCACCGGCATCACCGAAGAGCAGTGGCCAACACTGCTCGAGCGCAACATCTCGGTGGCGCCCACGCTCATGATCAACGACGTGATCGCCGAAGCCCGCATCCCGGTCTCGGCGGAAGCGCAAGAAAAGGCGCAAGCCGTTGTGATCGAGCGCAACACCAACTTCACCGCAGCGGGTCGCGCCGGAGTGCGCTTCGTGCTCGGCACCGATGCCAATGGCATCTTCGTAAAATTCGGCGATCAGATGGAAGAAGTACGTCTGATGGCCGAGATGTTCGGCTGGAGCGCAGAACGTGCGCTGCAGTCCGCGACCTCGGATGCGGCCGATGCAATCGGTCTGGCCGCCAAGGTGGGAACCCTCGCGACCGGAATGGGCGCCGACTTTGTCGTACTCAAGGGCCGTCCGTGGGAAGACATCACTCAGCTTCGTACCGAAAACATCGTCGCGGTTGTCTCGCGCGGTGTCGTCGTGTTCGGGGAACTCCCGCAGTAATGCGGGGCAGCACCACCGCATAACACGCAGCAGTAGAACCCTCCAGCAGCACCAGCTCCACTCGCAGCATCCGCATCACATTCCGCAGTACCACCGCAACGCTCACCACGTTGCGTCTTCAGCACTGAAAGGACCGAGTATGAACTCCCCGAAAAACCGAGTACTTCGCTGGGGCATTGCGCCCATCGGAGCACTTGCCGCACTGGGCCTGTTGGCCTCTTGCGCGGCAGGGCCAGCCGCTTCGCCCAAGACGGATATCACGATGGCAGTCACGGGTGACCCCGTGTGCCTCGACCCTCAGCAGGTCACCCTCACCACCGCGCTCAACATTGGCCGCCAGGTTGTTGACTCGCTCATTGATCAGGATGCCGAAACCGGCGAACTGGTGCCGTGGCTCGCAGAGAGCTGGGAAACCAACGATGACCTCACCGAGTTCACTTTCGAACTGCGTGATGACGTCACCTTCAGCGATGAGACTGCGCTGACCGCAGACACCGTGGTCAAGAACCTCGACGCTCTCTTTGAGATGGGTTCCACCGCATCTCTCGCCTCGCAGTACCTCGCCGGTTACGAAGGCAGCACCGCTGTTGACGAGAACACGGTGACCGTGAACTTCGAGTCGTCGAACGCTCAGTTCTTGCAGGGTGCCAGCACCATCACGCTCGGCCTCGTCTCTGACGCCACCACCGAGCTCAGCCCCGAAGACCGTTGCCAGACTGTCGTCGGCACTGGTCCCTTCACGATCGACTCCTACGTGGCTAACGACTCCGTCGTGATCGCCAAGCGTGTCGGTTACGACTGGGCATCCGAACTTCGCGGCCACAGCGGTGAAGCACTCGTTGACACCGTCACGTTCCCGATCACGCCGGAGGCAGGCGTGCGCACCGGTGGACTCCAGACCGGCGAATTCGACATCATCCAGGACCTTCCTGCCGCAGATGAGGCCCGCTTCGACACCGCGGACTACAACATCTACGCTCGCGGAAACCCCGGAATGCCCACGAGCCTCGTGCCCAACACCACGCGTCCCGTCGTCAGCGACGAGATCGTGCGTAAGGCAATGCTGCTCGCTACCGACCGTGCAGAAATCACGGCACTCACCGGTTCGTCGCAGTCGCAGCCCGCTTCGAGCGCGCTGAGCTCCGCCACTCCTGGCTACAGCAGCCAGGAAGACGCCATGGCCTACGACCTCGATGCAGCCACTGAGTTGCTCGAAGATAACGGTTGGGTAGTCGGCTCTGACGGCATCCGCGAGAAGGATGGCCAGCGTCTCACCATGAGCGTTACCGCGTTCTACGGCCAGGATGTTCTGGAGGCAACTCAGATTCAGCTCGCTAAGGCTGGCATCGACCTGCAGCTCAACATCGTGACCGCCGGAGACTTCTTCGGAGCCATCGCGACCGGCGACTACGACTTCTTGAGCGCGAGCCTCACGCGCACTGACCCCGACGTTTTGCGGGTCACGTTCTCGAAGGATGCCGTCTCGAAGTGGGCCATCATCGATGACGCTGAACTGGAATCACTGCTCAACGAGCAGGCCAGCACGGCAGACACCACCGAGCGCACGGCACTCATCGCCGAAATTCAGGAGATGATTATTGACCGTGCGTACCTGATCCCGCTTCTCGAAGTTGCTCAGGTGCACGCCTCAACCGCCAACGTTTCTGGTCTGACCTTCGACTCGTCGTCGCGACTGATCATGTACGACGTCAGCGTCTCGGAATAACTCTCCCTAGGTGATGTGACCAGCATGAAAAAGCGTCAGTCGTGACACAGGTGAAAGCCTGGGCAGGCTACTTGCTGCCCAAACTCGGACAGTTCCTGTTCGTTGTCGTGGCTACCTACACGCTCGTTTTCGTGCTGGTCCATTTCCTGCCCGGTGACCCGTTGATCGCCGCCCTTGCAGCAAAGGGCGGCGCATCAACGGTCATCGATCCGGCTGAACTCGATGCCCTGCGCGTGCAGTACGGCCTCGACGGAACACTCTGGCAGCAGTACTTTGGCCACCTCATTGCGGCAGCCCAAGGTGACCTCGGAATCTCCATCGCTACCGGTGTTCCCGTGACCGAGATGATCGGCCGGGCCTTCCCCTTCAGCGTGCAGATCGCCTCACTCGCTCTGCTCTTCGGCGTCACCTCCGCCGTTCTCATCACTTTCCTGGCCTACGCCGCACCGTGGCCGTGGCTACGCCAACTGCTGCTGCAGATTCCGCCATTCGGGATCGCGGTGCCCGCCTTCCTGAGCGGCCTGCTGTTGATCAGCGTCTTCGCCTTCACTCTCGGCTGGCTGCCCTCGGCCGGCGCTCGCAGCGTCGACGCGGCCATTCTGCCCGCGATCACGCTCGCCCTGCCCGTCGGTGCTCTCTTCTTCCAGGTCTTCTCTTCTGCCGTGCTCGAAGCCCAGAACAGTCCCTATGTCTTTACCGCCGTGGCCAAGGGTGTGCCGCCGCGCCGCATCTTCACGAAGCACCTGCTGCGCAACGCCCTGCTGCCCTCCATCACGATCCTCGGCTTGCTCATCGGCTACTTGGCGGGCGGAACCGCCGTCGTCGAGACCGTCTTTTCGCGGGACGGAATCGGCCGCATGACCGTTAACGCCGTGCTCGCTCGCGACATCAACGTCATCCAAGGCGTCGTGCTGGTGGTCGGCGCGATCTATGCGCTCGTCAACCTGCTCGTGGATGTCGCTTACGGCTTCATCGACCCGCGCACGCGCATCGGGGGCGGCGTTCCCTCGCGCGCTCGACTGGGGGCGAAGAAGTGACGAATCTGCGCAAGCCCGGCTTCGTTCTCGGGCTCATCATTATCGCGGTGGCGATCGTGGCCTCTCTGGCTCCCCAGTTGCTCGCGACCCACGATCCCTTCGAGTCGGTCGCGACAGACCGGCTGCTGCCACCGAGCGCTCAGTACCTGTTCGGCACCGACAACTTGGGCCGCGACCTCTACTCTCGCGTTATTTATGGAGCCGCTCTCTCGCTGCTCTCGGCATCCCTCGCTGTTGTCGTCGGCGTTGTTGTGGGCGCCGTCGTGGGGCTGATCTCGGGCTTCGTCGGCGGCCGCACTGACTTCATCATCATGCGCTTCGTGGATGTGCTGATCGCCGTTCCCGGAGTTCTTCTCGCTCTGATCGTCGTCGCCAGCCTCGGCTTCGGACCCTTGTCTCTCGCCCTTGGTGTCGGGCTCGGGGCTGCCGGCAGCTTCGCGCGCGTCATGCGCTCGCAAGTGATCCGCATCCGCAGCGAAGAGTACGTCGAAGCGGCCCGCACGCTGGGCGTTCGGGCGCCCGCGATTCTGGTGCAGCACGTCCTGCCCAACGCGGCCCGCCCCGTGATTGCGATGGCGGCGCTCGAGCTGGGCACGGCCATCCTCTCGGTCTCGGCCCTCACCTTCTTGGGCTTCGGCGCTCCGCCGCCCGCTCCCGAGTGGGGTGCGCTCGTCTCCGCCGGCCGCGACTATGTGGCCACCAATCCCGGCCTCAGCATCATTCCGGGTGCCGTAATTCTTGTGGTCGTGCTTGCCGTGAACCGGGTAGCACGAGCGATCGGAGGCGACGAATGATCGAGCATGGTTCTGGTGCGAAAGCAGAGTCCGGTGCGAACTCGGTTGTCGGCGTCGGTGCCGCAGCCGACGACAACATTCTCGTCGTGCGTGACCTGCACGTTTCGTACGCCACTCGCTCCGGCTCCGTGGCGGCGGTGCGCGGCATCAGCTTCGTCGTTCCGCGCGGCAAGATCGTGGCGATTGTCGGCGAATCGGGCTCGGGAAAAAGCACGACCTCGCAGGCACTGATTCGGCGGCTGGCATCCGGAGGTCGCATCGACAGTGGCTCGATCGAGTTCGAAGGGCGCAATCTCGGCCCGATGTCGGAGCGCGAGCTGCGTTCCATTCGCGGTGGCCGCATCGGCTTCGTGCCGCAAGACCCCAGCAAGTCGCTCAACCCGCTCATGCGCGTGGGCGACCAAATCGCCGAGGCGCTGCGCCTGCACCTCAAGCTCGACAAGGCTGCAGCAGCGGCCGAAGCCGTGCGCATTCTCGATGAGGTCGGGCTGCCCGATCCGGATGCTCGCGCCACCCAGTTTCCGCACGAACTCTCGGGCGGCATGCGCCAACGCGTGCTCATCGGAATCGCGTGGGCCTGCAACCCCCAACTCGTCATCGCGGACGAGCCGACGAGTGCCCTCGACGTGACCGTGCAACGCCACGTTCTCGACAACATCGACGAACTCGTGCGCCGCCACAACACCTCCGTCGTTCTCGTCACCCACGACCTTGCTGTCGCCGCCGACCGTGCTGACTACGTCGCCGTGATGAGCAATGGCGAAATTGTCGAGCAGGGTACGACCGAACAGGTGCTGTCGGCGCCCACCCACGAGTACACGAAGAAACTCGTGGAATCCGCTCCGGGGTTGGCGAGCAGACGCCTCACCCCGTCGGTAACGGCTCTCGGCGAGAACCAGCAATCGAGCGCGGGAAAGCTCTTCACCCACACCCGCCCAGCGCAGCCTGCGGGCTCAGCCACGGCATCCGGAACAGCAGCCGTCGCCGCCGACAGCGGGGCGGATGCCGAGCCCGCTGACAACATTCTTGAGGTCTCGAACCTGGTCAAGACCTTCGCTCTGCGCCGCCAGGGTGGAGGCTCGCAAGTGTTGCGCGCCGTGGACGATGTCTCGTTCGTGGTGCCTCGCGGCTCGACTTTCTCGATCGTGGGGGAGTCGGGCTCGGGCAAGACCACCACCGCTCGCATCGCGGCGCGCATTGCGTCGGCCGATTCAGGCACTGTGAGCTTCGACGGCACCGATGTCACTTCGCTGTCGGGCGAGGCTCTGCGCCAATTGCGCCGTCGCGTGCAGGTCGTCTACCAAAACCCGTTCGGTTCGCTCGACCCCAAGATGTCGATCGAGAAGATCATCGCTGAGCCGCTGCGCGCCTTCCGGGTGGGTGACCGCACCCACCGTGCCGAAGTAGCACGCGAACTGCTCGAGCACGTGAGCCTCAGCCCCTCGCTAGCCCAGCGTCGCCCCACCGAGCTTTCGGGCGGTCAGCGTCAGCGCGTCGCCATCGCGCGTTCGCTTGCGATCGGCCCCGAGTTGATCGTGCTCGATGAACCCGTATCTGCTCTGGATGTCTCAGTGCAGGAACAAATTTTGCAACTGTTGGTCGACCTGCAGGTGCAGTTCGGGCTCAGCTACCTCTTCATCTCCCACGACCTTGGCGTGATCCGTCAGATCTCTGACCACATTGCGGTGATGCGTTCGGGCACGGTTCTTGAGTCGGGCACTGCGCGCGAGGTGCTCTCGAATCCGCAGCACGAATATACGCGCGAACTGCTTGCAGCGATCCCGGGGCAGCGCGCGAAATAGTGCGTTCTCTATCCGTCGGTGAGATACCGGCAGTAATGGCCAATGAAGCATGACCCGCTAGTGGTGGTGCACGTGCTCTTCGTCGATGTTGCTTTCGGGTTCGATCTGGAATGTTGAGTGTTCGATGCTGAGTTCAAAGTGTTCGGCGACGCACTTTTGCAGGGCGGGCAGCATCTCGGCGGCATGACCGTCACGGAAGCAGGCGTCGCCGACGATGACGTGAGCGGTGAGCACGGGCAGGTCAGACGAGATGCGCGTGATGTGCAGATCGTGCACCGCGGTGACATGATCCATCGCCAGAATGTGGGCGCGCACTGCTTCGGGGTCGATACCCTTGGGCGTCGATTCCAGCAGCACCCCGAGGCTTGCCTTGAGCAGGATGATGGTGCGGGGCACGATCAAAATGGCGATCAGAATACCGACCACGGCATCCGCTTGGTACCAGCCGAAGAGGGCAATCACGATTGCGCTGACGATGACGCCCACGGAGCCGAGGGCATCGTTGACGACTTCGAGAAACGCCGCCTTCATGTTGAGGTTGGAGTTGCGGCCGCTGGTGAGCACCATCATCGCAGCGAGGTTAGCGACGAGGCCAATGATGCCGAAAATCAGCAAGCCGGTCGGTTGAATCTCGGGTGGGTCGAAGAGACGGCGAATACCTTCGACGAGTGCGTAAATTCCGACCGCAAACAGCAGCGTTGATTGCGCCATCGCGCTCAGCACTTCGGTGCGCTTGAGGCCCCAGGAGTGTTTGCTGGTGGCGGGGCGTTGCATGAGGCCGGCGGCGAGCAGTGCCATGAGGAGCCCCGCTGAGTCGGTGAGCATATGGGCGGTATCGACGAGCAGCGCGAGGCTGCCCGTGACGATGGCGCCGATGGCCTGGGCGATAACAACGCCGACCGTAATGATGAAGGCGATGAGGAGCCGAGTGCGGTTGTTGGTGCCAGCGGCGTGGTCGTGCCCGGCGCCCATTAGCGGGGCCCGTCTGTGCCGGTGCCGGTGCTGGTGCCGGTGCCGGTGCCGGTGCTGGTGCCGCCGGCGGTGACAGGGTTGGTGCTCCTGGCATCACCGAGGGGTGTGGATGGCGCGTGGTGGCTGTGGCGCACAGTGTCGTCAACCGCGTGCTCGGCTTGATAGACAGCGACGCGGATGAGCTCGAGGGCGTGGTCGTTGCTGAGGCGGTAGTAGACACGGGCGCCTTCGTGGCGCGTTGTCACGACTCGGCTCATGCGCAGTTTCGCGAGGTGTTGAGAGACTGTGGCCTGTGGTTTAGAAACGCGTTCGCCAATTTCTCCCACGGCGAGTTCTCCTTCGCGGAGGGCGAGCACGATGCGAAACCGGGTGGCATCCGCGAGCAGGGAGAAAATTTCAACGGCGACCGACACGTAGTCGTCGGCGGGATCCGCCCACTCGGAGATATCTGCGCTCATGCGAATATGATTACATGCGCAGATTCTAATATCAAGCGTTGGGCTTAGATCGTGGGCTTTCGTGCAGCTTGGGCGGCCTGCAACTGCCTCTGATGACGGGCTTTCGCGTCGTCGAGGGTGGCGCAGGTGCCGAGCGGCCGGGCGCGGTGGTCGGTGACAAAGAACTCACCAGCGGAGCTCCGCTCGATCATGCCGGCAAACTCACCGGCGGTGTTGCCGACCCAGAGTCCGGCTTGGATAGTCGTCCAGGCTACGGTGGGGCGCATGCGGTCGGCTGTTCCTTCAGTCGGTCGTGGCGTGGTAATCGTCATAGTTTTTTACTCCTTCGAGTTCACACTATTGAGGACCTCAGACACTGCTGGGAAACATCCCGCAACTCCGCGGGAATTCTCTCCCTTTGAGTTAACCCCTGTGGGGGCTGTCTGTCGAGGCTTCATTAGAGCATTTTCGATGTTTGTAACATCCGGTGCTCAGTCGCGCACTGGCAGCGCCTCTTCGGGAGAGTTGTCGCGCGCTTTTCGGCGGCCAATCGCAAACCAAGCAATCGCTCCGAGGCCGGTCCCGATCACCGTAATCGCGACCCACAGAGCTAGTTCGGTGCCGACAAGCATGTGGCGATGGCGCGAGATGGACACGAGTGCCGTAACGACAAGCACGAGTGCTGCCAAGTTGACGAGAAGCACGAACACGAACATCGAGGAGAACAGGATGTCGAACCCCTGAGGCATCAGAGGATTCACGACATCGCTGGATACTGCAAAAATGCTCATGTTCCTAGAGTAGTGGCAGCAAGAATCAGAACATAGCCCTCGAAAGGGCATCGACCCGTTGCGTCACACGCAAAAGTATTGCGACCTGCCTTCTGGGTGAGCGCGTTCCTATCCCGCACAGCCGCCGGGAGATATCATCGACTGGCCTCCCACATTTCTCGTTACCGAAAGCTGCCATGACCCCGACCGACTCCATCCTGCGCGGCTACTTGAGTGACAACGCTGCAGGCGCTTCGCCCCAGATTTTGGATGCCGTCGTTGCGGCATCCGCTGGCCCGGCGGCCCCGTATGGCAATGATGCGCTCACCGCCCAGATGCGCACCAAGATGGCGGCAGCGTTCGAGTGCGAACTCGAAGTTTTTGCGGTCGGCACCGGATCGGCAGCGAACGGAATCGGGCTCGCATCGCTAACGCGCCCCTGGGGCAGCATCCTCGCGCACGCCGACAGCCACATCCAGAATGACGAAGCCGGTGCGCCGGAGTTCTTCACCGACGGCTCCAAGATCGTGTTGCTCGGCGGCGAGCACTCCAAGATTGATCCCGACGAGTTGCGGGTAGCCGTGAAGGCTGGTCGCGGCGATGTGCACAGCGTGCAGGCATCCGTGCTCAGTATCACCCAGGTCACCGAGACCGGCAGTGTGTACACGATTGGTGAACTGCGCGAACTCACGTCGATCGCCCGCGAGGCTGGCCTGCGTATCCACATGGATGGTGCTCGCTTCGCCAATGCTCTTGTCGCGCTCGACGTGAGCCCTGCCGAAATGACGTGGAAACTCGGCGTCGACATGCTCTCGTTTGGGGCCACCAAGAATGGTGCCCTCACTGCGGATGCCATCGTCTGCTTCGATCCGAGCCTCGCCACAGAGCTGTCGTTCCGCCACAAGCGCGGCGGCCAGCTCACCTCCAAGATGCGTTTTCAGGCCGCACAACTCGACGCGTACCTCACCGACGACCTCTGGCTCGATAACGCCCGCCAAGCCAATGCCATGGCGGCGCGCCTGCGAACGGGAATCGCGGATGTTGCGGGCGTGACGGTCACCAGCGAGCCGGGGAGCAACATCCTCTTCGCTGTCTTCTCCGACGAACTTTCTGGTGCGCTCCACGATCGCGGCTTCGGTTTCTACACCAACCGCTGGGAGCCCGGTGTCGTGCGCATTGTGGTGTCGTTCGCGCATCAACCGGCCGACATCGATGCGTTCGTGGCCGCTATTCGCGAGCTCGCGTAACGCTCGACGCTTGCGTAGTGCCCAACGCTGGCACGGGCCGCACAGCTGTTAAACAGAACGGCCCGATTCGCACTCGCCACGAGGGCGAAGTGTTCATCGGGCCATTCTGGTGAAGCCGGTCAGCGCGGTTTAGTCTGTGCTGGATCGATCTGTGTGTTCCTGTGAGGTGTCGGGTGCGTCGTCGGTTGTCGCGACCTCACCGGTCGTCTCGACAGCACCATCCGTCTCAACATCCGTCTCAGCTTCAGCTTCAGCATCAGCATCACTCTCGGCAACGCCAGCGGGAGGTGCCATGCCAATTGTGGTGCGGAGCACTGAGCCGCGAGCTACGGCGATGGCGATCACTGCGGTGGCGGTGACGAACGCGGCGATCATGAAGATGGAACCGAACGCATCCGCGTAGGCGTGGTGGAATGCCGTCTGGATGACGTCGGGCAGGCCAGTGATATCGAGGCTGGTTTCGCCGGAACCATTCGAGAGCGCGCTGGGGTCGACGCCGATCTCGGCAAGGTCATCCTTGATGTTGCTGGTCACGCGATTCGCGAGCACAGCACCCAGGATGGTCACGCCAACAGCGCCACCGAGCGAGCGGAAGAACGCAATTGCAGCGGATGCTGATCCCACGTCCTTGACGTCCACGGTGTTCTGCACGGCGAGCACCACGTTCTGCACGAGGGCGCCGATGCCGACACCCATGAGGGCCATGTAGATCGCGACAGCCCAATACGGGGTGTCGTGGGTGATGGTGCCGAGGCCGCTGAGGCCAGCGAGCATCAGGATGCTGCCGACGAGCATGACGGGCTTCCAGCGACCGATGCGGCTGACGATGATTCCACCGATGGTGGCGGACAGCAGTTGGGCGATGATCATCGGAATGGTCATCAGTCCCGCTTGGGTCGGGGTCGCGCCGGTACCGAGCTGGAAGTACTGGGTGAGGAACACCCCGGAGCCAAACATGCCGACACCGATGCCGACGCTGGCGATGATCATCCAGATTGTTGTCGAATTTCCGAGGAGACGCAGGGGAATCATGGGGGCGGGAGCGCGTAGCTCGACGACGACAGCGAAGAAGCCGACGATGAGGAAGGCGGCGAGAAAGACGCCCGACTGCCACGAAATCCAGTCGTAGTCGCTTCCGGCGAAAGTCACCCAGAGCATCGGCAGTGCTGCCGTGATGGAGACGAGAACGGCTCCGAGGTAGTCAAGCTGAGTCTTAGCGTGCGGGTTGGTGGGCAGGTGAAGCTTCAGTTGCAGCACAATGAGCGCGATGATCGCCAGCGGCAGGCTGACGAAAAAGCACCAGCGCCATCCGAGGGAGTCGGTGATGATGCCACCGAGCAGCGGCCCGGAGACGGTGGCGACTGCCATGACCGCACCCATGTAGCCGGCGTAGCGTCCACGCTCACGCGGGGCGATGATCGATCCCATGATCGATTGCACGAGGGCGGTGAGGCCACCCATGGCGATTCCTTGGAGCGCGCGGGCGATCATCAGAACGCCGATGGAGCCAGCGAATCCGGCGGCGATGGAGCCGACGAGGAAGAAGACGATGGAGAGCTGGGTCAGCATCTTCTTGTTGTAGAGGTCAGAGAGCTTGCCCCAGATCGGGGTGGTGATGGTCATTGTCAGCAGGCTGGCGGTGATCACCCAGGTGTACTGGCGCTGAGTTCCGTCAAGCTCGGCGATGATCGTCGGCAACGCGGTTGACACGATCGTGGTGGAGATCATGGCGGTGAAGAGGGCGGCAAGGAGGCCGGTCATCACTTGCAAGATTTCGCGGTGGGTATACGTAGCTGGTGCGCCGGAGGCGTCGGGCGATTGCGTTGTGGTGCGCGCAGTTGCTGTCATTCGTTGTTCTCTTTTTCGTCTTTAGTGGTGAGGGCGTCAGTTGATTGGGGTGGTGTCGGGCGCAGCGCTGGTTTCAGCGTCGGCCGAAGCTTCGGAGGGCTGAAGTACGTCAGCCAGTCGTTCGTTGAGCACGCTGAGCAGGCGGATGGCGCGCTCGGCTTCTTCGGGAGACCAGTCGTCAAGGGCGGTAGCAAACTTGCGGATGATGTGGCTGTCGCCTTCGGCCACTGCCGCGCGCCCGTGGTCGGTGATAGAGATGAGGATGGCGCGCGCATCGCTCGGGTCGGGGCGGCGTTCGACGAGCTCTTCGGCCTCGAGGGCTTCAACAGCGCGGGAGGCGACGGGCGCCGAGACGATGAGCTGGTTGGCGAGCTCACCGAGGCGAGCATCAGAGTCGATCAGGCACCGCAAAAATCCGTACTTCGTGCCCGCGAGGCTGCGCTCGCGACTTCGTTGACCAGCCTTGCGAAAGGTGCGGCTGATCGTGACCATTCCCGTGAGCAGGCCTGCGGCATCCGTCTCGTCAATCATGGCTCATCTCCTTAAGTACTTAGCGAGAGTAACTATATTACTTACCTTAAGCAACTAAATCTTTGGTGGAGTTTTCTGGCCTCGATCTGACCGTGCTCAGTGCTCGCGCACGGGAGGCGCAGGCGGAGTAGCGTCGGGGCGTGAATACCACTGCAGCAACTGAGGTGATGGCTGAGTTGGCGGCGCTCGAGGATCCAAAGGCTCGCGCCATTAACGAGCGCCACGGCGACGACCATGGGGTGAACCTCAGCACGCTGCGGGCAATTGCGAAACGGCTCAAGGCGCAGCATCCACTCGCCGTCGAATTGTGGGAAACGGATGACGCC
This sequence comes from Salinibacterium sp. SWN139, assembly GCF_015864625.1. NCBI lineage: Bacteria > Bacillati > Actinomycetota > Actinomycetes > Micrococcales > Microbacteriaceae > Salinibacterium > Salinibacterium sp. SWN139. The sequence continues at coordinate 534,391 of NZ_JADYWV010000003.1, read as the reverse complement.
CCCGCGCAACTCTTGGCGCTGCTCATCTGTCGGCCCACAGAGTTCACTGCCGCCGAGTTGGATGCCATGGTGCGCCAGGCGAGGGCATCGAAGGTGCGCGACTGGTTGATCAACTATGTCGTCAAGAAGAGCCCCCACTTCGAAGAGTTGCGGGCGGCGTGGACGGATGACCCGGATGCCGGAGTGCGTAGCGCCGGCTGGGCACTGACCGCCGAGCGAGCGCTCGAGATTGGCGAACGGCTCGAGGTGCTGGAGGACTACCCCGCCCCGCGGGGCTGCACCTCTCCCTATGCACCGCTGTGGATTGCGGAGATGGTGCGTCGCCAAGAGAAGCGGTAGCGTCGAAGCATGAGTGAGTCGGCGAAGACGAACACGAGTGTGGGTGCGGCTTCAGGCAGCGCAGCTATGCCGCCCGAGGTCGCAGCGACCTTCAACGACTACCCCGAGGCGATGCGCGCCGAGTTGCTCAGGCTTCGCGCTCTGATTCTTGCCACGGCATCCGAAACGGACGGTGTTGGCATGATCACTGAAACCTTGAAGTGGGGCGAGCCCGCGTACCTCACGAAGGAGACGCGCAGCGGCAGCACGATCCGTATCGCGCCGACGAACGCGAAGTCGGCACACGACTATGCGATGTTCTTTATCTGCAGCACGAACTTAGTCAGCGACTTTCGGACCCAGTTCGGCGATACCTTCGCGTATGAGGGCGACCGCGCGGTGCAGTTCAACGTCGGCGACAAGATCCCGGTCGACGAGTTGAGCGAGTGCGTGCGGCAGGCACTGACCTATCATCTGGGTCCAGAAGCTCGGCGCTGAGAAGCGCAGCCCGTCTTCGTTATCGGCTATCGCCCAGCTAGCGAGAGTGCGCCGTCGATTACGATCAGTGGGACGTAAGGCAGGGAGGGTGACCGTGACGCAGCAGGCGACGAACGTTGTTCAATCGCTTCGTGCTGCCCTTCTGGTGATCGCAACACTGCTGGCAGTGGTGGCGCTTCTCGCTATGCACTCAGCGGCAGCAGGGGCGGCTCCGGCTATGACCGGCCACGCTATCGCCCAATCCGCCGCAGCATCGCACGACTCGGAGCCTTCGAGCGCCGAGCATTGCCCCTGCCCGAGCGACTCCGATTCGTCGATGTCGATGGTGGACTGCACCCCGGTTGCTGCGTTGACCGGTGTCGTCGCCCCGGCCTCGTTGCGCTCGCAGTGTGCACTTGCGGGTCCGCTGACGGCCTCTCACTCGCAGAGCACCGGCGCCATCCTGGGCGCTCCCGCACCTTCGCTTCACGCGCTTTCTATCAATCGCACCTAATCGGCGGGATGTCGGCTTAGCCGAGATCTTTACGGCTCCTTTCGGGGCGCCGCCGATTTGAGTACGAATGAGAAGGAACACAGTGAAGAACAGAATTACCATGAACCCCGGTGCGCTCGCAGCCGTGACAACCATTACTGCTATTGCCTTGACCGGGTGCACCGCGGTAACGCCGATTGTGGAGGCGGACAGCACGCCGTCAGCTCTCAGCGTTTTCGAGCACGTGCATGGCCTCGGCATCGACTCCAGCGAGAACATTCTCGTGGCAAGCCATTCGGGTATTTACCGGGTGGATGCCACGGGTGAGTTGAGCGGTCCGCTTGGCGGAGAGTCGTTCGACGCGATGGGCTTCGCGGCGGCGGGCGACCAGTACTTCGTCTCGGGGCATCCGGATCCCAGCTCTAACGCCTTTGACGGTCCCAACTTGGGGCTGCTCTCGAGCGCTGATGCGGGGGAGTCATGGGCGAGCGTCTCGCTAGCCGGGGCCACAGATTTCCACTCGCTCACGGTCAACCAGAATGACCCCAGCCAGCTGTACGGATTGTCATCGGACGGTGCGCCGCTGTCGGCAAGCACAGATGGCGGGGTGACCTGGAGCGCCGGTGCGAGCATTGAAGCCTATTCACTCGTTGCTGACCCGAGCAGTGTTGACCGGCTGTACGCCACCACGCCAGATGGCCTAACGGTGAGCGATGATGCGGGGCAGTCATTCGCGCTGACGGCGGGGGCGCCACTGCTGTATTTGCTTGCCGCAGCGCCGCAAGCGCCTGGTGTGCTCGTGGGAGTGGATGTCGAAGGCATCGTCTGGGTGCGTTCGGCTGAGACAGAGGCGTGGTCTGACCGCGGAACCGTGCAGGGCACAGCTTTCGCCCTTGCGGTTGGGGCAGAGGGTGACCGCATTGCCCTGATCGACGAGCGCGGACTCGTCGAGTCATTCGATGGCGGAGACACCTGGACGGTTCTTACGGCGGGATAGGCCGAAGGCGAGGGGCTGTAGCTGCCCCTCGTTTTCTCCGCTCAGCGCTGCACGGCTTCGTGCGGCCCGTGCTCCGCCTTAGAGGCGGCCTTCCTCCTCCATAGGGATGAACTCCGCCAATTCGTGAGGTTCTCTCTGAGTCACGCATCTAGCATTGCCGCATGCTCATTACTCTTCGCAAATATCGCTGGCTGCTCGAGCCGACCGTCGCCGTCGTTTTCTACGTGCTGTGGATCCTCGCGGAAACTGGTCGCACTATCGGTGCGCCTTGGCCCGCCTACCCGTTCACTCTCGCGGTCATCGCGGCAGCCATCGGCTTGGCGCGCGCCTATCCTCATATCGCGATCTTGCTCCCGGGAGCCGTGCTGCTATTCCAGCTTGCCTTCTCGCCTGCCCGCTATGGCGAGACGACGTGGCCTGTCTACTTCGGCATTGTGATTGCGTGTTTCATCGTGAGCTCGAGCGCGCGCAAGCGAATCCGTCTTGTGGCGCTTCCCATAATGCTGTCGTACGCCGTGATGTGCGCGCTACTCACGGGGGTGCCACTTCTCTCTGACGGGGCCGGCTGGCCAGCCTGGGTCGGGTCACGCTTCCTCGGGAGCCTTCCGGTGCATCAGACGTTCTTTCTCGTGCTCGCAGCAAGCCTTGCCTGTGCGATCGGCACGTGGGCAGTTGCTTCCGGGCTTCGGTCTTCGCGGCAACTCCACGAGACGGATGCCAAGTTCGGTGCGACTGTCGAGGAACTCCACTCTGCCGAGATCGATCTAATCGTGTCTCGTGAGCGCGACCGTATTGCCCAGGACGTGCACGACATCATGGCTCACTCGCTCGCTGTGATCATCGCTCAGGCCGACGGCGCTCGGTTTATTGGCCCCCAGCGGCCCGATGCGATGGGAGAGTCATTGGAGCGGATCGCGGGTTCAGCGCGCTCGTCGCTCTCGGAGGTGCGCATCCTTATCGAGTCGTTGGTGTCTGAGCCTGAGGGGCATTCGAACCCGACGCTCGAGAATCTCGACGAACTGGTTGAGCGGATGCGCGGGGCCGGGCTTGCCGCCGCGATCGAGAGTTTCGGGTACCCTCGACCGCTCACGCCTGGCCAACACCTCGCCGTGTACAGAATCGTTCAAGAAGCGCTGACAAATGCTCTGAAACATGCCGGGCGGGAACCCGCGGCACGCATCACCCTGGACTGGCGCGGGCCGGGTTTGGCGTTGAGCGTTTCTTCGACAGGTGCTCCGGCGGTCGATGGTTCGGTCGCGGAGGCCGCTCCGCGCACGACTCGGGGGCTGCACGGAATGCGCGAGCGTGCACGGTTAGCGGGCGGGTGGCTCACGACGGGTGCCGCTGATGAGCGCGATGTCTATCTCGTCACCGCTTTCATTCCCTCAACCAGCGAGGAAAACTCGGGTGACGGAGAACGCTACGAGAAGCCGCTGGTTGCAGACGAGGTGGCCGCTCAATGAGCCCCATTCGTGTTGCGATAGCTGACGATCACCAGTTGTTCTGCTCGGGTATCCAGATGTTGATTGAGTCACAGGACGACCTCGCCTTCGTGGGTGCCGCCTACGACGGAGAAGCGGCGGTCACCTTGGCTCGCGAGGTCGACCCCGACGTTCTGTTGATGGACATTCGGATGCCGCTCCTCGACGGCATCGAGGCGACGTCGCGCATCATGAATGCGCTCGTCGAGGTCGCGGGAGAACGTGAAGCGAGTGAAGGGTCAGCACCCCGACTAGGCCCGAAGATCATCATGCTGACAACCTTCCAGCGTGATCAGGCGGTGGTCCGCGCGATTCAGGCTGGCGCCGAGGGGTTTCTAGTGAAGGATGCGACTCCAGAGTTCATCCTTGCAGCGATTCGGGCAGTGCACGCCGGGCAGTCGGTGATCGCTGCGAGTGACACGGTAGACCTCATCCGAGCGCAAACATCATCCGTGCAGCGCGAGCGTGTCGCCGAAGCAATTGATGTTCTCTCGGTGCGCGAGAAAGAAGTTTTCTTGTTGGCGGCGCGAGGGCTGAGCAACGCAGAGATCGCGCAAACCGCGTACATCGGGGAGACGACAGTGAAGAGCCATATCCGCAGCATTCTTGCGAAGCTGTCGCTCACCTCTCGGGTGCAAATCGTGGCGCACGCGTACGAGAATGGACTACTGCGTTAGAGCGTTCAGCTAGGAAGGGCCCCAATGACTGACCCCAGCGACACGTCACCGTCTGCCGAATCGTGGCTGCCGCCCGGCTGGCAGCATCCGACCCACGTCGCTTTGCCGACGGGACACCACCTCCGTCCAATCCGCGCCTCCGATACTGAGCTCGATATGGATGCCGTGATGGGCTCGCAGCGACGGCTCTGGTCGATCTACGGTGAGGCCTGGGGTTGGCCGCCGGCGACGATGACCGCCGAGCAAGATCGCGCCGACCTGCAGCGGCATGCCGACGAAATGCAGACCCACGAGTCGTTCAACTTTGCGCTCTTCGACGAGAACGAGACGGAGCTCATCGGCTGTGTTTATATCGACCCCAGCGACGACGAGACAGCGGATGCCGACGTTTCCTGGTGGGTGCGTGACGAGTACGTCGGCACCGACCTTGAAGCCGCGCTCGATACGTTCGTGCCGGCATGGATCGAACGCGATTGGCCGCTCACGAACCCGCGCTTCGACCTTTTCTAGGCGAAGTCCGTAGCGACCGCGTTGCGGTGATACTCGAAGATCATGCTCGTGTTGGTGGAGGCAACGCTGTGGCGGGCCGACAGGTGGTCGACGACGAAAAGCCGAACTTTTGACGAGTTCGCGACGGCAATGTGCACGAGAAAGTCGTCGCCGCCACCGACGAAGAACAGCTGAATCACTTCGGGAAGTCGGCGGATTTCTTCCGTAAAGGCCTGGATGCTTTCCTGCCGAGCGCCCGGGCGCAGCGAGACTCCGATGATCGCTTGCAGGCCGCGGCCGAGTTTTTCTTGGTTGAGCGCTGCGTGATACCCCGTGATGAGGCCGCGGTCGAAAAGCGACTTGATGCGAGTGTGAGCGGTGGATGCCGCAATGCCGACGGTGCTCGCGATCGCCGCGTTGCTCATCCGGGCATCCCGAGAGAGAAGGGTGAGGATCTTCGTGTCGATCGGGTCAAGTTCGTCAGTCACTCGAAGATCCTTCGGCTAGAGGGGCGATTGAACGCAATTTTGGCACGAAATGAGGCCTTCGCGAACTACTTTCCGATCAAAATTCTGACTTTTCCACAAAAGACAGAATTTCTGACAGGGTTGAGCAACTCCACTCCGCTGCGAAAGGTAAGTCGATGCGCATTTCTGTACCCGCTGAAATCAAGAACAACGAAAATCGTGTTGCGATAACCCCGGCGGGTGTGGACACCTTGGTGGCTGGCGGGCACGCCGTCACCATTCAGGCTGGCGCCGGTATCGGTAGTGGCTTCACGGATGAGCTGTACGCGGCAGCAGGCGCCCAGATTGTTGCTGACGCTGCCGAGGTATGGGCATCCGCCGAGCTCGTTGTGAAGGTCAAGGAGCCGATCGCTTCGGAGTATGGCTACTTTCGCGAAGACCTCGTACTTTTCACTTACTTGCACCTCGCGGCAGACCGCGCGCTGACCGAAGCGCTTGTGACGTCGGGAACGACCGCGGTTGCTTACGAGACCGTTCAGGGCGACGACCGTTCGCTTCCCCTTCTTGCCCCGATGAGTGAGGTCGCCGGTCGACTCTCCATCGTCGCTGGCGCTCACGCTCTGCTCAAGGCTGAGGGTGGCAGCGGCCAACTGCTTGGTGGAGTTGCCGGAACCCCCAAGGCCAAGGTTGTCGTTATCGGTGGCGGTGTTGCCGGTGAGCACGCTGCCGCCAACGCGCTCGGTCTCGGCGCCAGCGTGACGATCATCGACATTTCGCTGCCGCGTCTCCGCGCGCTCGAAGTTCGCTTCAACGGTGAAGTTCAGACCCGCGTTTCGACGCGCTACGAAATCGCCGAGCAGCTGCTCGAGGCCGACCTTGTGATCGGTTCGGTGCTGATCCCCGGCGCTGCCGCACCCAAGCTCGTCACCGACGAAATGGTCGCGTCGATGAAGCCCGGTTCGGTGCTCGTCGACATTGCGGTCGACCAGGGCGGATGCTTTGAAGGCACCCACGCCACGACCTACGACGACCCCACTTTCACCGTTCACAACTCGCTGTACTACTGCGTTGCCAACATGCCCGGCGCTGTTCCGCGCACCTCGACCCGCGCGCTCAGCAACGCGACGCTGCCGTTCGTTGTCGCAATCGCGAATCACGGTTGGGATGCTGCTGCGGCTGCGTCGCCCGCTCTTGCTCGCGGGTTGAATGTCGCCGGTGGCGAAATCGTCAACGAGGGTGTTCGCGCCGCCATGGCGGTTCGCTAGTAGCTGTTCGCTAGTTTCGTCGCGCTATACCCTGTGCGCTGGTCGTAGGATCACCAGCGATTGTGGACTGCTTCTGCCCAGCCGAGCAGGCCGTCGACACGAATCCGGTCCCCTTTTTCTGTCGCGACCCACCCGGAGTAGTGCCCGAAACACTGGTGGGTGTTGGAAGCCACAATCAGCATGTTCATGGTCGAGATTCGATCGTAGAACGGGGTGAAGGTGAGGTCGGCGAGCTCACCGCCAATGTGCCACGGTGCGAGCCAGTCGTTCTCGTTGTAACTCCAGGTAAGTTCTTCGCTGATCTTGTGCAGGCGGCCGTCGACAAGAACTGAGTTCTCGGTCGAACCGGTGCCATTCGTCCACTGCCCGCCAATTTGCAGACCGACCGTGTGGCCGTCGCAGGTTCCGGACGCCGCGCCCCAGTTCCAGCTCAGGGAATACGGCCAGCGGCCCCGGCCATGGTCGAGGACTGCCCACGACTCACCGGCGGGAACGGAGAACTCGTGCCCGTCGATCGTGAGTGTTCCGTGGGCGGGGCGTGCAACATCCTTCACGGTGTATTGAAAGAGCCGAGAATTCCACGGCACGACAACACCGAGAGCCTCGTGGCCTGCTGGGCGCTCTGCGACCACGTCGAAGCTTACGGGGGAGTTGCCAGCAGTGGTGCTGGCGCGCAACCGCGTACCGTTCGGCAACTCATCGATCTCGATGGTGATGGCGGCGGTGTGGGCTCGTGACGGTCCAGCCGCAATCGTGCCAGGGAGTGTCACGCTGCTGCCGAGGATCCCCACGGCGCTGGAGCCGAACGACTCCTGCGTTGCACGGTCGAGTACCCACACTTCGTGAACGGCGGCGTAGTCCAGTGAGGAGACCGTCAACGCGAGAATGTGCGTCGGCGTTGTGATGCCCCAGTACTCCCAGCGCTTGTTGCGGCCCCAGCCGTAGCTCCCGTGGCCGATTCGATCGGTGTTGTGGAGCGGTCGACGTGTCCAGCCCACCGCTTTCGGATTGAGCTTGCCGTTGGGTAGGCACAGTGACACCTCAGAGCTGATCTCGTGTTCGCTAACTCTCATCGTTGAGCCTTTCGGTACTGCGCCTCGGTGCGCCGCGAACTACGCGCTGGCGTTCGCTCGCATTGCGTGAAACTCGCGCGCCTGCGCGGTGAGCCAGCCGAAAAGCAGTTCGCGGTCACGCTCGCTCGCCGCGCCGTCTTCGGGATGCCACTGCACCGCAATAAGGGGAGAGGTCGGGTCGGTGCTTTCTACCGCTTCGACCACGCCGTCGGCGGCGTGACCGGTGGCGGTGAGGCCGGCGCCCACGACATCCACCGCTTGGTGATGGCCTGAGCGAATCGTCATCGTGCCCTCGCCGTACAACTCGGAGAGTTGTGATGCCGGGTCGAGGGTCACGTCGTGATCGACCATCGCGTCGACTCCGCCGCCACTGTGTACGACAGCGCTCGGCTCGAGGTGTTGGATGAGCGTGCCACCGCGCGCTACGTTCACGATGTGCATCCCGCGGCAGATCGCGAGCACGGGCAGGCGACGTTCGGTGGCCTGGTTCACGAGCTCGATGTCGACGCGGTCAGTCGTGCGGTCGATGTTGTAAAGCTTCGGATGACGCTCGGTCGCCCCGTACTCGTCGGGGTCAACGTCGCCACCTCCGAGCAGCACGACGCCGTCTGCCTGGCTGAGCGCAGCATCCACGTCAGCGTCGGTAAAACCATCAACACTGATGACGCAAGCACCCGTGGCTTCGATGGCCGATTTCATGGATGCTTCGAGCCCATGAATCAGCGCCGTGAGCTCCGGCTTTTCGTGTGCACCACCGGCGGAAGCCTTCGACAGAACGATGGTCGGAACGTACTCGGGGGTGGTCGTCATGGGCGGAATCCTCTTGCCGGTATTCGGTCGCTCAGACCGCTGGGTTCAGCCTAAATGAGGTGGCGGCCTGTGGGGAGCAACGCGACCGCAGCAGGGCGAGCACGGTGGCCGCTGACGGCTTTATTGCCGTCGAGCACCGTGACGGCAATAAGGCCGTCGGTCGCGCTGCGTGAGGCTAAGGGTGCAACACAATCTTGCCGACGTGCGCCCGGCGAGCGAGTTCTTCCTGAGCTTCGGCAGCCTGCTCGAGCGGGAACGTCGCCGCGACGAGGGGCGCGATTTCTCCCTGTCGTGCCATCTCCATAAGCAGTTCGAAGTGCTCGGGGGTGTGCATCGTGGAGCCGATGAGTTGCAGGTTGTGCAGGTAGAGGTCGCGCACGTCGAAGCTGATCGTGTGACCGCCGAGGGCTCCGGCGACGACCCAGCGGCCGGCCTTGCGCAATAGGGGGAGTCCGTCGTGAACGAGGTCTCCGGCGACAACATCGAGAACGACATCAATGCCATTAGGGGCGGCCGCGCGTACTTGCTGGGGCACGTCGGTCGCGCGGTCGACAACGACGTCGGCGCCGGCATCCCGAACCGCCTGAATCTTGGAGCCGCTGCTGATCGCGATCACGCGGGCGCCACGGGCACGCGCCAACTGCACGAGCGCAACGCCGACGCCACCGGATGCTCCCGACACCAACACGGTTTCGCCCGACTGCAACCGGCCACGCTCGATCATGCCGAGCGCGGTGCCGTAGGAGATGGGCAGGGCGGCGAGTTGGTCGTCGCTGAGGGGTGACTCGGTCACATCGTGGATGCGGTCGGCCGGCGCGATCACGTATTCGGCGTACCCGCCGTCGCGTTCGCTGCCCATGAGTCCCGTGATGTTCGCGTCGGGTTCGTCAACGTCATAGATGGCGGGGTCGATGACCACGCGAGAACCAAGGATGCTCGCGTCGACGCCTTCGCCAACCGCGACAACGTGCCCAGCAACATCCGCTCCCTGGATGCGCGGGAATTCGAGCGGCCCACGCCAGCCGGCGCGCGGGCCCGGTAGGCCATACTCGCCTTCGCGAGTCCACAGGTCGGTGTTGTTGAGGGCCGCGGCGCTCACTTTCACGAGAACTTCGTTAGCCCCCGGAGTGGGAGTTGCAACCTCGGTCACGCGCAGAACCTCGGGCCCTCCGTGCTGGGTGAGCTGTACGGCGCGCATGGTGGTGGGAACGTCCATGGGGGTCTCCTCGTGGGTATACTGATCGGTGAACTAAACCCACAGTACACCGATCGGTAAAGGAGTGTCGAATGTCGGAGACCAAACTGATGACGGCCGCAGGGCACCGCATTCTGGATGCCGCCGGTGACCTCTTCTATAGCCGTGGCATTACGGCGGTCGGTGTCGATCTCATCGCCGAACACTCGGGCGTGACCAAGCGCACCCTCTACAACCAGTTCGGCTCCAAAGATCAGCTCGTGGTCGCCTACCTCGAAGAACGCGAACAGCGCTGGCAATTGCTGGTTCGCGAAACCATTGCCTTCGCCGAATCACCGGTCGAGGCAGTGCTCGCCCCTCTCGAAGCCCAGCGCACCTGGAACCAGAACAACCCGCGCGGCTGCGCCTTCATCAATGCTCTCGCCGAACTGCCCGACGCGACCCACCCCGCTCACGTGGTCGCCATGAAACAGAAGCAGTGGCTGATCGACCTGTTCCTTGAGCTCGCCACGGCGGCCGGATGCTCGGCTCCCGACACGCTCGCTACTCAACTCTTGGTGCTGCACGAGGGCGCCCTCGTCACGCAGCAACTCTCGCTCGACACTCTCTCGGCGAGCATCGAACTGGCGCGGGAACTAGTGCGGGCAGCGGTGCCAGCGCAGTCCTAGCTGCGGGAGTGGGGCACGCAAACTCGATAGGCTGGACTGAGAAAATTTCAGTCTGATGGGGGCGTCATGGCAGCGGAGCAAGCGGCAGCGGAACCGGCAGCGGCACAGCCAGCGACAGAACCGCAGCCACCGCAGCCAATCGCGGTGATCGCCGGCGCCAGTGGTTTTGTCGGGCCAGCAATTGCCGACGCCTTCCGCGACGACGGCTACGACGTGCGGTTCATCGGCCGCAGCGCCGCCGTCACGTGGGACGATCCCGCTGCGATTGCCCAGCTCATCGACGGCTCGGCGATCGTCGTGAACCTTGCCGGCAAATCCGTCAACTGCCGCTACACCGTCGCGAACCGCACCGAGATTCTGCGCTCGCGAGTGGAGACAACTCGGGCCTTGCGCAAAGCGATTGCCGCGGCATCCGCCCCGCCTGCGATCTGGATGAACGCCTCCACGGCGACGATCTACCGCCACTCAACCGACCGCCCCAACAGCGACGACAACGGTGAACTCGGCAAGGGCTTCTCGGTGGATGTTGCCCGCAACTGGGAGAACGAATTCTTCGCAGGCGACCTGCCGCACACGCGCCGCGTTGCCCTCCGCATGGCAATCGTGCTGGGCGATGGCCCCGCCACCAACCTGCTGCTGCGCCTTGCGCGCATCGGTCTCGGCGGCCCCCAAATTGACGGCTGGTGGTTCGGCCACAACCGCTATCGCGGCATCGGCCCGACACCAACCGGCAGCGGTCGCGCCGAAGGGCATAAGACGGGCGGGCGCCAAAAGTTCAGCTGGATTCACCTCGACGATGTGGTCAGGGCGGCCCGATTCGTGCGCGACACCGACACGATTGCCGGGCCGGTCAACCTCGCGAGCCCCAACCCCTCCGACAACCGCACGCTCATGGGCATCCTGCGCACAGCGGTTGGTGCACCGTTTGGTTTGCCCGCTTGGCGTTGGATGCTCGAGCCGGCTATGTGGGTTCTCAGAACCGAACCCGAACTCATCCTCAAGAGCCGCTGGGTCATCCCCGGCACGCTCACCGAGGCGGGCTTCACGTTCGAGTATCCCGACCTCGCGGACGCGATTGCCGATGTCGCGGGTAGCGACTCGCGCGCCTAGGGCCAAGCGCGAACTACAGTCGCACGCTTTCGGCCGAGCTCAACTCGACCCACCGCGCTTCGTGACGATCGTCAGTCGCAGCAAGAATGGGCTCGAGCACATCCGCCGCGCTGAGCGCGTCCATGGTCAATCCGGTGAGTTCGGCAATATCAACGATGGGCACTTGGAAGGTGCGGAATGGTCCGAGCGGCGGGGGAGTACCGTTAGCGAGTGCTTGGGCGCGTGCCTCATCAAGATCGACATCGGCGAGCTGAGGGCGTTGGTCAAGAACGAATCCGGCGGCGCGAAGTTCGACGGCGCCATCGATCGTTGTTACCCACGCGGCGATCTTCCAAAACAGTTGCGGGATGCCCACACCCCGGTACACCGGATCGTCGTTGCCGAGCACGGGCGCCGTAAACACACTGATGCGGTTGTGGTTCGTGCGCGCATACTCCAACACGTGGTCTTCGAGCCCGAGCCATAACTCTTTCGATTGGTTGAAGCCCGCAGCTTGAGGCGCGGCGTTCGTGAACGCAAAGGTGTCGTAGTTGGCTTGGCTTGCGGTCGCCCCGTCGCCCCAGACCGGGTCGCGCCTGCGCACAAGATGCCCGCGGTCGAGATCGTTGCGGGCGTACACCGCTTCGCCGGTTTGCTCATGCTCCGGGATGCGCGAATCCAGATGCCAGTCATTGCCGCGACCCACATCAACGAGTTGATCGCCATCGATGTTCACGCCGGTGGCGCTGGCGAGACCCCGCAGCGGATCCAGATTTACCGAGAAATGCGCATACGGCAACTCACGAATCGGCGCTCCTGAGGCCGGGGAGGGCCACGGCACAGGAACACCCAAGAAATCAGCGTCGTACCCGTCAGAACTGAGCGATGCGGCATCCATGGAGGTAGTGAAGCAGTCGCTCCTGACATTGAGCCGGACAATTCCAGATGCACGCACCAGCCAGCGCAAACCCGCACACCATAGCTCCTCACGCGGCCGCGCCACCGCGAGAGTGGGAGACAATGGGGCAGTGCCGCTCGGGCACAGAGGATGTGAGGAACTATGCCGACCGCTGCGCAGCCCCGAATCGGATTTGTCGGCGCAGGCCGCCACTCCTCGCTCAACCTCTATCCCGCGTTTGCCGCGACGGGCGTCCCTCTGGTTGGCGTTGCGGAGCGCAACCCTGCCCGCATCGCTGAGGCGGAAGCCCGTGGCATCCACCCGATCTTCCCGAACCACCTCGCGCTCATCGAAGCCTCGAACCTCGACGGCATTGTGGTGTCGCTTGCACCTCATCTGCAGGCTGACGTCGTTGCCGACTGTGTTCGCGCGGGCGTCGCCGTGTTTGTCGAGAAGCCGCTCGGGTCAACCTCGGCCGAAGCCCGAGAAATTGCCGAAATCGCCGCGGATGCTGGCGTGCCCGTGATGCTCGGATTCATGAAGCGATTCGCCCCGGCCTACACCCAGCTCAAAACCCTCATTGGAGAGGGAACAGAGCAGGGCCCCGTCTTGTCCTACGCCTGCGAGTTTGGTTTTGCCGCGTGGAAGCCCGACTTCACGCCGGTCGAGTTCATCACCCAGGCGGTCATTCACCTCATCGACCTCGTGCGAGATGTCTTCGGTGACGTTGTGGACGTTTCCGCGGTGCAGAATGCGTCGGGCGACGCGCTCTCGATCATTGTTCTCGTGCGCCACGAAAGCGGAGTGATCGGATCGTTGAACTTCGTCTCCACCCGCGCCTGGTCGCGCGAAACCGAAGAGCTCAGCGTCACGTGCACTAACGGCGTCGTGCGGGTCTCCGACCTGAGCCGCATCCAGGTGCTCACGGGCGAAGTTGCCGGCACTGCTGCCGGGCCGGGCGAAACCCTTGCCGAGCGGTCCGTGACGTTCGACGTATCGAACTCTCCTGGCTCCGGGAGTCTCAAAGATCTGTATCTGCGTGGTTACATCGGTGAGATGAAACACTTCGTCGGAGTGCTGCAGGGCACCAAAGAACTCAGCCCGTCGGCAGCGGATAACGTGCGCACGATGGCGCTCTGCGACACGATCCTTGCCGCTATCTCCGACTGAGCCGCGACCACTGCAGGTCAGTCGTTCAGTGGCACGACATCCCACTGCCCGAAGAGGGTGAAGCCGGCGGCGAGGGCAACAGCGACAGAGCCAGCGTTGTCGGGCTGGCAGCGGTATTGCGGTTCGTAGCCCTCGGCGAGCGCACGCGCACTGATGGCGCGAACGGTGCGGGTGGCGAGCCCGCGACCTCGGTACTCCGGCAGGGTGATGATGCCGAGATCGGCAAGCTGCGAGCCGCGCCACGGGTACATGCTGGACGCCGCAACGAGTTGGTCATCCGCAAAGGTTCCGTAGACGAGCCAGTGATCAAGTTCCACGAATGCTTCGTCGAGTTCTCGTTCTGGAATGGCTGCGGTGAACTTCTCGAACTCGGCAGCATCCGCTTCAGTCAGTTGGCGCGTTGTCTCAGGAAGCACCTCGGCGCGAAGGGTGTCTTGAGCGTGCCGGGGGAGGTAGAAAAGTTGATCGGTACCGTTGAGAGCGACTCCGGCGGCATCGAGTTCGGAGCGCAATTGCTCGGCACTAATGCGTTGCCCATTGGTGAAATCGAGACGCTCGGCGAATGACGTCACGAGGCTGACGATGCTGGGTCCGGCGGCGACATCCAGCAGCGTGACGGCGGTGTTCGTCGGGAGCGTTTCTGCGACTCGCACCACATACAGCGCGTCGAAGGCGGGCTCGCGTTCGTACGTTGGCAACCAGTAGTCAAAGACGATCGGTGAATACATTCGAACCCTCTCGGATGCCGCGGCGGTGTTACAGGGCTCCGGAGCGCTGGCACAGTGGCAGGTTCGCAGACTAGCAAACAGCCCTATGGATGCCGCAGCCGAGCTGTGGAAAACCAGCCAGGAGATACGCCCCAATGGTGCATCGCGACAAGCCCCAAGTACTCCCACACCAAGCACTGCACAGGAGTAGCGTGAGATATATAGCGGTGCATTGATGGACTGTGAAAGGCATAGCCCAGAGGTCGCCGCAGAAGGCATGGCATCCCATGAAGTTGGTCGTTGTTGGAGGAGTTGCTGGAGGCGCGTCGGTTGCAGCCCGCGCGCGCAGGCTTGACGAAAGTGCAGACATTGTCGTGCTGGAGCGCGGCCATCACGTGTCATTCGCGAACTGCGGATTGCCGTACCACATTGGTGAAGTCATCACTGAGAGAGACCGACTGCTTCTGCAGACGCCCGAGAGCCTGCGCGAGTCTCTCAACATCGAAGTGCGTATCGCTCACGAGGTCACTGCGATTGACCGCCAGGCCAAAACCGTTTCGGTACGTGAGGTCGACACCGGGCGTGAGTATGTCGAAAGTTACGACAACCTCGCCCTGTGCACGGGTGCGGAAGCCATCCGCCCACCGCTGCCGGGTATCGACCTTCCCGAGGTGCATGTCCTCCGTCGCATTGGCGACATGGATGCCATCAAAGCCGAACTCGATGCTGACCTAGAGAAGGCGGCCAGTGGCGCTCGCGGTCCCGTGCGTTGTGTCGTTATCGGTGCTGGCTACATCGGCCTTGAGATGGCCGAAAACCTGAAGCACCGTGGTGCGCTCGTGGATGTCGTGGAATTGAGCGACCAAATTCTTCCGCCTCTCGACCACGAGATGTCGGTTCCCGTTGAACACCACCTCCGTAGCCGCGGAATCACTCTTCACCTCTCGACGGGTGCTGCCGCGTTCGCGCCGCGCACCGGCGGCGGGGTCACTGTGGAGCTCACGAACTCGACGACTCTCGAAGCGGACCTCGTCATTCTGTCGGTCGGAGTCCGCCCCAGTGTTGGCCTTGCCCGGGATGCCGGTCTCGATCTGGGCGAGAATGGCGGCCTAGCCGTCGACACCCATATGCGCACGTCTGACCCGAACATTTGGGCGGCGGGCGACTCGGTTGAAACCCCGAACACGGTGTTGCCGGGGTCGTGGCTCGCTCCGCTTGCCGGGCCAGCTAACCGCGAAGCGCGCGTTGCAGCTGAGAATATCTGCGGCCGCGACACGGAGTACAAGTCCACTCAGGGCACCTCGATAGTGAAAATCTTCGAGATGGTCGCGGGTGGCACTGGCGCGACGGAACGCCAGTTGCTGGCCGCGGGCGTCACGTATCGGGCCGTGCACGTGCATCCATCCGGCCACGCTGGTTACTACCCGGGTACCGCGATGATGCACATCAAGCTGCTCTTCACTCCTGACTCGGGAAAGGTGCTCGGCGCTCAGGTCACCGGTTTTGATGGCGTCGATAAGCGCCTCGATGTTTTCGCCACCGCGCTTCGTGCCGGCCTCACTGTCTGGGATCTTGAAGAACTCGAGCTCGCCTATGCCCCGCCGTTTGGTTCGGCCAAGGACCCGGTGAATATGGCCGGCTTCGTCGCCAGCAACGTCCTGCTCGGCGACCTGAATCTCTGGTACGCGCAGGACTATCCACACGCCACCGACGGTGCGCGCATTATTGACGTGCGCACGCCAGAAGAGTTCTCCATCTTCCACCTGCCCGGCGCCGAGAACGTGCCGCTTGCGACCCTCCGCACCGACACCGGCGACTGGGATCGGTCAGTAGGTCTGCGTCTCTACTGTTCCGTCGGTTTCCGCAGTTACCTTGCCTACCGCATCCTTGTGCAGCTGGGATTTACGGATGTCGCCACGCTGTCGGGCGGATCCGAAACGTTCCGAGCGTGGCATGAGGTCGAGCCCGACACCGACGGACCGATCGAGCCAGAAACCTCGTACGCCGAAGCAGCCGAAGCGCTCAACTCGGCTCGTGTCGCCGCCCACGTGGCGAACGGCACGGGTGTCTCGGTGAATCTGGACTGCACGGGGCTCGCGTGTCCAGGGCCGATCATGAAGCTTGCGACCGAAATGAAGGGACTCAACCTCGGCGACGAGATCGTCGTTCATGTATCTGACCCTGGCTTCGCGAGCGATGCGCCCGCGTGGGTGCGCCGCAACAGTCACGAACTGTTGGCCATCGAACCGGAGGGGCCCGGCTATGTGGCCACCATCCGCAAGGCTGGTCCCGAGGCGCTCTTGCTCGCCGGCGGTGGAGGAGCCGTTGCCGCCCCGGCGAAACCCAAGGTGTCATTTGTGGTGTTCTCGGGCGACCTCGACAAGGTGATCGCCGCGTTCATCATCGCCAACGGTGCTGTCTCGATGGGCGAAGAAGTTTCGATGTTCTTCACCTTCTGGGGCCTGAACGCGCTGCGTCAGCAGAAGCCACCGAAGCGTCAGCGTAAGGCGATGGACAAGCTCTTCGCCGGCATGATGCCCGCCGGTGCCGACAAACTCACGCTCTCGCAGATGCACATGATGGGTGCAGGCACGGCGATGATCAAGAAGACAATGAAGAAGAATGGCGTGCACTCGCTGCCCGAACTCATGGAATCGGCGATGGAGGGCGGCGCTCGCATCATCGGCTGCACCATGACGATGGACCTTCTCGGCATCGCCGAATCTGACCTCATTGAGGGTGTCGAGCTCGGTGGGGTCGCCACGTTCTTGGGCGAAGCCGCCGAATCCACGACGACGCTGTTCATCTAACACCGTGCTGATTGTCTACACGTCCTCACTCGCGGGTCGTCCCCGTGGGTGAGGGCGGCTGGCGCGAACGGTTCTTTCGTCAGGGATTCATCAAGTTGTCTCCGACGATGGATGCCCGGGGTGGCGACACCCACCGTGCTGAACTGTTTCGCGCCATCTCCGGCACGGTGGTCGAGGTCGGCGCGGGAACCGGCACCACTTTTCAGCACTACGGTTCGGCGGTGGATTCCGTTCACGCCGTCGAGCCGGATGCCGAACTGCGGGCGATCGCCGAGGCTGCGGCGCTGAAGGCGAGCGTTCCGATCACCGTCAGCGACGGCACCGCAGAAGCGTTACCGCTCGCCACCAACAGCTGCGACTGGGTCGTGTGCAGCCTTGTGCTGTGCACGGTCCCTGATCAGCAGGCGGCACTCGCCGAATTCACCCGCGTGCTCAAACCGGGCGGGCACCTCGCGTTTTACGAGCATGTGCGTTCGAGCAATCGTGTGGTGGCGACGGTAGAGGATCTGCTCACTCCGGCGTGGGCCGCGATAGCGGGCGGATGCCGCCCCAACCGCGACACCCTTGCCGCGATCGAAGCCGCCGGTTTCGAAGTCGATGCCGTCGACCGGTTCGGTTTCTCGCCGCATCCGATGTCGCCTCCTGTCGCCCATATCTCGGGCACTGCGCACTTGTAGCGGGAGCGCAGTTTCGCGTCCTGAGGGAGGACGTTTGCGGAGAAATGTCAGCGGCTGAGAGTAGATTTAAAGAAAATTGGCCGACACGCCGAGACACTACATCTGGGGTAATGACATGGGTGTCATTACCCATATATAGTGAAATCTCCGACAAACCGCCGGAAACTTCAAGAAGACTTTAAGGAGGATCGAATGGATAACGAAAACGACACCGTTGGCGGATATGCAATTCCCGTCGACCCAATGGATCTTCTGCAGTGCGACAGCTGCCAGTAAAAACTTACTGAGCTAACGCCTCACAGAATTTCTGAAGCCCCGGCAGACCTCACGGTCTCCGGGGCTTCACCCATTTAACAGCCGCAACACAATCTGGCCGTAATCAACCGGCCCACAAACACAACCCCAATCTCACCCACACACGCATCGCCAACATTGCCTAAGCTGGACACCGTGCCAGTGAATAAAGAACTAGAAGGCCGGGTCTTCCCGCCCACGACCCCCTACCTCGTCGGGCGAGAAAAAGTACGCGAATTTGCGCGCGCCGTCTTCGCTCAAAGTCCGCTCAACCACGACCCCGAAGCCGCTAGAGCAGCAGGCTTCGCCGACGTCGTAGCACCGCCCACTTTCGCCGTCGTCATCCAAGAAGCTGGCCTCGCCCTTCTCCTGGCTGCCCCCGACACTGGCATCGACTTCTCGCGCATCGTGCACGGCGAACAGAAGTTCACCTCCACGCGACCCATCGTCGCTGGCGACGAGCTCACCGCCATCCTCACCGTCACGAGCATTAAGTCCCTCGGCGGCAACGACATGATCACCGCCGAAACCGCCATCAGTGATGCCGCAGGCGACCACGTCGTCACCGCAACCTCCGTACTCGTCATGAGAGGCACAGAATGAGCGACCTCGTCGTCGGCCAAGAACTCATCACCGGCAAAGTCACCCTCACCCGCTTCTCGCTCGTGCGCTACGCGGGAGCATCCGGAGACTTCAACCCCATCCATTACCGGGATGACGTTGCCGCTTCCGTAGGCCTCCCCGGTGTGCTCGCCCACGGCATGCTCACCATGGGCCTCGCCGTGCAACCCGTCATTGACTGGATGGGCGACCGCGGCGAACTCGTCGAATACGGTGTGCGCTTCACTCGCCCTGTCGTCGTCGACGGCAACGGCGGCGTTGTTGTTACCGTCACCGCCAAGGTTGGCGCCATCGAAGACGACGTGACGCGCATCGACCTCACTGTCAGCGCCAACAACCAAACCGTGCTCGGCAAAGCACAAGTGAGGGTCAAACTCCACCAATGACCGACACCGTTTCCCCCGACAGCACAGCACCTGCTGAGAGCATCGTGCTCGCCGACCTCACCACCATCCGAGTCGGCGGGCCCGCACGCACGCTAGTGAGCCCCACGACTGAAGTTGAGCTTCTCGAGAGTGTGCGTGCCGTCTGGGAACGCGGCGACGACTGGCTACTCATCGGCGGCGGCTCCAACATGGTGATCAGTGACGAAGGATATGACGGCACCGTCATCCATATCGCCACTCGCGGCATCCAAGTCACTAATCAAACGGACACGACCCTCAGCCTCCGCGTGCAAGCGGGCGAATCATGGGACGCCCTCGTTGCGCGCCTTGTCGCCCGCGGCTGGGGCGGCATCGAAGCCCTCAGCGGCATCCCCGGATCCGTCGGCGCAGCCCCCATCCAAAACATCGGAGCCTACGGCCAAGAAGTCGCCAGCGCCCTCACTGGCATTGACTTTCTCGACTACGACAGCGGCGAACTCGTGCACCTCACGACAGCCGAACTCGAACTCGGCTACCGCAGCTCCGTGATTAAAAGTGGCCTCGCCGGAGTCGTCGTTGCCGTGTACCTCACCGTCACCGCCTCACCCGCCAGCACAGTGCAGTACCCGCAACTCGCTACCGCCCTCGGGGTGAACGTCGGCGATGCTGTGCCCCTGCAGCAAGTGCGCGACACGGTGCTCGCCCTGCGCGCCTCCAAGGCGATGGTGCTCGACCCCAACGAACCAGACTCTGCCAGCTGCGGTTCATTCTTTACGAACCCGATCGTGCCAGAACACATCGCGAGAGCCCTTCCCGCGGATGCCCCACGCTGGGTCATCGACGACGATCCCGTCACCGATGTTGCGGTTCCGCTCGGCGAAGAACCTGCCCCGCCACCCGCGCCCAAACCGCGCCTGGTGAAGCTCAGCGCAGCCTGGCTCATCGAACATTCGGGCGTGAACAAGGGTTTCAGGCTGCCGGGCTCGCGAGCCGCAGTGTCGACCAAACACAGCTTGGCGATCGTCAACCGCACTGGCGCGGACGCCACCGAGATTGCAGAACTTTCACGCTATATCGGGGCGTGTGTGCTCAGCCGATACGGCATCCACCTGCAGCCGGAACCCGTCGCTGTTGGCGTCGAACTCGCCTAGTTCGCCTAGCAACGCGTGCTCATCCGCCAGCCTCGCCTAGCTCAGGCGGCGCTAGTGAGAGCGGGGCAGCAACCCCAACTCCATCGCCTTTGTGACGGCCCGCGTGCGGTCCTTCACATCAAGCTTTTCGAAGACGTGGATGAGGTGCGTCTTCACGGTAGCCTCGCTCACGAACAGGGCGGCCGCAATCTCTCGGTTGCTGTTGCCCTCTGCCACGAGCGCCAAGACTTGAGTCTCACGATCGCTCAGCGTCACTTTCGCGGGCTCGCGCATGCGGTTCACGAGCAGCGCCGCAATCGACGGAGCTAACGCGACCTCGCCGCGCGCCACCGATCGAAGGCCGGCCAGAATCTCCTCTTGCGGTGCCGCCTTCAACAGGTAGCCGCTCGCTCCAGCCTCGATGGCGGTCAGAATGTTTTCGTCGGATTCATACGTGGTGAGAATGAGCACGCGAACGTCGGGGCGAGCGGCTACGAGTTGCGCCGTCGCTTCTGCGCCTCCGAGGCCGGGCATGCGCAAATCCATGAGTACAACGTCGGGGGCGAGCTGCGTGGCTAACGCGACCGCCTCGACACCGTCGCTGGCTTCGCCGACGACCTCGATGTCATCCGCCGAGCTCAGCAGGCCGACGATTCCACTGCGGACAATCGGATGATCGTCGGCAACTACGACACGGATCATGCAAGAACTTCCTTCGGGATGGTGGCGCGCACGGTGGTGCCGGCGCCCGAACTGTCGACGTCGAGACGACCGTTCACGAGAGCCAAGCGTTCGCTCATTCCTTCGAGCCCGAAGCCGGTGTGAGCGGTGGCGGGGTCGAAGCCGCCGCCGTCGTCGGTCACGGCTACCGTGAGCCCGGTCGCATCAGCAGCGACCGCGATCGTGGCGCGCGTGGCGTTCGCATGCTTGCGCACGTTGGCGAGGGCCTCCTGGGCGCAGCGCAACACCACCACTTCGGTCTCGCGCGCAATTGCGGGCAGCTCCGCAGCATCCACCGTTACGGTCAGGTGGGTTTCCCGCGTGTAGCGTTCGGCCAGTCGGTGCAGCGCGCTCGAAATACCGTCACCCGTGAGACCAACCGGGGCGGATGCCGCCACCAGTGCGCGTGTTTCCGCGAGGGCGGCGCGGGCACTGTCTTCGATCAGCTCAAGTTGTTCGGCTGCGCCGGCAGCATTGTTGTTATCCAGTTCGCGCTTAGCTCTTTGGGCAACGAGTACGAGCCCGGTGAGGTCTTGCGCGATGGTGTCGTGGATCTCGCGGGCGAGCCGCTCTCGTTCGCTGGAGACCCCAGCATCCCGACTGATGGCAGTGAGCTTGTCGCGGGTCGATTGCAGTTCGAGCACAAGGTCGTGGCGTTGGTCGCTGAGTTTCGAGATCTGGGTGATCCAGAGGCCGAGGGCAAGGCTGAAGATGAGGGAGAGCGCGGTGACGGTGCCGCTGTAGAGCATGGCGCTCACGCTGAGCCCCATGTTGATGACTGAGCCGACGCCCACGGAAAGAGCGAGTGCCACGTTGCTGATAATCGCGTTACGGGTGCGTTCAGAGATCACCCACACGAGCGGGTAGGCGAGTGCCTGCAGCGTGGCCATGATCGGCATGAACGCGACGCCGGTACCGACGGCGATGACCAGCACGGTCACGAAGATGAAGGCCGCAATCGGGCTGGTGTCTGATCGCATGCCGACCGTGAACCAGGAGAGACCGAACACTGCGAGTGCGACCCCGGCTCCGATCCGGTCGTTGAGGCCGTAGCCGCTTGAGCCGACGATGAGCGCGGCCATGATCGTCGTGGTGACGATCACGGCAGCGCTCATCCAGCGAACAAATCCCATTTAGCTATCCTTGCGGATCCAGCGGAAGGTGATGCGCGTCATGATCAGACCGATCACGAGCCAGAGGCCGGTGGCGATGGCAACGCCGGGAAGGTTCCAGCTTTCGGATTGCTCCATCACTTCGAAGCTTGCGGGCAGGAACACTTCGCGCATTCCTTGCGCCATCCACTTCAGCGGGAAGATGCTGGCGAAGTTCTGCAACCACTCGGGCAGCATCGAGAATCCGAGGTACACGCCGGAGATGAACTGCAGCACGAGAGCCACCGGGATCACGACGGCGGTTGCACTCTTACCGCTGCGCGGGAGCCCGCTCAGGGCAATACCGAGCACTGCGGATGTCGTGACTCCGAGCACAAAGACCCAGGCGAAGGTCACCCATTTGCTGGGTTCGCTCGGCAGTTCGACGTCGAATGCGACACTCGCGACCAGAATCACGAGGGCAGCTTGCAGCACGCCGGTCACGAAGACTTGCCCGATCTTGCCGATGAAGTAGCTCATCACCGGCAGGGGTGTGCCGGCGAGGCGTTTGAGGGTGCCGTCGCTTCGTTCCATAGCAATGTCGATCGCCATGTTCTGCAGGCCACTGAGGAGCAGGCCGGCGGCGATCATCCCTGGCAGGTAGAAAGCAGCCGCCGTGAGCGGTTCTTCCTCGGTCCCGAAGTTCTGTTCGCTGAAGGCGACCGCAAAGATCGTGAGCATGACGACGGGGAACAAGAAGGTGAAGAACACCGAATCGCCCTGGCGAAAGTAGCTCCGCACTTCGAGCTTGATGCGGCTGAATCCGAGCCTGAGGCTGCGGCCGATTCCGAGGCCAAAGCTCGGCGTGCTAGCAGCAATCGCCGCCGAGCTGGTCGTGGTTGGGGTGCTCATCGTGCGTTCTCCACTTCGCGTGCGTGTGCGTGGTCGGAGACCAACTGCAGGTAGATGTCTTCCAAGCTGGGGCGAACAATCTCGAGCCCGGTCGGTTCTGCGCCGGCGGCCATGAGGGATGCCACGACAGCGCCAGGGGTGTGGGTGCGTTCTTCGTGCTTGCCGTTGGCATCGCGCCAACGCACGCGTGGGGTGCGCGCTTCTTGCCCGCCGATCTCGTCGATCGCGCCAATGTCGATCATCTTTCCACCCGCGATTACCCCCGCCCGGTCACCCAGCTGGGCCGCTTCGTCGAGGTAGTGGGTGGTGAGGAGGATGGTCGTTCCGTCCGCCTTGAGCGAGCGAATGAGCTGCCAAAACTGCTGACGCGCCTCGGGGTCAAAGCCCGTGGTGGGTTCGTCGAGAAAGAGCAGCTCGGGGCTTCCGATGATGCCGAGCGCGACATCCACTCGCCGACGTTGCCCGCCAGAAAGTTTGCGAATCAGCGTTCCTGCCTTCTCCTCAAGCCCGACCGATGCAATAACTTCGTCGACATCGCGGGGATGGGGGTAGTAACCAGCAAAGTGGGTGAGCTGTTCGCGCACCGACACATTGCCGCTCTCGCCACTGGACTGCAACACGATGCCGAGGCGAGCCTTCCAAGCTAGGCCACCCTTGCCGGGGTCGACGCCGAGCACACTCACGGAGCCACCGGTACGATCCCGGTAGCCTTCCAAAATCTCGATCGTGGTCGACTTGCCTGCGCCGTTAGGGCCAAGCAACGCGAAGGTTTCGCCGCGCTGAATCTCAAAACTGACCGAGTCAACAGCGGCAAATGAACCGTAGGTTTTGCGCAGATTTTCGACCTGCACGACAGGAGCGGTGGTGTTCATGCTTCTATCGTCGCTTGTCTGGGCGCGCTGCGACAGGTGCAGACGGTTAGAGGTCCATCAACCGATCGGTTGATGCGAGGTATGGCGGGGATTGTCAGCCAGCCCCATTACCGTCGAATCATGATCACGCCGGCCCGCTCTCGAACATCTGCTCTCACCGCGCTCGCGCTCGCCGTTACTTTCGCCGTGACGGGATGCTCGGCTGCGAGCACCTCGAACAACAACACCTCTGAACTCAGCACAACACCGCCAGCCAGTTCAAGCCCTGACGCGGCCACATTCTTCCCCGATATCGAGGATGTAAGCGTCTCACCGACGGGAACGAACCTGTTCGATTTCGCCGTCACCGTGAGCTCGCCGTACGACACTCCGGAGCAGTATGCCGACGGATGGCGCGTGCTCGCCCCCGATGGCACGGTGCTGGGTGAGCACACGCTTTCGCACGATCACGCCAGCGAGCAGCCGTTCACCCGCACCCAATCGGGCGTGGAAATCCCTGAAGGCATCGCCGAGGTCACGGTCGAGGGTCGCGACCAAGCCAACGGCTACGGCGGCACAACGGTGACCGTCGAACTGCCCGGTCGTTAGCCGCTATCGCCCTCAGGCTCATCCGCCGCAGCGGCATCCGCTAGCAGCACGCGCAGCTCCGCATCAAACAGTGCTGCCTCGTAGCCGTCGTCGGGGGATTCCCGCAACAGCAGCGTGGTCAGAGCGTGAAGCCGCACATCCCCAGCGCCGTTCTCGGCTAGCTCGTCGAGCAGCGGTGTCGCGTGCTCACCCAACGCCGCAAGTGATCGACTGAGACTCATGTGAGCTTCGCGCTCGCCGCGCCCAAGGTGTGCGACCAACTGGGAAGCGAGTTCAGCTTCGTCGCCGTCGGGCACCAAAACGGTCGCAACCCGCCACGCTGTGCGGGCGACGGTCTCATCCAAGTCGTTGAGAAGAGCGGGAGTGATTGCGTCCCACCCGGCGGGGTCACCAATTTTCGAGAGAGTGTGCAGAGCTTGGCTCCGCGCTTGGGCGGTCGCTGACTGTGTTTCGGCGATTAACAGCGGCACGGTAACCGCTGCCGGGTGCCGCATGAGCGCCCACGTGAGTGTCTCGCGCACGTTGAGGTCGGGTTCGAGTGCGCAGTGCTCGAGCAGCACGCGCACGAACTCGTCCCGCGGGTGCGTTCCGGCGGAGAGGGCAGCCTGAAGCCGTTGGGAGGGCAGTGCGCCGGTGAGGGCCGCGCTCAACCGGCCAGCGGCATCGAGCGGTGGTGTCGCATCCATAAATCCTCCACCGCGTCGGGGCGGTTGGGTTAGCTAAAAAGTTTCTGCAAGCGCTGCACGCCTTCGAGGAGTGCGTCGTCGCCGAGGGCATAGGAGAGGCGCAGGTAGCCGCTTGGCCCAAACGCTTCTCCGGGGATCACGGCGACTTCGGCCTTCTCAAGGATGAGGTCGGCGAGTTCGAGGCTTGTGGTTGGCGTAACGCCGTCCCATTCGCGGTTCAGCAAGCCGGAGACATCCGGGTACACGTAGAACGCGCCCTGAGGTGTCGGACAGTTCACGCCGTCGATCTTGTTGAGTTCGGAGACCATGAGCTTGCGGCGGCGGTCGAAGGCCACCCGCATCTCTTCCACGGCATCCTGGGGGCCGGTGAGGGCTTCGATGGCGGCACGCTGCGAGATGTTGGAGACGTTGCTGGTGAGGTGCGATTGCAGGTTTGCTGCACCCTTCATGGCGTCAACCGGGCCGACCATCCAGCCAAGGCGCCAGCCGGTCATCGAGTAGCTCTTGGCTACACCGTTCACGAGGATGGTGGTGTCAGCAAGCGCCGGAACGACCTCCACGATGGAGACAGCACGCACTCCGTCGTAGACCAGGTTTTGGTAGATGTCGTCGCTGATGACCCAGATGCCGTGCTCAAGAGCCCATTCGCCGATGGCCTTGGTTTGTTCTGGCGAGTAAACGGCACCGGTGGGGTTCGACGGCGAAACGAACAGCAGCACCTTCGTGTTCTCAGTGCGAGCGGCTTCAAGCTGCTCAACGGTCACGAGGTAACCCTGGTCTGCGCCAGCAAAAACTTCGACCATGGTGCCACCGGCGAGCTTGATCGCTTCGGGGTAGGTGGTCCAGTACGGCGTAGGAACGATAACTTCATCGCCCTGGTCAACGAGAGTTGCGAAGGCTTGGTACACGGCCTGCTTGCCACCATTGGTGACAACAACCTGGTTGATGCCGACTTCAAGGCCGCTATCACGCAGCGTCTTCGCCGCGATCGCTTCGCGCAGTTCGGGAAGTCCGGCTGCGGGCGTGTAGCGGTGGTTCTTGGGGTCGAGCACGGCCTTGGATGCCGCCTCCACGATGTTCGCGGGGGTCGCGAAGTCGGGCTCGCCCGCCGCGTAGCTGATGATGGGCCGCCCGGCCGCGAGAAGCGACTTGGCCTTGGCATCCACCTTGAGGGTGGCTGACTCGGCGATGGCGGAAATTCTGGCAGAGAGGCGAGGTGAGGTCACCGCTCAAGTCTATGGCTTCGGGTGCCGGGATGCCCAGAGATTGCTTGCCGGCGAGAGAGGCACTCACACAGAAGACTGCCCCTACCGCGAGAACGCGATAGGGGCAGAGAGAAGCGGCCGGAGCTTGAATCCTGGGGGGACGATAAGCTCCGGCCGCTAGAGGTTACTTACGCAGTCCTAGAGCTCGGACTTGGGGTGTGTACGTAGGTAACCCTGACGCGCGAAGTAGGCACCCGCTGCCAACAACGCGACGATGAGAGCGATGAGAGTCGCAACACCGGCACCGGTGTATGCGAGCTGCCCACCGAGGGCATAGGTCGGAAGATCGAGGAAGTCTGAACCGCCGACGAGGCAGACACCGACACAGGGGTCAGGGTCTCCGTCGGGGTCTCCGCCGGTCCCGCCGGTGCCACAGTTTTCGGTGCAGTTGGGGTCGACCACGGTCTGAACGTTGGGGCCAACAACGGCACGCGCCACGTTGAGGGTGGCTACGTCTCCGCTGCCCACCGCCACGCGTACTGCCGTTTCGCTGAACATGTCACCCTTGACGGTGCCGGTGGAGGTCAACTGTTCTTGCACGTTGACCTTGATCGAGACGAGGTCGTGGAGCACCGTGGCTACGCTCGAGTCGCCGAGGAGACCGGTGACTGCCGGGTTCACGAGGCCGGTGTTCAGGCTCTTGACAAGCGAGGTAACCACGCCGCCGTTAGAGAAGAGAGAGCTATCAAGGCTCTTTCCGAGGCTGCCGATGAGCGTCTTCACGTTGAGGCCGGTCGTGACCGTTCCTCCGAGGAGTGAAATGTTTGCCTTCGCGGAGATAGCGGTTCCGTCGATCAGGTCATCCACGTTTCCGATGATGCTGACGTCAACGGTGCTGCGCAGGTCAGGGAGAACAGAACCAACCACTTCGCACACGGTGTCTGTCGTGTAGCCGATGATGCCCTGCGTGACGCCCTGGGTTACTCCGTCGGTAAGGCCGCCGGTGAGCCCGCCGAGCAGACCGCCAACGAGGCCGCCGTTGGAGGAACCTCCACCGAGAACTTCACCGTTGAGGATGTCGCCAATGATCGGAACTTGGATGTCGTGGCACACCGTCTTCTGAGTGGACTTCTGTGCGGTCAGCAAGTTGAGCTTGGCGGATACCTCGACGCGAGCGTCCCGCAGTGACAGTTCGACGCGTTCGACGATGTCGTCGGCGAGGTCGGCCACCGTTTCGGTGATTCCGTTCAGGATCTGGTTGACCACAGCATCCGTGAGCAGCTCGGTGTTCGGGGCCAGGTTGTTCAGCTCGCCGCCCAGGAGGGTTTCGAGGTCAACCACTACCGCGCCGGTTTCGAGGTTGAAGCTCACGGCGCCGTCTCCGTACTTGCCGTCGAGCAGCGTGCTTACTGCCTTCTGGAGGTCGGCGTCGACGACGACCTTCACGTCAGCTGAGGAACCTACGACGCCGAGAACGGGGTCGAGGATGCCGTCGATCGAGTTGCCGAGAGCGCCGTTGTCGCCGCCCAAGCTAATGAGTTGGCCGTCAACGCCGTTGAGCGCTGTGGTGACCTTGCTTGTCAGCTTGCTGATGGCGGGACTGGAGAAGCTCAGCGTTGCATCCGCGAGCGTGTAGTCGCCGGAGGCCGACGTCATGTTTCCGTCGGCACGAGCAGAGACTGCATCGAGCTCGAGCTTGAGGTCAGTGAGAACCGATGCGAACTCGTTGGAGAGGAGGCTGTCGAGGTCGACGGTGAGGTCACCTGCTCGCCCAGACGAGGTGTTGCCGACGCCGATCGCGCCGTCATCCTGAATTGCTCCCGTGGAGGCGAATGATTCGCCATTCTTGTCCGCTTCTGCGTACTGGCTGATTACGCCGGCATCCACCACGTCAAGAAGGGGAAGCTGCAGGCCGCCGGGCTGGTTGAGCACCGTGGCGCCCAAGGCGTCGACGGTAAGAGGATCGCGGTCAACCTGTCGTGCTTGGTTGCCGTTATTGGAGGCGACTACCTGGCCGAGCCCCGCAACGTTGCCGAGGTCGGTTCCGAGCACATCACCAGAGAGGAACTCTGCGTAAGCGTAGGAAGCCCCGGTGGTCTCTTCTGCGCTAGCAGCAGCGGGGGCAATGAATGTGAAGCCCGATACAAGGGCCATGGTTCCGAGGGCCGCTCCGAAACGGACTCCTGCGGTGTGGTTGCTTTTCCCGACTGGCTTCCCAGTGCGCGGGATGTGTTGTGTAAACACGACTGGTACCTTCCTGATCCTGTGTGGATAAGGAAGCTGGTTCGACAATGAGGCCAACGTGAGGGTTGTGCCACGAACTACTGCCTGATCTCAGCTTCGCTTGCCCATATGGTGGTGCTGGTTTTTGAGTTGTGCGGCGAGATGGTGAGGTCTCGCGTGGTGTTGCCCGAATGGTGTTACTGGTAGTGCTGGTGTTGCCCGAATAAGGAGGGTTGGTTTGCCCTGCTTGCATAGAGAGACTGAGACCCCCCTCGGTTATGACGCGGGTTTTCAAACTTTTTCGGAAACTTTTTTTGAGACGCTGAAATGACAGTCGAAGTGGCACCCATTTCTGCCTGTTCACCGCATTGCTTCCCCTAGAGGGGGAGTGGGCACTGCAGGACTGCTCAGGATGACGTACACTTGTTCAGGTTGTTGATAACTGCCATACTTTCGCGCGCCTGCTCCTCACTTCTCAATGTGGATGTGTCGTAGTGTTTGTGCGAAAGTGTGGGTAAGAGATTTACCTCTCTTGCAAAGGGTGGTGGCTCAATTGGTAGAGCAGCGGTCTCCAAAACCGCAGGTTGCAGGTTCGAGTCCTGTCCGCCCTGCAAGTCCCTCTCTGTGAGAAACGGAGTGGGTCGAGTAAGCCGAAGTATCGGAAGGTAGTAAGAGTGGCCAAGAAAGACGTAGACGAGCCCAGCGAGGACGTCGTCGCCAAGGCGAAGAAGGAGAGCGCGCAACGTCGTGGACCCTTCGGCCGCATGACACTCTTCATCCGCCAAGTTATTAACGAACTCAAGAAGGTAGTAACTCCGACTCGGCGCGAGCTGGTCAGCTTTACTCTCGTTGTTCTTGTATTCGTCATCATCATGATGGGTATCGTTTCGGCCCTCGACTTTGGGTTTAGCGCGTTGGTGAACTTCTTGTTCGGCGACCCGAACCTGGTCGTCTAAGCCCTTCATAAACCGCAGCGGTTACGGCCGACCTGCAGAGTAACGAAAAGAGATTTAGTGTCCGAGAACCACCGCGAAGACTCCGAGCTCGCTACGGCAGCAGAGCAGTCCTCCGAGGAGGATGAGGCGCAGACGGGTAACACCTTGGCTGCGGCAGAGCGTTCAGAAGACTCCGCCGAGCACCAGGCAATGCACATTGAAGGCGATTCGGCTGATGTCGATGCCGATCTTGCTGGTCTCCTTGAGGCTCTGGATGCCGCAGTCGATCCTGAAGCAGATGCTGAAGTAAACGACGCGCTCGACATCGACAACGCTGCTGAGGCTGACGCTTCTGTTGCCGCAACCGATGACGAAGCAGCGGATGAAGCTGAAGCTGAAGGCACCGACGCTGCTGAAGCAGCCGAGGGCGAAGAGGCCGAGGTCGACCCGTACGCCGAGTTCCGCATGGACCTTCGCCTGCAGCCGGGCAAGTGGTACGTCATCCACTCCTACGCTGGCTTCGAAAAGCGCGTCAAGCACAACATCGAGAACCGCAAGGTTTCCATGGCGATGGAAGATTTCGTCTTCCAAGTCGAGGTTCCGATGGAAGATGTTGTCGAGATCAAGAACGGTCAGCGCAAGCTCGTTAACCGCGTTCGCATCCCCGGCTACGTTTTGGTTCGCATGGACCTCAACGAAGACAGCTGGTCGGTTGTTCGTCACACTCCTGGTGTTACTGGCTTCGTGGGCAACGCTCACAACCCCGTACCGCTTCGTTTCGAAGAAGCATTCAACATGCTGAAGAGCCTTGTTGAGATCGTTGAAGCTCCTGTCGCTAAGGGTGCATCGCAGAAGAGCAAGACCGCTGCACGCGCTATCCCCGCAGAGATCGACTTCGAAATCGGCGAGACCATCACCATCAAGGAAGGTTCGTTCGCGGGCCTTCCCGGTTCGATCAGCGAGATCAAGGCGGAGAGCGGAAAGCTCATCGTTCTGGTTTCCCTCTTCGAGCGCGAGACCCCGGTCGAGCTCAGCTTCGATCAGGTCACCAAGCTTTAAGGGCTTACGCCCCTAAAAAACCACCGCGCCCTTCGGGTGCGGGAGAGCTGACCACACGGGTCAGTTCGTACTGAAAAGGAAACACAATGGCACCGAAAAAGAAGGTTACAGGTCTGATCAAGCTTCAGATCCAAGCCGGCGCCGCTAACCCCGCACCGCCCATCGGGCCTGCGCTGGGACAGCACGGCGTTAACATCATGGAGTTCTGCAAGGCGTACAACGCCGCTACCGAGGCTCAGCGTGGAAACGTTATCCCGGTAGAGATCACCGTGTACGAGGACCGTTCGTTCACGTTCATCCTCAAGACCCCGCCGGCAGCAGAGCTCATCAAGAAGGCTGCTGGAGTTGCAAAGGGTTCGGGCACGCCGCACACCGTCAAGGTTGCGCAGCTCACAAAAGACCAGGTACGTACGATCGCCGAGCAGAAGATGGCTGACCTCAACGCCAACGACATCGACGGCGCAATGAAGATCATCGCGGGCACCGCTCGCTCGATGGGAATCACGGTGGAGGCATAATGTCCAAGAATTCCAAGGCATACAAGGCCGCCGCTGAGAAGCTCGAAGAGGGCAAGTTCTACACGCCTACCGAAGCTGTTTCTGTTGCTCGCGACATGAGCTCCAAGAAGTTTGACTCGACCGTTGAGGTTGCTCTTCGCTTGGGTGTAGACCCTCGCAAGGCTGACCAGATGGTTCGTGGCACCGTTATCCTGCCTCACGGTACGGGTAAGACTGCTCGCGTTATCGTTTTCGCAACCGGTCCGGCAGCAGAAGCAGCAATCGCTGCTGGCGCTGACGAGGTTGGTGGCTCGGAGCTCATCGAGAAGGTAGCCGCTGGTTACACCAACTTCGATGCTGCAGTTTCGACCCCCGAGCTCATGGGCCAGGTTGGTCGTTTGGGTAAGGTACTTGGCCCGCGTGGCCTCATGCCAAACCCGAAGACCGGAACGGTTACCCCTGACACCGCAAAGGCTGTCTCGGAGATCAAGGGCGGAAAGATCGAATTCCGCGTCGACAAGCACTCCAACGTTCACTTCATCGTGGGCAAGGCCGGCTTCACCGCTGAGCAGCTTGACGAGAACATCAAGGCAGCACTCGACG
Source organism: Salinibacterium sp. SWN139 (assembly GCF_015864625.1). Lineage (NCBI taxonomy): Bacteria > Bacillati > Actinomycetota > Actinomycetes > Micrococcales > Microbacteriaceae > Salinibacterium > Salinibacterium sp. SWN139. The sequence continues at coordinate 502,829 of NZ_JADYWV010000003.1, read as the reverse complement.
AGGTTCTGCGCGCCAAGCCCAGCTCTTCCAAGGGTCGCTACATCACGAAGGCAACGGTTTCGACCACCTTCGGTCCTGGCATTCCGGTCGACATCAACTCGATCTAATACTGCTTAAATGAACGGGGGTCGGCTTGTGCCGGCCCCCGTTTTTTGCATTCCCGGGCATCCTGCTGGAGGGAATATGCTGGTCGGTATCCGCCGTAGGGAGCCCTGTCGTGACCACCACTGTTCGCCGCGCTATCGAGAGTGACGCCGAGTTGCTCCACGAGATCGCTCGCCAGACGTTTCCGTTGGCGTGCCCTGCCAGCACAACACTCGATTCGATCGCGTCGTACATCGCAGAAGCCCTTTCGGTGTCAGCATTCCGTCACTATCTCACTGACCCTGCCCGCGAGGTGCTTCTGGCCGAGGTAGATGGCCAGCCCGCCGGCTACGCGCTATTTTCTACTGCCGAGCCCAGTGATCCGGATGTCGCCCAGGTGCTTACTCTTCACCCCACGGTAGAGCTCAGCAAGTGCTACGTTCTCGGCCTCTTTCATGGCGCCGGTGTCGCGCCCGCGTTGATCGGTTCAGGAATTGCGTGGGCGCGCGATCAAGGTTTCGCTGGGATGTGGTTGGGCGTGAATCAGGAGAATGCCCGCGCCAATCGTTTCTACGAAAAGATGGGCTTCGAGCTCGCAGGAACCAAAAAGTTTCTCGTCGGAGACCGCTGGGAAGACGACTTTGTGCGTCAACTTTCGCTCAACGAACCCCTTGCCGCCCACTAACCCGATGACGACTGTTGCGCCGCAGCGCGTTTCTTCTGCAGCTATTGAGGGATTTTCTGCCGTCGTAGGCAGCGTTGCTGTCGGTATTGCGCTTGTCGTAATTTGGGCCTCGCGGCTCATGGTTCCGCGTGAGCTGTATGTCAGCGAGTTGGGGGCGGAGGGCGAACCGACCGCGGCCGCTTTCGAAGTCGCACTGCTGCTCATCGTGGTTGGTGGGTCGGCAGTTGCGTGGAGTGCGCGTCGGGTGCGCGCGTGGCCGCCGCTGCTGTCCTTCGGTTCGCCAGCGTTGTCTCTCTGGGTGGGGTGCGGATTCTTCCTGATCGCCTCCCAAGTGACGTGCACCTCAGGGTGCCCGTTGCCCTACGGGCCTAGTTTCACTTGGCAAGATTTCACGCACACGCTAGCGGCAGTTATCGCCTTTGCCGCAGCATGCTGGGCGATGATCCAAACCTCGTTCGCGAGGGAACACCGCGTGCTGGCGCGCATGTCGCTCATCACCGCTGTGGCGGTCGCGGTAATAGCCGGAACCGGTGGGCTCTTTTCCCTGTTCCGTTTTCAGGTCGTGCTCGGCAGCCGGCTTGAGTTTGTAGCCACGACGATTGCGATTGCATGGCTCATCATTCTCGGAACCGTGATCGCCGCACGCGCGCTTTCTCGGACTATCCGCTCGTAGTTGCGCTGTGGTGCTCAGGGTCTACGACGCGCGCATGAGATCGAGCAGTCGATCAGCCAAACCCACCAGAGTGTGGATCTGATCTTCGTCGCGCTCAACCCACTGGCACTTCGGCTCAGAATGCACAGGGACAAAATCAGTATGTTGTTCCCACACCACGAGCGTGCGGTCAGCGCCCAGCACATACTGCTGCCACCACACCTGACGAAGATACGAGCGGGGAATGGTGCGCCACGCTTTAGCGGTCGTTTTGATCTCCGAAAGCACGAGCGACCCATCAAGCACCGAGACGCCGTCGGGGGTTGCTAAATGCAGAGGCTGATCGTGGGCGTGATAAAGCGCCGAACTTGACTGGATGCCGTGCGCACCGAGCACCCAGCGAGCGATTTCGGGTTCCCGAGCGCGACCGTGATCGGTAAACGCATTGCCGCTGAAACCGGAGCCGAGCAGCTTGCTCTCCACCACAGCACGTAAGGATTGTTCTGTGGCCAGGCGGGCGGCATCCGTTGCTGTCACGCCGCGACTGCGGGCACGAAGCCACGCGACGCGATCCTCAGAGTGAGCAACGATGCGATGGCGATGATTGGGCGCAACCGGTTCCCAAAGATCGAGTTCCGGTTGCATAGTCACACCCCATTGTCTCTCCTGCTGGTGGCATTGCGTGCGCGCCCTACAGAGAAACGGGGATTCTCGCTGCTCTGTGATCACTTACTCCGCGTCTGGACCTGTAATGCCAGTACGAACTGGCAGACTAGGCCCATGCGAGCCATGCACCCCGACACAGCGCCAACTTCGAGTTTTCGCAGTCGGTGGATTGGGGTAGCTGCGGCAGCAATCGTGGCAGTCATGGCGTTGGTTCCGGTCGCGGGGGCCTCGGCGTCTGTTGGTTCGACGCCGCCTGACGTCACCTCGTTTGCAAACGACGATGATGGACTCCTTCTGGAACTTGGAGAGTTCTTTGGCCAAGACCAGCGTGGCAGCGGCCTCGACTTCACGGATGGCATTGAGCTTGGTGCGATTGATCGCGTGTTCTTGTGGTCGAACGACTATCACTCGGGTCAACCGACAGAGACTCCGGTCCAGTATGTGAATCGGTGGATGGTTCCGGTGACGATCGGGGAAGAACCGGTCGGCGTAGCCATGATCGGCATCGATCCGGCGACTGTTGAACCTGAAATGATCGATTTCATCCGTAATCCAGGCATTGCTCTCGCGCTGGATGACGTTGACGACGACGCCACTCTCGTGCAGGAGCCTGAGACGGGTGCGTGGTTCAGTCTCATCGATGGCACGATCACGCCTCTCGTGCGTGGTTCTAGCGAAGTAGCAGGCGAGATGACGCTTGAGGCGTACCAGCCCATCGTGTCGACCCGCCTCATTGAAGTTGTCGAAGAAGATCCGCAGCCTGACCAAGGCTCAGTGCAGTCCGTAGTACTGATCGCCACCACGATTCTTGTGGTGCTGATGGTGCTGCTTGTTCCCACGGTGGTTGGCCAAGTACGCGAGCGCCGTGAGCGTCGCGCTGTTGAAGATGGCGCAGCGGAAGAGAACGACGATGCTGAGGGCGCAACTACCTCGGCTGATAAAGCCGGCACGGCAACCGAGGCTGACGACGAAGTTGAGATTGCCGCTGCAGCGAAAGCAGTACCCGCGACAACCGCCCCAGCAAAAATTGCCGCCCCGGCAAAGCCCGCCGCTAAGCGAACCTCTGCGAAAAGAGCTCCAGCCAAAAAAGCGGCAGCCACAAAGCCCGCCGGGAAAGCCACAACGCCGCGTCCGGCCGCTGCGAAGTCCGCCACTGCTGCGGTGACGAAGACTCCCGCGAAGACAACAACGAAAGCGTCCACGCCACCGATACCCACGGCGGCGCCGAAAACTGCACCCAAGGCGGCGCCCAAGGCGGCGCCCAAGGCGGCGGCGAAAACTGCACCGAAAACCACTGCGAAATCCGCCACGGCGACTGCGTCGAAATCCGCCGCTGCTCGGCCAGCAGCCAAGAAGCGCGCCTCCACAGCGTCGCCGAAGACAACGACGGCGACCACCCCTGCACCGAAGACACCTGCTGCGAAAAAGCCCGCACCGAAAAAGCCCGCTGCGAAAAAGCCCGCACCGAAAAAGCCTGCTGCGAAAAAGCCCGCACCGAAGACAGCCGCGACGAAAAAGCCTGCTGCGAAAAAGCCCGCGAGGAAGAAACCAACACCCAAGAAGCCCGCGGCGTCTGCAGGTACGCACACGAGCGATAGCTCAGCAGACTAGACAATCGTGGGATTGCTGCACTCTCCGCTTGATCGCGACATCCGCCGCCTCGCCGTTCCGGCGCTGGGCGCACTAGTTGCCGAACCGATCTTCCTGCTGACCGATACAGCTCTCGTGGGGCACCTCGGCAGCGCGCAGCTCGGTGGGTTGAGTGTCGCAAGCGCTGTGCTGCAGACGGCAGTCGGACTATTGATATTTCTGGCCTATTCCACCACTCCCGCGGTTGCTCGTTGGTTGGGGGTCGGCAATAGGGCACGGGCGGTCGCGGCGGGCGTAGATGGCGTGTGGCTGGCGATCGCACTCGGGGTCGTGCTTGTGGCGGTCGGCATCCCCACCACTCCCTGGCTGATTAGCCTCTTCAACCCAGATGCCAGTGTCGTGGGTTACGCCACCGAATACCTGTCAATCTCGATCTTGGGCTTGCCAGCGATGCTCATTACTTTTGCGGCATCTGGTTTACTGCGGGGCCTGCAGGATACGCGCACCCCGCTCGTGGTTGCCGTTGCCGGGTTCGTTTCCAATGCCCTGTTGAATGCACTCTTCATTTACGGTTTCGGCTGGGGCGTTGCCGGCTCAGCCATCGGCACGGTCGTCGCAAGTTGGGGCATGGCTGCCGCCTACCTCGTGATGCTTGTCACGCTCGCTCGTCGGGAGAGCGCCCGGTTGCGACCGCACGTCACCGGGATGCTGTTGGCCGGTCACGCGGGAGCGTGGCTTCTGCTGCGCACCGCATCCTTGCGCGCAGCAATGCTCGCGACGATTGCGGTCGCCACGAGTTTCGGGGTGCCTGAGCTGGCGACGGTGCAAATTGCGCTCACGATCTTTGCGACGCTTGCCTTTGTGCTCGATGCGCTCGCTATTGCCGGTCAAGCGATGATCGGCAAAGAGCTGGGGGCCAGCGATCTTCCGCGTGCGCGTGCGATCACGCGGCGTCTCATCGAACTGGGAATCGGCAGCGGCATCGTCCTTGGAGTAGTGGTGCTTCTGTCGTCACCGTGGATCGGGTTCGCGTTTAGTTCTGACCCAGAAGTGCGCAGTGGCCTGGCGGCGCTTCTGCCGGTGCTTGCCCTCGGCATCCCGATTGCCGGATTCGTATTTGTGCTCGATGGCGTGCTGATCGGCGCTGGAGATGCGCGCTATCTGGCACTCAGTGGCCTTATCAACCTCGCCGTGTATGTGCCGTTGCTGTGGTGGGTCGATGTCGCCGACCTCACGTCGGTGTCCGCGATCGTGGCCCTGTGGTGTGCGTTCGGTCTCGGCTATATCGGTGCCCGTGCTGTCACTCTCGGCCTGCGGGCTCGTGGCGATCGCTGCCTCATTCCTGGGGCGACGCGCTAGCGAACACGCGCCGCCCGTCCGAGGGATGGGGTGCTTCTATTTCTTTTCGGTTACCGAACCGTGCTTCAAGTACAACCGACGCTCGGCACGCTTCGCGACCGCGGAGTCGTGGGTCACGATGATGAGCGTCAGCCCCTCATCCCGCCACAGTCCTTCGAGAAGCTCCATGATCTCGTCGCGAGTTTGCTCGTCAAGGTTTCCGGTCGGCTCGTCTGCCAACAGAACCTTGGGTTCCTTCACGAGTGCTCGGGCGATCGCGACACGCTGCTGTTGCCCGCCCGAAAGCTCGGCGGGGTGGTGAGTTAGGCGTTCGCCCAATCCCACCTTTTCTAGAGCAGCGCGAGCACGAAGGCGACGGTCGGAATTCGACAGTCCGAGAGGCGCGAGCGCAGTCTCCACATTCTCCTGCGCCGTGAGTGTCGGGATGAGATTGAAGCCCTGAAAGACGAACCCAATAGTGCGGGCGCGAATTTCTGCCAGTCGTGAGTCTGGCATCGCGGAGAGCTCCTCTCCGCCGAGGGTTACGGTGCCGCTCGTGGGGCGCTCGAGAGCTCCGAGCATTTGTAGCAGGGTCGACTTGCCGCCTCCGGTTGGGCCCTGGATAGCGACCATTTGCCCGGTGGGGATGCTCAAGGTCACCTTGTTCAGAGCACTAATCGGGCCGCGTTTCGTTTCGTATTTTTTGGTGAGTTCGCTGAGTTCATACATTAAAAGTCTCCTTGAGGTCTATGGGGTTCAGGGGTTAGGCGACGCTGCGGAGAGCTTCAGCGGGGCGCAGTCGTGCTGCACGCCATCCGCCGAACGCACCGGCAATGAGTCCGCCGAGAATGGCGAGAGCAACGGCGATGCCGATGATGCCGAAGGTCACGGGAATCTGTAGAGCGATGTCGGTTGTCGCCGCGGCGGTGGTTGCAGCGTCACCAAAGCGGTTGCCTCCGCCTCCGCCACCCGCGCCAGCACCTTGGCCCGTGGTCGCGGTCGCGGTAGCGCTCGCGCTGAGCACCGGAGCAGCGATATTAATGGCGAGGATGCCGAGGAGTCCGATCGCAACACCGATCACTCCACCGATGGCACCTTGCACAAGCGACTCGCCAGCGACCTGACGAACGACAGCGCCGTTACTCCAACCGATGGCCTTCAGCGTTCCGAACTCGCGGGTGCGGCGAGCAACACCAGAGGTGGTGAGCAGTACCGAGATGAGGAACGCGGCAGCCAAGACGATGATCGAGAGCCACGTACCGAGCTTTCCGACAAGGTCAGACGCGGTAGAGAGCGAGCCGGAAACGCTCGAGGCGAGATCTTCCTGGGTCTTCACCGAAGCATCCGGCAGTTCCGTTTGCAGTGCTGTTTGAACGGCGGCGATGTCAGTGGAGCTTGCGGCCTGAACGTACACGGTCGAAATCTGGTTCTCCAAGTCGGCAACGCGCTGGGCGGTGTCGAGCGGAATGTAGGTGTTGGATGCCGTAGTCGCGTCAGCGGAGGTTGAAGTGACGGTTCCGATTACTTCGAATTCTTCCCCACCGATCTCCAGGCTGTCGCCGACGGTGAGTGAGCTCGTGGTGGCGTAGCTCGTGTCGAGAATCACGACGTTGGCGTCGCTGTCGCTCGACTCGAAGGCGCGGCCGTCTACGAGCTCGACGGAGGTGAGTGGGCCGACGCTTTCGCCCGCTACATCGATTCCGGTCACGGTGAAGGTGTCGACGTTGAAGGCGCTTCCGCCAGCTCCATCGGGACCGCCGCGGCCACCCTGTTGGGTTCCTTCGCCGGGTGCGGTTTCGCCAGTGTCCGTTGTGGTGGGCGCAGCAACTTCACCGCTGAAACTCACGTTGGAGAGCGCCAGGGTGGCGGTGGCTGCGGCAACGGAGTCGAGGCTGAGGGCTGTGGTGAGAGCATCCGCGTCGAAAGTGGAGCTGCCAATGCCGCTGGTGAGGCTGGACTGGCTGAGCGCCGTCGTGCCATTGGCGGTATCGCCGTCTTCGGCTCCGAACTCAAAGCGTGGACCTTCTTGCGGCGCACCCTCTTCGCCCCCGCCGGGCTGAATGGGTTCTTGTGTAACGGTGATGTCGGTGCCGACGCCGTATACCGAGGCGAGCACGGTCGCTTGGGCGTCGCGCACTCCTGCTGCGACGCCGTTAACAATCATGACGAGCGCAATCGCCAATGCCATTCCAGCGGCGATGATTGCTGTTTGTTTGCGTCGATTGCTGAGCTCTCGATACAGATACGTTCCGAACATGGGTCTCCTCAGGTGATGCGCGGTGATGCAGGTGGTCGAGGTAACGATAGGAACGGTGTCTATCAGCGCACTATGGCGATCCTGTGAATCCTCCTAGAGACTCCAATATTCTTGAAAAGCAGTACGCCGAGCATCCGCCTTCAGAAAATTCATAGGAAACTCCGAATAACTAGACCCATGACCCAGTCACACCACCTCCCCGCGGTTCAGGCGCAACCGCGACTTAGCCGCGCCGATGGAACCGCTATTCGTGCGGTCGTGGTCGATGATGAGGATTCGCTCACCGACCTTCTCTCCATGGCTCTGCGCTACGAAGGGTGGGATGTGCGGCTCGCGTCCGACGGCCCCTCGGCTCTCTCGACCATCCGCGAGTTTAAGCCAGACATCGTCGTGCTCGACATCATGTTGCCGGGGCTCGACGGGCTATCAGTGCTGTCGCGATTGCGGGCGGATGGCGTCCAAACCCCCATTCTTTTCTTGACCGCCAAAGACTCCGTAGACGACCGGATCGCGGGCCTCACCGTGGGCGGCGACGACTACGTCACGAAGCCTTTCAGTTTGGAAGAGCTGGTGGCGCGACTGCGGGCGCTGTTGCGTCGTTCAGCGCTCGCCATCGCGGGGGAGTCGAACCCGATCATCGAGGTCGGCGACCTCATGCTCGACGAGAGCACCTACGAAGTGAGCCGTGCCGGTACTCCTGTTGAGCTCACCGCTACCGAGTTTGAACTCCTGCGGTACCTCATGCGTAACCCGCGCCGTGTACTCAGCCGCGCCCAAATTCTTGACCGCGTCTGGAGCTACGACTTCGGCGGCAAGGCCAGTGTTGTAGAGATTTACATCTCCTACCTGCGTAAAAAGGTGGATGTTCTTGGCCCGCCCATGATCCAAACCGTGCGCGGTGTGGGTTACATGTTGCGAGCGCCCGAATGATTCGCCCGCGCGAAGTGAAAGCGCCCCGCACCGGGCGGCCTCCCCTGAGCCTGCGCAAACGACTCGTTCTGGGCAGCGCTGCGCTCATTGCGCTCGCCGCAATTCTTATCGGTGTCGTGAGCGTGCTCTCGTTGCAGGGCTTTCTCGTTGGTCGCCTCGATGACCAGCTCTTGTCGGCATCGAGTCGCTCACAAGGCGCCCTCGAAGGCAGCCAATTCGACAATGGCCAGCGCCCGCCCGCCCGCGACTTCTTGGCCCTTCCTGGCCAGAGTGCAGGAACTATTGCCGGGCTGGCGACCAGTTCGGGGGAGATAATCGCGGGAGTTCTGGGCGATACGGGTGGCGCATCGTCGCTCACCAGTGAACAGCTCGACACCCTTGCCAGCCTCGAACAGATCAACGAACCCATCACCGTCTCTCTGGGCGGCGACCTCGGTGACTACCGAATGATCATGTCGAGCGATCCCGTGACGGGCGACTCTCTCATCGTGGGCCTGCCGCTCTCGGATGTTCAAGCGACTGTTCTCCAACTGACGATTCTCGTCGTGGGAATTGGCGTGCTCGCGATCGCTGTAGCGGCTATTGCCGGAGCGATCGCCGTCCGCTTCGCCCTACGACCCCTTGAGCGCGTGGCGAGCACCGCAACACGGGTGTCTGAGCTCCAACTCGACCGGGGAGCCGTGGCGCTCGCCGAGAGAGTCTCGCTCGATGACGCCGACCCGCGCACGGAGGTCGGCCAGATGGGCTCGGCCCTCAATCGCTTACTCGAGCACGTGGCATCCGCTCTCACCGCTCGTCAAGCAAGTGAAGACAAAGTGCGCTCCTTCGTTGCCGATGCCAGCCATGAACTGCGCACGCCCCTCGCGTCGATCCGTGGTTATGCCGAACTGACGAGGCGCGGCGGCCATGAAATTCCTACCGACGTCGCGCACGCTATTGGGCGCATTGAGGCTGAATCCGTGCGGATGACGGGGCTGGTTGAGAGCCTTCTTCTTCTGGCGCGACTCGACGAGTCAGCTCCGGTCGAACACCGTGCTGTAGATGTCTCCCAGCTCCTCATTGAGGCCGTGGGGGATGCTGCCGTCGCCGGCCCCGACCATGAGTGGGAGTTGCAGCTTCCGGATGACGCGGTCGTCGTCAACGGCGATAGCGCCCGACTTCACCAGGTTGTCGCCAACCTTCTCGCCAATGCACGAATCCACACTCCGGCAGGCACGAGCGTAATCGCGAGCCTCTCTACGGAGGGCGATCGCGCCATCATCGAGGTTCGTGACACGGGCCCCGGTATTGCGGATGAGTTGCAAGCGAAGGTCTTTGAGCGTTTTGTGCGAGGCGATAGTTCTCGCTCGCGCGCTGCCGGCAGCACAGGGCTCGGTCTGGCCATTGTCGCGGCAGTTGTCGAGTCGCTGGGGGGAACGAGTTCCGTCTCAAGCGAGCCGGGTAGTACCGTGTTCCGCGTCGAGCTGCCAATAGCAGCGACAACCTAGTTGGATGCGGCGGGGGCTGTCGCAGGAGCGCCCGGCAGCCGAGTTGCAGCCAGGCCCTCAATCACGTACTCTTACGGAAGCCAAAGACCGCAGGTCGTTAGCGTGCATGAAAATGTATGCGATCGAAGTTCGTGAAAACGAAGGCCAGCGCAGGTGTATGAAGTAGTTTTTCGATCAACTCTGGTCGCAACTCAGCTCCGTGCCTCTGCGTTAGTGCAGAAGGGCCGGAGCTTTTTCGTTTAAGAGCCCCGAACTCCTCCGATATTTTTATGCGGCTCTGAGGCAGACACACATCAACCAGTAGGGAGCACCATGGCGAACAAGGAAGCATCGGTCGCCGAGCTTACGGATCTTTTCCGCAACTCGACCGCCGTTCTGCTAACCGAGTATCGCGGACTCACTGTTGCCCAGCTCAAGACGCTGCGCAAGTCAATCAGTGAGCACGCAACATACGCCGTGGTGAAGAACACGCTGACAAAGATTGCAGCTAACGCAGCAGGCATTTCGTCGTTCGACGAAGAGCTCGTTGGTCCGTCTGCAATCGCATTCGTACACGGAGACCCTGTCGCCGTTGCGAAGGCTATGCGTGACTTTGCCAAGGCAAACCCTCTTCTCGTGGTGAAGGGTGGTTACTTTGACGGTAACGCGCTCACCGCTGAAGAGGTCACCAAGCTGGCCGCACTGGAAAGTCGGGAGGTGCTCCTTGCGAAGTTTGCTGGAGCAGCCAAGGCTTCACTGTTCGGCGCCGCGTATCTGTTCAACGCACCGCTCGCTCAGGCCGTTCGCACGGTCGACGCGCTGCGCGAGAAGCAGGATTCCGCGCAGTAACGCGCGGGTTAATTAGCTTAAGAAATATAGGAGAAAATCATGGCGAAAATGTCAAGCGACGACCTCATCGAGGCCTTCAAGGAACTGACCCTCATCGAGCTCAGCGACTTCGTTAAGAAGTTCGAAGAGGTCTTCGAAGTTACCGCTGCTGCTCCGGTTGCTGCTGCTGCTGCACCTGCTGCTGCTGCTGAAGAGGTTGAAGAGAAGGATTCCTTCGACGTCATCCTCGAAGCTGCTGGCGAGAAGAAGATCCAGGTTATCAAGGAGGTGCGCGCACTCACGAGCCTCGGTCTCGGAGAGGCGAAGGCAGTCGTTGACGGCGCTCCCAAGGCTGTACTCGAGGGTGCAAACAAAGAGACCGCTGAGAAGGCAAAGGCTGCTCTTGAAGCAGCCGGCGCAACCGTAACCCTTAAGTAGTCGAATCCTTTAACTAGGTTCGAGTCTCGTTAGAGACTTACTTGCCAGAAAGGCGTCACCCTTCGGGGTGGCGCCTTTCTGCGTTAATCACCGTGCGCAGCTGGTGCGCGGATGCACAGGGAGACTGCCTCACGCTTGTGTGCGGTGGTGGCGGTCGCAGGGAAAGTGCTCTGGGAGCGCTCACGGGCGGCCTGAGGTGCGATAGGAGCGTCTGGCGTACGCGTTTTGCTGGGACGCTCAAACGCCCGCGTGCAGAGCCCGCTGTGCAAACCTGGGAAGTGGCTCGGGGGAGAACACGGTGAGAGAGGGGGTGGGGCGCCTGGTAACCAGCCGAGCGCCCCACCAACGTGCCGAATCCGTTGACACCAGGGATCAGGTTCCGGAGGCGGATGTTTCGGCACGAGACCGCTAGGCGCGTAAAGAATACGGGGCTAGCGGAAGTGGTCTCACTAATGTATCGAGGTGAAACTGAGGCAGCAACAGCAGTGAGGGTGAATAGAGGGTTAGTCGCGGGTGATATCCACTTGAAGACCGAGCTCGCGAGATTTGTGAATCGCTTCGACCCTCGATGTCACCCCCAGCTTTCGGTAAATACTCTTGAGGTGCGATTTCACCGTATTCACCGAAATGAACAGTGTTTCCGCGATTTCTGATGAGCTACTCCCGCGTACAAGCTCGCGGGCGATCGAGCGCTCTCGGTCGCTGAGGGCGAGCGAGTCGCGTGGCGCAAGAACGACGGTGAGGCCGTCGAGTCGTTTGATGAGAGCGCCGACTTCAAGAGGTTGGCTTCGTGTCGACGCACGAGTGAGCATCGCTTGAACCACTTCGCTCGGAATCAGGCGGAATGGGCTGTGCATGCGGTTGCGGGCAGCCAAGCGCAGTGCGCGGTCGAAAGCGACGTCCGATTGTTCTTCGCCACCGAGCGAAAGGTTCGCCGCAGCCTTGACGAGGAACACATCCGCGAGAGTGCGACTTGAGTGATTATCTCCCATGGACTCGCATTCGCGAAGGGCATCCAGCGCACCTCGAGCGTCGCCGGTAACGAAGCGAAGGTGAGCCACAAGCCGGCTCGGGCACACAGTGTGGTGCTGGGTGGGGGAGAGCGTCGCAAGCACGTCCCACGCAGCTCCGCTATCGCCGAGTTGCAGAAAAGCGGCAGCGCGGAGTCCGCGGATCTCGGCGTCTACGAAGCCGACGGGTTGCCACTCATCCAGGGCAAAGAGCGCTGAACGAAGTTTTTCGAGACCCTCGTGGGCATTCCCAACGAAGAGTTCCGTAAAAGCTTGCGCGTAGAGTCCGAGAGCTTCCCAATCACTCTCGCGAATGGCTTCCTGCACTCTGCTCACGAGCGGACCAACCGTGTCTGTGCCGCGTTGCATTACCCCGATCAGTAGCTCGGTAATCAGAGCGGGCGCGTTGAATCTGCTGTCGCGCAACGCAGGGCTTGCGCCCGTTGATTCGGCTCTAGCGACGTAGCTGAGGGCATGCTCAAAGTCGCCCATGAGCAACTGGATGAGGGCGAGACATCCGAAGACTTCAAGCTGGTTAGCGACACTCAAGTTTGTTTCGGCTAGCGACCCGGCCAACCGGAAGTCTGCCTTGGCGCGGTCAAAGTCGCCGCCATGAAGAGCTATCACACCCCGTTGGAGCGCGATTTCTGCGGTGAGCGGAACGCGTCGAGCGAGCGGGATGACATCGCGGCTATCTGCGATCGCGCTCGCGCTCGTGATCGCGGCCAGGGCGTCATTCAGACGGCCAAGAGATCGCAGGGCTGCCGCGTAGCGCACGTAGAGGGTGGCGCGCACGTAGGCGGGAGTCTCAGGGGCAAGCAGGGCGAAGGCGGCCTCGTAGTAGGGGAGTGCCGTGGTGCGGCTCGCAGTGTCTGCGGAGCGGAAACTAGACGCGTAGCACGTGATTAGCCAGGGATCACTGTGCCACAACTCGTCGGGGGTGAAATCGAGCATGGTGCGTAGCGATGCACCCGCAGTGCTGACCACCTGCGGCCAAGCTTCGCGCAATTCGTGAAGTGCGAGTGTGAAGTCACCGGTGGAGCGGGCAGCATCAAAAGCGCGTTCGAGCGCGCTCACGTCTGCTGTCGCCATTGCTGTGTTCCCCCCTTCGAGACCACAGTCTCGATGAGTTCGAATGATCTCGCCTGGTCGGGTGGGTGACGCGAGAGTCTACAGACTACTCCTTCTGCGCGTCGCGCTTGCATTCATTCTCGATGACCCCCCATAATAGGCACGTCGCATTCTTGACCCCCGAACGTGTGACATATCCCGATAGAGCTACCCGGAATCCCCCGCCGGGCTAACGCGCCCCCCGCGCATTGGTTCGAATAGTTCCAGGTCGCTCGTTACCCGAGAGCGAAACCCGAAGTGAATAACTTTTTGGCGCGCTGGCGCGCCGCAAATCGAAGCCCCCGATTCGATAAGGCCACTGGCCAGAAGCGCAAGCTCTGGTCGTTGCGAGACATGCGTGGCGTATCTGCCATGGTCGCTCTCGCGCTTGTGGTCGGTTCAGGACTGGCAGTTGTTTCTGTCTCCTCCGCCGCCGAAGCCCACACGCCAAGCATCGAAGTTACGTGTGAAGGCGTGACTGTCACTGGCCTCTATTACGCCGATAGTGGCTCGGGCGAAGGCCAGCAGAACCTCATCAAGTTCCAACTTGAAGGTGGCAAGCAGCAGGTTATTGAGTTCGGCAAGAACGGTTCGCACTTCTTCGCTTTCCCCAACTCCACTGAGGCTTACACCTTCACCGCCTCGGTAACCGCGTGGAACAACCCCACTAACACGAGCTGGAACCGCACGTGGACCAAGACGTCCGAGCCCTGCGTTGCGCAGAGCATCGTCAGCGTCACCGCTCCTCGTTGTGAGGTTCCCGGTGGCTCAACCGACATCACGGCAGAGTTCAAAGATCTCGTCGCGAACCGCACGTACGAAGTAACGTTGTCCGATTCTTCTGGCCACAGCCAGACGGTCAAGTACACGCCGAAGCAGACCACGGGAAGCTACACCTGGGAGGGAACGGCTGCCGGCCCCACCTACACCGTCACGATTACTGACACGACTAACCGCTCGCTTGTGGCCTGCAAGACCGTTCATTCGGTTCCCTGCCCAGAAACCGCTGGTATCGCTATCCTCGCGAACGAATGCACCGTGCCTGGTGAAGGTGCTTCACTCAAGATCAACGTGAGCGATCTCGTTATCGGCCGTGAGTACCGCATCGACATCATCAATGCCGCTTCCGACGCAGTCGTAGACAGCAACACCTTCACTGCTGATGCGACCAGCGGGGTCTACAACTCACCCGCAACGCCGTCAGCTACTTACTACGCGACAATCGTTGATACTCGTGAAGCAGACGCGACACCGCTGAAGAGCAGCACGCACACGTTCCTTCCTTGCCCCGGTGAAATCGGCGGGCTCACCTTGATCGCTACGCAGTGTGACGTTGTTTCCTCTGATGCAGCGGGCGAGATTACGTTCGCCGTTGATGGTTTGGTTCCTGGCCGCACTTACAACATCGTTATCACCGACGGTTCTCAGCAGCCGGTTCTTTCTGAGAACAACTACGTCGCAACGACCGACCGTTACGACGCCACTCTGACCGGTCTTGCCGAAGGCAACTACACCGCTACGGTGACGGATGCGGCGCAGTCGGAATACACGAATAGCACTACCGCAACGCTCCTGCCCTGCGCCACCAACGAGACCACGGTCGAATTGGCTGCAGAGCAGTGCACTGTTCCCGGAGGCGACGCAGCGATCACCGCGACTGTTTCCAACTACGCAGCTGGTCGCGACTACAAGGTCACGCTTATGCTCGACAACGTTGCAGTCGACGCTCAGTCGCTCGACTCCAGCTCCGGTACCGCTCAGAAGTTCACGTTCGACGGCCTTGAGCCCGACAACACCTACCGAGTCGTAGTGACGGACACCAAGTCGAATCCAAGTGTGACCGCCGCAGCAGACATGTACTTGGATGTTTGCCCGCAAATGCCCGCTGTTCTCGGCTCGCAGGTAGAGTGCACCGCTGGCGGAGATTCGAGCATTGAAGTAACGGCAGACAACCTCTTCATCGGAGAGAACTACACGGTTACCGTAGTCACGAAGTCGACCGGCGACGCAGTTGAAGGTGTCGCTCCGATCGTCTTCGAAGCCGACATGCCGACTCGAACGATCACAATCGAGAATGTTCCCAACGGGGACACCTACATCGTGACTGTTGCAAGTTCCGACATGGAGCTTGTCAGCCAGAGCGAAGTGACACTCGAAGTGTGCGAGCTGCCTACTCTGCCGCTTCCTCCCGAGGAGCCACCGACCACGGTGCCTTCCTCAGTAGTTGACCTGCCTACCCTGGCATACACAGGCTCGAGCACAATCGTTCCGACACTGGCTGGACTCGGGTTCCTGCAGCTCGGATTGGTGCTCGTAGGGTTCAGCGTTGCGCGACGACGTTCGGTAGTTCGCGGAAACTGATCCTGACTGTTCGGCGGGCAACCCTAGTTGCCCGCCGAACTCCCTTTGTGAGGTTTCTCGCACAGCGCACTCGGGCGCTGTGCGATTGGCCGTTAACGGCAAAACTGCAAACTAGGCTCGAATCATGAGCACAGTAGGTGGCCCGCGACGCGGTGGCCGAGTCAGTGGTGGAGACTATTCCGCCCAAAAAGCAGAAAACGCTGCAGCCCCCAAGATTCCCCATCTCCTCGGGCGCATCGCTCAACTCTTTGAGCCTCACAAGCCAGCGCTCACGCTCACCATCACTCTGGTGCTGATCGGCGCCGCCATTAGTGTGTTGCCGCCGCTACTCACCAAGCAAGCGTTCGACGAGGGCCTCTTCCCGACAGCAGGAACCCCCAACATCCCGGTGCTGACACAACTCGTCAGCATCATGATCGTGCTCTGGGTAGCCTCTGCCGCGCTGGGGGTCTGGCAGACCTACCTCACCGCGACAGTAGGTAACAAAGTCATGGGCGCTCTCCGGGTGCGACTCTTCGACCAGCTGCAGCGTATGGAACTCGCGTTCTTCACCCGCACGAAGACGGGCGTCATCCAATCTCGGCTTCAAAACGATGTCGGTGGAGTTGCGGGCGTCCTCAACAACACCGTGTCGAGCGTCATCGGCAACACCGTCACCGTGATTGCGGCGTTCATCAGCATGCTTGTGCTTAGCTGGCAGCTCACCGTGGTCGCAATCATCGTGCTCCCCGGCATTGTGATTGCTCAACGACGTGTCGGACAGATCCGTGCGCGCATCGCTACCAAGACCCAAGAGTCGCTCAGTAACATGACGGCGATCACTCAAGAGTCACTGAGCGTCTCGGGGATCCTGCTCTCCAAGAGCTTCAATCAGCAAGACATCGAGACTCAGCGGTACTCCGACGAGAACGAACAGCAGGTCGATCTGCAGGTGCGCCAGCAGATGAGTGGTCAGTGGTTCTTCGCCATCGTCAACATCTTCCTCTCGGTCATCCCGGCGATTGTCTATATGGTCGCGGCGTACCTTATTACTGGTGGCGTTGACGTGACCGCGGGAACGATCGTTGCCTTCACCACCGTGCAGGCGCGCCTCATGTTCCCTCTTCTTGGTCTCATGCGTGTGGCGCTCGACCTTCAAACGTCATCGGCGCTCTTCGCGCGCATCTTCGAATACCTCGACCTCAAGCCCGCGATTACCGACAAGGCTGACGCCCACGAGGTGAACACAGACAAGCTCGGAGCGGTCGCTTTCGACAACGTGACGTTCCGCTATCCGGATGCCGACGCATCCACGAGACCCACGCTCGACTCGGTGAGCTTCTCGATTGAGGCCGGACAGTACGCGGCGTTTGTCGGCCCGTCGGGTGCAGGCAAGACCACGGTGTCTTACCTGATCCCGCGCCTGCACGAAGCGAGTGACGGGCGTGTGCTCTTTGCCGGGGATGACGTCAAGAACCTCACTCAAGATTCCCTCATTCGAAACATCGGCATAGTGAGCCAAGAGACCTATCTCTTTCACGCGAGCATCGCCGAGAACCTTTCCTACGCGCGACCGGATGCGACCACCGAGCAGATCGAAGCCGCGGCTCGCGCCGCCAACATCCACGAGACGATCATGTCGTTCCCCGACGGATATGCGACCACGGTGGGGGAGCGTGGTTACCGGCTTTCGGGCGGCGAGAAGCAGCGCATCGCTATTGCCCGCGTGCTGCTCAAAGATCCTGGAGTGCTGATCCTTGACGAAGCAACGAGTGCGTTGGACTCGATCTCTGAGCGCATCGTGCAAGCCGCTCTCGACACTGCTTCGCGGGGTCGAACGACCATCGCTGTCGCGCACCGGCTGTCGACCGTACGCTCGGCGGACGTGATCTTCGTTGTCGTCGCCGGCGCGATTGTGGAGCGGGGAACGCACGCTGAGCTGATCACGCGCGGCGGCGAGTACTCGCGGTTGTATGCGGAGCAGAACCGCACCGACTGACGGGTCGCACACATCCTCTCGGAGACCACTGCTGGCCCGGGTGCCGGTGCGGTGTGCGCTGGGCGTAGGCTGGGGGAGCCCTCGGGGTTGCGGGCATCACATTTTTGCCGCGCCCACAACCGGGCGCTCTCTTAGCTAGGAATCGCTTGACTACCGTCGTTCATCCCGGTGACTCGCTCTCTGCGCGTCAACGGCTTGTGTATGTTCTCGTGCTTGGTGCACTCACCGCGCTCGGGCCGTTTACCGTTGACCTGTACCTGCCCGCGTTCCCGCTCATTGAAGCGGATCTCGACACCACGGCCGCGATTGTGCAGCTCACGTTGACAGCAACGACGCTTGGCTTTGCGCTTGGTCAACTGATTGTTGGCC
Organism: Salinibacterium sp. SWN139; assembly: GCF_015864625.1. Taxonomy (NCBI): domain Bacteria; kingdom Bacillati; phylum Actinomycetota; class Actinomycetes; order Micrococcales; family Microbacteriaceae; genus Salinibacterium; species Salinibacterium sp. SWN139. The sequence continues at coordinate 485,067 of NZ_JADYWV010000003.1, read as the reverse complement.
CGCTGAGCGACCGGATCGGTCGACGACTGCCGCTTCTCGTTGCCACCAGCGTTCACTTGATGGCGAGTGTCGGCGTTGCCCTCGCGGCCAACATCGAACTGCTCTTTGTGTTTCGGCTTATCCAAGGAATGGGAGCGGCGGCGGGTGCTGTTGTCACCATGGCAATCGTGCGCGACCTCTTCGGCGGGCTTCCTCTGGTGCGGATGCTGTCACGCCTTGCCCTCGTGCAGGGGCTAGCGCCCATCTTGGCTCCGCTTATCGGGTCTCAGCTTCTGCTGATCACCCCCTGGCGTGGAATGTTCGTCTTCTTGGCGGTCTACGCCGGTTTGGTATTGATAGCTGCGTGGTTCCTCATTATCGAAACCTTGCCACCAGCCCGGCGCCGAGATCTCGGCCACGCTACGGCAGGGCAACGCTACAAGGCGCTCTTCACTGACCGGGTGTTCGTGGGCACGGCGATCATCGCGGGAATGACCTTCTCCGGGCTTTTCGCGTACCTCGCCTCATCTCCGTTCCTCCTGCAGAACGTCTACGGTCTTGATCCTCAAGCGTTCGGTCTTGTCTTCGCCGTGAACTCGGTGGGGGTCGTGATCGGAGTCCAGTCCGCAGCATTCCTGATGCGATTCATCGGGCCGCAGTGGATTCTTGCAGGCTCCGGAGTCATGCTGCTGCTCTCGGCATCCACGATCGTGTTCCTCGACATTGTGAACGGCGATCTCATTACGGTGCTGATTCCCCTGTTCTTCTTCGTGATGTCCTGTGGCTTCTCGTTCCCCTGTACTCAAGTGTTGGCGCTCGCCAACCACGGGGGAGAAGCAGCGACGGCGGCGTCAGTGTTGGGCGCCGTGAACTTTGGCCTTGCCGGACTCACCTCACCCATTGTTGGCGCCTTCGGAATCACCAACGCAATTCCGATGGGCATTGTGATGGGGAGCACGGCAATCGTGTCGATCATCGTCATGTGGACCGTCATTCGCCCGAGGACCGTGCCCGCACTATCGCGCTAGGTATCGCGAGAAATGCTGAGGCTTACGAAAGGCTGACAGCCGCGGATTGTCTCGGCAGTCGCGAAGATTCATCCGGTACCGTGAACCGGTGAACTCTGAAATTTCGCCCGCAGAAGCCCGTCAGATTACGCGGCGGTGGCCTCTCATCAGCGGCGTGAGCGCGCTAGTGCTCGCGGTGCTCCTCGGCGTGCTGATCGCGACACGAGACGGCGTGCTGAGCCTCGACCAGTTGGTGCTCGACGATCTGCTGAGCATCCGAGCCGATATCTTCACCGTGCCGGCCTTAGCAATGAATTTCTTGGGTGGCGGCTGGTTTGGGGTGTTCGTGGTACCGCTCGGAGGAGCACTCGCTTTCTTTCTGGTGAAACGTCGCTGGGCTGCTCTGTACTTTTTGCTGGCATCAGCATTGAGCGCCGGCGTTGTTCAGTTGCTCAAATCGTTCTATGGTCGTGCTCGTCCCGACGAGATCTTGGTGACCGCTGACCTCGGTTCATTCCCCTCGGGGCATGTGGCCAACGCGGCGACGCTCTCGGTCGTGTTGATCATCCTGTTGCAGCGGCGATGGGTGCTGGTCGTCGGCATCGTGTACACGATCCTGATGATTCTGAGCCGCACGTATCTCGGCGCTCACTGGCTCAGCGACACCATCGGCGGCGCACTCGTTGGTATCGGTGTCGGCGTTATCTTGTGGGCGCCCTTCGCGCATGTCTTGGCGACTGAAGACCTACAATTCGGCCTCAAAAAGCGCGCTAGGCGACCTCACTCCGTAGGCTAGAAGCATGACGGATGCCGCAGCCCAAGTAGAAGCAGCCAAGAAAGCCCTAGCGGAGGCACAGGCTGCGCTCGCGGCTGCCGAACTGGCATCAGCTGAGGCCGCGCTTGCCGCCGAGCAAGCGGCTGCCGAAGCGTCGGAGGCGGCCACCGCCGAAGCCGCTGCCGAGCCCGCTGCCGAAGCGACTCCCGCCGAAGCTGCTCCGGGGCAACCGGCCACCGCAGAACCGGCCAGCGCAAACCCCGCCGCAGCACAACCTTCCAAGACCACTGACTCTGGTGACGGGCCTCTCGACGCAACCGAGGTGACCGAGATCCGCGAGGGCTATGCCTTCGAGGGTGACGTGCTTGAGATGGGCGCTCTCGTCAATGGAGATGCGCTCGCTGATGTTCCCGTGCGCATTCCGATTGCGATGCTCAACCGTCACGGCTTGGTGGCTGGTGCTACTGGAACAGGTAAAACGAAGACGCTGCAGGTGCTTGCCGAGCAGTTATCGGCCGCCGGGGTTCCGGTCTTCGCCGCCGATATCAAGGGTGACCTTTCGGGTATCGCTACGGCAGGCAGTTCGAGCGAGAAGTTGCTGGAGCGCACCGAGTCGATCGGCCAAGACTGGCAGCCCGCGGCATCCCCGACGGAGTATTTCACGCTCGGCGGTAAGGGCATCGGCGTTCCCATTCGTGCGACAGTTTCCAGCTTTGGGCCGCTGTTGCTCTCGAAGGTGCTCGGCCTCAACGACACCCAGGAATCGAGCCTGGGCCTGATTTTCCACTACGCCGATCAGACCGGCCTGCCGCTGGTTGATCTCAGTGATTTGCGCGCTGTCGTGCAATACCTGTTGAGCGATGATGGCAAGGCCGAGCTGAAGAATCTGGGAGGGTTGTCCTCTGCGACGGCCGGCGTCATCCTGCGCGAGCTCATTGGCTTTGCGAACGAGGGTGCCGACGAGTTCTTTGGCGAGCCCGAGATCGATACCTCGCTCTTTCTGCGCACCAATGCTGACGGCAAGGGCATCGTGAGCCTGCTTGAGCTGCCGGGCGTGAGCAACAAACCCGCGCTCTTCTCGACGTTCTTGATGTGGCTTCTTGCCGATCTCTTTAACGACCTCCCTGAGGTTGGCGACATCGATAAGCCCAAACTGGTCTTCTTCTTCGATGAAGCTCATTTGTTGTTCAACGATGCGTCGAAGGACTTCATCGAATCGATCACGCAAACGGTTCGGCTGATCCGTTCCAAGGGGGTCGGTGTGGTGTTTGTGACGCAGACGCCCAAGGATGTGCCGAGCGATGTGCTCGCGCAGATTGGATCTCGCTTCCAGCACCAGCTGCGCGCCCACACGCCTGACTCGGCAAAAGCGCTCAAAGCGACAGTGTCGACTTACCCGACGTCGGGTTACGACTTGGGCGAGGTGTTGACGTCCCTCGCCACCGGTGAGGCGATCATCACTGTCATGAACGAAAAGGGTGCTCCGACTCCGGTGGCTTGGACTCGGTTGCGTGCCCCACAAGGCTCAATGTCGCCAACGGATGCCGCCACGATGGAGGCTGCGGTCGCGGCATCCCCGCTGATGGCGACGTACGGCACCGCGATCGATCGCGAATCTGCGCGGGAAATATTGGCTGTGAAGATGAATGCAGCGGCCGAAGCGGATGCCAAGGCGGAGGCAGCAGAAGCGGCTGAAGCGGCCGCGAAGGTTGCCACCAAAGACGCGGAGAAGCTCGCGAAGGCGCAAGCCAAAGAGCAGGCGAAGGTGCAAGCCGACTACGAACGAGCGCTCAAAGACATGAATAAAAAGACGACGTCGCGCACCACAACACGCACGACAACGCGCAAGCAACCCAACGTTTTGGGTGACGCCTTGGGTTCACGAACTGGACAGACGGTCGTGCGCGAGGTGCTTCGCGGGATTTTTTCGACTCTCAAGCGTCGCTAATTTCGACCGACATCCCGAGCGCGCCGTGGCGGACGCCCGGGCGGTCTCACGTGCCTAGACCCCAGTGTTTTGGCGGAAATTGAGCACGTATTCCGCTCCGATTGGTGGTGGCAACGAACCGAAACAAGCTCGCTGTTGCCAAATTGTGACCATACCAATGTGGAAAAAGTAGCTGCGTTCACTTGTCAAACCCAACGGTTAGACAGTTTACTGGTGAACGTCCGATTCACTTCTTGAACGGAACAGCACTCACTTTCCAATGGAGGAACACAGAATGCGTAAGCCACTTTCCATTATTGCCGGGGCGGTGGCCTTAGGCCTCGTTCTGGCAGGCTGCTCGAGCACCCCTAGCTCAGACCCCGACAACGCTGACCAGGTTGAGGTATTCACCTGGTGGGCCTCAGGATCAGAAAAGGTCGGCCTTGACGCTCTCGTCAAGGTATTCGAAGAGCAGAACCCTGACATTGAGTTCATCAATGCGTCTGTAGCTGGCGGCGCCGGCTCTAACGCCAAGGCTGCTCTTGCATCACGCCTCGAGTCAAACGACCCGCCGGACACGTTCCAGGCCCACGCCGGAGCAGAGCTCACGGACTACATCAACGCCGGTCAGCTTCAGGACCTCAGCTCGTTCTACCAAGAGAACGGCCTCACGGATGTCTTCCCCGAGAGCCTGATTGAGCGCATCACCGTTGACGGTGCCATCTACTCGGTGCCCAGCAACATCCACCGTGCCAACGTCGTCTGGGCCAACACCCAGGTGCTTGAGGATGCCGGCATCGACCCGATGGCCGCTCCCGCCGACATCGACGCGTGGCTTGTTGACCTGAAGAAGCTCAAGGACGCCGGAGTCGAGACTCCTCTCGCCCTCGGAACCGAGTGGACCCAGATGCAGCTCTTCGAAAACGTTCTCATCGCTGACCTTGGCGCTGAGGGCTACTCGGGACTCTGGACTGGCGACACGGCCTGGGATGACGCTGGAGTAGAGACCGCAATCGGTCACTACGGCGACCTGCTCGAATACACCAACAGCGACTTCGCTGGCCTCGACTGGGATGCTGCAACGCAGATCGTTCTCGATGGCAACGCCGCCTACAACGTCATGGGTGACTGGGCCGAGTCTGCATTCCAGCAGGCTGGTTGGACCTACGACAACGAGTACACCACCTGGGCAACCCCCGGCACCGATGGAGTCTTCGACTTCCTCGCTGACTCGTTCACCCTCTCGGTAGGCGCTCCTCACGAAGCAGCTGCCATTGACTGGCTGACGACCATCAGCTCGGCTGAAGGCCAGAAGGCATTCAACCTCGCTAAGGGTTCGATCCCGGCCCGCACCGACACGGTTGCCGCTGACTACCCCGCGTACCAGCAGACCGCCATCACCTCCTTCGGTGAAGACACCGTAGTGAGCTCGCTCGCTCACGGCGCAGCAGCCAGCATTGCCTGGTCGGGAGACATCTCCTCGGCTATCGGTAAGTTCGGCGCTGACCGCGATGCAGCTTCGCTCCTGTCCGGACTCGTTGCTGCCGCTGACAAGGCTCAGGGCTAACTAGCACTACGAGACACAGTGGGTGGGGGCGGAGACGTCTCCACCCACTACCGTGCAAACCGAGGAGCTCGCGCGTGAAAAAAGGATACAAAAACTGGGGCCCACCGCTCCTCTTGATATCCCCGACGATTATCGTTCTCGGGATATTTGTTTATGGCTTGATCGGCGCCAACATCTCGGTGTCGCTCAGCAACCGGAACAGTCTTGTTCCCGCTACTGAGTTCGTTGGACTCGATAACTACATCGCTCTGTTTGGCGAAGAGCGCTTCATCCACTCGCTTCAGAACCTTGGTATCTTCACCCTCTTCTTCATCGGTGGCACCATGATCTTCGGATTCTTGTGGGCGTGGATGCTCGACAAGGGCGTTACCGCAGAGGGCGTTTTCCGCTCGGTGTTCCTGTTCCCCATGGCGATCTCGTTCGTGGCATCCGGTGTTGTCTGGCGCTGGTTGCTCAACAGCGCTGAGGGTGACCGTGCATCTGGACTCAACCGGATCTTCGAGAACCTCGGGCTCGACTTTCTCCAGAACTCGTGGTGGAACGATCCGACCTGGGGCATGGCGGCCATTGCATTGCCCGCTATCTGGCAGCTCGCCGGCTACGTCATGGCGCTCTTCCTTTCGGGCTTCCGTGGCATCCCTGAAGAGCTGCGTGAAGCAGCCCGCATGGATGGCGCGACCGAGTGGAAGCTCTACCGCTATGTGATCTTCCCCCAGCTCAGCCCCGTCGCGCTGTCGGCTCTCATCATCGTGGGCCACATGTCGCTCAAGGTCTTCGACCTCATCATGGCGATCACGAAGTCGATCTACCAGACCGAGGTTCCCGCAACCTACCTGTGGGTTGCTTTGACCTCTAACGACTACGCCAAGTCGGCCACGATCGCGACGATCCTGTTGCTCTTCGTTGCCGTCGTAATCGTCCCCTACTTGATCTACACCGCTCGCGCAGAGAAGAGGCAAGGATGAGTGTCGCAACTGGACTCGACAAGAAGCCAAGCGAACCCACTACCGAGTCGCACATGCCGCAGAGTTCGGCGATCCGTGCGCGCGCTGGGTTGAGTCGCACCGCGAAGTACGTGCTGCTGGTGTTCTTCCTGGTCATTGTGCTGATGCCCGTGTACGTGCTGATCGTCACGAGCCTCAAGCCGCCGCAGGACGTCAACCCCGCCACCTCGTGGGGGCTTCCGGTTCGCTGGCCGTGGGAACCCGCCTTCGAGGGCGGACCAACCGGCTTCGACAACTGGGCTCTCGCCTGGAACGCGCTGTCGGCATCCATCGGTCGCACGTTCTTGCTGGCGATTCCCGCCGCACTGATCGCGTCGTTCCTGGGAGCAATGAACGGTTTCGTTCTCGCCCGCTGGCGCTTTCCGTACGCCGACGTCGTCTTCACGTTCATCCTGTTCGGAATGTTCATTCCGTACCAGGCGATCATGACGCCGCTCGTGCAAATGAAGACCAGCCTCGGATTGCCGAGCGATGTCTCCACCCTGCTCGTGGTGCACGTGATTTACGGTCTGCCGATCTGTACGTTGATCTTCCGCAACTACTACGCCGGCATCCCTCATGAGCTCATGGAGGCTGCTCGCATGGATGGTTCGGGGATGCTGCGCACGTTCCGCAGCATCGTCCTGCCGCTGTCGCTTCCCGGCTTTGTCGTAACGATCATCTGGCAGTTCACCTCAGCGTGGAACGACTTCTTGTTCGCGCTGTTCCTGTCGAACCAGAATGAGGGGCCCGTGTCGCTTGCGCTCAACAACCTCGCTCAGGGCGCGCAACTAGCCAACTACGGTGCCGCGATGGCGGGAGCGCTGCTGGCATCGCTACCCACGCTGGTCGTGTACATCGTGCTTGGTAAGTACTTCATCGGTGGTCTGATGAGCGGCTCGGTCAAGAGCTAAGTCAGATCTCCTCGCCGCGAATGCCGCGGTGCTGTTGCCCCTCCAGAGGGCGTCGGCACTGCGGCTTTTGTGCGTTAAAGGGGAGTCGCTGCTGCCGCTAACGAGCGAGGGCGTTGATTACCGTGAGCGCTGCGACAAAGATGCCGGCGGCCGCGGCAGTGGTGCCAATCGCGATAGCGACTACGAGGAGGGGATACCGCTCGTACGTATACAGGGTTTCGGGATAATCGCGCCGAATTTCACCGTGGGAAACGGTGCCGGGAATTGTTTCTACCGGCACATCGAACTGGGACGCGACGAATTCAAAATCCTCGAGAGCCCAATACTGCCCACGCATGCGCAACAGACGACGGCCATTGTGGCCCATCACGGAGAGTTCGGCCCGCGACTCCAAACCATCGCTTGTGTAGACCGTTGACCGCACCATCAGCGTGGCTTCTGACCTATCGAAGTGCCGTAGTCGGCCGAAGAGGAACCCTCGCTCGGTGACCAGAGGCGAGTCTGCACCGATCCAGATAGCGATGCGAAAGTAAGAAATGGCAGCGAGAGTGGCAGCGGCTAGAGCGATCACCTGAGTGATCACGACCGCCAGCCAAGGCCCATCCGGGATTGTGAGGAGATAAAGTGCGCCGAAGACTACTACGGTGAAAAGAAGGCCAGCCACAAACCCACGCCAAAATAGTGAGAGTGGCGGAACGAGCCGACGACGAGGATCGTCACGGCGAGGTTTGAGGCTCACGGGCCTAGTCGACAACGGCGTTCCCTTCGTTTTTTCGCGTGGGCGATCACAATGGGGTAAGTGCGGAGAATGGGGGATTCGAACCCCCGAGGGCTTGCACCCAACACGCTTTCCAAGCGTGCGCCATAGGCCACTAGGCGAATTCTCCTGACAGGTTGAACGCGCGTTAGCGCAAACAGCCTCAAGTGATCATAACGGGGTGGGCGGCCCAGTGGTAATCGGCGTCCCAAACACTCTGGATTAGAGGAGTGCCGCGGGCGCGCGAGGGTCAATAATTTTGGGTAGACTGAGGGCGGCTCCTCGCGTGGCGCCATCCAGGCCAATTCCCCCAGGACGGAAACGTAGCAAGGGTAACCGGGCTCTGGCGGGTGCGCGAGGGGTCTTTTCTGTTAAGCGCCCGGCATCTCCTTCTGGGGCGTATCTTCCGGCGTAGGCTGGAGAGGTGACGCGGAATATCTACATCACCTCCATCGAAGGCCACGCTGGCAAGTCCACCATCGCCCTCGGTCTACTCGACACGCTCAGTCGCGAAGCCAAGAGTCTGGGGGTGTTTAGGCCAGTCGCTCGCACGAGCGATGAGCGAGATTACGTCTTAGAGATGTTGCTCGGTCACGACGCAGTTAATCTCAGCTACGACGAGGCTGTCGGTGTGGGCTACGACGACGTGCACGCGGACCCCGAACTGGCGCTCAGCCGCATCATCGAACGTTTCAAGGCAGTCGAGGCCCAGTGCGATGTTGTCGTGATTGTCGGTTCTGATTACACGGATGTCGGCAGCCCCACAGAACTTTCCTATAACGCGCGCGTCGCCGCGAACCTCGGTGCTCCGGTGCTCCTTGTATTGGGTGGTCAGTCCGAGGACGGCGAGAGCCGTAGTCCCGCTGACATGGCTCAGGTGTATTCGATTGCGCATCAAGAACTTGACGCCGCCCACGCGCGGTTGGTCGGCGTAATCGTCAACAGGTCTGACCCCGATTTCATGACCGACATCATCGCCGGAGTGAGCGCAGCGGTCGGCGACGATACTCCGGTGTGGGCTATCCCAGAAGACCCCTTCCTTATCGCGCCCAGCCTTGCCTCTCTGCTCACTGCCGTTGATGGTGAATTGCTGCGCGGCGACGATGATCTGCTGCAGCGCGAAGCGCTCGGCGTTGTTGTGGCGGGTATGACGATGGAGAACGTGCTGCTGCGTCTCATCGAGGGCTCGGTCGTGGTGGTTGCTGGCGACCGATCGGATGTGTTGTTGGCGACGCTGATGGCGCACGCGTCGGAGACGTTCCCCTCGCTTGCGGGCATCATCCTGAACGGTGGTTTTGATCTGCTGCCCCAGGTCGAGCGCCTCATGGATGGTCTCGATGTGTCGTTGCCGGTGATTCGTACCTCGTTCGGCACCTATGACACCGCGCGCATTATTACCAAGACGCGCGGTCGCTTGGCTGCTGAATCTCCCCGCAAGTTCGACACGGCGCTTGCCCTGTTCGAACAGCATGTGGATGCCGCAGAGCTGCTGCGTCGACTCGACCTGCATCCGCCCACCGTCGTCACGCCGCTCATGTTCGAGTACGGTCTGCTTGATCGCGCTCGCAGCATCCCGCAGCACATTGTGTTGCCGGAGGGCAGTGATGACCGCATTTTGCGCGCATCGAGCACGCTGTTGCGCCGCGGCGTTGCCAAGCTCACGATCCTGGGTGACGAGGGCGAGGTGCGTGGCCGCGCGGCTGAACTCGGTCTCGACATCTCGGGTGCGAGCATCCTGAGCCCCTTTGACGAAGAACTGCGCACCCGATTCGCGACGGAATATGTGAAGCTGCGTTCTCACAAGGGAATGACGATGGAGGTGGCGCGAGACACGGTGACCGACGTCTCCTACTTCGGCACCATGATGGTGCACTTGGGGCTGGCCGACGGCATGGTCTCGGGCGCCGCCCACACCACGGCTCACACCATCCGCCCCAGTTTCGAAATCATCAAGACCAAGCCCGATGTGTCGATCGTATCGAGTGTGTTCCTGATGTGCCTCGAAGACCGCGTGCTCGTCTACGGCGACTGTGCGGTAAACCCCGACCCGGATGCCGCGCAGCTGGCAGACATCGCAATCTCGTCTGCTGCGACTGCCGCCCAATTTGGCATCGAACAGCGCATCGCCATGCTGTCGTATTCCACGGGAGCATCGGGCACCGGCGCCGACGTTGACAAGGTGCGGGCCGCTACCGCGCTCGTGGTCGAACGACGCCCTGATCTTGCCGTTGATGGCCCCATTCAATATGACGCTGCAGTAGATGCCGCCGTGGGTAAATCAAAAATGCCCGACTCAGAAGTCGCCGGCCGTGCCACCGTGTTCATATTCCCCGATCTGAATACAGGCAACAACACATACAAGGCCGTGCAGCGCAGCGCTGGCGCAGTCGCCATTGGGCCGGTGCTCCAAGGTCTACGCAAACCCATCAACGACCTTTCACGAGGCGCCCTCGTGCAAGACATCGTCAACACTGTGGCGATCACAGCGATCCAGGCTCAATCGGTTGCCGCCGAGGCTGCCGCACTACCTGGCATCGCCGATGATGCCTCTGCCAAGGAGTAAGAATGACAACGGTCTTCGTGGTGAACTCCGGTTCATCGTCGATCAAATGGGAGCTGCTCGATGCCGAGTCCGGTTCCGTCTATAGCGGCGGCATCGTGGAACGCATCGGGGAACCCGGCGGAGGAGCCGCAGACCACGACGACGGAATGCGGCAGATCTTGGCCGAGCTCGGGGACGAGCATCCGGCGGTCGTCGGCCATCGTGTGGTGCACGGCGGGGCGGAGTTCACCCAAGCCACCGTGATTACGGATGCGGTTGAGGATCGGCTCGAAGAGATTTCAGTACTGGCGCCGTTGCACAACCCCGCCAACCTCAAGGGGATTCGGGCGGCGAGGGCGACATTCTCGACCGTGCCGCACGTCGCAATTTTCGATACCGCGTTCCACGGAACGCTGCCGCCCCACGCCTACACGTACGCGATTAATACGGAACTGGCCCGAGTGCACGGCATCCGCCGCTACGGTTTCCACGGCACCTCATACCGCTACGTCGCGGGGCGGACGGCCGCAGTGCTGGGCAAAGATCTCGCCGACCTCAAACTGATTGTGTTTCACCTCGGCAACGGGGCATCCGTGTGCGCCATCGACGGGGGTCGCAGCGTTGACACCTCAATGGGCATGACTCCGCTCGAGGGGCTCGTCATGGGCACCCGCTCCGGAAATATCGATCCTGGGGCGCTTTTTCATCTCGGCCGGGCAGGAATGGACCTCCCCGGATTAGACCACCTGCTTAACCGTGAGAGTGGATTGCTTGGCATGACCGGCACTGGAGATATGCGCGATGTGCAATCGAAGGCGGATGCGGGCGATGAGCGTGCGCAGGCGGCGCTCGCCGTCTACTACCACCGGCTTCGTCACTACCTCGGTGCATACCTCGTGGCGTTGGGCGGAGCAGACGCAATCGTGTTCACCGCCGGCGTGGGCGAGAATAACGCCAACACGCGTCTGGCTACCGTCGAGGGTCTCGAATCGTTTGGGATCGAGATGGATATCGCCACCAACGCCGCAGTAAATCGTGGCGAGCGCATCATCTCGGCATCCGATTCGCGCGTGAAGGTTCTCGTCATCCCCACCAACGAAGAACTCCAGATAGCACGGGAATCCGTTGAGGCTGTAACCCGATAGACCACTTGTTTGTCCCCCTTAGTGGAACCTTGTAGTGGTACACCCTGAGCTTTTATTATGGCTTCGAGGTCGGATTCGGACCATCTCAACGCTGGGCCAACCACCCTGCGAGTGACTAACCACTGCTCGAGTTGAGACTGTGTATACCAAGCACACTGGCCTCGTGATCAGGGGGATATTGTGGTTTTCGGGGAACCAATTTTACGTACGAATAAGACCAATCGGGGGCTTGCTCGGGCAGTTCGCTTAACCGTTTCGGCGGTCGCTGCGGCAGGGCTTGTCACACTCTCCGTCTTCTCTGCTGGCGCTCCAGCGCAGGCTGCAGCGGGCGATGATTCCGTTGCGGAGTCCGCCTACCTTTCGGGCAGTTTGCTCTCCGGACTGCTTGCGGGCGAATTGGCTCTCCTCGGAGAATCGGATGCCAGCAATAACGGCGTTCAGGCGCTGCAAACGGATACGGCGGGCGTCGGAGCGCTCGTTGGTCTCACCGCAACGGTGGGTGGTGTCGGTGTGCCCATCGCGCTCGCCGATGCGGGGGTGCTGAGGGCATTTTCCCAAGCGGCCAATGATGGCAGCTCAGTCGCTGCCACGGGGCTTGTTAATGTCGACGGCGACGTCGGCGTGGCACTCTTTGGCATCGAAGATCGCCCCTCACCGCTGTCTCTGGATCTCGCTCAAGTACTCGACGCGGGATTGGCGAGCGAACTCACTGCGCTGTCTCTCGAAATTGGTGCGACGAGTTCACGAGCAGAAGCTGCTGCACCTGCCGCGGCTACAGGCAGCTACGAAATTGTTGGGGCTGAGCTGAAGCTAACGAGCGACACTGTTGCCGGCGTGAGCGCAACGGTTGACGGTCTTGCGGGAACGCTTTCCGGAGCGGTCGATGCCGTTGCGGGCCCCGGCGGTTCTCTCGTCGGTGCGGTGTCCAATGTCGCGTTGAGCACTCTGGATAGTGTCGGACTGATCTCGACCACGGGTACCTCGGCGAGCGTGACTCTCGATCTCCCCGGAGCGATCGCCCCGCTCTACACGCCGATGACGTCAGATGCGGTCACCATCGACTTTGGTACCGGCGAGATTTCTGTTGATTTGGCCGAGCTGAAGGGTGGCTCGCTTTCCGCGCAGCCTGCGAACACGTCGGTTTTGAGCTCTGCAGAGCTCACCGCAATCACCACATCGATCACGACTCTGGTCGGGCAATTCGCCGACAACGTCGAGGACGCCGTCACCGCCGCGCTCGAGGCCGCCGAAGTCGAGATCGAGGTCAACCTCGGTATCAATCTTGGTCTTGGTGTTGTGCCTCTCGTCGAGGTAACTGTCGCGGGAACGCTCGCTGATATTGCAACTTCGAACGCGACAATCGGTATTTCGGCATTAGGAATCATCCACGTCGATCTGCTGACGGAAGCCATCGTGGGCGCGGCGATTGCTCCGCTCGCGGCTGACCTCATCGACCCGAGTACGACAGCGTTGCAGATCTTTGTCGCCGGCGTGCAGTCCGGTGTTGTCACTCCGGTAATCGCTGCTCTGTCTCCCGTCTTCACTGCGCTGGAGTCCGTTCTTGCGATCACCATCAACAACCAGGAACTCATCGGTACGTCGCCTGACCAGCAGTTTGTCGAAACCGCACTTCGCATTAGCCTTCTCGCCCAAGGTCCGGTCGCCGGTCTTCTCGAGCTGGATGTCGCGCGCTCGGCTGTCGGTCCGAACCACACCGGTGTGCGCCCCGCCATCTCCGACGTCGATCCCGCCAGCGGTCCGACAACAGGCGGTACGGCAGTGACCATCACGGGTACTGGCTTCACCGGCTCTACGGGGGTTACCTTCGACGGTGATGCCGGAACGTCGTTCACCGTTGTCAGCGCCACCGAGATCACGGTCACGAGCCCCGCGCATGCTGTGGGCGACGTCGAGGTCATCATCCAGCATCCTGCGGGTGCTTCGGATGCTGGCGAGTTCACCTACACGCCGGTGCCCGTCATCTCCTCGATGACACCTGATTTCGGTCCGATCGCGGGTGGCACCGCGGTGACCATCACGGGTACTGATTTCACGGGCGCGACCGGCGTCACGTTTGATGGAACCGACGGCACGTCATTTACTGTCGAGAGCGACACCGAAATCGCTGTCTCGAGCCCGGCCCATGCTCTCGGCGCCGTCGATGTGATCATCGAGCGTGCCTCTGGCGACTCGGCTCCCGCCACCTTCACGTACCGCGGAGCACCGACCGTCTCCGACCTGGCTCCCACCGAGGGGCCGCTCGCCGGCGGCACTGAAGTGACGATCACGGGTACCGGTTTCACGGGCTCCACGGGAGTCACCTTTGACGGGGATGCCGGAACGTCGTTCACCATCGTGAGCGACACCGAGATCACCGTCTCAAGCCCCGCGCATGCCGCGGAAACCGTTGGCGTGGTGGTGCAGCATCCGCTCGGAAACGTCGCTGCTGGTGACTTCACCTACACCGCAGCTCCCATCATTTCGTCGCTGTCGCCGAACATCGGCCCGGTCGCTGGCGGAACCGCAGTGACCATCACCGGTACCGGCTTCACGGGCTCCACGGGAGTCACCTTTGACGGGGATGCGGGAACGTCGTTCACCGTCGTGAGCGACACCGAGATCACTGTCTCTACCCCGGCCCACGTCATTGCCGTGGTCGATGTGATCGTGCTCAACACGCCCGCCAATTCGGCTCCGGGCGAATTTAGCTACCAGGCCGCTCCTATGGTCTCGTCGATCGCGCCCGATGAGGGCCCGCTTGCCGGCGGAACGGTTGTCACGATTACCGGCACCGGCTTCACCGGCGCAACGGGGGTCACCTTCGATGGGGATGACGGAACGTCGTTCACTGTGGTGAGCGATACCGAAATCACCGTCACCACACCCGCAGGCGCCGAGGGCGCTGCCGCGGTAGTGGTCGAGCACCCTGCTGGCGACGCTGACGCCGGAGACTTCACCTACGTTGCGGCACCGACCGTCTCTGCGATGAGCCCCGACCTGGGACCCATCGCGGGAGGAACGGACGTCACCATCACCGGCACCGGCTTCACCGGCGCCACCGGCGTGACCTTCGACGGGGATGCGGGAACGTCGTTCTCCGTAGTTAGTGATACCGAAATCACTGTTACGAGCCCCGCGCACGCTGCGGGAGCCGTCGACGTTGTCGTCGAGCATGCCGGTGGCGATGTGAGCGCTGGCGACTTCACCTACCTGGCAACTCCGAGCGTGACCGACCTCAGCCCGACTTCCGGCCCGCTTGCTGGCGGCACTGAGGTCACGATCACCGGCACCGGCTTTACCGGCGCTACCGGCGTGACGTTCGATGGGGATGACGGAACGTCGTTCACTGTCGTGAGCGACACAGAGATCACCGTCACGAGTCCCGCCCATGCGGCGGGAGACGCGGCCGTCGTGGTCGTGCATCCGATCGCCGATGCGGCTGCTGGTGACTTCACCTACACCGACGGGCCCGCGATTGCGTCGCTCAGTCCCGTCCTCGGCCCCGTCGCGGGAGGAACCGTAGTGACCATCACCGGCACCGGCTTTACCGGCGCCACCGGGGTGACCTTCGACGGGGATGACGGAACATCGTTCACCGTGGTCAGCGATACCGAAATCACTGTCTCGAGCCCCGCGCACGCTGTGGGAGCCGTCGATGTTGTAGTGACCCACGCCGCTGGCGATTCGACCTCGGCGACCTTCACCTACCTCGCGAATCCGAGTGTGACCGGCCTGACCCCCGATACCGGTCCGTTGGCTGGCGGCACCGAGGTCACGATCACGGGTAGTGGTTTTACCGGAGCGACAGGGGTGACTTTCGACGGGGAAGATGGAACATCGTTCACCGTCGTGAGTGACACCGAGATCACGGTCATGACGCCCGCAGGGTCGGCAGGCGCAGCTGCCGTGGTGGTCGAGCATCCCATCGTGGATGCCGCCGCTGGCGAGTTCACCTACGTCGTAGCCCCGGTAGTCATGTCAATGACACCGCTCGTCGGCCCCGACGATGGTGGCACCCTAGTGACGCTTCGCGGAACTGGATTCTCGGCCGCTACCGGAGCACGCTTCGGTGCGGTGTGGGGCTCCAACTTCACGGTTCTGAGTGACACCGTCGCAACGGTTGTCACTCCCGAACACGAAGCGATGTGGGTTCCCGCGATGGTCGCCTCGGGCGCACTAGAGGTCAGCACGCCTGGCTTCACCTTCGAGCTCACCACACTGGCTGCAGCGGATGATGGCCTCGCCTTCACCGGTTCGTCCGGTTCCCTAGGCGCTTGGCTCGCTTTCGCTCTCATCGGCGCCGGCGGACTGCTCATGATTTCTCGACGCCCCACCGGGCGCCACCGCGCGTGAATGAGGGCGGCAGCGCACTAAAGCGCTGCCGCCTCATCACTCGTTTCGAGACACAAGTGCGTGCAGGGTTTTCCCACCCCCCGGGTGAGCCCTGCACGTCTATTCGGGTAACGCGTGCCACGGATCAGGTGTGGCCGTGGTCGGTAACCAGCCGACCAGAGATGATTCGGGGCGGGCGACGATACGGTTTGGTCGATTTCACACAACTTTGAGATAAGTGTGGGCTGTGCCTGTTCGCTCAGCGCACGTTGGGATCGTCAGCGGGCACGACTACGCTAGGGGCGTGGTTGCTGCCCTATATCGCCGATACCGGCCCGAGACTTTTGCTGAACTCATCGGCCAATCTCAAGTGACCGATCCGCTGCGCACAGCGTTGCGCACCGATCGGGTCAATCATGCGTACCTGTTTAGTGGTCCGCGTGGGTGTGGCAAGACGACATCCGCCCGCATTTTGGCTCGCTGTCTCAACTGTGCCGAGGGCCCGACCGATACTCCCTGTGGGGTGTGTGCGTCGTGTGTAGAGCTGTCGCGTGATGGTGGCGGTTCGCTCGATGTTGTCGAGATCGACGCGGCAAGCCACAACGGTGTTGAGGATGCCCGTGACCTGCGCGAGCGTGCCGTGTTTGCCCCGGCCCGCGACCGTTTCAAGATCTTCATTCTCGACGAGGCGCACATGGTGACGCCCCAGGGCTTCAACGCGATGCTCAAGATCGTTGAAGAGCCGCCGGAGCACGTGAAGTTCATCTTCGCCACGACCGAGCCTGACAAGGTGATTGGCACGATTCGTTCGCGCACCCATCACTACCCGTTCCGTTTAGTTCCGCCTGCCCAGATGCTCGACTACGTTCAGCAGCTGTGCGAAAGCGAGAACGTCGAGGTTGAGCCAGGGGTGCTTCCCCTCGTCGTCCGCGCTGGTGGAGGTTCGGTGCGCGACACTCTCTCGCTGCTCGACCAACTCATCGCTGGTTCCGACACTGCAACGGTCGGTTACGAGCGCGCCGTTGCGCTGCTGGGTTACACGCACGCCGAGCTGCTTGACGAAGTGATTGATGCTCTCGGCACTGGCGACGCTGCCGCTGCGTTCTCGGCGGTTGACCGCGTCATCCAGACCGGTCAAGACCCGCGCCGTTTCGTCGAAGATCTTCTTGAGCGGATGCGCGACCTCATCGTTGTCGCAGCGACCGCAGACAATGCGGCCTCCGTGCTGCGCGGCATCCCGCAAGATCAACTCGAGCGCATGGCGCAGCAAGCCCACACGCTGGGCGCCGCTGAGCTATCGCGTGCAGCCGATGTGATCAACGCTGCGCTCTCAGAAATGACCGGCGCAACCTCACCGCGGCTTCATCTTGAACTGATGATCGCGCGCATTTTGGTTCCCGCGAGCGATAACACCCAACGTGGTGCACTCGCCCGGGTTGAGCGCCTCGAACGTCGCATCGGTATCGAGGGTGATGCACCCATCGCCGCGGCTACCGCTGCCAGCGCGGCACCGTCGCGTGCTGCGGCACCTGCGGCTCCCGCTTCCGCCCCTGCGGCTGCACCCGCTGTGCGTGCCGCTGCGCAGACCCCTGCCGCGACGCCGCCGGCACCCTCGGCTGGTTCGGCGACTCCAGTTGCCTCACCGCCGGCGCCCGCAGCATCCAGTACGGGGCTCTCTGCCCCCGCTGCGCCGCGCACGACGCCCGTGTCGTTTCAGCAGGTTAAAGACGCCTGGCCCGAAATTCTTGATGTGGTCGAGAACCTCAAGCGCACCGCGTGGATGGTCGTGTTCACTGCCAAGCCTCTTGAGCTTCGCGACGAGAAGATTTTGGTGCTCTCGTTCCCCAGCCAACGCGACGTTGACGCTCTCAAGCAGCGCAGTGCTCCCGGCGAAGGAGTCGGCGACTATCTCAAGAAGGCAGTCGTGCACGTGCTCGGTTTCGAGCCCGCGTTCATTGCCAAAGTTGAGGGTGCCCCGTCAGCGCCTCCCGCTGAGCACCCAGCAGCGACGACAGCACCGCAGCAAGAATCGCGGATGCCCGCCCCGGAGGTTTCGCCGGAACCCACAGCTCAGCCGCGTTCACCGCAGCGCACCGCGCCCGCCGTTGATGAGGGCCCCGAGCCTGAGGAACCTGCGCCGGCCGAAGATCGTGAACCCGGGGGATGGGCTGTAGCGGCTATCCCTGAGTCCGAGCCAGAACCCGAGGGCGACCCCTCCGCAGCACGCGGTGGCGCTGCAGCACAACGCACTGCTAACGCGCAAGCGCAGCAGGCTCAGCAAGCGGCGAAGAAGCCCACGGCCGACCGGTTGGCAGAAGCGGCAGCAGCTGCGCCCCCAGCCCCACCAGAATCAATGGCGAAAGCAGCGATGTCGGCAACGGCAGCGCAAATGGATCGTTCGCGTTATGGCGAATCCGTGGTGCGCGAACTGCTGAACGCAACCTTTATCGAAGAAGAGCAAGTGGCTCCCCGTGTGGTGCCGCAGCCGAGAGACGAGTAACCCGTGTACGACGGAATTGTTCAAGAACTGATCGACGAGCTCGGTCGGCTTCCCGGCATCGGGCCCAAGTCTGCTCAGCGCATCGCATTCCACATTTTGCAGACCGAAAGTTTCGATGTTCGTCGGCTTGCAGAACTGCTCAACGACATCCGCGACAAAGTGCATTTTTGCGCCATTTGCGGCAACGTAACCGAGCACGACACGTGTTCGATTTGTCGGGATGCTCGGCGCTCGCCGGCCACGATTTGTGTTGTCGAAGAGGCAAAAGACGTCGTCGCTATCGAGCGCACTCGCGAATTCCACGGGCTGTATCATGTACTCGGTGGAGCTATCAGCCCCATCGATGGAATTGGTCCCGACCAGTTGCGCATCAAGCAACTGTTGGGCCGGTTAGCTGACGGCGTCGTCACAGAAGTCATCATCGCGACCGACCCCAATCTCGAAGGTGAAGCAACCGCTACGTACCTCACGCGGCTTCTCGTTCAACCCAACCTTCGTATTTCTCGCCTCGCATCCGGTCTCCCGGTCGGCGGAGATCTGGAATATGCCGACGAGGTCACTCTCGGTCGTGCATTTGAAGGTCGTCGAACGATCGACAACTAGCCCTCCCGTAACGAACTCGGCGGATGGTGCTGGCACCGTTAGACTCGCATTTTGGGCACCCGCTGCCCGATCAACCACGCTTCAGGAGAACAATGAGCCTCATCGTTCAGAAGTTCGGTGGCTCGTCCGTTGCCGACGCTGAGAGTATTAAGCGCGTCGCCAAGCGCATTGTCGAGACCCGCAAGGCCGGAAACGACGTTGTTGTTGTCGTTTCAGCCATGGGGGACACCACCGACGAACTCTTCGACCTCGCCGCGCAAGTCGTGCCAGTGCCGACCGGGCGCGAGCTCGACATGCTGCTTACCGCAGGCGAACGAATTTCGATGGCGTTGCTCGCCATGGCGATCAAGGGCTTGGGCGTCGACGCTCGCAGTTACACCGGCAGTCAGGCCGGAATGGTCACGGATGCCCAGCACGGTGCTGCTCGCATCGTGGAGGTTTCTCCTCGCCGCGTCAAAGAAGCCCTCGATGATGGTGCTATCGCGATCGTCGCAGGCTTCCAAGGATTCAACCGCGGAACCGGAGACATTACGACTCTCGGTCGCGGTGGCTCAGACACCACCGCGGTAGCCCTCGCCGCCGCACTCGGCGCCGAGACCTGCGAAATCTACACCGATGTCGATGGCATTTTCACGGCTGATCCCCGCATCGTTAAGTCTGCGGGCAAGGTCGATGTCGTCACGAGTGAAGAAATGTTGGAGCTTGCTGCGGCAGGCGCCAAGGTGCTCGATGTGCGCGCTGTGGAATATGCGCGCCGGCACGGGGTAACGATTCACGTGCGGTCGTCGTTTAATAACAACACCGGCACGTTGGTGGTCAATCCGAAGGATGGAGAGAGCGTGGAAGAAGCAATCATCACAGGTGTTGCCTCCGATCTGAGCGAAGCGAAGATCACGGTGGTAGGAGTTCCTGATGTTCCAGGAAAAGCTGCACAGATCTTTACGATCGTGGCCACCGCTAATGCCAACATTGACATGATCGTTCAGAACGTTTCTGAGGCGGCAACAGGTCGCACCGACATCTCCTTCACCTTGAAGAAGTCGGATGCCGAAGATGTGCTTCGCGCGTTGACTTTCAATCAAGAAGAGGTTGGCTTCGAGTCGCTGCAGCACGATGACCAGATCGGAAAGCTCTCCGTGGTCGGTGGCGGCATGCGTACTAACGCTGGAGTGTCAGCTCGACTGTTTACGGCTCTGTTCGAGGCGGGCATCAACATGGAAATGATCTCCACGAGTGAGATCCGTATTTCTGTGGTCACGCGTGCCGACACGGTTGCGGAAGCGGTTCGTGTTGTGCACACTGCCTTCGGTCTCGATGGCGACGAAGAGGCTATTGTTCACGCGGGCACGGGTCGCTAACCGCGCTTCGCGGCCAAATTTTCTCATTGTTCGGCGCTAGTGTGGCGAATACAAACTGTAGGTAGAGGTACTCATGAGTAACGCAGGCATCCGTATTGGTGTTGTTGGTGCGACGGGTCAGGTTGGCGCTGTTGTGCGCCGTCTGTTGGAAGAGCGCGATTTTCCGGTAGCGGAGATTCGTTACTTCGCATCTGCTCGCAGTGCGGGTACGACGTTGCCGTTCAAGGGCGAGCAGATCACCGTTGAAGATGCCTCCATCGCTGATCCGACAGGCCTCGACGTTGCGATTTTCTCGGCCGGTGCCACGACGTCGTTGGCGCAGGCTCCGCGCTTTGCGGCGGCCGGTGTCACTGTGATCGATAACTCGTCGGGCTGGCGCATGGACCCTGAGGTTCCGCTGGTCGTCAGCGAGGTCAACCCCCACGCGATTGATCAGGCCATTAAGGGCATCATTGCGAACCCGAACTGCACCACGATGGCAGCGATGCCGGTGTTGAAGGTTCTGGATGCTGAAGCCGGTCTTGAGCGCTTGATCGTGAGCACCTACCAGGCTGTGTCTGGTGCAGGCCTTGCCGGTGGCGAAGAGCTACTCGAGCAGGCTGCTGCCGCGGTCGCCCAAAACACGATGGGACTCGTGGAAGATGGCGCGGCGGTCACGATGCCTGCCCCAAACAAGTTCCCCAAGAACATTGCGTTCAACGTTGTTCCGCTCGCGGGCAACATCGTCGACGATGGCCTTAACGAGACCGACGAAGAGAAGAAGCTGCGCAACGAGAGCCGCAAGATTCTCGAACTGCCGAACCTTCTGGTGAGCGGCACGTGCGTTCGTGTCCCTGTTTTCACCGGCCACTCGCTGTCGATCAACGTGGAATTTGGCAAGCCCCTGAGCCCCGAGCGGGCGAAGGAATTGCTGGCGGATGCTCCCGGTGTCAGTCTCAGCGACATCCCGACGCCTCTCGACGCAGCGGGCGCCGACCCCAGCTTTGTGGGTCGCATCCGTACGGATGAGGGCGTGCCGAACGGTCGCGGCCTCGCGTTGTTCATTAGCAACGACAACTTGCGCAAGGGCGCCGCTCTCAATGCGGTACAGATCGCGGAGCTTGTTGCCGCAAAGATTCTCGCAAAGGTTTCGGCTTAGCGGGCACGCTCCACTGCCCGCCGCTCCGAATTTCCCGTATGACCTTCGGTTCCGCAGCCCGCACGATCGTTGCGATGATCGCGGTCTCGGTCACGTTGGGTCTTGCGGGGTGCGCGACGAGCGCGTCCTCGACGGAGCCTCTTGTCGTCGCGGCGTCTGATTCCGATGCTCTTCGGGTCGCTTTCTATGGCGACTCCTACACGCGGGGAACAGGAGCATCAGCGGAGCAATTGCGCTGGTCGACGCTTCTCAGCAGCCAGCACGGCTGGAGGGAGTTCAACCCGAGCGTCAGCGGTCTTGGGTTCATGCGCAACCGCACGGAGTTCGGTGACGGTGACCTGCCCGGCCTCATCATTGCCGACGACCCCGACGTCGTTATTGTCACGATGGGCCTCAACGACAACTTCGCCTACGACGCGTATGCCGACGAGCTGCCCGGCCAGATTCTCAGCGATTTTGAGCGACTCGTGACGGAGCTTCCCGATGCCCAGATCATTGTCGTCGAGCCTTTCTGGTACAAAACCCAGCGCCCTGCTTCGGTCGGAGTGATCATTTCGTGGGTCCGTGCCGCCGCGACTGAAGCCGGCGCCGATTACGTGTCGGGCGCGTCGTATTGGCTCACGGGGCATCCGGAGTGGATGTCCGACGACAACCTGCATCCCAACGATGCGGGGCATGCGGCGATCGCAACCCAGATGGATCTCGCGCTTCGCGAACTCGGACTCTAGCTCTCGCGCTTCGCGAACTCGGACTCTAGCTCTCGTAAATCACTCATGGTCTCCCGCGTCCCAGACCATAGCAACCGTTTGGGCCACCCGCGCCGAACTCCTTCCATGAAGTTTGATTCAGTAGCCCGCATTATCGCGACGACCGTTGTGGTCGCCGCGGCCCTCAGCCTCTCGGCATGCAGCTCCGAGGAGCCCGCGGCCGAACGCGACCCCAACGAGGTTCGCGTCGCTTTCTATGGTGATTCCTACACTCTCGGCACCGGAGCGTCGGCTTCCGAGAACCGGTGGTCGACGGTGATCAGCGAGCAGCGGGGGTGGAGCGAGTTCAATCCGAGCGTGAACGGACTCGGCTTCATCAACAACCGCAGCGCGTTCGGCGACGGCGACCTTCCGAGCATGATCATCGCGGATGACCCCGACATCGTGATCGTGACGATGGGCCTCAACGACAACTTCAGTTTCGATGCCCGAGCCAGCGACATCCGCACTCAAATCTCAGCAGATCTCGACCGGCTGACAACCGCGCTTCCGGATGGCCGCTTCATTGTTGTCGAGCCGTTCTGGTACACGGATGAGCGGCCAGAGTCCGTCGAAACGATCATCGGTTGGGTCGAGGCTGCGGCATCCGACAGCGGTGCTGACTACATTGCGGGGGCCTCGCACTGGATCGAGGGGCACCCCGAGTGGATGGCCAGCGACGGGCTGCATCCCAACAATGAGGGTTACGCGGCGATGGCCAGCGAGATGGATCAGGCTCTTCGCACTTTGGGCCTCTAACAGAAGGCTAAAGTGGAGTTGTGAAGAAAACCGTCGACGTCGCGCTTATCGGCGGCGGAATCATGAGTGCCACCCTCGGAACGCTGCTGAAGCAATTGCAGCCGGACTGGGAGATCCAGATTTTCGAACGCTTGGGCGATCTTGCCCTGGAGAGTTCGAATCCGTGGAACAACGCTGGCACCGGACATTCCGCGCTGTGCGAGCTCAATTACACCCCGCAAAAGAGCGATGGCTCTATCGAGATTTCGAGTGCGGTGAAGGTCAACGAGCAGTTCCAAGTGTCACGCCAGTTCTGGTCGTACCTCGTTGACGAGGGAGCGTTGCCCGAACCCGAGTCGTTCATCAACGCGACCCCGCACATGAGCTTTGTGTGGGGCGAAACAAACGTCGAATATTTGCGCAAGCGTTTCGAAGCGCTCAAGGATCACCCGCTCTTCGCGGGCATGGAATACAGCGAAGACCCTGCCATCATTCACGGCTGGGCGCCGCTCATGATGCCAGGCCGCCTCAAGTCAGAGCCGGTGGCCGCGACGCACATTCCTGCGGGCACTGACGTCGACTTTGGTGCGCTCTCGCACTATCTCGTCAACAACCTCGTGGAGTCGGGTGCTGAGCTCAGCACGGGCATCGTGGTCACGAACCTCACGAAACAGCGCGACGGCCTCTGGAAGCTCAAGCTTCGTCACGACATCGGCGGCACACCTGTCGAACCCGTGACCGCACGTTTCGTCTTCGTGGGTGCTGGCGGTTATGCCCTCAACCTTCTGCAGAAGTCAGGCATCAAAGAGATTCGCGGCTTCGGTGGATTCCCCGTCAGCGGCGAGTTCCTGCGCACGGACAACCCCGAGATCGTGGCCGCCCACAGCGCCAAGGTCTATGGCAAAGCCGCGGTCGGTTCGCCGCCCATGTCGGTTCCTCACCTCGACCTTCGTGTCGTTGAGGGGGAGGGCAGCCTCATGTTCGGCCCGTACGCCGGATTCAGCCCCAAGTTCCTGAAGACCGGTTCAGTTCTCGACCTCTTCGCGTCCATCCGCTGGCACAACGTGCTCCCGATGGTCGCCGCCGGGCTCAGCAACCTGTCGCTCGTCAAGTATTTGGTTGGGCAGCTCATGGCAAGCCCCGAGACCAAGTTCGAAGAGCTCAAGGCATTCGTGCCCAATGCCAAGCCAGAAGATTGGTACCGCATTACGGCTGGTCAGCGCGTGCAGGTGATGAAGAAAGACCCGAAGAAGATCGGCGTCTTGCAGTTCGGCACCGAGGTCGTGTCCTCCGCCGATGGCAGCATCGCTGGCCTTCTCGGCGCATCGCCGGGGGCCTCCACGGCCGTTCCGATCATGCTCGGTCTGGTGGAGAAGTGCTTCCCGGAGCGCATGGATGAGTGGCGTCCGAAGATTGAGAAGATGATCCCGACGTTCGGCCAGCAGCTTGCTGACTCGCCTGAACTTGCTCACGAGACGATCACCCGCACGGCCAAGGCGTTGCACATCAATCCGTAAGTGGCTGGTAGCGCGCTATTTGTCCCCCGTTTAGTGGGCCTCTGACCCCAGCTGTACCCCGCACGCGGGGTACAGCTCGTACCCCGAATGCTGCCATACTGTGTGTGGTGTATTTTCGGCACGAGGAACGGGGGCAGACATGTCTATTGGCTTGCCCGCCCACTTGCGCAAAGAGAGCGTCACTCGGGCTTTCGCGCGGGTTGTTAATGCTGTCGCTTTCGTCTGCTTAACCCTCGCCTTCGTGGGGGTGGTGACGTTGTACGCCGGCGACACGAGCCGCAATCTCGTGCCTGCGGCGATCGCTCTTATTCCGATGCTCATTACGGTCAGGCTCCTGAACCGCTATCGCACGATGTTCTTTACCGTCGCGCACCTTCTCATCGGCGGCCCCGCTACCTACTGGTTCGCGCTCACGATCATTTCGCAATTGCGACCGGTGGGGGTTGTCGGGCACTACTTGCTCGACCTCGTCCTGATCGCCATGATGCTCGTGGGCGGCGCCGGGCGCAACGTGGTGTGGAGCATCCTCTGGTGCACGGTTGGTGCTGCCGTGTCTCAGGCGTCAGTGGCGTTGGCATCGCTGCAGATTCAGGGCTTTGTTCACCCGCATCCGACAGCCTTTGTGATTTACGTTGCTGTTATCAGCGTGCTCATGATTCTGCGGCTCAGCCAACGGGGGGTGCGGCGCGTGCAATCTCACCTGCACCGGGCGGCACGCGATGATGAGTTCGCGAGTCTTCGCTATGGCATCGAAGCCACCTCGGCTGCCGTTATGCACGACACAGTTCTTAGTCATCTCGCTGCTATCGCACACGCTCCATTTGGCGCGATGAACCCGAAACTCCAGCGCGACATTAGCCGTGATCTTGAGGTGCTCGTGGGTGAAGAATGGCTTTCGGAGGCGGCTCTCGATTCCTCCGATAGCGTGCGGCACGACTGGCAGAACAGCGCGCTCCTCGCGACGATTACTGAGGCTCGTGCCCTGGAACTCGTTGTTGAAGTCACCGGAGACTTGACGGCGTTGTCCCGCTTGGATTCTCGAGGCGATGCTGCTCTTGCCCCCGCCGTTAAGCAGTGTCTCGTCAATGTCATCAATCACTCCGGCACGATGCGGGCTGAAGTGGCAATCTTCGGCTCCCCGAGCGAAGTTAGCGTGCTCGTCGTGGATGCGGGCAAGGGCTTCAACGAGGCAGAGACCGGTGCTGATCGGCTGGGTTTGCGGCAGTCTGTTCGCCGGCGCATCGAGACGGTGTCGGGAACAGTTCAAGTCTGGTCTACTCCGGGCCTCGGCACATCGGTGATGATTCGGGTGCCCACGGCGGAGAACGCGCCCGCCTCAGAGCGGAGTGCAGCCCAATGACCGCTCTCGCTGACACCGAGTCGGTTCAACAGCTCGACCCCCTCGGAACCCTTGATGCGCGCCCCGTCGGTGTTGTGGCTGCGGCTGGCGTTCTTATTCTCGGCGCTGTCATGACCTGGCTTAGCGGGCCGCACATTGCCCATCCCGTGCTCGCAAATAGTGCGTTGATCTTTGTCGCGCTCTCCTCGGTGACGCTGATCATTGGCACGAGCCCACTGCGTGCCCCGTTCAGCGGCGGGCTGCACGCGGCTGTTATCGGGTATCTGGTTATCGCGTTCGCGCTCAGTTCGGCGTCGCTGGGAAGCAATGCTGCACTGCTCACCGATTTCTGGGGGCCGCTGCTCATTGGTATCGCCTGCATGGCCCTTGCCCCCTATCGGCCCATCGCAGAGCTGGTCACGATGGGGGTGGTCGCCGCGATCTTTACGGGGTTTATCGCCATCGTGCAGTCGTCCGTTTCGGAAGTTCAGGCGCCAGCGATGATCGTCGCGCTCTTTTCGATGACTCCGGTTCTCACGATGTCGATCGGTGGTGCCGCGTTTTCACGGTCGCTCATCCAGACGCATGAAGAGTGGGCGTCACGCGCCCTGCGAGCGACGTCGCGCCAGATGAGACGTGAGCATGCGGGAGTTGCGCGATCGGTGCAACAGGACCGCGTCACTATCCTCAATCGCGATATTGCGCCGCTCTTTGCTGAACTCGCTCAGCGCGGAATCATCTCGCCCGAGGACAGCGCTCGAGCGGCCAAATACTCGGAATCGATCCGTGAACTCATGGTTACCGAAGTTAACCGCAGTTGGCTCGAATCTGTCGTTGCCAACTCTTTCGGTGCGCTCGACGATGGTAATCGGGTCTACGATCCTCATCGACTGGCCGGTGCCATGACAGCCCATCAACGCACTGCTTTGCGCGCGGCCGTATTGGCCGTTGCGACCGGTGGTGAAATTGACCGTCGCAGCGTGCGCCTCGCGATTGAGAAGACTGACTCCGGGGCGGTCATCACAGTGACAGGCCTCATCACCTCATCCGAATCATCGTGGCGTTCGTCTCTGGCGCCCTATCTCGCAGTTTTGCGCGTTGTCTTTACCGGACTTCGCATCTCTTATCGATCGCCCTCTCTCACCGTTAGGTTCACTTATGACACCCCCTGAGACCAACCTCAGCGCTCATCTCGGCGACAGGCCGCCCATTCGTCTTGCGATCCTCGACGATCACGAAGTGCTGCTCGACAGCCTCAACAGTTGGATCACCAACAACGCGCCGGACTTCGATGTTGTTCTCACCGCCAGCACGTGGCTCGAGCTCGTGCACAGCGACCGTTTTCCGACCGAGCTCGTCTTTCTCGACTTCCAGCTGAAAGAGCCGGTGTCGATCGAAGCCCGTGTGCGCACATGTCGCGCCGCGGGAGCCAAAGTGATCGTTCTCTCCAGCCTCGATAGTCGCGAGGCTCGTGACCGCGCTCTGGCGGCCGGGGCGGCCACTTTCCTCTCGAAGTCGCTGCCGATGCACGAAGTGATGGATGCCGCCCGCCAGATCATGGGGGTCGAGGGCGAAGGTTCGCAGCAGCATGACTGGCGACCGCTGCCATCGGGATCGGCAGACCAGTCGAAGCCGAAGCTGAGTGCCGGCGAGGCTGACGCACTCACCCTGTACGCTTCTGGACTAAGCACACCGCAGGTTGCCGAGCGGATGAATGTTCAGTACGAGACCGCGAAAACGTACTTGCGGCGAGTGCGCGAAAAGTACGCCAAGGCCAACCGGCCGGCAAGTAAAAAGGCTGACCTGATTCGTCGGGCTGCTGAGGATGGATTTCTACGCTGATGAGCAAACTATATTTCCGCTATGGCGCCATGAACAGCGGCAAAAGCACCGCGTTGCTGCAGGCCGCCTACAACTATGAAGAGCGCGATCAGCAGGTGTTGCTGGCGAAGCCTCACATCGATACCAAGGGCGACAACGCGATCATTTCGCGACTGGGCGTAACGCGTCAGGTCGACTTCACTATCTCGCCTACCGATGATGTTTACGAGGTATTCGCGCGTGAACGTGCCCGTGTCTTGGAGAAGACCGGGCTACCGGTGAGTTGTTTGCTCGTCGACGAGGCACAGTTCTTCAGCGAAGCGCAGGTCGATGATTTGCTGCGTATCGCCATTGTGGAGAAGGTTCCGGTGCTGGCCTACGGCATCCGCACCGACTTCCAGACGGTCGCGTTTCCTGGCAGCCGTCGTTTGCTCGAAATCGCGCATTCGCTTGAAGAGCTGAAGACCATTTGCCGCTGCGGCCGCAAAGCAGTATTCAACGCGCGCACGGTCGGCGACCAGTTCATCTTCGATGGCGACCAAGTCGCTATCGACGGTGTGGATGTCGGCTACCAGTCACTGTGCGGAGCCTGCTACCTCGAAGAGAGCGGTGGTGTTCTCAACAGCGGCTGGCGCCCCAAGATCGAATTCAGCTACGGAAGCGCGCCTGACGCCGACTTCTCCTAGGTGCTGTTCGCGCTCTAGTGGCGAACGCGGGAGAGGAACTGCACGGTTTCGGGCTCCTGCGGTGAGTCGAAGATCTGTGCTGGCGTGCCTTGTTCAACGATGCGCCCGCCCTGCATGAAGACGATGCGGTCGGCTACTTCGCGAGCGAACGACATTTCGTGGGTTGCCATGAGAATGGTCGAGCCGTCAGTCTTCAGGCGCCGTACGAGGTCGAGGACCTCGCCGACGAGCTGAGGGTCCAGAGCACTTGTAATCTCGTCGAGAAGCAGCAGCTCAGGGTCGGTAAGCACCGCACGGATGATGGCCACACGCTGTTGCTGGCCGCCGGAGAGGCGATCGGGGTAGTCACGCGCTTTGTCGCCGAGGCCCAGCGAGACAAGCAGTTCCATCGCTCGCTCCGTGGCATCCGCCTTCGACATTCCGTGCACCTCGCGCGCGGCCAGCGTGATGTTGTCGATCACGCGCAAGTGCGGAAAGAGGTTGAAGTGTTGAAAGACCACGCCAATTCGGCTGCGGGCCGAGTCAGCGTTCATTCCGGGGTCGGTGATGTCGTCACCGTTGAGCAGAATTTGGCCGTCATCCACTCGTTCGATGAGGTTGATTGTTCGCAGCAGCGTCGACTTGCCCGAGCCCGAGGCTCCGATGAGCACGACAACTTCGTGCTTGTCGATCGAGAGGTCAACACCTCGCAAGACCTCGTGGTCGTCAAACTGTTTGCGCACTCCGCGCACGTCGAGAACACTCATACGACGCCTCCGATCTGCTCGCGCTTAGCGAGTCGTGCGGTGAGCCAATCGGTGAGCCTGATCATCGGCCAACTCATGGCGACGAAGAGCAGGGCGGCAATCACGTAGGGCGTGAAGTTGTAGCTCTGGGCGACTTGAATCTGGGCAGCGCGTACGGCATCCACGGCACCCAGAATCGAGATAAGCCCCACGTCTTTTTGCATAGAGACAAAGTCGTTCATGAGGGCGGGAACGACCTTGCGAACGCCCTGCGGGATCACGACGATGCGCAGGGTCTTGGCGTGGCTCAGACCCAGCGAGCGGGCCGCCATGCGCTGCGACGGATGCACGGCTTCCATGCCCGCGCGCAGTACTTCAGCCACATAAGCCGAGTAGGTGAGGATGAGGGCGATCGTTCCCCAGAACATGGCCGGCATGCGCGGGAAGATATCGAGCGCCGGCAGCCCGAAGCCGACCAGGTAGAGAACGATCAGCAGCGGCATCCCGCGAAAGAGGTCGGTGTAGATCGTTGCCGCTGCGCGGAGCGGAAAGAAAACCGGTCCGCGCAGCGATCGCGTTACAGCGAGCAGAGTGCCAAAAATGGCAACGCCGATCGCTGAGATAAAGAGCACCTGAATGTTGAGCCACAGCCCGACGAGGATCGACGGCACGCTTGCCGCCCCCACCTCGAAGTCGAAGAACGAAGCTTTGACGCTCTCCCAACCGGGGGTGTTGACGACGAGCAGTCCGACAATCGCGGCAAAAGCAATCGTGCTCACAATGCCGATGAGCACCGAACGACCGGTGGCGCGCCGGCGCACGTCCCGTCGTGACAGCTCGAGCTCGCTTGGGCGCCACGACGGCCTGCTCGTGGAGGTGCTCATCGGCGTGGCCTTACTTCAGGACAGGAACGTCGACGGCAGCGCTGAGCCACTCGTCCTGGATGGCTTGAAGAGTTCCATCAGCAGCCAGAGCGTCGAGAGCCTCGCTCACGGCGGAGGTGAGCTCGGAGTCCTTCGGCAGCACGAAAGCGAACTCATCGCCGCCGGCGGAGGACTCGAACTGGCCGAGAATAACGCCACCGTCGATTTCAACGTTGGCGAGGTAGAAAGCGCTGGGTAGGTCGATGACGAAAGCATCGATCTGACCGCTGGTCAGCGCAAGAACGCCGTCTTCGTTGGAGTTGAAGACCGCGAGGTCGTCTCCCAGAGCTTCAGCGGCGATCGTGTAGCTGGTGCTGCCGCTAGCGACACCGACGATGACGTCCTTGAGGTCGGCGAGCGATGTGGCGCCGGCTGCCGCCGAGCTCTCCGTCGCGATGATCGCCTGAGTGGTCGTGTAGTACGGGCTGGAGAAGTCAACGGCTTGCTTGCGGTCTTCGGTGATCGAGAACTGCTGCAGGTTGAGGTCCCAGTCCTTGGGGCCCGGTGCAATGGCGCTGTCGAAGCTTGAGCGAACCCAAACAACGTCATCGGCGGTGAAGCCGAGTTCGTCGGCGAGAGCGTAAGCCACGGCAGCTTCGAAGCCTTCACCGTTCGTGGGGTCGTTGTCGACCATCCACGGAGCGTAGGCGGGCTCGCCGGTAGCGATGGTGAGCTTGCCCGCGGTCAGGGTGGGCAGCGATCCGTCGTCAACGGTCGAGCTCGTGTCGGCGGTGGTGTCTGCGGCGCAAGCGGTCAATGCCAAAACAGCGGCTGCTGCGGTGGCGACGAGGGCCCGACGAAAATGCCGTGATGTGGTCATGAAAGTCTCCAGTTGCGGTGCGTGAGGTGGTCGAACAAATGCCACCCGAGCGGCGCTGTGCTCGGGCGGAGAAAACGATTACAGACTTGCTAGTTTACAAGTCGCCAGTCAGCGAAGTCGAAACCGGGCGACACAAAACAACTCACGAGCACCTCGCTGTCGGCGGTCAGACGGCCGGCTTGCCAGACGCCGGACGGAACAACGACTTGAGCGACGTGCCCGTTGGCGAGATCGGGGCCCAAAACGAAGTGCTGAACGTTCTCTTCGTCGGGCAGGTCGCCGCTTCCGCCGAGTGAGAGCTCAAGCGTTCCGGGGCCGTGCCACATCCAAATTTCATCATTGGCTACGACGTGCCAGTCACTGTGCTCGCCAGGAACCAGCAGGTAGTGGATGCAGGTGGCTGACGGGCGTGCGCCATTCGGAGTCTCGACAGGGCTGGTGCCCGCCCAGGTGCGACGGAACCAGCCGCCCTCGGGGTGCGATTCGAGGTTGAGCAGCTGCGCGGTTGCCGGGCGAGTATCGGCGGCAACGCTAGCGGCATCAGAAGAAGCAGTGGGATCAGTCATGAGCGGTCACTCCGGTCTGGGTTGTGAAGTTGGCGCTGGCAAATCGGACGCGCCCGGAGACGAGCGTGGCGGCGGTGCGGCCGGCCCCTGACTCGACGAGCGTAGCGATGGTGTCGTCGATGGTGGTGACAGGGATGTCGAAGAAAGCGAGGTCAGCGAGCGCCCCAACGGCGAGGTGACCCGTGCGGTCGGGGCCGACATCGATCCCCATCGCGTGAGCGCCGCCGAGAGTGGCCGCGCGCAGCAGTCGCTCGGGTAGATCACGCATGGTGTGGCCCTGAGAATGAGCGATGCGCGAAAGCTCAGCGACATCCGCCATGAGGTCGAGCGAGGGGCTCGATGACAGCGAGTCGGTACCGATGGCCAGCGCGTTGCCCTCGGCCAGATACGCGGCCACGGGAGGCTCGTCAAGACCGATAACGGCGTTGGAGCGGGGGCAGAGCGCCACACTCGTGCCGCGAGCCCGCAGAAGGGCACGATCGCGCGCGGTCATGTAGATTCCATGGGCGATATGGCAGTCGGGCCCGAGCACGCCAAGCTGGTCGACGAATTCGGTGGCGCCGGTGCCGAAACCCGCGGCGCGCAGTTCACGAAAGCTGCCCAGTTCGCGGCCGTGCCACGGGTCGCCGTGCTCGTGGTGAAACTCGCGCTCGAACGCTGCTTCGCCCAAGTGCAGGTGAAGACGGCTTCCGCGCTCACGAACGATGTCGGGGATTTCGAGCAGCGGCACGACCTCGAGCGAGTACGGTGCGTGCGGCGACAGCCCGGTTCCGGGAGGGGACGGCAGGGCATCCAGAGCAGCCTCAACCTGCTGGCGCCCGGTGCGAGCCCAGTCGTCATTGGTCCAGCTCATCACTTCCCAGTACGTGATGCCGTGCAATCCCGCGTCGTGCAGCGCCGCGGATGCCTCACCATCGGTCACGATGTCGGCCACGGCGGTGGTGCCCGCTTCGATCATGAGCTGAGCGCCTGCCGCGGCATCCGCAGCCCAGTCGTGGGGTTGGTCGTACACCGGGTTGAACGCGGTGGACCAGTCGTCAAAACCGTTGTATTGCCCACGGCCGACTTCGGCCATGCCGGTGTACTGCAAGTGCGAGTGCGCGTTGACGAGCCCGGGTAGGAGAACACCGGGCCAGTGAATTTCGCGCGCACCGATACCGCGATCGGCGAGTGATCGGCGAACCCAGTCGCGCTCGCCGACGTGCAGAATGCGACCGCCGCGCACGGCAATGGCGCCGTTCAGCAGCGGGGGAGCGGTGATGGGGATCACGAGGTCGGCGGTGTACAGCACAACCTGGTGGTCGGCATCCGTAGTGATGCGGGCGGATGCCTCGGGATGGAGGTTACTCATCGGGTTTCCTGATTCGGTGAAGAGCTGAGGTACCGGCGGGAGCGCCAGTCGTGGGCCGCGGCGAGTTGGTCGTCGGCGGGCGTGTCGATGTGTTCACCGCGGGCGGCCAAGGCGGCGCGGGCAACGATATCGTCGATGCTGGCGGGCAGCGCGTGCACTCCGACGGCCGGTCGCGTGACGACGAGTTCTTCGACGGCGGCGAGCTGAACAGCGAACGAGAGATCCATGATCTCAATCGGGTTGCCTTCGGCCGCGGTGATATTGATGCAGCCGCCACGGTCGAGCACGAGGGTGCCCGCGGGGTCAGCGCGTTCGATGTGGGCGGCGAGTGGCGTTAGTTGTTCGGCGGGATCGCCCACGAGCAGTCCGTCGAGATCGAGTTCTCCGGGAACTCCACCGGCCACGGCAACGGCCCGCGCTGTGCGGGCCAAGTCGGCGCTGATCGTGTGCGCAACGCCGGTGCTCGAGACGACAAGTGCGCCGGAACCGAGCTCGGCAGCCTCACCGATGTCGTAACCGTCATGGGCAGCGCGAAGAGCCAACACGGGGTCGACCTCGGCCACGCGCACCTCGGCTCCGAGCGCCGCAAGGTGGGCAGCGACGCCCTCACCGACCGGGCCATAGCCGATCACGAGTGCGGGCTGATCGCGCACGGTCACGCCCACTCGGTCGAGGGCATCCGCAATCGCGAACACACACGACTGGCCGGTGCCGTAACGGTTATCGAAACGTGTCTTCATTTGAGCGTCATTGACCGCAAACACAGCAGTGTCGAGGATGCCCATAGTGCTCATGTGGCGAAGCGGCGTCAAGCCACTCGTCGTCTCCTCGTTCGTGCCGATCCACTGCTTCACGAGGTGCGGAGCATCTTCATGAGCGAGGCGGATGAGGTGCGAACCATCGTCGATCAGGATGTCGAAACCGCGTTCGAGGAACGCCAGCGCAGCAGCGCGCTCAGCCTGGCCGCTGAGCGTTTCGGAGCCGTCGACAGCTATACCGCGCGCCCGTAGTGCTTCTGCAACAGACGCATCGATTTCATCCGGGTGCGCGTACACCGCGACGTCGGCACCCGCGGCCGCAAGCAGCAGCGCCAACTGGGCAGTCTTGGGTTCGAGCACCATGGCGATGCCAATACGTAAGCCTCGTATCGATCCGCGCTCGCCGAGGCCCTTCGCTACGAGTCGCGAAACGGGCATGTGTTCGCCCGCGAAGTCGATGCGTCCGTCGGCGTCTCCGCGCGACGGCAGGGGAGCGCCACCCAGAAGGAGCGTGGCGGTTATCTCTGAATCGGGGCCAGCGGCATCTAATTGGATGTCGAGGAGATGAGCGGATGCGGTGGCGTTGTGGCGGCTAGCGGTGACAACGTGAGCACCCAGCGCGCTGAGCATTCGCGTCAGTTCGCGGGACGTGGCGACGAGCTGAGCAGTTTCGGGCTGAACCGCGCTGATGTGCACGCTGCGGCCGGCGACCAAGAGGTTGGTGTCGCGGGCGAAGCGGCGAATGATTCGTTCGGCTATAAGTGTTACGTCGGCCACTTGTCAAGAATAAGGCACCACTCGGGCAACAATCGAACGCCGCCCGAGCGCCGCGGCGCCACCCGGCCGTGCACAGTGACCATACACAAATCGCCCTCCCGAAGGAGAGCGATTAGTGAACTGTCTGAGACTTGCAATTCTGCGGCTCAGAGCCAGTGGTTTGTCGGGGTAGCGGGATTTGAACCCACGACCTCTTCGTCCCGAACGAAGCGCGCTACCAAGCTGCGCCACACCCCGATCATCGGTCGCTTGCGCAACCGATACATCAAGAATAGCCGATATCTCCGGCGGTGAGAGTCACTATCACCGCTTCTGGTTTGCAAGCGAAGCGAACGGGCGCATAAATCGACGTTCCGAGGCCCGCGCTGACGTTGAGGAACGCAGCACGACGCAAGTGGTGCCAGATGCTGAGGCCGCTTGCCTGCTCGCGAGGGATGTCGCAATTAGTCACGAGGGCAGGCATGCCAGGCACCCGAACTTGGCCTCCGTGGGTGTGTCCAGCGAAGATGGCGTCAGCACCGTTAGTGACGAGGGCATCGAGCACGCGACGGTAGGGGGCATGCGTTACGCCGAGCGCTACGGTTTCGGGGCCGTGGGGGTCATCCGCCCAGCCCACGTTTTCGCGCATTTCTTCGACATTGGCGGGAAGCCGATCGAGGCGCTCCCAGCCGCGATGCGCATCTGCCGTGCCGAAAAGTTCGAGCCGTGACCCGCGCATCTCGATCGCCCGCGCGTGGTTATTGAGCGAGAGCCAGCCGAGTTCGTCTTCGAAGTACTCATTCAACGCATCTGTGTCGAGGTGTTCGACGGGGCGATGTCCTGAGGACGGCCCGGTGAAATAGGTAAACGGGTTTTTGAATTGGGGGCCGTAGTAGTCGTTCGAGCCGTGCACGAAGACTCCGGGAACGCCGGCGAAAGGCTCGAAGGCGCGCTTGATGCCCATGATGCCGTCGCGGTGGCCCAGGTTGTCGCCAGTGTTGATGACCAGATCGGGCTCATACAGCGCTAACTCGCGAACCCAGTTCTGCTTGCGGGTTTGCCACGGAGCCATGTGCAAATCGGAGATGTGCAGCACGGTAATGTCGCGCGCACTCGGGTCGAGGATCGGAAGGATCTCGTGTCGAACAGTGAACGCATTGCGTTCCACCAGCGAGCCCCACGCGAACGCGGCGACCCCTACCGCAGCTACCGCACCGAGTGCGGTAGCTGCGGGGGAGAGACGTCTGCCTACGGACACGGCGTTGACTGCGCGACGGTGAGCGTGATCGTGGTGCTCGTCTTTGTGTAGGAGCCTGCCGACGGGCTGGAGGCTGTTACCATTCCGTCGCTCGGATCACCTGGCGGTACTTCCTCGCAGGACTGGCTCACGTTCGAGAATCCAGAGCCGCTGAGGATGCCCTGGGCGGTGGCAAAGTCATTCGACTCACCGTCCCCGACGGCATCGGGTACCTCCACCTTGTTGCCCTTACTGGTGTAGACCGTGACGGTGACGCCGGCGGCGGACTGTGTGCCTGCTGCAGGATTCGTCTTGACGACCTGACCTGCGGGGAGCTCAGAGTCGACTTGACCGCCATCTGCGAAGCTGAAGCCCAGGCTCACGAGCACTGACTTGGCCTGTTCCAGCGACTGCAGGGAGAGGTCAGGAACCTCGGTACCCGAACCGGTGAGAAGGCTTGAGTCGGGTTCAGGAAGAGCACCACCGGGGTACTTGATGTTCAGCGCAGTGTCCGTTGCTTTGGTGATGTAGTGGCGCAGACGATAACCGTTGACACCGGCGTAGTAGAGCTGGCTGATGTTTTGGAACCCGGAAATATTTCCGACCCAGGTTGCCGTGCCGTAGCGAGTCGTTCCGCTGGCCATCCACGTGTGGACAGCGCCGTCGGTGGTTCCCGTCTTACCAAAGATCGGGATGCCATCGTTGGGGTCGGAGTAGGCAGCGTTACCGCGGTTCAGTACTTCAGTGAGTACATATGCGGTGGTCGCGGCGACCTCGGGAGAGATGGCCTGACGGCAGTTTTGTTCTTGG
The DNA here is from genome assembly GCF_015864625.1 of Salinibacterium sp. SWN139. Taxonomy (NCBI): domain Bacteria; kingdom Bacillati; phylum Actinomycetota; class Actinomycetes; order Micrococcales; family Microbacteriaceae; genus Salinibacterium; species Salinibacterium sp. SWN139. Next base: position 448,747 of record NZ_JADYWV010000003.1, on the reverse strand, counting down.
CCACCAAGGTCGGTGTTGCTGGCGTTGATTGCCTTGTCGATGATGATCGGCTCGCACCAGAGTCCGCCAGCTCCAATCGTGGCGTATGCCGACGCCATGCTGAGCGGGGTTACATCGTTCGTGCCGATGATCGATGACGGGAAGCTCTCGAGCTCGGCGCCGTCGGCGCGCTCAACGCCCATGCTTGCAGCGACGTTGCGGATGTTGCACAGGTCAAGTTGGGTAGCCATGGAGAAAAACACACCATTGATGGACTCCGCGGTACCCTCGGCGACAGTGTAAATACCGGATTCGTTGGCGTTGTTGCCGAACTCCACGGTGCCGCCGTAGGGGCCGTTGCAGCTATCCAAGAACTGAGATCCAGGGATGTCTCGAGCGGTACCTTCAAGACGGTCGTAGATGCCCTTGCCCTGATTGAGCCACTCGATGAGAGTGAACACCTTGTAGGTCGATCCGGGTTGGAATCCGCTCGATCCGCCATAGTCGTAGCTGGTGTTGTAGTTCACAGCGGTGCTCTCGATGCCACCGCCGTCGAAGGTGTCGTTGAAGAGTTTATTTTCGGCCATCACGAGCACTCGCCCGGTGCCCGACTCGACGGTGGAGGTGGCGCTTCCCAGACTGAACGAAGTCTCGTCATTGGGCGCGTACGTCCAGGTGGCTTTCTGGGCGGGAATTTGAGCGTCGAGGTCGAGGGTCGTGTAGAGGCTGTAACCACCCTGCTTCCAGTTCTCGTTGCGCTCGTCGACGGTGTCGCCGAGGAACTCGAAGTCGGGAACGCTCTTGACGACGTAGTCGCAGAACCACTTGGCATACTCGTACGCCGAGGTGCAACCGTTGTTCGGTGCGGAGAGATCGACAGACTCTTCGTCTACCTGAATGGCGACGGCTTCGTCGTATTGCTCTCGATCAATGGAGCCGACGTCGAGCATCGCGGTGAGAATAACGTCGCGACGGTCTTGGTTGGCTGCATAGTTTTCAGGATCCGACAGGTTTCGGACGCTGGGCTCTTGCACGATGGCGATCAGGCTTGCAGACTGCTCGAGGGTGAGATCCTTCGCATCAACGCTGTAATAGCGCTGCGCGGCGGCCTGAATGCCGTAGGTGGCGTTGCCGAAGTTGGCGATGTTGAGGTACGCGGTCAGGATTTCCTTCTTCGTGTACCGCTTCTCAAGCCCGATTGCGAGCTTCATCTCTTTCAGTTTGCGGTCGAAGGACTGACTCGTGGCGGCAAGATACGCGGCCGAGCGCTCATCTTCGGTTGGCAGAGATTCTGCCTCTGAGATGTAGGTGTTCTTGACGAGCTGCATCGTCAGCGTGGATGCACCACTCTCGATTCCTGAAGAAACGAAGTTACCCACGGCGGCACGCACGAGCGAGGTAAGGTCAACGCCACCGTGCTCGAAGAATCGGCGGTCTTCGCCTGCAACTACAGCATCAACGGCGTACTCGGAGATCTCGTCGAATCCGACCTCTTGACGGTTCTGATCGTAGATCGTGGCGATCTGGTAGTAGCCGTCTACGTTGCCGCTGCCGGTGAACTGCGCGTAGATCGCGTTTCGTTCTGGCTGCTGATCGATTTCGAGGTAATCGGGCAGTCCATCGAAGATGCCGATAGTACTTGTGGCGGTGATGCCGGTGACCGCGAGCGCGGGGGCAACCATGGCTGTGACGAGCACGCCAGAGAGGACACTGAAGCTGATCAATCCGGCAATAGCCGAAGCGATGCCGCGACGCGGAGTTTTTTGGGCAGACATATGATCAAGAGTAGGGGATCATTGATAACGCCATGCTGAACGGGAGCCGCAAATATGCCTAAATGGGAGTACTTGACAACACCACTGATGGTGCACAATTCCACCGCGATTCTCAATAATTGGGGATCCGAAGGGTGGGAGCTTGTGCAGGTCGGTACTGGCCCTGAAGGGGGCCCGGTCGCTTATTTCAAACGCATCAAGGAAGAGAATAAGTAATGTCACAGCTTGACCAGCGGCTCGCAGAGCTGGGCCTGACGGTCCCAGAAAGTTCAAAGCCACTTGCCTCCTATTTGCCAGCAATGGTGTCCGGGAACCTCGTGTACACCTCGGGCCAGCTCCCGATGGTTGACGGTGCACTTCCGGCCACAGGCAAGGTGGGTGCTGAGGTGGATGCTGCTGCAGCGCAGGAGTACGCCAAGACCTGTGTTCTCAATGGCCTCGCTGCCGCCCGCGGTGCGATCGGATCGCTCGACCGCATCACGCGCGTGGTGAAGGTTGTCGGTTTCGTGGCATCCGACCCCAGCTTTACCGGCCAGCCTGGTGTAATCAACGGAGCGTCCGAGCTCTTGGTTGAGATTTTTGGCGAGATCGGCAAGCACGCTCGTAGTGCTGTCGGTGTTGCTGTATTGCCGCTCGATTCTCCTGTTGAGGTCGAGTTCGTGTTCGAGTTCGCGTGATCGAAGTCTGGCAGTCCGGTCAAGCCGGCGAGAATGCCCCGCTTCGCTCGCTAGATCTGAGTGAGTGGGATCCTACGCTCGTGGGCGTCACGCTGCAGGCGCGTCGTCTGGTGCAAGACAGTCGAGAGGCTGGGCCAGATGACGTGTTTGTCGCTATCGGCACCACTGCGTCGTCGGCATTGCCGTACATCGATGCCGCTCTCGCCCAGGGTGCTGTCGCTGTGCTCGTGGACGCGAAGGCGGCCGAGAGCGCCCACGGTGACGACCGCGTGTTCGCGATTGCGAACCTCCGCGACGTAATCGGTGGCCGAGCGGATGCGTTTGTCGAGCATCCGTCTGCCTCGATGTCCATGGTGGGTATTACAGGCACGAATGGTAAAACGTCGACGGCTCACTTGCTGACGCAAGCGTGGCAGCGACTGGGAATGACGTCGGCAACGATCGGAACGTTGGGCGCGGGAATTACGGGCGAGCCCCGCATCAACATGGGCATGACAACTCCGCAAGTGACGGCGGTGCACCAGTTCTTGGATGACTTCCACCGTGCCGGCGTCACGAACGTGGCTATGGAGGTCAGCTCTCACGCGCTCGAGCAACGCCGAGTAGATGGCGTTGCGTTCGACATTGTGGCGTTCACGAACTTCACGCGCGATCACCTCGACTACCACGGGTCGATGGAGGAATATGCGGCGCAGAAGGCAAAGATCTTCACGCTACCGGGCATCCAGACGGCTCTGCTGAATCTTGATGATGCGGCTGCCGAGAATCACTTCCATCACACGATCCCTGCGGGCGTGCGCGCGATTGGCATGACCTCCCACGGCCATGCTGAAGCGAGTGTTCGTGCCGATAACGTGAAGCTCACCACCGAGGGTCTCGAGTTCGATCTCGTGATCGAGGGCGAAAGCCATCACGTCTCCAGCGGTCTCATCGGACGCTTCAATGTGGACAACTTGCTCACGTGCGCCACTGTGCTGTGGGCCCAAGGTACCGAGCCACGTGCGATCGCTGAGGTATTGGCGCCGCTCGAGCCGGTGCTGGGGCGGATGACCCGCATCCGCGAAAACGACCAGCTGCCGTTGGTTGTAGTGGATGCCGGCCACACTCCCGATGCGGTGCGTCAGGCAGTCACGGCTCTGCGGGATTCGGGCCACACCCGTATCGTGACGGTCTTTGGTGCAACGGGCGACCGTGATCCCGGCAAGCGCCCGGTGATGGCTCGCATCGTTGAAGAAGCCTCTGACGTAATCGTGGTCACCGACGACGATGTGCACAACGAAGATGGCGACCAGATTGTGGACCACATTCGCGCCGGATTCGAACACCCGGAGCGGGTAGTGGAAATTCGCGACCGCACGACCGCCATCGCTTATGCGATTGATGCAGCGAATCCGGATGACGTGGTGCTCTTGCAGGGCAAGGGTCACGAACCGTACCAAATCGTGGGCAACGAGCGCGTACCGTTCAGCGACATCGACACCGCTATTCGCTTGCTCAAGGAGCGCGCGGAGTAGCGAAAACGCGCTTGTAACGCAACGAAGGCCGGGTCCCATTATGGGCCCGGCCTTCGTCGTTGCTCGGAGAGCTAGTTGAGCTTGTCGGAGATGATCTGCATCACGGTGGTGTCGGCGAGGGTGGTGGTGTCACCGATCTCGCGACCCTCCGCGACATCCTGAAGCAGTCGTCGCATGATCTTGCCCGAGCGGGTCTTGGGTAGCTCCGCGACGATGAAGATTTCACGGGGGCGAGCGATCGCCCCGATCTCCTTCGCAACGTGCTGACGCAACAGGGCGCTCGCTTCGGCGGCAGTTTGAGCGTGCTCTTGGTTCGACTTGAGAATTACAAACGCGACTACGGCCTGACCGGTCGCTTCGTCAGCGGCTCCGACCACAGCGGCTTCCGCCACGATCGGGTTGGAGACGAGAGCGGACTCGATTTCGGTGGTCGAGAGGCGGTGGCCGGAGACGTTCATGACGTCATCCACGCGGCCGAGCAGCCAGATGTCGCCATCTTCGTCGACGTGGGCACCATCGCCAGCGAAGTACTGTTCGCCATCGAGCTGCGGGAACTTCGACCAGTAGGTTTCCTTGAAGCGCTCGGGGTCACCCCAGATGCCGCGCAACATGGCAGGCCACGGTTCGGAGACCACGAGCAGCCCACCGTTGGGTGGATCAACGCGCGTGCCATCTTCACCGAGGATGTCAATCTTGATGCCCGGAATCGGCACCTGTGCCGAGCCCGGCTTCAGCGTCGTGAGCCCCGGCAGGGCGGAGATCATGATGGCGCCGGTTTCGGTCTGCCACCACGTGTCAACAATGGGGGCGGTGCCCGCACCGATTACATCGCGGTACCAAATCCACGCTTCAGGGTTGATGGGCTCGCCCACCGAACCGAGCACGCGAATCGAGCTCAGGTCGAACTGCTCGGGGATTTGACGACCGGCCTTCATGAACGAACGGATGGCGGTGGGCGCCGTGTAGAAAATGCTCACCCCAAACTTCTGGATGATCTCCCACCAGCGGCCCGGGTTGGGGCTATCGGGTGTGCCCTCGTAGAGCACCTGCGTTGCACCGTTCGCAAGCGGACCATAGGTGACATACGTGTGACCCGTGATCCACCCCACGTCGGCGGTGCACCAGTACACATCGGTCTCTGGCTTCAGATCGAACACGTTCTTGTGAGTGAATGCAGCCTGAGTCAGGTAGCCGCCGCTGGTGTGCAGGATGCCCTTGGGCTTGCCCGTTGTGCCCGAAGTGTAGAGCACAAAGAGAGGGTTCTCGGCAGGGAAGCCCTGCGCCTCGTGCTCAGGCTCCGCTGCCTCAATCTGTTCGCGCCACCACAGGTCGCGACCCTCGGTCCACTCGACATCGTTGTCGCCGCGCTTGACGACCAAAACATTCGTGACGCTGGATTCGCCGTTGGCGAGGGCGGTATCCACTGCTGCTTTGAGGGGAAAGACTTTGCCCTTGCGCCAGCCGCCATCGGCGGTGACGACAAGCTTCGCGCTCGCGTCGTCGATGCGGCTGCGCAGGCTCTCGGCGCTGAAGCCGCCGAAGACAACGGAGTGAGCGGCTCCGAGGCGAACTGTGGCGAGCATCGCGATGACGGCCTCGGGAACGAGCGGCATGTAGATGGCGACAACGTCACCCTGGCCGACGCCGAGGGCAGCCATGGCGTTAGCGGCGCGCTTCACCTCTGCGGTTAGTTCGGCGTAGGTGATGCTGCGGCTGTCGCCGGGCTCGCCTTCCCAATGGATGGCGACGCGGTCACCGTTGCCCGCGAGCACGTGGCGGTCGAGGCAGTTGTACGCCACGTTGAGTTCTCCGTCGGCAAACCACTTCGCAAAGGGAGGGGTAGACCAATCGAGTGTTTCTGTGAACGGCTTGTGCCAGTGCACGTATTCACGGGCCTTGTCGGCCCAAAACTCAACGCGATCTTCTTTGGCTGAGGTATAGAGGTCGGCGCTTGCCTCGGAAGCCGCAGAAAAGGCCTCTGACGGGGCAAAACGGCGTGATTCGTGCAGAAGACTGTCAATGGAATTACTAGGCATTTGATCCTCTTCGATCCTGTGATTGCATTTCTTGACCACGTGCTTTCTGAAAGTATTCCACCGATTCTAGAACCTCCGTTGCACGCCCACACCGTTGCGTTACACTGAAAGTCGCTGGGCGCAAGTTCAGCAAGTGGCCAATACGATTCCCCCCAATCGTCGGCCGCTGTGGCGGCGCCCTTTCCCCCCACTGGGCGCCGCCCCTCTCTCTTTAAAAGACAGATGCGCAGGCATATTTCGGCGGCCACCTACAGACCCGTAGCTCGGCCAAGGCTGGTCTCTACGCAAGTGCGATAGAGACCTACTTCCTTAGCAATCGTGGCCCTCAGACGGCTTGGCTGTCGCTGGCATCCAGCTTGCTGACAGTTCGCCATATTGCTTTGTGCACAATTTATTTGTGTGCAAAGCTTTTTGAATGGATGACGAACAGACTGAGACAGAATTGGCTCCATCCGCCCTCGACACCATGTTGTGCTTCGGTCTTTATGCGGCCGCCCGGGCGACGAATCGTCGCTACACCGCGCTTTTGGCGCCGTGGGGGCTGACCTACCCGCAATATTTGGTTCTGATTCTCTTGTGGGAACGTCGGTCGTCGACAGTGAGTGGCCTCGCGGAAAGCCTCATGCTCGACCTCGGCACCACCTCGCCGCTGATTCGGCGGCTGGAAGACCGCGGATTTGTCATGCGCTCACGATCGGCTTCTGACGAACGGCGCGTGATGGTGTCGCTCACTGCCGCCGGGCTCGAGCTCCGCGCGGAACTGACTCACATTCCCGGCTGCATCGCCGAGGCCACCGGCATTACTCTCCCCGAATTTACCTCGACGCTGACCACTCTTCACGACGTCACCACCAACCTCTCCGCAGCAACCGCTGCTGGAGCTCATGTCATTGAAAGGCAGAACTAATGGAAGCTCTCTACACCGCACAGGCTCTCTCAACTGGCGCTGGCCGCAACGGCCACGTCGCTACGACATCCGGCTCCGTCGACCTCGACTTGGCTGTGCCGCAGTCGATGGGGGGCTCGGGCAACGGTGGCAACCCCGAAGAGCTCTTCGCGGCCGGTTATGCCGCGTGCTTCCACTCCGCGTTGCAGCTTGTTGCCCGAAATGAGAAAGTCGCCATCGACCACTCCTCCGTCGGCAGTGCTGTGCACCTTCTGCCGATCGACGGCGGTGGATTCAAACTCGCTGTTGATCTCGAGGTCGTAATCCCTGACCTCGAGCACGACCAGGCTCAGGCACTGGCGGATGCCGCCCACCAGATCTGCCCCTACTCCAACGCCACTCGCGGCAACATCGACGTCACCATCACTGTCGCACAGGACTAGTCGTCAGCGGGTGCGTCGTGGCGCGCTCGTGTGCTTAAAGAACGAGGGGATGCCGGTAGGCACCCCCTCGTTTTCGCTCTCTAGGCAGCGCTGCTCACTAGACGATTGCCGCCTTCAGGGCGGCTGCTGCTGCCGCTGGGTCGGCTGCGCTATAAATCGAGCTCCCGGCAACGGCAACGGTTGCGCCGGCACGCTGCACTGCTGCGATTGTGGAAGCGTTGATGCCGCCAGCGACCGAGAACGGAACCCTCGCGGTCTCACCGTCATTGAGCAGAGTCTCGAAGGTGAATCCGGGCTCCGCCTGCTCATCGAGCCCTGCATGCATCTCGACGAAAACGGCACCAAGAGCGGTGACCTCCTTCGCGCGAGTGACCTTGTCAGCTACGCCGATGAGGTCAACCACGATGCCCTTCTTGTGGGCTTTCGCCGCCTTCACGGCGCCGACGATGGTGCTGTCTCCGGCGGTGCCCAGGACGGTGACGTAGTCGGCGCCCGCAGAGAATGCGATGTCGGCTTCGAGCTCTCCGGCATCCATCGTCTTCAGGTCGGCGAAGACCATCTTGTCGGGGTGCGCGTCCTTGATGGCGCGCACGGCGCTGAGACCTTCGTGCTTAATGAGCGGTGTGCCCAATTCGATGATGTCGACATACTCAGCAACCTGGCCGGCCAGCGTGAGGGCGGCTTCTGTGGTGAGTACATCCATTGCTACTTGAAGCTTCATTGAGTTCTCTTTCTTTAGGGGGAGTTGGCCGAGGGGAATCGGCCGACGGGGGAGTCGGGGAGAAGGGGCAGAAGGGGGTGCTGCTACTCGAGGTTGGCGTGCCGCGGCCACAGCTCTTCGGCGGTCGCGCCGGACTCTTGCCAGAGGACGTGGAAGAGTGCGTCGCCAAGCAGCAGCAACGATTGCTCGAACAGTCCGCCGGAGTATTGAGCCGAGCGAGAGTGTCCGTGGTCTTGTTTCTGTGCGGCGGGGATAATCACGACGACCTGTGCGAGCTGCGCCAGAGGCGAATCCGCTGCCGTGGTGACGGCGATGACCTGAGCGCCAACCTCCTCCGCAGTCGTTGCTGAGCGGATGATGCCGGCGGTCGTTCCCGAGCCGCTTGCTGCGAGCAGAACATCTCCAGCAGCTATTGCGGGGGTGGTTACCTCGCCAACGACGTGCACGGTGAGGCCCGCGTGCATGAGGCGCATCGCGAGCATCCGCAGGGCTAGTCCGGAGCGGCCGGAGCCGAGCACGAACACTCGGGATGCGGTGCTGAGCAGGTCGAGTGCTGATCGCACTGCCCCGGATTCGTCGCGAGCGATTGCGGTGCTGATGCGGGTATTTTCTGCGAGAACAAGTTCGATTGCGGAGGAAACCGTAGTGGTGTCGTTGCTGGCCATTACTTCACTGTGCCACCCGTTTAGGCAGCAGACCGCCCACCTTTTGGCCGGTTCTCCCTATCCGAAAGGGTAGGTCGTGCGTAAAATGGGGGAGTGACTGCTCTCAGTAACGCCAGTTCCCTTGACCTCCTCGATGCCGCCCATTCGGTGGTTTCACGTTCTCTACTTCAGATTGCGAGCGCCTTTTCTGCGGTGCTTGCGCCCATGGTGGCGCACAGCTCTCTATTGATATTCACGGAAGACTGCACCGGGCGCCCTCAGAAGAAAGCGGGGGATCCTTCGATCACCAATCACGTGAGCATCGCCGAACTCGACGCCGTGCGGGAGACAGTGTCGGGCATCGGGCATCCGGTGTGGGCAATCACGGCGGTAGTTGCCCGCCACGAGCGTCCCGCAGCGGTATGGATTGCGCCGACCGGTTCGCTGCTCGTCCTCACCGATCCGGTGATCGTGACTGGTGGGCAATCGCAGGAACAAGCGTTGGCGACGATCGCGTCACTGTGGCGATTGGTGGCGGTGAGCATCCAGCAGCAAGTCGCCGTTGCAAGCCCCGACTATCTTCGGGATTCGCGGATGGCGTCGCAGGACCGTGCCCAGGTCATTGCCGATCTCACCGATGCGCACTCCACGACTCTGGAACAAATTCTTGCGACGTTGCGCTCCCGTAGTGCGTCGGATGAGACTGCGCGCCAAGAAGCCACCGAGCTGGCCGCTACGGCTATGGTCAATCTGCGGGCAGTGTCTGATCGGGATCGCAGTTTGGCCGAGGAGCCGGTTGCGCGCGCTTTCGAACGCCTCAAAGCAGACCTGCGGCCCTTGGCCCGGTTTGGAGGCCTTGACGTGCAATTTGTGGAACCACCCGCTAACGGTCGCGCATTGCCGGGCGAAGTCGCCCACGCTGGCCGAGCGATCGTTCGGGGCGCTGTGCTTGCACTCGTTGACCAACCGGGAGTCGCTCGGTTGCGGGTGGAGTGGGATTGCGACGGCGAGAATCTGCTGATTGGGATTCGCGATGACGGGCCTGGCGAGTTGGCGGTCGAAGACCCCGCGGTGCGGCAGCTTGTTGAAAGGGCGGCTGCTCTTCGTGGTCGGTTGAGTGTGAATGGCACTGCAGGATGGGGCTCCGAAATTTCGGTGGTCTTGCCCCTGAGTGCTGAAGGACTTGATCGCTCGCCCAGCGTGCAGTGGCAGATCACTCAACGGGAAGCCGAGGTCTTGGAACTGGTTGCCTCGGGTGCTCGCAATAAAGCCATCGCGCTCTCGCTGTCCATCAGCGAGAACACGGTGAAGTTTCATGTGGCGAACCTGCTGCGCAAGGCGGGGGTCTCGAACCGGGCTGAGCTCGTTTCGGCCTATCGCTGACTCGTTTTCCTGCGCACTTCTCCCCAACAAAGTCGCGGAGTCGCCGTTCGGCACTAGTGCGGTTGTGCCGCCGAAACTGCAGTCGGAGTCTCCTTAATGTTGCCCTGTGACTACGACTCCTTCGCACCCCGACATTGTTCCTTTCGTTGCTCGGCGACGGTTTACAGCTGAGGCCACCCCTACCGCCAGTGCACAGGCGCGGGGCGTTCCTGGAGTGGGGGGCGGCGCTGGCCGCGGCTCTGGGGTGGCCCCCGGGGATGCAATGACGCGGGCACTCCACGAGTTCGGCCCATTAGCCCCCTACGTTGGGCGTCCGAACACCACCGACGTGTTCGTCAATGGCGCCCAGAATGTCTGGATCGACCGCGGCGGAGGGCTTGAATTTGTTGGCGACGTAGGCATGACCGAAGCTGACCTGCGCGCGCTCGCCATTCGCCTCATCAACCTCGGCGGACGTCACGTCGACGAAGCGACACCCTGCGTGGATGTTCGGCTCGCCGGTGGGGTGCGCGTACACGCTGTTCTCCCTCCCATCTCCGCCACCGGCACGCTGCTCTCCATTCGCGTGCCGAGCCGAGAACCATTCGGGTTGGCAGAACTCGACTTCGCAGGATTCTTCAACGAGGTGCCGCTGCAACGAGTGAAAGCCCTCATCGACGGGCGGGAGAATGTGCTCATCTCGGGCGCATCAGGAGCCGGAAAAACCACGTTTCTTGGCGCACTGTTGGCGGCGGCATCCGACACCGAACGCATTGTCGCCATTGAGGATGTCGCGGAGCTGCGGGTCGAACACCCGCACTTTGTATCGCTCGAGGCACGGCAAGCGAACCTCGAAGGTGCCGGCGGCTACGGGCTGCCCGCGCTCGTGCGGGAAGCGTTGCGGATGCGGCCCGACCGGCTTGTCGTTGGTGAATGTCGGGGCGCTGAAATCCGCGAACTCCTGAGCGCGCTTAACACCGGCCACGACGGAGGCGCAGGAACCCTGCACGCTAACTCGCTGAAAGACGTACCAAGCAGGCTCGAAGCGTTAGGGGCGCTCGCCGGATTAGACGCGACCGCCATCGCACGCCAAGCCGTCAGCGCCATTGGTGCCGTGCTGCACGTGGATCGCGTTGACGGCCGCCGACGCCTCACCCACCTCGGCCGGCTCGTGCTCGACGACAACGACCGCCTCGCGATCGCCGAAATCGCATGAAACGCCCGCCATCGCAACTGCCCGACGTCGCCAGTGTCACCCAACGGCTCGCCGTGCTGCTGCACGCCGGGCTGTCTCCCACTTCGGCCTGGCAGCACGTGGCGCGCGGCCGAGCCGAGGGGGGCGTTGCGACGGCGGTGGCGGTGGAAGGTAGCGATGCGGGAGGGGCCCCGGAACGCATTTCACGGGCATCCGCCGGGCTGCCAGCGTTGGATCGGCAAGCATGGAACTCGCTTGCCGCCGCCTGGTTCGTTGCTGGGCAGGTTGGTGCGCCGCTGGCCGCTGCGTTACGCACTCATGCGCGAGCGCTGCGGATGCTCGTGCACATCCAGCGCGAAGTGGCCACCGCCCTCGCTGCCCCCGTCGCCACAGCGCGCATGGTCTTGGCATTGCCCGCCGTCGGACTCATCTTTGGAGCGCTGCTGGGTTTTGACACCCTCGGGGTGCTCTTCACAACGCCGATCGGGTGGGGTTGTCTCGTGGTCGGCGGCGGGCTGATCGTGATCGCTGTGAGGTGGAACATCAGGCTTGTACGGTCGGCGACGCCCACGCACGCAGCACCCGGTCTTGAGTGCGAGCTGATGGCCGTTGCGGTCTCAGGTGGTGGTTCACTCGTGCAGGCTCGGGCAGTCGTGACGCAGGCCCTTGAACGCTTCGGCCTGCCCGACGACGGCTCTCATCTCGACGAGGTGCTGCGGCTCTCGCAGGAGGCCGGGGTGCCCGCCGCCGAACTCTTGCGAGCCGAAGCTGACGAGGTGCGGCTGACGGCCGACGCGGATGCTCGTGCTGGTGCCGCAGCGCTCTCGGTGCGGCTCATGCTCCCGCTCGGGCTGTGCGTGCTCCCGGCCTTCATGGTGCTCGGAGTGCTGCCGCTCATGGTTGCGGTCATCTCATCCACCGTTGCCGGGTTCTAGCGATGTTCCACATATTGGACCGCGCTGGGTTGTATGACTCTCGCGCTCGGCAGGCTGGAGTCACTCGGCCGCAGACTGCGCAACAGCGCACCAAGGAGTACCTCATGAATGATCCACACCTTGTTCCCTTGCCCGCTCTCGAACCCGGGTGTTCCCGCCGGCACCGGTTCGGTGGCGATCTGGAGCTGTCGCTACGTGCGCGCCGGATGGGCTCGATTGTCCGCACCCGGCTCAAGTCCGAGAGAGGCGCAGCAACCGCCGAGTACGCCATCACCACCCTGGCCGCAGTCGGTTTCGCCGGACTGCTCGTCGTGATTCTTCGTTCCGGAGAGGTGCGCGGCATGCTCACCGACCTTGTGCGCAGTGCGCTCTCGATCCCGGCGTAACCGAGCAGGAGCAGCGATCAACGAGCGTGGCAGCGTCACCGCAGAGTTTGCGTTGGCGTTGCCCGCCGTCGCTCTCGTTCTCGTGTGCTGCCTCAGCGGGGTGCAACTCGCCGGGCTGCAAATCCAGTTACAGGATGCGGCAGCCGCGTCAGCACGCAGCCTCGCCCGCGACGAAAGCTCCGGCACGGTCGCGGCCACCGCATCCGCTCTGGTCGCGTCAGCACGACTCAGTTCCCATCACCGCGACGACCTCGTGTGCGCCACCGTGAGCGCCCCCGCGCGCAACGCACTGCTCGGGCTGCTTCCAATCACGCTCAGTGCAACCAGCTGCGCTCTCGCGGGAGGCCAATGATGGCCAAGTTGCAGGCGGGAGCTGGGGTTACGGCGGGTGCTGCGAGTCGCCCGCTGAACGACGAACGAGGCTCGGGCACCATCCTGATGGTCGGCCTCATCGCGACAGTTCTCGCCGTCACTGCGCTCGTCATCCCTCTCTATTGGGCGCTCAGCGTGAGGCATGCGCTCGCCGGGGCAACGGACGCTGCCGCGCTCGCCGCAGCAGACACCGCGAGTGGACTTGTTGCTGGCTACCCGTGTGCCAACGCCGAGCGGCTCGCGAGTGCTAATAACTCCCTTATAGAGGACTGTGTGGTTGATGGGCGTATCGTGACAGTTACCGCTAGTCGCCGCATCCTCGGCATACTGGTCACAACGAGCGCTACAGCAGGCCCACCCCCAACCAGGGCGGATTAGGCAACTGAGCGGTCGGTGTGTGTATTGTGTCGCTGATAGTGGCGCTGCCACCGGTCAAGTGCGTCATCATCCAAGGAGTCCCGTGTCTGGCACCAAAAAACTTGTCATTGTCGAGTCGCCCACCAAGGCCAAGACGATAGCCAAGTACCTCGGTGACGACTACGACGTGCTCTCCTCCGTCGGTCACATTCGTGACCTCGTCGAGCCTCGCAACCTGCCGCCCGAGCTCAAAAAGGGTTCGCTCGGCAAGTTCTCTGTCGACGTCGATAACGGCTTCGAGCCCTACTACGTCGTCTCTGACGCCAAAAAGAAAACCGTCGCCGAACTGAAGAAAGCGCTCAGCGGCGCTAACGAACTCTTCCTCGCAACTGATGAGGACCGCGAAGGTGAGGCCATCGCGTGGCACCTCCTGCAGGTGTTGAAGCCCAAGGTTCCCGTGAAGCGCATGGTGTTCCACGAAATCACCGAAGACGCCATCGAAGCGGCTATCAACAACACCCGTGACGTCGACACCGCGCTCGTTGACGCTCAGGAAACCCGCCGCATCCTCGACCGCCTCTACGGCTACGAAATCTCTCCCGTGCTCTGGCGCAAAGTCGGCCCCGGTCTTTCCGCTGGCCGCGTGCAGTCCGCCGCGACCCGCCTCGTTGTCGAGCGCGAGCGCGAACGGCTCGCCTTCATCACTGCCAACTACTGGGACCTCATCGCCCAGCTCTCGCCAGACAGCGAAACCAACGGTTTCGAATCCAAGCTCGTGCGCCTCGACGGCAAGCGTGTTGCCGCCGGCCGTGACTTCGATGACCGCGGAAACCTCAAGGGTGACGCCGTGGCCCTCGACGAAAAGGCCGCTCAAACGCTCGCAGATGCCCTGCGGATGCCGAGCACCACCATCACCGTAAAAACGGTCGAGACCAAGCCATACACGCGCCGCCCCGCAGCACCGTTCACCACCTCAACGCTGCAGCAGGAGGCCGGGCGCAAGCTGCGTTACTCCGCTCGCCAGACGATGAGCGTTGCGCAGTCGCTGTACGAAAACGGTTACATCACCTATATGCGAACCGATTCCTCGTCGCTCTCGCAGCAGGCCATCACCGCCGCTCGCACCCAAGCCGTTGCCCTCTACGGTGCAGACGCTGTGCCCGACAAGCCCCGCGTCTACGCCAGCAAGAGCAAGAACGCTCAAGAGGCCCACGAAGCTATTCGCCCCTCGGGAGATACCTTCCGCACGCCAAGCGAACTGCAGTCGACGCTGCGCGGCAACGACTTCAAGCTCTACGAACTGATCTGGAAGCGCACCGTCGCCTCGCAGATGGCTGACGCTAAGGGGTCAACGGCATCCATCACGATCGCTGCCGGTGAAGCTCCCGTTGCCGAATTCTCGGCCAGCGGAACCATCATCACCTTCCGCGGTTTCATGCAGGCCTACGAAGAAGGCCAAGACGAAGAGCGCAACGCCACCGCTGAGCCCAAAGAAGCGAAACTGCCTCCGCTCAAGGAAGGCCAGACGCTCACACTTCTCGACGTCGAAGCGAAGGGCCACGAGACCAGCCCGCCGCCGCGTTACACCGAAGCCAGCCTCGTCAAGAAGCTAGAAGAACTCGGCATCGGTCGCCCGTCGACGTACGCGTCGATCATCTCCACGATCATCGACCGCGGCTACATCACTCCTCGCGGCCAGGCCCTCGTGCCCAACTGGATTGCGTTCTCCGTGATCCGTTTGCTCGAAGAGTACTTCGGCGACCTCGTGCAGTATGACTTCACCGCAGGCATGGAAGACGACCTCGACCGCATCGCGGGCGGCACCCAGAACCGCGTGGAGTGGCTGCAGTCGTTCTACTTCGGTGACGACAAGTACCGCGGCCTGCGCACCGTCATCGACAACCTCGGCGAGATCGATGCCAAGGAAATCAACTCGATGAAGCTGTCGGATGACGTGACCCTGCGCATTGGAAAATACGGCCCGTACCTCGAGACTCCCAGTGACGACCCGGAGAAGCCGCGCCGCGTCAACATTCCCGAAGCTCTTGCGCCCGATGAACTCACGCTCGCCAAGGCGATCGAACTCATCGAAGCACCCGTTATCGGCGACCGCGTCATCGGCGTCAACCCGGAGAACGGCAAAGAGATCGTGGCGAAAGATGGCCGGTTCGGCCCCTACGTCACCGAGCTCGAGCCAGAACCTGAGCCCGTTCCGGAGCCCGTCGAAGAGATCGATCCTAAGACCGGCGAAGTGAAGAAGGCCAAGAAGCCTAAGAAGGCTGCCGTCGTGAAGCCGCGCACTGCATCCATTTTCAAGACGATGGAACTTGACGCGATCGACCTCGACACCGCGCTCAAGCTGCTCAGCCTGCCCCGCGTCGTTGGTCTCGACCCTGAAACGGGCGTCGAAATCACCGCGCAAAACGGACGCTACGGCCCCTATCTCAAGAAGGGTGTCGAAACTCGTTCGCTCACGAGCGAAGACCTCATTTTCGACATCGACGTCGCCGGTGCCGTAGAGCTCTACGCCCAGCCCAAGTACGGCAACCGCGCAGCATCCAGTGCTCTCAAAGAGTTCGATGCTGACCCCGTGAGCGAAAAGCCGATCAAGATCAAGGATGGCCGCTTCGGTGCGTACGTAACCGACGGCACCACTAACGCCACCATCCCGCGCGGCGAGACCGTCGAAGATGTCGACTTCGAGCGTGCCGTTCAGCTGTTGGCCGACAAGCGAGCCAAGGGACCGGTCAAGCGCAAGACGGCTGCGAAGAAGCCTGCCGCGAAGAAACCAGCCGCCAAGAAGCCTGCCGCCAAGAAGCCGGCTGCGAAGAAGCCTGCGGCGAAGAAGCCTGCGGCGAAGAAGCCTGCGGCGAAGACGACTGCCGCGAAGACCACAGCAGCTAAGACGACTGCGGCCAAGAAGCCGGCGGCGAAAAAGCCTGCTGCGCCCAAGGCCACCACCGCCGCCGCTACTGAAGCAGAGTAGCGTGCCCGGACTGTTCATCACGCTCGAGGGCGGGGACGGCGTTGGTAAGACCACGCAGTCACAGCTTCTCGTGAAGTGGCTCGAAGAAGCCGGCCACACGGTTGTTGTAACTCGCGAACCCGGTGGCACTGATTTGGGCTTAGAGTTGCGCGAAATCGTATTGCACCGCCGGGGCGAGATGGACCCGCGTGCCGAAGCGCTCATCTACGCCGCCGACCGTGCCCACCACATCGCAACGCTGGTGCGTCCAGCCCTTGAGCGCGGTGAGATCGTTGTTCAGGATCGCTACATCGACTCTTCCGAGGCCTACCAGGGTGCCGGTCGAGTGCTCGGGTCCGACGAGGTGCGTGACCTCTCGCTGTGGGCGACGCAGAACTTGCTTCCCGACGTGACCGTGCTGCTCGATCTCGATCCTGCCGACAGTCGCAAGCGCCTCGACAACGCTCGCACTCGCTACGACAGGCTCGAAGCTGAGAAGCAAGAATTCCACACCCGCGTTCGCGACGCCTTCCTGGAACGCGCGGCGAAGGAGCCCGAGCGAATCCTTGTGGTGGATGCCGCCCGCGGCGTCGATGAGATCGCTGGCACGATCCGTGAGCGCATTCAGAACCACCTCCCGCAACCCGCCTAGACTGAGCGCATGTCGTTGTGGGAGGGCCTGACGGGCCAAGCTGAAGCGATCGCCGTTCTTGAGGCTGCGGCCTCGTCATCGGCGTTGGGCAGCTCAGAACAGTCGTCGATGACGCACTCGTGGTTGATCACGGGCCCGCCCGGATCTGGCCGCTCTAATATCGCCTACGCTTTCGCTGCCGCCCTGCTCGGCACGCGCGGCGACGAAACCGAAGAGTCGGTCTACAAACAGGTTGTTGCTCGCACCCATCCCGACCTTGGCGTGCTGAGCACCGAACGCGTCATCATCTCCATCGACGAGGTGCGCAAGCTGGTGGCCTCGTCGCAGTTCTCGCCGTCGGTCGGCCACTACCGGGTCATGATTATTGAGGATGCCGACCGCATGGTCGAGCGCACCTCCAACGTTCTGCTCAAAGCCCTAGAAGAGCCGCCGCCACGCACGGTCTGGATTCTGTGCGCGCCCAGCGAAGCCGACCTCATTCCCACCATCCGTTCCCGCGTGCGCAGCGTTCGTCTCCGCACGCCCGCGATCGAGGATGTTGCCCAACTGCTGCAAGATCGCGATGGCGTTGCACCCGACATCGCCTTGCGCGCGGCACGAGAAGCACAAAGCCACATCGGCATGGCACACCGTCTTGCGACCAATGCGGAGGCCCGCGAACGACGCGAACAGGCACTGACCACCGTGCTCAACATCCGCACGGTGTCGGACGCTGTGATCGCCGCCACTCTCTTGCTCGAGTTGTCGAAGGCGGATGCCACCGCCCTCACCGAGGAGAAGGACGCCCACGAACGCGAGTCCGCGCTTCGCTCGCTCGGTGTTGCTCCCGGCGGCACTATTCCGCCGGCGCTGCGGGTGCAGCTCAAGAATCTCGAAGAAGACCAGAAGCGTCGTGCGACTCGAAGTTTGCGCGACGGTATTGACCGCATCATGGTCGACTTGCTGTCGCTCTACCGCGACATTTTGTTGACCCAAATTGGTGCCCCGGGAGAACTCATTAACCTCAGCATTGTCAATAACCTCACGGCGGTGGCGAACCGCACAACAGCGCCAGCGACGCTCGCCATCATGGACGGTATCGCTGAAGCGCGCCGTCGCATCGAAAGCAACGTTGCTCCGGCACTCGCCCTTGAGGCGATGCTCGTGAAGGTCGCTGTATCGGGACGCGGGGCATGAGGCACCGCTCTGCACGCCTCGTTGGCCTCACATCGGTCGCGCTGGCGGTCTCGCTGACACTGAGTGGCTGTGTTTCGTGGTTTGTTCCGTCGGAATCCAGCACAACATCGACGCCGACGGAAGAAGCCGTTGCGCCGAATCTGACAAAGTTTTATCAGCAGGTGCTGGAGTGGGCGAGCTGTGGAGACGATCTGCAGTGCGCTATGGCGATTGCGCCGGTGGATTGGGAGAATCCCGAGGGTGACACGATCGAGTTGGCCCTTGTGCGTCAAGTTGCTCAAGGCAATGACCGCATCGGTTCTTTGCTCGTCAACCCGGGTGGCCCTGGCGGTTCTGGTTTCGATTTCATCGCCGACAGTGTGGATTACGCCACCAGTGAGGCCCTCCAATCGCAGTTTGACGTTGTTGGTTTTGATCCTCGTGGGGTGAACCGTTCGACGGCGGTGTCGTGTTACTCCGACCCTGCCGAGCTTGATGACTATATTTACGGGATCACGCCGGGGGAGAAGGGCAGCGACGAATGGATTGCTGCCGCCACTGATGCCTCCGCCCAGTTTGCCCAGCGCTGTAGCGAGGAGACGGGCGAGCTATTGGGCTTCGTTGACACCCCGAGTGCTGCCCGCGATCTCGACATGCTGCGTGCCGCTCTCGGCGATGAGACGCTGAACTATTTGGGCTACTCCTACGGAACGTTGCTCGGCCAGGTCTATGCGGAGTTGTTCCCGGAAAAGACGGGGCGGCTCGTTCTCGACGGCGCGGTCGACCCCGCGGCATCCGAATTCGAAACTACCAAGGCTCAAGCAGAGGGTTTCGAGGGCGCGCTTGATGCGTTCTTGGCTGACTGTGCCGGCGCGAGCGATTGCCCGTTCACGGGATCTGTCGAGCAGTCGCGCACGACCATCCGCACGTTGCTCGACCGCCTCGATAAGAGCCCGCTCACGAACGCTGACGGGCGCAAATTGGGCAGTGCAACCATGTTCACAGCCATCATCCTGCCGCTCTACAGCCAAGATAACTGGGCCTACCTTCGCCAGCTTTTCGACTCGGTAATGAGGGGCGACGCCACCATCGCTTTCGATTTGGCCGACAACTACAACGGCCGCAGCGCTGACGGCACCTACGCCGAAAACCAGACAGAAGCTTTCATCGCGATCAATTGCTTGGATGCCCGCGAGCCAGCCGATAACGAGAGCATGCGTGCGCAGGCTGCCGAGCTTGCCGCCGCGGCTCCGGTGTTTGGCCCGCAGATGTCGTATGGCGACCCCGGTTGCGCTAACTGGCCGGTGGAAGCGAAGCGAGAGCGCGTGGCGATTGCTGCTCCCGGTGCTGCCGACATGCTGGTGATTGGCACGACGAATGACCCGGCGACGCCGTACATGTGGGCACAAACCGTTGCCGAAAACCTCGACTCGGGTCACCTAATTACTTACAACGGTGAAGGTCACACGGCGTATAACAAGTCGAATGAGTGCGTCAATACAGCGGTAGAGGACTTTCTCCTCAGGGGCGAAGTTCCCAGCGCCGATCCGAACTGCTAACCGCTAGGCTCATGCGGTGAACTTTATCGCCGCCGCCCCCGCCTCTCGCACTCGCAGGTTTGCCCTCGTGGTGCCCGCTCTCGTTCTCACCCTCGTGCTGAGCGGCTGTGCGAACCTCTTTTCGGGACTTTTCGGGGAGACTTCGCAGCCGACCGGTGAGACGGTGGCGGCAGAACTCGCTCCCTATTACGAGCAAATTCTCACGTGGGTGGATTGCGATAACGGCGCTCAGTGCGCGACGGCGATCGCTCCGATGGATTGGGCAAACCCGTCTTCGGAAACTGATATTGAAATCGCGATGGCTCGCCAGGAGGCAACAGGGGAGAGCCTGGGGTCGCTGTTTGTGAACCCTGGTGGGCCAGGCGCCTCAGGTTTTGATCTCATCCACGATGACGTGGACTTTGCGGTGAGTGCGAACCTGCGCGAGAACTACGACGTGATCGGCTGGGACCCTCGCGGAGTTGGCCGTTCGACTCCCGTGACGTGCCTCGATGACGGCGGCCTCGATGATTTCATTTTTGGTATTCCGGATACGGCGGTCGGCAGCGATGAATGGCTTGCGGAGAGCGAGCAGGCGGCCATCGATTTCGGCCAGGCGTGCCTCGACAACACGGGCCCGATCCTGCAGTTCATTGATACCCAAAGCACGGTGCACGACCTCGACATGTTGCGCGCGATTGTGGGCGACGAGAAGCTGCAGTATTTGGGGTACTCCTACGGCAGCGATATCGGCTCGTATTACATCGAAAACTTCCCGCAGAACGTGGGTCGCATTGTGCTCGACGGCGCCACCGACTCGTCTATTTCTGTTTTTGAGGTCGGCCGCGTTCAGACGATTGGTTTCCAGAGGGCACTCGAAAACTATTTGGCGGCGTGCCCGACATCGTTCGATGACTGCCCGTTCACCGGCGGCGTGGATGCCGCGCTGGCGACGATCCGCGAACTCTACGACCGCTATGACGCGAATCCGATTGCTGCCCCCGATGGCCGCATGATGGATGCCGGTGTGCTCGATATCGCGATGAGCACTGCCCTCTACTCTCAAGACTCGTGGCCGTTCCTCAACGACCTTTTCTCGGAGGCTGCGCGCGGCGAAACGGATACCGCATTCTTCCTTGCTGATTTCTATTACAGCCGCGATCTCGATGGCAGCTACACCGACAACTCGCTCGAGGCTTTCATCGCGATTTACTGCGTCGACTACCCCGTTGAGACTGACCCTGCCGTGCTGGTTGAACAGCAGGAACTCATGCGTGAGGCTTCGCCGACGACCTACCGCGATTTTCCGCCGACTGGTGACCTGACCTGCCTGAATTGGCCGTACCAGTACATCGGGCCCGACATTACGGAGCTGACCGGTGAGGGCGCACCGCCCGTGCTGATCATCTCCACAACGGGCGACCCGGCGACACCCTACGAATGGGGCGTAGCACTCAGCGAGCAGCTAGAGAGCGCCCAGCTCATCACCTACAACGGCGAAGGTCACACCGCCTACAACGGTGGTGTCGGGTGCATCGATGGTGCGGTCGACGCCTATTTCATCAACGGTGTAGTCCCGAATGACGACCCAGATTGTGCTGCCTAACGACAACTTGGCGGAGTGGGCTTTCGGGCCCCAAAACTTCGGCTAAGCTATCTTGCTGTGCCTCATGAAAATGTGGCCGGCCGCCTTAGCTCAGTTGGTAGAGCATCTCACTCGTAATGAGAAGGTCGTCAGTTCGATTCTGACAGGCGGCTCGAAAAAATGCAGGTCAGAGGGTTGTTTTGTGAATATGACACCCCGCGAGTCTGCCTCTAGTGGGCACTTGGTGGGCACTATTTCACGGCAAATGCTTGATTGCAGAAGCATGCTGAGAGTCACGAAGACCAAGGCCTTACACTTCATTTCCCGAAGCAGGGCTCTAGCGAAGCTGTTCACAAGCACGCTAGATACCCATCGCAAGCGCGGTGTGAAGACGGTATTCCGCCCTAAATCACAGAGAATGGGCTCAGGTTTGCGTCTCTTCACCGTCGACAGCGTTGCGTCGGTGCGCTACGCAGTAGGCAATCTAGACTCGACGAGTGATCGAGAGCGAACGGAAGTTTGTAGCGTGACGCTTCTTTGATTTGGCTGTTCAACGAATCTGTGGCAGAAGCGATCGCTTAGTTTGTCGGTCGTTGGGCGTACTCTCAAGAGTGATTTCGGATGGAAAGTTGGGATACACGTTGCTGAACTCCTTACCAGTTATTGATCTCTTTGCTGGAGCAGGCGGCTTAGGGATCGGCGCGGCGCGCGCTGGTGCTGATCTTCGGCTCTCAGTCGATAGCGATCGCTTTTCCTGTGAAACAGTGACAGCGAACCCGAATTTGCACGGTGGTGCAGCATTGCACGCCGACGTTACGGCACTAACGGCGGCAGATCTGCGCAAAGAAGCTGGATTGAATTCGAGGGAAGATGTCGTAGTGATAGGCGGCGCGCCGTGCCAGCCCTTCAGTAAGGCCGCGTATTGGGTGGACAAGGGTGACGAGGCGGCATACCGCAGGGCTCGAGCTCGCGGAGAAGCTGCACAACGCACGACGGAGCCGTTGCTCGCTAGGCCAGACAGCCGAAGAACCCTCGTGAATGAGTTTTGGAGGCTCACGAAAGAAACGGATGCCGCAGCCTTCGTCTTCGAGAACGTTCCAAGCATTTTGCACCCAAGAAACAAGCATGTTTTTGAGGCCTTACGCCAAGACGCAGAGGCCGCCGGCTATTTCACTCGAACTGTTGTAGCGACGGCTACGGACTTCGGGGCGCCTCAAGCACGCCAACGCGTTTTCCTTTTGGGGTCACGTGAAGCCCAGCCTGAAGCACCAGCTGGCACGTATTTCAAGGAGCCGGACGCTGGCCAATTGCCCTGGGTTACCTCCGGTGATGCGTTGAGAAGATTTGAGGGGGATGAGTACGCCGAAGGGAACGAAGAAGTGACGGGAACTTGGGCTTCACATTTGAAAGATGTTCCTCCCGGCATGAATTACAAGTTCCACACCGCGTGGGCCGGGCACCCCAATCCGACGTTTGAGACCGAAACGCGTTACTGGAATTTTCTTCTGAAACTAGATCCTGATCGGCCTTCTTGGACGATTCCCGCCAGTCCGGGGCCTTGGACCGGACCGTTCCACTGGAGCGGTCGACGCCTGAGAATCCGCGAACTTGCTGCGCTTCAAACTTTTCCAGATGGATACGTTTTTTCGGGACCGCGCCGAGAACAGGTGCGACAAATTGGGAACGCCGTCCCGTCAGTAATGGCCGAGCAGATGGTGTTGGCTGCCATGAAATCACTATCAGCTAAAAGCAAGGCGGCATAGTGGGTCGTTTGAAAGCAGTGAGTATTTTCTCGGGGTGTGGAGGTCTGGATCTCGGATTCCGAGAAGCTGGGTTTGACATAGTGCTCGGTGTTGACAGCGATCCTTTTTCCGCCCGAAGCCATGCAGTAAATTTTCCAACCTCGAAGTTCTTCGAGGGAAGCATCGCTGATTTCTCGCAATCTCAAGCTATAGCGCTCGTCGGAGAGGAACAGCTTCGCGACGTAGACATCCTTATCGGTGGTCCGCCCTGCCCTCCGTTCTCGAAAAGCCGGTTCTACCGGACGGATAAACCTCGGGCGATGAATGATCCAGTAGGCGAAGTGACTATCGGTGGATATCTTGAAACACTCAAGTGGCTACGTCCTCGCGCATTCCTATTGGAGAATGTCGCCGGAATGGCGTTCAAAGTTCACAGCGAAACTCTTGAACATATAACCGAAACGGCCGAGGCGCTCGGGTACAAGTGTCAGATGAAGGTACTGAACGCTGCCGATTTCGGCGTGCCGCAGATTCGGCAGCGATTCTTTCTTGTTGGCACCCTCGACGCAGAATTCGAATGGCCTTCGGAGTCGCATCGGGGGCCTTTGCAGGCGGACTCTAATCTGCCCGGCTGGCGCACCGCAGGTGCCGTACTTAGCGACTTGGACACTGAAGCGAATGCCAACGATGCTGGTCATGTCGCAGGCGGAAAGCACCGAGAACTTTTGAAACAAATCCCGCCTGGGGACAACTACTTGTTTCTCACCGCGAAAAGAGGTCATCCAAACCCTCAGTTTGAATGGCGGAAGCGGTATTGGTCGTTCTTGTTGAAACTAAGCCCAGACATGCCTTCGTGGACGATTCAAGCGCGGCGATCTAACAACATGGGTCCATTGCATTGGAAGAATCGAATCCTGCGCATTGAGGAAGTCAAGCGGCTTCAGACCTTTCCAGACGATTGGTTCTTGGATGGCAAAGTTGAGCAACAATGGCGTCAGGTTGGGAATGCAGTCCCGCCGATGCTAGCGAAGGCGCTAGGGGAAGAGCTCGTGAAAGCGCTTTCCTCTCAAGCCAGCAAGGCAGAAGCAGCCTAGTTTTAATCTGAACAATGGGGGGAAACCATAATGCCGGACACGGTGCAACGACTATCGCGATCAGCTCTCGAAGATCACGTACTTCAATCGCTGCGTGCAAGCGGCCGAACTGCTTTGCTCCTGCCTTCGAATAGGCGGAAACCTATGCGGGTTCTTCTGGGGGCTCTCGGGGATGAAGGCGCGACGACGCTCCGAATCTACGCTTGGAATGTGACGCATGGCGGAGGTAGCGCTCGAGCCGCTGACGAGTACCGGATCCAACTGACGGGTGAGATGCCCGAGAACGTTCCCGGGGAGACCACGGTCGTGATCGGGTGGAGTCCGCAGTTTCAGACCTTCGCGGGATGGGACGCTAGTGTCCACGGCCAGCGCTCGTCTTCATCCCCGTCGCTACAAATACGTGAACAAACGTTGTTGTCAGCCAATTCGATTGGTTTGGCCGCAGCCACTCGGCATAGCGACGACGTAGTCGTCGCCTTTCGGGCCGAGATGCTTGCGGTTTACTGCTTGAATGCAGAGGAGATCCACAGCGATACTGCCGCAGAAATCGCTGACTTGCTCAATGGAATCGCGGGGTCTGTCGGTCAGGTCATCGAGGAAGCGCAACCACAACCGGTCGGGGAGTCTCGGAATAGGATTACTCGAGTGGTTACTAGTAATTTCCGGGCTTGGGACTTTTCTCGCCGGATAAGTGTGGCGTATCACGGAAGATGCTCCGTATGCTCAATTCAGCTTTCCCTTACCGAAGCTGCCCACATAATTCCTGTCGCATACGCCGGGAGCACGGATCTGACCTGCAACGGGCTATCGCTGTGCAGAAACCATCACCGTGCATATGACGCAAACTTGCTCTCAGTCACACCAGAATATTTGGTGGAGATCTCCAGATTGCGCGGGAGCGCTTTGCGCGCCGAGTCACGAGGTGGCGGGTTAGATGAACTTATGTCGTTCGACGGTTCTAGCTTGGCAGTGATCCCGGAATTGGCCTCGGACAGGCCACGACCAGAATTTTTGCAGATCGGGAGAGAAGCTCGCCGGTGGGTCGGTTGATTTGAAGTCTGCCGCGGCCCTGTTCAAGGCGGGCGCCAAGAACTCGTTCCTCGTCGAGGACGGGTGCTTTTGGTCTCCTTCAATTGGGACAACCATCGCGAGCGGCATGCCTGACGTCGAAGCGTCGATGATCGGAGTACGAAAGGATTCCAGCCAGACTTAGTGGGCAGCTAGTGGGCAAATGGATCTCGTAATCGGTGGTAACCGTTGGCTTTAGATTGCTTCGAAGTCGCCAAATCCCAGGTAAACAGTGGAGATTTTGCAGTGCAGTGCAGTGCAGTGCAGTGCTGTGCAAGCGGACTCAATCTGAAAACGTCGGTTAATCTGTCTCGTAATGAGAAGGTCGTCAGTTCGATTCTGACAGGCGGCTCCGTTGAGCATCGAGGATCAGAGAAATCTGGTCCTCGTTGTGCGTTGTGGTGGCGGCAAACTCCCATATCGGAGTCTTAAGCTGAAGGTATGAAGTACCGCAACGAACCCATCTATACGGCAGCCATCGGCGCGGGTCGCGCCATGTTCGGTGCTCTTCGTGTGCGACGCACCGTCATCGGGTCGCAGAATCTGCCCGATGAGGGAGGGGCCGTGATCGCGATGACCCACTTCGGTTACCTCGAGTTCGCTCTTGTCGAGTGGGCGCTGTGGCTGCACAATCACCGCCGCATTCGTTTCATGGCTAAAAAGAGCGTATTCGAGAAGCGCGTTGTCGGCTCGTTTATGCGCAACATGAAGCACATCCCTGTCGACATGAATGCTGGGGCTAAGGCCTACGAGTCTGCCGTCACGGCTCTGCGCACGGGGGAACTGATTGGGGTATTTCCCGAAGCCGGAGTGAGTGCATCCTTCACCATCCGCGATTTCAAAACCGGCGCCGTGCGTCTGGCAGCAGAAGCGGGCGTGCCCGTGATTCCCATCGCGCTGTGGGGTGGGCAGCGCCTCATGACGAAGAACCGCAAGATCACTTTGCGTGAACGTGTGGGCATCCCGATCGTGATGGTCGTTGGGGACCCGATGACGGTTGCGACGACGGATGACGCGGCAACGGCAACTGCGCGACTCAAGAAGACGATGGAAGGCCTGCTCCAGACGGCGCAGGAGGCCTACCCGCTCGATGGCACTGGTCAGTGGTGGCAACCGCGTCACTTGGGCGGAACCGCACCGACGCCAGACGAGGCGGCCGCGGCAGATGCTGAGCGCGATGCGCGACGCGCACAAGCCGCCCGCAAGCACTAACCCGGCACTGTTTTCCCTCATGCCCCGAACGACGATTTCGGGCTACGAGGGTGTCCCCCAAACAGAGGATAGACCCGTCACCCAGACCCCCCATTAACGGGTATTTGCCTATGTTTCCGGGGTTTTTCCCTTGTGGAACGCTGCTTTCGCGCCTAGTTTTGGCAACAGGAAGCAGAGGGGTCTGCCTCCTATTTATTCGTCTGGGGGACGATTTTCATGGGGAGAGTTCCGTTTTTAACGGCCTTAGTCACCGTCGTAATTGTTGGAGTAGTACCGTTCGTCGGGGGAGGCGGCCCAGGGCTCACCGAGAGCGCAACCGCTAACTCAGCTGCACGTTCGCCGCTGTTTGCGTCGACGGCGACTGCGCCGATCGAAGAGTCGGTCGATGTCGTCGCGATTGCCAGCATCGAACGCGTCAGCGAAGAGTCATTGGCTGCAGCAATCAAGGCTGAAGCCAAGTCGCTGACCACTGACTCTGAGCACCTCGCGCAGAAAGCAGTGCCGAAGCCGGAGCCGATCGTCGTTGCCTCGGTAACGGGCGGTTCAGCATCCGTCACTCAGCTTCGCGCAGCCTACGCTTCGGCGGGCCAAGCTTGCCCGAGCAATGTTGGTGGTGGCGTACCTGGTGCGCCGAGCCGCAGCTCATCACAGGGCGTCGCCGGAACGACCTCGGGCGACCTCGCATCCTTCGCTTACGCGTACAACGCGATTCGCGTCGCCAACTGCCTGCAGCCGATTCCCCTCTCGAACTTCCGCTACGACTCCTGCATGGAAGAACGCCTCTTCTGGATGGCAGAATCGCCCAGCTCGGATCCTCTCGACGGTTGGGGCCACAACGGCACCACTCGCTCCGACGGCGTTGCCGCTCGCGGTTGCGACGGAAACCTCGCCGGTGGTTCAGGAAACAGCGGAGCCACCGTTGCTTCCAAGTGGTGGGAATCGTATTCTCACCGCGCATCGCTCTACCAGCCCGGTGCCAGCACCGGCGGCGTTTGCATCGCCTTTGCCATGACCCATGGTGGAATCGATGAGCCTTATAGCTTTACCCGCGCAGCAGCACGATGGACGTACTGCTAGGCCACTCGAAGCGCTGGGTTCGAACATCCGGGTACTATAACCGGGTGACTGATTCAGCCAGTAGTGAGCCGAAAGCGCCGGGAGGAATACGCGCGTTTATAACTCAGCACCCCACCGCATCCACGGTGACGGTCGCAGCGGTTGTATTCGTACTACTCGCAGTAGTAGCAGTATTCGCCGGAATTTCGGTTGGCTCCGCGAACTCGGCAGTTGATGTCACCCCAGACGAAGTCACTGCAGAGCAGCGGAGCCAACCGGATGTTACACCCGGAGCGGTAGCGGTGCGCACCTGCTCTGTGGATTCTTTGGCCACGGTCGCAACCTTCCCCTCGCTTGTCGGAGTCGTGACGGATGTCGCTACGGGCACCGTGTTGTGGGACCGTTCTGCCGACGAAGCCGCCAGCCCCGCCCACATCGTGACGGCGATGACGGCTGCTGCGGCACTTCAGGCTCTCGGTGCAGACACTCGTATCAGCACCAAAGTTATCGACGGATCATCGGCGGGCGTGATCGTGCTGGTGGGTGGCGGTGACCCGACCCTCGCGACGACCAATGCGTCGTACTATCGCGATGCCCCCCAAATTTCGGATCTCGCTTCGCAGGCGATAACCCGCTATGAGGAACTCCATCCTGGAGTTCCGATTACGGAGATCGTGCTCGACTCCACTCTGTGGAACACGAGCGATGCCTGGGATTCCAATTGGCCCGAGCGTGAACGCACTGGTGGATACCACTCCTACGTTACGGCGCTCATGGTGAACGGCGACCGGGCTGATCCCACCATCGCGATCAGCCCCCGCGGCACCGATCCCGTGCAATCGGCTGGGCAAGCATTCGCCCAAGCCGCTGGATTACCCGCGGTCACATTCTCGACCGGCGCAGCGGTCGGCAACACGGTGCTGGCTGAAGTTAAGTCGCAACCTGTCAGCGTGCTCGTGGAGCAGATGTTGATCAGTGGCGATGACTCCTTGGCTGAGTCGCTTGCCCGTCTGGTTTCCAAACAGCAAGGTCTCAGCGGCGCTGCAAGCACCCTGAACCAGGCGATCCAGAGTGTGCTGTCGGATGCCGGACTCGATGATGCCGGAACCATCACCATCACCGATGGTTCAGGTCTCAGTGCCAAAAACCAAGTCTCGCCGTTGTTCGTCGCACAGTTCATGGCGGCAGGGGCATCAGGCAGCGGCGCAATCGCGACAGCGTTCTCGATGCTTCCGGTTGGGGGCGAAAGCGGCGACCTTTATAACCGTTTTGAGGGGGATGCCGCTGCGGCATCCGGTCACGTCGCGGCTAAATCAGGGTGGACGAACCAGGAGCATTCGCTTGGTGGCGTGGTGAATGCCAAGGATGGTACTCAGCTCGCTTTCGCGTTCTACGCGATCGGCGAGGGCATCTCCACCGACGCACGCACCGCGCTCGACAACCTCGTCGCTGGCGTTTATGCCTGTGGAAGCAATCTCTCCAACTACTAAGCTCTCCAACTACTCAGCTCGCCAACTACTCAAGCCTGCGGCGATCGGTTGTGGGGCGTCGGCGCGACTTAGACTGGCATCGTGGTTGCTGCACTTTTCATTATTGATGTTCAGAACGATTTCACCGAGGGCGGCGCGTTAGGCGTCGACGGCGGTGCTGCTGTGGCGGCCGGAATCACCGACTATCTGCGGGCCAATCCCGATCGCTATGACGTGGTGATCGCATCCCGTGACTGGCACGATGCTGACAATGACAACGGTGGCCACTTCGCCACGGATGCCGAACCCAACTTTGTTGACACTTGGCCCGTTCACTGTGTCGCGGGCACAGCTGGGGCCGAGTACCACCCCGCGCTCGACACCTCGCTCGTGCAGGTGCACGTGCGTAAGGGGCAGGGCGTTCCCGCGTACTCAATCTTCGAGGGCACTACCGAAGATGGCGAGACGGTGCCCGCCCTGCTTGATCGTCTCGGTGTCGACACGATCGATGTCGCTGGCATCGCTACCGACTACTGCGTTCTTGCTTCTGCTCTGGATGCCGCGGGCAGCGGCCGCGACGTGTCGGTGCTCACCGGCCTAGTCGCCGGTGTCGCTCCGGAATCGAGCGCCGCCGCTCTCAGCACGATGGCAGACACGGGCATCACCCTTGTCTCTACCGAAGACTGACGAGTGGTGGCCGAGAAATGACAAACGATATGAGCGAGCCAGAGCTGAGCCTCCCGGGTTTCATCGCTGAGTCAGACGTTCTGCCACCGAGTAAGGGCTTGGGCTGGCGTCTGCTGGCGTTGCTGGTGGGTTTGGGACTCGTGATCGGCCTCGCCATTGCGGGTGGCGCAGCAGTCTTCACAGCGATCTGGCCGACCAGCGAGACACTGTGCGATTCCTCTGCCGGCACCTGTAGCGATGTTTCGGCTGAGCAGATCGCCGAGTTCTCGCTCATTGATCTTCCCGAGGGCGTCGAGGTCGAGAGCGTGCAGTTCGCGACGGTCGAGGATTCGTTCGGGCTGCTGTATGCCACCGTCGTGCTGCCTGAAGGGGCGGCTGATCCATTGCGTGGAGGTAACTACCGTGTTGCGGCAACGCTGTCGTGGGCATCCGAAGTGGATTCACTCGGGCTAGACAATGCGCTGCTGTACGAGGGCATCGAGTCGATCACCGGGCCCGACTTTGAGGCCGCGAGTGGGCAGCGTGCCGATGGACGCACCGTGATTCTCATCCGCGTGAGTCGGGCACTCTAGCGTGCCGGTCATCCCGATCACCGAGCTCAGCGATCCGCGGCTCGCGGACTATTCGCACCAGACCGATGTTGCACTGCGCAAAGCGCAGGGCACCGAGCACGGCCTTTATCTGGCCGAGTCGACACTCGTGCTGCAGCGCGCGCTGCGCTCCGGTCATCGCGTGCGCTCGGTGCTCGCGCTCGGCACTTCGGTGGACGAGATTGTTGACCTCGTCGGCGACGAGGTTCCCATTTTCACGGGCGACGGGTCGCTGCTCGCGGAGCTCACCGGCTACGTGCTGCACCGCGGTGTCATCGCGTCAATGCACCGGCCGCCACTGCCGGCTCCCGAGACGCTGCTGGCGGATGCTCGCCGCATCGTCATTCTCGAAAACGTCGTTGATCCCACCAACGTTGGTGCCATCTTCCGCTCGGTCGCCGGCATCGGGGCAGATGCCGTGCTCGTCACCGAGCAGTGCTCCGACCCGTTCTACCGGCGCGCGATCCGCGTCTCGATGGGAACCGTGCTCCAGGTGCCGTGGACCCGCATCGGCAACTGGACCGACACTCGGGCGCTGCTCACGGCATCCGGCTTTCAGATCGCAGCGCTCGCCCTCGAGGACGGCGCGGTGTCGCTGCGCGATTATGCGGCGGATGCTCCCGAGAAGGTCGCGCTCGTGCTCGGCACCGAGGGCCACGGTCTTACCCGCGATGCCATCGACGCCGCTGATTCGATCGTGCAGATCCCGATGCGGCACGGCATCGATTCGCTCAACGTTGCTGCGACCGCCGCGGTCGCGATGTTCGCGCTCGCGGTCGAATAGCGGCAGCGCACCCGCTCCGTAGCGGAGAGCCGAGCGGCCCGGCAGCAGCGGCAGGGCCCTAGCGCGCGGGCGCACCGCCGAAGCGGCGCACCCGCGAACCGCTAAACGAGCAGCTGGTGCTTGGCGAGGTCCTTGTAGAGCGGGGTCGACTTCACGAGCTCGGAGTGGGTTCCGACGCCCACAACCTTGCCCTTGTCGAGCACCACGATCTGGTCGGAGTCGACGACGGTGGAGAGGCGGTGCGCGATCACGATGAGCGTGCGGTTCTCGGCGACAGCGTCGATGGCTTCGCGGAGCATTTGCTCGTTGAGGCCGTCCAAGCTGGAGGTTGATTCGTCGAGCAGCAGAATTGGGGGAGCGGCGAGCAGCGTGCGGGCGATCGCGAGACGCTGACGCTCACCACCGGACAGCATTACGCCGTCTTCGCCGACGGCGGCATCCAAACCGGCAGGGTTGCGGTCGAGCACACCGGTGAGGTTCACGGCCGCGATGACCTTGGTGCATTCCTCGTCGGTGGCGTTGGGGGCCCCGATGAGAAGGTTCTGGCGGATGGTGCCAGCGAGCACGGGCGCATCTTGCTCGACGTAGCCGATCTGGGCGCGCAACTCTTCACGGTTGAGGGCACGGAGGTCGTCGCCGCCGAGGCGTACAACACCGCCCGTGGGGTCGTAGAAGCGCTCGACGAGGGCGAGGATGGTGCTCTTGCCGGCACCCGACGGGCCGACGATGGCGGTGCGTTCGCCGCGCTTCACGGTGAAGCTGACTCCGCGCAGCACGGTGAGGTCGATTTCCTCGGCGGCCGCTTCTGCGCCGCCGTGCTTGAGCGAGGCCAGTTCCGTTTCGGCTTGCACGAGCACCGAGTCGCGGGGGTACGAGAACTCGACGTTCTCGAACGTGATCGCGGCATCCGATTCGATGCTCGGAACGGCAACGACGTTGACGTCGGATTCGAGCTCGCTGGGCAGCTTGATGATTTCTTGAATGCGCCCGAGCGCACCGAGCGCCTGGTTGACGGCGGTGACGGCGCCGAAGGCTTGGCCGAGCGGCATGATCATGAGGAAGAGGAAGAGGATGAACGCGACGAGGTCAGCGATCTCGATGGCGCCGCTGGCCACGCGGTAGCCACCGACACCGAGGACGACGAGGAACGACACTTGCAGCGCGATTCCGGCAATCGGAACCACGAGTGCCGAGATCTTGGCGACGCTGATGCCCATCTTCCAGGCGCCGAGCGCGTCTTCGTTCACGGCCTCGATTTCACGCTCGGTGGCGTTGGATGCTCGCAGCGTGCGCACGGCGGAGATCGCACGTTCCACAGCGGCGGCTAGGTCGCCGACCTTGCGCTGGGCGCGCTGGCTGGCCACACGGATGCGCTTCGAGAGGGTGGTAACCGTGACGACGGCGATTGCGATCACGAGCACGGTGAGGCCGAGCAGCACGGGGTCGATGATGAGCATCGCGATGAGCGCACCGATGAAGGTGATGGAGCCACCGATGGCTTCGACGAGTCCCTGCGTGAGTACGGCGCGCAGCAGGGTCGTGTCGCTGCCGACACGGGAGACGAGGTCACCGGTGCGGCGACGGTCGAACTCCGAGATGGGGAGGTTGAGCATCCGACTCACGAGACGACGGCGGCTCGAGAGTACGACACCTTCGCCGGTGCGCTGCAGAAGATAGTGCTGGTAACCGCTGATGAGGCCCGAGATGACGACGAGGCCGATGAGCAGCCACACGAGGGTGCCGAGCGATTCGTCGGCCTCAACGATCGTGATGACCTGGCTGACGAGCAGCGGCTGCGCGAGCGAAGCGCCCGCGCCAAGCACACTGAGGATGATTACGAAGATCATGACCTTGCGGTGCTCGAAGAGATAGGGGAGCAGTTCGCTGAACTTCGCGCGGGGGCCGTCGTCGGGGTTGTCGCGTGATCCAGAACGTCCGCGACGCGGTGCAGCGGTGTGTGAAGTCGAGCTCATGAAGTTTCTCGTTGTCCCAAAACTGGAGGGCGAAGGTGCCGCGAGTGTTCAGCGACATCGGCATCAGCAATCAGCCTCTAAAACACTAAGCCTTCTGTCTGGGCGCTGCGTACAACATCCGGTGTAACTGTGTTGCGGGAGCTGCTGCTCCGCTGGATGGTGAGGGCGGGCTGCGGCGGGCAATTTCGCCGTGCGCGGGGTGCCAGGCGCGGTGCGGGCCGAAGCCGCAGCTACGGGGATTGAACAGTCGGGACCATACCGAGTGCAGCGAATACCGCGCCGACGACGGCGAGCACGAAGACGGCAAGCGCCCAGAGGAAGAGCGGCGCCGCACTCGTGAGGCGAATGCGATCGGTGGATGCCTGGACGAGCTTCGTATGCACGGTGCGGTATCTACGATGCCCCACCCAGAACAGCACGGCGGTCATGATGAGGCCAAGAGCGGCCACGGCGTAGCTGCCGATGCTGACAGTGTTGAGCAGCAGTCGCGCGGAGACGAGCGCGGCGATGGCAAACGACAGCACGGTGCGCTGCCAGGCGAGGGCGGTGCGTTCCGCTTGCAGGCCGGCATCGAAGGGGCGGTCGAAGGCGCGCGTCACTGGAGGAGGATACCGATTGCGAGCAGCAGCCCGGCCACAACAACACCGCCACCGATGGGGCCAGCAAGGTTAGGGGAGGGCAACGGGCGCCCGAGCCGCAACGACTGCTCGGCCTTCATCCAGCCAAACCATGCCTGCATGGGAGCCAGTACGCCCAACAGAATGAGCAGCA
The DNA here is from genome assembly GCF_015864625.1 of Salinibacterium sp. SWN139. NCBI lineage: Bacteria > Bacillati > Actinomycetota > Actinomycetes > Micrococcales > Microbacteriaceae > Salinibacterium > Salinibacterium sp. SWN139. Next base: position 415,124 of record NZ_JADYWV010000003.1, on the reverse strand, counting down.
CGGATGCGCCGAGTCGGAACCCAGGAGCGATCGGCAACACGAAAGCTTCGAGCGCCACACCAGCGGCGATCAGCGCGAGAGCGGTGCGGATCCACGCCAAAAACGTGCGCTCGTTGGCCAGGCTGAAACGAGCATCCGGCTCAGTGCCGACTCCGTAAACGCGGCGCGGAAAGCGGCGAGGAGGCGGCTGTACTGGTTCGGTCACGAGCGATCCTTCATGCCCCGATCCTATCGGGAGCAGGAGCGGGGCGATGGCGCGGCTACTCCGTCGGCCGCACAAACTTCTCGTCGAAGTCGTAATCGTCCCAGTTGCCGTTGACGAGGATGCTGCCGTATTCGCCAGCAGGCAATGAATCGACTGCGGCGAGCGGCACCCCCATCCGAATTTCAAGGATCACGATGCCGGTATCGGGGCCACCGCCGAGAACTTCAAGTCCATCACCCGCCCGAAAGACACCAGTGAGGGCTTTGCCTGTGAGCACTACGGTGCCTGGTCCGTCCTCATACAGCGTGAACTTGTCGACCATTTGGAACGCGACTTCGCTGCCGGGCGCCGTACTTTCGATCGGCTCGCTCGTGGGATCCGCCGAAGCTGACGCGCTCGCCTCATCCGGGATGAACGTCGGCGTCGGAGTGGAATCTGCGTCGGTGGGGCTTCCGGGCGTGCATCCGGAGACCGCAATCGCGACGCCGAGAATCACCAGCGCGGCGAGGGATCGAGCAGACTGCGTCATTCGTGGTGAGTTTCGCATACCGCCAGCCTAGGCCGGGTTTTGAGGCAGCGGCTAGGGTTTCTGAAAAACTTTCATCCCCAATAGCGCTAGTTGTAGGAGTTTTCTCGCTCGTACGCTCTACGCTCGCGGGGTGGAACAAGTGCGGGAGGTCATTCTGGTGCATGGCCTGTGGCACCAGCCAGCGCACCTGTCGCTCGTCACGCGCGAACTTCGGGAGAACGGCATCCGAGTAATCGCACCGCAGCTGCACCGTGGGTCGCTAGCGGCAGATACCGCCGTTGTTCAAGACGCAGTCGATGCCTGTGCAAGTCCACCGGTTGTAATGGGACATTCCTATGGCGGATCGGTGATCACCGGACTGCGCGACGCGCACCACCTCGTATTCGTGGCGGCATTCGTTCCCGACAGCGGAGAGAGCAGCGCTTCGCTTGGTGGCCCTGAGCCGCTGATAAAGCCGGCTCTCATCACCACTAGTGACGGTTCTACCCGGGTCGATCCGTCGAAGGCGGGGGAGTACCTGTACGGAGATTGTTCGGACGAGGTCAGCGAGTGGGCGACAACCCTGCTGCGCCGTCAAGCTCCGGGGCACGGTCGCGGAGTCCCCAGTCACATTGGCTGGCATTCCACTCGATCGACCTACGTCATCTGCGCCCGGGACCGCGCTCTTGACCCTGAGCTCCAGCGGGAGATGGCGCGTCGCTGCGACGATGCCGTCGAAATCGCGACGAGCCACTCGCCGTTTATCAGTGAGCCGAAGACGGTCGCGAGTCTTCTGGCTCGCGCTGTTTCGAACTGACGAGTGCGATACCGCTAATTCCCGGATGCGCTCGAGGGGAGCGTGCGACGGTTACTCCCCGCGAAGCTGCCGCAACAGCACCGCGGTCGCGATAGCGGCGTTGGCGGCTTCTTCACCCTTGTCCTCTTTTGAGCCCTCAAGCCCGGCACGATCGAGGCCCTGCTGTTCGTCGTCGAGCGTGAGCACGCCAAAGCCCACCGGTTTGCCGGTCAGGATCGAGACCTGCGTGAGGCCGCTGGTGGCGGCATCCGACACGTATTCAAAGTGGGGTGTTCCGCCACGGATGATGACGCCGAGAGCAACAACGGCATCCGCCCCAGCATCGAGGGCTGCTTTGCTCGCGACGGGCAACTCGAAGCTGCCGGGAACGCGCACCTCGGTCACCTCAGCGTTGGCTGCCTTGAGGGCGCGGTGGGCACCGGCGAGCAGTCCATTGGTGATGACTTCATGCCACTGCCCGGCGATGATCGTGACCTTGAGGCCGGTTGCGTCGGTAACAATTTCGGGGGATCCTGCGCCACTCATCAGAGGCCTTTCGCGGTAAGTCGTGCTTCAGCGAGCACGGCGGTGGTGGGGAGTTGGTGACCCATGCGGTCACGCTTGGTTTCGAGGTAACCCTCATTGCCGGCGCCGACGCCAACAACGAGGGGCACAAGTTCGCCGACGATCACGCCACGCTCTTCAAGCTGACGCTTCTTCTCAGGGTTGTTGCTGAGCAGGCTGACCGACGAGATTCCGAGATCCTTGAGGATGCCGACGGCAGCCCCATAGTCGCGGGAGTCAGCAGGCAGGCCCAGGGCCAGGTTCGCGTCCAGAGTGTCGAGCCCGTCTTCTTGCAGGCGGTAGGCGCGCAGCTTGTTGATGAGCCCGATGCCGCGACCTTCGTGGCCGCGCAGGTAAATCACCGCGCCGCCATCGCGTTGGATGGTCTCGAGCGCACTATCGAGCTGGGGGCCGCACTCGCACTTGAGCGAACCGAACGCTTCCCCCGTGAGGCACTCGGAGTGTACGCGCACCAGGGTGGGGCCCTCGCCGATGCGCTCGAGGGTTCCGGGCGCGATGAACGCGACGTGATCGGCGCCCGTCGAGTTATCGCGGTAGGCGCGTACGGTGAAGGAACCATGCACAGTCGGGATGGTGGTTTCGACCTCGAACTGCACGCGACTCATCTCGGGGATCGGTTCGATCGGTGCCGGGATGGTATCGCAGCGGTTCTCTTCGAGCCAGTGCATGAGGTCCAGAATCGTGATGACGAGCACATCTTCGCGCGCACCGAACTCGATCAGTTCGGGCAGCCGCATCATTTCGCCCGAGTCGAGCACGATCTCCGAAATCGCCGCGACGGGGCGCAACCCCGCGAGCTTCATGAGATCGACGGATGCTTCGGTGTGGCCGTCACGCTCGCGCACTCCACCATCGACTGCGCGCAGCGGCATGATGTGCCCGGGGCGGTGCAGGCTCGACGGTATCGAGAGCGGATCGGCGAGCACCCGCAGAGTGTGGGCCCGATCGGAGGCGCTGATGCCGGTGCTGAGACGGTTGGCGGCATCCACCGACACGGTGTACGCCGTGCCGCGAGGGTCTTCGTTCACAGCGACCATCGGCGGAAGCGCCAGTGCGTCAGCGATCTCGTTGGTCATCGGAGCGCAGATGAAGCCGGAGGAGTGGCGCACCATCCACGCGATCCACTCTTGACTGGCGAGCTCGGCGGAAATGATGACATCGCCCTCGTTCTCGCGGCCTTCATCGTCGGCGACGATCACGGGGCGACCCGCGCGGATCGCCTCAATGGCATCGGGGATAGTGGCGAGACTCATGACTCGGTCCTTTCGTGACGCTGATCAGCGTCGGTGAACTCCGCCATCCGGGCCACATGGCGGGCGAGGATGTCGGTTTCGATGTTGACGGAGTCGCCCACAGCGAGCGCTCCCAACGTTGTAGCGGTGAGGGTTTCGGGAATCAGCGAAACCTCGAACCAGTCGCGACCCACGGCACTCACCGTGAGAGAGACGCCGTGCACCGCGATGGAGCCCTTGCGGGCGACGAGCGGGGCGAGTTCTTCGGTGAGGTTGAAACGCAGGATGCTCCAGCTGCCCTCATCGGTAATGCTCAGCACCGAGCTCGTGCCGTCGATGTGCCCCTGCACGATGTGGCCGCCGAGGCGATCGCCGACCTGCATGGCGCGCTCGATGTTCACGCGGGCGCCAGCAGCGAGCGAGCCGAGCGTGCTCATGTCGAGAGTGACGCCCATGACGTCGGCCGTGAACCAGTCGGCGCCCTGATCGACAACGGTGAGACACACGCCGCTGACGCTGATCGAGTCACCGTGGCCGGCATCCGACACCGCATTCGGAGCGCGCACCGTGAGGCGGGCACCATCATCGGTCGCGGCCAGCTCGACGACATCGCCGAGCTCTTCAATGATTCCGGTAAACATGGTTACGCTCTCGTTTCTGTCGCCGGGCGGGCGACAATCAGTACGTCGTTGCCCAGCGGGCGAAGTTCAGTGATGCTGAGGTCTTTGGCCTCAGCCATGGTCGTAATCCCGAGCTCGCCGAGCGCGACCTTGGGTCCACCCAACAGCTTCGGGGCCAGGTAGATGAGCAGTTCATCCGCAAGCCCAGCAGCGATGAAGGCGCTCGCGATAGTCGGGCCGCCTTCAACGAAGACGCGCCGGATGCCCGCCTCGAACAATTCGCTCAGTGCGGCGTCGAGGTCGTTGCCGTCAATCTGACGCAGTTTCTCGGGGTGTTGGCGCAGTTGCGCATCCGCCGGAATCTCGCGCCGACCGAGCACCACCGGCTGCGGTTGCGACTCGAGAAGTTCGCCGGCGTCGCCCCGCGCGGTCAGGCTCGGGTCATCGGCGAGCACCGTGCCTGTGCCCACGACGATCGCATCGGCGCGCGCTCGTTGCTCGTGCACGTGCTGGCGGGCGGCGGTGCCGGTGATCCACTGGCTCGTGCCATCGGCGGCCGCAGCGCGACCGTCGAGGGTGGATGCCCACTTCACGGTCACGTGCGGACGCTGCAGTCGAGCGGCGGTCAGCCACGAGTGCAAAAACTCTTCAGCGTCGGCCTGAGCGATGCCGGCGATCACTTCGACGCCACCAGCGCGGAGCCGTTCGGCACCGCCAGCGGAATGTGGCCCAGGATCAGACACCGCGTAGACGACGCGGCTCACGCCAGCATCGAGCAGGGCTTGAGCGCACGGGCCGGTGCGCCCGTGATGGTTACAGGGCTCGAGGGTAACGACGGCGGTGAGGCCTGCGGCGATGCCGTCGAGGTTGGCGAGAGCATCCACTTCGGCGTGCGGAGTGCCCGCACCGTGGTGCCAGCCTTCGGCCACGATCTCGCCGGTGGCATCCACGAGCACGCAGCCCACTTGAGGGTTGCCACCGGTGATCGGCCCGTGGCTCGCCAACGACAGCGCATGGTGCATCAGCTTCTCCAGCTGTTGCACCTGCTGTGCGGTCTGCTCTGGGGCGGTCATCCGGGCTCTCGTCTCGTGGGACGCGCTCCGGGAAAGTGGGTTCGAAAAACCACACTGCACCACTAATCGCGCCCAGAATGCGGGCACGTTCGTTGGTTCAGCTCGTGCTTCCTCTTATCCGGACTGAGAAATCTTGCGATCTCATTACCGTCGGTCCCGGAGTTTCACCAGGTCAACCGTTTCGAAGTTTTCACTTCGGCGCGGGTCGCGGACTATAACCGCCGGTTCGGAATCTCACCGAGCCCCGGAGCACGTTTTGCTTTGCTTAGTCTACTCAACGCGTTTCGCCGCGAACTATTCCCGCCCCAACCTCTCAGTTTGTTACGCGAGGCAGGAGGGACTGGCGCGACTGTTTCGGGCGAGTCCTCGCGCTACGGCCGCAGCCGAAGCGTGCGGCCAGCTCAGTCGAGCAGCCCGTCCAATTCATCAAGCGAGTGGATGACACTAACGCCAGCCGCCCGAGCTTCGTCGAGTTGGTCGGTGGTTGCGCTGCGCTCGCGGTCGAGCCACACTCCGGTGAGTCCGGCATTCGCGGCTCCCAGCGCATCCGTCGCTAGCCGGTCGCCGATGTAGACCGCGTTGGCGGGTTCGACGCCGAAGAGTTCGCAGGTGTGGTGAAAGATGCGCGGGTCGGGCTTGGTGTGTCCGAATTCGCCGCTCGCGACGAGGTGCTCAACCCGGTGAGTGAGACCGACTGTCTCAACTTTGCGCGTCTGAAAGTCGAGTTCGCCGTTGGTGATGATGCCGAGGCGGGTGGCGGGGGAGCGGGTCTCCAGCGAATCGAGGCAGGCGAGGGCGTCGTCGTGCAGGTGCCAGGCGTCGCGGTACGCCTCGAAGTAGGTGTCGAACCACTGGCTGGATTCGGCATCGTTGAGCATCACGCCGTAGGGCTCGACGAAACCGCGGGCGCGCGCTTGGCGTTGGCCTTCGAAGGTCAGTTCGCCGCCGAGGTAGCGGTGGTAGTGATGTTCCTCCAGCGCGGTCCAGCGCACACTCTCCGATGCATCGTCGGGCCACACCGCACTCCCGTCGACGCTGGGCCCGGCAGCAAATGCGGCCCCCAACGAACGTCGGTGATTGCGAATTCCGAGATCCACGGATGCCCGGTGAGCAAACAGGGTGTCGTCAAGGTCAAAGAGGGCGACTGTGATTGTCAATGCGTCAGCGCTTTCTCAGTTCTAAACCGGCCAGGGCTGGCCGGACTCGACCTCATACGTGGGGTTCTCATCCGGAGCGGTGAGCGTTGCCCACCACGATGGCGGATGCGTGCCGCCGCGATACTCGCTCGAGGCGGGTTCGATGCCGGTGTAGATGAAGCCGAGGCTCTTGGCGATGGCGGCGGAGGCTTTGTTGCCCACGAGGGCTTCCCAGCGCACTTCGGGGCGACCGGTGGAGAACACCCAGCGGCTGACCTCGGCGACGGCTTCTTTCATGAAGCCTTTGCCGCGGTGGGGTTCGCCCATCCAGTAGCCGATGGTGTCGTTGTAGAGGCGAAAGCTGATGACGCCGAGCAGTTCAGGCTTGCCGGTTTCGCGGATTGCCCAGGTGTATTCGTCGTCGTCGTCCCACCACTGCGTCACGAGGTTGTTGATGAAGAATTCGGCATCTGATGCAGCGTAGGGCCAGGGGATCGTGAGCGTGTGCTCGAAGATTGGGTCTTGGCAGTAGGCGGTCATGAGCTCGACATCGTCGCTGGTGAGGGCATCCAACGTCAGGCGTTCGCTCGACAGATTAAAGACCTGCATTAGCGCACCCGCGGCAAGAAGCCGATTCGATCGTAGACGCGATCAAGCGTCTTCTGAGCCATCTCGTTGGCGCGCTCGGCATTCTTGCTCAGCATGCGGTCGAGCTCGGCGGGGTCAGCGAGCAACTCGAGGGTGCGCTCACGCACGGGCGCGAACTCGGCCACCACTACTTCGGCAACTTCCTTCTTGAGGTCGCCGTAACCTTTGCCCGCGAAGTGCTCTTCGAGGTCGGCGACGGGTGTTCCGCTGAACGTGGAGTGCAGCGTCAACAGATTCGAGACGCCCGGCTTTGCTTCGCGGTCGAAGCGAATCTCGCGCTCGTCATCGGTCACTGCCGACTTGATCTTCTTTGCCGTCTTGTTCGGCTCGTCGAGCAACCACAGCACGCCCGCATCCGTCGTCGCTGACTTGCTCATCTTCGACTCGGGGTTCTGCAGGTCGTAAATTTTGGCCGTGGCCTTCTGAATCTGCGGCTCCGGCATCACGAAGGTGTCGCCGAATCGAGAGTTGAAGCGTGCGGCCAGGTCGCGCGTGAGTTCGATGTGCTGACGCTGATCTTCGCCCACCGGCACAATGGCGGTGTCATAGAGCAGGATGTCGGCGGCCATCAGGATGGGGTAGGTGAAGAGGCCAACCGAAGCGGCATCCGACCCCTGCTTGGCGGACTTGTCTTTGTACTGCGTCATGCGCGAAGCCTCACCGAAGCCGGTGATGGTGTTCAGGACCCACGCAAGCTCAGCGTGCGCGGGAACCTGGGACTGCACGAACAGCACAGAGTTCTCCGGGTCGATGCCGCCAGCGATGTATTGCGCGGCGGTGCGACGGGTCTGAGCGCGCAGCAGTGCCGGATCTTGCGGAACCGTGATGGCGTGCATGTCGACAACGCAGAAGACAGCGTCGTAGTTCTGCTGCATCTCGCGCCACTGCATGAGCGCGCCAACGTAGTTGCCCACGTGGAGCGAATCGGCAGACGGCTGCATTCCTGAAAACAGGCGAGGTGTGGTGCTCATTAGCTAAGTCTTTCAGATCGAATAGTCAACAACGACGGGAGCATGGTCGCTCCAGCGCTCATCCCAGGCGCCGGCCTTGTCGATGCGGTAATCCGCAACGGTGGCCGCAAGCGCGGGGGTGGCGACGTGGTAGTCGATACGCCAACCAGTGTCGGTGTCGAAAGCTTGGCCGCGCTGCGACCACCAGGAGTACGGGCCTTCGACTTCGCCAGCGAACTGGCGGCCGACATCCACCCAACCGAGGCCGGGGCCAGTGGTGCCGTCGACGCATTCGATGGTCTCGCCAGCAGCGCCGAAGATGCGGTCGAAGTAGGCGCGCTCTTCGAGGAGGAAGCCCGCCTTCTTGCGGTTGCCGCGCCAGTTCTTGATGTCGAGTTCGCGGTGACCCACGTTGAGGTCGCCGACGATGAGGGCATGGTCGCTGTGCGCGGCAAGTTCGGGCAGGCGCACGAGCATGGCCTCTAAGAACTTGTACTTCTCGACCTGCTTCGGGGTATCGACAACGCCCGAGTGAACGTAGGTGCTGACAACCGTGACGGTCGTGCCGTTGACATCGAAGTCGGCTTCGAGCCAGCGACCGGCGCTGTCGAAGTCGTCGGCGCCGAGCGCAACGCGGTGAGCGAGAGGGGCGGATGCCGCAGATCCCTTGCGTGAGGCAACAGCGACGCCCGCGCGGCCCTTCGCTGTCGCGGCATCGTGCAGGATGTTCCAGCCATCGCCGAGCAACCCTTCGATGTCGGCGTCGGCGGCGCGAACCTCTTGCAACGCGAGAATGTCGACGTCACGGGCATCCAGCCAGTCGCCCATTCCCTTGCGGTAAGCGGCGCGAACACCATTGACGTTGACGGATGCGATGCGAAGACGTGTTGCCATGCCTCAAGACTACCGAGCGCCACTGACCCTGTGGTGACCGTCAGCTACCTCTTGCTGTTGCGCTTCATCATCCGTTTAAAGGTGCGCTTGAACTTCACTTCGTTGGCCTTGTCGAGTTCGCTCTGCTCGTCGGGAGTTGCCTGCGGTTTGCGGTTGGCCTGACGCTGAGCCTTGCGGTCGGCTTTGACGGCCTTGTTCGCTTTCGCGTCATTGGCGGCCTTCGTCGCTGCCACGGCCCGCGGCGCCTCAGCATCACGCTTCTCGCCGCTGATGTCGAGGTCAGCGTCATCGGCGGAGACGGCAATCCACGCCGAACCGATGAGAATGATTTGGCAGATCAAGTTGAACCAGATCAGCAAACCGATAATCACGGCGAAGGATGCCAACAGCGGGTTGCGGGTGGCACCTTCCAGCAGGAAGCCACCACCAAACTTCAGCGCACCAAGCGCTACGGCCGCAATGATCGTTCCCTGAGCGAGCACACGGAAGGGGATCTTGATGCCGGAAACTACCCGATAGAACACGGCGAGAGTGGCGGTGTCGAGAAGCAGCACAATCACGAGGGCGACACCGCGAGTGGCGATGATCGCGACATCGGAGTCTTCATCGATCGATGCGAGGCCGAGTATCCAGTTCAGAGCGGCGGAACTCACGACAGAGATCGCAGCCGACAGCAGAACGGCAAGGCCGAAGCCAATCGCCAGCCCGACATCTTTCAGTTTCAAAATAAGGAAGTTCGTCTCGGAACTCTCGAGGCCAAACATGGAACGAACGGCACTGCGGCCGGAGGCGATCCAGCCCAGAGCCGTAAACGCCAAACCGAAGGCAGCAATGACACCAGTGATACCCAGAATGCTGGTGTCGGCGAGGGTGTCGCGGCTGATCGCGCCGTTGCCGCTGCCATCGCCAATGAGGCCAGGGATGTTCGTGGAAATGAAGTTGTAGACCGCATCGAGCAACACTGGATCGCCCTGCACGATGAAGCCAGCGACAGCGAAACCAACCCAGATTGCGGCAAAGACGGCGAAGATCGCTTGGTAGGAAAGTCCCGATGAGAGGAGTGGTCCTAACTTTTCCGCGTAGTGCATGAAGACACGCACCGGGCGTAGCTGGAGTACCCACTCAATGGCTGGTTTCAGTCGTTGCGCAAGCTGCATCCAATAAGAATAGCTAGGCTGTCTGTGCGTAACTCAGAGGAGAGGTCAGATCACATGGAACTTCAGGGTGTTGGAGTCGGACGATCGGTTGCTGTCGGAAAAGTCGTGCGGATGCCCGACCCCCTTCCGGAACCGAAAGATGCTCGCCATTCCGGCGATGCTGCAGCAGAAAAAGAAGCGGCAGCATCCGCACTGACTTTTGTGGCTGCTGACCTGCGCGCCCGCGCAGAAAAAGCGGATGCCGAAGCCAACGAGGTTCTCACCGCTACAGCCCTTATGGCTGAAGACCCCTCGATTCTCGACAGTGTGAACGAACTGATCGACGGCGGCAAAGCTGCCGAGCGCGCAGTGTTTGAGGCTTTCGCTTCGTTCCGCGAGATGCTGATTTCGCTCGGCGGAATGATGGCCGAGCGTGCCACTGACCTCAGTGACGTGAGCCAGCGCGTAGTCGCTCGCCTGCGTGGCGTCGAAGCCCCCGGCGTTCCGCAGCGCGACGAGCCGTTCGTGCTCGTTGCCGACGACCTCGCTCCGGCAGACACCGCACTGCTCGAACTCGACAAGGTTCTCGCTCTCGTCACTCGCCAGGGTGGCCCCACGAGCCACACCGCGATCCTCGCTCGCTCGAAGGCGATCCCCGCCATCATGGGCGTCGCAGAAGCACTCGACCTTGCCGATGACACCCTGGTAATTGTGGATGCCGGTGCTGGCATCATCACGACAGAGCCCACCGCTGAGCAAGTCTCCGCAGCAGAGGCCCGCATCGCCGAGCTCGCTGCCGCAGCAAACGCTCCCATCACTGATGGAGCTCTCGCTGACGGAACCCTCGTTCCGCTCCTCGCCAACTTGGGCACTCCCTCTGAGGCCGCGCAGGCGGTTGAGCTGGGCGCTGAAGGTGTTGGTCTGTTCCGCACCGAGCTCATGTTCCTTGACGCCAAGACTGCGCCGACGGTTGAAGAGCAGACCAAGGAATACACCGAGATGCTGCAGCATTTCCCGGGCAAGAAGGTTGTCGTTCGCGCGCTCGATGCTGGTGCCGACAAGCCCCTGAGCTTTATGGACATGGGCGAAGAAGTGAACCCCGCCCTCGGCCAGCGCGGCCTCCGCTCGCTTCGTGTCAACGAGAACATCCTCCGCGACCAGCTCACTGCCCTTGTCAATGCGCAGAACGCCACGGATGCCGACCTCTGGGTCATGGCCCCGATGGTGTCGGATGCCGAAGAGACCGAATACTTCGTCGCCCTAGGCCGCGAACTCGGCCTCAACACTGTGGGTGTCATGGCCGAGGTTCCCTCGCTCGCCGTGCTCGCCGACCAGGTTGCCGAGCGCAGTGACTTTGTCTCGATCGGCTCCAACGACCTCACCCAGTACACGCTCGCTGCAGACCGGATGCTCGGCACCCTCGCCAAGTTCCAAGACCCATGGCACCCTGCCGTGCTTCGCATGGTGAAGATGCTCGGAGACGCTGGTGCTGCTGCGGGCAAGCCCGTCGGAGTCTGTGGCGAAGCTGCTGCCGATCCGCAACTCGCGATCGTCCTTGTCGGTCTGGGAGTCACAAGCCTCTCGATGACGCCCGCGGCGCTCGCCGACGTGCGCGCCGAGCTTCTGACGGTCACGCTTGAGCAGGCTAAGGCTCGCGCTGCTGCTGCTATCAACGCAACGACCGGGCCGACGGCTCGCGAAGCTGCTGCACAGGCTGCCTAAGACCTAGAACACACGAAGTGCCGCCACCCCAATACGGGTGGCGGCACTTCGTCGTTAAAGGGGGCTCACGCTGGTGCTGCGCTCGCTCCACTCGTGCGCTGTGAGCGCGAAGTGGTCCACTCTGAAGGCTGATTATAGGGACGGTCGCGGGGTCTGCAGTGGGGTGGTGTGGGCTTCCCAAGCACGCCGAGGAAGGTGATCGGGGTACATGGAACACAGGTGAGTGGTTCTGGTGTATTCCGCGGAAGGTGGTCCTGATCGGCAAAAGTGGTTTTCGCTGGCGGCCGTGAAGTGGTCAGCGTGGTTGCTAATGGGCAGCCGAGATTCCGGCAGAGAGAGCGCTCTCCAGCGGCGCAGGTGGTCTAGTTCGGGAGGCAATGCGTCGGCGTGCGCCGCTAGTCTAAAAACCGCTAGAACGCGGCACTATTCGGGTCAGAACGATCTGTTCCCCCCTAGTGGGGGCACAATTTTTCGAGAAAAGTCGATAGTCTGCGTCATAGAGAACGGGTTCATCGGTCTCTTTGGGTAAGAAGGTTTTGTTTCTAGAATCTTCGCCCCAAAGGGACAAAGAGAGGCCCGGGAAATGGATCAGGGGGATGAGCGGAATCGTGGCACCGAAGCTAACCACTTCGGACGAGCAGCTGCTGGCACAGGCGCGTACGGGGGTACAAAACGCCTTTGCCGAGCTCTGGAGTCGCCACTACCGCTCGGGAATATGTGTTGCCCGTCAGTACACGTCGATAGACGCGGACGATCTCGTGTCTGAGTCGTTCGCGCGTATTTACCAGCGTGTGCTGGCGGGTGGCGGCCCACAGGGTGCCTTTCGCCCCTACCTCTATACGACCATCCGCAACCTCGCGTCGACGTGGGGCGCTGCATCCCGCGAAGTGCAAGTGGATGAGATCGCCGACTTCGAAGACCCCAAGACTCTCGACGACCCCATTGCCGTTGCGCTCGATCACTCGCTCACCGCCAAAGCCTTCCGTGAACTTCCGGAACGCTGGCAGTCAGTGCTCTGGTACACCGAGGTTGAAGGCATGGACCCTCACGAGGTGGCGCCACTACTGGGCATGAGCGCTAACAGCGTCGCTGCGCTGTCGTACCGCGCGCGTGAAGGTCTTCGCAAAGCCTGGTTGCAAGCCCATATCAACGACGCAACGGCATCCGGCGAATGCCAGTGGGCGATGTCAAAGTTTGGCGAGCATGCTCGCAAGAGCCTCAGCGGCAGAGACACCACACGCATCGAAGCCCATCTTGCTTCGTGCGCTCGCTGTGCGATCGTGTGTGAAGAGGTCGACGAGGTTGGTTCACGCCTAGCACTCGTGATGATCCCGATGCTGCTGGGCGGCGTTGCTGGTGGCGGTTTCCTGAGTGCCTTCGGGCAGGGCGGCGCAGCGTCGCTTACCGCAGCAGCAGCGCCGGCCATGCCAGCAGCGGTGGTCTCCAGTACGCATCTGGTGGGCGCTGGCGGCGTGGCTGCCGCAGGCGGAGCCAGCGCCGGGGTACTTCCCGTCGCGGTCGCCGGCACGCTTGCTGCCGCGCTAGCCCTTACCGGCTCACTTGTTGTTCTTGCTCCGACAACTCCCGGATCCACGAGTGCCGAGGGCACAGCGACGAGCCAAACCTCTGACGGTCAGGGCAACCCCGACGTGACGAACTCGGGAGTCAGTGACAACCTCGGCGGTTCTCGCACCGATCCCAGCGACATCACGATTCCTACGGTCCCCACGGTTCCCTCCATTGAGGCGAGCACCGATACCGGTGGCATTACAACCGGCTCGGGTGGGCTCGTCGATTCTGTTGGAGATGTCGTCGGGGGGCTTGTCGACTCCGTCATCGGCACTGTCACCGGAGGAGCTGCTCCCGAAGGTCACACGGCCCCAGGCGGCGTTGTGGGTGCCGACATCGACCTGCACCTCATCGGAACCGCCACTCCGGGCGCGCACCTCTCGCTGCAGGCGGCGGGGCTCGTCTACGCGACGACGACTGTGTCAAGCGACGGTACCTTTGCGCTCAACGTCACCGGTATCCCGGGTGGGTTGTCATCGCTCGACTTGGTGCAGACCGTCGATCGTGACTATTTGGGCGGCCTGGTGGGCGGCGGCGGCTTGCTCGGGGGACTCCTCGGCACCGTCGATGGCCTCATCAATGACCTCATTGAACCGCTCCAGCTATCGTCGGGTAACAACCAAGGCGTCAACGTTCGTTTACTGAGCTAAACCCCAGTTCGGGGGTGTTTGCACATTCTTCTCGTCATAATGTGTCGAGAGACCAGTCTCTTTTAGTAGGCAACCCGAATGCCTACTGTGGGCGTTCGCCGTGGGTGACGGACGCACACAAACAAATCGCCCCTGGAGCTACCTCGGTAGCGCCAGGGGCGATCTTGTTTAAGCGAGCGTACGGTTACGGCTTGCCTTTGATGATGGCCTGCTTCACTTCAGCGATTGCCTGAGTTACTTGGATGCCACGGGGGCACGCGTCGGTGCAGTTGAAGGTAGTGCGGCAACGCCACACGCCCTCTTTGTCGTTGAGGATGTCGAGGCGAACGCCGGCGCCCTCATCGCGCGAGTCAAAGATGAAGCGGTGCGCGTTCACGATGGCAGCAGGACCGAAGTACTGTCCGTCGGTCCAGAACACGGGGCAGCTCGACGTGCACGCAGCGCACAGGATGCACTTTGTGGTGTCGTCGAAGCGGGCGCGCTCCACAGGACTCTGCTTGCGTTCCTTGCCGCCCTTGACAGGGCCAGCCATGAGGAACGGGTTGACCTCTTTGAAGGAGTCGAAGAACGGCTCCATATCGACGATCAAGTCCTTCTCTAGGGGGAGACCCTTGATGGCCTCCACGTAGATCGGCTTCGAAATGTCGAGGTCCTTGATCAGCGTCTTGCAGGCGAGGCGGTTGCGGCCGTTGATGCGCATGGCATCCGAACCACAAATACCGTGTGCGCAGGAGCGACGGAAGGTCAGCGACCCGTCCATCTCCCACTTGATCTTGTGAAGAGCGTCGAGAACACGGTCGGTCTCGTACAGCTCGACGTCGAAGTCTTCCCAGCGCGGTTCTTCATCCACCTCGGGGTCGAATCGACGAATCATGAGCGTCGCAGTGAAGGTCGGAACGACCTCTGCTGCGGCAGGCTTGTTATCAGCGACGGCAGTGCTCATTAGTACTTTCTTTCCATCGGCGGGTAGTTAGTGATCACTACCGGCTTCCAGTCGAGACGGATGTGGTCACCCGCCTCTTCTGATTCTGGGTCGCCCGTGAGGTACGCCATGGTGTGCACGAGGAAGTTCTCGTCGTCACGATCGGGGTAGTCCTCACGCATGTGGCCGCCACGGCTTTCCTTACGAGACCGAGCCGAGAACACGAGCACTTCAGCGAGGTCGAGCAGGAAGCCAAGCTCTACGGCTTCGAGCAGGTCGGTGTTGAACCGCTTGCCCTTGTCGTCGAGGCGGATGTTCTTGTAGCGAGCGCGCAAAGTCTGGATGAGCTTGGTTACCTCTTCGAGGCTTTCATCGGTGCGGAAGATCTGCGCGTTGCGGTCCATCGAGACCTGCAGTTCCTTGCGGATAACGGCAATGCGCTCGGTGCCATCGCCAGCACGAACCATGTCGAGGATGTTCTTGACGCCCCCGGCAGGATTCTCGGGCAGCGGCACGAATTCAGCAGTCTTGACGTACTCGACGGCTGCCTTTCCGGCACGCTTTCCGAAGACGTTGATGTCGAGCAGCGAGTTGGTTCCCAAACGGTTGGATCCGTGAACGGAAACACACGCACACTCGCCAGCGGCGTAGAGGCCCTTGACGACATCAGTGTTGTTGCGCAGCACTTCGGCCTGAACGTTGGTGGGAATGCCGCCCATCGCGTAGTGCGCGGTTGGCAGCACGGGAACGGGCTCGGTGTACGGCTCGACGCCCAGGTAGGTGCGAGCGAACTCGGTGATGTCGGGGAGCTTCTCGTCGATGACAGCAGGCTCGAGGTGAGTGATGTCGAGGAAAAGGTAGTCCTTGTCGGGACCAGCTCCACGGCCTTCACGAATCTCAGTGGCCATCGAACGCGCAACGATGTCACGCGGCGCGAGGTCCTTGAGCGTCGGCGTGTAGCGCTCCATGAAGCGTTCGCCCTCGGAGTTGCGCAGAATCGCGCCCTCTCCACGAGCAGCTTCGGAGAGCAGGATGCCGAGGCCAGCCAACCCGGTGGGGTGAAACTGGAAGAACTCCATGTCCTCCAGCGGCAGGCCCTTGCGCCAGATGATTCCGACGCCATCACCGGTGAGGGTGTGCGCGTTGGACGTCGTCTTGAAGATCTTGCCGAATCCACCGGTAGCGAAGATGATCGCCTTCGACTGGAACACGTGCAGCTCGCCGGTAGCGAGCTCGTAGGCAACAACGCCCGACGGTTCGTCAACGCCATCAACCTCGGTCATGACCAGGTCGAGCACGTAGAACTCGTTGAAGAAGTTGATGCCGAGCTTGACGCAGTTTTGGTACAACGTCTGAAGGATCATGTGGCCGGTGCGGTCAGCGGCGTAGCAGGCGCGGCGAACCGGAGCCTTGCCGTGTTCGCGAGTGTGGCCACCGAAGCGACGCTGGTCGATCTTGCCGTCTTCGGTGCGGTTGAACGGAAGACCCATGTTCTCAAGGTCTACAACGGCGTCGATCGCTTCTTTGGCGAGAATCTCTGCCGCGTCTTGGTCGACAAGGTAGTCGCCACCCTTGACGGTGTCGTAGGTGTGCCATTCCCAGTTGTCTTCTTCAACGTTGGCGAGAGCCGCAGCCATACCGCCCTGCGCTGCACCGGTGTGCGAACGCGTGGGGTAGAGCTTGGAAATCACAGCGGTCTTGGCGTGCGGGCCAGCTTCAATAGCGGCGCGCATGCCAGCACCACCGGCACCCACAATGACGATGTCGAACTGGTGGTAGTGGATTCCGTCAATAACGGTTCCGTCGGCGATGTCGCCGGTGTTAATCGTTGCCAATTAAGATGCCTCACAGAAGCTGGGGAGCAGAGCTGGGTCAGCTCCGGCTGGGCAGGGGTCAAAGGTGGTGATCACGAGCGTTCCCAAAATAATCAGGATGACCGTGGATGCGGCAATTCCGATCAGGAGAACCTTGCGCACCTTGGGGTTGGTTGCATAGTCGTTCACGAGCGTGCGCATTCCGTTGCCGCCGTGGATGAGTGCGAGCCACAGCATGAGGCCGTCCCACACAATCCAGAACGGGTCAGCGAGCTTGCCGCCGACGAATGCGAAGTCGATGGCTTTGACGCCCTCGCCGGCAACAAGGTTGACGAAGAGGTGGCCGAAGATGAGAACGATCAGCACGACGCCAGAGGCGCGCATGTAGATCCATCCCCATTTTTCCCAGTTGATTCCACCGGTGCGGTGGCCACGGGTGGGGGTGCGGGGGGCTTCGATGAGACTCATGCTCAACCTCCGAAGACGTGCATTAGCTGGCGGGGGATGAACGCGGCAAGCAGAACCACCCAGAGACCAATGACGACCCAGAACATGGTGCGCTGGTGCTTGGCGCCGAATGCCCAGAAGTCGATCAGGATGATGCGGAGGCCGTTGAATGCGTGGAACGCGATCGCCGCAACCAGCGCGATTTCACCCAGACCCATGATGGGCGTCTTGTAGGTGTTGATCACCGCGTTGTAGGCCTCAGGACTCACACGCACGAGCGCGGTGTCGAGAATATGCACGAGGAGGAAGAAGTAGATAGCAACACCGGTAATACGGTGCAGCACCCACGACCACATGCCCTCTTTGCCCCGGTACAGGGTGCCAGCAGGTCTCTTGGGTGAGCGAATCTTGGGCGGCGACTGCGGCTCCGCCACTAGGTTACTCGCCGACTTCTCTGGCACGAGGACCCTCCTTGCGGTGTGGGGTCGCGTCCACCGCGACCGATGAGTGTCCGCACAGGCGGACTCTCCTATTCTATTCCCGCGCGGGGCCGCTCGCTTCCCAGTCGACCCTAAATAGGGAGATATCCGGAATGTTTTCGAGAATATTGTGAAACTTAACGAGGCCTTCTGGCGATGCAGCGCCGAATCTACTGCGCAAGCACAGCTGACGACAAAGATTCTGCGAACTGTGCACCAGAATCTTGTCGCTGATCCATCGCTGCTCGATACCACTCGATTTTCAGAGTGATCCCGTCGAGGTGCTTCTGTTGTTCGGCTAAGTCGCGCACAACGTTTTCGCGGTGTTGCTCGAGCAAGCGCATCCGTTCCGCTGAGGTGTCTTTGCCGCTCCGCACCAGATCGGCATACTCCCGGATGGTGCGGATGGGCATTCCGGTGCGACGAAGATGGCCGATGAACTCGACGGCCTTGACATCCATCTCGCGGTAGCGTCGTTGGCCATTAGCTAGGCGGGGCACCACCAGCAGGCCCGCCTTTTCGTAGTAGCGCAACGTGTGGTCAGTGACTCCAGTCGCTTCCGCAACTTCGCCAATGGTGAGTACTCGTTCGTTAGCCGTTGTCATCGTGCCACCTATGTTCCTTGCTAGAGCGCACTCTAAGTCAAGTCACTGTGGCCACAGTGCGCAACTAGTTAGCGAGGAAGCGGTGCGGGTACTGCCGCGATTGTTGCTTCGTAGTGCTGGACGAGCTCGGCGCAGATGCCGCTCCACGATTTGCCGAGCACCGTGCGCCGGCCGGCTTCACCCATTCGAGCTCGCAGTGCTGGGTCGATGGCGAGTGCCTCTATATAGGCGCGCAACTGATCCTCGTTGTCGGCTTCGAACAGGAAGCCGTTAGTGCCATGGTCGATCAGGTCAATCGGGCCGCCAGAGCGGGGCGCTACTACGGGCAAGCCCGCCGAGTGTGCTTCTTGCAAGGTTTGGCCAAAGGTCTCTTCTGTTCCCGTGTGCGCAAAAATGTCGAACGCCGCGTAAGCGGTAGCGAGCTCCTCGCCCCCCAACTTGCCCAACCATGTCACCGGGATGCCGGCAAGCTCCCTCTTAACAAGAGGCACAGATGAACCGTCTCCCACGATTGCTACCCGCACCCCGCTGAGTCCCTGAAGTGATCGCAGCCGCTCCACCTGCTTCTCGGGAGCGATGCGTCCCACGTACCCCACGACGACTTCACCGTGGGGGGAGAGGCGCGTGCGCAGCTTCACCGTCGCGGGCGAGAGTTTCTTCGCGGGGTGATACATCGTGAGGTCCACGCCGCGACCCCAGCGTTCAAGTTTGGTGAGGCCGATAGCGCGCAGATCCGTCATAGCGGTGCTCGACGGGGCAAGCGTGAGCTCGGCACCATCGTGGATCCAACGCACGATGCGCCACGCCAGCTTGGTCGCCTGACCGAGGCGGTGGCGGCGCGCGTAGCCAGCGACATCCGTTTGGAAGATTGCGACAGCAGGGATGCCGAGGCGATTCGCTGACGATATCGCTTGAGCACCGAGAAGAAAGGGAGCAGCCGCGTGCACCACATCGGGGCGAAAATCGGCGATCAGTTTGTGGACTTGCGGATTAGGCAAGCCAACAGGAAATTGCCGATAAGCCAGTGCGGGCACCGCATGCACCGTGAATCCCGCGTAGGTCTTGGGGGCGCCGGCCGATGGACAAATCACAATGGCCTCATGGCCTTCGGCGCTCAAATAGTCGAGCACCTTCAGCACGCTGTTGGTGACGCCGTTGACAGTGGGGAGGAAGCTTTCGCTCACAATGGCGACTCGCACAATCAGCACCTCAATCGGTTGTCGTGACCCTGACTGTAGAAGGTGCGGATAACCGGCGAGTTAACGGGTGCTGAAGTCTAAGGTGGAGGAATGAGCCACAACCAGGCACCATTCGACAATTTTTACAGCGTGATCCCCGCGGGTGGTATCGGGTCACGCTTGTGGCCGCTATCGCGTGCCGACGCCCCCAAGTTCTTGCACGACCTCACCGGATCAGGCCAGACCTTGCTGCGGGACACCTGGGACCGCCTCGCACCGATCTCCGGTGCCGACCGCATCATGGTCGTCACAGGGCGCGCGCACCGTGCCGCTGTCGAAAAGCAGTTGCCCGAGCTCAGCGACCCCAACGTTGTTCTTGAAAGCGAGCCAAAAGACTCCTCCGCAGCGATCGGGCTTGCGGCCGCGATCCTGCTCAAACGCGACCCCAACGTCATTATCGGATCGTTTGCTGCTGACCATGTGATTCGCGACATCCGCGGCTTTAGGCGCAGTGTTCGCGAATCAATCGCCGTGGCCAACGCCGGCTACATCGCCGCGATCGGCATCACCCCCACTGAGCCCGCCATCGGATTTGGCTACATCCACTGCGGTGAGGCTCTTGAAATTGAAGGTGCTCCGAGTGCGGTCATGGCGAAGTCATTCGTCGAGAAGCCCAACTTCGAGACTGCCCAGGCGTACGTCGCCAGTGGCGACTACCTCTGGAATGGAGGGATGTTCATCTCGCGTGCCGACGTGCTGCTCGAACAGCTCGGCAAAGCGCAGCCTGAACTGCTCGCGGGGCTCACTCAGCTTGCCGAGGTCTGGGACACTCCTGAGCGCGGCGCCGTTGTGGATGCCGTGTGGCCGCATCTGGCCAAGATCGCCATCGACTACACCGTGGCCGAACCGGCCGCTGAAGAGGGCCGCCTCGTTGTTATCCCCGGAGACTTCGATTGGGACGACGTTGGAGACTTCGCCTCGATCGCCAAGTTGCACTCGGGTGGGCGCAAATCAGACCTCGCGATTCTCGGAGAGAACGCTCGCGTTTTGGCCGATAAGTCGACCGGAGTGGTCATTAGCCAGACTGATCGGCTTATTTCCCTAATTGGGGTAAACGACATTGTCGTGGTCGATACGCCCGATGCTTTGCTGGTTACTACAACTGCAAACGCTCAGAGAGTGAAATCTGTAGTGGATGCTCTAAAAGTCTCCGGACGCAATGATGTGTTGTGACAACCGTATTTCGCGTTTGTAACCATTCGGCTTCGGCGCTCATATTCGCACAATGGAACGCTTGATTCTTCGGTAGCGTAGGTTCACTATGTTTCGACAATTTCTGTCGAACAGCATCTTGGAGGACACCTTGAGAATCAGCACTCACGGCCGCGCACTCAGCGGCATGGCGCTTGTTGCAACGAGCGCACTCGTACTCGCCGGTTGCGCTGCAGCACCCGAAGAGACCGAAGCCGGATCAGGCGAAATGCTTGACTACCTTCCCTGCATGGTTTCTGACTCGGGCGGATTCGACGACAAGTCGTTCAACCAGCTCGGTTACGAAGGTATCGAAAAGGCAGCCAACGAACTCGGTGTTGAATTCAACGCTGTCGAGTCGACCAGCGATGCAGACTACGCACCCAACATCGAAAGCCTCGTAGCTGAGGGTTGCGACCTGATCGTCACCGTCGGATTCAACCTCTCCGCAGCCACCGTTGAGTTCGCTCTCGCGAACCCCGACATCGACTTCGCAATTGTCGATGACGCGGCAGACAACGACTTCGATGGCACCATCGACGCTCCGAACATCAAGCCGATCCTCTTCGACACCGCTGGTGCTGCATTCCTCGCGGGTTACGCTGCGGCTAGCTACTCCAAGACCGGTGTTATCGGAATGTACGGCGGAATGAACTTCCCCACCGTTTCGATCTTCCTCGACGGAACCGCTCAGGGTGTTGAGTACTACAACTCCGAAAAGGGCACCGACGTCACCGTTCGTGGTTGGGACATTGCAGCGCAGGACGGAACCTTCATCGGTACCTTCGCTCCGGGAACCGACTCGCGTGCAGCAGCTCAGAACCTGATCGACCAGGGTGCAGACGTTCTGCTTCCTGCTGGTGGACCCATCTTCCAGAGCGCGGTTGAGGCAATCCGCGACTCCGGCAAGGACATCGCCATGATCGGTGTAGACGCTGACCTGACCGAGACCGAGACCGCAGCAGCGGACTTGTTCCTCACCTCGATCCTTAAGCAGATCGGTGTTGCTGTCGAAGACGTTGTCAACGAAGCTTCCACCGGAACGCTTGACTACACGCCGTACATCGGAACCCTCGAAAACGGTGGAGTTGGCATCGCGCCGTTCCACGACTTCGAGTCGATGGTTGACGGTGGTCTCGAAGCTGAGCTCGTCACCGTCAAGGACGGCATCATTTCCGGCGACATCGCCGTAACGTCGTACCTTAACTAATTAGATAGCACTGAGGGGGCTGGCCTGTGGGTCAGCCCCCTTCGTTTTGGACTAGTCTTCTGAGGCTATTCTTGAGAAACCCGACGACGGCGATGATGCCCGTCACAGTACTGAGGAGAGATTGTGAAGCTTGAGCTGCGAGGTATAACCAAGCGCTTCGGTGACCTGATCGCGAATGATCATATTGATCTCACTGTCGAAGAGGGCGAAATCCACTGCCTCCTCGGCGAGAATGGCGCGGGCAAGTCAACGTTGATGAATGTGCTCTACGGCCTGTATCAGGCTGAAGAGGGCGAAATTCTCATCGATGACGAGGTGCGTCACTTTGCGGGCCCAGGAGACGCGATGCGCTCCGGTATCGGCATGGTCCACCAACACTTCATGCTGATCCCCGTGTTCACGGTCGCAGAGAACGTGGCGCTCGGCCACGAAGAGGTCTATGGCCCCGGGCTCCTCAACCTCGAAGCCGCCCGCACCCTCGTGCGCGACATATCCGCTCGCTTCGGGTTCGACATCGACCCGGACGCTCTCGTTGAAGATCTACCGGTTGGCGTGCAGCAGCGTGTAGAGATCGTCAAGGCGCTCTCTCGTGAAGCTAAAATTCTGGTCTTCGATGAGCCGACCGCCGTGCTCACGCCTCAAGAGACAGACGAGTTCATGGCCATTATGCGCCAGCTCAAATCCGAAGGCACCTCCATTGTTTTCATCACGCACAAGTTGCGTGAAGTCCGCGAAGTAGCGGACCGCATCACCGTCATCCGCCTCGGAAAAGTTGTCGGCGAAGCAGACCCGAGTGCGAACAAGGAAGAACTGGCATCGCTTATGGTCGGCCGCGCTGTCGACCTCACCATCGACAAGGCTCCGGCGCAGCTCACCGACAACTCCCTCGTGATCGACAAACTATCGATCGCTGATGAACTTGGGCACCGTGCAGTCAAAGACCTCAGCGTCACGATTCAGGGTGGAGAGATCCTGTGCATCGCGGGCGTACAGGGCAACGGTCAAACTGAACTGGCCGAAGCGCTGCTCGGCATGCAAGAGCGAGCATCCGGGTCAATTGCGTTGAACGGCATCGAATTGCTCGGGCTCAACGCCCGCCAAATCCTTGATGCCGGCGTTGGATATGTGCCGGAAGACCGCACTCTCGATGGTCTCGTCGGTGCGTTCTCGGTTGCCGAAAACTTGATGCTCGACCGTAGTGACGGGGAACCGTTCGTCAAGTACGGCACGTTGCAAACGGACGTGCTCACCGAGTTCGCGACCGAGAAGCTTGAAGAATACGACATCCGCGCTCAGAGCATTGGCGAGCTCGTCTCGAAGCTCTCGGGTGGTAACCAGCAGAAGGTAGTGCTGGCTCGAGAACTCAGCCGCGAGCTGTCGTTGTTGGTCGTTTCGCAGCCCACGCGTGGACTCGACGTTGGTTCTATCGAGTTTGTTCACGAGCAGATCGTTCGAGTGCGTGATCGCGGTGTGCCCGTGATCGTCGTCTCGACTGAACTCGACGAAGTCGTTTCCCTCGCTGACCGCATCGCGGTCATGTACAAGGGACAAATTGTTGGAATCGTGCCTGCGGATACCCCGCGCGAAAAACTCGGCCTCATGATGGCCGGCGAACGCATTACGGAGGAGGCAGCATGAGCGAGCCAACACCACAGAAACCTGAAGACCAGAAGCCTGAAGACCTGAAAGCTGAAGAAGCGGCCGTGACAGAGACTGCCACGACCTCGGAAACAAATCAGGACACCGTCCGCTGGACGAATGCGTTCCGCGAAATCGCCTCGGGCAACGCACTGCTGTCGCTGCTCGCCGTCGTCTTGGCCATCCTGATTGGTGGCGTGCTCATTGCCTTCACCGATTCCGACGTGCAAGAGGCGGCCGGATACTTCTTCGCGCGCCCCGGCGATTTCTTCGCTGCTATTGGCTCTGCCGTCGGTGGTGCCTACCTGGCTCTCTTCCAAGGATCGATCTACGACTTCCGTCGTGACGACTTTCTCTCGGCCATCAAGCCGCTGACACAAACCTTGGTCTTCGCAACTCCATTGATCGCCGCCGGCCTCGGTGTCGCGATCGCGTTCCGTGTTGGTTTGTTCAACATTGGTGGCCGCGGTCAGATCATCGTCGGTGCCGCATTCGCTGGTTACGCGAGCTTCGCGTGGGATCTGCCCATCGTCATCCACGTCACCGTTGCAGTGATCATGGGAATCATCGGTGGTGCCCTTTGGGGTGCGATTGCTGGCCTCTTGAAAGCTCGCACCGGCGCTCATGAGGTGATCGTCACGATCATGCTCAACTACGTTGCCTACTACCTGATCAGCTTCTTGCTGCGTACCGACCTGCTCAAGAACCCTGGTTCCAACAACCCGAAGACACCGCCGGCAGCAGAAAACGCGATTCTGCAGCCCATTTTCGGCGACGGGTTCAAACTGCACTGGGGCTTCGTGCTCGTGGTTGCCGCGACCGTTGTGGCCTGGTGGCTCATCGACCGCTCTAGCCTCGGTTTCAAGTTCCGCGCTGTGGGCCTCAACCCTCACGCGGCTCGCGTTGCCGGGGTCAAGGTTGAGCGCATCTACATCTACGTCATGCTGATTGCAGGTGGCTACGCCGGTCTCGCTGCGAGCACCGAGGTGCTCGGAACGACCACGAGTGGATTTACCTCTGGGGTCGATGCGGGAATCGGCTTCGATGCCATTACCGTCGCGCTCCTCGGCCGTTCTACTCCCTGGGGAACCTTCGCTGCAGGAATCCTGTTCGGCGCTTTCAAAGCCGGTGGATTCACGATGCAGGCGTCTCAGGGCATCCCGATCGACATCGTGCTGGTTGTCCAGTCCCTCATCGTTCTGTTTATCGCAGCTCCGCCGCTCGTGAGGGCTGTGTTCCGACTGCCGCAACCCGGCGCTCGCGCAAAGAAGGTGGTCAGCTAATGACTCTCACCACAACCTCCGAAGTCAAGACTCACGGCGGATCGAAGATCGATCGTCGTAGTTGGAAGCTCCCGATCGCTTTTGCGATTGTTTCGCTCATCTCTGGCGTGCTCTTCATCGGGTTCGCTGAGGACGCCCCCACCGGGTTCAACCTCTCCACGGGCACTGACCTGATTCAGTTGCCCATCGTTCACCTGCCTGCTCTGGCCACCGGTGTTATCGTGACGATCCTGACCGCGCTCATCGCGGTCGGCTCGGCATTCATGATTTCGAAGGATCGCGCAGTTCCTAAGTGGATTCCGATCGTGGGTGCGATTCTCGCTCTCACCGGCTTCCTCACGTGGGCTGCTGCCGATGAGACGCTTCGCGTTCCTGAACTGCTGGCTGGCTCGCTTGTGCTTGCCGTTCCACTCGTGTTCGGTGCTCTCGGTGGCGTCATCTCCGAGCGCGTCGGTGTCGTCAACATCGCTATCGAAGCCCAATTGCTGGCCGGTGCGTTTGTCTCCGCCGTCGTCGGAACCCTCACTGGCTCCGCATTCGCGGGACTCTTTGCGGCAGCTGTCGCCGGAATGCTCGTCTCGTTCTTGCTCTCGGTCTTCGCGATCAAGTACCTCGTCAATCAGATCATCGTTGGTGTTGTCATCAACGTTCTGGTATCCGGGCTCACCGGATTCCTCTACTCGACGTGGCTTACGGACAACCCCGAGCAGCTGAACAATCCTGAAGGGTTCTCGACGCTATCGATTCCGATCTTGAGCGGCATCCCGATCATCGGACCGGTGCTGTTCAAGCAAACTCTGATCGTGTACCTGCTGTACATCATCGTTGCCGCTGTAGCCTTCGCGCTGTACCGCACTCGCTGGGGACTGCGCCTGCGCGCGGTCGGTGAGCACCCCAAGGCTGCTGACACTGTCGGTATCAATGTGACGCTCACCCGCTTCTGGAACGTCGCCCTTGCCGGTGCGATCGCCGGACTGGGTGGAGCATTCATCACGCTGAGCCAGACAGGTCAGTTCGGCAAGGATGTCACGGCGGGCGCCGGCTTCATCGCTCTCGCCGCGGTGATCTTCGGCCGCTGGGATCCCATCAAGGCCACGCTCGCTGCGCTGCTCTTCGGTTTTGCCAGCAACCTGCAGAACGCGCTCAGCGTTGTTGGTTCGCCGGTGCCGAGCGAGTTCATGCTCATGCTGCCGTACGTGGTGACAATCATCGCCGTTGCCGGTCTGGTCGGAAAGTCCCGGCCGCCAGCAGCATCCGGAACACCATACATAAAGGGGTAACGCTATGACGATCGAGCCGCAATCTATTGACTGGGATGCGCTGAGGCTCGTCGCCACAGAAGCCCTTACCCACGCCTACGTTCCTTATTCGAAGTTCCCGGTCGGCGTCGCCGCAATTGTCGACGACGGCCGGGTAATTTCGGGCGCGAACGTGGAGAACGCCTCCTATGGCCTCACGCTGTGCGCCGAATGTTCCATGGTGTCAGCGCTACACATGTCGGGTGGCGGCAAGCTCGTCGCCTTCACGTGTGTTGATGGCAAGGGCAACGCCCTCATGCCGTGCGGCCGCTGTCGTCAGTTGCTCTTTGAGCACTCCGCTGATGGCATGCTGCTGGAGACGGTTTCTGGCATCAAAACGATTGACGAAGTGATCCCCGACGCGTTCGGGCCACGCACCCTTGAGGAGTACCGCGGTGAATAACACAGCAGCAGAGCCAGCAATCGAGCGTTTCGACGCCGTAGATCTTATTCACACCAAGCGTGACAAGGGTGTGCTGAGCACCGACCAGATCAACTGGCTCGTGGATGCCTACACTCGCGGTTACGTCGGCGACGAGCAGATGGCTGCCATGACCATGGCCATCTTCATCAATGGCATGGAGCGCGAAGAGATCCGCGACCTCACGCTCGCGATGATCGCCAGCGGCGAGACGCTGAGCTTCAAAGGACTGGGCAAGCCCACGACCGACAAGCACTCCACCGGTGGAGTGGGCGACAAGATCACCTTGCCGCTCGCGCCGCTTGTCGCTTCCTTCGGCGTTGCTGTTCCGCAGCTTTCCGGTCGCGGTCTTGGCCACACCGGTGGAACCCTCGACAAGCTCGAGAGCATCCCGGGCTGGCGTGCAGACCTCACCAACGAAGAGTTCTACGCGCAGCTGCGCGGCGTCGGTGGCGTTATCTGTGCCGCAGGCTCGGGTCTCGCTCCGGCCGACAAGAAGTTGTATGCCCTGCGCGACATCACCGGAACCGTCGAGGCAATTCCGCTGATTGCATCCTCGATCATGAGTAAGAAAATCGCCGAAGGAACGTCGGCCCTCGTGCTCGATGTTAAGTTCGGCTCTGGCGCTTTCATGAAGGATGCCGATCGCAGTCGCGAGCTCGCCGAAACCATGGTTCGCCTGGGCAAGGATGCGGGAGTCAAGACTGTTGCGCTGCTCACCAACATGAACGTTCCCCTCGGTCTCACCATCGGAAACGCTAATGAAGTGCGCGAGTCGGTGGAGGTTCTTGCCGGTGGCGGCCCCTCCGACGTGCGTGCGCTGACGGTAGCGCTTGCCCGCGAAATGTTGGCTCAGGTTGGTCACGAAGATGCGGATGTGGAAGCTGCTCTCGACAATGGCCAAGCGATGGATGCTTGGCGCGGCATGATCTCCGCTCAAGGCGGAGACCCGGATGCTGCCTTGCCGCAGCCCAAGGAAAGCCATGTTGTTGTCGCCGAGCGCGATGGCGTACTCGTCGAACAAGAAGCTCTCCCGTTTGGTGTTGCTGCGTGGCGTCTGGGCGCCGGTCGTGCTCGCAAACAAGACCCAGTGCAGCACGCCGCTGGCATCGATCTGCATGCCAAGCCGGGCGACGCTGTGCGCAAGGGCGAGCCGTTGTTCACAATGCACGCCGACGAGCCTGCTCGTTTTGAGCGCGCACTTGAGTCGCTCGAGGGCGCCTACCGCATCGGTGACGCCGGGGACACCATCCACGATGGTGGCCCGCTTATTGCTGGGCGCATCGATTAGAGCACGCCCCTGCATTCTGGCTTCGTAAGCTGAACGGTGGGTCTCATCCGCTGACGTAATGTTGTCTCAATGACGACCGCGGATGAGACCGCCGCCAGCGCTGATCCGGCCCTGAGTGGCGCACACACTACCGAAACCGAAGCCGAACACTCGGCTAAGTGGCGTGCCTTCTGGGTGTGTGTTGTGGTCGCCGCAATCACGATCCTTGACCTCTCGAAGGTCAACGTGGCCCTTCCGTCGATCGAGGATGCTCTCGGCGCAACATCCACTCAACTGCAGCTCATCGTCTCGGGCTATGTGCTGACATTTGGCCTTGTTCTCGTGCCGGCGGGCCGCCTCGGCGATCAGCGTTCGCGCAAGAAGCTGTTTCTCGTGGGGCTGACGCTCTTCACTCTCGCCAGTGTCGCGTGTGCGCTCGCCCCGAATGCGACCCTGTTGTTGGTGTTCCGATTGTTGCAGGGTGTCGCGGCTGGCATCCAGATGCCTCAGGTCATTGGCCTTATTCAGCAGTTGTTCCGTGGGCCGGAGCGCGGCCGCGCTTTTGGCCTGTTTGGCGCGATGATCGGTGTTGCCACCGCCTTCGGCCCCACCCTTGGCGGGCTCATGATCGCGATTGGCGGCGCTGACGACGGCTGGCGTTACATCTTCTGGATGAATGTGCCTCTCGGCATTATCGCCCTCATTCTGGCGTGGCGCATTCTCCCCGCTACCTCCAAAGCCAGCTACGAGCGTCTCAGCCTCGACCCGGTCGGTATCGCGATCTTCGGTGTCACGGTGCTTGCGCTGATGTGGCCGTTCCTCTTTACGACGGGTGCTCCGACGGATGACCCGAACCGCTGGTGGTTGCTGGTGCTTTTTGTGCTTTCTGCCGCCGCTTTCGTCTCGTGGGAGCGTCGTTACGCAGCAGGGGGACGGGCGCCTCTCGTTCCGCTTCAGCTATTCCGCATCAGCTCGTTCCGCAACGGAACGTTGCTCGCGACCGTGTACTTTGCGGCGATGCCAGCGATGTTCCTCATGACGACGCTCTACCTGCAGTTGGGGCTTGGTCTCGAACCCGTCTTCGCGGGGATGGTAACGATTGGTTTTGCGCTCACGAGCGCGGTGTCGTCGTGGCGCGGGGGCATCCTCGTCGAACGTTATGGCCGGTCGCTCGTGGTGGTGGGGCTTGCGATCTTGCTCGTCGGGCTCGGGCTTCTCATGGCTGCCGCGATACTGACTCCGCCCGAGCTGACTCCCTACGTCATGGCGGCAGCCTTGATCGTCGGAGGCGCCGGCGGTGGGCTCGTCGTCTCGCCAAACCAGACCCTCACGCTGCACGACATTTCGCCCGTCGAGGGCGGCCTGGCGGGATCCGTGGGGCAACTTGGCCAACGCATTGGCACGGCAATCGGCACCGCCGTAGCGCTGTCGTTGTTTTATTCCACGCTCTATAACGAACGCAACAACGGCGACAGCACGGTCGAGCTGTACCACCATGCTTACGGCACGGGGATGCTCGCCACCACGCTGTTCTTCTCGATCGCGATGCTTATCGGTGTTGTCGATCTTGGCGCACGCAAGCGTCGCGCGCGTGCCCTGAAGGTTTAGAGCTTAGGGTCGCCGATGCGTTCGAGGGCGTCGACGATCATGCCCCAGAACTTGGGAACGTCGATATTGCGTGCGACCTGAGTCGTGCAGTCGTCGGGAGCCGGTGCGCGGAAGTCGGTGACGGTCATGCCGAGGGTGAGCGTTCCCGTGAGCTCGACGTTGAGGGGCACCTTTGCGGTTTCCATGATGGTCGGGTCGATCACAAAGGCGACGGCACACGGGTCGTGCACGGGAGGGTGCTCGAAGCCTTGAGCTTCGCGGTAGGTGGTGCCGAAGAATTCAAGAAGCTCGCCGACGAATGCTGCGGGAGCGGTGCCCACGGCGGCGATCGCAGCGGCGACGTCGTCGGTTGCAAGGGCGTCGTGAGTGACGTCAATGCCCACCATGGTGAGCGGCCAGGATTCGTTGACGACGATGTGCGCTGCTTCGGGGTCGATCACAATGTTGAACTCGGCGGTCGCGCTCCAATTGCCGACGTTGACGCCGCCACCCATCATGACGACCTGCTTCACGCGCTGCGCAATGCGCGGTTCTTTGCGCACGGCGAGGGCGAGGTTGGTGAGGGCTCCGGTGGGTACGAGAGTGACAGTGCCTGGCTCGTTCTGCATCACGGTGTCGATGATGAAATCGACGGCGTGACGAGCGTCCAACTCAATAAGGGGTTCGGGGAGCACGGGGCCGTCGAGACCGGATTCGCCGTGAATGGATTCGGCTACTTCGACTTCGCGCACAAGCGGGCGGTGGGCTCCGCGAGCGAAGGGCACATCGGTGATGCCGGCGACGCGGGCAACGGCTAGAGCGTTGCGAGTGACTTTCTCAATGGTCTGATTGCCCATCACAGTCGTGACTCCGAGGAGTTCGATGTGGGGGCTACCGTGAGCGAGCAGGATCGCAATCGCGTCGTCGTGCCCGGGATCGCAGTCGAGGATAATTTTTTCAGCCATAGCGAAAAGCATATATGAAAACCCCATTCATATATGTAGAGTGAAGATATGACAAATGATCTTATTGCGGGTGCGACCGCCCGGTTGCTCTGGGTGAGATCTCGCATGCCGTTGCTCGCCGAAGTGCGAGAGCGATTCGAGCAGACGAAACCCTTCGCTGGGCACCGCATCGGCATGGCGATGCACCTCGAGCCGAAGACCGCAGTGTTGCTTGAAACCCTGAAGGCCGGGGGAGCGGAGATCGTAGCGACCGGCAATCTCGGGTCGACGCAGGATGATGTTGTTGCCTATTTGCGCTCGCAGGGAATGACGATTTTTGGTGCCCGCGATGACTCTGAGTGCGAATACGAGGCGCATATCCGGAACGTGGTGGAGTCGAAACCAGACATCATCCTCGACAACGGCGCGGGCCTAGTTGCTCGTCTCGTTGAGCTCGGGGACACCGAGCGCATCGTCGGCGGTACCGAAGAAACCACCTCAGGAAGTTACCGGCTACGCGAGGAGCTCGCTCGGCACATCCGTTTTCCCATCATCGTTATCGACGACAACCCACTGACTGTGATCAACGAAAACAAGCATGCGGCAGGACAGTCAGTTGTTGAGAGCTTTATGCGTGTCACGAACGTCATGGTCTCTGGGCGCCGCTTCGTGGTGGTCGGCTACGGCTGGTGTGGTCGCGGCGTGGCGCATTATCTTCGTGCTCTGGGTGGCAAAGTCGCTGTCGTAGAGGTCGATGAGATCAAGGCCCTTGAGGCAGCACTCGATGGCTATCGAGTGGCAAATGTGTTCGACCTCGCCGGTTGGGGCGAGGTCTTCATCACGGCAACCGGCCATCCGCAGGTTCTCGCTACCGACTTCTTCGAGGTTGTCGCAGACGGAGCGATGCTCGTGAACTGCGGTCACTTCGACTGGGAAATCGACGTTCTGGCTCTGCGTGATGTGGCGACGAGTACGACAGTGATCGACGGTGCAATCGAGCGAGTTGACCTCCCGGGAAACCGTCACATCACCTTGCTCGCGGACGGCCGCATGATCAATCTCGCGGGGCGCGAGGCTCGGGGCAACTCGATCGAATCGATGGATCTCGGGTTTCTGCTTCAAGCGCTTTCCCTCGAACGCATCGCGACAGCGGCTGGCACGCTCGAACCGGGTGCTCAGCCCGTCCCCGATAGCATCAACCGTGAAGCGGCGCGTCGGATGCTCGCCACGATGAAAGCGGACCGCTAATGGCGACCGCCCCCGAGTACACCGCGCCAGCCCTCGACAAAGGGCTCGACATTCTCGAACTGCTCGCAGCGACCTCTGGCGCCCTCAGCCAGTCGGAGATCGCAGAAGCAACCGGGCGCAGCATCGGTCAGATCTTCCGCGTGCTGTCGACGCTCGAACGGCGCGGCTACGTGTTCCGCGACAAGCAATCGGGGCTCTACACGCTGGCTATGAAGCTGTTTGAGCTCGCCCACCGGCATCCGCCACTTCGGGGATTGGTCAGCGTGGCGCAACCCATCATGCAGGTTCTCGCGGAGCAGGTGCGGCAATCGTGCAACCTCGCCGTGCTCGATGGCAGTGAAGTGCGTGTCGTCGCCCAGGTGGAGTCTCCCGCCGACTTCGGTTTTCGAGTGCGCGTCGGGGCAACATTCGATTTGACGACGACGGCGACAGGTTCGGTGCTTTCGGCAACATCACCATTGACGGCTGACACGGTCGTGCGCGCCGATACCTTGCACCCAGGAATCACCGATGTAGTGGCGCCGATTCTCGGGGCGAGTGGCGCGGTGGTGGCCGCGCTGACGGTGCCATACGTGGCACCAACGTTCAGCGAAGTGGATGTGGACCGTGTTCAAGAATTAGCCTCCGCCGCCGCAAAAGAAATTGCGATTCTGCTCAGCGGGGAAGCTTTCACCGGATCGTAACGCCGTTCAGCGGAGGCACAGCGCGCTTTCAGCGTGATCCACGGTAGATTTAGAGGCATGAACGCCGCTGTTGAAAACTTTTTGATGCCCGGAGGTGGCGCGAGCATTACTGCGCTTCCCAAGGTTTCCCTCCACGATCACCTCGATGGAGGGTTGCGGCCTCAGACCATCGTTGAACTTGCCGACGAGGTCGGCTATGCGCTCCCCGAGAATGACTCGGAGGCGCTGAAATCGTGGTTTGCGACTCAGGCCGATTCTGGCTCGCTCGTGAACTACCTCGCGACTTTCGACGCCACCATCGCCGTCATGCAGACCACCGAGGGTCTCCAGCGGGTCGCACGGGAATTCGTCGAAGACCTCGCTGACGATGGCGTCATCTATGGCGAGATCCGTTGGGCACCCGAACAGCACCTGCAGAAGGGACTCGACCTCGATCAGGCCGTTGCTGCAGTGCAAGAGGGTCTCGAGCAGGGTGTGGATTCGGTGCGCTCGAGCGGCCGCAGCCTCCGCGTTGGTCAGTTGCTCACGGCTATGCGCCAGACCGATCGTGGCACTGACATTGCCGAATTGGCCATCCGTCACCGCGATCGTGGCGTCATCGGCTTCGACATCGCAGGCCCAGAAGCCGGCTTCCCGCCGAGCCGGATGCGCGGAGCTTTCGATCTGCTCGCGCACAATTACATTCCCGCCACTGTTCACGCGGGGGAGGCGGATGGCCTCGACAGCATCCGTAGCGCACTCTTCAACGGGCGCGCCCTGCGTCTCGGTCACGGCGTTCGCCTGGCCGAAGACATCACGATCGCCAACGAAGACGACGAGAATACCTATGTGACGCTCGGCGACTTGGCGCAGTGGGTGAAGGATCGCGAGATCGCGCTCGAACTGAGCCCGTCATCCAATCTTCAGACCGGTGCCATCGAGCAGTGGGGCGACGAAATCATCGACCACCCCTTCGACTTGCTCTACCAGCTCGGATTCCGTGTGACGGTCAACACCGACAACCGCCTCATGAGCGCCACGACCCTCAGTCGCGAACTCTCGCTGCTCACCGAAGCGTTCGGGTACGACCTCACGGACCTTGAGGTCTTCCAACTCAATGCTGCTGCCGCAGCGTTCCTGCCCCTTGAAGAACGCGAAGAGCTTTCCGAGGCCATCAGCGTCGGTTTTGAAAGAGCGTAGTTATGTCCCTTCCTCCGCTGCCCGAATCAGCGATAGAAATTGATGCCTTCGCGGCTGACTGGCGTGCCGCCGTGCGGTTGTCAGGTGAAGCCCTTGTGCGTTCCGGCGCGGCCAAGTCGGGTTATGCCGACGAGATGATCCGCATGATCGAGGATCACGGTCCCTACGTGGTGATCGCGCCCGGTCTTGCTTTGGCTCATGCACGCCCCGGTCCGCAAGTGATCGCTAACGGACTCTCAGTTGTCACGCTCAAAGAACCTGTGCGGTTCGGTCACGCCCACAACGATCCGGTTCGGGTGGTGCTTGGCCTCGCTATTTCTGAGGCAGGCGCACACTTGGCAGCGGTCGCGGCTGTCGCTAACATCTTCAATGACTCCTCGGCGATAAACGAGCTTGCGGCCGCAACGAGCGCCGCCGAGGTGCAACGCATCATGGGAGTGAATCCGTCGTGAAAATCGTGACCATCTGTGGTGCGGGAATCGGCAGTTCCGGTGTGCTCAAAGTCAACGCAGAACGAGCGTTGCGCGCGCTTGATCTCGAAGCCACAGTCGTTGCCGCTGAAGTGAGCACCGTTCGCACGGTTGCCGCGGATGCTCAGATTATTCTCACGACGCAAGAGTTCGTTGAGGCGATCGGCAAGACGAACGCCGATGTCATCGTGATTGTGAACCTCTTTGACACATCGGAGCTTGCCCAAAAACTAGAGGACGCCCTCGGCTGAGCCGAGGACGCCCTCTTCACGTTTCTCTGCGCACTGCTGTTCGGCAGTAGCGCTAGCGGTATTAGCTGAGAATCTCGCGCATGCCCGCTGCAAGCTGGCTCGCGACCGCTTCGGCCGCAGCCTGACGCTCAGCGCCCTCGCCTGACGTGCTCGAGGCATCCACATAGAACTTGAGTTTGGGTTCCGTGCCGCTGGGGCGCACGATCACCCGTGCTCCGCCCTCGAACTGCATGCGAACAATGTTGCTAGGCGCGAAGCCGTCGACACCATTCTCGAAGTCATCGAACGAGGCAACCGTGAGGCCGCCGACGGTGGCGGGAGCATTGGCACGCAAGCGCGTCATCGTCTCGCCGATCTCTGAAATCTTGGTGAAGCGCAGCGAGACCTGGCGGGAGGCAAACGCACCGAAGCGGGCCGCAAACTCGTCGAGACGCTCAAGCACCGTCTTGCCTTCGGCCTTGAGCTCGGCGGCCATCGAGAGGAAGTCGACCGACGCTGAAATACCGTCTTTGTCGCGCACCTTGTCGGGATCAACGAGGTAGCCAAGGGCCTCTTCGTAACCGAACACGAGGCCGTCGATGCGGGAGATCCATTTGAAGCCCGTGAGGGTGTCGGCATAGTCCAGGTTGTAACCCGCAGCGATTGTGCGCAGCGCTGGAGACGAGACGATGGATGCCGCGAGAACACCAGTGCCGTTGGCGCGTTCTGCCGCGCGCCAGCCCAGCAAAATTCCCACTTCGTTTCCGCTCAGCCGACGCCATTCGCGGTCGCGACCGGGCACAGCCACGGCGAGGCGGTCGGCGTCGGGATCGTGGGCAATGGCGAGGTCGGCGCTGACTTCGCGTGCTTTCGCGAAGCTGAGATCCATGGCGCCCGGCTCTTCGGGATTGGGGAAGGCGACGGTGGGGAACGCGGCGTCGGGGTGCGCTTGTTCTTCGACAAGCGCGGGGGCGGCGAATCCGGCCTTCTCATACACGGCCTTGCTGGTTTCCCAACCCACACCGTGCATGGCGGTATAGGTGTAGACGACGTCCTTGACGGGGCCGGCGAGGGCTGCCGTGCGGGCAATGTATTCGTCAACAACACCCTCGTCAGTGGTGACGAAATCGGTGGAGCGTGGCAGCTCGGCAATCGAGCCCTTGGCGACGATCGCAATGGCGTGTGCGATGTCGGCGTCGGCGGGCGGCACGATCTGTGAGCCGTGGTTGTCGCCGCCGAGGTACACCTTGTAGCCGTTGTCGTTGGCCGGGTTATGGCTGGCCGTAACCATCACGCCAGCGCTGACGTTGAGATGGCGCACCGCGAAGGCGAGCACGGGCGTGGGCAGCAGTCGGGGCAACAGGATGGCGCGCACACCGGCCCCGGCCATGATGGTTGCGGTGTCGCGAGCAAAAACTTCAGAATTGATGCGACCGTCGTAGCCGATCACGATGCTCGGGCTGAGCTCATGGGTGAGCAGATAGGCGGCAAGTCCCGCAGCCGCCTGAGTGACCAACACCCGGTTCATGCGGTTCGGGCCGGCACCGAGCTCGCCGCGCAACCCTGCCGTGCCAAACGCGAGCCGCGAATCGAAGCGGTCATGAAGGCCAGCGATGGCGGCCTCGTCCCCCTGGGCGGCATCCGTAATCAGAGCCTCGAGCTCGGTGTGGGTGACGGCGTCGGGGTCTTGCTCGAGCCACGCGTTCGCGGCGGCGATGAGGTCGGCGGTGCTGAGAATTTCGGTGCTCATAGTGCGGTCACAATCTGGGCGAGAAGACTGCTGATCTGTACTTCAGCATCCTTGCCCGCCTGAATCACTTCTTCGTGGCTGAGGGGAGTGGACTGGATGCCAGCAGCAAGGTTGGTGATGAGGGACATTCCCAAGATTTCCATGCCTGCCTGGCGCGCGGCAATCGCTTCGAGCGCCGTGGACATTCCCACGATGTCACCGCCGATTGTTTTAGCCATCTGCACTTCGGCCGGGGTCTCGTAGTGCGGGCCGCGGAACTGGGTGTACACACCCTCGTCGAGGCTCGGGTCAATCGATTTCGCGATCTCGCGTAGGCGCTTGCTGTAGAGATCGGTGAGGTCGATGAACGTCGCGCCCTCAAGGGGGGAGTCGGCAGTGAGGTTGAGGTGGTCGCTGATGAGAACCGGGGTGCCCGGCTTCCAGGTCTCTTTGATGCCACCGGCACCGTTGGTGAGGATCATGGTTGTTGCGCCAGTAGCGGCAGCCGTGCGCACGGAATGAACAACGCGGCGTACGCCGTGGTTCTCGTAGTAGTGGGTGCGAGCGCCGATCACGAGGGCGCGCTTACCGCTTGGCAACAGAATGGAGCGCAGCGTTCCGACGTGGCCTTCGAGGGCCGGCTTCGAGAAACCGGGGATGTCCGAGGCCGGAATCGTGGCGGTGGTTTCACCAATCAGGTCGGCAGCTTTGCCCCACCCGCTTCCGAGCGTGAGGGCAATGTCGTGCTTCTCGACTCCGGTCGCGGCTGCGATTGCTGCAGCGGCGTCTTTCGCGACCGCGAACGGGTCTGCGGTGGGGTCGTCGAGGGGGTTTGTGGTGGGCGACTGTGACATGGCATCCACTCTAAACGGTGGTGACTGCGACTCACCGGTGCATTCAGCGCGAATGTGAGCACACGGACGCGCACGACGCGGGTGATTCGGCCTGAGCAGCGCGCTAACGCACACGTGTGAGTGTGTGGTTTGTCGCTGAGGCAGAACCGCGAGAGAATTGCTGCATGGCCTATGAGTTCGAGCGCACCCAACGAATTGCAGTACTCGGCGGTGGCCCCGGTGGCTACGAAGCAGCCTTGGCGGGCGCGCAACTCGGCGCGGAGGTGACCCTCGTTGAACGCGAAGGTGTTGGCGGTTCTGCCGTGCTCACCGATGTGGTGCCGTCGAAGACACTCATTGCTACTGCTGAAGCAACCAACGCGATTCGGGATGCCGCAGAGCTGGGCGTGCAGTTCTACTCGCGCTCCGATTCCGGTCGTGCCGTTCGCCCTGAAATCACCGTCAACCTTGCCGCCGTCAACGCGCGCCTCATGCGCCTCGCCCAGCAGCAGTCAGACGACATGAAGTCGCAGCTCATCAAGGCTGGCGTGCGCATCATCCACGGTGAAGGCCGTCTCGATGGCCCCCAGCGTCTGGTCGTCTCGACCGGCAAGGGCAAAGCCGGAACCGACTTCGATGAAGTGGATGCCGACACCGTCATAGTCTCGGTCGGCGCCCGCCCGCGCGTGCTCGATTCGGCAATGCCCGATGGCAAGCGCATCCTCACGTGGACGCAGCTTTACACCCTCACCGAAACCCCCAAACACCTCATCGTGGTCGGTTCTGGTGTCACCGGTGCCGAGTTTGCTTCGGCCTACACCGCGCTCGGCGCCAAAGTCACCCTGATTTCTTCGCGCGATCGCGTGCTGCCCGGGGAAGACGAAGATGCCGCCCGCGTAATTGAAGACGTGTTCAAGCGCAACGGTATGACCGTGCTCTCCAAGTCGCGGGCCGAATCGGTCACCACCACCAAAGATGGCGTGATTGCGACGCTCAGCGACGGACGCACGGTAGAAGGCAGTCACTGCCTCATGGCCGTTGGCTCGCTGCCGAATACTGAAGGTCTTGGACTCGAAGAGGCTGGCGTGCAACTGACCGAGTCTGGCCACATCCGGGTCAACCGGGTTGCCCGCACCTCAATGCCATCGATCTATGCGGCGGGTGACTGTTCAGACTTCTTCCCGCTCGCCTCGGTGGCCTCGATGCAGGGCCGCACCGCCGTGTTCCACGCGATGGGCGACGGCGTAACGCCGATCGAACTGCGCAACGTGGCATCCAACATCTTCACTCAGCCTGAGATCGCTACCGTCGGCTGGTCGCAAAAGCAGATCGAAGACGGGCTCGTGCAGGGCACGATCTACAAATTGCCGCTCGCCTCGAACCCGCGCGCCAAAATGATGGGCATCAAAGACGGCTTCGTGAAGCTCTTTGCTCGCACCGGCTCGGGCACGGTGATCGGTGGCGTGATCGTTGCCCCCAACGCTTCCGAGCTCATCGTCTCGATCGCGCTCGCGGTAGAGCACCGTCTCACCGTCGACCAAATGGCTCGCGCGTTCTCTGTTTACCCGTCACTGACGGGAAGCATCACGGATGCCGCCCGCGCCATGCACGTCGTCGCCGAGTAGCCTGCCGGAGCTTTTTCCGCACGGTTCCGCGATTGACGCCAGCTCGATTCTCTGATGTCGCAATTTTCGCACTCCCACATACGCGTGTGGGTGGCCTCCTGCGGCGACCGCATCTTGGTCCAATTCACGCCAAATCGGTTTGTTGTATACCTAAACCACCAAACCATGTTCTACTGGAGGTGACATCGCGCGATTTCCCCTAAATTGTATGCAGGGAAATGGACGCGGTGAAGAATTCGACAGAAGAGAGAACGAATGGTTAGGGCGCGGCTTCCCAAAGAAGTGTGGATCGTATCCCTGATAGGGTTCATCGTCACGCTGGGGTTCGGAGTCATCGGGCCGTCGCTCCCGGCGCTCGGCCGCGAGTTCAATGCTGGCACCACTCTTATGAGCCTGGCCATTAGCGGTTTCGCTGCCGCCCGTCTCATCACGAACTTGGCGTTCGCCAAATACCTCGACCGGCTTCGACTCCGAACGGTTCTGTGGGTCGGCCTTTTGGTCCAATCGGTGTGCAGCATTATCGCGGGCTTGTCTCCTGATTATCTCGGCTTTATCACGTTCAGAACCATCAGCGGTGTCGGTAGCGCGGCGTTCACAATCGCATCCTCGGCGCTGCTGCTCGTGCTGGCTCCCGTCGCCGTGAGAGGCCGGGCCATGAGCGTCTTCGCCAGTTCAACGGCGTTGGGGACAGTGGCAGGCCCAGCCCTTGGCGGCCTGCTTGCCATTTTCGATCCGCGGTTGCCTCTTCTCGGCTATGGCGGTGCGCTGGCCCTAGCATCCGCGGTCACTGTGGTTTTGCTCCGCTCTGCACGTGATGTAAAAGCGGTCCCCGCCGAGGTCGCTCCCGAAGGGGGAGTAATCGGTGGTCGTAGAGCTGCTTTTGCCGCGATCTTTTCCGATCGGCTCTTCGTCGCCGCTGTTGCATGTCAGGTTCTAGTGGGGTGGGTTTTCTATGGAATGCGCACTACCACTCTGCCGCTCAACCTCTCCAGCATCGGGTACTCGGTAGGCGTCATTGGACTGTTGCTCTCGATTTCTGCAGTTCTGCAGATCGTCGGGTCATCCACTGGTGGTACCATCTCCGACCGAATCGGGCGCATTAAACCCCTCGTCGTCGGACTCGGTCTCGCTTTCTTAGCAGCCGTCGGCTTGAATTTTTCGGAGTACTTCACTATTGCGGTCATCACGTTCATGACTTTGGGACTTGCGGGTGGCCTCATCGCGACAGCCGCTATCTCTCTTTTGGGCGATTCCAAGGTCGGCCGTTCTGGATTTGGTCTCGCGGCGTACTGGGTTGGAAGCGACCTTGCCGGAATCCTTGGGCCGCTCGTTAGCGGCTTGCTCGCTGAGAGCTTGGGCTTCGGGGCCGCCTATGTAGTCGCTGCAATGCTCGTGGTGACGACGTTGATATTCGTGCTCCGGGCGGGTCGATCTTTGGGCCCTACCTTCCCTGGCGCAAACCAAACCGGGCCGACCGCTCCGTACAACCGGCCGGAACTGGGTTAGAGCAGCACGCAGCTTCGTCGCCGATAAGCGGAGCCTGTGTGTAGTGCGCGGCGCTGGGGCCTAGTCGTCAGTCAGCGGAAGCGTTGACAATACGTTGGCAAGACTATTGTGGAGATGTACAGCCGTAGCGTGCACCGCGAGAGCTTCGTTTTGCTCGAGGATCGCTTCGACGATGAGGAGGTGCTCCTCGGTAGCGCGTTGAAGTCGACCGGGAACGGAATGAGCATTGCGTCGGACTCGAGCGAGGTGGCCCCGCAGAGTGGTCTGAGCATTCCGCAGGTAAATGCTATCCGCGGCCTGATCGATGGCGAGATCCAGTGCGTCAGCAAGAAAATAAGGACGTGGCTGATCGAGACCTTCTGGTTCGGTCTCACTTGGTCCGGCAAGGAAGTCTGCTCGCAACTTTTCGAAAACGATTGGATCTCGTTTGCGTGCCGCCAGCCTGGCAGATTGTGCCTCGAGCGCTTCGCGTAGTTCGAAGAGCTCGATGACGTTGGCGCGCGAGAGGCTTGACACGGCCGCGGTTCTTCCATTGACGGTGTCAACTAGCCCCTCTGCCGTAAGGCGAGAAAGAGCCTCACGAACCGGAGTCCGTGAGACGCCGATGCGTGCGGCGGTTTCCACTTCACCGAGAGGCGTGCCGGGCTGCAGCCGCCATTGAATGATGTCATCCCGCAGTCGACGATAGGCAGTTTCACTAGCACGCATAGGAGTCATACTAGCGCTCGGTTTCCCCCGAGCACTCTTTTTGCTTGTGCGTGGAGGCAAGCGAGGTTGCTCGCCGTTTTTTCCCGATTCCGGAGTTTCGCGCTTTTCTCGCTTTAGCGAAGGCATCGCGAGCGCGCTAGTTCTCTTTGTTGCTGAGCACCAGGCTGCCAGCGGCGCCGAACATCATCCCCACTCCCTGAACGAAACTGATCTCGACATCAGGAACTTGCGCAGCGGCTTCGCCGCGAAGCTGGCGTACGGCCTCTTGGATGGCGAACATGCCGTATTTGCCGGTGTGAGTGTAAGAGAGACCACCGCCATTGGTATTCATGGGTAACGAACCACCGGCACGCGTGTGACCTTCGCGAATAAACGCGCCAGACTCTCCGCGGCCCACGAAACCTGTGTCTTCGAGCATGTAAAGAGGAAGGTGCGCGAAAGCGTCGTAGAACATCGCGTGATCGACGTCGGCGCGTTCGATGCCTGCTGTCCGAAATGCTTCATCGCTTGATCGGCGGAACGCGCCGAAGCTGTCGAGATCATCCATCTGCGAGATGATGGCGCTTTCTG
Organism: Salinibacterium sp. SWN139; assembly: GCF_015864625.1. Lineage (NCBI taxonomy): Bacteria > Bacillati > Actinomycetota > Actinomycetes > Micrococcales > Microbacteriaceae > Salinibacterium > Salinibacterium sp. SWN139. Next base: position 374,272 of record NZ_JADYWV010000003.1, on the reverse strand, counting down.
ACGACTCTCCAGACCCGAGCAGATAAATCGCCCGGTTAGCGGAAGGAAGGTCTTTGGCCCGTTCCGCGCTCATCATGACGAGCGCGCCGCCGCCATCCGTTACAACGCAGCACATATCGCGCGTAAAGGGGTACGCGACGGGGGGTGCGTCGAGCACCTCGTCAACGGTGATGGGAGTCTGGCGAAGCGCTCGAGGGTTGCGCTCCGCCCACGAGCGCTGTGCTGAAGCAACTTCAGCGAGATCTCGCCTGGACATTCCTCGAGACTCAAGGAAGCCCATGACGGGAAGGGTGAAGCTCGAGTACGGGGCGAGGGCGCCATAGGGGTGTTCGAACTGTCCGGCCAAGGAAGACGGGTCGCCTACGTAGGGCTTAGTGCCGACACGGGATCGTCCTGATTCACCGTGCGTAATGAGCACGACGTTGGCTGCGCCAGAAGCAATGGCGGAAGCGGCGTGGCGGACGTGCAGCATAAAACTGCACCCTCCGACCGAAGTGCCGTCGAGCCACCGCGGACGAATTCCGAGCATGTCGGCAACTTCATACGCCGGCATTACATCGTTAGCGATGCCATCAACATCCGCCGGGGTCAGGCCGGCGTCAGCGAGCGCGTTAAGGGCGGACTCTACGTGCAGCTCAAGAACAGACATATCCGGGATGGTCCCGAGACGGGTGGATTCTGAAGCGCCAACGATTGCTACATCGCCACCGTGCATCGAGGTCATTTGTTTCTCACTTCTACTGGGCCAAACACCGGCAGCATCTGGTCGCCTCGCTCTTCGAAGCTCACATATAGAGCCATCCCAATAGAGATGGCTTCGGGGCGCGGTTCCACGCCGATGAGGGTGCAGACCATTCGCGGCCCCTCTTCCAGATCAACGAGTGCGATGACTTGGGGTTCCTTCGTCTCGAAGAACGGCAACGGGCGGTAGTTGATGATGTAGGACGCGAGCGTTGCTCGTCCAGAAGTCGTCACCCACTCCAAGTCTGACGACTGGCAGTACCGACAAATCGGTCTGGGATAGAAAAAGTGGCGGCTGCATGCGCGGCAGCGTTGCACCCGCAATTCACTGTTTCGCGTTCCGTCCCAGAACGGAGCTGTCTGGGGAGTGGGTAGGGGTACCGGCCCGGCTGTCATGGTTGCCCTTCGACGACGATGTCGGCGCGTGATCCGCGCTGCTGACGCCCACTGTATACGAATTTCACGTTCTGTACACAAAAAGCCCAAAAGGGGCGCACGAGTGAGGATTATCCGACCCCTCTCGCGTTGCGACTATTGGGTTAAGAAACTCCAATTCAGGCCGAAAAATCAAGAAAATTGTTCAGTTTCACGATGGCACGATGGTCAGTCCTAATGTCTGCGCGCGTGGGAAGATAAATTCGACAACCTGATAATTGTCGCCAATTTGCAACAGTTGTATACAAGTTGCCGAATGACGGCTATTGTTCTGCTAAGTCAAAGATAAAACAGAACACAAAGGAGTGATTGTGGGAATTCTCGAAGGTAAAGTAGCCATCATTACGGGCGGCGGACGGGGCATCGGCGCTTCCATTACCCGCGCCTTCGTCAAAGAAGGCGCATCGGTCGTAGTGAATGACCTCGGTTCCACCGCAGATGGCACCGGGCTTGACGCTGGGCCTGCAACAGACATCGCCGCTGAACTCAACGTAAATGGGCTCCGCGTTGTCGCCGATGGCGGAGATATCGCTGATGTCGCGACCGGCGAGCGCCTGGTCGCCGCAGCTATTGAGAACTTTGGAAAGCTCGACATCGTGGTCAACGTCGCCGGCATTCTTCGCGACCGTATGATTTTCAACCTCGAAGAAAAAGACTGGGACGCGGTCATCCGTGTACACATGAAAGGCGTGTACAGCACCGTGCGCCCTGCATCCGCCTACTGGCGTGAGCAGCGCAACCCCGAGGGAAACTACCGAATCATCAACTTCACCTCGGTATCGGGCCTTCACGGTTCGCCGGGACAGCCCAACTACGCTGCAGCGAAGATGGGCGTCGTCGGACTTACTCAGTCGCTCGCGCAGGGATTGGCTCGCTACGGCGTAACGGCCAACGCAATCGCACCAGGCGCCGCGACTCGTCTCGTCGCTACGATCCCGGATGGGAAAAAGATGGGTGAGGCGCCGGCTGACGAGAGGGTTATGTCGCCGGACAACATTGCACCTGTTGCCGTGTATCTCGCTTCGGATCGCTCAGATTGGATGAGCGGCCGAGTTGTCGCTGCCGCCGGCTACAAGGTCGGACTGTACAACGTGCCCGAGCAGATTGCGGAAATCTCAGGCGACGAGCCGTGGGCAGTTCAGGATCTTGCCACCGAGATCGAGAGCACGTTCCGCCCCCTCGCTGAGGGCCTCGCTCCGAGCCCGTTCTCGTCCCAGACAAAGAAGTAGCTCGTTCAACGAGCACAAAGAAATAGGAGCAAAGTCAATGACGACAGTTTATTCCACAGAGCACGAGTTGACGACCGACGAAGACATCTCCAGCGAAGATTTCTGGAGAAAGAGTTTTGAACAGCGAGACGAAACATTCGCGCGACTTCGCAAGGATAATCCCGTCAGCTGGCACCGATCGCTTGAGGTTCCGACAATGCCTCAGGAGGTGCATGGGGAAGCTGGGTTCTGGGCTGTAACTCTGGCCGAAGACATCCGCTTCGTTAGCGAGAACAACGAGATCTTTAGCTCCGCTGAGCCAGGACACATCAGTTTGGCGCCTCGTTATCCTGGGCTTCTGATTCCGCCGACATTCCTCAGCATGGACCCTCCATTTCATACCCGATACCGCCAGATCATGAGCCGGGCCTTCACTCCCAAGGCAGTCGGTGTGTTGAGCGTCAAGATTAAAGAACGAGCCGCACAGATTGTCGACCGGGTCGTCGGCGCTGGTGAATTCGACTTCGTGCACGAAGTGTCGGCAAAGCTGCCGATGCTGACTGTTGCGGACATGGTGGGTGTTCCAGAAGACCTCGTAGGGGCCTTCGCGCAAGCCGGCGACAATCAGGTTGGTGCGAGCGACCCTGACATTCTTCCGGCCGGAGTGAATCCGTTAGATTTCGTGCTGCAGCAAATCGCAATTCTGCAGGAGATTGGCGTCGACATTGTCAATCACCGCCGCAAGTACCCTGCTGCAGACATTGCGACGGCACTGGCAAATGCCGATTTCGACGGCAAACCGTTGAGCGATGACGACATCGGCGCAATGATGCTGTTGTTGAGCGTCGCCGGCAACGATACGACGAAGCAGACGACGTCACGGACTGTTGTGTCACTTGACCGTAACCCGGACCAGCGCGACTGGCTCATGGAAGACTACGAAGGCCGTATTGCTGGGTCGATCGAAGAGTTCGTTCGCCATGCATCGCCCGTCATTGAGTTCGCGCGCACCGCACGCGAAGACATCGAGCTGCGTGGACAGAAGATTCTCAAGGGCGACAAGGTCGTCATCTTCTACGGATCGGGAAACCGTGACGAACGCGAATTCGAGGATCCTCACAAGTTCGACCTCACCCGTGGACGCAGCCCACACGTTGGTTTCGGTGGCGGTGGAGTGCACTTCTGTCTCGGCAATGGTGTCGCGAAGGCTCAACTGAACGCGCTCTTCAGTGAGATTACGACCAAGCTGCCGAACATGGAGGTTGGTGAGCCAGTGAACCTGTACAGCAATTTCATTAATGGCGTCAAGAACCTTCCAGTGAAGGTGAGCTGATCATGAGTGACGTTCACACCGAAGCGGCACGCATGAGGATCGTTGTTGACCGCGGCCGCTGCACTGGCATTGGCATCTGTGAATCCTTGGCACCCGAGCACTTTGAAGTCAGTGACGATGGGTCACTGCTGCTGCTCAGCGAAACAGTCACGGATGCTGATCTAGAAGACGTAGAAACGGCCGTGCGCTCGTGCCCAGCAAAAGCGCTCAAGCTAGAGGTAATCTGAAAATGACTAATGAAGCAGGAGCCGGGCTCGTTGTAGTTGGAGCGAGCCTGGCCGGCCTTCGCGCGGTTGAATCCGCGCGACGTGGTGGGTATACCGATTCCATTACACTCATCGGGGCCGAGATCTATCTCCCGTACGACCGCCCTCCGCTGTCAAAAGGATTCCTCGCTGAGGGAGCGTCTCCCGACTACTTCCTCACAGAAGAGGAACTTCGCACTGAGCTCAACGTAGATCTTCGGTTGGGTACTTTCGTCGACGGCGTTGACACGGAACGAAAGGTGGTCACGGTTGGCGATCAAGAGATTCCCTATGAACGCCTCATCATTGCAACGGGCGCAGAGCCACGGGTACTTGCGCACCTTCCCGCGATTGACGGCATTCTGACGCTACGTACCCTCGAGGATGCGCGTCAGATCCGCGATGCAATCGGCGAAGGTAGCAACCTTGTTGTCATCGGTGCAGGCTTCATCGGTTCAGAGATCGCGTCCTCGGCGCAGGCCAGAGGTGCGACGGTCACGGTGATCGAAGCCGCACCTGTTCCGCTAGTGCGTGCGGTCGGCGAAGTTGTGGGAAAGGCAATCTCTGCGCTCCACGGGAGAAACGGAACTCGCCTGCTCACCAGCGTACAAATCGATGAGGTAATCGGAACGGATCATGTCGAGGCGGTGCGCCTCAACAACGGCGAGATCATTCCTGCCGATCTCATTATCGTGGGAGTAGGAGCCGCACCAGCAACCAGCTGGCTTGCCGACTCGGGCCTCGAAATGAGCCCTATTGACGGTGGCATCGTCTGCGACGCCTTCATGCAGACATCTGCTGAGGGTGTGTACGCGGCAGGAGATGTCGCTCACTGGCCGAATGGGCTCATGGATTCTACGATGCGCCTCGAGAATTGGACGAATGCCGCAGACCAAGGCACGCAGGCCGCGACTAACGCGCTCTTCTCTGAAAAGGCAAAGAAGTACGAAACTGTGCCTTACTTCTGGAGCGATTGGTATGGCAATCGGATCCAGTTCGTAGGAACGGCAATTGCCGACAGCGTGAGTTTTGTCTCCGGTGGTCCCGACGAAGACAAGTTCGTCGCGCTCTACCGTGCAGGAGACCGCCTCGTCGGGGTAGCGACGCTGAACGAGCCACGACGAATCATGAAATACCGTCGTTTCATCGCTGAGCGCGGCGACTTCGATCGTGCAGGCGACATTCTTCAGCCCGCCACAGCGGCATCCTCCAGCCGCTGACCCCACCCCCATTTCAACAGTATTCAACAAGGAAGTTGTCAAAGAAATGAAAGCAGCAGTACTCAAAGGCCACGACCAGCCGTTCGTAGTGGAAGAGGTCACTCTAGGCGAACTCGCTCAGAACGAGGTGCTTGTTCGCGTGGTCGGAGCAGGCATGTGTCACACAGACATGTTGCCTCGGATCCCCGAATTCGGTGCCATGGTCGCGCCGGTAGTCCTCGGACATGAAGGGTCAGGTGTGGTCGAAAAGATCGGTTCGGCCGTAACCCGCACCGCCGTTGGCGATCACGTACTTATGAGCTTTGACTCCTGTGGCTGGTGCGAATCGTGCCTTCGCGGAGCGCCGGCGTATTGCGTTGAATTCGAGCTGCGGAACGTGACAGGTCGTCGTGCTGACGGCTCCGTCAGCGCGACGACCGAGTCTGGGGATCCAGTCGCCAACCGTTGGTTCGGCCAATCCTCTTTCGCCGAATACTCGATTGCGACAGAGCGCAACATTGTTGTAGTCGACAAGGAAGTGCCGCTTGATCTTCTCGGGCCGCTTGGCTGCGGCATCCAGACCGGTGCTGGCTCAGTGCTCAACGAGATGAAGCTTGCCGCAGGCCAGAGCATTGCAATCTTTGGAGCGGGTGCTGTTGGTCTCTCCGCAGTGATGGCCGCCAAAATTGCGGGCGCCAGTGAGATCGTCGTGATCGATCTCAATGAGAGCCGATTGGAGATGGCGCTTGAGCTCGGAGCGACCCGCGTCGTGCGGGGCGACGACCCTGACGTTCAGGCGGCAGTGGTGGCAGGCAGCAGTGGGGTTGACTTCACGTTCGAGACGACCGCGGTCAGCTCAGTGATCCAAACCTCCATCACCGTGCTCGCTCGTCCGGGCAAAGCTGTTCTTGTCGGCGCTGGTGGTGGAGACCTAGTTGTCGCCCCCAATCTCCTCGCGGGACGCACCGTGACGTATGCCCTAGAAGGTAGCTCAATACCTCAAATTTTCATTCCGCAGTTGCTCGAATTTTGGAAAAAGGGGCTGTTTCCCTTTGAGAAGCTCATTCGAACCTACCCGCTCGCGGACATCAACCAGGCGGAAGCCGACTCATTGTCGGGCGTGACGATCAAGCCTGTACTCGTTGTCAGCGAAGCCTGATCGAGGGGGGGAAACAATCATGAGAAGTGCAGACCTATTCTCGATGCCAGCTCTGGCGACAGTGAACGGCGCAGATTTTGCGACCGAAACAACCTTTGGCGTTATTAACCCGTCGACAGGCGCCGTCTTTGCCCAAGCACCCGCGGTGACTCCGCTGCAGCTAGATCTCGTTTTTGCTGCAGCGGATCGAGCCTTCCAGATGTGGAAGCGGGACGACGAGTTCCGTCGTGCCGGCCTGCTGGCCGCAGCAGCCGCGATTGAGGCTGCCGTCGAGGAACTGGCGCCTATCCTCACCGCTGAACAGGGGAAACCGCTCGCTGACTCACGGATGGAATTTCTCGGCGCTGCCATGTGGCTGCGTTACTTCGCGGAGCTCGAGGTGCCGAGGGAAGTAATCCGAGACGACGCCGAAGGGTACGAAGAGGTTTTGCGCCGCCCGATGGGCGTCGTGAGCGCCATAACGCCGTGGAATTTTCCCATCACGCTCGCTATGTGGAAGATCGCACCAGCATTGCGCGCTGGAAACACAATTGTGGTGAAGCCTTCTCCCTATACGCCTCTAGCTACACTCGCCCTCGCGAAGGTTTTGCGCGGGGTGTTGCCGGATGGCGTGCTCAACGTTGTTACGGGGCCGGATCCGCTTGGTGCCGCAATGGTTTCGCATCCAGTTCCGCGTAAGGTCAGCTTCACCGGATCGACCGCAGTGGGCAAGCGCGTTGCTGTTGCAGCCGCAGAAGATCTCAAACGAGTCACTCTTGAGTTGGGCGGCAACGACCCCGCCATTATTCTCCGGGACGTCAATGTCCAGGAGGTCGCAGACAGCCTCTTCTGGAGCGCGTTCGCCAATAACGGCCAGATTTGCCTAGCCGTCAAACGTGTATATGCGCACAAAGATGTCAAGCAGGAACTGGTAGAAGCACTCGGCGAGATCGCGCGTAAGGCCCGCATCGATGACGGTATGACTGACGGGGTGCAGCTCGGTCCGATCAATAACAAGCCACAGTTCGAGCGAGTGAAAGACCTTGTGCGCGACGCTGTGGGGCGGGGAGCTCGGGTGGTTGCCGGTGGTGAAGCGCTTGACCGGGACGGCTACTTCTACAAGCCAACCATTCTCGACGGTGTCGAGGATGATTTCAGAGTTGTTGACGAAGAACAGTTTGGACCTGTTCTGCCGATTCTCGAGTTCACCGATGAATCCGATGCAATCGACCGGGCGAACAACAGCGAGTACGGGCTCACCGCATCAGTGTGGTCAGCCGATACCGAGCACGCGCTTGCGGTCGCGTCACACATCGACAGTGGGCAGGTTTCGATCAACGCCCATGGGCGAGGAGTGTTGCCACACCTTCCATTCGGTGGCCACAAATGGAGCGGCGTTGGAGTTGAGAACGGCCCGTGGGGGCTGCACAGCTTCACCGAGCTCCAGGTCGTCGCGGGCCCACCGCGAAAGAAGAACTAAAGGACTAGAACACCATTTTCCGGGGTGGCGTGCAGGCGTCACCTCGGTCTATCAAGGCCAACTGGTCGGGCGACCGTAGCCGCTACATGAAACTCAATGAGGAGAAATAATGAGCATGACTACCGCTGTTCGAAAAAGACGGAGCCCGTGGTGGGTGGTATTTGGCGGGGGTGTCGCTGGCGCGTTCGGTCCCGGTCCGGTCGTTCTCAGCACCCTCGGTATCTTTGTTATCCCGATCACTGATGAGACGGGGTGGGGGAGGACTGTCGTTACTGGCGCCTATTCTGTGGCGGCTATCGGCATGGCCATCGGACTTCCCATCGTCGGCCGTATGGTTGACAAGTATGCGTTGCGCCCGGTCCTTGTGATTTGCTGGACCGGCTTCACAGCCTTCACCGCGGTCATCGCGCTTACGCCGGCTGATAACGTCGTACTTTTCTTGGTACCTTTCTTCCTGCTTGGCTTCTTCGGAGCAGGAACATCGCTCACCTTCACCAAGGCGTTAATGAGTTGGTTCGACAACAAGCGGGCACTCGCCGTCGGTGTCATGGCAGCGATTACTGGGCTCGGTACTTCGTTCGTGCCCATCATCGCGGGTGTATTTATTGGCAACTACGGTTGGCGTACCGCCTACCCGCTGATGGCTCTCATCGCCTTGGTTGTCGCGCTCACCATGACCTTTGCGTTTGTCCGCGTGCGTGCCGAGCGCAGTGTTAAGGGGCGACTAGTTACCGAGTCCGTCGAAGATGGCGAGGTTGTCAGCCTTGAATTGCCAGGGCTCACCTTGGGAGAGGCGCTGCGAGGGCGCCACTTCTGGATGCTCGCGCTCGCACTTGGTTTTGTCGGTGTCACAATCGTTGGCTTGCAAGTTCACTTGGTGCCCATGATGTCGGACCGCGGGCTTGGTGTGCCGCAAGCGGTATTGCTGGTGACGATATTCGGGCTCGCATCGCTCGTTGGGCGACTTGTTGGGGGCGTGCTCATCGACAGGATTGATGGGCGCATTATTGGCCCGATCGTGATTATCGCTCCGGCCATCGGCATTTTCTTCCTTCACACCCCCTTCTTGAGCGCGGCGATCGCGGTCGGTCTCATCGGGCTTGCGTACGGAATTGAAGCGGACTTGATCGCTTTCTTTGTCAGCCGTTACCTCGGCATGAAGCACTTCGGACGTATCCTCGGCGTCGTGCTTTCTGCCTTCCTGCTGGGAACCGCGTTCGGCCCGCTCTTGCTCGGTCTTGCCTACGACACATTCGGGTCGTACGAGCCGGTGATTCCGGTACTCGCAGGTGTACTCGTGGTTTCTGCGATCACGATTGCGTTTCTCGGTAAGTACCCCTACCCCGCTATCGAAGGCTTCGATAAGGTCGCGGCGACAGATGAAATGGCCGCTGCTGAAGCGCTGAGCAAACTTGCTCGGCAGGAGGACTCGCAGGCAGAGGCAAGTGAGACTGTGCTGACCAAGTAGTACCCGTTTGTTTGAGTGCGCCGCGCAGGAATCAGTTTTTTGCGCGGCGCACATCAATACCACTGAGGAGTAACCATATGTCAGGACCGGTCAGCCCTTATTTGGCATGGAATGTAAAAACGGCATTCCGCTCTTACGTTGAAGACGTTGGTGGAACTATCGAGGTGACTGATGGTGCGGCAAAGCAGCAGCAAGCTTTTTTGTTCCCGTTTGTTGCGGAGGGCGACGGGGTTCTGAAATTCGGTGGAGCGGTTCGGTTTAGTGCCCACGCTGGAGCCATGAACTTGTTGATCTCGGACCCCTGGGTCCACGTGGATAATGACGGCAGTCGGCTCAGCGTTGCTGGCACAGAGGCCACCCGCACTGCCGGGCTCCGCTTGTTCCTTGCGCAGTTGAGCACTCCGGCTCACGGCGCCGAGGGGGCCGATGTTTCTTCAGTTCTTCTCGAAGCAGCGTTGCTTTCAGAGGGCGCTGTAGCGTTCGATTTCCGCTACGCGGCCGGCACGCAGCTCGACCCCGTTCGCCATTCTGTTTCTACGTGAGCGTCAGAGCAGTTCATTCCTAAATCGAGTTCACCTCTCCCTGTAGCGGCGTCGCGAGTTCCGGCGATGCATACATTTCTCACGATTCAGGCGGTTTGAGCCTCAATTTCTGAATTGAATGCGCTGAATGTATACAAAAAGTCTAAATCCGGCTAATCTGGATCCATCAAACAAAGGAGTTCGATCGTGGCCATCGATACGTCATACGTAGGTAAAACTGGCGCCCCGCTGCGGCGCACGTGGGAATCAAAAGATGCATTGCTCTATGCGGTCGCTGTGGGCGCGGGTCAGGGCGATGCGTCAGCCGAGCTGGAGTTCACTACAGAGAATTCTGCTGTTCAACAGCGCGTGCTGCCATCATTCATTTGTGTCGCGGCTGGCGGACCACTGCCCGACGGCTTCAGCATCGATATGACCAAGATGCTGCACGCGGACATGGGGTTCGAGTTGTTCGGCGACTTGGATGCCAGCGGAGACGTCACATCCACCGCTTCGATCACTGGAATTTTTGACAAGGGTTCAGGCGCCCTAGTATCAACCGCTACCGACGTGGTCGACACGGCTAGTGGAGAGCTCGTTGCGCGTCTACAGTCGGGAATGTTCGTGCGCGGTGAAGGCGGATTCGGAGGCGAGCGTGGACCCGGCGATGGTTGGGAGCAGCCCGATCGAGAACCCGACGTCATCATCACCTACGAGACTCGCCCAGAACAAGCACTGCTCTACCGTTTGACTGGCGACCGCAACCCGTTGCACAGCGACCCAACATTTGCCGCACGTGCAGGATTTCCGGCGCCGATTTTGCACGGCATGTGCACCTATGGCTTCACCGCCCGAGCACTCCTGCACGGCATCGCGGGTTCCGATCCGTCGCGATTCGGCAGTATGCACGCACGATTCACAAAGGTCGTTTCCCTCGGGGAGACGCTCACTGTGCGGATGTGGTCGGAGGATTCGGGCGCCCGATTCCAGACGCTCAATAGTGCGGGCGAAGTTGTGCTCGACCGCGGATCGATGACGCTACGATGAGCGTCCGTAAACAGGCCGGGGGCGACGATACGAGCGCACTGGCAGACATCCGAGTACTCGATCTCAGCACCGGAATCGCGGCGCCCGTCGCGAGTATGTTCCTTGGTGACTTCGGCGCAGACGTGATCAAAGTCGCCTCGCCTGAACCAGACGTCTACGATTCGCTGCCCGGTGCCGCTGTATGGAATCGTAACAAGCGCTCCGTCGTCATTGATTCGACGGTGGAAGCGGACCGAGACTGGTTAGTGGCTGCCATCGGCAACGCGGATGTGTGCATTCTGGGCGCCGCAGACAGCCTAGCGGCCTGGGGCCCGGAGGTTGAGTCTGCGGCTGCGGCAAACATCAGACTCATCGAGCTTCGAATGCCGCCCTACCTTGACGGTTACGCACCGTGGGAGGGTGAGTCAAATGGTCTCTTGGCAGCATATGGCGGACAAGCGATGCGGCAGTCGTCAGTCGCGGGCGGTCCGATCGAGACCATGTCGCCGTATCTCCTCTATATCCATGGCGTGTGGGCAGCGGCATGTTTAGTTGCTGCGTTGGTCGAACGCACGGTTTCCGGGCTCGGGCAAGTGGTGACGGTCACTGGTGTTCAAGGATTGATCGAGGCAACAGTCACTGCGATGAGCGTCGATCCCACCCTGCCTGACCCCTCGATGAAAGTTGGTCCAGCGGGGCGTCATCCTACCTACCGTCAGTTCCGCTGTTCCGACGGTACCTGGATTTCCTGTGGTGCTCTCGGCCCGAAGTTTGAAACGGGTCTGCTGAAAGCCCTCGGCCTCGACGACATTCTCGCTGACCCAAGAATCGACGGGGTATCAGCTCGAATGGCGCTCACGGAGAATTTCGAATGGTGTTTGCCAAAACTCGTCGACGCTTTCGCTTCGCGCACGCGGGAGGAATCGCTCGCGCTGCTTTCCAGCATTGGCATTCCTTGCGGCCCCGCGATGAGCAGGGAAGAATGGCTCGATCACCCACAGATTCGCGGAATCGGTATGCGGGTGGAGATCGACGATCCGGCCCGTGGTCGTGTCGTAATGCCTGGCTCAGCGATTAATCTCACACGCACACCAGCACGATTCGACCGCCATGCTCCCTCGCATGGCGAACACAACGGCGCCACGCCTTGGAGCGCTCGTCCCGTTTCTGAGGAGCCGGCGCCCCGTTTCGTTGAGGGCCCGCTCGCGGGATTCCGAGTACTCAATATGGGAACCTTTGTGGCCTCGCCCTACGCAGGATTCCTCTTGAAGGAACTGGGGGCTGATGTGATCAAGGTTGAGCCACTCACAGGCGACCCATTCCGCGGTTCGGGTTACGCCTACAACAGAGGGATGCGCAGTCTTGCGATTGATCTGAAATCTGAGGCAGGGCAGGGCGCGTTCCATCGGCTCGTCAAGGTCAGTGATGTCGTGATCGACGGCATGCGCCCTGGGGTGATGTCCAGTCTTAATATCGACTACGAGAAACTCGCCGAAATCAACCAAAATATCGTCACGATGTCGCTCTCTGCCTATGGTGAAGGTGGGCCGCTCTCGCAGGCTCCGGGGGTCGACATGGTCGTTCAGGCGATGAGCGGAATGATGACATCGTGGGGCGGGGAGGATGACCCTGTTGCAAATACGATCGCTATCAACGACGTGACTGCAGCCGCGCTCTCTGCGCTCACGTGCGTTCTAGCGCTCTACGACAGGCAGCAAACCGGTCGGGGGCAGCGCACCTGGGACTCGCTGGCGGCGGTTTCGGTCTTCCTGCAGATGGGAGACATGGTCAAGTACGATGGCCGTCCGGAGCTGGCCGTTGGGCGCAGCGACCTTCGAGGCCTCTCACCAGTGCAGTCATACTATGAGACTTCGGATGGGTGGATCTACGTTGATTCCACGCTCGTCAAGGGAGGGCCGGCAGCAGCAACCTCGATGCTGGTGTTCGCGGAACTCATAAACTCAGACACTTCTTCCGGTGACATGGACGCTGTTCGTGAGTCGCTGGCAAAGTCGTTGCGCGAGTTGACGAGCGAGGAGGCGGTGGCTGCTGTTTCGGCGGCAGGGCTTCGTGCAGTGCAAGCGCGGCCGCTGAGTTCAGTGCTCCGTGATCCACGTTTGCTTGACGCAGAGGCAGTGCATGTGCGCACAGCCGACGATAAGAGCAGCTTCATGATGACAGCGCGTTATGCCGGATTCAGTCGGACTCAGCGCCGCGGGCCTTTGAGCCCGGATGGGGTCGGGCAAAGCACGGTAGCCGTGCTCACAGCAGCCGGGTTCGACGACGACGAGATCACTGCGTTGCTTGAGGTTGGCGCTGTGCGGACGGGCGGCCCTGTGCAGCACGTCTTGCCGATCGCGTACCGCTAGGGGACCAAGCCAGAGTGACTCTCTTCCGGCCCAGTACCGCTATGCGGCTGGGCCGGAAGCCGAGTTTAACCGTGGAGTGAAGCGAATTGCTCGTCAGTCAGAGTGATTTCTTCCGCTCCGAGATTTTCGCGAAGATGCTGTTGAGACGATGTACCTGGAATTGGCAGCATGACGTCTGAGCGCTTGAGCAGCCAAGCGATGGCGACCTGCGCGGGAGTGCTTCCCGTCTCCGATGCAACGCGAACCACGGCGTCTGCCGTCGTGAGGTTGCCGGTATCGAGCGGAAACCACGGGATGAAACCAATCCCATTGGCTGCGGCGTAATCAAGTACATTCTCGAAGTCGCGGAATCCAAGGTTGTAGCGATTCTGGACGGTGACGATCTCGGCGACAGCGCGAGCTTGCTCGATTTGCTCGACGGTTACCTCGGAGAGTCCAATGTGACGAATCTTGCCTTCTTGCTGCAGCGCCTTCAGCTCACCGACTTGATCCTCGAGTGGAACCGTCGGGTCAACCCGATGCAACTGTAATAGGTCGATGCGTTCGAGGCCGAGGTTGCGCAGGCTTAGCTCAGTCTGCTGACGAAGGTACTCGGGGCGACCAAGGGGGATCCACTGGTTGGGGCCCTGTCGGGTGAATCCAACTTTGGTGGCGATTACGACATCGTTGCGGTAGGGGTGAAGTGCCTCTCGGATAAGGGCATCGGTGACGTACGGGCCGTAGACGTCTGCGGTGTCGATCAGCGTGACGCCGAGTTCCACAGCGAGTCTGATCACCGCGACGGCGTCGTCGCGGTTGGTTGGCCAATCCCAAACGCCGGGCCCAGTGAGTTGCATGGTTCCGTAGCCGATTCGACGCACGGGGAGGTCGCCGCCGATTGCTAGTTGCTGGTTGATCGCTTCGGTGCTCATCGTGTTCCTTTCGATCTGCGTATTGTATACTTTTGCGCCCAGAACGCTAGACTGTTAGGCGTGAATCGCTTAGAAATTGTTTCATTGGTATACAACATCGGTCTCGCGTGATGACGGACGGAAACCTCACCGTGACGCAGGACTGTGCCGTCGCGACCATCACAATTTCCAACCCGCCCCGACGAAACGCGATGACGCTATCGATGTGGCAGTCGTTCGAGCCGACTCTGGCGAGGCTAGCGGATGACTCAACCGTCACCGTCGTGGTGATTCGCGGTGCGGAGGGGCACTTCTCGGCGGGCGCAGATATTGGCTCGCTCGATTCCATCCTTGATCCAAGCGTGGGGTTAGGAGGGTGGGTTTCTCGTGCAGAGGAGGCGATCGCTGCCTTCCCCAAGCCGACAGTGGCCGCGATCGAGGGGATTTGTTTTGGCGGTGGTTGGGAAGTTGCGGCGGCCTGTGACCTACGTGTGGCGGCCACGAGTTCAAGTTTGGCCATAACGCCGGCAAAAATTGGCATCATCTACCCGTTGTCGGGCATCACGAGGCTAGTGAATATCGTCGGCCCGGCCCGGGCCAAGTACTTGCTCTTTACTGGCAATAGCGTCTCGGCTACCGAGGCTTACGAAATGGGATTGATCACTTCGGTCGTCGCGGATGAACATTTCCCATCGAGCCTTGAGTCGCTCTGTGCCGATCTGGTGGCTAGATCTCAGCTCTCGATTCATTCTACTAAGCAGCTCATCGGCGCTCTCGTGTCAGGCGATGGCGATGTCGAGCAGCTCTACGCGCGCTGGTGGGAAGAGCTGAAGGTGAGCGAGGACCCCTCGATCGGGGCCGCAGCTTTCGCCGCACGGGAGAAACCTAGGTTCGTGTGGGGGCGCGACTAGCTGTCACGCCCTGTGTCGCAAGAATGCATGATGTATACAATCTTGCGTTTTAGGATCCCTGTGAGGATGAATACCCCACATTTTCAGATTAAAAAGTATACAAACAACGCACGTCGGACTATTCTGGCGAGTACGCTTTCAACGGCGTCAAAGGGTTTAGCAACACCAGGTCGTCGGAGTC
The DNA here is from genome assembly GCF_015864625.1 of Salinibacterium sp. SWN139. NCBI lineage: Bacteria > Bacillati > Actinomycetota > Actinomycetes > Micrococcales > Microbacteriaceae > Salinibacterium > Salinibacterium sp. SWN139. The sequence continues at coordinate 359,127 of NZ_JADYWV010000003.1, read as the reverse complement.
GATGACCTCGGTTACGAGAGGAAGATTTCAATGACGATTTCCGACACGCAGATGCTGAAAATTGCGGCCACCAGTGGCGGAAAGGACCTTAACGCGTCCAGTTCCTTCTCTGTCATTAACCCAGCGACGGGTCGCTTTTTTGCGGAGGCACCCTCGATCACCGCAGAGCAGCTCCACGGTGTCTTCGAAGTGGCTCAGTCTGCTTTTGCTACGTGGAAGAGGGACGACAACTACCGCCGCGAAGTGCTCAGAGAGATGGCGAACGCGGTTCGGAACGGAGTCAGTTCGATTGCGCCCATTCTCACTGCCGAGCAGGGGAAGCCATTGGATGTGGCGGCGAGCGAACTGATGGCCGCGGCTGCATGGTTCGATTACTACGCAGAGTTAGAGATTCCGCGCGAGGTGATCCGCGATGATGCAGCCGGTTACGAAGAAATCTTCCGGCGCCCGCTCGGAGTCGTCAGCGCGATCACTCCCTGGAATTTCCCTATCGCACTCGCCGTCTGGAAGATCGCCCCGGCGCTTCGTGCGGGCAACACCGTGGTGGTCAAGCCATCGCAATTCACCCCTATGTCAACTCTTGCGCTGGGGCAGCTTTTCCGCGGGATCGTTCCGGACGGCGTGCTCAACGTGGTCTCGGGAACCCTGGGGTCGGCTATGGTCTCGGATCCAATTCCGCGCAAGGTGAGTTTCACGGGCTCCACTGAGATTGGCAAGATCGTCGCCCTTAACGCAGCGGATGACCTCAAGCGCGTCACTCTGGAACTGGGCGGCAACGACCCGGCGATCATCCTTCCGGACGTAAACGTCTCCGAGGTAGCCGAGACTTTGTTCTGGAATGCCTTTTACAACAACGGTCAACTCTGCTATGCCGTCAAGAGGGTTTACGCGCACGAGAGCATTCGCGCTGAGCTCACCGAAGCACTGGGTGAGATTGCTCGCTCCGTGAAGGTCGATGACGGCACTGTGGCCGGAGCACAGCTCGGCCCGATCAACAACGAACCCCAGTTGAGCCGCGTGGCGGAGCTGGTCGAGGATGCGACAAGCAACGGCGCACGCACCGTTGCTGGGGGCTCACGAATCGACAGGGACGGATACTTCTTCCAACCTACGATTCTCGACAATGTTTCTGACAGCACACGGGTCGTTGCTGAAGAGCAGTTCGGGCCTGTGTTGCCCGTTTTGTCATACACCGATATCGATGACGCAATCAAGCGTGCAAACAAGAGTGAGTACGGATTGACGGCATCCGTTTGGTCGGGTGATCCGGAGCGTGCCTATAGCATCGCCGGCGAGCTCGATGCCGGTCAGGTTTCGATCAACGAGCACGGGCGTGGTGTGCGGCCGCACCTCCCGTTCGGCGGGCATAAGTGGAGCGGTGTCGGCGTTGAGAATGGTCCCTGGGGGCTTCACGGTTTCACCGAACTTCAAGTCGTCGCAGGGCCTCCGCGCGTATGACCGTTCGATAGTGCCACGCTACGAAGCGCGGTAAAACCTCAAGACGATCATTTTCTTCCAACCACACTAGCGAGCGCACTTCGAACTGAAAACTGAGGCGGATACCACGAGCCCTAGCTCGGGGTACCCGCCTCATCGTTGCGCTGCTCGCCTTGGAAGGCGATTTCGCCGTCGGATGCCGCGCCATCCTTGAGCTCGAGAACGTGTTCGACGAGTCTCGTCGCGGTCTGTTCATCGATTACGAGGTCAGTAATAACGCCTGCCCGCAGAGCTGCGAGTAGCGGAATGACCTTGTTGTCGCCGGCGACGCCGCAGATGCGGCGGGGGATTGACCGCAGTTCGGCGGGGGTCGGTCCCGTTGCACGTGCGTTCATCGAGAGGTCTTCGTAGGTGCCATCTTCACGCAAGAAAATGGTGCACACGTCGCCCACAATCCCTTCGCTGTCGAGGGTGGCGATGTCTCCGGCTTCGAGGTAGCCGGCGGAGTAGACGTGGCTGGGCACCTCTCCCGCAATCGCACCGATCGAGAACAGCGCAATATCGGCTCGGCGCTGATATTCGAGCACGCGCACAATTGACCGCTCTGACCACATCGCGTTGCGGGTTTCCGCGTAATCGAAGAACGCGGGCACTGGGAAAAGGTGCACCTGGGCATCGAAGGCGTCACCGAAGTTGGCGATCAGATTACCCGCGTATTCGACTCCCGAGGTGCGCACGTTCGCCGCACCATTGAGCTGAACAACGGCGCTTCCCCGGGTGGGTTTTTTGCCTAAATACTTGGAGATCGCGGCCAAAGTGGTACCCCAAGCAACCCCCATAATCATGTCGGAGTCGAACCAGCTGGTCACCATTCTGGCGGTGGCACGGGCCACTTGATCGAGCCGTTCTGCCTCATCCGCCAGGTCAGCAACCGGGACAACGTGGGTCTCGACGCCGAAGCAACCCTCGATCTTTTTCGCGAGACCGGGACCGCGCGTGGGGGTGGGGCGCAGAGTGATCTCAACGAGACCACTTTCGCGAGCATCTCGAAGCAGCCGAGACACGCTCGAGCGCGACATATGTAGGTGGTTGGCGATGGTGTCCATCTTGATGTCTTGCAAGTAATACATCGATGATGCCGACAGCATTGCCTCTTCGCGTTCCATGCCTTCCATCCTTGCACGTTCGTGCAGATGTGCTGCTCAGTTTGTCATGGGGTATAGCTACCGTAATACGCTGCTCAACGTGACTCATCTCAGAGGATTCACAGCCGCCCTCGGCGGTACCACCACCACACGTTAGAAGAGCATTGTTCATGGCTGATCAGTCCCTCACTCGAGAAACCCGCGACAGCGCTATCCAGCGCCTCGTTGATAGTGCACAGCCGGGTCGTGAGCTTGACGTGCTCGTTATTGGTGGAGGAATCACCGGTGCGGGAATCGCACTGGATGCCGCAACTCGGGGTCTCGACACCGTCGTTGTCGAAGCCCAAGACTGGGCCGCGGGTTCCTCCAGCCGCGCCAGCAAGCTCATCCACGGTGGACTGCGCTACCTGCAGATGCTCGACTTCAAGCTCGTGCACGAAGCCCTCACCGAGCGCGATCTGCTGCTGAACAATGTGGCACCGCACCTCGTGCGTCCGCTGCCCTTCCTTTACCCGCTGCGCCACCACGTGTGGGAGCGCGCTTTCGTCGGCGCCGGTATCGCCCTCTACGACTTCCTCGCGTCCGTCACGGTCAAGAACTCTCGCGGCAAGCGCAGCGTGCCGTGGCACCGCCACCTGTCGCGCAAGCAACTCGCGGCTCGATTCCCCGGCCTCGCTCACGACGCTGCCGTTGGTGCGATCGAATACTGGGATGCCAACGTCGATGATGCTCGCTATGTCGTGAGCGTCATCCGCACCGCTTCCGCCCACGGCGCGGCAGCAGCCAGCCGCACCCAGGTCATTGAAATCACTCACAACGAGGATGGCGCCGTCAACGGTGCCGTCATGGTCGACCTCGAAACCGGAAAGACCTTCCCCGTTCGCGCCAAGGCCGTCATTAACTCCACCGGCGTCTGGACGGGCGAGACCCAAGAGCTCGCCCACGAAAGCGGCGGACTCAAGGTGCTGGCCTCCAAGGGCATCCACATTGTTGTTCCTCGTGAACGCATCAAGGGTGAAGCTGGGCTGATCTTGCAGACGTCCAAGAGCGTGCTCTTCGTTATTCCGTGGTCGCGTTACTGGGTCATCGGCACCACGGACACCCCGTGGAAAGAAAACCTGCTCAACCCCGCAGCGACTGCCGACGACATTGACTACGTCATCGCCGAAGCGAACGCCGTTCTCGCCCACCCCATCGACCGCACCGACGTGATCGGCACCTGGGCAGGTCTTCGCCCCCTGCTGCAGCCCGGCACGATGGAAGGCACCAACTCTGCCAAGGTGTCGCGCGAGCACACCGTGGCGTCGCCCATCCCCGGCCTCACCGTGATTGCCGGCGGAAAGTTCACCACCTACCGCGTCATGGCCAAGGATGCCGTCGACTTTGCCATCGGCAAAGACGCTGCCAAAGCTAACCCTTCGACCACCGCTCGTGTTGCGCTTCTCGGTGCTGACGGTCTCGAAGAGGCCCGCGCTAGTGCCGCCGGCCTCAGCGCCACGTACGGCTGGAGCGATCAGATGATCGACCACCTCCTGCACCGCTATGGCGCAAACATCAGCGAAATCGCTGCAATGGCGGATGCTGACGCAACGATGGGCAAGCCGCTCACGCACGCGTCCGCTTACCTTCGTGCCGAGATCGCCTACGCCATCACGCATGAAGGCGCTTTGCACCTCGAAGATCTCATGACGCGACGCACTCGAATGAACTACGAGTACCTCAACGAGGGAATGGCCGCCGTGCCGGAGGTCGCTGAAATCGCAGCGAGCTTGCTCGGTTGGGACGAGCAGACCACCGCTCACGAAGTTGCCGTGTACCACCAGATGGCGGATGCCGTGGCTGCTGCCGCGCTCACCCGCGATGACGAAGCCGCATCCACCGTGCGCGAAGCAGCACCGCAAATCGTGCCGCTCGTTACCCCGCCCGCAGCACTCGAATCGAAGTAACCGAACTACTGAAACCGGGCACGAAACTGCCCTACAGAAGTACAGACGATCAATGGAGATACGCCAAAAATGACACAGTACATCTTGTCAATTGACCAGGGAACGACGAGCTCTCGCTCGATCATCTTTGATCATGACGCGCGTATCGTCTCGAACGGGCAGCTCGAACACGAACAGATATTTCCACGCGCCGGCTGGGTCGAACATGACCCGATGGAAATCTGGGACAACGTTCGAGAGACAGTAGGCCTTTCGCTGTCGCGTGCGAACCTCACGTACCAGGACATCGCCGCCGTCGGCATTACCAACCAGCGTGAAACCACGGTGGTGTGGAACAAGCTCACGGGCAAGCCGGTCACGAACGCAATCGTCTGGCAAGACACTCGCACTCAGCACATCGTGAACGAGCTCGCGGGCGCCGAGGGACTCGAAAAGTACAAAGCCATCACTGGCCTTCCGCTCGCACCGTACTTCGCCGGACCCAAGGTCACCTGGATTCTCCGCTACATCGACGGTGCTCAAGAAGCGGCCGACCGCGGTGAACTGCTCTTCGGAACCATTGACACGTGGCTGCTCTGGAACCTCACCGGCGGTATCGACGGGGGAGTGCACGCGACCGACGTGACCAACGCATCCCGCACCATGCTGATGGACCTTGACACCCTGCAGTGGCGTGAAGATATCGCCGCCGATATGGGTATCCCGATGTCGATGCTGCCCGAAATTCGTTCATCGAGCGAGATCTTCGGCCACTGCCGCGATCACGGTTCGCTGCCCGGAGTGCCCATTGCGGGCATCCTCGGAGACCAGCAGGCGGCCACGTTTGGTCAGGCGTGCTTCAACGAAGGAATGGCTAAGAACACTTACGGCACCGGCAACTTCTTGCTGCTCAACACGGGCACCAAGCGCGTGCACAGCAACAATGGCCTCATCACGACCGTCTGCTACAAAATCGGTGATGCTGCTCCGGTCTATGCCCTCGAAGGGTCGATCGCTGTCACCGGATCGCTCGTGCAGTGGCTGCGCGACAACCTCGGCATGTTCGCCGACGCCCCTGATATCGAACGTCTCGCTCTCGAAGTCGAAGACAACGGTGGCGCCTACTTCGTGCCGGCCTTCTCCGGCCTCTTCGCTCCTTACTGGCGACCGGATGCTCGGGGAGCCCTTCTCGGACTCACCCGTTACGTCACCAAGAACCACATCGCTCGTGCAGCGCTCGAAGCCACCGCGTACCAAACGCGCGAGGTCATGGACGCCATGAATGCGGATGCCGGAGTCGACCTCGCGGAGCTCCGCGTCGACGGCGGCATGGTGGCAAACGAACTTCTCATGCAGTTTCAGGCTGACCAGCTGGGCGTGGATGTCATCCGCCCCCGCATCACCGAAACCACCGCCCTCGGCGCCGCCTTTGCAGCCGGGATCGCGATCGGTTTCTGGGAGAGCGAGCACGATGTGCTGTCGACCTGGAACGAAGACAAGAGGTGGAAGCCGCAAATGGCGCGCCTCGAGAGAGATCAGCTTTACCGCAACTGGAAAAAAGCGGTAACCAAGACCATGGGCTGGGTTGATGAGGACGTGGAGACCTAATCTGCCTGATTTACCCATGACGGACGTGCTGTCAGTCACGTTCATAACCACACAGCAATCGATACCCACGAAGGGGTAGGGAATCAATGAAAACCTCGTTAGTAAAGAGGAACAGCTTCTGGCTCGTTCTCTCGCTAGTCATGATGGTGGTCACCTCCATTGGTGCGTCCATCGTTCAAACCGGTGCAGGCTCCATCAGCGTGAAGGACATGAACTGGGAGACCTCGTCGGGTCAGACGATGAGCGCACTGCTCTTCAAGCCCGACTCGGCAACCGTCGACAACAAGGCTCCGGTCATCGTGGTGAGCCACGGTTGGTGGAACAACCGCGAAATGCAAGACGCCAACTACGTTGAGCTTGCCCGTCGCGGTTACGTTGTCGTGTCGATCGACATGTACGGCCACGGCAACTCTTCGCCGCTGACCACGGACGTCACGCTCGGCGGAACCGGTATGTACGACGCTGTGAAGCTCGTCGCCGACTTCCCCTACGTTGACACCGACAAGATTGGTGTGAGCGGTCACTCGAACGGTGCGCGCGCAGCAAACTTCTCGACCGTGCTCGACAACGCCGCTGACGAACAGCTCATCTCGGCCATCCTGCTCGTCGACAACGACGCCGTCTACACGGATGCCGAAGCTGATAACGCGTACTTCAACCTCTACGGTGCCCGCGATGTCGGAATCGTTGCTGACCAGTACGACGAGTTCTTCTTCCGCAGCTACAGCCCCGAGGGCGAAGTTCTCACGCCGCCGCGCGACTACATCGGAACCCCGAACGCTCAGTCGTTCCTCCACTTCGGTGCAAACCCGGAAGAGGTTTCCTCTGACGTTCGCGAAGCGAGCGAGTTCTACACCGACTCCGTCGATGGCACGGATGCTCTCCGTATTGTCTACACGCCAGCACAAAACCACCCGTGGGGAACCATCTCCCAGACAACGGTTGCTAGCCAGATCGAGTTCTTCCAAGAAGCATTCGGTGCTCCCAACGAGATCGCCTCGGGCTCACAGGTGTGGCAGGTCAAGGAGACCTTCACGCTCTTCGGTCTGATCGGCTTCGGAATCTTCCTGCTCGCGTTCACGCGTGCCATGCTCTCGACCCGCGCCTTCGCTGGGCTCCGTACCCCTGCAGCAGCAGTGGTGCCCGCTACCCGCAAGGGACTCGCGTGGTTCTGGGGCGGACTGGTTGTTTCGGCAATCATCTCCGGTTGGAGCTGGTTGATCCTCGCTAACACCCCGTGGGTGGGCGCGATTGCGTTCAACGCTGTTCAGTTCTTCATGCCTCAGGGCGCTGTGTTCTTCGTCGCCTTCTGGGCTGCGGTCAACGCCATTGCCGCGATCATCATCATGACGATCTCGTACCTGGTCTTCGGGCGCAAGAACGGTCTCGACCTTCGTGCCTCTGGAGTGCTGCCTGGCTGGAAGAAGTTCTTCCACGGACTCGGTCTGTCGTTTGTCGTCGTTGTTTCGGCGTACGCGATCGTCTTCGTGCTTGACTACTTCCTCAAGACGGACTTCCGCTGGTGGGTTGTCGCTGTCAAGGCCTTCACGCCTGACAAGGTCGGCATTGCACTCATGTACCTGCCGCTCTTCGCGATCTACTTCGTGGCGAACTCGGTGGCGGTCAACGCCTTCAACCGCTTCTCCATCCGCGGCAAGGAGTGGATCAACACGGCACTGCTCGCGTTCTTCAACGCTCTGGCACCCATCGTTCTCGTCGTTGCTCAGTACACCAACTTCTTCACCACGGGGTACACGATCGACGGCTTCGGCGGAATCTTCAGCATCTGGCTCTACCCGGTCATCCTCATCCTGGCCGTAACCGCCGTCATCTCGCGCAAGATCTACCGTGAGACGAACAACCCGTACATCGCCGGCTTCATCAACGCGGCAATCGTTACCCTCATCTCGGTATCGAACACGCTCACCGCAGCGTAAGTACGCCCTCTCCGATCATCTGATCGGCTCCAGCAGCGCCCCGGTCACCATCTTGACCGGGGCGCTGTTGTGCGCGGAGCCCGCGCGCCCGCGGGACAAGTGCGGGCGGTGCGGCATCCGCTATTTCGGCGGGGGATGCTCAGTCGCCCGCCGAAAGCCAGGTCGCTTAGGTGACGACGGTGATATCGACGTTTCGGCTGTCGTTCGTCGTCACGGAGTGAACGGGCCCGGAGATCGTGACCGTTCCGAGCGGTGCAGCTTCGGTCTCGCAATCACTGCCGAGCCACAGCCGCACGTCGCCGGGTTCGACGACGCGCGTCAGGCTGCGATCGCTGAACGCGATGCGCGTGGTCGGGATGCTCATCGCGAGAGTGCGCGATTCGCCCGGCTTCAGCGTCACTCGAGTGAACGCAACTAACTGACGCGTGGGCCGGGTAACAGAACCCACGACATCGTGCGCATACACCTGAACAACCTCATCGCCTTCGAGAGTGCCTGTGTTCGTCACCGTGAACTGGATGTCGAACCGGCCGTCCGCAGCGATCGTCTCGGAGGCGACGCCCGCATCCGAATAGCTAAAGCTCGTGTAACTGAGCCCGAAGCCGAAGGGGAAGGCGGGAGCCGTCGTGAGGTTGGATACTTCGCTCGGTTCGCCGAGGCGCGGGTGAAGGTACGAGTACGGTTGCGACCCTGCTGAGCGGGGCACCGAAACGGCGAGCCGGCCTGAGGGATTGATGCGGCCGGAGATCGCACCGCTGATTGCTTTCGCTCCCTCTTCGCCGGGGAAGAAGGCTTGAATAATGGCGGCACCGCGAGCAGCAGCCCAGTCGATGGCGTAGGGGCGTCCGGAAATGACGACGAGCACCACCGGGGTTCCCGTATCGAGCACGGCTTCGACAAGCTGGCGCTGTACGCCGGGAAGCTCGAGCGAGTCGCGGTCGCAGCCCTCGCCCGAGGTGCCGCGGCCGAAGAGGCCGGCGTGGTCACCGACGGCGATGACGGCAACCTCTGCAGCGGTGGCCAGCTTTACGGCCTCCGCAATTTTCGAGGTGTCGTCGTCGTCCACAGCGCAGCCCTGCGCGTAGCCGAGCACCCCACCGAAGTCGTGGTGAAGGCTCTCGAACAGAGTCTCGACTTCAATGCCCATGGCGACATCCGGATGCTGTCCGAGCACGTGATTGGTGAAGGAGTAGCAGCCGAAGAGGGCAGCGGTGCGGTGAGCGTTCGGGCCCACAACGGCGATGCGAGCATCCGGAGCCAACGGCAGAATACCGCCGTCGCTCAGCAGCGTGATCGACTTCTCGGCGATGGCCGCGGCGATCGCGCGGTGGTGCGGGGGATCGAGATCGATCTCCTCGTCAGTCGCGTCCACTGAGAAAGCGGCGGACTCGGGGTCGAGCAAGCCGAGCTGTTGTTTCTGTGCCAACACCCGGCGCAGCGCGCGATCGACGAGGGCGATATCGACGTCGCCGTTACGAACCTTCTCGGCGAGCGGTGCCAAGTAGGCCTTGCCGGTGGGTAGCTCGATATCGACGCCGGCGGTCAAGGCTTGAGCGGCCGCGTCACCGAGATCACTCGCCACCTGGTGCAGCGATTCGAGAAAAGCGACGCCAAAGTAATCAGCCACCACGGTTCCCCGAAAGCCCCAGCGCTCACGCAACAGGTCGGTCAAGAGAGTGGGGTCGGATGCCACGGGCACGCCGTCAATTTCGGCGTACGAGTGCATGACCGAGCCCACGCCCGCATCCAGCACCGCCATCTCAAAGGGAACAAGCAGCACGTCGGCCACTTCGCGCGGGCCGGCATGGACGGGAGCCAGGTTGCGCCCCGCTCGCGAATTGGAGTACCCGACGAAGTGCTTGAGGGTCGCGATCACGCCCGTGGATTGCAGTCCACGGACGTAGGCGGAACCGAGTTCCCCCACGACGAAGGGGTCTTCGGCGATGCACTCTTCGACGCGGCCCCAGCGCACGTCGCGGATCACATCGAGCACGGGAGCGAGGCCCTGGTGGACCCCAAGCTTCGCCATACTCTCGCCAATCGCGTGCCCCATCTCTTCGATGAGGGCCGGATCAAACGTTGCGCCCCACGCCAAAGGAGTGGGGAACGTCGTCGCTTGCCACGCTGCCAAACCGGTCAGGCACTCCTCGTGGGCGATCGCCGGGATGCCGAGCCGAGTGTTGTCTCGCAACCACCGTTGGGTGCGGCCCAAAGCGGAGCGACCGGCGGCAGGGCTGACCGGCACGGTGCCGAACACGCGGGTGAGGTGGCCGAGGCCGTCCTTCGAGAATTCGTTGAAGTCGTCGGCCCCGTCGTCTTGCGCACTCTGCATGGGGGCAACACTCTGGCCATCGACGCCAGCGCCTACCCAGATGCCGACGAGTTGGGCGAGTTTTTCTTCGAGGGTCATCTGTGCGATGAGGTGCTCGACCTGATCGTTGGTTTCGCTGGCGCCAGCGGGCGTGGTGATAAAGAGAGTCATGGTTTCTTTCTGGGGTGGAAGCGAATTGGTGATGCCGACAGGGGAAGGTGATTACCCCTTGAAGGCACCATCCATGACGCCGGCAACCATCTTGCGGCCGACGAAAATGAAGAGAATCAGCAGCGGAATCGTCGCGAGGAATGACCCGGACATCGCGAGGCCGTAGTCGACGAAGTACTGCCGTTGCAGCGCCTTGATGGCCAATTGCACCGTGTAGTTTTCGGGCGACTGGATGACGATCAGGGGCCAGAGGAAGTCGTTCCACGCCGTGACGAACGCGAGCAGTCCGAGCACGAATCCAGCGGAGCGCACGAGGGGGAAGGCGATGCGCCAATAGATCTGCCAGGTGCTGCAGCCGTCGATTCTTGCCGCCTGCATGAGCTCGTTGTTGAGAACGGTCGAGAGGTGCTGGCGCATCCAGAAAATGCCGAAGGCGCTTGCCATGCCGGGCACGATCAGCGCCTGAAGGGTATCGATCCACTCGAGGTTCGACATGATCATGTACAGGGGGATCACCGCGAGCTGGGTGGGAACCATCATCGTGATGAGCACAATGATGAAGAGCGGATCGCGCCCACGGAACTCCAGCTTCGCGAAAGCGAAGCCGGCGAGAGTGCACAAGATCATCTGAGAAATCGCGATGCTTCCCGCCACGACGAATGAGTTCGCCAGGCTCTGCACAAACGGCACAGTCGTAAAGACCTGCTCCGCGAGAACAAAGAAGTTACCGCCCGGCACCACAGTCGGGGGAGTTTGGGAAACCGCTGCGGAGTCATTCGTCGAGACGACGAACATCCAATACAACGGAAACGCACTCACGGCGACCGAGGCGAAGAGGAACGCGTAGGTCCACCAGCGCACGCGACCGGCGAAAGCACGTTTGCGGAGGCGAGGAGCAGTGGTGACGACAGCGTCAGGGGTGGAAGTAGTCATGATGGCGTCCTTAGTCGTCTGAGGTGATGCGACGAGAGAGCAGATAGTTGATGACAGAGAACACGACGATCAGGGCGAACAGGGTCACGCCGATGGCGGAGCCGTAGCCGAACTGGAAGTTGCCGAACCCTTGCTCGTACATAAACAGACTGAGGGTCTGGAACTGGCGACCGGAACCGCCCGTGAGGCCAGGAGCGGAGAGTAGTAGAGGCTCCGTAAAGACCTGAAGGCCACCAATGGTGGAAACGATAATCGTGAAAATGATGACGGGACGAAGCGAGGGAATCGTCACATAGAAGAACTGTTTGAAACCTCCCGCACCATCGATGGCGGCAGCTTCATAGATGTCCTTGGGGATCGCTTGGAGCGCCGCCAGATAGATCAGAGTGTTGTACCCGAACCAGCGCCACAGCACCATGGTCGAAACCATGATGTGACTGGCGAACGTGTTGGCCGCGAAGTCAATCGACTCGACTCCGAAGAAGTTGAGGAAGCTATTGATAAGGCCGTAGTCGCGACCAAAGAGCGAGGCAAAGACGATCGTTGTCGCCACCACCGAGGTGATGTAAGGAACGAGCATCGTCATGCGGAAAAGGTTCGCGAACTTCAATCGAGCGTTGTTGAGTAGCTGAGCAAGGAAGAGGGCGAGCAGCAGCTGCGGAACAGTCGAGAGAATCCAGATGCTGAAGGTGTTGCGCATCGCGTTCCAGAAACGCTCGTCGCCGTAGAGGGTGACGAAGTTGTCCAGGCCGATGAAGGTCTGGCCGCCGATCGGATTCCAGTCGAAGAGAGCGACGTAGAACGTGAAGACGGTGGGGAACAGGCCGAACACGGCGAAGAGCGCGAAGAACGGCGCAATGTACATGTAGGGGGCAAAAGCATCCACTCGCGACGCCGACTTGATGCGACGGCGAGGCTTGAGGCCGGTGCTCTTGGCGCTCTTGGTGCTCTGGGGGCGCTGAGGCGCGGGGGTGGAACGGGGAGGGGCAGACAGAACCATGGCGAACTCCTTGACAGGGGATGGGAAGGGGCGGACCCACGCGAGTGAGCCCGCCCCGGGAGCACTAGCCGCCTAGGGCAGTCTTGACGTTCTTAAGTGCAGTGGACCAGGCATCAGCCGCAGGTTCTTCACCGTTCTCGACTTGCGAGAGCGAGTTTAAGATTGCGGTGTCGATGATGCGCTGCTGCGGACCTTCGAAGATCGGCTCGATGGACGCCACGCTGTTGGCGTAGATCGGTCCGACAGGGGCATCGTTGAAGAACTCACTGGTGAAGTTCTGGATGTCTTCCGTTTCGTAGAGTTCCGGGGTCGACGGGAAGTTGCCGTGGGCCTGGAAAATCTCGAGCTGACGCTCCGGCGACATGAGCCACTCGATAAAGGCGAATGCCTCTTCGGGGTGGTCTGACTTAGCGGGGATAGCGAGCTGGCTGCCGCCCCAGTTGCCGGCGTTCTCGGGTACCGCTGCGATATCCCACTTTCCTGAGGTGTCTGGCGCCTGCTGGGAGATGTACGTCATCATCCACGCTGGTGCGGCAAGCACGGCGAAGTCACCGTTGTTCATACCGGCGTTCCACGCTTCACTCCACGACGGAGTGCGTGAGCTGATGCCCGTATCGATGGCGTCGAGAGCGTAGCCAAACGCCTCCTGCACGTCGGGGTTGCTGTCGTAGATGAGGTCGTCGTCGCCGTCGCCGTAGTACATTTCGCTGCCCTGGCGTACCGCAGGGTTGAAGATCGCGCTGTTAACGTTGTCGATCATTCCCTTACCGGTGGCTGCGCGATACTCTGCGCCGACCTCGATGAAGTCGTCCCACGTCGGCCAGAGGGCGCTTACCTCGTCGCGGTCGCTGGGGAGTCCGGCGGCTTCGAAGAGGTCGGTGCGGTAGGCCATTGCGAGCCCGCCCACGTCGGTGGGGATGCCGACTACCGAGCCGTCAGCGGCGACGCCTTGAGACCAGCGCCAGTCGAGAAAGCTGCTTTCAATGTCGTCTGAACCAAGAGTGCGCAGGTCGACAAAGTTTTGCGGCTGAGCCTTGAACTGCGACATGTAGCCGACTTCAATTGCCGCGACGTCGGGCCCCTTGCCACCTGCGAGGGCGGTGGTCAGTGCCTGAGCTTGTTCGTCGGATCCGCCGGCGTTGGTGACCTTGAGGATGATGTTGGGGTTTTCTTCTTGGTACGTTGCAAATGCTTCGTCGAGGCCCATACCGCCGAAGGTCCAGACGTCGAGAGTGATCTTTCCGTCGGTGTCACCTCCGCCCGAGCATCCGGCAAGAAGCGCAAGAGCTGCGCCTCCCGCGATCACTGTTCTGGCGATTCTTTTCGCTGACATTACGTCCTCCACGTTGAGGTGTGATTGGGGATTTGAGGGGGCATCCATCGGGGGAAGTGCGTTCGAGGGCTATCCGAGGAAGCGCTTCCTTGATGAAGTAATGCCACCGTATAGGCTTATGTCGGGAAAGACAACAAAAAGATTGCGCTTCCCTAAAATTCGCAACGACGAGCGGTGCGCGTTCCACGAATTACGACGAGGCAGGGGATGATGTGCAGATGGTTACCCTCGACGACGTCGCGCGTGAGGCCGGCGTATCGCGCACAACGGCTTCTCGCGCAATCAACGGCAAGCTCACGGTTCACCCCGAGCGCAGTGCTGCGGTGCAGCGTGCAGCCGAAAAACTAGGCTTTCGCCCCAACCCTGCCGCACGCTCGTTAGCCCGCGGTCGCCACGATTCGGTCGCGCTCATCGTCTCGGAAACGAACATCGAAGGCATGACCAACTCGTTCTTCGCGATGGCGCTCCACGGAGCCATTCGGGAGATCGCCAAGACGGATCAACAACTCGTGATGCTGCTGCGTGCCAACGACGAGAGCGACGAGAAGTTTCTGCGCTTTCTCGAAGCCAGTCACGTTGACGGTGCGATGGTGATCCTTGAAGCGCACAACACCGAGCTGCCGCGCTTGCTCGCGCAATCTGCTCTGCCCGTAGTCTTTCTGGGTCGCCCCGTTGAGTCGGTGGACTCCGAGTTGTCGTACATCGACTCCGACAACGTGGGGGGAGGCCGGCTCGCTGCCGAGACTCTCATTGCCGCGGGCCGCCATCGCATCGGCATTATTGCCGGTCCGATTGGCATGGGGGTGTCTCAAGACCGCCTTCGAGGTTTTCAAATGGCGCTCGACGCTCACGGTCTCGATAGCACCCTCGTCGCGGAGTCAGACTTCCTTACAGCGGGTGGCGCAGAAGCGATGGGGCGACTACTCGATCTGTATCCCGATCTCGATGGCGTATTCGTCATGTCTGACCTCATGGCGGCGGGCGCAGTGGGAACGCTCAAAGCGCGGGGTCGTCGCGTGCCCGAAGACATTTCGCTCGTCTCGTTCGACGACACTGTCATCGCGACAACTCTCGAACCCCGGCTCACGACCGTGCGGCAGCCGCTCGAAGAACTCGGTGCGCGAATGGTTACGGCGCTCGCCGAGTTGATTGCCGCTCCGGGGGAGGCGCCGATTCGTGACACTCTGCCGACGTCTCTTGTGCGGCGCGATTCCGTCTAACTCACCACGGCAGCGCGCCCGACATCCGTCCACCGCCAAGTGGCGGGTGCTTGCCCCGCAATCGTGGAATAGCGGATGCCCGGCTACGGTTTTGCCTACAGACGCGATCGGCGTCTCAGCGAAAGGGAGCTCGTGAATCAGCAGGTTCAGTTTGGACTCGGCACATTTGGCGACGTCACGGTAGACGAGAATGGTGCGCCGCTCAGTCAGGCGCAGGTCATCCGCAACGTCGTAGCCGAGGGAGTGCTGGCCGACAAGCTCGGCGTTGACTACTTCGGCGTGGGCGAGCACCACCGCGATGACTTCGCGATCACCGCTCCCGAAACCGTGCTCGGCGCTCTCGCTGCCGCGACGACGAACATCCAACTGGGCTCGGCCGTCACGGTCTTGAGCTCCGATGACCCCGTGCGCGTGTACGAACGCTTCGCCACGGTGGATGCCCTGTCGAACGGCCGCGCGGAGATCATTCTCGGTCGCGGCTCCTTCACGGAGTCCTTCCCGCTCTTCGGCTACAACCTCGCCGACTACGAAACGCTCTTCTCCGAGAAGCTCGACCTCTTCTCCGAGCTCATCAAGGAAGAGCCCGTCACTTGGTCGGGCACGCTGCGCGCCGGCCTGAAGAACCAAGAGGTCTTCCCGCGCACCGAATCCGGCTCTCTCAAGACCTGGATTGGCGTCGGCGGAAGCCCCGAGTCTGTCGTGCGCGCGGCCCGCTACGGGATGCCGCTCGTGCTGGCGATCATCGGCGGCCAGCCCGAGCGTTTTGCGCCCTATGCGCAGCTCTTCCACAACGCGCTCGCCGAGTTGGGGCAACCCGACCTGCCCATCGCTGTTCACTCGCCCGGTTACATCACCGACTCCGACGACAAGGTCGTCGAGGAGATGTGGCCCCACTACAAGACCATGCGTGACCGCATCGGTCGCGACCGCGGCTGGCCCGAGTCGAGCGTTGACGAATTTATCGGCGAAGTGAAGCACGGCTCCATGTACGCCGGATCGCCGGAGACCGTAGCGCAGAAGATAGCGAACACTATCTCTGCCCTCGGCATCCAGCGATTCGACATGAAGTACAGCGCCGGAACCCTGCCTCACGAACGCATGATGCGCAGTATTGAGTTGTACGCCACCGAGGTCATCCCTCGGGTGCGGGAACTGCTCGCCGAGAAGGCTTAGTCGGCTTTCGATTCCTCGGGCGTCGTGGCTGCGCCGGTCTCGGCCGGAGGGGCGGCGGGCGCTGCTGAGGTGACGCGGCGTGAGCGGAGAGCGAAGCGGATGATCATCACGATGATCGCGGCGACGATCGCGAGGAAGACGATCCACGGGAGAAGAACGCCGACGAGTACGAGCAGTCCGGAGAAGAAGGCAACGAGGGCTGCCCAGCCTGCGCCGAGGCCATCAAAGAAGTTGCTGGGCTCGACGCTGGGAGCCTCGGCTTCGGAGACCAAACTGAGCGTGAGAGTGGACATCGCGACCTGGTCGTCGAAGTAGCGTTTTTGGGACTTCAAACTCTCAAGTTCGCCCTGGCGGCTGGAGATTGCGGTCTCCAACTGGATGAGCGTGTCGGTGTCTTCGGCGGTGGTGAGCAGTGCCAGCAGTCGGTCGACTGATGCTTCGAGCGCGGCGATCCGTGCCTCAAGATCGCGCGATTGCATCGTGACATCGACCGCGTTGAGAGACACCTCCTGCGCTTCGCCGAGATCCTTGAACTTGTCGAGCGTGGCGGTGAGCTCTGAGGCCGGGATGCGAAGCGTCAGGGTGGAACTGCCGCCGCTTCCTTCCGACGCCGCGTATTCGTTGCGGCCATCGACGCGCCCGCCGACCGACTCGGTGATGCGGATAGCCTCCGCGGTGGCATCTTCGGGAGTCTCCACGATGACGGACATGTAGCCCGTCGTGATGACTTCGCGGCTGATGTCCGACTCGTTCACGAGGGCACCATCCGCGGCCGGGGCACTCTGCGCTTGCGCATCGTCGCTGGTCGCCGCCCGCGAGTCCTCGAAGTCGCCCTCAAGATACTCGATGGATTCGTTCGTGGAACTTTCGCCCATCCCGGCTGAGCACCCCGAGAGTGCGAGAGCGGAGAGAGCCAGTGCTGTGGTGATCGTTAGTGTGCGCCTCATAGTTTCAATGTAGGTCCGCGCGACTCGAAAAAACTACCCAACGTTTGTCACGATTCGCGCGTCACGCCTCGATCGTTACCGTCCGCAGCCTAGGGCTGGGATACTAGGGCCATGACCTTCTGGGGAGCACTCCGACGCAGACTACTGCCTTCGAAGGCACCTCTCTTGAATATCGCCGCCGATGAGGGCGATGGCCCCGTGATCATCTTTCTTCACGGAATCGCTTCATCAGCCGTGACGTTCGCCCACGTCATCCCGCAGCTGTCAGACCACTATCGCTGCATCTCGTTCGATCTTTTGGGGTTCGGAGAATCACCAAGTCCGGCAGACTCAAACTTCACCATCGAAGATCACGTTGACTCGATCCGCGCCACGATCCATTCCCTCAAGCTGGATGCCCCCTTCATCCTGGTGGGGCATTCTCTCGGCAGTCTTCTGGCAGCCCGCTATACCGCAGCCCACCCGAGCAAGGTGAGCAGGCTCGTGCTGGTGAGTCCGCCAATTTATGTTTCGCCCAATCAAATTGGCGACCCTCTCGTGCGGGCGAGGGTAGGAGCCTACATGCGGGCTTACGAGTTCTTGCGCACGAACAAAGAGTTCACGATCGCCTCGGTGGATACGGTGCGCCGTCTCTTCCGCACGGAAGACACTCTTGATATCTCGGAACGCAACTGGCGAGCCTTCGTGCTGAGCCTCAAGAACTGTATTGAGACGCAAACCACCGTGAGCGATATCGCCGCAGTGCGGGTGCCGATCGACATTGTGTACGGCACTCTCGACCAATTCATTGCTCCCGGAACTCTGGGCATAGTCGAACAAATGAGGCACGTCACAATGCACCGGGTAGAGGCCAACGACCACATGGTGCGTAAACGTCTTGCGAAACGGCTCGTCGAGGTCATCGATGCGGGCCATCAGATTGCCGAGAAATAGCAGCAAGCGTTCCCAGTTCCGGTTGTGAGGGTTAACGTAAGCAGGCGGCCCCGCTCGAAGTCTCGAACGGGGCCGCCTGCTGTGGTGGTCGAACTAGTGGAAGCTAGCCGACCCCGTTCATCTGATCCGTTTCAGTCCTGCCGATTGCAGCGATCACTTCTGGGCGCTTCTTGGCAAGGTTGAGGTACCACCCGACAGCCACGACCATGGCCGCAAGGAAGATGTAAGTGATGAGGTTGAGCGGGTACGGCGGTACGGGGTAGACGTTCGCGATGAACACCCAAATCATGCTCGCGACGGCGACGGTAGCGGCGATCCAAACGAGCACGTTGGGGATCTTCTCGCGCTGCGTGTAGATGACACAGGCGATAGCGACGAGGGAGTACGCGACCATGTAGCCGTAGGTGCCGAACGTGTCGACCCAGACCACGATATCCATGGCGTGAACGCCGAAGGCGAGCATGACAACGTCGAGAGCGATCGCGAGCGGACCCGCGACCAAGAGCACGCGGTGCGGCGTCATGTGACGCTCGTGGGTGCGGCCGAAGCGCTCAGGAACAACGCCTTCCTTGCCCATGACGTACAGGATGCGGCCCACGACGTTCAGCGGAGCAACGACAACAGCGAAGAATGAGGCGCCGACGCCGAGTGTCAGAACCGGACCGAACCAGGCTGGCATGCCGATGGTCGTCGAGATTTCTTCGAGTGGGTTGGCGCTCGCGCCGAGACCATCGCCCAAGATGACAACCTGCGTGTAGGCCGCAAAAACGTAAAGGATGCCGACCGTGACCGCACTCCACATGATGGCGCGGGGGATGGCGGTGTACGGGTTGCGAGCTTCACGGCCCAGAGCGTCAGCCGACGAGAAGCCGACGAAGCCGAGAATACCGAGCACCATTCCGGTGGCAACGCCCGAGATGGGAACACCGGTGAGCGAGAACTGCGAGGGATCCCACGCGTTTGCTCCAGCCCAGACGAGAGCCATCACGAGCAGGATCAGAATGATCGCTACCGAGACGAGCTCCAGCACGAGCGAGATGCGAGCGGAGAGGCGGATGCCACGAATCGTGAAGAGCGTCGCGAGTCCACCGAGCAAAATGGCGAGACCGATCTGCGCGAGAACACCGCCAGCGGGAACCCCGATCGCGACGAGGAACTGGCTCATGTACGAGACGGAACCTCCCAATGATCCGGCGGCGATTCCCCAGCATCCGATCAGCAGGGTGACGCCGGCCACGTAGGCTCCGAATGGGCCGAGACCCTTGGAAACATAGGTGTAGAGCGAGCCGGCCGAGGCATGACGCTTCGCGAAGACGGCTACGCAGTAACCAACGCTCAGGATAACGACCGTGGCCAGGATGAAGGAATAAACAGTGCTGTTGCCGGCGCCCAAGAAGATGGCGGCGGCGGTGAACGCGATGACCGCGCTCGGGGCGATGTTGGCAATGGCTTGAGCGGCGAGTTCTGGGCCGCTCATTACTCCGCGGCGCAATCCCACATCGGTGGGGGTCGCGCTCGCGGTTGGTGGCGTGCTGGTTGGTGCTGACATGAACAAACTCTCCTCAGAGTGGGCGTAGTGACGCGAAGTGTCAGGGAATGAGCAGGGTGCGAAGGGCACCGCGGAATTCGAGATCATCGAACGCTTCCGCTGCCTCTGCGAGGGGACGTCGCCCAGATACGAGCGGGTCGAGTTTGAGCTGGCCGTCCATGTAGCGGTCGACGAGCGCAGGGATATCGATAGAAGGGCGAACGCTGCCGTAGTTCGAGCCGATGATGCGCTGGTCGGCTTCGGCAAGAACAAGAGGCTCGAAGGATGCACGAGCACCCGTCGGGGGGAGGCCAACGATGACCGCGGCTCCGCCCAGGCCCAGCATCGTGATGGCCTGTTCCGTGGTGGAAGTGCGGCCGATGGCGTCGAAGGCGTAGTCGACGCCATCGGGAATCAGCTCGAAGAGGGCGGCCACAGCATCCACTTGAGAGGCATCGATGGCGTCGGTCGCGCCGAACTGAGTGGCAAGGGCGGTTTTCTCGGCGCGTACGTCGATCGCAATGATGCGTTCGGCTCCGGCGAGCTTTGCGCCCTGAACGACGTTGAGGCCAACGCCTCCGCAACCGATAACGACCACGGTCGAACCGGGCTCTACTGCGGCAGTGTTGAGCACGGCCCCCACGCCCGTGGCGACGGCGCAGCCGACGAGCGCAACGACATCGAGCGGGGCATCGTCACGAATTTTGACGGCTCCGGATGCTGGAACTACAACTTCTTCAGCAAATGACGAGACACCCAAGTAGTGGTGCATGTTCTCGTCCCCTTCGCGGCTCAAGCGCGAGGTTCCATCGAAGAGCACTCCCTTGGGGGCAACGACCGTGGCAACCTTCTGGCAGCGAGCTTCGTGGCCCGAGCGGCAGTAGCGGCACTCGCCGCACGGCGGAACCCACGAGAGCACAACATGGTCTCCAACGGAGAG
The DNA here is from genome assembly GCF_015864625.1 of Salinibacterium sp. SWN139. Lineage (NCBI taxonomy): Bacteria > Bacillati > Actinomycetota > Actinomycetes > Micrococcales > Microbacteriaceae > Salinibacterium > Salinibacterium sp. SWN139. Next base: position 338,586 of record NZ_JADYWV010000003.1, on the reverse strand, counting down.
CGAGGTAACGCCTTCGCCGAGTTCGACAACAACACCAGAGCCCTCGTGGCCCATGACGAGCGGTGCGGGAGCATCCCATTCGCCACGCTTGATGTGGAGGTCGGAGTGACAGACCCCGGCGGCGGCAATCTTGACGCGTACTTCGCCGGCCTTGGGGGCAGCGAGTTCGACGTCAGTGTATTCGAGCGGCTGGTCGGGGGAGCGGAAGACGATGGCCTTCATGGGTGCCTCCTGAGTGCGTGGATGATTACGCCGATGCTAGGGCCGCAAAAATCTCACGGCACTATGAAATAATGTGAAATCTTGCTGGGATTCCATCACTATGTACACTCAAGCAATGGCTTTCGACGTACGTACCCTGGCGAGATTGCTCGGTGGCGCGCTCAAAAATGCTGATCAACGAGCGAATGCGCCCATCGATTCGGTGATCATGGCTGATGACCTCACGGTTCATGCTCATCCGCAATTTGTTACCGCGATTGTGGTGAGCGCTGACGAGATCGAATCATTACTCGCGCCAGACAGTCCTCGTGCAGAGGCCGTTCGTGCCGGCGTTCTGATCGTTGAAACCGTTGCATTGGTGGCTGGACACGGTGAATCGGGGGCCGATCTAGAAGGCCTGATCGACGTCAGCGGCGTGATGGCCATCCTGTGCCCGCCACGAGCTAAGAGCGCCGTGCTGAGTGAGATCGCGGCGGCGCTCGCTGTAGATCAAGCGGCCGAAGATCGACTCGTCACAAGCGGAACCAAAGTGCTCACCCAGATCGCCCGCCGCGGCGGGGTGAAGGCAGTGATGGCAGAACTGGCTCATCGAATCGACGGGTGGGCTGTGCTGCTCGACAGCCAAGGGCACGCCATTGCCAGTTCGGGAGCGGGAGCGCTGCACGTGCGGGATGCCGCAGCAGTGGCGCTTAACCAACCCGTGCGAGTTCGGCATCCGGGGCTTCAACTGCACTCGGTGGGGTCGAGCGAAGACCTCACCGCGTACCTCGTAGTCGCCTCGCGCGCCGGGGCCATGAGTCGCATTCGCGATCTTTCGTCGCACGGCGCTGCGCTGCTCGACCTGCTCTTGCGCACCCACGACAACACCACGACTGACCGCCTCGGACGCGAAGTGATGATTACGAGCCTGCTGACAGGGCAATCGGCGGATGCTCGCACCCTGCTTCGCCGCTGGGGAGTGCACGAAGACCGGCTGACGGCCTTCGTGCTCAGCTCGCGTTCGAAAGCCGTTGACCTTGAGCGCCTCGTCACTCGTTGGTTCGACGAGCTTGGCTGGGTTCACGTGATGACTCTCGACAACGGAGCGGTGCTCGGCTTCATCCGTGATGACCGAGTGGATGCCCTGGCCACGCGGGTCGAGGATTACGCGCGGGAGGTCAACGTTCCCCTGCGCTGCGGCATCGGTACGAGCGCTCCGATCGAGCACCTCGAACAGAGCGCCTCCGAGGCGCGGCAAGCCCACGAGGTTGCGGTCGCCGACGCTCAAGTTCGCGTTCGCTACGAGGCGTTGCCGACAGTGCGCTTCGTGCTCGATCAGCTTGACAGTGACGCGCAGTCCAGTCTTGCGGGAACACTCAACGGGCTGCGTGAGCGCGATGGTCAGCACGGCGAGCTCACCCGCACTCTTCGTGTATACCTCGCAGAGAATGGATCGCTCGGAGTCACTGCCACGCAGCTTGAGATCCACCGCCAGACTCTCAGTTCGCGCCTCCACCAGATAGAAGAACGCACGGGGCTGTCCATGGACAACCCGGATGATCGCACTGCTGCCTGGCTCGCGTTGCGGGCACTCGAGCGGTAGCGTTCGCGGGCGGCAGGAGTAGCGTGGGACCAACGGAGGGAACTTCTTATGGCCCAGGAACTCGACACCACCGTCTGCATCGCTGGGGGTGGCCCGGCCGGAATCGTGGCCGGCCTCGTTCTGGCCCGCGCCGGCATCGATGTCGTTGTACTCGAGAAGCATGCTGACTTCTTGCGCGATTTTCGGGGTGACACCGTTCATCCGTCCACGTTGAATCTGCTTGACCAGTTAGGGCTGAGCGAGACTGCAGCGGCGATCGAGCACAGCGAGCTTTCCGTCCTTGATGCGGTGATTGACGGCATCCGACTGCATGCCGTGGATTTCACGACGCTGCCAGGGCCGCACCGCTATGTGACGTTGATGCCGCAGTGGGATCTGCTGACCATGCTGGTGGAAGAGGCTCAGCGCCAACCGTCGTTCCGGCTGGTGCTGGAGGCAACGGCCCATTCGGAAATTCAGGAAAACGGGCGCGTTGTCGGAATCGAGGCGTCGACGCCGGATGGCCCGCTGCGCGTGAACGCCGCGCTCTCGGTGGCCGCCGATGGGCGTGCTTCGGCAGTGCGTGATGCCCTTGGCTTAGTGCCGGCCGACTACGGCGTTCCCATTGATGTGCTGTGGTTTCGGGTGCCGCGCCCCACGAAACCGATGCGCGATACCCTCGCCAACATCCGCGGCGGTTCGGCTCTCGTCACCATCCCGCGCCCCGGCTACTTTCAGTGCGGGCTCCTGATTCGCAAAGGCAGTTTTCCTGAGTTTCAGAGTGCCGGTATTGAGGCGTTCCGCGACACAATCGCGAGAACGGCGCCGCGCCTGAGCGAAGTGACCCGCGAGATCGCGAGCTTCGACGATGTGAAGCTGCTGTCGGTGCAGATCAATCGCCTGCATGACTGGTCGGTGCCGGGAGCGATCTGCATCGGTGATGCCGCCCACGCGATGTCGCCCGCGTTCGGCGTGGGCATCAACTACGCCATTCAAGACGCCGTAGCCCTTGCGAACACGCTCGTTCCGGTGTTGCGAAAGCGCGGGACGGATGCCGCAGCGATCGATGCGGCATGTGCTGCGGTGCAGCGTCGCCGCACCCTGCCGACGGCACTCATGCAGCGCATGCAACGAGTGGCGCACCGGCTCATCAATCGCGCCACGAGTGGAATCGTTCTACACAACCCACCGCGCCCGCGGGAGCGCTTCGTAATCGCGGTCGTGTTGCCGCGCGTGCGCCCGATTCTGGCGCGGATTGTCGGCTACGGGTTCCGGCCGGAACGTATCGCGGCCGGCATCCTGAAACCGCGCGCGTAGGGCGAGCGCAGCACACCCCAGTGGGCAGTGGGCAGTGCGGGTAGCGCGGCTGCCGCGAAACGCGGACCGCGCGCTTAGTACGTTTCGAGCACCATCGTGACGGCCCAGACCACGCTGGCGCCGATGAGGGCGGCGAAGACGAGCAGCCAGAACACCGAGGGAACTCCGGTGCGCTTGAACAGCAGGTAGGCGTCGGAGGTGTTCAGCTGGTCGCGGCGGCGCGTGTGCACGCCGATCACGGTGGCGAGGCCGCGCACGCTACCCACGAGCAGGGCGATCGCGATGACGAGAAGCACATAGCTCTGCTGTTCGGGCGTTGCCCATACCCAGAGAGCGGCGCTCGCGGCAGCGGATACCGCCACGACAAGGAAGCCGAAGAGGTTGCGGATAACCACTAGGGTGAGCACCAGAATGATGCCGCCAACGAATAGGGCCATCGCGGTGTAGCCCTGGGTGACGCACCAGAGTTGCACGGCGCCGACGATTGCGGGAGCCGGATAACCAAGCGATCCGCTGATCACGGAGCCGAGTTTGCCGCGACCACTGCTGACGGCTTCGCCCGAATGGTTCATGCGAATCTTCATGCCGTGAACGAAGCGGCCGGTCAGGATCGCGCCGACGGCGTGCCCGAGTTCGTGAACCAGTGTCGTAAAGAGTCCGAACCATTTCCAGATGGGCTGCGGGATGCTCAGCACGGCTGCGGCGGCCACGATCACAATCAGCAGGGTCGGCGAAATGTCGACCGGCGTTGTGCGGGCGAGAGAGTCGAGGAGGGCATCCATTGTCGAATTCTCTCACCTGCACTGGGCATTGCGAGCCATCTTCAGACTCCCACGCCGCGCGAAGTCTGTTCATAGAAACCCCATAGGGTTCTCGGGCTCAATGGGTACCAGCGTGAAAGCGCGACGACATCTCGCACCAACCTGGAGTCCCACAATGAGCCAACTCACCATGATCGCCCTCGACCTAGTCGCTATCGGCCTTCTCACCTTTGCTCTGTACTTCCCGCGTCACCGCCGCCGCGACTTACTCGTGGCCTACCTCATCGTGAACGTTGGCGTTATGGCCGTCACGGTCATGCTCGCCGATAGCGCCGTCGGTGTTGGCCTTGGGCTCGGTCTCTTCGGAGTCCTCTCCATCATCCGCCTCCGCTCCTCGGAGATCGCGCAGCACGAAGTTGCTTACTACTTCGCGGCCCTCGCTCTCGGCCTGATCGCAGGGCTGGGCGCCGCCGATCTCTCGGCCGACACGGCCTCTGCAACAACGCTCGCGAGTTTCGTCGCACCCGCACTCATGGCCATGCTTCTGCTGGTTATGACCTTCGGTGATCACCCAGGACTCTTTCGTGCGTACCGCCAGCAGACGGTGACCTTGGACTCTGCGATTGCCGACGAGTCCACCCTGCGACTCCGTCTCGAGAACCTCCTCGGTGCTCGAGTGCACTCGGTCACGATCAACAAGCTTGACCTTGTCAACGACACCACTGTGGTGGATGTTCGCTACCGGATCACCGGCGGCGCCCACACCTCGAGTGCCACCGCCCCGACCACCGCGTCAGAGCTCCTGGAAGGAGCACACCGATGACTACCCCCGACACCGAGCGCTTCGCCACGATCTCGCTCGACGAGCTGGCGGAACGAGCCTCTCTTCTAACGCGTGTTGACCGCAAGTATCTGGTTCCGGCATCCGATCTGGCCGCCCTGCTCGCTGAGCTTGAGGACCAGGCTCGCGTGCTGGAGATCGACGGTCATCAGCACTTCGACTACGAATCCGTGTACTTTGACACTCCGGATGCTGCCAGCTACCTGCTGGCAGCCCACCCGCGTCGTCGCCGCTTCAAGGCCCGCACTCGCAGCTACATGGACACCGGCGACTGCTACCTCGAAGTGAAGACGAAGGGTTCGCGCGGTACGACCGCTAAGCAGCGTCTACCGTACAGCTTCGACGAGCGCGACCGACTTACGGCAGAAGGGCGCGAGTACATCGACGAACTGCTGCACGATGCCTCGGTGGTCGGTATCGACGCCGACAGCATGGAACCCGTGCTCACGACTCGCTACACCCGCACGACGCTGTTCTTGCCGGGAAGTGGCAGTCGTTGCACGATCGACAGCGCCCTTGCGTGGGAGTGTGACGACGATGCGCTTCGCTTCGACGACACCGTCATTGTCGAGACCAAGTCGTCGGGCCAAGCCAGCGAGGTCGACCGTCTTCTCTGGACGATGGGGCACCGCCCGGATCGCATCTCCAAATTTGCAACCGGTCTCGCCGCCCTTCGGCCGGAGCTGCCGCACAATCGGTGGTCACGGGTGCTTCGTGAGCACTTCACCCCGGCGCTGCGCACCGTCGCGGCGTAACAGGCGTAGCCTTAAGGGATGGACATTCGCACTCTGGGCCGCACCGGCCGTTCTGTATCCGCAATCGGTCTTGGCACGTGGCAGTTGGGTGCCGACTGGGGTGACGTGAGTGAGGCGGATGCCCGCAGCGTGCTCGATACCGCGGTAGACGGCGGAGTCACCTTCTTCGACACCGCCGACGTCTACGGCGACGGTCGCAGCGAAAAGTTCATCGGTAGCTACCTCGCCGATCGCCCCGAGCTCGACATCACGGTCGCGACCAAGATGGGGCGCCGCGAAGCGCAAGACCCCAGCAACTTCACCCTCGCGAAGTTCCGCGAATGGACGGATCGTTCACGTCAGAATCTTGGCGTAGACACTCTCGACCTCGTGCAGTTGCACTGCCCACCCACCGCTGTCTTCGGTATGGACGTCGTCTTCGATGACCTTGACGTGCTCGTCGCTGACGGCGCCATCGCCGCCTACGGAGTGAGCGTCGAGACCGCGGAGGAGGCGCTCACCGCAATCGCGCGGCCGAACGTCGCCAGCGTGCAAATCATCCTCAACGCCTTCCGCCTCAAGCCGCTGGATGCCGTGCTTCCCGCCGCCATCGACGCCGGTGTCGGAATCATCGCCCGCGTTCCGCTGGCCTCCGGTCTGCTCACGGGCAAGTACCGCGTCGACACCACCTTCGCGGAGAACGACCACCGAACCTACAACCGCAACGGCGAAGCCTTCGACGTGGGAGAGACCTTCTCGGGCGTCGACTTTGAGACCGGCGTTGCCGCGGCCCAGGAGTTCGCGGCTTTGCTTGCTGGCGAACCCGCCGTCGCTGATTTCTCGACGCCGCAGGTGGCGCTCGCGTGGGTCGCACAGCAGCCCGGTGTCAGCTCGGTGATTCCGGGAGCACGCAACGTCGCTCAGGCTCAGTCCAACGCCGGTGCTGGCGAAGTACCTGCGCTGAGCGAAGGTTTCCTGGCCGGAGTGCGCGACATTTACGACCGCCACTTCCGCGCTGCCGTGCATCCGCGCTGGTAAGCGAATGCGGTGAGAGCGGCCGCGTCACATCGGTAACAGTGTGGCGTAGTGGCCGCTGATAGCCGCGCCTTTGGGCGGGCGTAAGTTTTGCTGGCGCAGGTTTTGCTAGCGCAGGTTTTACTGGCGCAGGGTGCTGATGGGCTCAGTGTCGGGGATGGGGCTCGCGTCTTTGCCGCGCAGGTCGGGGTGCCAGCCGCGCAAGACGGTGGGAACGAGCACTCCGAGAGCGGCAATGACGGTGGCAGCCCAGAATCCGCCGATGGGGCCATAGGCGTCGATGAGGAAGCCGGCGACGGCGGAACCGAGGGCTGCCCCGATCAATTGGCCGGTGCCGACCCAGCCGTACGCTTCAGCGGTATCGCTGAATTTCACGCTGGCAGACACGATCGCAAAGATGACGGCGAAGGCGGGGGCGATGCCGATGCCCGCGATGAGCAGGGTGATGGAGAGCCACCAGAAGTTGAGGCTGAACATGGCAAGCGCCATGCCGACGAACACAATGAACATGCGGCGGGCGAGTGCCCAGGGGCCGATGGGCAAGTGCCCGAGGAAGAGCCCGCCGAAGAGTGAGCCGATTGCCCAGATGCCCAGCACGAAACCTGCTTGAGGCCCGTCGTGGCCAAACACCGAGACGACGGATGCCTCGACTGCTGCTGCGGCTCCGACGAGCAGGAAGCCGGTGATGGTCGCCAACATCACGGGGGGACGACGCAGCACGGTTCCGAAGGAGCGCTTGCTGCGCGGGATGCGCACCTGGCCGACTTCGGGGCTTGCGATGAACCAGGCGCCTCCGCCGAGCAGGAACGCGCCAGCGACAACGATCGCTGTGGTCGTCGAAATCTGAATAGCGAGGAAGGTTGCCACTACCGGCCCGGCAACCCAAATGATCTCTTGCGCCGAGGCGTCAAGCGAGAAGAGGGGAGTGAGCTGCTTGGAGTTCACCATTTTGGGGTAGATCGTGCGCACGGCGGGTTGCACTGGCGGGTTGCTGAGGCCGGCAATGAGCCCCACGACCATGAACATGCCGACGCTGAGAGGAACCAGCGCGATGGTAAAGATGGCGGCGGCCGAGACAATGAGGGTGAGGATGAGCACCTTGCGCATTCCCCAAATGCCCATCCAGCGGCTCGTGAGCGGGCCGGCAATACCCTGCCCGATACTCGTTGCGGCAAGCACGAGGCCAGCAGCGCCGTAGGAATTGTGGATCTGTTCGACGTGAAGAAGGATCGCCAACGAGAGCATTCCGCCAGGCAGTCGCGCGGTGAGCTGCGCTGCGATGATTCTGGCGATGCCCGGAGTTTTCAACAGGTCGATGTATGCGTTCACAAGAACTCCAGCTTAGCCGTCGAATTGGGCCTCATTCGAGCCGCCGATTGCTGGTTTTATAAGGAATTTTGTGGTGTCAGTGGTTATCCCTAGGCTGTGGAAAACCCCGCGAAGTTATCCACACCTGTGGAGGACACGCCCACTACATCTAGGGTTGGCGAGAGGTGGCACCCACGATATATAGTGGTGAGACCGCTTGGCCGGGGGTCGCGGTTTTCGAGGTTTTATGGGGATTTTAGGGAGTTTTTGTGGCAATCACAGTCGTCAAGCGCAACGGTACGCGAGAGCCGTATGACGCCAACAAGATCAACCTCGCAATCGAAGATGCCGCCACTGGCCTCGACGACAACATCACGTGGGTCACTCAGATCGCGTCCGAGCTTGAGTTGACGCTGTTTGACGGCATCACAACGCAGCAGCTCGACGAAGCGGTCATTCAGGTCGCCCTCCAAAACGTAAAAGATGACCCGGCCTTCGACACTGTCGCTGCCCGTCTTCTTCTCAAGACCATCTACAAGCGCGTTCTCGGTGACTACTCCGACGCTGCTGACCTCAAGCGCCTGCACAAAGAGCACTTCGGCCCCAACGTCATCCGTGGCGTAGAAGAAGGTCTGCTCGACCCGCGCCTCACGAGCATGTTCGACTTGGATGCTCTTGCCGAGCACCTTGAGCCCGCTCACGACGAGCTGCTCAAGTACATCGGTGTTGTTACCCTCAACAACCGCTACGGCATCAAGGGTCGCAACGGCGACGCTCTTGAGGTTCCGCAGTACTTCTGGATGCGCATCGCGATGGGCCTCTCGCTCAACGAAGCGAACCCGAACGAGGCTGCCCTCAAGTTCTACGAAAAGATGTCGAGCCTCGAATACTTGGCTGCCGGCTCCACTCTCGTGAACGCGGGAACGATCTACCCGCAGCTCGCCAACTGCTTCGTCATGGAAATGCAAGACGACATGGAGCACATCGCCAAGACGACGCGCGATGTCATGTGGCTCACCAAGGGCACCGGCGGAATTGGCCTCTCGGTCACCAAGCTTCGCGCTCAGGGTTCGCCCATCCGCTCCAACAACACCACCTCAACCGGTCCCATCCCGTTCATGCACACGATCGACTCGATCCTGCGTGCGGTCAGCCGCGGTGGCAAGAAGTTCGGCGCCCTCTGCTTCTACATGGAGAACTGGCACATGGACTTCCCAGAGTTCCTCGAACTCCGCAGCAACTCTGGTGACCCCTACCGTCGCACCCGCACCGCCAACACGGCCGTGTGGATCAGCGACGAGTTCATGAAGCGCGTTCAGAACGACGACTCCTGGTACCTCTTCGACCCGCTCGAAGTCACTGACCTCAACGAGCTGTACGGCCAGGCATTCTCCACGCGCTACAACGAATATGTTGCGATGGCGGATGCCGGCGAAATGCACATGTTCAAGAAGATCGGTGCTCGCGAGCAGTTCAAGTCGATCCTTATTTCTTTGCAAACCTCCAGCCACCCGTGGCTGACCTTCAAAGACACGATCAACAACCGTGCGCTCAACAACAACACGGGCACGATCCACCTCTCCAACCTGTGCACCGAGATCACGCTTCCGCAAGACGAAGACAACGTCTCCGTCTGCAACCTCGCATCGATCAACCTGTCGCGTCACCTCCTGCCGGAAGGCGGAGTGGACTTCGTGAAGATCGCCGAGAGCGCTCGATTGGCTGTGCGCCAGCTCGACAACCTCATCGACATCACTCGCTCCAGCGTGAAAGAAGCAGACTTCTCCAACGAGCAGAACCGTGCGGTTGGTCTCGGCGTGATGGGCTTCACCGACATCATCGAGAAGCTCGGCTACAGCTACGAGAGCGAAGAGGCCTACGACCTCATCGACGAAATCATGGAGCACGTTTCTTACGCTGCGATCGACGCCAGCACCGAGCTCGCTAAGGAGCGTGGCTCGTACACGAACTTCGAAGGCAGCCGCTGGTCGGAGGGCCTCGTGCCGCTCGACTCCATCGCGCTCACGGAAGAAGACCGTGGCATGGAGATCAAGGTCAACCGCAAGACACGCCTCGACTGGGATGCCATGCGCGAGAAGGTCAAGGGCGGAATGCGTAACGCAACGCTCATGGCGATCGCACCCACCGCATCCATTGGTCTCGTTGCGGGCACCACGCCCGGCCTCGACCCGCAGTTCTCGCAGATCTTCAGCCGCTCAACCTCGAACGGCAAGTTCCTCGAAGTGAACCGCAACCTTGTTGCGACTCTTCAGGAGCACGGACTGTGGGAAAAGAACCGCGAAGCCATCCTGCGCAGCCAGGGTGACATCCAGAACGTTGCCGGCATCCCCGACGACATCAAGGCCGTATTCAAGACGAGCTTCCAGCTCTCGCCGTATGCGTTCCTTGAGGTTGCCGCTCGTGCCCAGAAGTGGATTGACCAGGCGATCAGCCGCAACATGTACCTCGAGACGCGTGACCTCGGAGACATGATGGACATCTACTTCGACGCCTGGTCGCGCGGCGTCAAGACCACCTATTACCTCCACATGAAGCCCCGCCACCAGGCAGAACAGTCCACGGTGAAGGTCAACAAGTCAGAAGAAATTTCGTCGAGCAAGGCTGCAACAGCCACGGCATCCACATCAACCGCGGGCGCAGCTCCCGCACGCCGAGGTTTCGGCGGATTCGCAAAGAAGGCAGAGTAATTATGAACCGCGAAAACACCGTTGAGGACTACTTCGTACCGGTCGACCCCATGGACGACCTCCAGTGCGACAGCTGCCAGTAAGCGCAGCTACTCTCTAACCTCCCCCGGGGAACACGACACCACACCGTCGTGTTCCCCACCACACACATCGAGTACCAATCGAGAAAGAAGAAGTCACCGGAATGGGAATTCTAGGTACAGGCCTGCAAGACGGCCTCCTGCTCAAGCCAATCAAGTACCAGTGGGCTATGGACCTGTATGACCAGGCTGTAGCGAACACGTGGTTCCCTAACGAGATTCAGCTGGGCGAAGACATCGCCGACTTCAAGAAGATGACTGATGAAGAGCGTCACGCGGTGACCTTCCTCATGAGCTACTTCAACCCGAATGAGCTGCTCGTTAATAAGGCACTCGCCTTCGGCGTGTACCCCTACGTTTCCGCCGCAGAATGCTCGCTGTACCTCGCGAAGCAAATGTGGGAAGAAGCCAACCACTGCATGAGCTTCGAGTACGTTCTCGAGACCTTCCCCATCGATCGTGAAGCGGCCTACAACTCTCACGTTGATGTGCCGTCCATGGCGCGCAAGGAAGAGTTCGAAATGAAGTACATCCGTCGCATGACGGAGCAAACTCTCGACATCAACACCATCGAGGGCAAGCAAGACTTCATCCGCAACCTCGTTGCGTACAACGTGGTGCTCGAAGGCATCTGGTTCTACTCGGGCTTCATGGTTGCCCTGTCGTTCCGCCAGCGCAACCTGCTGCGCAACTTCGGTTCGCTCATGGACTGGGTTGTTCGCGACGAAAGCCTGCACCTCAAGTTCGGTATCAACCTGATTCTCACGGTGCTCGAAGAGAACCCCGAGATTCAAACCGAAGAGTTTGCCGACGAAATTCGCCAGATGATTCTGGATGCTGTGGAAATGGAAGAGGCCTACAACCACGACCTTCTCCCCGGCGGCATCCTCGGGCTCAACGCCAACTACATCAACCAGTACGTCAAGTACTTGGCTGATCGTCGCCTTGAAGAGCTCGGCTTCGAGCCGCACTACAAGGTCTCGAACCCGGCCAAGTGGATGGCGACAGCCAACGACACTCTTGAGCTCGTGAACTTCTTTGAGTCGACCAACACCTCGTACGAGGCCAACGCGTCGGCAACCACCAAAGCTAAAGTCGAGTGAGCCTGACCGTTGCGCGGGTCGGTTGGTTAGACCCGCGAGCGGTCGAGCAGCGAGCGGCGATGGATGAAGAGACGGGCGTGATTTATGCCGGTCGCCAGGCTGATCTTGACGATGCCGGGCGCGCTGCGGTGAGAGCTGCATTGACGGTCTCGCCCAACGACATCAGCCACACGCTGTTGGTGCTCGACGGAGACACGGTGATTGGTCATGCGGCCCTTCGACCCTTCGAGCAATCGTTTGAAGTGAAAAAGGTATTCGTCGACTCTCGTCACCGTGGCAAAGGCGCAGCGCGCCGGCTGATGCTCGAGCTAGAAGCAGTTGCTCGTGAAGCGAATGCCCACTCGCTGATACTTCAGACGGGAAACCTTCAAAAGCCCGCAATGGCGCTCTACGAGAGCCTTGGCTACGAACGCATCGATGTTTTCGGCGACTACGCAGCGATCCCTTTCAGCGTCTGTTATGAGAAGTCTTTGTAGTTTGTTCAGCTTCGCCATCTAAGCTGCACCTGATGGGGGATACCCCTCATCGACCTAACCCGGAACAATTGCACTGTGAGTATTTTTCGGCGGCGCCCGCGCCTTAACTTGGGCAAGTTTCAGGCGCCCGAGCCGGTAGAAGAAGCCCCCATCGAACGAGTCGTTGAAGAGGGCGTTCTCATCGCGCGTAATGCCGTGCGTATGGCCGTGAAAAACCGGATTATTGTGGATGCCGCCCGCGATCACCTCGACTACGACGACGGTGCGCTGGCTGGTCTCGTGCACGTCGAATTCGACCACCTCGCCGAGCAGACGGAACCGCTGCTTCGTGGCTCCCACTCTGATCGCAACCGCGCCGTGCAGGCGGGGCTTGCGGAGGGTCTGCGCCAAGCATCGATGGATGGCGAACTCATTTCGGCCATCATCGATGAAGCCCGCGAATTGGCGTGGAGCGAGATTGGCACCGCCATCATCGCCAAGCTGCGTGATTCGTATATTCCGACCGCTGATCCGCAGTACCTGAAAAACCGCGATACGAGGCTGCGTGAGCTGCGCACCATCAACTTGGCCGAGCTCGAAGCTGCGGCGCAGGGCGAGTACTAAGCCCCGCATTCGTGCTCCGGGGTTGCCGCTGAGCCGTGTATCCGCTGAATATTCGTCACTGCTCTCTTGGCGCCGCAACTACACGGCGCAAGTGAGCGAAATATTGCGCGCACCCGGGGGTAGGCTTCCAGCGTCGATGATTCAGCGGCGCACCCGTCAGGGGCGACGCCTTATCGCCGGCACCAGCTTTCATCGGGATAAAGAAAAAGGTTGCACCATGAAAATCACCTACGCGCTGCCAGCATTGGCCGTCGTCACCGTTCTCGCACTGTCGGGATGTGTTGATAACAGCACCGACACCGACACCGGTACCACCGGCGGCAGCACTGTTGAGGTCGGCATTGACGAAGCAGCTGTTGCCCTCTTGCCCGACGACATCAAAGAGGCCGGCGTTCTCGTAATCGGTATCGACCCGACCTACGCCCCCAACGAGTACAAGGATGACGCGGGTAACCCCATCGGATGGGAAGTTGACCTCGGCGACGCCATGGCTGCCAAGCTCGGTCTCGACACCCAGTACCAGCCCTCCAGCTTCGACAAGATCATCCCCAGCGTCACCGGCGGCAGCTACGACATCGGGCTTTCCTCCTTCACCGACAACGAAGAGCGCGAGAAGGTCGTCGACTTCGTCAACTACTACGAGGCTGGAATCCAGTGGGCCCAGCTCATCGGCGTCGACGTTGACCCCGCCAACGCCTGTGGCCTGACCGTTGCCGTGCAGACCGCAACGTACGAAGAGACTGATGAGCTTCCCGCCAAGTCGCAGGAGTGCACGGATGCTGGCAACGAGCCCATCGACATCCTCAAGTTCGACACTCAAGACGAAGCGACTAACGCTCTCGCTCTGGGCCGTGCGGACGCGATGAGCGCTGACTCGCCCATCACGCAGTACGCGGTGAGCCAGGTTGACGACAAGATCGAACTCGCGGGCGACTCGTTCGACACCGCGCCGTACGGCATCGCCGTGCAGAAGGATTCAGAGCTCTCCGCGGCCCTTCAGGCTGCACTTCAGTCGATGATCGATGACGGAACCTACAAGACGATCCTCGAAGACTGGGGCGTCTTCAGCGGTGCTGTCTCGTCGATCTCCATCAACGCGGCGACCACCAGCTAGGTATTGGCTGTGTCAGACTCTGGCCGTTCGGCGACACCGTTAAGCGTGTCGCCGAACGGCGCTGACCAAGCGGAGGCAATCAAAGCGATTCGCCTTCGCCACCCGTGGCGAAATGTTGTCGCGGTCATCCTTGTCGCGATGCTCATTCTCTTCGTCGTCGATGCGTCGCAGCGCGAGGCCTATGGCTGGGAGAACTTCGGCAAATACATCTTCGATAAGCGCATCTCTCAGGCCGCCGGTTACACCATTCTTTTGACGGTCTACTCGATGATCATCGCGATCATCCTTGGTGTGACTCTCGCAGTGATGCGGCTTTCTGACAACCCTGTCGTCAAGGGCATTGCGTGGTTGTACCTCTGGGTTTTCCGTGGAACTCCTGTCTACGTGCAGCTCGTGTTCTGGGGTCTTTTCGCCACGATCTACTCAACGATCGACGTGGGCATCCCCTTCACGGAGCCGTGGCTCTCCCTGGAAACCAACGACCTCATCAGCGTGTTTTGGCTTGCCGTGATTGGTCTCGCGCTCAACGAGTCCGCCTACATGGCCGAGATTGTGCGTGCCGGAATCCTTTCGGTCGATAAGGGACAAGACGAAGCAGCAACTGCCCTCGGAATGTCGTGGCTGCAAACCATGACGCGGGTCGTCATCCCGCAGGCAATGCGCATCATCATCCCGCCGACCGGCAACGAAGTCATTTCGATGCTGAAGACCACCTCCCTGGTCACTGCCATTCCGTTCAGTCTGGAACTCTACGGACGCTCGCGCGACATCTCCGTGGTGATCTTCGACCCGATCCCGCTGCTGCTCGTTGCTTCTGCTTGGTACCTGCTGTTCACCTCGATTCTGATGGTGGGCCAGTACTTCCTCGAGAAGCGCTTCTCGCGCGGTGTTGGTCAAGCGCGCCCCGAAAAGGCGGGCACCGAGACCGGAGCGATCACGCTGAAGACTGGTGTCATTCAGACGCCGGGCGCGGCATCCAACACTGAAATCGCACCCGATGAGAGTACCGATCCGACAGGAAAGGAGCACCAATGACGAACGCAGCTGTAAGCAACGTCCCCATGGTGCACGCCGACCGTGTGTCGAAGAGCTTTGGCTCTAACGAAGTGCTGAAAAGCATCTCGCTGTCGGTGCCGCAGGGCGAAGTGATGTGCCTAGTGGGGCCAAGTGGCTCAGGCAAGTCAACATTTCTGCGCTGCATCAACCACCTTGAACGAGTGGATGCTGGGCGGCTCAGCGTCGACGGCGTCCTGGTCGGGTATGAAGAACGTGGAGACAAGCTGTATGAGCTCAAGCCGCGCGAAGCTGCTCGCCAGCGCCGCGATATCGGCATGGTGTTTCAGCGCTTCAATCTGTTCCCGCACATGACGGCCCTCGAAAACATCATTGAGGCGCCCATCCGCGTCAACAAGGTGAAGAAGGAAGCAGCCATTGCGCACGGAAGGGAACTGCTCGCGCAGGTTGGTCTCGCTGAGAAAGAGGATGCCTACCCGGCACACCTCTCCGGTGGCCAGCAGCAGCGAGTGGCAATCGCCCGTGCGCTCGCCATGGAGCCCAAGCTCATGCTGTTCGATGAGCCAACGTCGGCACTCGACCCGGAGCTTGTGGGCGAAGTGCTCGACGTCATGAAGGGTCTCGCCGAATCGGGCATGACCATGATTGTTGTCACTCACGAGATGGGGTTCGCGCGCGAAGTCGCCGACCAGCTCGTGTTCATGGATGGCGGCGTTGTCGTGGAGTCGGGCGACCCCGACGAGGTTCTCGGCAACCCGCAGCACGAACGTACGAAAGCGTTCCTCTCCAAGGTTCTCTAACCTCGGTTCGCTCGGTTCCTTTGGCTCTCTTGCGGGCGTCGGTCGATCCGGATGCTGCTGCTAGCGCGGTTGCATCCGGATTGCGCCGTCAAGGCGAATGACCTCGCCATTGAGCATGGGGTTCTCCACGATGTGCTGCACGAGCGCGGCATATTCGTCGGGCCGTCCGAGGCGTGACGGATGCGGCACTTGAGCGCCGAGAGAATCCTGCGCCTCCTGCGGCAGGCCTGCCATCATCGGCGTCTCGAAGATGCCCGGAGCGATTGTCATGACGCGCACCAAGCTCGCCGCGAACTCGCGGGCGAGCGGCAGCGTCATCCCGGCAACGCCCGCCTTGGATGCGGCGTAGGCGGGCTGACCAATCTGCCCATCAAAGGCGGCGACGGATGCCGTGTTCACGATCACGCCGCGTTCGCCCTCGATGGGCTCCGTTTCGACCATCGCGGCCGCAGCGAGCCGGATGACGTTGAACGTTCCCGTGAGGTTGATGCCGATCACGGTTTCAAAGGTTTCGAGCGGCAGCACTCCCTTGCGACCGAGCGTCTTGCCCGGGGTCGCAACGCCGGCGCAGT
This sequence comes from Salinibacterium sp. SWN139, assembly GCF_015864625.1. Taxonomy (NCBI): domain Bacteria; kingdom Bacillati; phylum Actinomycetota; class Actinomycetes; order Micrococcales; family Microbacteriaceae; genus Salinibacterium; species Salinibacterium sp. SWN139. The sequence continues at coordinate 322,337 of NZ_JADYWV010000003.1, read as the reverse complement.
TCACGACGATGCGCAGTGGTCCGGTTGAGGAGGCGAGTGCGACGGCAGCCTGAACATCCACCTCTGAGCGAACGTCGGTGGGCGCGAACTGGAAGCCATATTCGGCGGCGATCTCGATTCCACGGGAGCTGGGCAGGTCGGCGATGGTGACCTTCGCACCCTGCGCGGCGAGAGCGCGGGCGGTAGCAAGACCGAGTCCGCTTGCGCCACCGGTGATGAGTGCTGCGGCATCCTGAATCTTCAATTAGAGCCTTTCGATGAGGGTTGCGTTGGCCATGCCGCCGCCTTCGCACATGACCTGGAGGCCATAGCGACCGCCGGTGCTGTCGAGTTGGTTGACGAGGGTGGTGAGCAGGCGCGTACCCGAGGAACCGAGCGCGTGACCGAGGGCAATGGCACCGCCACGCGGGTTCACAATCGTGGGGTCGACGGGGAACTCTTGCAGCCAGGCGAGAGCGACCGAGGCGAACGCTTCGTTGACTTCGATGCTGTCGAGCTGATCGAGACGGATGCCGCTGCGCTCCAACACGCGGTGGGTTGCGGGGATGATCCCGGTCAGCATTTCAATCGGGTCGGAGCCGACGACTGCAAAGGAGTGGAATCGTGCGAGTGGCCGGAGCCCCAAAGCGGCAGTGCGCTCTTCGCTCATGATGAGCACCGCCGAAGCGCCGTCGGTGAGCGGTGAAGAGTTGCCCGCGGTGACCCGCCACTGAATCTCGGGAAAACGGGCGGCAATCTCGGCATCGTAGAAGGCCGGACCGAGGCCGGAGAGACCTTCTGCCGTAGTGCCGGGTCGAATCGTTTCATCGTGGTTGAACTCGCCAATGGGCAGAATTTCGTTGCTGAAATCGGCGGCGGAAGCACGCGCGTGGGAGAGCGCGGCGAAAACATCGAGGTCGTCGCGGTCGAGCCCCCAGCGTGCCGCAATGAGTTCGGCGGAGATGCCCTGATTCACGAGGCCTGCGGGGTAACGGTCGTTGAGTAACGAACTCGTGGTGCCGTAGCCGAGAGTAGCTTGGCCGATGGGGTGGGAACTCATCAGTTCGATTCCGCACGCGATGACGACGTCATTCACGCCAGCCATAATCGACTGCGCAGCAAAGTGAGCGGCCTGCTGGCTCGAGCCACACTGACGATCGATTGTGGTGCCCGGTACCGTCTCGGGAAGCCCCGCTGCGAGCACTGCATTGCGGGCGATGTTGACCGCCTGCATACCGGATTGGGTGACACACCCCGCCATCACATCATCGATGGTGGTGGGGTCGAGATCATGGCGGTCGACGAGGCTGCGCAACACAACAGCGAGAAGATCCACCGGATGCTCGCCAGAGAGCGCTCCGCCCGGTTTTCCCCGGCCCGAAGGCGTACGAATCGCGTCAACAATGACTGCCGTTGTCATGGTTCAAGACTAACGGCGAGTGCGCTTAAGTACTACGGTTAGGCCGGTTCGACACCGAACGCGCGAGCGAGCTTGTCGATCTTCTGTGCGCGGCCAAGGCGGGGCAGGTCGCTGCCGTCGCGGATGACGCGGCCGCGAGCTTCGAAGTCTTCCAAGAATTCGCGAGCCCACGCGACATCCGAACGAGTAGGGCTGATGACTTCGTTGATGATTGGCAGCTGCTCGATGTCGAGACACAGCTTGCCTGTCATACCGAGGGAGACGGCCATGCTGCCCTGTTCGCGAAGAACGGGGTGGCTCGTGCCGACGGTCGGGCCGTCGATGGGGCCGGGCAGGTTGCCGACGCGGCTCGCGATAACTAGGCGCGAGCGAGGGTAGGCCATGGCGAGGTCGTCGGCGCTGGCACCGGTGTCGCGACGGTAGTCGCCACTGCCAAAGGCAAGACGGTAGGCGCCGCGGGCGCGGGCGATCGAGACAGCTTCTTCGATGCCGAGGGCCGACTCGACGAGGGCGATCACGGGCGTGATTCCCTTGAGGCGGTCGAAGGTTTCAGAGACATGAGCCGCTGCTTCGGCCTTAGCCAGCATGACCCCGCGTAGTCCGGGAAGTCCGGCGAGGGCATCCACATCGTCTGACCAGAAATCAGAAGTGCGGTCGTTGATGCGAACCCAGCCACTGCCACCGTTGCTCAACCATTCGACAACGGAATCGCGAGCGATGGACTTGAGGCGAGGGTCTACGGCATCCTCCACGTCGAGGATGATCTGGTCGGCGCGTGAACGCTCAGCGGCGTCGAAATCTTCGGGGCGAGTGGCTGCCACCAGAAGCCACGAACGCGCGATCTCGGCGGAAACATCGTGGGTGGTCGGGTGATCGGTGGTGCTTTCGGACACGCGTGAACTGCTTTCTTTCAGAAGAGAGGCCGGTTATCGTGCTTCTCGCAGCCTCCAGAGTAACTTGTGGGGGTGATGGGCCGCTGAATAAAAGGGTTTAGGAAGCGAGCACTTTGGCGATGCGCTGCAGGCTCACCGATTCGGCGGTTCCCAAGTGTTGCGCAAAGAGGCTCAACCGCAGTTCTTCGAGCATCCACCGGGCACGCACGATCTGCGGTTCGGGATGCTTTTCTAACGGCAGAGTGCCGCCCGCGTCCTTGTAGCGACGGGTCGCTAATTCGACTTCGGACATCCACCCGCGGTCGCGGCCGGGGTTCTCGGTGAGTTTCGCCACCCGATGCTCGATGCCCTTGAGGTAGACCGGGAGGCGTCGCAATTGAGTGAGCCCTGTCGCCGAAACAAAGCCGGGGAAGACGAGCGCATCGAGCTGTTCGCGCGCATCCCCGAGCGGTGCAATCAGATGCATACTTGTCGCGGCACGGATCGCCTTATCGGCCAGTCGAACCCCCGACACAATGGATGCCACGAGCGAGACGGTCGTAAACAGCGAGTCGACCAGCCCTGCCGAAATTTCGTTCCGCAGCGCCTCGAATTCGCTCTGCGAGAAGACATCGCGATCGCCCATCACGGAGTCAACGCACGCGCGCAAACAATCGTCGAAGAGAGCATTCGTGGAGCGGTAGGGGCTCTGGGCGAGCACCAGCTTTTCGGCGCCTGTGAGATGTTCGTTGATGTAGCCGAGGGGCGAGGGAATCGCCAACAGCAGCAGGCGACGCACACCGCCCTGGTGCGCGATGGCCTGATCGTAGGGCGTCGACATGAGGCGGAGGGAGACCGAGTCGCCGTCGTCTACGAGTGCAGGGTAAGCGCGGATGGTGTTGCCGCCGTGCTGGGTGTCGCGCGATCGATCGAGCTCTCCGAAGTCCCAGGTTGTGATTCCGGAGCGTTCGAGGGTGTCTGCCGGGCGCTCCGGAGACCGCTGAGCGGCGCCTTCCACGGCCCGGGCAACACTCTCCCGGGCGACCGGCTTGAGGCTCGCTTGCAGGCTGCGCAGCGACTTGTTGGCACCGACTTTTTTGCCACGCTCGTTGATCACCGCGAAGGTGACCTTCAAATGGGCGGGCACGCGGTCGAGTTCGAAGTCGGATGCCGCGACCTTCACATAGGTCAGTCGCGTGATTTCTTTGGCCAGATATTCGGTCACGCCTGGGCCCTCGTCGAGGGCGGCGGCGGCGGGGTCGTCTGGAGCGTTTTCGAGCAAGCGGCGAGCCCAGTCAGCGGCGGGGACGACGTTGCGGCGAATAGGCTTCGGCAGGGCCTTGATGAGCGCGGTCACGAGTTCGTCGCGCAGGCCGGGCACTTGCCAGTCGAAGCCTTCGGGGCGAAGTCCGGCGAGTAAGGGCAGCGGCACAGCGACGGTAACACCGTCATCGTCCGTGCCGGGCTCGAAGCGGTAGCTCAGGCTCAGCGTTTGATCGCCGCGCACCCATGTGGTTGGGAAGGCAGTCTCGTCGACTTCGGCGTCATCCGCGTTCTCAAGGAGATCGTCGGTGGAGAGGGTGAGCAGGTCGGGGGAGTCGTGACGAGCTTTCTTCCACCAGCCCTCGAAGTCGCGCACCGAGGCGACGGTCGGTGGAACGCGTTTGTCGTAGAACTCGAAAATGGTTTCGTCGTCGTGCAAGATATCGCGGCGACGGCTGCGCTCTTCGAGTTGCTCAAGGTCGCGGCGGAGCGCTCGGTTCGAGGCGTCGAAGCCCCACACGCGCTTGTCGCGTTTCGTCAGGTCGTCTTCGCCCTCAACAAGGGCATGGCGAATGAAGAGTTCGCGGGCGGCGGGCAAATCTACGCGCGAGAACTGGATGCGACGGCGAGCGGCCAGGGTGACGCCATAGAGCGTCACGCGCTCGAACGCGACGGCCGCGCCCTGCTTCTTCTCCCAGTGCGGTTCCGAATAGCTGCGCTTCACGAGATCGCCGGCAAGCTTCTCAGCCCACACCGGATCGATTGACGCATTCATCCGTGCGAAAAGCCTGCTCGTTTCTACGAGCTCAGCGCTCATGATAGCGTTCGGCTGCTTCTTGGCCAGAGCCGAGCCGGGGAAGATGACAAACCGAGTCTGACGGGCGCCGATGTAGTCGCGTTTCGCGACATCCTTGAGCCCAATGTGGCTAAGCAAGCCAGCCAGCAGCGAGCGATGGATGCCATCGGGGTTCGAGTGTGCATCACCGATCACAAGACCGAGCGGCTTGGCCATGCGGCTCAACTGGCGGTAGACATCGTGCCATTCGCGCACGCGCAAATAGTTGAGATATTCGTTTTTGCACATACGTCGAAACTGGTTGCCCGAGAGTTCTTTCTGTTTCTCTTCGAGGTAGTTCCAGAGGTTGAGCATGGTGAGGAAGTCACTTGTGGGGTCAATGAAGCGCGCGTGCTGCTGGTCGGCTTGCGGGCGCTTGTCCAGTGGGCGTTCTCGGGGATCTTGGATGCTGAGACCGGCAACGATCGCCATAACCTCGCGCGTGGTGCTGTGCTGCTTCGATTCGAGCACCATGCGCGCGAGGCGAGGGTCGATGGGCAGCTGGGTGAGTTGCTTGCCGATGCGGGTGATGCGCGGGGCGGCATCTTTCGGACCGGCGGCCTTGTGCCCGGCTTTTGTCTGGCCGACCATCGCATTTTCGACAGCACCGAGCTCGGTCAGCAGCTCAAGGCCGTCTTTGATGCCGCGAGAATCTGGCGGCTGCAAGAACGGGAACTCGGCGATATTTCCGAGCCCAAGCGAGATCATCTGCAGGATGACTGCCGCGAGGTTGGTGCGCAGAATCTCGGGTTCCATGAACTCGGGGCGGGAGTTGAAGTCTTCTTCGGAGTAGAGGCGGATCGCAATTCCGTCACTCGTTCGTCCAGAACGGCCCGAGCGCTGGTTGGCGCTGGCCTGGCTGATCGCTTCGATCGGCAGACGCTGAATTTTGGCGCGCGTGCTGTACCGGCTGATGCGCGCGGTTCCCGCATCGATGACGTAGCGGATGCCGGGCACCGTCAGGCTGGTTTCGGCAACGTTCGTGGCGAGCACAATGCGGCGTCGAGTGCCGGGCGTGCGGCGCGACTCGAACACGCGGTGCTGCTCGGCGGAGCTCAGCCGCCCATAGAGGGGGAGCACTTCGGTGCCCTCGGAGAGCTTGCCGGCGCTGATGCGTCCGCGGATGGATTCTTCGGCATCCCGAATCTCGGTCTCGCCGGAGAGGAAGACGAGCACGTCGCCGTCGCTCTCGCGAGAGAGCTCGTCGAGGGCGTCATTGATGCCTTCGAGGTAGTCGCGGTCGGTGCGGTTCGCGGCAGCTTCTTCGGCATCCTCCGCTTCGAGATCGTCGCCAGTGCTTTCTTCGGCGACGAGAGGACGGTACCGAATCTCGACGGGGAAAGTGCGGCCAGAGACCTCAATGATGGGGGCGCCGTCGAAGTGTTTCGAGAAGCTCTCGGGGTCGATCGTGGCACTCGTGATGATGATGCTGAGATCGGGGCGGCGGGCCCTCAGCTGCTTGAGATAGCCGAGCAAGAAGTCGACGGTGAGGCTGCGTTCGTGGGCCTCGTCGATGATGATCGCGTCGTACTTCTTGAGGTCGCGGTCGCGGTGAATCTCATTCAGCAAGATGCCGTCGGTCATGAGCTTCACGCGCGTGTTTTTTCCCACACGATCGGTGAACCGCACTTGGTAACCCACGAGGTCGCCGAGTTCGCTGCCCAATTCTTCGGCGATGCGCTCCGCAACGGTGCGCGCGGCAATTCGTCGCGGCTGCGTGTGCCCAATGGATGTCTTGCCCAGTTCCAGCAAGATCTTGGGCAGCTGGGTGGTTTTTCCGCTACCGGTCGCTCCCGCGATGATCACGACTTGGTTCTCGCGAATGGCCTTCGCGATGTCGTCCTTGCGCTGGCTGACAGGCAGCTCGGGCGGGAAGGTCACCACGATGTCAGCGCTCGCGACAGTCGCGGTGCTGGCGGAGTGAACTTCGGAGGCAGACATAGCCCTTCAGCTTACGCGGTGTGCCTTGGGCAGCAGGAATCGGTGCAGACTTATTGCGTTGACAAAGTACTTTGTGTTACAAAGTAGATAGCGAAACGAGACACCGAACCGGGGCTTCTTGGTCGCAACACAAAGGAGTTCACTATGGCGAACAATGACGGCGCTCCGATTTCTGTAGACGTGGCTGGTGTCGACCACGATGAGTCGGCGCTCTCACCGGAGCAGATGCTCAAGCTGGTCGACGACCAACAAAGTGTGATGGTGCGCCAACAGCTTTCGCCTATTCCGTGGATGCTGGGCGTGTGGGGAATCGCGTGGCTCATCGGTTTCGGATTGCTGTGGGCAGCGGCGCAGAGCGGCAGCTCATGGATCTCGGTGCCCTTGGTTCCCGCTCGCGTCGCGTTCGCTGTGCTCATCGGCGGCGCCATCGTGATTTCAACGATTCTCGGCATCCGGATTAGCACAGGAGTGCAGGGCAACTCCACGTTTGCGGGCACCGTTTACGGACTCTCATGGCTGGTGGCAAGCACTGGATTCAGCACCGTTGGCGCTGGGCTCATTCAGAACGGGTTATCCCCAGAGCTTGCTTCCCTCTATTTTCCCGCGGTGTTCGGAATCATGGCGGGAATGATCTATTTCTTGGGCGCCGCCCTCTGGCAAGAAAAAAGCCAACTGGTGTTGGGTAGCATCTTGCTGGTGGCTGGGGCGATCTCTCCCTTCTTCGGCGCACCGACCAACAATGTGGTGATGGCACTCGTCGGGGGCGGAAGCATGCTGATCGCCGCCATCGTGTTCGCGCTCCACCTTCGCAGAATGGCCTAAGACAATGGATGAACTCGATCCCGTCATCCATGCTTCCGCGCGTTTGCGCATTACTGCAGCTCTCGCCACCCTCGCCGCGGGCGATCGCCTCGCATTCCCGCGGCTGCAGCAGCTGCTCGAAATGACGCCGGGCAATCTCTCAACGCACCTGCGAAAACTCGAAGATGCGGGTTATGTCGAAGTCACGAAAGCCCACCAGGGTCGTAGCCCCGTCACCTATCTCAACTTGACGGCGCGGGGGCGTTCAGCGTTCGAGGTCTACACCGCGAGTCTCAAAAAACTGCTGGGGTAGGGCGCTCGCTTAGCTAGTCGGTGACAGCCAGCGTCGCAGCATCCGGGTCACGCCGGGCAGCAACACGTAGGTCATGACCGGGGTGAGGCACAGGGTAGTGAGGAGTACCCGCAACACGATCGGCAGCTCGTCCCAGCCAGGAACCAGCAGTGTCACGAGCACCGTGAAAAGGAGGTTGAGAGGAAAGAAGCCCAGCCAAATAGTCACGGCCTGCTTCCAGCGCGGTGGTGCGGCAGGGGCCGCCGCAGCGAGACCCGCATGCTCGACAGTGACCTCGGTTGGTTCATCGAACCAACCTTCGATGCCGGTGCGGCGTTCGCTGCGGTGCTGGCTCATAAACCCGCTGCCGCTCTGGAGCCACCACGCACGTTCGGGGGATTGTTCCCAGTGCAAGAGTGCTGCGTCATCCGCGAATCGGTAGAGCATGTGCCACGTGGTGCTGTCGGTGCCGGCGCGTACCCAGCCGGAGCCGAGAAAGCCGGGGTAGGTCGTGGCGAGGTTGATGCCGGTTTGCATCCAGGCTGTGGCTTGCGCGATGCGGGCGGGGTCAACGGTGCGTTCGATCGAGATCGTGATTGGGGCGTTTTCGGGCGACATCAGCGCACTCCTTATCTGTTGTCCAGCGGCAACAGTGACGGCCGGTGTGGGCTTCGCTGGGTTCAAGTCTAAGTTGGATGCCGCGAGCCGACACTGCCCTGATGTGTAAATTTCTTGTGTCACAGCTTTCGATCGCCACTGCGGCGATTTCTTGCGTCGAGGTTCTGCTGCAACTTTGCGGGCACCCCCGTGGACGCCACAAATGCTGTGCCCTCTCACCCTCCGCTCATCCGCGCATCACCCCCGCTGTGGGGTAGACACATATATCCACGCAGGATTGTGTCGTTCTTGTTGCGAATTGTGCGAATCGTCAGTTTCTATTGCCCTGACGTTCAGCAATACGGTGTAATGGCGGCCATGGGATTGGTCTACACCGTCCCTTCGACCACCTTTCTACTGGAGGAAAGATGAAGAAGAAGCGCGTCTCAGCTGCCATAGCTGTGCTCGCGGCCGGAGCCCTCGCCCTAACAGGGTGTACTCCGCCGTATGAGTCAGAAGTAATTGCCGACACCGAGATCACGGTGGCGTGGAATGACCTGATTGACAACTTCAACGGAAGCAGCGCAGCGGGCAACAACACCGCTAACGCCGTTGTGTTGTACATGATGAACTCGTCGTTCCTGTACTACAACAGCGAACCGGCACTCGTCCGTAACACCGATTTCGGTACGTTCGAGAAGACGAGCGACGACCCACTGACGGTCAAGTACACGATCAATGACAACGTCACCTGGTCTGATGGAACCCCCATTGACTCCGCTGATCTGTTGCTCGCGTGGACCACCATCTTCGCTGGGGTAACGGATGCTGACGACGCTCCGCTCTTCACGCACGCGAACCCGCGTGGTGACCTCGCTTCGGCGCTGCCCGAGATCGACGACAAGAGCATCACGATTGTGTACGACAAGGCTTACGTTGACTGGGAGATCCAGTTCGACCTCGGTGTTGCCGCTCACGGTGTCGTCGAGCTTGCTTACCCCGAGATCACTGATCCCGAAGAAGCAAAGGCGATGTTCGTTGAAGCAGTACAAAACGACGACGTTGACTGGCTCACCCCGGTAGCTAAGGCATGGAACGACGAGTACCAGGCGCCGAGCACCCCCGACAGCGACCTTGTTGCCCTTTCGAGTGGTGCCTACGTTCTCGACGAACTCGTAGAAAACGAGTACGTTGCGCTCAAGGCCAACCCGCTCTACACGTGGGGCCCGTCGCCCAAGTACGAACGCATCATCGTTCGTCAGATCGAGGACTCGACCGCTCAGGTTCAGGCCATCGAGAACGGTGACGTTCAGATCGCAGCCGGCCAGCCGACTCCTGACGTGCTTGAGCTCGTCAAGGGACTCGACAACGCTGACTACGTAACCGCGGATGAAGCGACTTACGAGCACGTTGACCTCACGTTCAACAACGGTGGTCCTTTCGACCCCGCCACCTACGGCGGAGACGAAGACACCGCGAAGGCTGTTCGTCAGGCATTCCTGAAGGTCATTCCTCGTCAGGAAATCCTCGACAAGCTGATCCTCCCGCTGAACGAAAACGCCACTCTGCGCGACTCGGTCCTCCAGATTCCTGGTGCTCCCGGCTACGACGACATCGCTTCGACCAACGGTTCGGCTGACTACGCCGAGGTTGACATCGAAGGCGCCAAGGCGCTGCTTGCTGACGCCGGAGTAACAACTCCTGTTGAGGTCAAGTTCTGGTACCCCGAGGGCAACGTTCGTCGTGCATCCGAGTTCGAATTCATCCAGCAGTCGGCTGCTCTTGCCGGCTTCACGGTTGTTGACGACTCGGAGCCCACTTGGGCGTTCACCGACAAGGAAGCACTGCCGATCAACCCTCACGACGCGGTCATCTTCGCATGGCAGTCAACGAGCCTCGCGCTCACCGGGTCTGACCAGTACCTCGGTAGTGGCCAGCCCAGCAACTTCGGTGGATACTCCAACACCGAGGTAGACGGTCTCCTCAAGGACCTCGAAACCGAGCTGGACCCCGCGGTCCAGACCGAGATTCAGGTTGAGGTCGAGAAGCTGGTATGGGAAGACGCGTATGGCGTCACCATCTTCCAGTTCCCCGGAATCACCGTCTGGAACAACTCAGTAACGAACGTGGACCCGAGTCCGCTGTCGCCGACCTACTTCTGGAACTTCTGGGAGTGGGCGCCGGCAGACTCCGAGTAATTTCTCGGTAGCGCTCGCGAGTGGGCCGGGCCTAGTGCCCGGCCCACTTGCGCGAACGTCGTTATGCCGCTCAGCGGCACTGTTTTTGTTCCGTTATGCATGCCCCCGAAATGAGGATCTCCGGTGCTGACCTTTGTCGCCAGGCGCCTTGTAGCCACTCTTTTAGTTCTCCTAGTGGCTTCATTTATCGTCTATGTACTTACCGCCAATTCCGGTGATCCGCTTCGAGAACTTCGGGGCAGCCGAGATCCCAGCGCTCAAGATCAAATCGCGTACTTGAGCGGTCTTCTCAACCTCGACCAGCCACCCGTACTTCGCTACTTCAGCTGGCTAGGAGGAGTGGGGGCCTGTTTCATCGGCCAGTGTGACCTTGGCATTTCGGTCGCGCGAGGCGAACAGCCCGTGATCGAAGCCATCGGTGGAGCACTTGGTTCCACTCTCCAACTGGTTCTTGCCGCAACCATCCTCGCGATCGTCATTGGCGTCGCGATCGGAATGACGACTGCATTGCGTCAGTACAGCGGTTACGACTACGTCGTCACTTTCCTCACCTTCGTCTTCTACTCACTCCCCATCTTCTGGGTTGCGGTGCTCCTCAAAGAGTTCGGCGCTATTCAATTCAACTCCTTCTTGGGCAACCCGGTCATTCCGTGGTGGTCGATTCTTGTCATAGGGATCGTGATGGGCTTCATTGCCTCATCTGTGGTCGGCGGTGAGCTTCGGACCCGCGTCATTTCATTTGTGAGCGTCGGCGGCGGTGTTGCCGCGTTGCTCATTCTTCTCGATGTCACTCGCTGGTTCGAAAGCCCGTCAATCGGCTACGTCGGCATCGCCTTGATGTCCGTCGCGACTGGTGCGGTCGTGCTCTTCACGTCGACCGGATTCCATAACCGTCGTGCCCTGATCGCGGTAGGAATTGTCGTCGTGCTGACGATTGCGTTGAGCTGGCCCTTCCAGTTCCTCTTCTACTACGTCAATAGCCCGTGGACCGTCGTGCTCGTGCTCGCGATCATGGTGGGTCTCGGCCTCCTTGTGGGCTTCTTCGTCGGAGGCGATGGCAAAGCCGTCGTCGCCAGAACCGCAGCTATTGTCGGCGGTTTGGGCGTCATCCCGCTCGTACTCGACCAGATGTTTATCCGCTGGGACGAATACGTGGCCCGCATCCCTCTCAGCAACGGTGTGATTGCGACGATCGGTGCCTCAACCCCCGCGATTCGGCGGGTGGATGACACGTGGCTGAACATGCTCGACTCGCTGACCCACATGCTGCTGCCCACGATCGCGCTCATGATCATCTCGCTGGCGGCCTACACGCGCTACGCTCGCGCCAGCCTGTTGGACGTCATGAACCAGGACTACGTGCGCACTGCTCGCGCCAAGGGTCTCGGCGAACGCACCGTTGTCATGCGTCACGCGTTCCGCAACGCCATGATCCCGATCGCGACCATCATCGCGCTCGACTTCGGGGCGGTGATCGGTGGTGCCGTGATTACCGAAAGAGTCTTCGCCTGGCAGGCCATGGGCTCCCTCTTCAATGAGGGGCTGCACCGCATCGATGTGAACCTGGTGATGGGATTCTTCCTCGTCACCGGCATTCTCGCGGTTATCTTCAACGTTATTGCCGACCTCTTGTACTCGGCCCTTGACCCCAGAATTCGGGTGAGCTGATCATGACCGACAAGAACCCCGTAGCCGACGAGCAGTCGGTTGGCCAAGAACTCAGCATCGAACAGCGCGCCACGGTAGGTCTCAGCCAGGGTGCGATTGTGCGTCGTCGCTTCCTGCACCATCGTGGCGCCGTAATCTCGGTATTCGTGTTGCTCTTCCTCGTGCTCCTCGCGTTCACCTCGGTGGGCACCGTCATCGGCGGAACCGGAAAACTCACGCCAGACCCCACCGGTACTCGCCTCATCGTCGATGGGTTCCGCATCCCCGGATGGTGGGGTGCCACGTGGTGGGAACGCTACGACATCGTGCTCCCCGGCGGTGCGCCGACCTTTACGTGGTGGCCGTTCAGCTTCGGCGAGCACCCCTTCGGGCAAGACAACACCGGTAAGGATGTCTTCGCTCGCGTGATGCGCGGCATGCAGCAATCGCTCAACGTTGTCTTCATCGTCGGAGTTATCTCGACCGTCATTGGCGTCGTTCTCGGCGCTCTCGCCGGCTACTACCGTGGCTGGGTCGACCAGCTCATCATGCGCATCACCGACGTGATCATCATCGTGCCGCTGCTCATCCTCGGTGCCGTTCTCGGCCAGACGATCGGTGGCGACGCGTTCCTGTTGGCCGTCATGATCGGGCTCATCGCGTGGACCGGCATGGCGCGACTCGTGCGCGCCGAATTCCTAAGCCTGCGCGAGCGTGAGTTCGTGGATGCGGCCCGAGTGGCGGGTGCCAGCGACTTCCGCATCATCTTCCGTCACATCCTGCCCAACACCGTCGGTGTGATCGTCGTCAGCGCAACGCTGCTCATGAGCGCCGTCATTCTGCTCGAGACCTCGTTGAGCTTCCTCGGCTTCGGCATCACCGATCCCGATATTTCCCTCGGCCAGATCATTAGCCAATACAACGAAGCGTTCAAGACGCGTCCGTGGCTGTTCTGGTGGCCAGGACTCTTCATCGTGGTGATTGCGCTGTGCATCAACTTCATCGGCGATGGTCTGCGCGATGCGTTCGACCCTCGCCAGAAGCGCGTGCCTCGTCAGCGCGGGCTCGGTTCCGAGATCGGCAACTTCTTCAAGGCCTACATCCCCGGCACACGTCCCGGCGACGGAACCGTAAACAAGTGAGAACGAGTGAGCTAGCCGAGCGTCGAGACGAAGACCAAAGCCGTCAGCGCAACGAGAGCCGCGATAGTGCGCCAGTGCCACGTGACTCGCAGCTTCGTGAACTCGCTCGTGGCGGCATCCAGATGCCCATCGTCGCGCAGTTGCTCCCAATGGGTGCGGATGACATGGGCCGCTTGACCGGAATCAGAGGTGATCAGGTCGCCGGGTCGCACCGTGCCAGCCAGGTAACTCGACTCGGGCAGGTTCGCGCCGTCTTGACGCACGGCCGAGAAGACCGAATGGCGACCGGGTGCGGGCGCAGCCCACGCTGTAACGGTGCCGTGCGGAGTCTCGAGAGTGAGCGCATATTTGGTGTCGATGCGACGGATTTCTGGCCACGCGACCTCGATAGTGCGCAAGACGTTGCGCACGCTGACGCCGGCGGCAGTCACGTAAACGTTGGGGCGCCAGAACATTGCCCACGTGAGCAGCGAGAGGAGCCCAAAGATGGGCGCCACTTGCAGGGCATCCAGCCAGCGACCTTGAATAGCCGTGATGACAAGGCCCGCCGCGAAGGCAGCAATGACGATGATCGAAAGTACGCGCCCGAATCGCGAGTGCAGGGTGAAGTTTGGCGACACGGAACTATGTTCCCACGAGCACACCGCATCCAGGGCGAAAGGCGACACTCCTGATGACTGAGACGGCTATGACTGAGACAACAACGAAGACTCCCGCAATTGAGGTCACGAACCTCGGTGTCGACTTCTGGGTTGAAGGCGAGTGGGTTACCGCTGCAAAGAACGTGAGTTACTCGCTGCAGGGTGGCGAAGTTCTCGCTATCGTGGGCGAATCCGGATCGGGCAAGAGCACGAGCGCCATGGGGCTGCTCGGGCTGCTCCCCGAGAACGGGCGTATTTCGGGCAGCGTGAAGTTGGCTGGCGAAGAGCTGGTTGGCGCATCGCTGCACCGCCTGCGCCAGTTGCGCGGTGCCGGCATCGCGGTGATCTTCCAAGAGCCCATGACAGCGCTCAACCCGGTGTACACGATTGGGTTCCAGATCGTTGAGGCGCTTCAAGTGCACAACGCCGGCATGCTGCGGGTGGATGCTAAGAAGCGCGCGCTCGAACTGCTCGCGATGGTCGAACTGCCCGACCCGCAAAAAGCATTCGATTCTTACCCACACCAGCTGTCTGGCGGCCAACGTCAGCGGGCGATGATCGCCCAGTCCATCTCGTGCGATCCGCGCGTGCTCATAGCCGACGAGCCAACCACGGCGCTCGATGTGACCGTGCAGGCCGAAATTCTGGAACTGTTGCACCACTTGCGCTCCAAGCTCGATAGCGCGATCATCCTCATCACTCACGACATGGGCGTTGTCGCAGACCTCGCCGACCGCGTGATGGTGATGAAAGATGGCGAGGTCGTGGAGACGGGAACAGCAGAAGCGCTGTTCGAGAAGGCGACGCATCCGTACACCCAAGCGTTGCTCGCCGCGGTTCCTCACCTCGGCGAAGCGGGGGAGGCGTCTGCTTCGAAGGATGACCGCGAGGTTGTACTCACCATGTCAGGTGTCGCGATTGAGTATCCGAAGCGTGGGCGAGTGCCTGCCTTCCGTGCCGCCGACGACATCAATCTCACCATTCGTCAGGGCGAAGTTCTCGGTCTCGTGGGCGAATCCGGTTCGGGCAAGACCACGATTGGTCGTGCCGTTGTCGGTCTACTTCCCGCGGTCGAGGGTACCCTCGACATTGTTGGCACGAACATGGTCGGCATTAACAAGAACGACCTGCGCGCGGTTCGCCGCGACATCGGCATTGTGTTTCAAGACCCCGGGTCGTCGCTGAACCCGCGGATGCCGATCGGCGAGAGCATTGGGGAGCCGCTTCGCCTCGGTGGCGGTTTCAGCCGCAAAGACGAAGAAGCTCGCGTGAGTCTGCTTCTCGACCGGGTGCAACTCTCGTCCCACATGCGTAACCGCTACCCGCACGAACTGTCGGGTGGACAACGCCAACGCGTCGGCATCGCTCGCGCTCTGGCGCTGAGCCCCAAGCTGCTCGTGGCCGATGAGCCAACGTCGGCGCTCGACGTGTCGGTGCAGGCGAAAGTGCTCGAGCTCTTCCAGGAACTGCAGAAGGAGCTCGGCTTCGCGTGCTTGTTCGTGACCCACGACCTTGCTGTGATCGACATCCTTGCCGACCGCATCGCGGTCATGCACCGCGGCAAGATTGTGGAGCAGGGCACGCGTGACCAAGTGTTGCGAAGCCCGAAGGATCCCTACACGCAGCGACTTATTGCTGCCGTGCCGTTGCCTGATCCTGAAGAACAGCGTCGCCGTCGCGCCGAGCGCGAAGGTCTTACCTTCTAGCTAAACAAATACTCAGCAGACGGCGGGAACCCGATCCCCGCCGCCTGCCTCCCGTGACCAACCGGGCATAGAACGGGAAACCTAACGTTCTGTGCTGGCTGGAGCTAGTGTCGTCGACTCGTCAGTAATGCTGCTGTCGGCGATTGCTTTGACTTCGTCGGAGGTAAGAGGAGTCCAGGGTGAGCCATCTGGATCTGACGAGAACGCGGCAGGGCTGTCGCCCTGGGTCCACCACTTGGCTTCGTAGGGGACTCCGTCGAAGAGAACGCGATCCTTTTCCTCGTACACTGACGTGCCATCCCAGTCCGGGTAGGTGCCGTCGGGCACTGTCGGAACCTCGACAGGGGTTTCTCCCTCAAGAACCGGGCCGACGAGCGTCCATGGCGTCTCCCACGAGTTGAGCACTGGGTTATCGGGAACATCTCCGCGAGTCCACCACTTGGCTTGATACACGTTGCGGTGCAGCACGACTTTGGTGCCCGCGAGGTAGCTGGCGTCTTCTTGCCAGATCGGGTACGGGCTGGTGGCCGGGTCGTCGATGAAGTCGGCGGGATCAGTTGGCTCTTCGGTGGTGATGGTCTTGGCAGAACTCGCGAGCTGTCCCTCGAAGTTCTCGGCCAACACATCAGCGAAGAAGAGATCGCCCTGAGCCACACCACTGCAGGCATCGGAGACGCGAGTGACATCGGCATAGTTCGGGCCACAGGTCGTGTCGCGGTTGAGCGACCACATCGACATTCGGCCGATTCCTTGTTCCGTCGCGAATTCGTTGAGCGTGGAAGCATCGCTCATGGTGAAGACTTCTTCTTCGATGTCGTTCTGGCCGATCATCGGGGTCGCACCGAGCTTCGTCCAGAGGGTGGCATCCGTCAATTCGATTCCCGCTTGGTCGTAGAGGATGCCGAGCTGGCGGTGGGTTTCCTCGAGGGCGCGAATGGAGGCGTCCCCGCTGGTTTCGTCGTCGGTCAAGCTCTGACCGAAGTTCATCGTCATGATGTTGACGCCAGAGACGTCTACGCCGGCATCCAACATTTGCGTGATCGCTGTGGTGCCATCTTCGGTGAGGCCGAAGGTGGCCGCGGGCAACGTGAGCCACACGGCGAGGTCGTCGCCAGCAGCGCGGCGCGACTGCTGCAAGTCAGCAATGGCAGCGGCGCGACGTTCACCGGCAGCGGTATCGCTAAGGTTCTCGCCCTCGATGTCGAGGTCGATCGTGGTGGAGGCGTAGCGGTCAATCACCGAGCTGTAGGCCTCGACGAGACTGTCATGATCGGTGCAGGATGTTGCGAGCTCGTCGTTCAGCAGTCCACCGAACGATACCCCGACATCCCCACCCTGCTGTTGCAAGCGTGCGATGCGGCGGTCGAGGTCGAGCGATACTGCTGCCTCATCCATTGTGTAGGCGGTGCCCCAGGTGGGAGTGCAGGCATCATCTGTCGCGGCGACGATGAACGACAGCATGACCTCTTTTCCGCTGTCGTTCACAGCGGACTCGAACTCGTAACTTGGCGTTGCCGTGACATCCACATAGGCGGCGAACCACGGGTCGGGGGCTGGTGCCGCTTGGGTCGATGCCCACGCTTGGTAAGCGAACAGGCCGCCGCTAGCAACGGCAACAGCCACAATCACTGCAATAACGAGCCGCCAGAAGGAAAGACGACGGGTAGCTGAACTCATGATCGAACCTCTCTGGTTTCGTCAACGGGCGGGAGCATTTCGGCGAAGACAATCGAGTCGCGCACCTTGCGGTGCGATCCGCTGTCATCCCCGTAGTAGAGGATCGCGCGCCAGTCGAGCGTGGTCGATTCTGGCTCGGTCTCCGCCTTCTGCTTCGTGGGTTTGCGTTCGACGAACAGAGGACTGGTGACCCCAATCCAGATGTCGACGATCGCATTCCAGATGCCGATGTAGGAGACGAGAGCGAGGCCAGCGAGGATCATGTTGAACGCGGCGAAAGCGGCGTTGCCCCAGTTGCCGGCATTGAGGTCTCGCCAGAAGGTGAAGGCAGAGAACCCAATGATGATCAGCGGTGCAATCACATATAGCAGCGGGGTTGCCGTGCGGTTGCGCACCTTGGGGGTACGGGCGAACGGAATCTTCTTGCTCGTGATGGCCTGCTCGAGCGACTTCAGCACGCCGGCCAAGTTCACCGGAAGAAGGATCAGGTTGAAGCCGTAGATGCGGAAAATATCGCTGAACTTGTAACCGCTGTAGCGCAGGTCACTTCCCATTGCCAAGAAGTACGGAACCGCCGCAAGCAGAACCACCGGGCTCAGCAGTCGGCTGTCGTAGGGGTAGGCGAGGAGGAAGACGAGGCCGAAGCTGGCCCACGTGATCGACGTCATGTAGTTCACGCGCAGGAAGAACTCGGTCCACGGCACCGTTTCGCCGCGGGCCCGACGCTCACGCATCTGGCGCATGAGCTTCGGCATGATCAACAGGCCACCGTTGGCCCAACGACGACGCTGAACAACCAGCGATCCGAAGTCGGGCGGGGTGGCGCTGTAGCTCAAGCGCTCGGGGTAATTGACGAGCGTCCAACCATGGGTGCCGAGGTCGATGCTCGACTCGGTGTCTTCGATAACAGTGCGGTCTTGAACATACCGTTTGACGGTAAAGCCGCCCTCGGTTTCGGTCTCGACAATGTCATCCAGAGCAGCCTTGCGGATGACGGCGTTAGCGCCAACCCAGAAGGTGGCGCCGTAGTACGACTTGCCCTGGTGCAGGATGTGCTGCAGGTCGGTCGTCGCCCCAGCGAGGCGTTCGATGCGCGTGCTCGCACCGCGGAACGAGGAGTAGGGAGTCTGCGTCACCGCAACGCGCGCGTTGTCTTTTTGCTCGAGAAGGTAGACGAGACGCAGGCAATAGTCGCGCAGCAGCAGCGAGTCGGCGTCGAGCGTGAGGAGGTATTCCGAATCAGGAATAGAGAGGTCACCGGCTCCGGCGTGGGTTACGGGCCGCAGCACCGTTCCATCGGGAGTTTCTTCGGGGCGGTAGTTGCCACCCATCAGACCGATGTAGGCGTTGAGGTTCATTGCCTTGTTTGCTTCGTGAGAAACAGACGCGTAGAGCTTGCGCTCGAAGGTAGACAGTTCAGCATCGAAGGTGCGCGCGAGGCGACGGTAGAGCTCATGCAAGCGTGTTGCTGGCGGAACCATGTTCTCGTCGAGAGCGGCGCCCAACGCATCGGCCGTCAGCTGAAGTTCTCCCGCTAAGCCCTGAAGAACCTGTGTGACGAAGAACTCGTCAACGTGGTCAATGCGCTGTTCGTTGTCGGCTTTGTTCTCCAGCCACGCGGCGGCCCACTGGTACTGACCGGCGAGGTCTGCGAGCTCGGTGATGCCCATCGGGCGTTGTTGGCGCAGTCGTGATTCGAAGACCGACAGAGCATCAGTGAAACGTGCGCGAGGCGCTGCGAGCTCGCGCTGGATCTCTTCGGTGAGCTGGCGTGACTTTGACAGCTGGGCTGCGGCATCCGGATCATCGGGAAAGGGTGGGTCATCGAGCAGGAGCACGACGCGAAGGCTCGGGTACTCCTGGAGGCATGCCGACCAGAGGGTGGCACGAACAACGTCGGGCTCTTCGCTGTAGCTCGGCACGAGCACGGTGATGGAACCCTGATTGTCGGCAAAGTGACGGTCGAGTTCCGCCCGCGGCACACGAGCGTGTGCGCGAAAGCGTTGGAAGGCGCCATGACGGGCGATCAAGTACATGAGCGCTGAGAAGGTCAGGAAGGTCACCACAATGACGTAGGAGATGGCCTCCATTGTGAAACGGAAGCTTTCGGTGCCGTTGTTGATGAACTGACGAGCGATTGTGTAGATGACATAGGTCAGCCAAAACACAACCGTGGCGACAATAGCGAGGCGAGCGAGCGCGATTTTTCGGTCGCTCGGCGCGGGATGGACAGTGGGCAGCGGTTCGAGGCGCGACTCAGCGCCCCACTGGCGACGCCGAGAAGGCGCAACCGTGGGATTTTTGGGCATAGTGGTTAGGTCCCTTTGCGCAAGATCGGCGAGTTTCGGGTATTCACCGTCGGGTATCTTGCACACCCAGTATTAGCACTGGGTTTAGTGTGTGCAACAAAAAGCGTACGCCTCGACTAAATGGTCTACTCGCCAAAAGCCGTCTAGTAAGCTGCGGAAACGCTTTGAATATCGTTGTTCATCCCGGGAGGAACGAATGCCTCGCACCATCGCCATCATCGGCGCTGGTCCTTCGGGACTCGCCGCTGCCCGGGCTCTCGATAAGGCAGGCATCCACTACGTCGGTTTCGAGTCGGCAGACGACGTCGGTGGTCTCTGGAATATCGACAATCCGCGAAGCACGATGTACGAGTCTGCGCACCTCATTTCCTCGCGCACGACGACCGAGTTTCACGAACTACCCATGCAGACCACGGCCGATTATCCGAGCCATCGCGAACTCAAAAAGTACTTTCGGGCCTACAGCGATCGCTTCGATCTGGGCAAGAAGTTCCTGTTCAACACCACCGTGGAACGCCTTGAACCGACCGAAGATGGTGGCTGGGACGTCACGAGCACTACCGCGGGGCACGAGCCGCGAACGCAACGCTTCGACGGTGTGGTGCTTGCGAACGGCACGCTAGCGCACCCCAGCATCCCGCAGTTTGAAGGCGAATTTGCTGGTGAGATCATTCATTCGAGCGAGTACAAAAAAGCCACGATGTTCGCAGGCAAACGTGTGCTCGTAGTGGGTGCGGGCAATAGCGGGTGTGACATCGCCGTGGATGCCGTGCATCATGCCGACAGCATCGACCTGAGTGTGCGCCGGGGTTACTACTTTGTTCCGCGCTACCTGTTCGGCAAACCAGCGGACACCCTCAATCAGGGTCGCCCGCTGCCAGCCCGCCTCAAGCAATTCATCGACAAGCGAGTGTTGCGCGCGTTCACGGGCGACCCGGTGAACTTTGGTTTCCCGAAGCCTGACTACCGAATCTACGAATCACATCCGATCGTGAACACTCTCGTGCTCGGTCACCTCGGTCAAGGCGATCTGCGTGTGGTGCCTGCTCCCGAACGTTTCGACGGCAACACCGTGCACTTTAGCGATGGCACCGAGGCAGACTACGACCTCATCGTGTTGGCTACCGGTTACACGCTCGCGTACCCCTTTGTGGGGCGGGAGCACCTTAATTGGTCTTCCGACGCGCCCGAGCTGTATTTGAATATTTTCCCGCCCAGCTTTAACGGTCTCTACGTGATGGGGATGATCGAAGCGAGCGGTATCGGCTGGCAGGGAAGATACGAACAGGCGGAGCTCTTGGCGGCGTATCTGGCAGCTCAAGACACCGCTCCGCGCGCCGCCGCCCACTTTCGAGAGACCGCCGAAGAACCGTGGCCCGACCTCACCGGTGGCTACAAATATTTGGCGCTTGAGCGCATGTCGTACTACGTCAATAAAGATGCCTACCGGCGCACCATTCGACGCTTGCTTGAGACGCTCACCCGGAAGGTCAATTCATGACGATCGATGATGCGCAACTCAACTTCAGCCCGGGTTCACTCATCGCGCTCAGCATTGTGCTCGGCCTCATCATGTTCGGAATCGCACTCGATACGAGCCTCGAAGACTTTCGGGCAGTTCTGAAAGCACCCCGCGCGTTCGCCATCTCGCTCGTTGCTCAACTTGTGCTGCTGCCTGCGGTCACCTTCGGCCTCACCCTGCTGTTGCAGGTCGGCCCGTCGATCGCCCTCGGGATGATTTTGGTTGCGTGTTGTCCGCCGGGAAACATTTCCCAAGTGCTCACCTATCGGGCGCGGGGCAACGTTGCTCTCTCGGTCTCGATGACGGCGGTCACCAACGTGATCTACATCGTCATGCTTCCCGTGAACTTGTCGCTGTGGGGCGGCTGGCACCCCACCGCATCCACGATTCTGGAAAGCGTCAGCATCAATGGCTGGCAGATGCTGCTCGAAATTGTGCTCATCATCGGGCTGCCGTTCGCCGTGGGATTCGCCATCAAACACCGCTGGCCCGCCTTCGCCAAAAAGGTGCAACCCACCGTGAAGTGGATCAGTCTGCTCGCGCTTCTCGGCTTCATCATCGCGGCGCTCGCCGGAAACTTTCAGTTCTTCATCGCCTATGTAGGGGTCGTGCTGTTGGCGGTGTTCCTGCACGATGCGGTCGCGCTCGGTCTCGGCTACGCCAGTGCGCGACTCGGTGGGCTCGCGCTCTACGAAGCCAAAGCAGTCACGTTCGAAGTCGGAATCCGCAACGCCGGTCTCGGCCTTGGTTTAGTCTTCGCCTTCTTTGGGGGACTAGGCGGAATGGCCGTTGTTGCGGGATGGTGGGGCATCTGGGACATCATCGCCGGACTCGCACTCGCGACCTGGTGGGGACGCCGTAAGGCTCGGGGCGTTAATGACGGCTCGGGGCCGATCTCCGGCAGCCCAGCAAACGAAGCGGAGGCACACGCATGAGTCGAGTTCTTGTGACGGGTGGCACCGGATTCTTGGGGACCTCCGTGGTGGCAGGGTTGGCTGCATCCGACGCCATTGAGTGTGTGGTGAGCGCTGATATTCGCGCCCCCAGCCCGGGCGTGCGGTTGCCCGGTGTGCTCTACGAACGCGTCGATGTGACGGATGCTCCTGATCTGCCTGCACTGCTGCGACGCCATGAGATCGACACGGTCGTTCATCTCGCCTCCATCGTTAACCCGGGCAAGAGCACCACGGTCACTCAAGAATTTGCGGTTGACGTCGAGGGGTCGCGCGCCGTGCTTGACGCCTGTATCGAGGCCGGGATCTCGCGCATCGTGGTCTCGTCTAGCGGGGCCGCCTATGGGTACCACCCCGAAAACGCGGAGTGGATTACCGAGGGTGATCCGATGCGAGGCAACGACGACTTTCCGTATAGCCGCCACAAGCGCCTGGTCGAAGAGATGCTGGCCGAAGCGCGCGAATCGGCACCACAACTCACTCAGACGGTGTTCCGCATTGGCACGATTTTGGGGCCTGCAGTGGAGAACCAGATCACCGCGCTCTGGGACGGGAAGCGAGTATTGAAGCTCACGGGCTCCGACAGTCCCTTTGTGTTCATCTGGGTGGATGACGTTGTAGAGGCCATGGTTCGTGCTGCGAGTGGCGGTCCGGCCGGCATGTTCAACGTTGCCGGTGACGGCAAGATGACCGTTGGGGAGATCGCAGCAGCGCTCGGCAAGAAGTTGATTGTGTTGCCGCCGTGGCTCTTCGCTGCGCTGTTGTGGGCGGCTCATGGGTTGCGCCTGACGCCTCACGGGCCTGCTCAGGTGAAGTTTTTGCGCTACCGGCCGGTGCTCGACAACGCGGCGCTCAAGAAAACGTTTGGCTTTACGCCAAGCAAAACCAGCCGTGAAGCTTTCGCCGCTTATCTCGAGACTCGCGCGCTGGCCAATAGCCCCGTCTCTACACCACGGTTTCGCTTTGCCCCACAACACGATCGCGGCGCATCTTGATGGGCGCGTGACGCCGCGGCGGAAAGCTCTTGGTCGCTCGGCGGGACGTCGGCAACCGAGCGATTGGGATCGTTGCGCCGCGAGAACGGCACTAGCGCTCAAGTCTGTATGCAGATAGATGGATATTTACTTTGATTTCTGGAAAATACTGCTTATACTGAAGTTTCTGTATACAGAACTTTGTCTAGTGCGATGGAGAGGATGCGCATGTCAACACCGCTACGAGCTAGCGAGCGCGCATATCAGACCCTGCGCGACGACATCGTAGGCTGGAAGCTCTCACCCGGTGTGGTTTTGGGCGAAGTGGAGCAGTCGACTCGACTTGGGGTGTCTCGTACACCGCTGCGAGAAGCTCTTTCGCGGCTGATGGCTGACGGATTAGTGGCAAGCCAGACCGGGCGGGGACTAGTCGTCACCGATATCTCCGTCGAAAATATTCGCGAACTTTTTGCCGTGCGTGAAGCCCTCGAAGTGAAAGCTGTGAGGCTCGCCGCTGAGCGCCACAGCGGAACGATTTTCGCCGACCTTGAACGTGAGTTCGAGGCAGTGCCAGGACTTCTTTCGCTCGACAGTAACGACCGCAGCGCTTACTTCGATCTCGTG
Source organism: Salinibacterium sp. SWN139 (assembly GCF_015864625.1). Classification (NCBI taxonomy): domain Bacteria; kingdom Bacillati; phylum Actinomycetota; class Actinomycetes; order Micrococcales; family Microbacteriaceae; genus Salinibacterium; species Salinibacterium sp. SWN139. The sequence continues at coordinate 298,944 of NZ_JADYWV010000003.1, read as the reverse complement.
CGTCGTTTCGACGCTGCAGTCGATGAAGCAGGGGAAAACATTTATCTCACTGGCGCACTCAGCTCTCTCCGCACTCATCTTGCACGCGTGCGTCGCCTAGCGCAGTCCAACCCGCAACGCCTAGCGGACGCTGCCCGGGAACACCTCCTTATCGTGCGCGCGATCGTGATGCGCGATGCCGAACTTGCCGCGCACGCCACTCATGTTCACCTCCATCACGCGCTCACGAGCGCGTTAGCTATGGCCGCAAATTCTCCGCTGCGCGCCGCCAATTGAAAGGCTCTACCGTGAAAAACCATGCCCTCCGCGTCTACCGCAGCGATGAAAATTTGGCTCGCGAAGACCAACTCGCGCACAAGATTGCCGAAATCGCGTCGGAACAACTCGAACCCACCGACGCCGTGACCGACATGGTCATCAATCGAGTCATTGACAACGCTGCCGTTGCCACCGCTTCCCTCAACCGTGCGCCGGTAGTGTCCGCTCGCGCGCAGGCTGAACGCCACCCCACGGAGCCGGGTTCCACTGTGTTCGGTTCCAACCTTCGTGTCAGCCCGGAGTGGGCAGCCTGGGCTAACGGCGTTGCCGTGCGCGAGCTCGACTACCATGACACCTTCTTGGCCGCCGAGTACTCGCACCCCGGCGACAACATCCCGCCGATCTTGGCGGTTGCTCAGCACACGGGTCGCACCGGCGCTGACCTGCTTCGCGGCATCGTCACCGGGTACGAGATTCAGATCGACCTCGTGAAGGCGATTTGCCTGCACAAGCACAAGATTGACCACGTGGCCCACCTCGGCCCGAGCGCCGCCGCCGGCATCGGAACCCTCCTCGGGCTCGACACCGAAACAATCTTCCAGGCCGTTGGCCAAGCTCTCCACACGACCACCGCTACGCGCCAGTCGCGCAAGGGCGAGATCTCCACGTGGAAGGCACACGCTCCCGCTTTCGCCGGCAAGATGGCCGTCGAAGCTGTCGACCGTGCCATGCGCGGCCAGACCAGCCCCACCCCGATTTATGAAGGCGAAGATGGCGTAATTGCGTGGATGCTCGACGGTCCAGACGCACACTACGAGGTTCCGCTGCCTGAGCTGGGGGAGGCCCGCACCGCGATCCTCGACTCCTACACAAAGGAGCACTCGGCTGAGTACCAGGCACAGGCGTGGATCGACCTCGCCCGCAAGCTGGGGCGCGAGCATCCTGAACTCGTCGAAGAGAACATCAACCGCATCGTGCTGCACACGAGCCACCACACGCACTATGTGATCGGCTCGGGCGCGAACGACCCGCAAAAGTACGACCCCAACGCGAGCCGCGAAACGCTCGACCACTCCATCCCGTATATCTTCACGGTCGCGCTTCAGGACCAGGCGTGGCACCACGTCAACAGCTACGCTCCCGAGCGTGCCAACCGCGCAGACACGGTCGCATTGTGGAAGCGTGTGACCACCGAAGAGGACGCCGAATGGACGCGTCGCTACCACTCGATCGACCCCGCCGAGAAGGCATTCGGCGGTCGCGTCGAGATCGAAATGACTGACGGAAGCCGCATCGTTGAAGAGATCGCCGTCGCCGACGCGCATCCGCTCGGTGCTCGACCCTTCGCCCGTGAGCAGTACATCAACAAGTTCCGCACCCTCGCGGATGGTGTGCTCGCGAGCGACGAAATCGAACGCTTCTTGGACGTCGCCCAGCGCCTGCCGCAACTCGCGGCATCCGAACTTGGTGAGTTGACCGTCCGCGGCAACTTCCCCGCTATCACTGCCAAAGGAATCTTCTAATGTTGTACGCCCAAACCGATCCAGCAACCAAGCGTGCCCAGTTTCGCGAGCGCCTCGCAAGCGGCGAGCTGCTGCGGGTACCCGGCGCGTTCAACCCGCTGAGCGCTCGCCTTATCCAAGACAAGGGCTTCGACGGCGTCTACATTTCGGGCGCCGTCATCAGCGCCGACTTGGCCCTGCCCGACATTGGGCTGACGACTCTCACCGAGGTGGCCGGCCGTTCGCAACAGATCGCGCGGATGACCGACCTGCCGTCGCTCGTTGACGCCGACACCGGTTTTGGCGAACCCATGAACGTGGCTCGCACCGTGCAGACTCTCGAAGATGCGGGTGTCTCCGGGCTCCACATCGAAGACCAGGTCAACCCGAAGCGCTGCGGACACCTCGACGGCAAAGCAGTAGTCGACACGGATACTGCGCTCAAGCGCATCCGCGCCGCAGTCGATGCCCGTCGCGACCCGAACCTGCTGATCATGGCTCGCACCGACATCCGCGCCGTTGACGGTCTGGACGTTGCGATGGACCGCGCGAAGCAGCTTGTTGACGCGGGCGCCGACGCGATCTTCCCTGAGGCCATGAAGGACCTCAGCGAGTTTGAGGCGATGCGTAACGCCGTGGACGTTCCGATCCTCGCAAACATGACAGAGTTTGGTAAGAGCGAACTTTTCACGACAACCCAATTGGGCAATATTGGCGTAAACATTGTTATTTACCCCGTAACCCTGTTGCGTAGTGCCATGGGTGCTGCGGAGCGCACTCTCGATGCAATCAACGCCGACGGCACCCAGCAGTCTGTTGTCGGCGAAATGCAGACGAGGGCTCGCTTGTATGAACTGCTCGATTACGAAAGCTACAACTCTTTCGATTCATCGGTGTTCAACTTCACCCTCGACAACCACTTCTGACAAACGCGCACATCAACGCACACAATTTCGACTCGACAGACACCTCCGAGGAGCACCATGACTGAAACACCCACAGCCCCCGCAAGCGAGATCCGCAAAGGGCTAGCCGGCGTTATTGCCGATACAACCGCCATTTCGAAGGTTAACCCTGAGACTAACTCCTTGCTCTATCGCGGCTATCCCGTGCAGGAACTGGCCGAGAAGTGCACCTTTGAAGAGGTGGCTTATCTGCTGTGGCACGGTGAACTGCCCACCGGCGAGCAGCTCGAAGAGTTCCAGCGCGTCGAGCGGGCGCAGCGTCACCTCGACGCTCACACCAAGCGTGTGATTGACGAGCTGCCGCTCAGCGCGCATCCGATGGATGTCGTACGCACCGCCGTCAGCGTGATCGGCGCGATGGATGACACCCTCACCGACCCCGCCAGCATGATCGACGCAGATCTCAACTTTGAGCGCTCGCTGACTCTCTTTGCGAAGCTGCCCGCGATCATCGCGTACGACCAGCGCCGTCGCCGTGATCAGGAACTTGTTGAGCCGCGCGATGACCTCAGCTATTCGGCCAACTTCTTGCACATGACCTTCGGCGAGGTTCCTGACCTCGTTGTCGTGAACGCGTTCGACGTCTCGATGATTCTGTATGCCGAGCACTCCTTCAACGCGTCGACCTTCACCGCTCGCGTTGTCACCAGCACGATGAGCGATCTCTACAGCGCGGTCACGGCAGCAATTGGTGCACTCAAGGGTCAGTTGCACGGTGGAGCGAACGAAGCTGTCATGCACGTCTTCGACGAGATCGGCACTGCAGCGAATGCTGAAGCCTGGCTCGAGACGGCGCTCGCCGAGAAGCGCAAGATCATGGGCTTTGGCCACCGGGTCTACAAGAACGGTGACTCGCGGGTTCCCACCATGAAGGCGGCGCTCGAAACTCTGATCGCCGAGTATCGCCGCCCCGACATGATGGAACTCTACGAGGCACTCGAAACGGCCATGACGAGCCGCAAGAACATCAAGCCGAACCTCGACTACCCGAGCGGCCCCGCGTACAACCTCATCGGCTTCGACACAGACATGTTCACGCCGCTGTTCGTTGCTGCGCGAATCACCGGCTGGACCGCTCACATCATGGAGCAGGCTGCTTCGAACGCCCTCATCCGCCCCCTCGCGGCGTACTCGGGTGTTGACGAGCGCCACATCAGCTAGAAGGTTTGCCCGTTCGCTGGGAGCGTGATCTGCGAGGGTGGAATCGTCAGTTGTGAGTGGCAGGATGGGGACATGACTGTTCCCCAGATTGAACTCAACGACGGCAATTCCATCCCGCAGCTCGGGTTCGGAGTCTTCAAAGTTGACCCCGCAGAAACCGAGCGCATCGTCACTGACGCGCTTGAGGTTGGCTACCGCCACCTCGACACCGCCATGATTTACGGCAACGAGCAGGGTGTCGGCAACGCCATCAAAGCCTCGGGCATCCCGCGTGAAGAAATCTTCATCACGACGAAGCTGTGGAACAGCGACCAGGGCACCGACTCTGCTCGCGACGCCATGGACCTCAGCCTTGAAAAGCTGGGTCTCGACTACGTCGATCTGTATCTCATCCACTGGCCTCGCCCCGACCTCGACCGTTACCTTGAGACCTGGCTCACCATGGAAGAGCTCAAGGTTGCGGGCAAGACGCGTTCGATTGGTGTCAGCAACTTCCACCGCCCGCACCTCGAGAAGATTCTTGCGGGAAGCGAAACGGTGCCCGCAGTAAACCAGATCGAGCTTCACCCCGCGTTTGCTCAGCGCGAGCTGCGCGCCTATGGTGCCGAGCTTGGCATCCACACTGAGGCCTGGGGCCCGCTTGGGCAGGGCAAGTACGACCTGTTCAGCGAGCCGGCGTTGCAGACCGCTGCCGCAGCCCACGAGGTTTCGCCTGCTCAAGTTGCGATCCGTTGGCACCTGCAGAGCGGCATCATCGTGTTCCCCAAGTCGAACTCGCGCGAGCGTATGGCCGAGAACTTCGATGTCTTTGGTTTCGAGCTTTCTGCGGATGAGATGGCATCGATTGATGCGATCGATCGCGATCAGCGTGTGGGCACGAACCCCGACGAGGCTACTTTCTAGGAAAGCTTCGCGCTTCGTATCGAGGCCGGCATCCGCACTCCTTTCGGTGAGCGGATGCCGGCCTCTGTCGTGGGGCCGCTGGTACGCTTGAGCTTCACAGAGTGTTGCTCGGGTCGATTGACGTGCGCGCAACACCACAAATTGAGCGGCGAGGACCAGAGTCATGACAAACCCCGGTCTCTATCAGAGCCCCACCGAAGGCTGGGCGTTCATTCCGTTTCTGGGTGCCGTTGCCACTTTTGGAATTGCCGTAATCGCTGTCCTGTATTGGCTTGCGGGGCCTGGCCGCAAATTCCGGCTCCGAGCGCTTGCGCTCACCGTGCTGGCGATTGCCGCCGGAACGGCCAGCGCGCTTGGCTTGATCGCAACCGCAGCCAGTTTCGAGGAACGCGATATTGCCGCTTTCGCGGACTACACGACTGCCGTGCAGGAATGGGCGGCGGAAGAATACGGTGTCACTCTCACCGACGATGACGTGCTCGATATGAGCCAGGGACGGCCGGCCGTGGTCGATCGTTACGGCTCCGACTGGCGGGTACTGCTCGAGGTTTCAGCGGTGAATGGCGACGTGGAGTTTCACGAAACTCGTGAGATCCCTAGTCCTTAATTCTCGATTGTGACGGCAACTCCCGGCGGCGTCTCCACGAGCAACCCCGTGCCCGCGAACGCAGCCTCGAGGTCGGCGCGGGTTTCGGTGAAGTGTTCCCACCCTTCGGTGTGAAGGCCGACCACGTGGGTGGCGCCCAAGATACGGGCGGCTTCTGCGGCATCCGCTGATGTCAAAGTGAGAGGGCCGTTGACGGCAGAGATGCGGGCAGCACCGGCGAAGAGCACCGCGATGCTGATGTCGGGGAAGCGGTCGGCGATTTGCTGCACGAGCGGCAGGGAGGCGTTGTCACCGCTGACGTAGATAGTGGGTTCGCCCTCGGCCTGCAGCACGAAACCGGTCACGGGGCCGAGCCGGGCCTCAGAACCGGGAGGGCCGTGCAGCGCCGGCACTGCGGTGACGGTCACAGCGCCGACTTCGCGGGATTCCCACGAGTCGAGACCGACAACGCCGCCGCCGAAGAGATCAGAGCCCGCCTTCATGGTGCTGATCGTCAGCACGCCCGTGGCGAGAAGTTCGAGTCCCTCGTAGTCGAGATTGTCTTGGTGCTCGTGATGCGACAGCAACACCAGATCGACAGCGCCAACATCCGCTCGGCTCAGTGCCGGACCCGCCGTCTTCGTGAGCGGCACGCCGCCCTCGTCGGGGTAAAGCTGCGGGGCATCGAAGGTGGGATCAGTCACGATGCGCAATCCCGCATATTCGAGCAACGCGGTGGGGCCACCAATGTAGGTCACGGTCAACTTCGACATACTCTGAGACTATGCCCAATCGTCTGGAAACCGCTGCGAGCCCGTACCTGAGATCACACGCCACCAATCCGGTGGACTGGTGGGAGTGGTCTGCCGAAGCTTTTGCCGAAGCCGAACGCCGAGATGTGCCCGTGCTCGTCTCCATCGGCTACTCCACCTGCCACTGGTGTCACGTGATGGCGCGGGAATCCTTCAGCGACCCCGTGCTGGCCGCGTACCTCAACGACAACTTTGTGGCGATCAAGGTCGACCGCGAAGAGCACGCCGAAGTGGACTCCACGTATCTGGCGGTGGCATCCGCCTTCACGCCCAACCTGGGCTGGCCCCTCAACGTGTTCGTCACGCCCGCGGGGCGCGCCTTCTTCGCTGGCACCTACTGGCCGCCGACCGCTGTCGGGCAGCATCCGGCATTCCGGCAAGTGCTCGAATCGGTGACGGACGCGTGGACCGCGCGGCGTGAGCAAGTGGAGACCAGCGGGGCTGCGATTGCCCAGGCGCTCGCCCAGAGCCGCGGTGTGGAGAGCGAACTCGTCACCGACTTTGCTGACGTGATCGATGCGCTTGCTGCCGCCGAAGATCTCGAGCATGGCGGATTCGGTGACGCCCCCAAATTTCCGGTCACGCCGGTGCTGCGATTCCTTCTCGATCGCGGTGCCCGCTCCGCCGAACACTCGCCCGAGGCAGCCGGCCTCGCTCACCGCACGCTGAAGGCGATGGCGGCATCCGCCCTGCGCGACCCGGTTGACGGCGGCTTCTTCCGCTACTCCACCCAAGCCGACTGGACCGACCCTCACTACGAACGCATGCTCTACGACAACGCCCAACTGCTCGCCGCCTACGCGCTCGCCGACTCGGCCGAGATCGCCACGGGCGTCGCCGAGTTCTTGCGCGACAAACTGCTGCTGCCCTCGGGAGCATTCGCGTCGGGCCTCGATTCCGAAAGCACCGTCGACGGCAAACGCGTCGAAGGCTTCTACTATTCGCTGGACGCCGCCAGCCGCGCTCGCGTCGAAGCCCCGCCCCGCGACGACAAGATCCTCACCGGCTGGAACGGTCTCGCCATCGAAGCTCTCGCTCTCGCCGGCGCCCGTCACGGCAACGCCGAGTGGATCGCGCTGGCTCGCGGTGCCGCTGACTTCCTGCTCGCTGAGCACGTGCGTGCTGGCGTCGCAGGGGAGCGGCTCGTGCGCACCTCCATTGACGGCATCCTCTCCGACGCGGCCGCAACCCTCGAAGACAGTGGAATGCTCGCCCAAGGCTTGCTCGAACTCTCGATCGCGACCGGCGAGGTTCGCTACGCAATCGCCGCCCGCGACCTCATCGACGGCGCGCTCGCCGCCGGAGCCGCAGGCTCGGGAAGCTCACCCTTCGGCCTCCCCGGCGGCAGCGACTCCGTGCTCGCCGCGCAGGGCCTGTCGACCGAAGCCGACATCAGCGACGGAGCCCACCCCAGCGGCCTCAGCGCTATGGCCGCCGCCGCGCACACCCTCTTCGCGCTCAGCGGCGACGCCCAGTACCGGGATGCCGCCGAGGCGTCCATGAAACTGGTCGGCCAACTCGCAGCCCAGCAGCCCATTTCGTTCGGAACCGCCCTCACCCTCATGTCGGAGCTCGGTGCGCCGCTTCGCCAGCTCGTCGTCGTCACCGGGGATGGGGTGACCGGCGAACTCACGAGTCTGGCCCGCACGCTGCACCGCGCTGGCGGCATTGGTGTCGCGGCCTCGCAGGCTCAGGCCGACGCGTTTGCGGCATCCGGTTTCGAGCTGTTTGCTGCCCGCACCGCGACGGACGGCCAGCCGACGGCGTACCTCTGCGAAGAATTCGTGTGCCGGCTGCCACTCACGGATGCGGCTGCGTTGGAGGCACTGCTCGGCGCGAACTAGCGCTCGTAGACGTCGCGCCGATGCCCGAGGGTGACGACAACGACGAGCAGCACCTCATCCTGAATTGTGTAGACGATGCGGTAGTCGCCAATGCGCACGCAAAAGCCGGGGCGCCCCTGAAGCGCCTTGGCGCCGGGAGGTCTCGGGTCGTGGCTGAGAAGCGCTATTGCGCCGCGAATTCTGTCGCGATGCTGATGATCAACTCGTGTGAGGGCGCGCGTCGCGGCGGGCGCGACCTCAATGCGGTAGGCCACTACCAGCCCAGATCTGCCTTGACCTGATCCCAGGGAACGTTCGGCCCCTCGTCGGCCATCGCTTCGTCGAACGCGGCAACGTCTTCAGCATCCTCTAGCGCATCCATCATGCGCTCATACTGCTCGGGGCTCACGACAACGGCCGCGCGCTGTCCACGGCGCTCGATGAACACAGCTTCGCGCTCAGAGGTAGCGATGACCTCGGAGAAGTTTTTGCGGGCATCCGCGATGCTGGTGGTCGACATGGCCTAATTGTACGTTTTGATGTTTCAAATGTACATCTCTCGTGCGGGGGGCGGCTAGTAATACCGCGCCGGGAGCCCGCTGGGGCAGTAGCGCCGCCGAGCTACAGAATCCCCAGCGCCTGCCGCACGTGTACATACTGCGTGAGGAATGCACGTTCGTCGAGGCGTTTGCGGCGCATCCACGAGGTCACTTCGCTGTTGCTTTTGCTGGCGTTGCAGGAGCCGCAGGCGGGAACGACGTTGCCGACGGTATAGCTGCCGCCACGGGAGATGGGTTGAACGCAGTCTTTCTGCAGGGTGGAATCAGCAGCGGTGCAGTACGCGCAGCCGCCCCACTCGCGTTTGAGCGATTCCCACTGCTCAGCGGTGAGATCGTTGTCGGCAGCGTCGACCCGGCGTTTGCGGCGTCGTGCAGCACGCGCCCGTCGAGTTTGCGCTACAGCCATAGGGCTAAGTTAGTGCACCGCGTACCACCGCCTAGGCTGAAACCATGGATGGTCTTCTTCCCGGCGGAAACATGAACTCGGTTGAGCGCAGTGGCTACGCTGTATTACGCAACGCCGGGCCGTGGACGCCGACGGTTCACCGCTACCTCGACTACCTTGCGGTGGCGGGGATCGACTGGGCGCCGCGTCCGCTTGGTATTGAGATTGATCGGGAACGCCTCTCTTTTATAGAGGGCGAAGTGCCGCTCTATCCGCTGCCTGACTGGGTGTGGACGGATGCCGTGCTTGAGCAGGGCGCGCGCCACCTTCGGCTACTTCACGACGCCAGCATCGGATTCGGCCTAGACGGTGCTGTGTGGCAGTCGCCAGCGAAAGTCCCAGCAGAAGTTATCTGCCACAACGATTTTTCTCCCCACAATCTGGCCTTCGCTGACGGAGAGATCGTGGGAGCGATTGATTTCGACATGTGCTCGCCAGGCCCTCGGCTCTGGGATCTCGCCTACTTTGCGACGCGTGCCGTCCCTCTGACGTCAATGACCCCCGACAACGCGCCGGGTATGGATGATGCGCGCCGTCGGGTCGAACTTCTCTTGGCCGCTTACGGTTCGGATGCGACGTGGAGCGACATCCTTCGCGTGGCAGCTATTCGGCTCCACGACCTCGCGCAGATGTCTCTCGACAAGGCTGCGGAACTCGCGAAACCCCACTTGCGTGATGAAGCCGTCGAGTATGACCGCGACGCGAACTTTCTGCGTGAGCTCATGAGCGAGTCGCGGTTGTCGCAGCAGTAGTAGAGGCTCGCGACCGCCGTGCGTTGCCGCCCGGATTCTCTAGCGTTCCCGGAGTCATCAGCAGCAGTGCCACGCCACCAACCGCGGCAGAGGCGACGAGCAGCACGATGAGGGGCGCCGTCCAGTTGCCCGAGATGGCGTGAACGACACCGAGCGACAGTGGTCCGAGGGCGCCCAGCACGTACCCGACTCCCTGCACGAAACCGCTGAGCGCTATCGAGCCTTCGAAGGTGAGGGTGCGGAGGTTGACCAGCAGCAGGCTGAGCGGAAAAATCAGTGTGCCGATTCCGAGAATGGATACCCAGAGCCACGTCAGGGTCGCCGGTGCGACGATCAGGCCGAGATAACCGACAACGAAGGCAGCGATACCCGGGTAGACGAGGTGCAGGGGTTCGCGCATCCGATTCGCAATGATGGGCACAAAGATGGCGGCAGGGATTCCGATGGTCGCGAATAGCGAGAGAAGTTGCCCCGCTTCGGTTTCGGTGCGTCCCGCGGTCGCTACCAGCAGGGGTGGCAGCCACGCGAACATGGCATAGCCGTTGAAGCTGGAGATGGCGAAGATGAGCGAAACGCCCCACGCGATCCGTGATTTCCAGAGGCCACCGATGCGGGGCGTCGGAATGGTGGAGGCCGCATTGGCCGTGTCTCGACTGCGGCGCCCGATAACGAGTGCGATCCACGGGATGATCGCCAGCATGCCAATGAGTGCCCACGAGCCGAGCGACTCGCGCCACCCCGTCGCCTGCGCGAGAGGCACTGCCAGCAACGGTGGCACGAGCGCGCCAACGGAGATCAGCGTCACATACAGCGACGTGACGAGCCCGATGCGTCGCGGAAAGTACTTCTTGACCAGCGGCGGCAAGAGAACGTTCGCGATGCCCATGCCGAGGAAGGCGAAGATGCCACCGAGGAGCAGTCCCGCGAATGAGAAGCTCGTCGCGCGCACAAGCTGACCGCCCACAATCGCCACGAGAGCGCCGAGCAGAATCCACTCCGCGTGCAGGCGACGACTGATCAGATGCATCGTGAGGCCGGCGACAGCGAAACATGCCGGCGCGAGCATACCGAGGATGCCGAGAGCAACGCTGTCGAGCGAAATGTCTCGCTGCACGGCCACAATAATCGGCGACAGCGAGGCCACTGCGGGGCGAAGGTTCAGGGCGACGAGCAAGATACCGGCCAGGGCGAGGGGGCCGCCCCAGCGTCGAGTCACAGTGGCCAAGCCGGGGCAGCGGTCGACGGGCGGGTCTGCTCGTACCAGTGGCTGGCGCGCATGACTTCGAGGTCGTCATAACGACGTCCGGCGATCTGCAATCCGATCGGGCGACCGTCGGCGGTGAAGCCACAGTTGAGCGTCGATGCTGGCTGTTCCGAGAAGTTGTACGGCGCCGTGTACGCGATGTGGTGCAGCGAGGTTGCGGCGTCGTTGCTCGGCATTGGCCACTCGGCAGGGAACGCCGCGACGGGCGATGCCGCTGACAGCACCAGGTCGTAGGGCGCGGTGGAACGCACCGTGCTGTCGCGCATCGACTGGATGGTTTGGTAGTGACGCAGCGACTCGACGCCCGTGACGCCCTGACCGGCGAGAACCCAGTCTTGGATGAACGGCAACACCATCGCTTGACGCTCGGGGCTCAGCGCCTCGAAGTCTCCGAGCGAACGCACCCGCAAGAACATGTCGAGGTCGTCGAGGTACTCCGGTGTCATAGGCGCAGTGATCTCCGTGATCTCGGCACCGGCGGCAGCAAAGTGGGTGACGGCATCCTGAATCGCAGCAGCAACCTCGGGGTCGGTGGGCAAGCCAGCGCCACCGTCGAGGTGGAAGGCAACCTTCTTGCCGCGCAGTGCAGAATCAAGGTCGGGATAGTGGATGTCGTTCCAGTCGAGATCTTGCTGGCCGAGGCTCGTGTAGTCACGAATATCCGGTCGCGTCATGACGCTCATCATGAGGGCGGCATCATCGACCGTGCGGGTGAGGGGGCCAGCGACTCGTCCCATGTAGGGCGGATCGACGGCGACGCGTCCCGAGCTGGGCTTGAGCGTGAACAGCCCGAGCCACGTCGCCGGAAGGCGCAGCGATCCGCCGATGTCGGAACCCGAATGCAGTGGGCCTACGCCAGCAGCCGCCGCGGCTCCGGCTCCACCACTGGAGCCACCGACTGTCCACGCGGGGTTCCAGGGGCTGCGGGTGATGCCATGCAAGGACGAGACACCGGAGGAAAGCATGCCGTAGTCGGGCATCACGGTGATGCCGAAAATCACGCTCCCTGCTTCTTTGAGGCGGGCGGCGAGAGGGCCGTCAGCGGTGACCGGAGGTGCGTCGAACTTGGCCGCCGTGCCCGAAGGCTGGCTGAAGCCGGCCAAAGCCACGTTCTCTTTGATCGTCGCCGGAACGCCATCAAGGGGACCGAGAGCTTCGCCGGCAGCCCAGCGCTTCTCGCTAGCCTCCGCTGAAGCAGTCGCCCCCGCGGTGTCGATGGCATAAAAACAGTTCAGCTCCGCCTGCTTGGCTTCCGCTCGCTCGAGCACAGCGCGGGTGACCTCGACGGGGGAGATCGCTCGGCTCGCGAAGAGAGAAACAAGTTCGGTAGCGGTCAGCGTTGCCAGCGATGCGGTGCTGCCGGTGGGGGTGGCGGTCATGCGAGGACGCTCCAGTCGAGGTCAGTGGGGAGAGGGAAACGTTCCAGCGTGACGACCGGGGTCGTCACGGTGCGGGCAGAATCAATGGCATCCAGAATTGCTAAGCGCATCGCTTCTGCGGCTGCCGTCTGCAGAGCGAAGAGCGAGGCAACTCGGCCACTGCGGTCATCACCCGCGAGTTCCTTTTTGGACGTAGCGAGCACAAAAATGGTGTCGCCATCGGTGAGGGTGTGCACGGGGTTCAACACCCGAGCGAACCCGTCGTGGGCAGTCGTCGCCGTGCGAGATGCTTCCGCCGGATCGAGAATCGCGTTCGTCGCGACGACCGCGATCGTCGTGTTGAGTCCCTGCGGCGGCGATGCCGACCGCACCGGCTCGAGGCCGGCCGCCGCGGCTGCAGCCTTACCGCTTGCGGTAGTGGACGCAGCCGTCTGAGGCAGCCACGGCATCCCGACCGCATTCACAACCACGATGGCGCCAACGACAATTCCGGCGTTATCTCCCGTGAGGGTGACCGAGGCTGTGCCCACGCCGCCCTTGTAGAGACCGCCGAGCGCGCCGCCGGTACCCGCACCGACGTTGCCACGCTCGACCGGGCTAAAGGGTGGGCTGGCGGCAGCGGCTGCTGCGGCGTCGTAGCCCATCTGCTCGGTGGGGCGATTGGCGAATTCGCCACCGCGCCCGAGATCGAAAATTGCTGCTGCCGGAACGATCGGCACGACCTCGTGGGGGAGAGTGCCGACCAGAATGCCGCGCTCATCCTCGGCACACCAGCGCTGAGCGCCCTGGGCGGTAGCGAGCCCAAAAGCACTCCCGCCCGTGAGTACAACTGCATCGACCGTGGGCACCAGCGTGCGTGGATCGAGGGCATCGGTTTCGTGAGTTCCGGGGCCACCGCCGCGCACATCCACGCCGCCGATGGTGTTGGCGTCGGGCAGCACGACGGTCACCCCACTGAGCCAGCCATCGCCTACGCGGTTGACGTGGCCAACGCGGATGCCGTCGACATCGGTGATCGAGCCAACGTCACGACGAGTGGTCGTCTCTGCGCCGCTCACGAGCGGGCCCGTCCGGCGAGCTCGGAGATCGACGGCGTCGCACTCACAAGCTTCTGGGTGTACGGGTGAAGTGGGTTGTCGTAGACGTCATCGGTCGGTCCGCATTCGACGATGCGACCATCCGACAACACTGCGACGGTGTCGCACGCGTGACGGATGACGCCAAGGTCGTGAGAGACAAACAACAGCGTGAGCGCATACTCATCAACCAAGTCCGAGAGCAGATTGAGCACTTGCGCGCGCACCGACACATCCAGAGCGCTCACCGCCTCATCCGCCACCAACACGCGAGGGCGAGTGATGAGGGCCCGCGCGATCGAGATGCGCTGGCGCTGACCACCCGAGAACTGATGCGGATGCCGGTGCATGACATCCGCTTCAAGGCCGACCGATTCGAGTTGGGCAATCACTCGCTCGCGGGACTCCTCGCGGCTGACCCCGCGCAGTGGCTCGGCTACGATCTGCGCGACCTTCATGCGCGGATCAAGCGACCCCATGGGGTCTTGGAACACGATCTGCACTTGGCTGCGGAAATCGCGCAATTCGCGCTCCTTCGCACCCGCCAGCTCTTGACCGGAGACCGTAATGCTGCCGCCGGTGGGCTCATCGAGAGCACACATCAGCCGCATCAGTGTCGACTTTCCTGACCCTGATTCGCCGACAATGCCGAAACGCTGGCCCTTGGCCACATCGAAGTCGAGCCCGCGCAGACCGTGCACTACGGGCGGCTTGCCGAAGAGTTTGCCACCACCGCGGCGCTTGTACTGGCGCGTGAGCTCGCGAACCCGAATTAGCGGTTCGCCCGGAATCTCGTTGAAGATGATTCGCTCGTCGGGATCGGTGCGGCGCTGGTGCGGGATCACGAAATCTGGCGTGCTGGCGATCGCGGGAGCCGCCACGGCGGGCTCAGCCGCTGCGGCATCCGCAGAAGTAACGTCAGCAACCTCACCAGCGGCGCCAGCAGCAGCGGGCAAGTCAGCCGCAGGCTCCTGCAGCGCGGCGGCGAGCTCAGCTGCGGTGGGCAGAGTGATCGCGCTGGTCGCAATCGTATGCAGACGACCGCGCTCGTCCACGACAGAAAGGTTCGACGCCGCAATGAGTGCCTTGGTATACGGATGTTGCGGGTTGGTGATGACCTGCTCTACCGTGCCATCTTCTACGATGTCGCCCTTGTACATGACGAGCACGCGCTCGCAGACCTCCGCGACCACGCCGATGTCGTGGGTGATGAAGAGTAGCGAGGTGCCGCGTTCGATGACGAGCCCTTCGATCAGGCGCAGCACTTCTGCCTGCACCGTGACATCCAGAGCGGTGGTCGGTTCGTCGCAGAGCAGCAGCTGGGGGTCGTTGGCCATGGCCATGGCGAGCATGACGCGCTGGCGTTGACCGCCCGAGAGCTGGTGAGGGAACGCGAGCGCGGCTTCAGCGGGGTTCGGCAGCTTCACTTGCGCCAACAGTTCTACGGCGCGGGCGGCGGCAGTCTGGCCGGAAGGAACCGTGCGGTGCTGGGTCATGATCTCGGCAACCTGCGCGCCAACTTTCATGAGCGGGTTCAGCGCGGTCATGGGCTCTTGGAAGACCATGGCCATGGTGTTGCCGCGCAACTGGCTCAACGTGGATTCGGAGGCGTGCACGAGATCTCCATGACCGCCGGCAAGGTGAATCTCGCCATTGGCGGCGAGAGTCTCGGGCAGCAATCCCATGACGGAGGTTGCCGTCAGCGACTTGCCAGAACCTGATTCTCCGATGAGTCCGACGCGCTCGCCGGGGGCGATGTCGAAGCTGATGCCGTGGAGTAGCTCGGCGTAGGCGGAGTTGACGGTGAGGTTACGAACGCTGAGCGTCGGCTCGATGGGGGAGTCTGTGGTGGTCATCGTTTTACCTGCATTCTGGGGTCGAGCCGGTCGCGTAATCCGTCACCGAGGAGGTTGAAGCCGAGCACCGCAATCGCGATCGCAATTCCGGGCCAGACCACCAAGAGTGGTTGAACGTAGAGGTAGCCCTGGGCGTCTTGCAACATGCGGCCCCAGGACGGTGTCGGCGGGGTGGTTCCGAGGCCGAGATACGAGAGGGCTGCTTCGGCAAGCACGGCGATGCCGAAGGAGACGGATGCTTGCACGATCAGAATTCCGGAGATGTTGGGCAGCACGTGCTTTATGCCCACGAACCAGCCGTTCTTTCCGGAGGCTTTGGATGCCTGCACGTACTCGCGACTCATCACCTGCTGGGTGCCACTGCGGGCGATGGAGGCGAAGGACGGTGCTGAACCGATGCCGAGCGCGACCATCGCGGTGGTGGTGTTTGCTCCGAAGACGGCACCGAAGATGATGGCGAGCAGCAGGGCGGGGAAGGCCAGCAGGATGTCGTTGCCACGCATCATGAATTGGTCGAGCCGGCCGGGATTCATGCCCGCGACGATGCCGAAAGGCACACCGAGTACGGCGGCGATACCGACGGCGACGATTCCGACGATCAACGAAATTTGAGCACCACGAAGGATCGAACTGAGTACGTCACGCCCGAAGTTGTCGGTGCCGAGGAGGTGCTCGGCGCCGGGGGGAAGCAGAAGCTCTCCGGGAAAGACGCCTTCGGGGTCGAAGGGAGTCCAGAACGCGGAGAGTACGGCGGCGAAGACGACGAGGCCGATCAGGATGATGCCGACGATGAGGTTGCCGTTGCGGCGTTTGCCCGAAGGAATGGCGTTCTTGCGCAGGCGCGGAGCTGCGGGAGCGGGAGTGGTTGTCGTCATGATGCGCTCCGGAGTCGGGGGTCAACGATGGTGTAGGCAATGTCAATGAGAAGGTTGAGCAGCAGTACCAGGGCCACGAGAACCATCACGATTCCTTGGATGCTGGGCAGGTCGCGCAGGGCCACCTTGTCGAGCAGGAGGCTACCGAGCCCGGGGATCGCGAAGACGCGTTCGATGACAACGGCGCCAATCAGCAGCGATGCAATCTGAAGGCCGAGCACGGTCATCACGGGGATGGCAGCGTTGCGAAGGCCGTGACGCAGGAGCGCGCGGTTGGGGGTGAGGCCCTTGGCGCGGGCGGTGCGGAGGAAGTCTTCGCGCATGACTTCGAGCACTGAGGATCGGACGTAGCGGCTGAGCACTGCGCCCTGCA
Source organism: Salinibacterium sp. SWN139 (assembly GCF_015864625.1). NCBI lineage: Bacteria > Bacillati > Actinomycetota > Actinomycetes > Micrococcales > Microbacteriaceae > Salinibacterium > Salinibacterium sp. SWN139. The sequence goes on along the minus strand of NZ_JADYWV010000003.1, from coordinate 282,354 downwards.
CCGAGCCGAGGGCGATGGCCGGAAGGATGAGGTGCTCAAGGAACCCGACGAAGTCTTCTCCCGGGTCATCCCAGCCCCCAGCGGGAAGCCATTTGAGGTTCACGGCGAAGAGCGCCACAAGAAGGATTCCGAAGAGAAAGCCGGGGATCGAGATTCCGATTTGGCTGATGCCGGAGATGATCACGCCGTCGGCTTTGTTCTGGCGAACGGCCGAGAGGATGCCCATCGGGATGGCGAAGAGCAGCGCGAGAATCACGCTGGAGATCACGAGCACTCCCGTGATGGCGAGAGCGTCGCCGATCTGGGGCCCGATCTCTTGGCCCGACACTGTTGAGGTGCCGAAGTCGCCGATGAGGAGGTGTCCGAACCAGTCGAAGAACTGCACGTAGAGGGGGCGGTCGAGGCCCATCAGCTGCTCTTGAGCGGCGACTTGAGCTTCGGTTGCGTCGATGCCGAGGGCGACGCGCGCCGCGTTGCCGGGAAGGATCGACAACATCAAGAACGTGATGATGGATGCCGCCACCAGAGTCGCAGCAAAGATGCCGATTCGGCGGGCGATGGTCAACAGCATGTTAGGGCCTTTTCACAGTGATGGATCTGGGGCCTGGCGGGCGGAGCCGGAGCGTCAGGGATGGTGACGTACCGGCCCCACCTGTCAGGGGAGTGGTGCTGGTGAGGCTAGTTCTAGCGTGCGATTGTGGTCAGGTCGAATGACAACGTCGGCGCGTTCAGCGGAACTCCGGTGAGGTCAGCGTCTGCCGCCGTCACGTTCGGGTTGAGGAAGAGCCAGTCGGCCGCGGCTTCTTCAGCCATGGTCGCGCTAGCTTCCTTCATCAACTCGACGAAGGTTGCTTCATCGCTTGCATCTGCTTCAGCGAACAGGGCCATTACTTCGGGGTTGTCGTAACCCGCGTAGTAGGTCGGCGCTGCAAACGCGCTGATGTCGCGCGGTTCCGTGTGGGCGATGATCGAGATGTCGTAATCGTGGTTGGTGAAGACCTCGTCGAGCCAGACTGCGGGGAACTCCAGTGTGGTGACGTCGGCGGTGATGCCGACCTGAGCGAGCTGATCCTTGACGACCTGTCCGGCATCCACGGCGTAGGGCAGGTTGGGGAGCTTCATCGAGACGGTGAGGTCGCTGACGCCTGCTTCAGCCAAAAGTGCTTCGGCCTTGGCGGGGTCGTAGGGGTAGAGGTCAACGAGTGAGTCATCGAACCAGGGGTCAGTCGGTGGAACCATCGAGCCGATGAGCGAACCGTAGCCGCTGTTCACGGTGTCGAGAACGGCCTGGCGGTCGACGGCGTACATGACAGCTTGACGAACGCGAACATCGCTGAAGGCGTCGCTCTGGTTGTTCAGCGTCATCGTGGTCTCGCCGGTGGAGGTTCCTTCGTAGACGGTGAAGTCGTCATCCGATTCGAACTGGCCGATGAGCTGGTACGCGGTGAGCGCGGAGATGAGGTCGATGTCTCCACCCAGGAGAGCATTCGTCTGGGCGGTGGCGTCGGCGTAGTAGTTGAACGTGACGTCGGTCATGAAGGGAGCGTCGCCCCAGTAGTCGTCACGTTCGGTCAGCTCGAGGCTGGTACCGGAGGTGAACTCGCTCACGTCGTACGGGCCGGTTCCGACTGGATCGGTGGCGAGATCATCGATGCCGTCGGGGCTGAACATCGTTCCGACCGGGCCAGCCATGTTGAAGAGCCAGCTGTTGCTCGGGGTGCTGAGTTTAATGGTTACTTCGGTGTCCGACACCACATCGACGGAGGAGATGGGGTCGAGGTAGCCGGGGCCGTTGGCAGTCCAGTTGTCGGCGACGCGTTCGAGGCTGAATTTGACGCTCTCGGCGGTGAAGGGCGAGCCGTTGGAGAAGGTCACGCCCTCGTGCAGGAGGAACGTGTAGACGAGTCCATCATCACTGACCGTGTAGGACTCGGCGAGCAGTGGCTGGATGTCGCCGGCGTTGTCGATTTTGACGAGGCCTTCGTAGACGTTGTAGAGCAGCGCCTGCGGGATCGCGGCACCACCGGTGGTGGAGAAGTCAAGGCTTGCCGGGGATGCAAGCAGGCCGACGACGAGTTCGGTGCTGGCGGCGGCATCGCTGGAATCGTCGGCTGCTGAACATCCGACGAGTGCGAGAGAAGCAACCATTGCGGTTGCGGTAATGGCGAGGGATTTCCGCCGGGTAAAGGACCTCATGTCTAGACAATCTCCTTGGTTTGTTTCCGAATTATTGCGGGAATGGAGCGGTGCGAAACGGGGGTGAAATGTGATGGATAACGGCCCGAAACAACTGGTCTGACCAGTACACTTGGGGCGTGTCCGATAGTGTGGCACGGTCGTCGAAGGTCGTCAACATGGGGCGCGAAATGACCGAAAACCGGCAACAATGATGTGCAAAAGGAAAGCAGATGACTGACAAAACTGGGTTCGTCGCCGTCAAACCTGTGCGCGCGTACGAAGCAATCGTGGAGCAGATCGAACAAGCGATTGCTACGCGTCAGCTCAACCCCGGGGATCGTTTGCCGAGCGAGCGGGACCTCATGGGTACCTTTGCGGTAAGCCGTGCGACCGTGCGCGAAGCCCTTCGCGTGCTCGAAAGTGGCGGGCTTGTTCGCTCGCGCCCCGGAGATCCGCGCGGACCCGAAATTCTTCAAGCGTCGCCAGCAACGTTGCACAAAGCGATGAACCGGCTGGTGCGCAGTGGCACGATCAAGCTCTCTGAACTGGTCGAATTCCGCGTCATGCTCGAAGGGGCATCCTGCACCCTTGCCGCCGAACATCGAACGCCCGAGCAGCTCGAAGAAATGCGCGCTGCCGTCGAAGCAATGGAATCAAGCATCGCCGGCGGGTCAGCAGTATTTAGCCAAGCGGATGTCGATTTTCACGCCACCGTCTGGGAAGCAAGCCACAACCAACTCATGCAGATTTGCGGCGATGCGGCGCGCGGCGCACTCGTTGATTTGGTCAATGACCGGATCGACAGCGCTCCTGACTCCGGTGCGCAAATGAAGCTCTCGCTCGCCCACGACTACGAAATCTTCAACGCCATCGAAGCCCAGGACGGCGCTCGGGCTGGGCAACTCGCCCGCACCTTCGTCATTGAGTATTACGGCGAAATGATCGAGCACGGCGATCGCAATGGCCTCGCTCTTCTGGGAGACGCGAAAGCGTAGCGCTGAGTTCGACGGCTACCTTCGCAGTCAGCAATCTAGGCTGTGCTGCATGAAGATCTTGAGCGCGCGAAAAGCACCCCGCAACTGGCACCGAGCCCACAACGATTCGCTCACCACTGGTCAACGAGCCGCCGATCGACTGCGCAACTCGATGGGCAGTTGGGCGTTCGTCATCAGCTTTATGGCATTCATGCTGATTTGGGCGGCGGTCAATTCCCTCACGGCGGCAACGTGGGACCCGTATCCCTACATTCTGCTCAACCTGTTCTTGAGCATGTTGGCGGGCCTTCAAGGCGCGATTCTGCTTATCGCGGCTAAGCGACAGGACAGCATCTCAGCCGCGCTCGCCCAACACGACTACGACGTGGATGCCGCCGCAAAAGCCGACATCGAAGAAGTGTTCGCGCTCAACCAGCAGCAGTCGATTGTGATCGCGGAGCTGCACGAAATTCTGAAACGCCTCGATGAGGATCGCGCGGCGTGGATCAGCGTGCGCGAGAAGCTCGGCGAAGATTCGACTCCATCGGCCTAGCGCGCTGCGCCCGGCCGGACCTGCTCCAGCGTCGGACTAGCGCCCCGCGCGACGGGACGAGATAACCCCGGTGTCGAAACCCATGAGGTTGAGGCCGCCGTTGAAGCGTGCGTGTTCTACCTTGAGGCAGCGGTCCATGACGATGGTGAGCCCCTGCGATTCGGCGTAGACGGCAGCTTCTTCATTCCAAATTCCGAGCTGCACCCACACGGTCGGATTCTGGCCATGCAGTGCTCCGATCGCGAGTACGTCCTCGATGACGGCGGGGATGTCGCTGGCTTTGCGAAACACGTCGACGATGTCGGGCACTTCGGGCAGCGACGCAAGGTCGGGGTATGCCTTCTGGCCCAGAATCGTGTCGGCGTTGGGGTTCACGAAATACACCCGGTAGTCGGTGGACTGCAGCAGGTAGGTGCCCACGAAATAGCTCGACCGCGAGGGATTGGGGGAGGCCCCCACAATCGCAATCGACTTGGCGCCGCGCAGGATGGCGGCACGTTTTTTGGCATCCGGTCCCACCCACGTGCGCTGCGACTTGAGCAGCTTGGCGAGCGGGGAACTGGCGGGCAGATCACAGGTGAGCCCGTTGCTGAGCTGGGTGGTCTGCACTTCTTCTGACGACATCCTTAGCCCTTCACTGCGGTGGTCAATGCCTGATCGAGATCGGCGATGATGTCTTCGGGGTCTTCGATTCCGACGCTGATGCGCACAACGCCGGGCAATACGCCGCCGTCGATGAGTTGCTGCTCGGTGAGCTGCGCATGCGTCGTTGATGCGGGATGAATCACGAGCGTTTTTGCATCACCAATGTTGGCAAGGTGGCTGGCCAGCTCAACGCTCTCGATGAACTTCTGGCCGACGGCCCGGCTGTTCTGCGTTCCCGCGCCGCGAACCTCGAACGAGAACACCGAACCGGCACCCTTGGGCAAATATTTCTGCGCTCGCTCGAAATGCGGATGCCCCGGCAGGCCAGCCCAGTACACGGTTTCGATGCGCGGGTCGGCCTCGAGCCACTCGGCAACGATGCGCGCGTTGTCGACGTGAGCTTGCATCCGGAAAGGGAGGGTCTCAACGCCGGTCGCGAGTAACCAGGCCGAGTGCGGAGCAAGGGCGGGCCCAATGTCGCGCAATTGCTCAGCGCGCAGTCGGGTGAGGAAGGCGTATTCCCCAAAGTTACCGCTCCAGTTGAGGCCGCCATAGCTGGGAACAGGCTCATCGAAGAGGGGGAAGTGCTCGTTGGCCCAGTCGAAGCGGCCGCTCTCGACAACGACGCCGCCGAGAGTGGTGCCCGCGCCGCCAAGAAACTTGGTGGCCGAGTGAGTCACAATATCGGCGCCCCACTCGATTGGGCGGCTCAAATACGGGGTCGCGACCGTCGAATCGATCACGAGAGGAATGTTGTGGGCATGAGCGACCTCGGCAAGGCCCTCAATGTCGGCGATCTCGCCGGAGGGGTTCGCGATGGTCTCCGCAAAGATCAGCTTCGTCTTTGGGGTGATGGCCGCCGCATAGTCGGCAGGGTCGGAAGAGCGCACAAACGTGGTCTCGACCCCGAAACGGCGCAGCGTGACATCCAATTGCGTAATCGAACCGCCATAGAGATTGGCACTCGAGACAATGTGATCGCCAGCACCTGCGAGAGCCGCAAAGGTGATGAATTGCGCGCTCAGTCCACTGCCGGTGGCCACGGCGCCGAGGCCGCCCTCGAGCGAAGCGACGCGCTCTTCAAAACTTGCGACCGTCGGATTGGCCAGCCGGGAATAGATGTTGCCGTACTTTTGCAGAGCGAAGCGGGCGGCGGCATCCGCGGTGTCGTCAAAGACGTAGGCACTGGTCTGATAGATCGGCAGAGCGCGAGCGCCCGTCGCCGCATCAGGGATGTTGCCCGCGTGAATTGCACGCGTGCGGAAACCATAGTCGCGATCAGCCATGGCTTCAGGCTACAGAAACGGATGCCGCCAGCGGTCTTTCGGCGTAACAGAACGCCACGAAAGTGGTCGGTCTAGATCCACGTCGGCAGCCACCAGCGCAGCCGCAGCAGGTCGTAGTCGATGGTTTGGCCGGTCCAGAGCGGCCAGAAGAACACGCTGACCGCGATGGCGACGACGACAAAGACGGCCACGACGCCGAGCCCGCTCGTTCGTCGATAGCGGTCGTCGTCGCGGCTGCCGATGATCACCCCGAGCGCCGCCACAAGCGCCAGTATCAGGTACGGCTCGAACACGATTGTGTAGAACTGGAACACGGTGCGGTTCAGGTAGAGCAACCACGGCAGGTAGCCGGCGGCGACGCCCATCAGAATGAAGCCGGTCTGCCACTGGCGGTAGCGCACCAGTCGGTACACGAGGTACAGCATGGCCGCGGTCGCAGCCCACCAGATGATGGGGTTGGCGATTCCAGAGATAGAGGCACCGCAGGCATCCGCGAGACAGCCGTCGTCGCCGCGGGATAGGTTTTCGTAGAACATGCTCGTGGGCCGGATAAGCAGTAGCCAGGTCAGCGGGTTTGCCTGATACGGATGTGGTCGGCTCTCGCCCACGTGATAGCTGTACACGCTCGATTGAAAGTGCCACAGGCTTTGCAGGTCGAGAGGCACCCAGCTGAGAGCGCCGGTCCAGGCGTTGCCGTCACTTTCGGCCCAGTTGCGGTCGTAGCCGTTGTCGCTGATGAACCAGCCCGTCCACGTGCTGAGGTACACCAGTAGCGCAATCGGCACGGTCAGGAGGAAGCTGACGGGGGCTTGCTTGAAGAGGGTGCCGGAGCCCCAGAAGATGATGCCGGCCTGGCGGCGAGCGAGGGCATCCACCACCAGGCTGTAGACGGCGAAAGCGGCCAAGAAGTAAAGGCCGTTCCATTTAACGGCGGCGGCAAGCCCGAAGGCGACGGCGGCGAGGATGAGCCACGGGCGCCACCACAACGCAGGCCCCCATTCGGTGCTCTTGCCGCGGAGCCCGCGGCGACTAATCCACACTGCCAGCCGCGTGGCCGATTGCTCGCGATCGAGCAGCATGGCGCCGACCCCGAGCAGGGCAAAAATCATCACAAAGTTGTCGAGCAACGCGACCCGGCTCATGACAATCGCGTTGCCATCGATCGCCATCAGAAGCCCGGCGAGAGTCGCCAGCAGGGTGGAGCCAAACAGTTTCTTGGCGATCAGCATGAGCACCATGACCGCGAGAATGCCGACGATGGCGGTCGCAATACGCCACCCGAATGGATCTTCGCCTCCGCCCGGCAGCATGCCCAACCCGATCAGCCACTTGCCGAGCGGCGGATGCACCACAAACGACGGGTCGTTCAGAAAGATGTTGACCTTGCCGCTGTTGAACAGGGCATCCGCTTCGGCTGGCCACTGTGCCTCGTAGCCGAGGTTCACGAGCGTCCACGAATCCTTCACATAAAAGGTCTCGTCAAATACCAACGACGACGGATGCCCGAGGCCCACCAGTCGCGTGAATGCCGCGATCAGCACCACAATCGCCGGCCCAGCCCAGCCGAGCCAGCGCCGGGTCAGTGGACTTCGCGCCGCCCACCAGTGATCGAGCCTCGAGCCCTCGTCGGCGGCATAGTGGCGGCCAGAGGCCTCCGAAACTGAGGCAGCATCGGTATTTTCCAGCGCCCTCGCCGACGACTCGTCCGACAGGATGTCGTCGAAGTCGCGCGGGTTCGTCTGGCTCACTCGGCAATCGTACTCAGCGCGGAGCGATCGTGGGGTGCAGTGAAGGTCTGCCAGATCCAGTCGGCGGCGGTGCTGGCGGAGGGGCGCGGAGTCATGGCGAGCCACACCTCGATGATTCCGAAGGTGGCGCCGGTGACGCTGGCGCTCGCGATGTCGAGGCCGAGTCCTTCAGGGGCTGCGGGGTCGTGGTCGATGATTCCTTGGCGCACAAAGAGGTTGAGGCGGGCGCGCAAGCGGGCGGCAACGAGGGCTGAACCGCGGGGACCGAGGGCGCTTGTGTACACGGCGGCGTTGGCGTCGACGTGAGAGAGATAGCTGAGCAGTGCGGGCGGCGGAGTGGGGCTGAGGGGGTCGAGGTCGGCCAGCTGAACCCCGGCGTCATCGGCGGCAGCTTCGATCGCGAAGGCGAGCAGTGTCTCTTTATCGGAGTAGTGCTGGTAGAAGCTGCTGCGGTTTACGCCCGCACGTTCCACGATCTGGTTGACGGTAACTTCGTCAAAGGGGTGCTCTTGAGTGAGGGCAAAGAGGGCGTGTTGCAGGCTTTGCCGGGTTCGTTCGACGCGAGCATCCATCCGTCGATCATGGCAGAGATACCCCGCAAAGGGGTGAGTTTTCCGACAAGTGTTGGAAAACTCAGGCTAGGAGACTTAGGCTGGTGTCTGGCCCGAAGACGTGCTCGTTTTTGTGTTCCCGACGAGAGGTTTTCTTCAGCATGGCTGAACTCCTGTACCGCCTTGGCCGCCTATCGGCTCGCCGCGCTTGGCTCTTCATCATCAGCTGGCTCGCCGTTCTCGGTCTCGCTGGCGCTGCCTTCGCGGTTTTCGGCGGCACTCTGTCGTCGACCATGACTATTCCCGGCACGGAAACTGAACGTGTTGCCGACGAACTCACCGAGCAACTCGGTGACGTTGGTGGCATCTCCGCCACGGTCGTCTTTGGTTCAGAAGATGGCAGCGCCTTCTCCGCCGAACAACAGGGCGACATCACGGATGCCCTCGCCGAGCTCACTTCGCAGAACAATGTCAGCGACGTTATCGACCCCTTCGAGACCAATGCCCAGCGCGACGATCAAGCGCAAGAAATCATGGACGGTCGCGAGCAGATCGACGCCGGCAAGCAGCAGCTAGTGGATGGCCAGGCTCAGTTGGATGCCGCAGCCACCGAACTCGAAGCCGGTCAAACTCAACTCGATGCTGCGATTGAGCAGGCTCAAGCCGCGGGCTTCTATGAGGCATCCGTCGATCAATTCAATGCCCAGCAAGCACAGATCGATGCCGGGTTGGCTGAGATCGACACCCAGCAGGCCACGATTGACGAGAACACTGCGCTGCTGGCCGAACAAGAGGAGCAACTCGGCTTCGGCGAGCGTCTCATGGATGCCGCATCCGAGATCAGCCTCGTCTCTACCGACGGTGCGACGGCTCTCGGACTCATCACCTTCGACAGCGAGCTCCTCGACATTCCCGGAGACACGAAGACAGCGATTGCGGATGAGCTCGACGCGATCGACATTGACGGAGTGACGGTCGATTATTCGTCATCCATCACTACGTCGACCGATGGTCTGTTGGGCGTCGGTGAGCTTATCGGTGTTCTGTTGGCCGGCATCGTCTTGCTCGTGTTGTTCCGTTCGTTCTTGCCCGCAACGCTGCCGATCGTCTCCTCGATCATTGGCGTTGGAGTGGGCGTCGCAGGCTCGCTCGCCTTCTCCGGAGTCGTCGATATGACCTCCGTCACCCCGATTCTGGGCGTGATGCTCGGCCTCGCAGTCGGTATCGACTACACGCTCTTCATTGTGCAGCGCCACCGCCGCCAACTCGCGGCGGGCATGGATCTCCATGAGTCGATCGGTCTCGCCAATGGCACCTCCGGCAACGCGGTGTTGTTTGCCGGGTCGACAGTTCTTGTCGCCCTGCTCGCGCTCAATGTGAGCGGTATCCCATTCCTGGGCGTTATGGGCACCGTGGGCGCGGTCTGCGTTTTCATCTCTGTGCTGATTGCTGTGAGCCTCACACCAGCCCTGCTGGCATTGCTGGGCAAGCGAGTTCTTTCTCGCAAGGCCCGAGCCAATATTGGTCATGAGTCGCATACGCTCCCGCCCGCCCGCGCCATGCGCACGAGTCGCGCTGTGGTCATGCTGATCGTGGCGACGCTCGGTCTGTTGATCGTGGCCATCCCGGCGCTTTCGATGCGCCTAGGGCTCCCGGATGGTTCGTCAGAGCCCGCCGATTCGACGCAGTACCGCACCTACACGACGATCGCCGAAGAATTCGGAGCGGGCCAAAACGGTACCCTCCTGGTGACCGCCACTCTTCCCGCCCCCGTGGCGGAAGAGGATGAACTTGAGACTCAAGCGGATCTCGCTGACCAGTTGTTGGCGGTTGACGGTGTTGTGGCTGTCGCCCCGATCGGCGTCTCGGATAGTTCGGACTACTTCGCGTTCCAAGTCATCCCTGTCGATGGGCCGTCGAGTGAATCGACGGGTGCTCTCGTTCACGAACTGCGCGACAGCTCGCCACTCGCGGGAAACATCGAGCTCGGTGTGGCTGGCTCGGCCAGCGGAAACATCGACATCTCCGAGAAGCTGGCTGATGTGCTGCCGCTCTACCTCGCGGTTGTTATTGGGCTGTCGTTGATCATCCTGATTCTGGTGTTCCGTTCGCTGCTCGTGCCGGTGATCGCGACCGCGGGTTACGTGCTGTCGTTGTTGGCGGCGTTCGGTGCAATGGTCGCCGTGTACCAGTGGGGTTGGCTGGGGGCGCTCTTCGGCGTGACCGACCCTGGCCCGCTGCTGAACTTTGCCCCGATCATCATCATGGGTGTGCTGTTCGGCCTCGCCATGGACTACCAACTGTTCCTTGTCTCGGGAATGCGCGAAGCCTACATCCACGGTGTGCCGGCTAAGGCTGCCGTCATGAGCGGTCTCCGCAGTGGTCGTGCCGTCGTCACCGCCGCAGCGATCATCATGATTGCCGTCTTCGGAGGCTTCGTCTTCTCGCACCTCGCGATCGTTCGCCCGCTTGGCTTCGGTCTCGCCGTCGGTGTGCTCTTTGACGCCTTTGTCGTGCGGATGATGTTGGTTCCGGCCCTGATGCACCTGTTCGGCAAGTCGGTGTGGTGGTTGCCTCGCTGGCTTGACCGCATCCTGCCCAGTGTGGACGTCGAGGGCTCAGCCCTCGAGCGTAGCCATCCGATGCACGCTGCTGATCCGCATGACACCAGCGATGGTGCAGCGCCTGCTGCCGCAGCGCCCGAATCATCGGAGCGCTAAGAACTCACGATCGCTCCCGCTGCCCGGGGAGGCTTCCGCTACAGCGGGGTCTCTTCGGGCAGTAGTGCGTTCGGGCCCGCCCCGGGCGCACCCGGCACGCGGGATGCCGCCCGAACTGCCCCGATGGAGGCCGCGATCACGAGGGCGATTCCCGCTCCCTGCACGAGGGTGATGCTTTGCCCGAGCACGAAGAAGCCAGCCCCGGTCGCGATAGCGGGAGCCAGTGCCATGAGCACCGAGAATGCGGCAGCAGAGATGCGCCGCAACGCGATGAGTTCGAGGGCGTAGGGGATCGCTGACGAACAGATGGCGACCGCGAGGCCGCGCACCAGAATCGATGGTTCCAGCAGAGTGCTTCCGGCCTGCGAGATGCCGAAGGGGAGGCTGATGATCGCGCCGATTGCCATGGCGATCGCGAGGCCATCCAAGCCGGCAAAGACTTGACCGGTTTTGCGGGACGCCAAAATGTAGCCCGCCCATGACACGGCGGCGGCGAGCGCGAAGGCAACGCCGACGGGGTCGAGGGCGCCGACGCTGCCAAGGCTGAGCAGGGCGACCCCGGCGAAGGCGAGTACCGCCCACAGCCAGGCGCTGGCCCGGCGGGCAACGATGACGGAAAGTACGAGGGGGCCGAGAACCTCAATCGTGACGGTCGCGCCGAGGTCAACGCGCGAGAGTGCTTCGTAGAACAGCAGGTTCATGCCGCCAAGCGAAATGCCGAATATCAAGGCCATGAGCCAGGCACGCTTCGAGATGGCGCGCAGGTTGGGGCGGGCAATCGCCAGCAGAATCGCGGCCGAGAAAACGAGGCGCAGCGACACCATTCCGGCGGGGCCGACTTCGGGGAACAGCAGCACCGCTACCGAAGCGCCGACATCCTGAAAGATCAGGCCCAACACCACGAGCATGACAGCACCCAGCGGTGTTCCCCTCAAGGGCGGACGAGTCGACATAGTGCAACCCTACGACCTCAGTAGGGGTGATCTGCGCGCGAAAGAGAGCCGAATTCTGCGCTCGCAGTGCGGGTGGGAGAATGGCCGAGTGATCATTCTTGCGGCGACTCCCATCGGCAACCTTGGCGACGCGTCTCAGCGCCTCATCGAGGCCCTCACGAACGCTGAGGTGATCGCGAGCGAAGACACCCGCACGACCATCCATCTCATGCGCGCTCTCGGCATCGACAACCGGCCGCGGCTCATCCCGCTGCACGAACACAACGAGTCAGAAAAGGCCGCCGAGATCGTCGAGTTGGCTCGCGACGCCGATGTTCTCGTTCTCAGCGATGCGGGGATGCCCGCCATTAGTGATCCCGGATTCCCTCTCGTTTCAGCCGCTGCCGCTGCCGGAGTCACCGTCACTGCTCTGCCCGGACCGAGTGCAGTCCTCACCGCCCTCGCTGTCTCGGGCCTGCCGACCGACCGATTCAGCTTCGAAGGATTTCTGCCGCGCAAGGGCCGCGTCGCCTACTTTCGCACCCTCGCTCGCGAAGAGCGCACGATGGTGTTTTTCGAGAGCCCCAACCGTTTGCCCGCGGCGCTCGCCGACCTCGCCACCGCCCTCGGCGATGACCGTCGCGCGGTAGTCTGCCGCGAGCTCACGAAAATGTATGAAGAGGTTGCTCGGGGCACCGCCGCCGAGCTCGCGGCCAAGTTCAAAGACGGAGCTCGGGGCGAAATCTGTCTCGTTGTCGAGGGTGCGCCGCCCGCGACCTCCGATCTCCCCACCGCAGTCACTTACGTGCTCGCGCTGGTCGCCGATGGTGCCCGCCTGAAAGACGCGGCAACTGAAGTGGCCGAGCAAACCGGGCTCAGCAAGCGCGAACTCTACGAAGCGGCCTTGCGCTCCAAGCCGTAACCTCGCGGATCGATCCGACGACCAACCCACCGCTGAAGCGAAGGATCGTTGTCACCGTGAGCGGTTTAGGCCGCTGACTCGCACGCAACCATCAATTCGTGGTGGTCTTGAGTGAGCGCCTTCTTTGTTGCTCCGAGGAAGATCAATCCGACCACGCTCATGAGACGTGCCCCGAAGGTGAGCGGTGTCATCGTGAAGCGGTAGTCCATCCGAGTTCCACCGTGACTCGGCGTGAATAGGTACACGCTCTGGTAGTGCATGCCGTGCGACTGCGCATCGACGGTGTACGACACATCCTGCTCACACGCGGTCACCCACATCACTTCGGTGGCTTCTTTTCCCGCAAACACGCGGGTCTCACGCCACTTTGTGCCGACAGCGAGCTGCGCAGGGCCCTCGAGTACTTCGAGGGAAAGGATGCCGCTGACTCGGGAGGGTGTGTTGTCGAGATCAGTGAAAATCTCGAAGACGCGTTCCGTCGGCGCCTCAATATGCACGCTTTCGGTGATCTTCATTGAATCTCCCTCATTCGACGCCTCGACGTGTAGCTCTCGGCGAACGAGCGGCAGCGTTGCGTAGATGAAGCCTACGACGTTATGCCGCGACGGGCACCTGCGCATCCGCGTCAGTGACAGTGCTGCTCTTGCGCACGAAGCGCTTGAGGGCGACGACGATGAGGGCGGTAACGACGGTTCCAGCGGCAATCGCGAGCAGGAACATCGGGAACGGGTTGATGGCGAAGAACACGAAAACACCACCGTGCGGTGCCTGCGAGGTGACTCCGGCGGCCATGATGATTCCACCCGTGACAGCGCTACCGATGGCACTCGCGGGGATCACGCGCAGCGGGTCAGCAGCAGCAAACGGGATGGCGCCCTCCGAGATGAACGAAGCGCCGAGCAACCAGGCTGCCTTGCCGTTTTCTTTCTCGACGGGCGAGAACAGACGGCGAGCGAGCACGGTGGAGGCGAGAGCCATCGCGAGAGGCGCAACCATTCCCGATGCCATGACGGCGGCCATGATCATCCACGGTGCTTGGTTGTCGATTGCACCGGCACCGAGACCAGCGACAGCAAAGGCGTACGCGACCTTGTTCACGGGCCCACCGAGGTCGAAGCCCATCATGGCTCCCAGAATGAGACCAAGGACGACAGCGGATGCACCGGTGAGGCCGTTGAGGAAGTTGTTCAGAGCAACGGTGAGCGACGCAATCGGTCCGCCGAGGATCAGCACCATGAGGCCGGAGGCGAAGATCGACGCCAGCAGCGGGATCACGACGACGGGCATGAGGCCGCGGAACCAGGCCGCGGTCTTGCGCTGAGCGAGCCAATGAGCGGCAACACCGGCGAGGAGTCCACCGACGATTCCGCCGAGGAAGCCAGCACCCATGAGGCCAGCGACGGCTCCGGCGGTGAAACCGGGGGCGATGCCGGGGCGATCAGCAATCGCATAGGCGATGTAACCGGCAAGGGCGGGTACGAGGAAGCCCATTGAGGCGGCACCGATCTGGAAGGCCGCAGCACCGAGGTAGGCAGCGACTCCGCCATCGGGCAGGTTCCACAGGCTGTTCTGGGTGACGATGTCGGCCGCGGTGTCGGTGATGAGGTACCCACCGAGCAGGAAGCCAAGCGCGATCAGCAGACCACCACCGGCGACGAACGGAATCATGTAACTCACACCGGTGAGCAGAGCGCGCTTCACCGTCTGCCCGAAGTGCTCATCGGAGGTGTTGCTCGTGCTTTCGCTGGCTGCTTCGCTACCGGCGACGTGAGCAGCGTTGGGGTCGCTGGCAGCGGCAAGGGCTTCCGCGATCATCGCGTCTGGTGCATCAATGCCGCGCTTCACGGGCGACTGCACGAGAGCCTTGCCGGCGAAGCGGGCTTTGTCACGAACATCCACATCGACAGCAAAGATGACAGCGGATGCCGCAGCAATAACCGCAGGATCCAGCGGCGTTGCCCCCGACGAACCCTGAGTCTCGACGTGGAGTTCCACGCCAGCACGTTCTGCGGCGGCGGCGAGTGAATCGGCGGCCATGTAGGTGTGGGCGATGCCAGTGGGGCACGCGGTGACAGCGACGAGCACGGGGCGTGCGGCGCCGTCGGTGCCAGCGGTAGCGGTAGCGTCGCCAGCGCTAGTAGCGCGGCCACCGCCAGCAGCAGCAGGCGCAGCCTTCTCTTCCGGCGCTGTGGCTTGCTCCACGAGCGCAACGATGTCTTCGCGGGTTTTCGCAGCGCGCAAGCTATCAACGAATTCGGGGTTCACGAGCGAGCGAGCGAGGGCCGAGAGAACCGTGAGGTGTTCTTGGTCGGCGCCGGCGGGGGCGGCGATCAAGAAGATGAGGTCGGCGGGAGCATCCGCGGCACCAAAGTCAACGGCAGGCGTGAGGCGTGCCATCACGAGGGTTGCTTCGGTAACGGCTTCGGAACGGCAGTGAGGAATCGCGATACCGCCAGGAACTCCGGTATCGGTCAGTTGCTCACGAGCCCACGCGTCGTCAAAGAGTGACTCCGCGTTCGTGGCGCGGCCCTGATCGGCGACGAGATTCGTCAGCGCGCGAATGACTCCTTCGCGGTCGGTGCCGAGATCGGCATCCAACAACACGAGGTCGGTGGTGATGAGGTGCGACATTGCTTTCTCCTTGTATCCAGCAGTGGGGATGCTGAGGTTTATGGTGCGGTGGGGCGGCTGAGTAGGTGCACGTCAGCGGCGGTGGGGGTGGTGTCTTCGGGGCTCGGCATGGTGCTGCCGGGCAGGGAGGCGGCGGCTGCTCCGTGCGCGACGGCCTGCGCGAGGCGTCGTTCGGGGGCAGCACCGCGCTGGTCGGCGAGAAGGTAACCGGCGAGGGAGGCGTCTCCGGCGCCGACGGTGCTCTTGGCCGCAACGGGCGGCATCGTCGCGCGCCAGGTCTCGACGGCGGTCACGAGAAGGGCTCCGCGTGAACCGAGGGTCGCGAGAACGGCACGGCAGCCGCGGTGCACGAGCGTGAGAGCGGCGGCGGCCGCGGCATCCGGATCGTCTTCGAAAGTGTCGGGAAGACCGGTCATTTCGGCGAGCTCTTCGGCGTTGGGCTTGATAAGGTCGACGCCAATTCCAGATTTGATGAGCGCCAGCATGGGGGCGCCGGAGGAATCGACGGCGATGCGCGGGCGCGCGGCAGCAGCCGTATCGTCAGCAGCGGCAGTGCGAATGGCTTTAATGACGCGCACATAAAAGTCGTCGCTCAGGCCGGGAGGAAGCGAGCCAGCAAGAACAACCCATTCAGCGCGGCGAGCGTGCGAGACCACAAGGTCAATGAGCGCGGCATCATCGTCAGCGGTGAGCTGCGGGCCGGGCTCGTTGATCTTGGTGGTCGTGCCATCCGGCTCAGTGATCGTCACGTTGGAGCGCACGCGACCCCTGATGGGCAGTCCAGCGGTCGGCGTGTGTTCGGCGCGCAACGCCACCAGCATGGGGTCGGAGTCATCTCCCGGAAGCACGGCAACCGTGTCAAGGCCCGAAGCGATGAGTGCCCGCGAGACGTTGACACCCTTGCCGCCCGGCTGCTCGCTGCTCGAGACCGAGCGCTGTACTTCGCCGCGATCCAGAGCAGCCGCGAGTTCGATCGTGCGATCGAGGCTGGGGTTGGCCGTAACAGTGACGATCATGCGATCACCATTTCGACATCCGCGCGCTCGAGGGCACCGGTGAGGTCATCGTCGGGCGACTGCTCCGTGATGATCGTGTCGACCTCTGCGAGCGCGGCGAAGCTCATGAGCGTTTCAATGCCGAGCTTCGAACTGTCAACGAGGGCAATAGCGCGGCGCGAACCCCGCGTGAGAGCACTTTTGACGGCAGCCTCGTCGGGGTCAGGGGTGCTGAAGCCGAAGTCGGCGTGCAGGCCATTGGCGCCTACAAAAGCAATATCGGGGCGGATGCTCGCCAGCTGGTTTAGGGTTGTCGCTCCCACCGCAACGCCCGTGATGCCTCGCAGCCGACCTCCGACGACCTGAACGTCGATGTGCGGGTTCTCGCTGACAATGGCGGCAATGAAAATGGAGTGGGTGATAACCGTGAGGGAGCCTGCGGATGTCTCGGGCACCCAGCGTGCGAGCTGCTGAGCAAGACGGCTCGTGGTCGTTCCGCCATCGATACTGATCGCGCCGGTAAAGCTGGACGGAATAAGGGCCATCGCGGCCACCGCAATGCGTTCTTTCGCGTCGGCGTTGCGATCGGTGCGGGCGGCAACGCTTTCTTCTACCCGACTGATCCGTGCCGCCGAGACCGCTCCTCCGTGCACGCGGCGCAATACGCCTCGTGCTTCGAGCTGGTCGAGGTCTCGACGGACCGTTTCGCTTGACACTTTGAACGTGCGAGCGAGGTCGATTACGGCGACGCGACCGGCTTCAGCAAGCTTGCCCTCTATGTGCTGTTGCCGCTCTTCTGCGTACATTCCGTGATCCCCTTTGACTATCAACGCACCCGACTGCGTTTCTGCGAGGCTACGCCTGTTAGCGGGGCAATGCAACACAAATGCAGAAAAAACCACACGTTCCCACATCGGGGGAGCGGTGCATCCGACTCCCGACGTGATCTCGGCCCGTCACCGCTGCGCTCAGAGCGCGCTCGGCGTAACGGACCGACACAGGCGAATAGAATAGGGGCATGTCTGCCGGCGACTCCTTCTATATTGCGACGCCCATTTTCTATGTGAACGACGTTCCCCACATTGGGCACGCCTACACGGAGGTGGCCGCCGATGTTCTCGCGCGCTGGCACCGTCAGCGGGGTGAAGACGCCTGGTTGCTCACGGGCACCGATGAGCACGGTCAAAAGATTCTGCGCACCGCCGTCGCGAACAACACGACTCCGCAAGAGTGGGCCGACCGTCTCGTCGCCGACTCCTGGCAGCCGCTGCTCGAGACGATCGACATCGCCAACGATGACTTCATTCGCACGACCGATGAGCGCCACGAGAAGGCGGTCTCGACCTTCCTGCAGCGCCTCTATGACGACGGCCACATTTATGCCGGCGAATACGAGGGCTACTACTGCGTTGGCTGCGAAGAGTACAAGCAGCTCGACGACCTCGTCACGGCCGCCGACGGAGAATACAAAGGCCAACTGGTGTGTGCGATCCACTCGCGCCCCGTTGAAATCCTCAAAGAGAAGAACTACTTCTTCCGCATGAGCGACTTCGGGCAGAAGCTGCTCGATCTTTACGAAAGCCAGCCCGACTTCGTGCAGCCCGCGAGCGTGCGCAACGAAATCGTGCAGTTCGTGAAGCAGGGGCTCGACGACCTCTCCATTTCGCGTTCCAGCTTCGACTGGGGTGTCAAGGTTCCGTGGGATGAAACCCACGTCGTGTATGTCTGGTTCGACGCCCTGCTCAACTACGTGAGCGCCATCGGCTATGGCGTCGACGACGAGCAGTTCGCGAAACGCTGGCCTGCCGTGCAACTCGTCGGAAAAGACATCGCTCGCTTCCACGCCGTTATCTGGCCCGCCATGCTCATGGCTGCCGGCCTGCCCGTGCCCCGCGCTGTCTTCGGCCACGGCTGGTTGCTCGTCGGTGGCGAGAAGATGTCCAAGTCGAAGCTCACCGGTATTGCTCCGAGCCAAATCACCGACACGTTCGGTTCGGATGCGTTCCGCTACTACTTCATGAGCGCCATCACCTTCGGCCAAGATGGCTCCTTCAGCTGGGAAGACCTGAGTGCGCGCTACCAGTCAGAGCTGGCCAACGGCTTCGGCAACCTCGCCTCGCGTGTCATTGCGATGGTGAATAAGTACTTCGATGGTGAAATTCCGACGCTCGGTGAGCTCACGGCATCCGACGAAGCGATTATTGCTACGCAGAAGCGTGCGACCGAGCAGTCGAATGCCTTCATCGACAAATTTGCGATCAACGAAGCGCTGGCCTCGGTCTGGGAGCTCGTGGATGAACTCAACGGGTACATCACCGAGCAAGAGCCGTGGGCGCTGTCGAAAGACCCCGCCAACCGCGAGCGTCTCGGCACTGTGCTGGCCACCACCGTTAACGGTCTGGGCACTCTAGCGATTCTGTTGTCGCCGGTGCTGCCGAAGGCAACTGAAAAGCTGTGGCAGGCCATTGGTGGTGTTGGTGAACTGCGCGAGCAGCGCATCGACGATGCCACGAACTGGTCGAACACTGGTCGCGTGACCGCGCTCGAATCGTCGCTGTTCCCGCGCATCGAAGTGGATGCCGAGAGCGGCACGGCGTGACCGAACCGTTCATTAGGCAGCGTCATCGCAGCGCCGACGAGAAGGCCTCTGAGAAGACGCAGTATCCGCCGCTGCCCGAGCCTCTCGAAGGCCTTGTTTACGACAACCACACCCACCTTGAGATTGCTGACGGCGGGCCCGACGGAGCGCTCGACTTCACCGAGCACCTCGCGCGCGCAGCCTCGGTCGGTGTGCGTGGCGTCGTGCAGGTTGGCACCGATGTGGCGACGAGTCGATGGTCGGCTGAGCTCGCTGCCACCAACCCTCAGGTTCTCGCCGCGGTAGCGATTCACCCGAACGATGCTCCCGAACTCGACGCAGCAGGGGAGTTGGATGCCGCGCTCGCCGTCATTGACGAACTCGCCGCGCTTCCACGCGTGCGTGCCATCGGCGAAACGGGTCTCGACTTTTTCCGTACGGATGACGCGGGCCGCCCCGCGCAATTCCGTTCTTTTGAAGAGCACATTGCGATTGCCAAGCGGCACGGCCTTGCGCTGCAGATTCACGATCGCGACGCCCATGACGAGGTCATCGAGACGCTGCTGCGCGTCGGTGCTCCCGAACGAACCGTCTTCCACTGCTTCTCGGGCGATGCGGCGATGGCGCGCATTGCCGCCGATAACGGCTGGTTTTTGTCATTCGCGGGCACGGTCACATTCAAGAACGCGGCCAACCTTCGCGAAGCGCTCTCGGTGATCGATCTCGACCGCATCATGGTCGAGACCGACGCCCCGTACCTCACACCGCATCCGCTGCGCGGGCGGCCGAATGCTCCCTACCTGATGCCGTACACGGTGCGCGCAATGGCGGCTCACCTCGAGATCACCGAGCTCGAGCTTTCGGCTCAGCTGGCCGCCACCACGGAGGCCGTTTATGGCTCGTGGGACACCGAACTTCCCGAGAATGCAGGCACGCGATGAATACTTTGCTCGGTCCCGCCGAGATCCGCGATCTCGCTGATCTGCTCGGCATCCAGCCCACCAAGAAGTTGGGCCAAAACTTTGTCATTGATCCCAACACGGTGCGCCGCATTGTGAAGGCCGCGCACGTCGTCTCGGGTGAGACGGTGGTCGAGGTCGGGCCAGGGCTGGGATCACTCACGCTCGGGTTGCTCGAGACCGGGGCATCCGTCGTCGCCGTCGAAATCGATAAGCGCTTGGCCGCCCAGTTGCCGATTACGGTCAGCCAGATGCAGCCGAATGCTCAGCTCACGGTCATCACCGACGATGCGTTGCGCGTCACCGAACTGCCCGACGAACCCCGTGTTTTCGTCGCTAACCTGCCGTACAACGTGTCAGTGCCGGTGTTGCTGCACTTCTTGGAGCACTTCGATTCGCTCGACCGTGGTCTCGTCATGGTGCAGGCCGAAGTGGGCAACCGTGTCGCGGCAGGCCCCGGCAGCAAGGTTTATGGTTCGCCGAGCATCAAGGCTGCCTGGTACGGCGAGTTCTCTACGGCCGGCCTCGTGAGCCGTCAAGTGTTCTGGCCTGTGCCCAACGTCGACTCTGTGCTCGTGCGCTTCGAACGCCGCGAACAGCCCGGCACGATCGAAGAACGCAAAGCCACCTTCGCGCTTGTGGATGCCGCCTTCCAGCAGCGTCGCAAAATGTTGCGTCAGTCGCTCTCGAGTCTGTTGGGCAGCTCGACTGCTGCCTCCGACCGTCTCATTGCGGCGGGTGTCGCGCCGACGGCTCGGGGCGAGGAGCTCACGGTGCACGATTTCCTTGCTATCGCCCGCGCTGCGTAGCGCAGCCATTCCGTTTGGTGCCGAACGACGGTAGGTTTACCTCATGTCGGAAGCAACGAACAGCGCCCCCAGTGACCGTGACGTTCTGGAAGGAACGGGGCGGCATCCCGATGAGTGGTTCGCCTTTCTCGATATGGCGGGCGCGACCAAATGGCAGCACGCCGAATTTCGCAGCTGGTTCGAAGCCAATGCCGCTCACGTGAGCACCGAGTGGGCAGAGTCGGTTACCGCGCGCTATGCGGCGGTTCGCGGACTCCACATTTCGAAGTAATTTCACCAGGGTAACGAGAGCTTCACAATTTTTGGTGGAGGCCCGTTATCCCCACCCCGCGCACAGACCGGTACGTTCCACAAGGTAAGTTTGAATCATGACTACCGTCCCGGCAGCCTCCACAATGGTTCACGCTCGTGCCCCCGGCAAGATCAATGTCTTCCTCAAGGTCGGCTCCCTGCTCGACGACGGATATCACGACGTCGCCATTGCCTATCAGGCTGTTTCGCTGTGTGAAGATGTGCGCGCTTTTCACGCCGACGACTTTTCGGTGTCGGTTACCGGCACCGTCGATCTTTCTCGTGTGCCCACCGACGGCTCCAACATCGCCATCATGGCAGCGCGGCTTCTTGCCCGTCGCACCGGCTACCGCGGTGGCGTTCGGCTTGAGATCGACAAGCATGTGCCCGTCACGGGTGGCATGGGCGGAGGCTCGGCGGATGCCGCAGCAACCCTCTTGGCGTGTGACGCGCTCTGGGGCACGAACATCTCTCGCGAAGAAATGCTCGGCCTCGCTTCTGAATTGGGCGCCGACGTGCCCTTCGCGCTCACCGGCGGAACCGCCATCGGAACGGGCCGTGGTGACCAGCTCAGCGCTGCCCTCGCCAAGGGCCAGTTTCAGTGGGTGCTGGCCCTGTCAGACGAGGGGCTGTCAACGCCCGCCGTTTATACCGCTCTCGACGAGCACCGTCAGCAGTATGCGCAAGACATTTTTCCGGCCGAAGTAGCGCCCTCGGTCGACTCCGATGTTCTGCAGGCGCTGCGTGCCGGCGACCCGCACATGCTTGCCGAATGCCTCCACAATGACTTGCAGGCTCCCGCCCTCAAAATGGCGCCGTCGCTCGCCGGTGTGATCGAACTCGGTGAGAAAAACGGTGCCCTCGCTGGCGTCGTTTCGGGCTCGGGCCCCACGGTCGCGTTCCTCACCGCAGACCTCGATTCAGCCCTCGAACTGCAGATTGCGCTGAGCGCAGCGCAAATGAATGTCGTTCGCGCGACCGGTCCGGTTCACGGCGCGCGAATCATTACCGACTAACCCGGCTAGGCTTGCCCGAATGGCACACCTTCTTGGCGCTGAGTCCCTTCATCTTGAATTTCCGACCCGCGTAATCTTTGACAATGTCACGATCGGCCTCGACGAGGGCGACCGTATCGGCATCGTCGGTCGCAACGGTGACGGCAAAACCACCCTTATGCGGATGCTCTCGGGCAAGCTCGACCCCGATGAGGGGCGAGTAACCAGGCGCAACGGCGTCACTCTCGGCATGCTCGATCAGGCCGATGAACTCGATGGCACCAAGACCGTGCACGAGACCGTCATCGGTGACATCGATGAGCACGTGTGGGCGGGCGACCCCAAGGTTCGCGACGTTATTGCCGGACTTGCTGCTGACATCCCGTGGGAAGCCAAAGTTGGCGACCTCTCCGGTGGTCAGCGCCGCCGTGTTGCTCTCGCTGCGCTGCTGATTGGCGACTGGGATGTCATCTTCTTGGATGAGCCCACTAACCACCTCGACGTCGAAGGTATCTCGTGGCTTGCGAACCATCTCAAGCGCCGCTGGGGCACTAACGCCGGTGGGTTGCTGGTCGTCACTCACGACCGGTGGTTCCTCGATGAGATTTGTACCGCAACGTGGGAGGTGCACGATCGTCTGATTGAGCCCTTCGAGGGCGGCTATGCGGCCTACATTCTGCAGCGTGTTGAGCGTGACCGCATGGCAGCCGCCTCCGAGTCGAAGCGTCAGAACCTCATGCGCAAAGAGTTGGCGTGGTTGCGCCGCGGTGCTCCCGCGCGCACAACGAAGCCGAAGTTCCGTATTGATGCGGCGAATGATTTGATTGAAAACGAGCCGCCCGCCCGCGATAGCGTTTCGCTGTCGTCGATGGCAATGCAGCGTCTCGGCAAGGATGTTGTTGACCTCGAAGACGTTACGGTCACCTATCAGGTCACGGATCCTGCCTCCGGAGCCTCGGGCGAGAAGACCGTGCTGAAGGATGTCACGTGGCGCATCGCTCCTGGTGAGCGCACCGGCATCCTCGGCGTCAACGGCGCCGGAAAGTCGACCCTGTTGTCGCTCGTCTCGGGAACCCTGTTGCCCACCAAGGGTCGCGTCAAGCGCGGTAAGACCATCAAGGTCGCCACGCTCACCCAGCAGCTTGCCGAGCTCGAAGACATTTGGAACGAGCGCGTCAGCACGGTCATTGGTCGCCACAAGAGCACCTATGTCACGGGCGGCAAAGAAATGACGCCGACCCAGATGCTGGAGCGCGTTGGTTTCACAAGCACGCAGCTCTCCACCCCGGTGAAAGACCTCTCGGGTGGGCAGAAGCGTCGCCTGCAGTTGCTGCTCATTTTGCTTTCGGAGCCGAACGTTCTGATTCTGGATGAGCCCACTAACGACCTCGACACCGACATGCTTGCGGCCATCGAAGACCTCCTCGACACCTACCCGGGAACGCTGCTGGTTGTCAGCCACGACCGGTACTTGCTCGAGCGCGTCACCGACCAGCAGTATGCCGTGATGGAGGGCAGCTTCCGCCACCTGCCGCGCGGTGTTGACCAGTACCTCGAATTGCGCACGCAGCAGCTCAAGGGCTCCACGGGCGCTAGCGGCGCTGCCGCTGGTGCTCCGGATGCCACGGCCGCCAAAGCGAAGCCCAAGTTGGGCGGTGCTGAACTGCGCAACTCGCAAAAGGAGCACGCTGCTGCCGGTCGCAAGATCGCCAAGCTGCAGGGGCAGATCGCTGAACTTCACCAGCGCATGGCCGCTCATGACCAGTCAGACTTTGCTGGTTTGGGTGCCCTCGTCGGCGAGCAACAGGCGCTGCAAGAGGCGCTCGACACTGTCGAGACCCGCTGGCTCGAACTCGACGAACTACTCTCTTAGCGAGCTGCCACACCGATCGGTAGCGCGACGTTGAGGCGGAACCCCTCGGGGCCGTTCTCGGCGTTCACGCCGCCACCGTGTGCTTCCACGATGCCGCGCACAATCGCGAGCCCGAGTCCTGCACCGCCTGATCCGCTCGACTCCTGATCGGGAGTGCGGGCTTCGGTGGCACGCCAGCCGATCTCAAACATGTGGCTGAGGTCTTCGCTGGCCACACCGCTGCCCTGATCGAGCACCGAAAGCACGAGGCTCGTATCGTCGCGCTGGTCGGCACTCACCAGAATTTGCGAATCGGCGGGCGCATAGCGGATGCTGTTGGTGAGCAGATTCACCACGACGCGAGTGAGCTCGTGGGGGTCGGCCCAGAGCATCCGCCCCTCCACACCGGCATGGCTGATCTGGATGCCGCGGGCCGCAGCCAGCTGGCTGACGTCGGCAACGGCATCCGACACAATATCGAGCAGCTCAACGTTCTCGGGGCGGAGCTTGAGGGTGCCGCTCTGGATGAGCGAGAGCTCGAAGAGATCATCCACGAGCCGGTTCATCGTGCCAACTTGGGCGCGAATCTGGCGCAGGTAGTCGCTCGGGTCATCAACCGCGCCCGCATCCAAGGCTTCGGCGAGAGCGCTGATGCCGGTGAGGGGAGTGCGGAGGTCGTGCGAGATCCAGGCGAAGAATTGGCGGCGCGACGCATCGAGGCGAGCGATTTCCTCACGGGCGGCAGCGAGGCGTTCGGACGCTGCCGACAACTGCACCGATACTTCAGCGACCTCTTTCCAGGTGTTGGTATTGGCGGTCACAACAGCGCCAGCACCAACTTGAGCGACGCTGTGGCGCAGTTTTGTGAACTCCCGACGAACGGCCCGTCCGCTCACGAGGGCCGCGATAAGACTCATGAGGGTGGAGATTCCGACGACCCAGAGCACAACCTGCAGATCGTGGGCCGAGAGATACATTTGGGCGGTCACCACCACGGTCGTGAGCGCGATCGACACGATCGCTGCGCTCACCACAATGGTGAACTGGAATGCAATCGAGCGACGGCGGCCGAGGCGCAGCACGAGCGTTGCCATCAGCATCACAAAGGCCGTGCAGGCGGCAGCAATGGCGAGAATGAAGAGCAGCTCGCTGGAGTTGAGGATCATGCGGCATCCTTCACAGTGAAGCGGTACCCCTTGCCCCACTCCGTGAGGAGGTAGCGGGGAAATCGCGGTTCGGGTTCAATCTTTTCGCGCAGGCGGCGAACGTGCACCGTGACGGTGGATGCCTCGCCAAAGCTCCAGCCCCAGACCTCGCGCAAAATATCGTCGCGGCTCAGCACGCGTTCGGGGTTCTGCAACAGAAAGAGAAAGAGCTCGTATTCGCGGGTGGTCAACGTCATTTCGTGGCCGTCGAGCAAGATCTTGCGATGCGCTGGATCAACCCGAAACTGCCCGAGGGCGAACGGTTCGGATGACACGTGCGAGCTGCGCGTACGACGCACCATCGCGTCCACCCGCAGCTGCAATTCGCGCAGCGAGAAGGGTTTTGCGATGTAGTCGTCAGCACCGTGTTCGAGACCATCGATGCGTTCTTCAACGGCATCCAGAGCAGTCAGCATGATGATGGGCAGTTGCGGGGATGCCGCACGCGCTTGGCGGCATAGTTCGTCGCCGCCGACACCGGGCAGCATCCGATCGAGGATGAGCACATCGGGCAATGGCCCGCGCAGGGCATCGCGGGCTTGGAGGCCATCGCTAATGCCGGTAACGGAATATCCACGTGCGCGCAGAAATTCGGTGACGACCGAGAGCACGGTGGCGTCGTCCTCGACGATCGTGACGCTCGGCTGTTTGTCCATAACCCCAGCCTAGATTGAGCGGTTGTGGCATAACGGGTTTCAATTCTTACGCTCTTGAAACATTCGTCAGTTTCAGGGACACCGCGACTTAGGTTCGTAACCGTCAGCAGGGTGTAGACCGGCTGGCTTCCTCCATAAACACACGAACTTAGGAACTCCCTCATGAGAAAAACAGCTATTTCAGCCGCAGCCATTCTCGCTCTCTCCCTCATGCTCAGTGCCTGCAGCGGTGCAGCCACCGACACATCGAGCAGTGAGTCCGCAGCCCCGGAGTCGTCCGAGACTGAGACTGAGATGATGCACGAAGAGGTCACAGGAACCTTCGAGGGCGCTGGCGAACACTCCGTCGAAGGAACCGTCACTGTCAGCGACATTGAGATCGTACTCTCGGGCTATTCCTCTGATGAGGGCCCCGACCTCAACATCTATCTCACGAACGGCAACGACGAGGATGCCGTAGCAGCCGGCATGCAGATCGACTCCGTCGTGTTCGACGAAGCCAGCCAGACCTTCACCTTCGACGCCATGGATATCTCCGGCTACGACACCGTCGTCATCTATTGCGACAAGGTCAAGGCAATCTTCGGATCAGCATCGCTCTCATGATGAATCGTGCGCTTTCCCTCGTCGCTTCCGTGATCACGGGAGCGGCGAGGGTGGGCCTCGGCATCCTGTGGTTGAACGAAGGTCTCTTCAAAATCAAGGCAGGATTCGACGGAGCCGACATCGGCCTTGTCGTTCAAAGCACAGCATCCAATAATCGGGTGGCAGATGGCTTCGAGGCGTTTACCGCTACTTTCCTCGGTGGCGCCCCCGGCTTCTTTGGCTGGGCCATCCCCGCTCTCGAAGTCGGGCTGGGAATCGCGCTGATCTTGGGCGTGCTGACCTTCCCCGCCGTCCTTATGAGCGCAGTGACGCTTCTGTCGTACTGGTCAGCCGATCAGCTGATCGAGGAGTACCCGATCATGCTGGCCCTCTCGGTCGTTGTCGCGGCGTTCGTGGTCAGCGCATCGCGAATCTCGGTCACCACCATTATCGAGAAGCTCGTACTTCGCAAGAAGCCAGAATCTCGCTTGTTCGCAGCGCCCGTTCGACGCTGGCTCTAGCCGGCATCGACGATCCACGAGATATCGCTCACGGCCCGTTGCTCGCATTGTGCGAGTTACGGGCCGTTTCGCGTGCAGGCAGCAGAGCTAGCCGAGGGCCGCGACTCCTGCGGCACGGGCGATCTCGACAGCACCGAGGGAGATGAGTGCGATGAACGCCCACGAGACGAGGGCGACAACGAGCGAACGGCCACCGGTGCGGATGAGGTTGCCAATACTGATCGCGGCACCGAGTCCGAAGAGAGCCATGCCGAGCAGGAGCTCTTGGCCGTAGGACGCAACCTCAAGAAAGCTGTCTGAGAGCGGAACGAAGGTGCGCACCAGCACAGCAGCGAGGAATCCGACCACGAAGAGCGGCAGGATCGCGGGGCGCTTCGCTGGCTTCACATCGACAGATTCTGCTTCCAGAGTGCCCGCCGCATCGGCGGCGGCCGCGGCCTTGCGATCGCCGCGAGCAACAACAATCCCGGCAAGCGCAACCATCGGCGCCAGCATTGCGACGCGAGTGAGCTTCACCACGACAGCAACGGCGAGGGCTGTTGCGCCTGCGATTTGGGCTGTGGCCACAACCTGGCCCACATCGTGCACACTCGCTCCCACCCACATCCCGAACTCGGCGGTATCCAGACCGATGAGGGGGCGCAGCGCGGGCAGTAGGGCGATGGCGAGGGTTCCGCACAGGGTGACAAGGGCTACCGGAGTAGCGGTGTCAGATTCTTTCGCGCGCGTCATCCCGGCCATTGCGCCAACAGCGGAGGCGCCACAGATGGAGAATCCGGCCGCAATCATCAGCGGCTGCTGACCGGGGAGGCGCAGCATCCGTCCCAAGCCCCAGGTGAAGAAGAAGGTGATGACAACGATCGCCACAATCATGCCGAGCACCAACCAGCCGAGCTCAGCAATGCTCACAAGGCTCAGCTTGAACCCCAATAGCACCACACCGATGCGAAGCAGGCGACGGGCCGCAATGGTGAGGCCTGGCTTCATCTCCGCGCGTACGGAGTTGCGCCAGGGCAGTGCGGTGAACAGGATGCCGAGCACGACGCACGCCGTGAGCGTGGGGATCGCCGGCACAAGAAAACTGATCAGTAGTGCGAGCCCGAATGCCCCTAGTGCCAACCCCAGTCCGGGAATGTTGCGTCGGAATGCGGTTTGCGTAGGGGGGCTATTCACCGTCGAGGCTCAACTTTCTGAGCAGTCCGCTCAATCGTTCTTGTTCCGCGGGAGACATGCGCGCCAGCAAGGCTGTTTCGTCGTGAACCAAGGAAGTAATGGCGCCATCAACACTTTCGCGACCGCTCGCCGTCATTCTCACAATCACACCACGACCATCATTGGGGTCGGTACGACGTTGAACGAGACCGCGCGAGACCATACGATCAATGCGATTTGTCATGGTTCCGCTCGACACCATCGTCTGCTGCACGAGAGCGGTGGGGCTCAATTGGTACGGGGCGCCGGCTTTGCGCAGCGCCGACAACACATCAAACTCCCACGGCTCTACGCCCGCCACAGCGAACGCCGACCGACGGGCGCGCTCCAAGTGCTTGGCGAGGCGACCAACCCGGCTGAGAACATGCAGCGGCGCAAAGTCGAGATCAGGACGCTCGCGGGACCACGCTTCGACAATTCGGTCGACTTCGTCGCGTTGGGGCATCCGGTCATTATCCCAGTTTCACGACACGGATGTGTGCAGCCAAG
Organism: Salinibacterium sp. SWN139; assembly: GCF_015864625.1. Classification (NCBI taxonomy): domain Bacteria; kingdom Bacillati; phylum Actinomycetota; class Actinomycetes; order Micrococcales; family Microbacteriaceae; genus Salinibacterium; species Salinibacterium sp. SWN139. The sequence goes on along the minus strand of NZ_JADYWV010000003.1, from coordinate 254,067 downwards.
CCGTCGGGATGGCCCCCAAAACCGTGTGCGAAACCTCCGAATCGGGCTAGGTGCACGACAGAGGGCCAATGACATGGCAGAATTGGTTAGCGCCTTCGGGTGCGGTCCGCTTTGGTGTAATGGCAGCACGGCAGCCTTTGGAGCTGTCCAGTCTAGGTTCGAATCCTAGAGGCGGAGCTGTAAGAGGTTCTGAAAACCCAAGCGTTCTTATTGTCGAAACCCTTTTAGAGGGATTTCAGGGCAAAGAAAAAGCCGGAACCCGACGTAGCGTCGAGGTTCCGGCTTTTTGCTTTCTCAGACTGGTCCGGCCTTTGGCGCTTGTCCGGTCGAGGACCGTGTATTCGGCTGCTTCAGAGCTTGCGTTTGGGGTGTTGCGCGACCTGCGCTGAACCCTAAGTTGGGGACTAGCTGATGTCTGATTGCCGCTGTAATCTCTGGATGATTCCTGACTCGTTAACCGCTTAAATCCGAGAGGCTTTGCCGCCAATGTATCGCCGCTCTGTAGCTGTCCTAGTCGTGGCTGTGCTCGCGCTCGCGGGATGTTCGTCCTATTTCGACAGCCAAGACGACGATCAATCGTCTCAAGAGCTGCTTCACACCGAAGCCGAAAACTCCGCAGATCAACAAGCCGCCGAAAGCGAAGCGAGCGGGGGATGGCTCTGTATCTCGGACCCGACTTATAACGACGACTGGCACGACGACTATGTCTGTTCAAACGGCACAAGCATTGATCGTCCTTACCTGATTCCGGATGATCCATTCGTGGAATCGGAGGAGCTCGCCGCTGCAGCCGCTGCCTATGAGGACAGCTTGAACCGCTAACCGCACGAGCCAGAAGAATCTCTCGCCTCAACCTTGTTCTTCCTGAGTTCTGGGCACGCGCTTTGAGCGCCGCTCATTCAGGGCAGAATAGGTCTATGACCGAACACAAACTCGCCGTCATTGTTCTCGCCGCCGGCCAAGGCACCCGCATGAAGTCCGCTAAGCCCAAAGTGTTGCACCGCCTTGCCGGTCGCGAACTCATTGGGCACGTTGTGGCTGTCGCTCGTGAGCTGAACCCTGAGCACGTGATTGCCGTCGTGCGCCACCAGCGCGACGAAGTGGTGGCGAGCCTCACCGAGCTCATGCCCGACATCCTGATCGTTGATCAAGACGATGTCGCCGGCACTGGTCGTGCCGTTGAGGTCGCTGTCGATTCTTTGCCTGCCGACTTCGACGGGGATGTCGTTGTCGTCAGCGGTGACGTACCGCTTCTCGATTCGGCCACCCTCGCGGCGCTGCTCGAGCAGCACCGCGCACAGTCTGCCGCAGCTACCGTGCTGTCCGCGATTCTCGATGACGCCACCGGCTATGGCCGCGTAGTGCGTGATGCTCAGGGCGGCCTCGATCGCATTGTGGAGCAGAAAGATGCGAACGCTGACGAGCTTTCGATCACTGAGATCAACTCGGGCACGTATGCGTTCCGGGTCGGCCCGCTGCGCGAGCAACTCGTGCGTCTCACGACCGACAACGCCCAGGCGGAAAAGTACATCACCGATGTTGTCGGTCTACTGCGGGGCGTCGGCGCCACGGTTGCCGCAATGCCCGTAACCGCCGGCTGGATGGTCGCCGGGGTCAACGACCGCGTGCAACTGGCCGAGGCCGCTCGCCGCATGAACGAGCTCATTGTGCAGAAATGGCAACGTGCGGGCGTGACGATCGAAGACCCCGCCACGACCTGGATCGATGCGGATGTCACGCTCAACCCCGACGTCGAAATTCTGCCCGGCACCCAACTCAAGGGCGCAACGCTCGTTCAATCCGGCGCCATTATTGGCCCAGACACGACGCTCGTTGACTGTGAGGTTGGCGAGAATGCTGTCGTGAAGCGCACGGATGCCACCCTCAGCGTGATCGGAGCAAACGCCTCCGTTGGCCCGTTTGCTTACCTTCGCCCCAACACCAAGCTGGGCGTCGGCGGCAAGATCGGAACCTTCGTAGAGACCAAGAACTCCACGATTGGTGAGGGAAGCAAGGTGCCTCACCTCAGCTACATCGGTGACACCGAAGTGGGCGTTCAGTCCAATGTTGGTGCCGGAACAATCACGGCAAATTACGACGGAGTGAACAAGAGCCGCACGGTAGTTGGCTCCCACGTGAGAACTGGGTCGCACAACGTCTTCGTTGCTCCGGTTAGAATTGCTGATGGAGCGTATACCGGAGCCGGGTCGGTCATCCGAAAAGATGTACCGGCGGGGTCTCTGGCAATCAACGTCGCTCCGCAGCGCAATATCAGTGGCTGGGTTGAAACCAATCGGGCGGGTACTGCAGCGGCTCAGGCAGCTGCCGCAGCACACGACGATAACGACGCCTGACCGAAGTACGCCGTAACCGCGGCAGAGAGCGAGTCCCCACGTGGCCAGCATAAAAATCTCCGGTCAGAAGCGACTCGTACTCGTCTCCGGTCGAGCTCACCCCCAGCTTGCGCTCGACATTGCTGAAGAGCTCGGCAGCGATCTGGTTCCCACCGATGCCCGCACCTTTGCGAACGGCGAAATCTACGCCCGCTACGACGAAAGTGTTCGTGGCTGCGATGCGTTCGTCATCCAGTCGCACACCGAGCCCATCAACGAGTGGCTCATGGAACAGCTGATCATGGTGGATGCCCTCAAGCGCGCTTCTGCCAAGCGCATCACCGTCGTCTCGCCTTTCTATCCCTACGCCCGTCAAGACAAGAAGGGCCGCGGTCGCGAGCCGATCAGCGCTCGACTGATTGCGGACCTCTACAAGGCTGCCGGCGCCGATCGCATCATGAGCGTTGACCTTCACGCCGCTCAGATCCAGGGCTTCTTCGACGGCCCCGTCGACCACCTTTTCGCTATGCCCGTGTTGCTTGAGCACTTCCAGAAGCTGCTCGATCCCTCCACCCTCACCGTGGTGAGCCCCGACATGGGCCGCGTGCGCGTTGCCGATATCTGGAGCGACAAGCTCGGCGCACCGCTGGCGATCATCCACAAGCGCCGCGACCCCCTCGTGCCCAACAAGGTCACCGTTCACGACATCGTCGGTGATGTTGATGGTCGCGTGTGCCTGCTCGTTGACGACATGATCGACACCGGGGGAACCATCGTGAAGGCAGCCGAAGCGCTCAAGCGTGCGGGTGCCCTCAAGGTTGTTGTTGCCGCAACCCACGCCATCTTCTCCGACCCCGCTCCCACCATTCTGCAGAGCGAGTTCATCGACTCCGTGGTTGTCACCGACACGTTGCCGGTGCCGGAACACAAGCGGTTCCCCACGCTCACGATTCTGCCGATCGCCCCGTTGCTGGCCCGCGCCATCCACGAAGTCTTCGATGACGGATCGGTCACCTCGATGTTCGACGGTGCTGCCTAAGCAATCCCAGCATTTGGCCTGTGCACATGTTTTTTGAGTGCGCCTCACAGGCATACAGTTAACGTATGACTGCGTTGTCCGACCGCCCCTGGCTTACGAGCTATGCCGACGGTGTACCCCAAGAAATTCCGCTCCCCGACGGATCACTTTACGATCTGGTCGAGGCCACTATCGCTGAGTACCCACGCAGCGTCGCGCTGGAATTTTTTGGTAAAGAAACGACCTACGAAGAACTTGGCGATCAGATCGACCGCGCTGCGGAAGGCCTTCGCCTCCTCGGCGTGCAGAAGGGCGACCGGGTTGCTCTCGTGCTGCCCAACTGCCCCCAACACGTTGCTGCGTTCTATGCGGTATTGCGTCTCGGCGCGATCGTCGTCGAGCACAACCCGCTCTACACCGCGCGTGAACTTCGTCACCAGTTCGAAGATCACGGTGCCCGCGTCGTTATCGCTTGGAACAATGCGGTAGAAACTCTGCAAGATTTTCCGGATGACCTCGCGCTCGAGACCATCATTTCGGTCGATGTTCCCCGAGCGATGCGCCTCACGACTCGCGCGCTGCTGCGACTGCCGATCGCGAAAGCGCGAGAATCACGCGCTGCGCTCACCACGAACGTGCGTGGAACGATCACGTGGCACGATCTGCTCAAGTCCGACCCGATCGACGCGCACATCGTGCGTCCCGTGTCAGACGACCTCGCGCTCATCCAATACACGAGTGGCACGACTGGCTTCCCTAAGGGCGCCATGCTCACGCACCTCAACCTGCTTACCAATGCTGCGCAGGCCCGTGCTTGGGTGCCGGCAGTGCCGCGGGGAACCTCCGTCGTTTATGCGGTGTTACCGATGTTCCACGCCTACGGACTCACGCTTTGCTTGACGTTTACGACGAGCATCGGTGCGCGGCTCGTTCTGTTCCCTAAATTTGATCCTGACCTTGTGCTTGCGGTCGTGAAAAAGCGTCCCGCGACGTTCTTCCCCGCCGTCCCGCCGATTTACGCGCGACTCACTGCCGCAGCAGACGCTGCCGGTGTCTCGCTCAAAGGTATTGAGGTCGCCATTTCTGGTGCGATGCCGCTGTCAGCCACCGTCGTCGAGCCGTGGGAAGAACGCACCGGCGGCACGCTGGTTGAGGGCTACGGCCTCTCGGAGACCAGCCCGATCCTTATCGCCAACCCCGTCGGTCCCACACGACGCGCTGGCACCGTCGGATTGCCTTTGCCCAACACCGAAATCCGTGTCGTCGATCCAGATAACCCCACCGTTGATCGCGCGCTGGGGGAGGAGGGTGAGCTCATCGTTCGCGGCCCACAGGTGTTCTCCGGTTACTGGGGCAAGCCTGACGAGACCGCTGAAGTCTTCACGCCTGCGATCGACGACGGCAAAGACTGGTTCCGCACCGGCGATATCGTCACGGTGGATGCCGATGGTTTCGTCACCATCGTTGACCGCATCAAAGAGCTCATCATCACGGGTGGATTCAATGTTGCACCGAGCGAGGTCGAAGAAGCGCTGCGCCGTCATCCGTCGATCGCGGATGCTGCCGTAGTGGGGCTCCCGAGCACGCACAGCGGTGAAGATGTTGCTGCGGCCGTCGTTCTCGCTCAGGGCGCAAGCCTTGACCAAGAGGCCGTGCGCAGCTTCCTGCGCGAGCATCTTTCGGCCTACAAGGTTCCCAAAACCATTGTGAGCGTCGACGATCTTCCGCGGTCCCTCATTGGCAAGGTATTGCGTCGTCAGGTTCGCGACGAACTCCTCGCCGACCGTTAGGTGTTATCGGCCGGGTTTGTCGGAATAACGGCAGGCCCGGGGATCAGGCCAAGCGAACGAAGCAAGGTTTCGCCTCCGTTGAACGCGATTGCGTAGCATTTCCAGCCGGGATCGCCATCGCCCGTGAGCTCGAAGCGCACTGAGTACGACACCGCTTGGGGCGCCAGATATTGCACGTAGGTCGCGCACGTGCGATTGGCTGTGTTGTCGGCAGTAGCGGCAGCAGACACGATGCCCGGAACCACGAGCCCGATAAGTCCTAAGACGACAACAACACGCATCACCCACACGAACGTGCGCGAGCGCAACGGTCGTTCGTTGTGCGGCTCGTAACCGTCGAGCTCGGGGTGCTCATCAGAGGTGCTCATCGTTGGCCATTCTGTCACTTGCAGGTGGTGACGACGCTACTGTCGCCGAGTTAAGACACGAATGGCGGCGAACCCAAGGTTCGCCGCCATCTCGATTAGTGCGAGTCGGTCGCTTCGATCTCGCTGCGATCGCCCGACCACAGGGTGTGGAAGGTGCCATCCATGTCGACGCGCTTGTAGGTGTGAGCGCCGAAGAAGTCACGCTGACCCTGAACAAGGGCAGCAGGAAGGCGCGGTGCACGCAGGCTGTCGTAGTAGGCGAGCGACGAGGAGAATGCCGGGGTGGGGATGCCGGCAGCGGCAGCGCCACCCACAACACGACGCCAGGAATCCTGCGTGCCTGCCATCGCGTCGGTGAAGTACGGCGCGGTAACGAGGGCAACGAGGCCCGGGTTTTCGGCGTACGCCTCGGTGATGCGGTTCAGGAAGCGTGCACGGATGATGCAACCACCGCGCCAGATCTTGGCGATCTCGCCCTTCTTGATGTCCCAGTTGTATTCTTCAGCGCCGGCGACGATCGCGTCGAAGCCCTGGCTGTACGCAATGATCTTCGAGGCGTAGAGAGCTTGGCGAACATCTTCGATGAACGCGGCCTTGTCTTCGACGGCAGGCACCGAGCTCGGGCCGGGCAGGGCGCTGGCGGCCGCGCGCTGGGCGGGCTTCGAGGAGACAGCGCGAGCGAACACAGCTTCGGCGATGCCCGAGACGGGGACTCCGAGGTTGAGTGCGGTCTGCACTGTCCACACGCCGGTGCCCTTGGAACCGGCCTGGTCGAGGATGACATCCACGAGTGGCTTGTCGGTCTTGGCATCGACCTGACGCAGAACTTCAGCGGTGATCTCGATGAGGTAGCTCTCGAGCTCGCCCTTGTTCCATTCGGCGAAAATGTCAGCGATCTCGGCGGGGGTGGCTCCGGTGCCGTGGCGGATGAGGTCGTAGGCCTCGGCGATGAGCTGCATGTCGGCGTATTCGATGCCGTTGTGGATCATCTTGACGAAGTGGCCAGCACCATCGGTGCCGACGTGAGTGACGCAGGGCTCGCCTTCGGCAACAGCGGCGATCGACTTGAGGATCGGGCCGAGGGTCTCCCATGCTTCAGCGGAACCGCCAGGCATGATCGACGGGCCGAGCAGCGCACCCTCTTCGCCACCGGAGATACCGGCGCCGACGAAGTTGATGCCGGTCTCGCGCACTGCCTTCTCGCGACGGATAGTGTCGGTGAAGAGCGCGTTGCCGCCGTCGACGATGATGTCGCCGGGCTCGAAAGCTTCGGTCAGAGCGTCAATCACGGCATCCGTGCCCTTGCCGGCCTGAACCATGATGATCGCGGTTCGTGGCTTCGACAGCGACGCCGCAAATTCTTGATAGGTGGATGCCGGAACGAAGTGAGCTTCGGGGTGCTCGGTGAGCAGCGTCTCGGTCTTCGAGTAGGAGCGGTTGTAGATGGCAACGGTGTTGCCTTCGCGGCTCGCGAGGTTGCGGGCGAGGTTCGAGCCCATAACTGCGAGCCCTACTACGCCAATGTTTGCGGATGCTTGCTCAGCAGCGGTCATATCGTTCACTCCTTGACTCTGGGACAAAGTGGTGGGCCGATGCAGCGCGACTGGTTGGCCCAATCATCAAGCCTAGGGCACGCCGCGCAGCAGGCTCGCGGCATCCATTCAGGCTCGCGGCCGCGGGGAAGCCACGGGGAGACTCACGCGGTAGTCGTCCAGACTACGTACGAGAACTGAGGAGTAGCGTGGGGGTATGAGCAAGCCAATGATCGTTACCGCCATTTTTCACATCCGACCCGATAGCCGCGATGCGGTTGTCGAGGCGCTTCGCACGGCACTTCCTCTCGTGCATGAAGAGCCCGGTTGTGAGCTTTACGCTATCCATGAGACGGCAGACGGCACGCTTGTCATGATCGAGAAGTGGGAGTCTGAAGCGCTTCTTGACGCACACGGTCAAAGCCCGGCTGTCGCCGCTCTTGTCGGCGAAATCGGCCAGTACCTCACGGCAGAGGTCGCCGTGACGCGAATGTCACCCATCCCTATCGGAACCACGGGCAAGGGCGCGCTCTAAGCAGCAGCGCCTCGCTCTAGTAGCGCTCGGGCTCTGGGCCCAAGAGAAAACGGCGCCCGCTGATCTCTGTTGGTGTGATCTCGACCCACGTGTATTTAAGGGTCGGGATGAGGGGCCGAAGCGGCAGTTGGTCTGCTTCGTAAATCTCATCCTGAGATTCGATGACGCGCGCGGTGCCTTTGGCGACGACACTCCACGCGGTGTGCGGCCCCACGAAGTCTGTCTCGAAGGCAACACGGTCATTGATCGTGAGTTTGAGCAGTTTGGTTCCCTGCGATGTGCGCAAAAGTAGTCGCTCGCCCACTGCGATGAAATTGACGGGGGTGATCTCAGGTTCCCCCTGAAAGCTGACGGCGATCCTGCCCAGATCGGCAGTGCGCAGCAAATCCCAGCACGTTTCCAGTGTTAGTTCTTCCACTGGGTTATTCAGATTCTCGCTCATGGAGTCATCCTTCCGTAGCCCAATTCTCCCACTCGGGCCCGCGAGTTACCAGCCTGTGTTGCTGGGAAACGCAGGGGTAGCGGGCAGCGCTGGAGGCATCCATTTACTGGGCTTCGGAGATATATTCTCAACAACTTTGCATTAAGTCTGCTTTAAGGCACACTGGTCAGATTGATATCTGACGTAACGATGCGTCGAGTGTTAGGAAAACAGTGGCTTCACAATTTCCACCCCTCATTGTGATGGGTGTCTCGGGATCCGGTAAATCGACCGTTGGCGCTGCCCTCAGCGAAGCTCTGGGCATGCAATTCATCGATGGCGACGACCTTCATCCGCGAGCTAACAAAGAGAAGATGGCTGCTGGCCACGCTCTGAACGATGAAGACCGCGCACCGTGGCTTGAGATCATCGCCGACCGCATCGGTGCCGACCTTGCTGACGGAAACCCCATCATCGTCGCGTGCTCCTCCCTCAAGCGCTCCTATCGCCGCATCCTCACCGCGCACGCTCCCTCGACGGTTTTCGTCCACTTGCAGGGAGCCCGCGAAGTCATCGCCGAGCGTCAGTCGCACCGCAACCACGAGTACATGCCCAACAGCTTGCTCGACTCCCAGTTCGACACTCTCGAACCGCTCCAGGCCGATGAGCGCGGAGTGCTCGTCGACCTCACCCAGACTCCGGATGACATCGTCCGGTCCATCAAAAAAGACCTCACCGACAACTACGTCGGCTGAGCTGCACTAGAGAAAAAGGACAATGATGACCGATCTCCAACTGCTGTGGGAGTTGCCCACGTGGGGCCTGCTACTGCTCGCTGCCGGCGCCATTGCGCTCCTGCTTGTACTGATCATCGCGGGGCGAGTTCACGCGTTCCTTTCGTTGATCATCGTCAGCCTCGTGACTGCACTTGCCGCAGGTATCCCCACGAACCAGATAATTCCGACGCTCACGTCGGGCTTCGGCGGCACCCTCGCCAGCGTCGCACTGCTGGTCGGTCTGGGAGCAATGCTCGGTCGGATGCTCGAGATGAGTGGCGGAGCGCAAGTGCTCGCCGATTCGCTCATCAACCGCTTTGGTGAAAAGCGTGCGCCTCTTGCTCTCGCTGTAGCGTCGCTCATGATGGGTTTCCCCATCTTCTTCGACGCCGGTCTTGTCGTCATGTTGCCGATCATCTTCACGGTTGCTCGTCGCCTCGGTGGATCGCTCCTGCTCTACGCGTTCCCCGCTGCCGTCGCGTTCTCGGTCATGCACATCTTCGTGCCGCCGCACCCCGGCCCCGTTGCCGCAACCGGTCTTCTTGGCGCTGACGTCGGACTCGTTCTGATCTTTGGTCTCATCGTTGCCATCCCCACCTGGTACGTCGTGGGTTACAAGTTCGGTACCTGGACAGGTAAGCGCTTCGATATTGCGATTCCCGACATCCTCTTCGGTGTTCACGACGACGAGAAGGCTGCAGAGTTCAAGTCGAACCCCAAGCTCGGCACCATCCTCTTCCTCCTTCTCCTTCCCCTCGTGCTCATCTTCATGAACACCGGCCTCAACGCCCTCGCAACCGCTGGCGTTGTTGACCTTGAAAGCCCGCTCGTTCAGGCGCTTCGTCTCCTCGGGGAAACTCCTATCGCTCTGCTCATCACTGTCGTGTTCGCCATGTGGCTGCTCGGCTGGAAGCGCAACAAGAAGCGCACCCTCATCGAGACCATCGTTGACAGCGCCCTCGGCCCGGTTAGCTCGATCATTCTCATCACCGGTGCCGGTGGTATGTTCGGCGGCGTATTGCGTGCCAGCGGAATCGGCGCCAGCATCGCGAGCTCGCTCGACTCGATCGGTATGCCGCTCATTGTTGCCGGCTTCGTGATCGCTGCGATCATCCGCGTCGCCCAAGGTTCTGCAACCGTCGCGCTCACCACTTCGGCGGCGCTCATTCAGCCCGTCGTACTTGCTGACGCAAGCCTCAACCCCGTCGAACTCGCGGCCATCGTGCTCGCGCTTGCCGCCGGTTCGGTGTTTGCAGGTCACGTGAATGACTCGGGCTTCTGGTTGGTCAGCCGTTTCTTCGGCATGGACACCCAGACCACGCTTCGCACCTGGACGGTCGGTCAAGCACTGATCGGTGTCATGGGCTTCGCGATTGCGTTCGTCATCTTCATCATCGCCGGAATGTTCTAGGAGATAGCTGTGGCATCCACCATGTTTGACCTCACCGGGCGTATCGCCCTCGTGACCGGCTCTAGTCGAGGAATCGGGCGCGTCATTGCTCAGGCCTTGGCCGTTGCCGGTGCAACGATCGTGCTGAACGGTCGCGACGAAGAGCGGCTCGCCGCCACTCACTCCGACTTCAGCTCCGAGTTTGGGGCCGACCGCGTCTACGCTCGCGCGTTTGACGTAGCGGATGCCGCAGCTGTCGCCACCGCAATCGCCGAGATCGAGGCCTCCATCGGCGCGATTGGGGTGCTCGTGAACAACGCGGGCATCCAGCATCGCGAACCGATGCTCGACCTCGACGTGGAGGACTGGAACCGAGTCATCTCCACCAACCTCACCAGCGCGTTCCTCGTCGGACGCGAAGTTGCCCGGCACATGCTCGAGCGTGGCGAGGGCAAGATCATCAACATTGCGTCGGTGCAGACCGACCTCGCGCGCCCGACCATCGGGCCGTACACGGTGTCGAAGGGCGGCATCCGCAACCTCACTCGTGCCATGACGGCAGAGTGGGCCAGCGGCGGATTGCAGATCAATGCCATTGCCCCCGGCTACATCCACACCGAGATGACGCAGGCGCTCGTCGACGACGACACCTTCAACAACTGGATTTTGGGTCGCACACCAGCCGGTCGCTGGGGCACTCCCGCCGACCTGGGGGGACCAGCAGTGTGGCTCGCCTCGAGCGGTTCCGACTACGTCAACGGTCAAGTCATCTTTATTGATGGCGGCATGACGGTCGTCGTCTAACCTCCAGCTCTATCGCCGTGCGTCGCTGCCGGCACCGTTCTACAGAAAAGATTGTCATGACAAGTGCAGCCCCCGCCGAAACTCTCGCGGTCACGATTCACGCTCAAGATGACTTGCGCGTGGAGAGCATTCCGTTGGCCCCTCCGGCCGCCGACGAAGCCGTGATTCAGATTGCGTTCGGCGGGGTCTGCGGGTCTGACCTGCACTACTGGTCGCACGGCGCAGCGGGAGAGTCGATTCTTAAGGCTCCCATGATTCTCGGCCACGAAGTTGTCGGCACGGTCATTCAGCAGGCCGCTGACGGGACCGGCCCCGCTGTCGGAACTGCCGTAGCCGTGCACCCCGCAACTCCCGGCGGAACCGAGCCACGGTGGCCCGAAGACCGCCCGAATCTTTCTCCCGGCTGCACTTACCTCGGCAGTGCGGCACGTTTCCCTCACACCGAGGGTGCCTTCGCCGAGTTCGTCACTCTGCCCAGCCGGATGCTGCGAGCACTCCCTAGCTCATTGACCCTGCGCGATGCGGCCCTCGTCGAGCCCGCGAGCGTGGCGTGGCATGCCGTTTCGCGTGCGGGCGACGTTCGCGGAAAACGGGCTCTCGTTATCGGCGCCGGCCCCATCGGTGCCCTCATCGTCGCCGTTCTCAAGCGCGCCGGAGCCAGCGAGATCGTGGCTGTTGACATGTTCGCCGGCCCGCTCGCCATTGCGCGCCAAGTTGGCGCAACCGAAACTCTTCACGCCACCGACGTGGATGCCATCGCCGCAGTCGACGCCGACATCGTTTTCGAATCATCCGGCAGCTACCGCGGTCTCGAGTCTGCCGTTCGTGGCGCCACTCGTGGCGGCCGCGTCGTCATGGTGGGGCTTTTGCCTTCTGGCCAGCAGCCCGCGCTCATCTCTCTTGCCATCACGCGCGAGCTCGAACTCGTCGGGTCATTCCGCTTCAACGACGAGATCGACGAAGTGATTACGGCGCTCGCCGACGGCAGCCTCGTTGTAGGGCCGATCGTGACCCACGAGTTCGCGGCATCCGATGCTCACGAAGCCTTTGCTGTAGCCAAGGATTCGGAGAACAGCGGCAAGGTGCTGCTGCGCTTCTAGTCGAGGAAGATGCGCGGTTCGCCAGCCCAGATGGGCTCGACTTCTTCGATCGTGCGGCTCATGATGCGCTCCATGGAGGCGAACGCGTCGGCCGGGCGCTTTCCCTGAATGGCATCCGCAACATCCACGTGCAGCTGCAGTGCCTCTTCGTGTGGTGTCGCTGGCATCAGCCCGCGGTGGGTGCGGCCGGTCAACACTTCGGCGATCACGCGGTCGAGCCGGGCGAACATCTCGTTGCCGCTCGCGGCCAAAACCAGCGAGTGAAAGCGGATGTCGAGCTCCAGAAACAATTCAAGGTCGCCGGAGCGCCCCACGGCTCGCATTCGCGCGGCCAGCGCCAGCAGCTCGCCGGCGGCGTCGTTGGAGGCGTGCAGGGCTGCGAGCTTGGCGGCCTGAGGCTCGATGGCGCTGCGTAATTCGGTGAGCGAGCGCAACTGGCGTCCGTTCTCAACCTGTTCGAGGCGCCAGCGAATCACGAGCGGGTCGTACAGACTCCACTCCGACATCGGCAGAACGCGCATCCCGACCCGTTTGACGGATGCCACCATGCCGAGCGATTGAAGTACGCGCACGGCTTCGCGAACGACCGACCGCGACACCCCGAATCGTTCTTCAAGCTGCTCGGCGAGGATCGTGGACTCGGGGGAGATCTCACCCGAAACGATGCTGAGCCCGAGATCGTTGAGCACACGTGCGTGAAGGCTTCCGGGCATGCTTCAAGAGTAGTGGTTCAGGTGTCGTCACCGAGCGGCGCCAATCCGCGCAAACTCGGGGCGCTGAACGGCGATTAACCGTGTAAACTCAGCAGTTGAACTTCGGCGAGGGAACCATCTGGTTCCGTTATCGACGCGGCGGGCAAGTCACAGGGCTTTTCCTCACGTGGCAGACCTATGGTCTGCCGGCGTTCGAGTTGAACTACAGACAATGATCTGGGCACTGCGCCCGCCACGAGCACTTCGCTTGTTGCAGGCACTGCGCTCACAACAGACTTCGGTCTTACTAGGAGATAACAATGGCAAAGCCAGGCGTTAACCACGTAGTCACGGATGCCCGTGAATCCTTCGGCAAGGGTGCTGCTCGCAAGCTCCGCGCTGCAGGCAAGATTCCCGCCGTCATCTACGGTCACGGCACCGACCCCATCCACGTTGCCCTCCCGGGTCACGAGATCGGGCTCATCCTCCGCAAGTCGAACCAGATTCTGGACCTCGACATCAACGGCAAGAGCCAGCTCGCACTGGTCAAGGATGTTCAGAAGGACCCCGTTCGCCAGATCATCGAGCACATCGACCTCGTTGTCATCCGCAAGGGTGAAAAAGTTATCGTTGACGTGCCGATCCACGTTACTGGTGAGTCGGCTCCTGGCACCCTCGCCAACCTCGACGCTCCGACCATCTCGGTTGAGGCAGAAGCAACTCACATTCCTGAGTACTTCACCGTCGACATCGAGGGGCGCGAAGAAGGCGCTCACATCTACGCCGCCGACGTCGAGCTCATCGAGGGCTCGAACCTGCTCTCCGACCCCGAGCTTCTCGTTGTCGCCGTCAGCATGCCGCGTGCGTCGGTTGAGGCTGAAGCCGCTGAAGAAGAAGCCGCAGCAGTTGCTGCCGATGCTGCTAGCACCGAGGCTGCTGAATAATCAGATTCTTTCGTAAGCGAGAAATCGTGGATGACCAATGGTTAGTAGTCGGGCTCGGTAACCCCGGGCCCGGCTACGCCGGTAATCGCCACAACGTGGGCCACATGGTGTTGGCCCATTTGGCAGACGAATTGTCTGCCACTTTCAAGAACCACAAAGCCAATGCTGCGGTCGCTGAAGGCCGCAGTTTTGGTGATGGCCCCAAGCTGATTCTGGCGAAGCCCAATTCTTTTATGAATCTTTCGGGCGGGCCCACCGCAGCACTGATGCGGTTCTACAAGATTCCGGTCGAGCGCCTCATCGTCGTGCATGATGAACTCGATATCGATTTCGACACGGTGAAGCTCAAAACCGGTGGCGGTCACGGAGGCCACAACGGCATCCGCGATATTGCTGCCGCTGTTGGCTCTCCCGACTTCACCCGCGTGCGCGTGGGCATCGGGCGCCCGCCTGGTCGCCAACCCGCCGCCGACTTTGTGTTGCAAGACTTTTCGGGCGAAGAACGCAAAGCTCTGCCCAATCTTTTGAGCGATGCCGCGGATGCCGTCACTATGGTGGCGCGCGAAGGTCTCGAAGCTGCCCAGCAGCGTTTCCACAGCCCGCGCTAGTTCTTGCGAGTGCGGCAGTCGTAGCGATGCTGTTGGCGCCGTTGACCCTGCGCTGCACTACCTGCCTTAGCGTTGCTGCGCTGTGGGTGAACTCGCACCGGAGCGTCAGTGGCCGCGAGTAGAGTAATCCGGTGACTCTCGACGGAATTATCTCAGCACTTTCGCGCGCCCAAACCGTAGAGAGCGCCCTTCGTTTCTCTGAACGTAGCGCAGACTTCTCGCTCGTTGATGGCATGCGTGCGCCCCTGCTCGGCGGGTTGCTCACGAAGTCGAACGCACCGCGGTCTCTGTTGGCTGTCACGGCGACCGGTCGCGAGTCCGAATCATTGCGCCGTGCGCTCACGAGCTATCTGCCCGATGCTCAGATTGTCGAATTTCCGGCGTGGGAAACCCTCCCGCACGAACGACTGAGCCCGAGTGCCGAAACAGTCGGCAAGCGGATGCAGGCTCTGCGAGACCTGTCTAAGTGGCAAGCGAACCCGGTTGGCCAGTTTGTGCTGGTGGCATCCGTTCGGGCAGCGCTGCAGCCCATCGCCGATAACCTCACGACGATCGAACCGGTCGAACTCACCAAGGGCGGTCGCAACTACGACCTCTCGGCGCTGTCGGAGCGACTCGTGGCACTGGCATATTCCCGTGTCGACATGGTGACGCGGCGCGGTGAATTTGCGGTGCGCGGTGGCATCCTTGACGTGTTTGCGCCCAACCACGAGCATCCGCTTCGTCTCGAATTCTTTGGCGATGAGCTTGAGCAGTTGCGCGAGTTCTCGGTCGCCGATCAGCGCTCTATCGAGGGCGATGTTGAGTCAGTCGAGTTGGTGCCGAGTCGTGAACTGTTGCTGAACGATGCGGTACGTCAGCGTGCCCGCGAGATGCAGCACGAGTTTCCGAGTCTCTCCACAATGCTCGCGAAGATTGCCGAAGGCATTCCGGTCGATGGCATGGAGTCGCTAGCGCCGGCGCTGGTCGACAAACTGGTGCCGATCACTCACTACCTTCCGGCGGATGCTGCCATCGCGGTGCTCTCACCCGAGAAGGTGTCGTCGCGCGCGATCAGCCTCGCTGAGACGAACCAAGAGTTCTTGAGTGCGGCCTGGAACGCGGCGACAGCTGGCGCTGAAGCGCCCATTGACTTGGATGCCGGTGACTTTGTCACGCTCAACGCGCTTCGGGCGTCCGCGGGGGATCGCCCCTGGTGGACCCTCAGCACCTTCGACTCGGGGGCAGCGGATGCCGTCGACCTGCTGGATGGTGCGGAAGAGGCATCCGAATATATTCGTATCGCAGCCACGGCAACCCCCTCGTTCGCCGGCACTCTCGATGGCGCCCTCGACCACGTCGGCCACTTGCTCGCCGATGGCTGGACGGTAGCGATCGTCGCGGAGGGAGCCGGTCTCGTAGAGCGCACTGCTAATCTGCTGGGCGAACGCGAATTGGCAGGGCGTGCCGTTGAGGCCTTCCCCGCCGAGACCGAGCCGGGAGTCGCGTATCTGCTGCGCGCTTCTGTTGACCATGGTTTTGCGATGCCCGAGGCGAAGCTTGCGGTGCTGAGCGAAGGCGAGTTCTTTGGTCGGTCGGTCGGCTACGCTTCGCGCCCGGCACGCAAGCTCGCGGCCAGACGCAAGAACGTTGTTGACCCGCTGCAGCTCTCGAGCGGCGACCACGTTGTGCACCAGACGCACGGCATTGGCAAGTTCATCGAGTTGGTGTCACGCGAGGTCAGCACGGGCGGGCGAAATGCGGTCAAGACTCAGCGCGAGTTCTTGGTGCTCGAGTATGCGCCGAATAAGCGTGGTTACCCTGGCGACAAGCTGTATGTGCCCACCGATCAGCTCGACCTGCTGTCGCGCTATGTTGGTGGCGAATCGCCGGCCCTCAACAAAATGGGTGGCAGCGACTGGTCGGCCGCTAAGACCAAAGCACGTCGTGCCGTTCGCGATATCGCTGTCGAGTTGGTCAAGCTCTACAGCGCTCGCATGGCCAGCAAGGGATACGCCTTTGGGCCCGATACCCCGTGGCAACGTGAGCTCGAAGAAGCTTTTGCCTTTGCGGAAACTCCTGACCAGCTCACCACAATCGATGAGGTCAAAGCCGACATGCAGAGTCCGGTGCCGATGGACCGCCTGCTGAGCGGTGACGTCGGCTACGGCAAGACCGAAGTTGCGGTGCGCGCCGCGTTCAAGGCTGTGCAAGACGGCAAGCAGGTCGCGATGATTGTGCCGACGACGCTGCTCGTGCGCCAGCACGTCGAGACGTTTGCCGATCGTTTTGCTGGCTTCCCCGTGCGCTTGCGGGCTCTCAGCCGTTTCCAGACGGAGAAAGAGTCGCGCGAAACGATCGCCGGCCTCGCTGACGGCACCGTGGATGTTGTCATCGGAACCCACCGTTTGCTCTCGAAGAGCATCGCCTTCAAAGACCTCGGCCTCGTCATCATCGATGAAGAGCAGCGCTTCGGTGTTGAACACAAAGACGCGCTCAAGAAGCTCAAGACCAACGTCGACATCTTGGCGATGACGGCAACCCCGATTCCGCGCACGCTCGAGATGGCAGTCACGGGCATCCGCGAAATGTCGACCCTCGCGACACCGCCAGAAGACCGGCATCCGATCCTCAGCTTCGTTGGCCCGTACTCCGAACGTCAGGTTGGCGCCGCTATTCGGCGCGAACTGTTGCGCGAGGGCCAAGTGTTCTACGTGCACAACCGCGTGAGTTCGATCAACCGGGTCGCGGCCAAGATTGCCGAACTGGTTCCGGATGCTCGAATCGCCATTGCCCACGGCCAGATGCCCGAGGCAGCACTTGAGCAAGTGATGGTCGACTTTTGGGATCGCAAGTTTGATGTGCTCGTCTCCACCACGATTGTGGAAACCGGCCTCGATATCCCCAATGCCAACACGCTCATCATCGACCGGGCCGACAAGTATGGCCTCAGCCAGCTGCACCAGTTGCGCGGTCGAGTGGGTCGTGGCCGCGAGCGCGCCTATGCCTACTTCTTGTACGACGAAGAGAAGCCGTTGAGCGAAACTGCCCACGAGCGCCTCGACACCATCGCTGCGAACAACGAGCTGGGTGCCGGTATGCAGATCGCCATGAAGGACCTCGAAATTCGTGGTGCCGGAAACCTGCTCGGTGGCGAACAATCTGGCCACATTGCCGGTGTCGGCTTCGACCTGTACTTGCGGATGATCGGCGAAGCAGTCTCCACCTTCCGCGGTGATGTTGCCGAGGGCCAGACCGAGCTGCGGCTTGAGCTGCCCGTGGATGCCAGCATCCCCGAGGACTACGTCGAAAGCGAGCGCCTGCGTCTTGAGGCCTACCAAAAGCTCTCCACGGCCAGCGCACCATCGGCATCCGCCGACAGCATCGATCGTGTTCTCGACGAACTTACCGACCGTTACGGCGAACCGCCCGAGGAAGTGAAGCACCTCATCGCGGTGTCTCGTTTGCGGCGGATGTCGCAGCGACTGGGGCTCAGCGAGGTTGTCGTCATGGGCGACAAGCTGCGCATCGCGCCCGCCGATCTGCTCGACTCGAAGCAGATCCGTCTGCAGCGGATGTATCCAGGATCGAAGTATCACTCGGCCGCCTCCACGGCGATCGTTCCGCTGCCCACAGGCGCAAGCGATGGCGACCTCATCGACTGGGCCAAGGAGTTGCTCGTGTCAGTGTTCGGCGCTCAAGATACTGCGGCAGAGCTCGCGGAGGTTGCACTTGCGGCCGAAGCGGCCGAGAAGCTTGCGGCCGACAAGGCAGCAGCCAAAGCGAAAGAAGCTAAAGAGACGAAGGATGCTGCGGGTGCGTCCGGCACGTCCGGCCCGAGCTAAGAACTAGGGCGCTGTCTCCGGCGCTGGTTCCGGCGTGGGTGCCGCGGCTTCGACTGTTGAGTCGCTCGAAGCAGGCTCGGCCGTACCCGTACCCGCACCCGCACCCTCGGCCTCGGGAAGCGTCGCAGGCGTCGCAGGTGTCGCAGGCGTCGCAGGCTTCGCTGTCGGTTTGAAGGCAAGTGGGTTTCGTCGACCGTCGATTCGGTGCACGCCCCCGATCGCCATCGGGATCAACACGAGCGAGCGCAGGTCGAGAAGCGCGTGCGCGATGATCGTGATGAGAATGCTTCCGGTGAGCACGTAGATGGCCATGAAGACTGCGCCGAGCACCGTCGTGACGATGATGCCCGTGAGTCCCTGGTAAGAGTGCATGAGCCCGAACAGGAGAAGGCTCACCACAACCGCGACGATCGCATTGCCGGTGGTGGCAAAAAGCAGAGCCGGTAGAGCGAGGCGGAAAAGCAGTTCTTCAACGAGCCCGGCATTGATGGAGAGCAATCCACCCAGTACGAGCTCTTGGCGATTGCGGGGGAGGATCGCTTGAACATCACCAAGACTCACGACTTCGTCACCCTCGTTGCGAACCGAGATGATCGCAAGTACTGTGACGGCGATCACGCCGATCGCGAGCCCAACGAGCACTCCGCCGGTGAGGGAGGGGCGGGCAGTGAGTATGTCAAGCAACGAGGACACCCACGGCCACGATTGAACATCGGCGAGTAGGGGAGCGGCGAATGCTCCGCTCACCACGAGAACCACGAGTGCTAGACCGCCAAACAGCGTGAACGAGATCAGCAACCAGCGGCGCAACATCTTTTGGCGACGTTTGGTGGTGCGAAAACGTTTGAAGCGGCGGTATTCGCGCTGATCCCGGCGGAACGTGCGCAGAGCGAGAGCGGTCAGAACCCCGCCGAGGGTAAGCCACAGCAACGCGAGCATGAGGGGGTTAGCGGGGTCGAGCATGCACCAATCGTGCCATGCGGTGGCTGAACGGCCGACGCGATGCGTGACCGAGTGCGCTTCGGCGGCGAGTTAGCAGACGCCCCACATGCCGAGCTGCGCCGCGTAGGCATCATCTTCGGCGTCGCGCAGCTCGGGCCAGTAGCGATCGTTGAGTCCGACTTTGAGAGCTTCAGCGGCGCCGAGTTCGACCATAGCTAAGTTCACGAACGTGCCGTCTTGCAGATAGACG
Organism: Salinibacterium sp. SWN139; assembly: GCF_015864625.1. Classification (NCBI taxonomy): domain Bacteria; kingdom Bacillati; phylum Actinomycetota; class Actinomycetes; order Micrococcales; family Microbacteriaceae; genus Salinibacterium; species Salinibacterium sp. SWN139. The sequence goes on along the minus strand of NZ_JADYWV010000003.1, from coordinate 234,740 downwards.
TAGAGCAGCGAGCGGCCGTAGCGGTCCTCGGGTTCGCGATCCTCAGCGGCCCACACGGTGGTGCCTTCGGGGAGGAAGTCGCGCAGCAGCTCGCGCGCTTCGATTCCGTAGCATTCTTCGGCATCCGGATTCTGCTGGCTGGCAAGCTCGGGGGTGTCGAGCCCGATGAGGCGCACCTTCAATTCGGTGCTGCCGTTCTGGAGGTAAAGCGTGTCGCCGTCGTGCACATAGTTGACGGTCGCCGCGAAAGCGTCAGTCGGGATGCCGATGGTGGCGCTCGCTGCGTCGGCGTTGTCGGCGTCAGTGTTTGCGGTTTCGGGCGCGCTTTCGGGAGCGGGATTCGAGCTGTTCGAGGTGCCCGCGACGTCAGAATCGTCGGGGGTGAAGCCTAGCGTGCCGGTGCCGAAGTAGGTCGCGATGGCGATCACCGCGACGAGCACGACAACGATAAGAGTGCCAAGAGTGCGGGGACGTTGAGGGGAGGCTGCCACGGAAAGATTCTTGCATGCTGCGGCGGGGCTGAGACGAAGGGTGCGGCGGAAGGCGACGAATGTTATCTAGTTGTCGTCGTCAATTTCGGTGCTGTCGGGGTGCTGCTGGGCGGCGATCGCCCGCGCCGTGGCGGTGCCGAGCTCTTTGCCCCAGAGAGAGTGCACAGTTTTCCAATTCAGGCTTTGCTCGATGAACGCGGTGCTGGTTTCGAGCGCAGGGAAGGGCGCGTAGGTCACGTCGGGCACCGCCTCGCAGACAGTGAGTGTCGCCTCGTTCAGGCGATTGATCTGCAGGGCGAGGATGCGCTGTACGACGAGCGGCATGGGGCGAAAGCGGTACATAACGGGAACTTCAGACACAATTACGGGGCAATGAGGGTGTGCGCCGTGACGCGCAGCCTCGATCAGCGCCACGAGGCTTTCCCTCCACTTGGTGGCGGTGGTTCCCAGCAGCACATCGGGCGGACCGAGCAAGACGACCACCGCATCCACGTCGACCGAGGTGTCGGCAAGCTGGCGGGCGGCGCGAGCCATCGTGAGTTCAGTGTCGGTCATGGTCGTCCACGAGCATCCGGAACCGTGTTCGCGCGCCACGAAGCGTGCAGTTTGCGAGACCACGGCGAGCCCGTGATTGAGTACGCCGAAGCCGGATGCCGCCGAGTCTCCGATAAACAGCATCCGGGAAGGATCGGGGCCGTCCGCTCCTCCCTCGGGGGCATCGTCGGGAAAGAGTGCGTTCGCGGTTTCGACCCGGTAGGCGATCAAGTTCACTCTGAGGAGAGGCTTGAATAACTGGATGAAGCCAGCGATGAAACGGCGAGTAACGGGAGTGGCAGAAGGCACACCGATGGCGCGCTTAGGAGACGTGTTCTTCGGGTCCACACGACACATAGTGGTCGAGAGCGCGGCTCTCTCGCCGGAGGACATACCGCAACACGGAAGGTGACTTTGGCTTAGTTCGAGAAGTGGGAGAATGGCGGCATGACTGAGCCTGCTGCGCCTCATCCCGAACTCGACACCCTTATTGCAACTCTCGAACGGCTGCGTGCGGCGGGAGGGTGCGCGTGGGATCGCGATCAAACGCATGAGTCGCTTGTGAAGCACCTTGTGGAAGAGACCTACGAGTTGGTGGATGCGATCGAAGGTGGCGATACCGCCGACATGATCGAAGAGCTTGGCGATGTGCTCTACCAAGTGCTTTTCCATGCCGACATTGCGACTGAGGCTGGGCGCTTCACTCTCGAAGATGTAGCCGCTCACATGAATGCCAAAATGGTGAGCCGGCACCCTCACGTGTTTGCCGACGCCACCGCCGAGACGGCCGACGACGTTGTGGCGGCCTGGGACGAGCTGAAGAAAACAGAGAAGCCAGAACGCACCAGCGTCACCGACGGCATCCCGCAGAAGATGCCCGCGCTTGCACTCGCTGACAAGCTTCTCGGTCGGGCGCACAAGGTCGGACTCTTGGATGCCACGACTCCGGGCGCGATCAATGTCACGGAAGAAGATGAACTGGGCCCGCTGCTGCTGGCGATTGTGGCGTCCGCGAAAGCGAACGGTTTGGATTCCGAGCGGGCGTTGCGCACAGCGCTGCGCCAGTTGACCGAAGAGATCAAGGAGCACGAAGTGTCGGTAGCGAAGGCCGATTCAGCAGGCTAGAACCCGGATGGGTGGTGCCCCCCTTAACCCGAATAAGGAGGGCACCGGCGCAACGCCAGCAAACGAGACATGTGATCGCACGTCGATCGTCTACCGAATGGCATCGCGCGCTGAAGGATCGGTGGGATTACCCGGCCTACCGATCCAGCGTTGGAGAAGCCCCTGGTGAGGGGGATTCAAGTAGTTGTGGTGCCGTTAACAGGTTTCCGGCACAAGGAGAAATCATAACCATTGTCGAACCCATAAGCAAACAACCGTTATGTTTATTTGATGGCCCGTAGACCCGACCCGACACGCAAGCCAGCTCTTCTTCAGCAAACTATCGCCTATCTTGCTGATAAACCGCTGTCTAGTCTCACATTTCGTTCGCTTGCGAAAGCACTCGATGTCAGCACCTTCACGCTGGTTTACCATTTCGGAACGCGCGCAGAGCTCGTCCGTGAAATAGTGCGGATCAACGCGCGGGGAGTGAGCCCTGAAGAAGCTGCGATGCTTCCGTTTGACACTCTTGAAGACTACTTTTCGAGCCTCGCGCAGTCGTGGCGGTGGACGCAAATGCCGGAAAACTTGCACCGCCAACGCCTCGAACTTGAGGCTGGCCTGCTCGAAGCTGTGGAACGCGACGAACTCTCCATCACGCGTGACTACTTTGTGCGGTGGATCGAGATGGGCACAGCAGCGCTCGTGGCCTTAGGAGTAGAACGCGGCGCGGCCGAGGTGGAGGCTCGCTTGCTTGTCAACACCTTCCACGGAGTGCAGTTCGACCTTGTGCTCAACCAGAACCTTGAGGCGTCTACCGCAGTGTTCGAGACCGCCATTGCCCACCATCGCTCGCGGGTCGAACAACTCATTACTGAAGTAGTCCGGTAACCGCACACGCCTCGTGGGTGCGAGAGAATAGGAATCATGGCGTCCACTGTTAATCCTCCCCGCGGTATGCGGGATTTCCTCCCCGCAGAAAAAGCTCAGCGCGAGCGTGTGCTCGGTGTCATCCGGGGAAGCTACCGCGCTCACGGGTTCGACGAGATCGAAACCCCGGTGATGGAAGACAGTTCACGCTTGCATGCCGGTTTGGGCGGCGACAACGAGAAGCTCGCGTTCGCTGTCATGAAACGAGGGCTCACGAGTGAGAAACTGCAGGCGGCGTCCGATGCCCTTGAACTCGCCGATCTGGGCATGCGTTTCGACCTCACGGTGCCGCTGGCTCGTTTCTATGCGACGCACCGTGCCGAGTTGCCGAAGGTGTTCCGGGCGATTCAGATGGCACCCGTGTGGCGTGCCGAGCGCCCGCAGAAGGGGCGTTACCGCCAGTTCGTGCAGTGCGACATTGACATCATGGGCGAGGCCGGGCCCAGCGCCGAGATTGAACTGATCACCGCCACGGCTGCCACACTCGATGCTCTCGGCATTGACGGGTGCACCATTCGCGTGAACGATCGTCGACTGCTCACGAGTTCGCTCAGCATCCTCGGCTTCCCCGCGAAGGAACACGAAGCGGTGCTCGTCACAGTCGACAAGCTCGACAAACTCGGTGCCGACGGCGTGGTCGCTGAGCTGCGCGAACGTGCCTTCCCTGATGGTCCCGTGGCGGCGCTCGCCGAATTCCTGACGCGTCCGGCCCCCGAAACTGCTGCTGCGTTCAGCGCGGATGCCATCCGCGCCGCCTTGCCCGCAGGAGTCACCGAGGAGGTCATTCTTGAACTCGCGGCGATCGGCGAGGCCGTTGAAGCGGGCCGTGGCGACTCCGGCTCGCTCATTGAGTTTGACCCATGGTTGGTGCGGGGGATGGGCTACTACACGGGCGCAATCTTTGAGGTCGCGCATCCGTCGCTCGGGTATTCGCTCGGTGGCGGTGGCCGCTATGACGGAATGATCGGTCGTTTCTTGGGTAGCGATGTGCCCGCTGTGGGATTCTCGCTCGGCTTCGAACGTCTTGTCGATCTCGTTGAGCTCGGCGATGCAGCCAATGATGACCAGCTTGCGTTGATTTATGACACCGATGTCGATGCGGCGACGCTCGTGCGGTTGCAAGCAGCGTTGATTCGTGACGGCAAACGCGTGCGACTTGAGGCTCGACCGAAGAAGATGCCCCAGCTTCTCGATCAGTTGAAGGATGCCGGTTTCACCAGTTTCGCAACGGTTCGTGCCGAAAACATGAGTATTGATAGCCTTGAGTTCAAGCCGCTGGGTGGCTAGCGGAACGCAGCCTTCGAGGGAGAAGTCGTGAACGTCAAAGCAACACCGATTCTTGTTTTTGTGGGCGTCAGTTTTGGGCTCGCGTGGCTCTTCGCCCTTCCTCTCTGGTTCACGGGTGGTCTCGAGAATCCGTTCTTCACAGTGTTTGCGCTCGCGATGATGTTTACGCCGGCGATCGCGGCGCTCGTGGTCGTCTTCTTTGTCGAGAAGCATCCGGATGCTCGCTCGCGACGCGCGGCGCTGGGGCTTGGTTCGGTGCGCCCCGTCGGCCGGTTCCTGCGCTACTTGGCGTTGGCGCTCGTCGTTCCGCCCGTCTTGATTCTGGCTGCGCTCGTTGTCGGTGCCGTAGTGGGGGTCTACCCCGCCGACTTTGTGAACTTCTCCGGCTTCCAGGCGATGGTCGATAGCCAGTTGGCGGCGATTGGTGAAGAACCGCTGCCTGTCCCGATTGGCCTGTTGGTCGCGCTGCAGTTCGTGAACGTGTTGATCGGTGCGGTCATCAATACGATTCCCGCGTTCGGTGAAGAACTCGGCTGGCGCGGCTGGCTGTTGCCCAAGCTGCTGCCCCTCGGCATCGTTCCGGCCATCCTTATCTCGGGAGTGATCTGGGGCCTGTGGCATGCCCCGCTCATCCTGCTCGGCTACAACTACCCTGGTGCTCCCGGCTGGCTCGCCCTCACCGCCATGGTCGGCATGACGATCGTCGTTGGCGGCGTGTTCGCGTGGCTGCGCATCCGTTCGGCGTCGGTGTGGCCTGCCGCCCTAGCTCACGGTGCCTTCAACGCAGCTGCCGGGTTCTCGATCATTTTCATCATGGTTGGCGAATCTTTCGACCCCCTTCAGGCAAGCATTTTGGGCTGGACGGGATGGCTCGTGCCGCTCGTTCTGGTGATCGTGCTGCTAGCCACTGGCCAGTTTCGTTCGCCAGCCTCGTCACCCACTGTTAGCCGTAATGAGTCAGCGCCGGTCGTTGGCTCGGAGTAGGCTTTCACACGGACATCCACCACTGTCAGTCCAAACAAACTTTCTTTAAGGAGACACCCTGTGGCTTTGATCGAAGCAGTTGGCGCCCGCGAAATTCTTGATTCCCGTGGTAACCCCACGGTCGAGGTTGAGGTTTTGCTCGACGACGGCGTAGTTTCTCGCGCCGCAGTTCCTTCGGGAGCATCCACTGGCGCATTCGAGGCTTACGAGCTTCGCGATGGCGACAAGAACCGCTACCTCGGCAAGGGCGTTCAGAAGGCCGTTGACGCGGTTATTGACGACCTCGGCCCCGCCATCGAAGGCCTTGACGCCTCCGACCAGCGCCTCATTGATGCTGAGCTCATCGCCGTCGATGGTTCCGAGAACAAGAAGAACCTCGGTGCTAATTCGATCCTCGGTGTGTCGCTCGCCGTGGCGAAGGCTGCTGCTGACTCGGCAGACCTGCCCCTCTTCCGCTACCTCGGCGGACCGAACGCTCACGTGCTTCCCGTGCCGATGATGAACGTCATCAACGGCGGATCGCACGCCGACAGCAACGTCGACATCCAAGAGTTCATGATCCTCCCGCACGGCGCCGAGACGTTCAGCGAAGGCCTTCGCTGGGGTGTTGAGACGTACCACGTGCTTAAGGGACTGCTCAAGAGCAAGGGCCTCAGCACTGGCCTCGGCGACGAGGGTGGCTTCGCCCCCGACCTCTCCAGCAACCGCGCTGCACTCGACCTCCTCATGGAAGCAATCGAGAAGGCTGGCTTCACGCCGGGCAAGGACATCGCCGTTGGACTCGATGTTGCCGCTACTGAGTTCTACAAGGACGGTGCCTACACGTTCGAGGGCGCCTCGAAGTCAGCTGGCGACATGAGCGCGTACTACGCCGAGCTTGTTGCCGCGTACCCCCTCGTGTCGATCGAAGACCCGCTGGACGAAGACGACTGGGAAGGCTGGGCTCAGCTCAACGCCGAAATCGGTTCGAAGACTCAGATCGTCGGAGACGACCTGTTCGTCACCAACCCGAAGCGTCTCGCCAAGGGCATCGAGCTCGCCACGGCAAACTCGATCCTCGTCAAGGTCAACCAGATTGGTTCGCTCACCGAGACCCTCGACGCTGTCGCAATGGCGCAGCGTGCCGGCTACACGGCGGTTATCTCGCACCGTTCAGGCGAGACCGAAGACACCACGATCGCTGACCTCGCGGTAGCGCTCAACACGGGCCAGATCAAGACCGGCGCACCGGCTCGCTCCGAGCGCGTAGCAAAGTACAACCAGCTGCTGCGCATCGAAGAAGAGCTCGGCGATGCCGCTGTTTACGCTGGTCGCACCGCCTTCCCGCGGTTCAACGGCTAGCACTCACTAGCGTCGTCTAGCATCGAACGCATGGCTAGGCGAGTACGAGCAAAAAAGGTAGCGGTGTCGCTGCCCGAGGAGAGCGCGCCCGAACACTGGCTGCGCACGATCCGCTTCTCGGGCTTCACCGTGCTCATGCTTAGTTTGCTCATACTCGCCGTCATCGTTCTTGCGCCAAACTTGCGCATTTTTATCGAGCAGCAGCAGACGATTGCGCAACTGCAATCTGAGGTTGAAGAGGCTCAAGAGTCTGTCGATAGCCTCACTGAAAATGTTGCCCGCTGGGATGACCGTGCCTACATCGAGTCCCAGGCGCGCGACCGGCTCTACTACGTGTATCCGGGCGAAGTGAGCTACTTGGTTACCGGCGAAGCGGCCGATGTCACGACCTCAGATGGTGTGCCGGTGAGCGCGACCATCCAAACCACCCAAATTGATTGGGTGCAAACTCTCGTGTCGTCCATTTACACCGCTGGTCTCACGGAAGATGCCCCCGACGAGCTCACCGCCCCCGTAATTGAAGGACCTCAGTAATGACCACCCCACCGTTTGACACCGTCAGCGATGAAGATGTGCGCATTGTGTCGCTTCAACTCGGGCGCCCCGCTCGCGATGTGATCGGTATCGCCGCGCGCTGCGTGTGCGGCGCTCCGACCGTGGTGTCGACCAAACCCCGCCTGAGCGATGGAACGCCGTTCCCCACGATCTATTACCTGTGCCACCCGGCCGCAACGGCATCCGTGTCCACGCTTGAAGCTGAGGGCCAGATGCCGGAGCTCGCGGCAATGCTCGAGGGCGAGATTGGTGCGCAGTATCAGGCCGCCCACGAGGCCTACATTGCCGACCGGGATGGCATTGAGATCGTTCCCGAGCTGGCCGGCGTTTCAGCCGGCGGCATGCCCACCCGCGTGAAGTGCCTGCACGCGCTGGTTGGCCATTCACTCGCCGCAGGCCCCGGAGTTAACCCCATCGGCGATATCGCTCTTGAGCGTGCCTCGTGGAGCCCGGCCGTGTGCCAGTGCCCCGACTACACCGAAGCAACTAGCGACCGCGCCTCGGCAGCCGATGCTGTCTCGGCGCCCACTGCTGCCCCAGCGACGGTGACAGGGGCGACACAACAGTGAAGCGGTGGGCTGCTGGCGCGATACTGATGGCGAGCCTTGCGTCGCTATTGGTGGCGACCCCTGCCCACGCGGATGCGGTGCGTGACCAAGAATATTGGCTTCAGGAGTACGGCATCGAAGCCGCGTGGGAGACCACCAAGGGCGCAGGCGTGACTATTGCGGTGATCGACACCGGTGTTGATGGCTCGGTGGACGAGCTTGTTGGTGTTGTCACGGGCGGAACAGATTTCTCAGGCCAAGGCTCGGCAAACGGCCAGACACCGGTCGGCGACGATAACCCAGCGCACGGCACGCTCGTCGCGTCGCTCGCGGCAGGGCGCGGCACCGATACGGACGCTGGCGTGATCGGTGCGGCTCCAGCGGCGAACATTATGGCGATCTCTATCGGCTTCACCGGTGGGGCGATCAGTTCGGATGATCAGATTGCCTTGGCGGTTCGCTATGCAGTCGATCAGGGGGCCGACGTCATTAATTTGTCGCTCACCCGTGAGACTCTCGACTGGCCGCTGAGCTGGGACAGCGCATTCCTTTACGCGATGGACAACGACGTTGTTGTTGTGGCGGCGGCGGGAAACCGTGGCAGCGGAACTGCCTCCGTGGGTGCGCCCGCGACGATGCCCGGCGTTTTGACTGTTGCGGGTGTCGACGTTAACGGCGTCGCGAGCTTCAACGCATCCACCCAGGGCATCACGATCGGTGTTGCTGCGCCCAGCGAGGATTTAGTGGGCGTTGCTCCCGGTGGTTCGCATGTGCTGTGGAACGGCACCAGTGGGGCGACCCCGATCGTCGCCGGCATCGTGGCGCTCGTGCGTGCCGCTCATCCTGAGCTGGATGCTAACAACGTGATCAATCGCATTGTCTCCACGGCGCACGACACGGGTGCTCCAGGCGCAGATGCGATTTATGGCTTCGGGCTCATCGATGCTGAAGCAGCGGTGACGGCAAATGTTCCGCTCGTTGACGAGAACCCGATGGGGAGTCTCGCGGAGTGGATCACCGTTTACCGCCGTGCGGAATCCACGCCGATCCCTGTGCCGAGCTTCAGCCCGACCCCGACGCCGGTTCCGGAAACAGTGCCGGATGTTGCGGGGCCCGTCAGTCCGCTCGGAACAGTGCTGCCAACCGTGAGCATGCTTCGCAATGTGGGCGTACCTCTTGCCATTTACGCGATTTTTTTGATGATTTTGGCCGGTTCGGGCGTCTTCGCTTGGCGTCGGTTTAGGAGTCTGCGCGAGACAGAGTAAGTTTGGTGGCGAACTTCCCTTTTAGGAGACTCTAACTCGTGCCAAAAATCTTGATTGTCGGCGGCGGTTACGCCGGTTTTTACACTGCCCGTAAGCTCGAAAAGTGGCTGCGTCGCGGCGAAGCTGAGGTCACCATGGTGGACCCTCTTCCCTACATGACGTACCAGCCTTTCTTGCCTGAGGTTGCAGCAGGCTCCATTGAGCCTCGCCACGCGGTTGTTCCGCACCGTCGCCACTTGAAGACCACCAAGGTCGTCACAGCGAAGGTCACCGGAATCAACCACGAGGCGAAGACTGCAACGATTCAGCCTGAAGTGGGTGACTCGTGGGAGATCGACTACGACCTCGTTGTCGTTACCGCTGGCGCCGTTTCGCGCACCTTCCCGATCCCGGGCGTCGCTGACGAAGCGATTGGCATGAAGACGATCGAAGAGGCTGTTGCCGTTCGCGACCGTCTTCTCACTAACTTCGACAAGGCATCCAACCTGCCTGCAGGCCCTGAGCGCGACCGCTTGCTGACATTCGTTGTTGTCGGTGGCGGCTTCGCCGGTATCGAAGCCTTCGGTGAGATGCGCAGCCTGGCTTCATCGCTGCTGCCGCTCTACCCGAGCATTAACTTCGAAGACACTCACTTCCACCTCATTGAAGCTATGGGCCGCATCATGCCCGAGGTTTCGCTCGAGACGAGCAAGTGGGTTATCAAGAACCTCGCCGACCGCGGCGCACAGATTCACCTCGACACCCAGCTGAAGTCAGCGGTGGGTGGCGTGGTTGAGCTGTCGACCGGCGAAAGCTTCGAGTCAGACACCATCGTGTGGACCGCTGGCGTTATGGCCAACCCGGTCGTGCGCAGCACTGACCTTCCCATCGAAGAGCGTGGACGCATCCGTGTGCAGGCAGACCTCCGTGTCATCAACGATGACGGTGTCGTCGAGGGTGCCTGGGGTGCCGGCGACGTGTGTGCTGTTCCCGACCTCACCGGTGGTGGCGTTGGCGGCTTCTGCGTTCCGAACGCTCAGCACGCTGTTCGCCAGGCCAAGCTCATGGCCAAGAACATTGTGGCTTCGCTTCGCGGCGAAGAGACCAAGGACTACTTCCACAAGAACCAGGGTGCCGTTGCCGGTCTCGGTCTCTACCACGGCGTTTTCCAGTCGGGCAAGATCGCGGTCAAGGGTTTCCCGGCGTGGTTCATGCACCGTGGCTACCACGGCATGGCGATGCCAATGTTCGAGCGCAAGGCTCGCGTCTTCAGCAACTGGATCACGAACTTCTTCTGGGGTCGCGACACCATTTCGCTCGAGGCACGCGTAGAACCGCGCCGCGCATTCGAAGAATTCGCTTCACGCCCCAAGTAGCGTGACTGCATGCTCCACGCGAAAGTGTGGGGCGTGCCCCGATAGCCCAATTGGCAGAGGCAGATGACTTAAAATCATCACAGTCAGGGTTCGAGTCCCTGTCGGGGCACTGTGTTGTTAACGAACTGAAGGCGGTCGCAACGCGGCCGCCTTCCGTCGATTAACGGGGTGCTCAGGCGGGAAGGATCTCCGCGAGCAGCTTCTGGATGCGCGCCTTGATGTCATCACGGATCGGGCGAACCTCTTCGATGCCCTTGCCACGAGGGTCGACCAGTTCCCAGTCTTCGTAGCGCTTGCCGGGGAAGATCGGGCAGACGTCGCCGCAGCCCATCGTGATGACAACATCCGAGGCCTGCACCTGGTCGGTTGTCATGAGCTGGGGGACTGCCTTCGAGATGTCGATGCCCTCTTCGGCCATGGCCTGAATCGCGATGGGGTTGATTTCGTTGCCGGGCTCCGAGCCGCCCGAGCGAACCTCGACGGCGCCGTTCGAGAGCGCCGTCATGTAGCCGGCGGCCATCTGGGAACGGCCCGCATTGTGGATGCAGACGAACAGAACGACGGGCTTAGTGGCGGGGGCAGTCTCGGTAGTCATAGGCAAAGCATAGATGATTGTCTATGTTTTGCGCGAGCGCTGCGGGTGCAGGAACGCGATAGTTCACGCAGCGTTCACCGGAGGCAGCGAGCGAAGCAATTCTCGGACTCGGCCATCGATGTCGTCGCGCACGGCTCGCACGCCATCCATAGACATGGTGGCGGGGTCAGGGAGTTCCCAATCGAGGTAGCGACGGCCGGGGTAGATGGGGCACGCATCGCCGCAGCCCATCGTGATCACGACATCCGCACCCCGCACGACTTCATCGGTGAGCGGCTTCGGGTACTCGCCCGCAACCGAAACGCCAATCTCGTCGAGGGCCGCCACGATCTTTGGATTGATGGTCTCGGTGGGCTCTGATCCGGCGGTGAGCACGCGCACGCGATCGCCAGCAAGCGACCTCAGAATTGCGGATGCCATTTGCGAGCGACCCGCATTCTGCACGCACACAAACAGCACGTCGGTTGGCGCACCGGATGCCGCGGCATCCGTCACTCCTTCGGAGTCAGCAAGCGCAAGCGACCCCAGACGGTCGGCGGCGAACCGGGAGGTGTGCGACGACAAATGGCGGTCGCGCGGAGCGCCCTGGCGCAGGAGGTCGTAGCTGCTTGCGACGTACTCGGCCACGGTCTCACGGGAGAAGACTCCGGTGAAGCGCAGCGTGAGGTCATCGGTGATGCGCGCGAGAATCGCGGGGTCCACTACGGAGGGGCTGGCGTCGGAGGGGGAGTGCTGCACAAAATCAAACACGTCGGCAAGACGCGACGGCACGAGCGAGTACCAAACCTGACGGCCTTCTTGAGTGCTCTGCAGAATGCCGTCGTCGGCCATGATGCGCACGTGATGGCTCACGGTGGGCTGGGTGAGGCCGAGACGAGCGGCAAGGTCGGTGACTCCGCGGCGGCCGTCGGGGGCATCCATGATGAGGCGAAGAATTTGCACTCGGGTGGGGTCAGCGATCGCTCGCATGCTCTGGGCGATGCGTTCGGCTACCGCGCGTTCGCTTTCGGGGGCGGATGACTCGGTCGCGGGCATGGCAATCAGTCTAAACGAGGATGCGCGATTCATAGACAGTCATCAATGTTTCGGTATGATCGCCGAATGACCACGCCTCGCACCTTCGCTCTTGCCCGCCGCCTGACCGCAGAATTTGTCGGAAGCGCCGGGCTTTCCGCGGTCGTCATCGGTTCCGGTATCGCTGCTCAACAGCTCTCGCCGGGAGACGCCGGGCTGCAGTTGCTCGAGAATGCCCTCGCGACTGCCCTTGGCCTTGGCGTGCTCATCCTTGTCTTCATGACGGTCAGTGGGGCGCACTTCAACCCCGTCGTCTCCATCGTGGACTCGCTCAGCGGGCTGCGGTCGTGGCGCGATACCGCGTTCTACATTCCCGCTCAGGTTGTCGGGTGTATCGTCGGTGCGATCCTCGCCAACCTCATGTTTGCGCAGGCCGCCGTCACGTTCAGCACCACTGTGCGCCTGACCCCGGCACACTTTCTCAGTGAAGTCGTCGCCACCGCCGGACTCATCGTCGTGATCTTCGCTCTCGTGCGCACGGGGCGCGCAAACCTCGCGCCGATCGCTGTGGGCGCGTACATCGGCGGCGCGTACTTCTTCACGAGCTCCACGAGTTTCGCCAACCCCGCCATCACCATCGGTCGGATGTTCAGCGACACTTTCGCTGGCATCGCCCCGGGCTCAGCCCCCGGCTTTATCGCGGCCCAACTCCTTGGTGCGGCCGTCGGTTTCGGCCTCGTGCGGTGGGTGTTCCCCGAGCGTCGAATCGCGTAACCTCAAGCAGATAGATTCTCAATTTATGGTGATGGGGTCACGATGATCGACAACTTCAATGTGTGGCACCTCGTCATCGTCGCGACGCTGATCTTGCCCTACGCTGCGAGCGTCTGGGCAATTATCGTCACCGCCCGCGAGACGACCCTGTCGATGTTCTTCCTGCTCGTGTGGGCGGTCGTGCTGCTCGCGATTCCCTATTTTGGGCTCATTGCATGGGTGTTCTGGTGGAACGCCGGAAAACGTAGTCGAGCGAACCGTAATTCTTAGTCGCGCAGCGGTGAACCTACGACTTCGAAACGGTGCCCGCCCATCTCGCCACTCAGCAGGGGCATTGCCTCCTTGATCGCGGCCTGCACGCTCGCGAGTTGCAGGGAAAGTTGGTGGGCTTCTGCCGACTCCCACAGCTCGGAGACAAACACGGTGTCGGGATGCTCGTCGCTCACGCCGACCTCGTAGCTGAGGCATCCGGCGCTATCCAGATCGGTGCTGCGTCGCGTGAGAATGGCGACAACCTCATCGCGGTGGCCGGGCTTCACTCCGAGGGTGCCTACGTTTACGAAAGTCATGGCTCCACTCAACGCCACTGGCGCGCGACGGTCAAGCAGCCATCGACGGGCTGACGCTGAGGTCGGCGGACTTGCGCAGGGTGAGAACGGTAACCCAGCGCGGCCCGTTGTGCTGCGCGCCCGGTTCTGGGAAAGTTGATCCACCACGGTGCCGCTGCCCACCCCGGTCGCGCTGTGCAGTGATACTCGCCGCCGTGGCCCAAAGGAATCCGTGAAGCTGCTCAGCACCCCCGCAACGCCCTGGCACACGCCCGAGGACTATTGGCAGTCGCTCTCCGATGCGACGCTGTCGCTCGATGCTCCCTATGGGGTGCTCTCGCTCGAGGCGCTGTCGCACAATGCCGCCGACATGATCCGTCGAGCATCCGGAGTGCCGATTCGGGTCGCGAGCAAGTCCATCCGGGTCCGTGAAGTCATGGATGCTGTGCTCGAACTCGATGAATTCCGGGGCGTTCTGGCGTACACCCTCACCGAGGCGCTCTGGCTGGCCGAGACCATCGATGATGTCGTTGTCGGCTACCCCTCCGTCGATCGCGCGGCCATCGCAGCGCTTGGAACAAGCCCGGCGCTCGCCGAACGCGTCACGCTCATGATCGACTCGGTTGAGCACCTCGATTTCGTTGATTCAGTCGTGTCTCCGCAGCACCGCGAAACGATCCGCGTCTGCATCGATGTGGATGCCTCGTTCCGGTCGCCCCTGCTCGGTCACGTCGGTGCTCACCGCTCTCCCGTGCGCTCGGCGGCGCAAGCGCGTACGCTCGCCAGCACGGTCGTCGACCGTCCCGGCTTCACGCTCGTCGGGATCATGGCCTACGAAGCGCAGATTGCGGGAGTCGGCAATCGCCCACCGCATAAGGCCGCCTATGGTCGCCTGCTCGATGTCATGCAGACGGCATCCGCCAAGGAGCTGCGCGAACGTCGGGGCGAGATTGTCGCCTCGATCAGCGAGATTGCCGAACTCGAATTCGTGAACGGTGGCGGCACAGGCTCGCTTGAGTCCACAGCCGAAGACACCGCGGTCACTGAAATCGCGGCGGGCAGCGGACTCTTCGGCCCGCACCTTTTCGACAACTACAGCCACTTCACCCCGGCGCCGGCCGCAGCGTTCGCGCTCGCGGTCGACCGCAAATACTCCCTCGATATTGCGACAGTGCACGGTGGCGGTTGGATTGCCTCGGGCGAAGCGGGCGTCGACCGGATGCCCCAGCCCACGTGGCCCGAAGGTCTCAAGTATGTGCCGCGCGAGGGGGCCGGCGAAGTGCAGTCACCGCTCACGGGCCCCGCTGCCGAACACCTTCAGATCGGAGACCGCGTGTGGTTCCGCCATACGAAAGCGGGCGAGCTGTCTGAGCATCTCAACGAGTTCGCGGTCGTCGCTGACGGTCGCATCGTGGATACCGTTCCGACCTACCGCGGCGAGGGCAAAGCGTTCCTGTGACAACTCCCGAGTGGATGCCGCCAGCGGAGCGCCGCGCCTCGAGCCCAACCCCGGCATCCCTGAGTCCCGGTTCCGAGTGGCGCAATTGGGGTCGTTCTGAGCGTTCGCGTCCCGAGTTCGCGGCTCGCCCGGAGAGCGTCGACGAGGTCACTGCGGCAGTGAATTTCGCCCGCGAGAACGGGCTAACCATCAAGGCCTGGGGTGCCGGCCATAGCTTCACGTCGATTGCGGCCACCGAGGGTGTTCATCTCGACGTCGGTGCACTCGCCGGCGTGATGGCGGTGGACGGCACCCACGTCACGCTCGGTGCCGGCACATATCTCTTCAAGCTTCCGGCTCTGCTCGAACCGCTCGGGCTCGCCCTCGCCAACATGGGCGACATCGATCGCCAGACGATCGCCGGCGCGATCTCCACCGGCACCCACGGCACCGGAGCGCGCTTTGGCGGCATCGCCACTCAGGTGCGCGGCATCACCCTCGTGACCGCGGCGGGCGACCTACTGCGCGTGAACGCGACCGAAAACCCCGAGCTGCTCCCGGCTGCGGCCCTCGGGCTTGGCGCCCTCGGCATCCTCGTCGATGTCACGATCGAGTGCGTGCCGACCTTTTTGCTGCACGCGGTGGAGCGCCCAGAACCCGCTGCCACCGTCCTGCATGAGTGGCTGCAGCGCAGCGCCGAAACTGACCACTTTGAGTTCTACGTCTGGCCGCACACCACCACAGCTCTCACCAAGAGCAACACGCGCCTACCGGGTGATGCGCCGCGGTATCCACTCACGAAGTTTTCGCACTGGTTCGACGACGAGTTCATGGCCAACGGGGTGTACCGCACAATCTGCGCGGTGGGCAAGGCCGCGCCAGCGATCATTCCGCCGGTCAACCGTCTTGCCGTGAAACTCTCGGGCAATCGCGAGTTCGCCGATGTCTCGAGCAGCGTGTTCGTCACCAATCGCACCGTACGCTTTCGCGAAATGGAATATGCCCTGCCCATCGAGGCGGTGCCGGATGCCGTGCGTGCCATCCAGAAGCTGATCGCTGATCGCCGGTGGAAAGTCTCCTTTCCGATCGAGGTGCGTTCGGCGGCTGCTGACTCATTGCTGCTGTCGACCGCGTCGGGGCGGGCCACCGGCTATGTCGCGGTGCACCGGTATTGGCGTGAAGACCCGGCCGAGTATTTTCGGGAGGTGGAGGCGATCATGATGGCTCACGACGGGCGACCTCACTGGGGAAAATTGCATAACCGGCAAGCCGAATCACTCGCGGCGACGTATCCGGGTTTCAATGAGTTCTTGAGCATTCGCGACCGGCTTGATCCTGGTCGCGTGTTTGCGAACGACTACCTGCGCCAAGTGTTGGGGCGGTAGCGGCTCACGCTTTAAGACACGAGTCGAGCAGTACGAGAAAGGGCGCGATTATCAAAGCCATTGTGTGTGGAGCAGGAATCGCTGGGCTCACGGTCGCCGGTCAGCTGGCCGAACGCGGGTGGGAGGTTGTGCTCCTGGAGGCTGCTCCCGAGCGCCGCACGCAGGGCTACATGATCGACTTCTTTGGGCCCGGCTATGACGCCGCCGAGAAGATGGGCATTCTGGAGCGCCTGCGCGAACTGCGCTATCCGATTAGTGAGGCCCGCTTTGTGCGCCCCAACGGTCGCAGCCAAGCAATTGATTATGAGCTTGTGGCGGCCAATGAGGGCGGCAAGTTGATGAGCCTGATGCGCCAAGACCTCGAACAAACTCTTTTCGACGTTCTGCCCGAGAGCGTTGAACTGCGGCTCGGCAGTGCCGTGGTGGCGGTCGAAGACCGCACCGATTACGTCACCGCCGTGCTCGCCGATGGGTCGCGCATTTCGGGAGACATTGTGGTGGCGGCGGATGGTATCCATTCGGCTGTTCGGCATGATCTTTTTGGTGACTCGGCGGCGTTCGATCGCCAGCTGGGCATGCACACCTGCGCATACACGTTCGACTCTCCGCGGCTTCACGCCAAGCTCGGCGACGCACTCGTGTCGACAGATGAGTTGGATCGCATGGTCGGCCTCTACGGTTTGCGTGATGGCAAGGTTGCGCTTTTCGCTGCCCACCGCGTGGATGACACGGTGCTTCCGGCCGATACGCGTGCGGCCATTCGCTCTGCCTACGCGGGGATGGGCGATGACGTTGCTGAGGCGCTCGAGAAGTGCCCGGAGCCCGACAAGATTTACTACGACCAGGTTGCCCAAATCGAGCTTCCCGTGTGGAGCCGTGGCCGCGTCGTCTTCGCCGGCGATGCGTGCCAAGCGGTTTCGCTGCTTGCTGGGCAGGGAGCGTCGTTGGCGATCGCTGGTGGATTGCTCTTAGCCGAGAAGATTTCGAGCGATCGAGAACTCAGCGCATCCTTCGCCGAATACGAAGAAGAATGGATGCCGGTAGTCGCCGATAAGCAGGCCGCTGGCCGTCGGGCGGCGAACGGTTTTCTGCCGCACACCGTGTTTCAATTTTGGAAGCGCCGCGCGGGCCTCGCCCTGCTGACAGCGCCGGTGATTGGCAAGTTTGTCACCTCCACGATCACGGGAACGAAGACCTTTAGATAGGCGGAGTAGAGCGGTGTGTCGGCCCTTTATTGGGGGTCGCAAGCAGCTCAGTTTCTCGGTGGAGGCACAGGAGCGCGTTCTATAGTTGAAGCATGGAATTCCTGATCGTAATCGGCGTAATCGTCCTGCTCGCAGTCATCGTTGGCATCTACCTGTGGTCGACGTATAACTCGCTGGTCACGCTCAACGTGCGCGTTGATGAAGCGTGGAGCGACATCACGGTGCAGCTCAAGCGTCGTGCTGACCTGCTGCCGAACCTTATCGAGACGGTCAAGGGGTATGCCGCGCACGAGAAGGGCGTCTTTGAGGCCGTCACGAAGGCCCGCGCCGAGTCGTTGAACGCTCAGGGTCCCGTCGATGCGGCTGCTGCCGAGAACCACATGCAGTCTGCCCTCAAGAGCATCTTCGCCGTCGCTGAGGCGTACCCGCAGCTGCAGGCCAGCCAGAACTACCTTCAGCTCCAGGGCGAACTTGTTGACACTGAAGACAAGATTCAGGCCAGCCGTCGCTTCTACAACGGTGGGGTGCGCGAGCTCAACACCAAGATCAAGATCTTCCCGAACACGTTGTTCGCGCGCAACCTTGGTTTCCACGAGCGTGAGTTCTTCGAGGTTGCGGATGCCGCATCCATCGCTGAGCCGCCGCGCGTGCAGTTCTAATTCTTCGTCTTTCTAACCGCGTGACCAGGATGTTCTAGATGTATCGCGCCATAGCGAAAAATAAGCGCAACACCGTTCTGATCATCATCTTGTTCGTCATCATCATTGGTTTTCTTGGCTACGCGCTGAGCTTCCTGATGGGGGGCGACCCGATGACGATCACGATCGGCACGATCATTGGTGCCGGTGTGTTCACGCTGATTCAGTACTTTGCTGCCAGCGGCGAGGCTGTGGCGATGAGCGGCGCGGTGCAGATTCAGAAGGCCGACAACCCGCGCCTTTACCGCATTGTCGAAAACCTCGCGATCACTACCGGCACGCCGATGCCGAAGGTCTACATCGTCAATGATCCAGCACCCAACGCGTTTGCTACCGGGCGCGATCCAGAACACGCCATCGTGGCTGCGACGACGGGTTTGCTCGACATCATGACAGATGCCGAGCTCGAGGGCGTCATGGCGCACGAGCTCGGTCACGTGCGCAACTACGACATCCGCGTTTCGATGATCGTGTTTGGCCTTGTGGTTGCGGTCGGTTTCATCTCGGACATTGCACTGCGTTTCACCCTCTTTGGTGGTCGCGGCAATAACCAGAACAGCAACCCGATCATGATCATCGTTGGTCTTGCGGCGCTTGTGATTTCGCCGCTTGTCGCGGCGGCCGTGCAGGCGTCGATTTCGCGTCAACGCGAATACTTGGCCGATGCAACGGGTGCGCTCACGACGCGTCATCCGGATGCTCTAGCGAGCGCGTTGCAGAAATTGGGCGACTACAGCCGGCCGATGGTGAAGCAGAATTCGACGATGGCCCACATGTGGATTTCGGATCCGACGAAGCCGGGCATCATGGACCGCATGTTCAGCACGCACCCGCCGATTGCGGATCGCGTGAAGCGCCTTGGTGAAATCGGTTCGACCTTCTAGCGCTGCAACTCTGCCTCGATAGCGGGGGAGAGGGTGCCGCGGCCAGTGACGGCGATCTCACCCATACCTTGCCAGTGGGCTATCTCGCGCAGGGTCGGCACGATGCGTTCGGCGAGAGCACCGGTGCCGCCGGGCAGAGCGTCGAGCCCGGCTTCGTGCCACGCGGATTGCACGCGCAGCACACCCGCTTGGCGGTCGGTCTTGAGGTCGATGCGGCCGACGAGGGCGTCATCCACGAGCACGGGCAGTGAGTAGTAGCCGAACTGACGTTTCGGTTCGGGCGTGTAAATCTCGATGCGGTAGTGGAAGCCGAACATGCGCTCGGCACGCTTGCGGTCCCAGACCACGGGGTCGAAGGGCGAGAGCAGCGCGACGTGGTCGATGCGGCGAGGGATGCGGGCATCCCGGTGCAGCCAGGCGGGCTGCTCCCAACCGCGCACGGTCACGGGAACCAGCTCGCCGGCATCCGCTAGCTCAGCGATGGCCGGGAGCACGTCGACACCTTTGAGCCGAAAGTAGTCGGCGAGGTCGGATGCCGTGCCGACTCCCAGCGCCCGTGCTGACTCAGCAACCAGGGCGCGATGCGCGTCGGCGCGGGGCACTTCGCGCTCGCGCAGCTCGGCGGGAATAAGGTGCTCGGTCAGCGCGTAGGTGCGCTCGAAGCGGGAGCGGCCGGCGCTGACGACTTCGCCCCAGCGGAACAACATCTCGAGGCCTTGCTTGACGTCGGACCAGCCCCACCACGGTCCGGTGCGGCGGTTGGCGTCGTGATCGATCTCGCGGGCAGTGACGGGGCCGGTGGTGGCGAGTTCTTCGCGGAGCCACTCCAGCATGGGCTGGTTGTCACGCACCCATTCGTAGCGCTGGGCATCGCGTTCGCGCAGCGACTCCATCTTCCAGCGCCACAGCGGCCACGATTCGAGCGGAATGAGCGCGGCTTCGTGCGCCCAGTATTCGACGTAGCGGCCGGGGCTGCGCGGTGTGGGCTTACGGAACGTCAGGGCATCGAGCGCTGCTTTGTCGTAGTGCCCCAGACGGGCGAACACCGGCTGGTAGTGACTGCGCTCGAACACGTTGACCGAGTCGAGTTGCAGCAGCCGGATGCGGTCAAACAGCAGGTTGAGCTGTCGCGTTCCCGCGGGGCTGGCCGCAGTCGCGGTGCCGCGCCCGAACCCTTGGGCAGCGAGCAGCACTCGGCGCGCTTGCGCTGCAGAGAGGGAATCGACCACGGCTCGACTCTACCGAGCGGCGGCGACATCCACTCGCTAGGGCGGCGAACAGCTCCACCGAGCAATTGTGTTTGTGTCGTTCATCGTTCGTTTACCACGATGAAAGGGAACGCCGCATCAGGCTGCGTACCGTCAACTCCGGATCGTTTCGGTACCCTCTGCCCGTTTACAGCGCGGGCGGCTGCGACGGTCGTTGGAGGAAGTCTTGTTCACTAAGCGCACCCTCGCCGCTGTTGCACTCGTTGCAGCATCGGCGATCTCACTCAGTGCCTGCAGCACCGCTGAGACCCCTGCTGGCGATGTTGACGCATCGACCGCCACCACCGCCGAAGACTTTGGTGGAATGGACGCTCTTATCGCAGCCGCGCAGGCTGAAGGAGAGCTCAACGTGATCGCCCTTCCCGACAACTGGGCAAACTACGGCGAGATCAAGGCTCTCTTTGAAGAGAAGTACGACATCATCGTCAACTCGGCTGACCCCGACGTTTCTAGCGCCGAAGAAATCGCCGCTGCTGACAACCTCAAAGGCCAGGACACCGCTCCTGACGTCTTCGACCTCGGAACCGCTGTCACGCTCGACAGCCTCGACTACTTTGCTCCCTACATGGTTGCTAACTGGGATGAAATTCCCGAGGGCAACAAGGAAGCAACCGGCCTCTGGGTCAACGACTACACCGGCAGCATGTCGATCGGCTATGACTCCAACTCGGTTCCCGAGCCCACGAGCCTCGATGACCTGCTCAGCGCTGACTACCGCGGCGCTGTTGCGCTGAACGGTGACCCCACGCAGGCCGGAGCCGCTTTCGCTGCTGTCGGACTCGCCACGGTTCACAGTGGTGGAACCCTCGATGACTTCACCCCCGGAATCGAGTTCTTCGAAGAACTCAACGACGCGGGCAACTTCATCCCGGTCAACGTCACGGGAGCAACCATTGCTGCCGGCGAGACCAAGGTTGCCTTCGACTGGAGCTACAACAACCTCGCTGCGGCAGCAACAGTTGACGGCTGGAAGGTCACGACTCTTCCCGGTGCTGTCTACACGAGCTTCTACAACCAGGCCATCAGCATCGATGCTCCGCACCCCGCGGCTGCTCGTCTCTGGCAAGAATTCCTCTACAGCCCTGAAGCGCAGAACCTCTTCATCGTTGGTGGCGCGTACCCCGTCACGATTCAGGCACTGCAGGATGCCGGAACCGTCGACACCGCAGCACTCGACGCCCTCGGTGCTCTCGAAGGCGAGCTCGTCACCCCCACCCCCGAGCAGGCAGAGCTGAACGCTGGCATCCTGGCCGAGAAGTGGACCGCGGCAATCGGCTAACGCCCTTTCCGCTTCGTAATACATCGTGTCGCTAGCCACCGCGCCAGCGCCCGCACAGGATGGTGTCGAGCAGTCCGCTCGGCACCATCCCCGGGTGGTCCTGGTCAAGCCGTCGAACCGGCGTCGTCGCCTCGCTTATGCGGGGCTAACGCCGTTCGCGGCCTACGTTCTGATCTTCCTCGCCCTGCCGACCATCCTCGCGGTGGTCACGGGCTTCTTCTCCGACGACGGCTCGCTGACGCTCGATAACGTCACCGGGCTGTTCACCCCGACCATCCTCGCCACCTTCGGTAGTTCCTTCTGGCTCTCCGGAGTCTCGGCCGTCATCGGTGCCGTCGTCGGTGCTCTCATTTGCTACGCGATGCTCGGCACCAAGGTCGGCGGTCTGCTGCGCACCATCATCGAATCGGCAGCCAGCGTGCTCGCCCAGTTCGGTGGCGTGATGCTTGCCTTCGCGTTCATCGCCACGATCGGTGTGCAGGGGCTCATCACCGTCATCCTGCGCGACACCTTCGGCGTCGACATTTATGCGGATGGCGTCTGGCTCTACCAGGTGCCAGGCCTCATCCTTCCCTACGTCTACTTTCAGGTTCCCCTCATGGTGATCACGTTCTTGCCCGCGCTCACGGCGCTTCGCCCGCAATGGGCCGAAGCCAGTGCCACGCTTGGCGGCACCCGCTTCGCCTACTGGCGCTACATCGCGGCTCCCGTGCTTGCGCCGGCGTTCCTCGGCTCGCTGCTGCTGCTCTTCGCCAATGCCTTCTCCTCGTTCGCCACGGCCGCCGCGCTCATCAGCCAGGGTTCGCAAATCGTGCCGCTGCAGATCCGCGCCGCGCTCGTCAGCGAGACCGTTCTCGGCCGCGAAAACATGGCGGGCGCCCTTGCGCTCGGGATGATCGTGGTCATGGTCGTCGTCATGTGGGCGTACTCCGTGCTGCAGTCCCGCACCTCGCGGTGGCAAAAGTGACCGCGAATCAGGCCGTGCGCATTGGGGCCGAACCGAGCGCCCTCACCCGCCGTCTCATCCTGGGCATCATCGGCGCGATCTTCCTCATCCCGGTCATCGCGATGATCGAGTTCACCTTCCGTAACGGTCTTGCGGGCGATTACACGACGAGCCACTGGACGGGTCTCTTCAGCGAAGACAGTGCCCGCACCTATCGCGGTCTCTACGAAGCAATTGAGAACTCACTCGTTCTTGCTGCCGTCACCGTCGGCATCGTGCTTGTGCTGCTGTTGCCCACGATGGTGCTCGTGCACATGCAGTTTCCGCGCCTCAAGCGCACCCTCGAATTCATCTGCATCATTCCCATCACGGTGCCCGCCATTGTGCTGGTCGTGGGTCTCGCCCCGGTCTATTCGGTGGTCGTGCAAGTGCTCGGCGGCTCCACCTGGACTCTCGCCTTCGCTTACGGCATCACGGTGTTGCCGTATGCCTATCGCGCCATTCAGGGCAACCTCGATGCGATCCCCGTGAAGACCCTCAGCGAAGCGGCCAGCACGCTCGGCGCAGGCTGGCTGACAGTGCTGTGGACGATCCTGCTGCCGAACCTGCGCCGGGGAGTGCTCGCGGCATCCTTTATCTCGATCGCGGTCGTGCTTGGCGAGTTCACCATTGCGAGCCTGCTCAATCGTCGCAACCTGCAAACCGCGCTGCTTCAGGTCTCGCAATCTGACCCCTGGGTTGCTGTGATCTTTGCGCTCGCCGCCCTTGCCCTCGCTTTCATCTTGCTGCTGATCATTGGCCGCCTCGGATCAGCAACGCCTTCTAGGAGAAAATCATGACCGCCACGTTTACTATGACGGGCCCCACCGCCACCCACACGCCGACCGCAGGAGCAACAGTTCAGCTCAGTGCCGTCGTCAAAGCGTTCGCCGGGCACACTGCGCTCAACAGCATCGACCTCGAAGTTGCCCCCGGCGAACTCGTTGCGCTGCTCGGGCCTTCGGGTTGCGGCAAGACCACCGCGCTCCGCAGCATCTCCGGGCTTGAGAGCATCGATAGCGGTCGCATCGTGATCGATGGTGTGGATGTCGCCGACACTCCCACGAATAAGCGCGACATCGGGATGGTCTTTCAGGCTTACTCGCTGTTCCCGCACATGACAGTGCTCGAGAACGTGGAGTTCGGCCTCAAGATGCGCAAGGTTGCCGCAGCTCGTCGCCGCGAACGCGCTCTCGAAACGCTCGATATGGTCGGCCTCACGAAGCATCAGGACCGTTTCGCCCACCAGCTCTCGGGCGGCCAACAGCAACGTGTCGCCCTAGCCCGCGCGCTTGTCACCCGCCCCCGCGTTCTTCTGCTTGATGAGCCGCTCAGCGCGCTCGATGCCAAGGTGCGGGTGCAGCTGCGCGAAGAGATTCGTCGCCTGCAAACCGAACTCGGCATCACGACCGTCTTCGTGACTCACGACCAAGAAGAGGCGCTCGCTGTCGCCGACCGTGTTGCCGTCATGCGTGACGGTCGTATCGAGCAAATTGGCACGCCAGAAGAGCTCTACGCAACCCCCGCCAATGCCTTCGTCGCCGACTTTGTCGGCCTCAGCAACCGGATGCCCGCCGAACTCGTCGACGGCCAAGTCACGCTCCACGGCTGCAGCCTCAACCTTCTCGGCGACCCCATGCCCGATGGTCCCGTCATCGCGCTCGTTCGCCCGGAGGACATCGCCCTGACCGCCGACGGCATCGCCGGCACGGTTATCTCGTCGAGCTTCTTGGGCTCCTTGCGCCGCACGCGCGTACGACTCTTCGACGACACGGTCGTCGCTATTCAGCATGAGGTGGAGCGGCATCCTCTGCCCGGTGAGGCCGTTACGGTGCGTCTTAAGGGTGCACCCGTGAGCGCGCTGCCTCCCAAGGTGAAGAAGTAGCGGCCACGCGCGACCACTTCGAGGCGCAGCAAGCGCGCACTCTGGCACAACTAAGATAGGCACGTGATATTCGGTCGACGTAATAACCCAGACAGTCGGATCCCGTCACGCGCCAGTACAACAGACGCGGCTGAGGTTCCCGCCGGGCTTTCGATAGCTGCTGCCTATTCGTGGCGCATGCTCGTTGTGCTCGCCGTGGTTGCAGTTCTCATTTATTTAGTCATCACGCTCAAGTACATCGTGATTCCGTTCCTGATCGCGATTCTTATCGGAGCGCTACTCGTCCCCGTCGTTGGTTTCTTGGTTCGCATCAAGTGGCCGCGCTGGCTTGCCGTCACCGTAGTTCTGATCGGATTCTTTGCCGTCGTCAGTGGTCTGGTTGTGGTCGTTGTAGGCCAAGTCCGTTCCGGGCTTCCCGCTCTTCAAACGCAGTCGGCCACCGCCTACGACAACCTCCGCGAGTTTCTGCGCAACTCCCCGCTGCAGCTCAGCGACCAAGACCTCGACGGCTATCTCACCGAGATAATCGACGTGGTTCAACGCGACTCACAAGCTCTCGTCTCGGGCATCCTCTCGGTCGGGTCCACCGCCGGTCACGTGCTCACCGGGGCGTTGTTGAGCCTGTTCGCCACCATCTTCGTGCTCGTCGACGGAAAGAGCATCTGGGCGTGGACGGTTCGGCTCTTCCCGCGCAAAGCCCGCAGCGCGGTTGACGGTGCCGGTGTTGCTGGTTGGCTCACCCTCACCACTTTCGTGAAGGTGCAAATTTTTGTGGCTGCAGTGGATGCGATCGGCATCGGCGTCGGTGCGTGGATCCTCGGTTTGTTCTACGGTGGTTTCCCGCTCGTCATCCCCATCGCTGTCGCCGTGTTCTTAGGTTCGTTTATCCCCGTCGTGGGTGCACTCGTAACGGGGGCGCTCGCGGTGTTCATCGCCCTCGTCTTCTTGGGTCCGCTCCCTGCCGTGATCATGTTGGGAATCGTTTTGCTTGTTCAACAGCTTGAAGGTCATATTCTCCAGCCGCTCGTGATGGGCACGGCCGTGAAGGTTCATCCCCTCGCCGTCGTGTTCGCGGTAGCCGCTGGCTCATTCGTGGCAGGCATCCCCGGCGCACTGTTTGCCGTGCCGCTGGTCGCGGTCGTCAATGTCATGACCAAATACATAGCCAGCGGCGATTGGCGTCTCAATGGTCGGCCCACGATCACGGACGTGCTCGGTAATGGTAAATAACCGGATGCCCGGCCCCACGCTCGCTGACTACGAAGCAGCACGTGAACGGGTCGCAGAAGTTGCCGATGTCACCCCCATGCAGACCTCGCGTTTTCTCGCGGAAATTTTGGGATCACCCGTCTTTCTGAAGTGTGAAAACCTTCAGCGCACTGGCTCCTTCAAGCTGCGTGGCGCCTACAACCGTCTCGCGGGGCTCTCCGAGGAGGAGAAGGCGCGCGGAGTCGTGGCCGCCTCGGCCGGAAACCACGCCCAGGGCGTCGCTTTCGCCGCCCGCGAGCTGGGCATCAAGTCGACCATTTTCATGCCCGTAGGCGTGCCCCTGCCGAAACTGCAGGCCACGCGAGATTACGGTGCCGAGGTCGTGCTGCGCGGTCACACGGTCGAAGAGCCGTTGCGTGCGGCCGCCCGTTTCTCAGAAGAGACCGGTGCCGTGCTCATTCATCCCTTCGATCATGAAGATGTGGTGGCCGGTCAAGGCACTCTCGCTCTCGAAGTGTTCGATCAGGTGCCCCAGGTCGACACGATTATTGTTCCCATCGGTGGCGGTGGACTCGTCTCCGGTGTTGCCGGCGCGATCAAGCAGCGTGCCCGGCTCGAAGGCCGCAACGTACGCGTCATCGGGGTTCAGGCAGCCAATGCCTCTGCGTACACTCCATCGCTCGCGAAGGGTGAAATCGTCGAAGTGCGCACCACTCCCACGATCGCTGACGGCATCGCCGTCAGTCGCCCCGGTGTGCTCAACTTCACCATGGTCCGCGATCTGGTGGATGAGGTTGTCACCGTTTCCGACGACCAAATCGCGTATGCGGTGCTCGTTCTTCTCGAGCGTGCCAAACAGGTCGTCGAGCCGGCTGGTGCCGTTGGAGTCGCCGCTATCTTGGCAGGCAAGATCTCACCAAGCGGCAACACCGTGGTGTTGCTGAGCGGTGGCAACATCGACCCCATGATGATGGAACGCATCATCAGTCACGGCCTCTCGGCATCCGAACGCTATTTGCGTTTGCGGATCCCGCTGCCTGACCGCCCCGGTCAATTGGCGCGCATCTCGGCGCTCGTTGCCGAAGCGAACGCCAACGTTGTTGAGGTGCTGCACAGCAGACACAACAACAAAGTGCAGTTCAGTCAGGTTCAACTCGAACTGCACATCGAAACCCGTGGCCCTGAGCACGCGGAGTCAGTGCTCGCGCGGCTCAGAGACGAAGGATTTGACCCTCAGGTCGACTTCTAAACCGAAGTTGGCTGGTGCCAGCAGGCCCCAGCCCGAAAGCCCGAGCCCGAAAGGCCCAGCCAGAAAGGCTTAGCCCGAGTAGGTAGCGATCTTGGTGACCTCTACCGTGATCGACTTGCCGTTGGGTGCCGTGTAGGTGGTCGATTCGCCGACTTTGAGACCGTTGATCGCCATACCGAGCGGGCTTTTCTCGCTGTAGACATCGAGGTCGCTATCGTCGGCGACGATCTCGCGGCTGCCGAGCAGAAATACGCTCTCGTCGCCCATAATGTTGGCGGTAACAAGAATGCCGGGCTCAACAACACCGTCGTCGTCTTGAACATCGCCGACTACGGCATGGCGAAGAAGCTGGGTGAGAACGCGGATGCGGGCCTCAATCTTGCCCTGCTCCTCCTTGGCAGCGTGGTAGCCACCGTTCTCTTTGAGGTCGCCTTCTTCCCGCGCAGCCTCAATCTTCTTGGCAATTTCGTACCGTGCTTCGCCCGTAAGTTGTTCCAGTTCGGCGGTGCGACGATCGAACGCCTCCTGGGTCAACCACGTGACATCGTTTTGTGCAGCCACTGTGCTTCTCCCTATACAAAAGAGAAACCGGCCGAAGACGACCGGTTTCGAGATGATTTGCTACAGCCTAGGTGAGCCAGCACCGGTAGATCAAGCCTGACACTGCTTGTTCGGTGGTGCGAACAGTGGTGCTCAACTCCCGATTGCGCTGATCGCCCCCGGGAACGTCGACGACTTTCCAGCCGATGATGGCAAAAGTGGAGTTGAGGGCCTGCACTGCACAGCGAGCATCTTGGTTCTCGGCAACGTTGAGTTGCCACCGCACTTCGACCGCAGTGTCATCAATGAGCTCGTAGCCGGTGTCTTTCGCCTCGAACTGGGCGGGCGATTCCAGCAGGCCACCCCAGACGAGCCAGGCTGTGAAGACCGCAACGAAGGCTACGGCCACGGCGACCACAATCATCCGATTGTTGCGCTTCGCTTTCGGGCTGCGGCCATAGCGGGCATCCAAATCAGTGGCTGCAACGGTGCCGGATGCGGCGCTGTCAGCGGTGCCAGTGGCGTTACTGGGGGCTTCGGGCACGCGGTGCTCCTTCTCGCGACGGTATTCTTATTACTGCAAGGTTATTCGCAAACTCGCATGATGAAATCATGGAGTGAACATCCCAGAGGACAACAGTTGATTTCTTTCACTTCGCTCGCAACCAGCGCGATTCTCTGGACGGCTACTCCCAGCCCCGAACCGACCCTGTACCCGGCCTACGAGGGCGACCCCAACTTGGTCACTCCCGGCGTGCTCGGCTTTATTGGCATCCTGTTCGTCGCGGTGGCCACGTTGTTGATCGTCATGGACATGAACCGTCGCGTGCGTCGCGTTCGCTACCGCGCGCTCGCCCAAGAAACGATTCAGGCCGAGCAGGCTGCGGCCGCCGGCGAGACCGATGGTCTCACCGATGTTGACGCCGATGGTGCCGCTGATGCTGGCGATGCTGATGATGCTGCGCCTACACAACGGGCGGATTAGTCGCCACGAGGAAGATGCCGACCCAGTGGCAGAGGAACGCCAGTAGCGTCAGCGTGTGAAAGATCTCGTGGAACCCGAACACTCCGGGCACGGGATTCGGTCGCTTGAGACCGTAGATAACAGCGCCAACGGTGTAGAACAATCCGCCAGCCAAAATGAGGGTCATCATGATCCAGTTGGCTTGGAAGAAGTCGACGATGAACATCATCGCGCCCCAGCCAAGCAACACATACAGGGGAACGTAGAGCCAGCGCGGGGCCCCCACCCAGAAGATACGGAAGCCAATGCCGAGAGCGGCACCGCTCCACACGATCCAGAGCAGAATGGTGGCCTTCTCGGGCGGAAGCGCCAGAACCGTGATCGGGGTATACGAACCGGCAATCAGCAAGAAGATGTTGGAGTGATCGAAGCGCTTCAGCATCATCCGCGTCTTCTCGCTCCAGTTGAAGCGGTGGTACAGGGCAGAAATACCGAACAGCATGAGCGACGACGCTACGAAGACCGCTGAGCTGACCTTGGCAGCGGTGCCATCGGCCATGATCAGCAGGATGACGCCGAGCACGATTGCCAGCGGGAACGTGCCGGCGTGGATCCAACCGCGCCACGTCGGTTTCTTGTCGGCCGGGTCGCTCGTCATCACATCATCGACGAACGGAAGCTCGGGAAGGCGCGATGCGTCTTCCTTCTCAACGGCCGCTGCAGCAGCGAGATCGGCGGCATCTTGGTTCATGCTCACAGTTTACGCCTGACGTAGATTCACTTGTTCAGTGCCGCAGTGGTCTAACGTAGTCCCGTGAGTAAGCGACAGTCTGCATTAGGTCGCGGTTTTCTTTACGGTCTTTACCAGAAAAAACTGCGGCGCCAGCTAGAGGGCCAGCAATTGCCGCGCCACGTAGCCATGATTATCGATGGCAACCGGCGTTGGGCCAAATTGAAGGATCTTGAGACGGCAGCCCACGGTCATCGCGCCGGCGCGGCCAAGTATCGAGAGTTTCTGGTCTGGTGCGACGACCTCGATATTTCAGTGGCGACGCTCTACCTGCTCTCGACCGACAATCTCACCAGTCGATCTCCCGAAGAGTTGAACGAGCTGTTCACGATCATTGGCGATCTTGCCGAAGATCTGTCGCACTTTCGTGACTGGCGCGTTCAACATGTGGGATCGGATGCTGGCCTTCCCGAGCAGCTCAAAGCCCAACTCAAGGGCGCTCACGAGCGCACCGCAGACAACACCGGCCTGCACGTGAACCTCGCCATCGGCTACGGCGGACGCCACGAAATCGCTGAAGCCATGCGCCGTATCGTGCGCAACCACAGCGATGAGGGCCACAGCCTTGACGCTCTCGCTGAGCTTCTCACCCCGGAGCTCATTGGTGAGCACCTTTACACCAAGGGCCAGCCAGACCCCGACCTCGTCATCCGTACCTCGGGGGAGCAGCGCATTAGCGACTTCATGCTGTGGCAATCTGCCCACAGCGAGCTGTACTTCATGGAAGCGTTGGGCCCCGATCTTCGCGAGGTCGATTTCTTGCGCGCCCTTCGTGATTTCTCGCGGCGTAACCGCCGCTTCGGCGCCTAGCCACGAACGAAATGTGACGCGATGGTGTCTTGTGGCGTGTCGCTGCGCCCAGATTGCGTGACGGGTTTAGCGTTCAATCCATCAGGTATGGCGCCTGATCGAGACGGCCACGTAAGTTCGTTTTCGTAAAGTACTGGCCGTCTTCGCAGACTGGATCCGAGTGCTCGCACTCGGGGATGGAGTGCACGTTGGCCGACCTAGCAACCCCCAAGACCACGATCACCACGTCGAAGGCGGGAGGGCGGGCCCCACGACAAGCCGAGCGCACGTACGTGCTCGATACTTCTGTTTTGCTCTCCGACCCGAGCTCGATCAAGCGGTTCGCTGAACACAATGTTGTTCTGCCCGTCGTGGTCATCACCGAACTCGAAGCCAAGCGCAACGACCCCGAGATTGGGTACTTCGCCAGGCAAGCGCTGCGCAGTCTTGACGAGATGCGCGTCAAGCATGAGCGCCTCGACTTTCCCATCTCGGTGGGCGATGACGGCGGCACGCTGCGTGTCGAGCTCAACCACTCCAACATGTCGGTGCTTCCTTCCGGGCTGCAGTTGGGCGATAACGATTCGCGAATCCTCGCTGTTGCGCTCAACCTCGCCAACGAGGGGCTGGATGTCACGGTGGTCTCGAAAGATCTTCCCCTGCGGGTGAAGGCGGCATCCATCGGTCTCGCGGCCGAGGAGTACCGCGCTGAGCTCGCGGTGGACTCGGGCTGGACTGGTCAAGCTGAGATTGAACTCAGCGGCGATCAAGTCGCCGAGCTCTACGACAAGGAGCGTTTGCAGACGCGTGCGGTGGGAGATCTGCCCATCAACACCGGGCTTGTGGTCACTTCCGAACGAGGTTCGGCCTTGGCGCGAGTAACAGCCCGCGGCACGATGTCGCTCGTTCGTGGTGATCGAGAAATCTTCGGATTGCATGGCCGCAGCGCCGAGCAGCGACTGGCTATCGAGATGCTTCTCGATCCCGAACTGGGCATCGTCTCGCTCGGGGGAAGTGCCGGTACAGGAAAGTCTGCCCTTGCCCTCTGCGCCGGTCTCGAAGCGGTGCTGGAGAAACAGCAGCACCGCAAGATCATGGTGTTTCGTCCGCTCTACGCCGTCGGTGGCCAGGAGTTGGGCTATCTTCCCGGCGATGCGGCCGAGAAGATGAACCCGTGGGCGCAGGCAGTGTTCGACACTCTCGGCTCCGTTGTCTCGGAAAATGTTCTTGAGGAAGTGCTTGATCGGGGACTGCTCGAGGTGCTTCCGCTCACTCACATCCGTGGTCGTTCGCTTCACGATGCGTTTGTGATCGTGGATGAGGCGCAGTCGCTTGAACGAAATGTCTTGTTGACAGTGCTTAGTCGCATCGGTCAGAACTCGCGTGTCGTGTTAACTCACGATGTGGCGCAGCGCGACAACCTCCGCGTCGGACGTCACGATGGCGTCGCTTCGGTGATTGAAACCCTCAAGGGCCATTCCCTCTTTGGGCACATCACACTCACGCGCTCGGAACGTTCCGCTATCGCCGCTCTTGTCACCGAGCTTTTGGAAGGTAACGACATCGCCTAACGAACAAGGTCGCCTTACGGCTTAGCTCGTCTGACGATTGGCTGACAAAGTCTGAGCACGCCGCGTGAGCGTCAGCGGGCCGTGCTCAGACAACGTAGGGTTTTCTCGTGGGCTCGGTGTGGTGGTTTTTGGCAGTTCCCCTTGGGGTTGCCGCGGTGTGGGCGATACTCGCACCCCGAAACCAATGGCGGAGTCTTTTTTCGTGGTCGGTAGCTAATGCCCACTCCTCAGAACCAGGTGGGGCCGCCTATGCCTCCCGCCAACTCATCGCTGGCATTGCGCTCGGGCTCGCCCTGCTCATAGTGGTGTTCGCCGTGATCGCTACTACCTCACGCACCCCGCAAGAAGCCGCGCATGTCAGCGTTCTCGAACAGACGTGGGGGTCGCCAGCACCGTTGTTTGTGTACCGCACGTTCCAACCCGCGAAGTCGCCTGATTCTACCCTCGTTGAAGTGCCGATCGAGAATTATCTCCCGGTGAACGACGATGAGGCGGCGCCGCTGTATTTGCTCGACCTCGAACCATTTTCGCGGCTCGGTACCACGAATATTCCGGGCTACATCGGCAGTGAGCCCGACGATACAGATTCGACGATTGGTCGAGCTGATGTCTTGATTCATGTGCGTGGCCCGCTGCTGTGCGTTCCTCGTCGGGTTGTCGTTGTTGAGGGGCCCGAGAGCGTGCAAATCGCTGTTCAGTACGGCTTGCCCACGCCGAGCGATGGGTCAAAGCCTGACAACGCTGAAGCATGCCCGCTCGGTGAAGACCTCACCGGCTCAGTTCTCATTCCGATCACGTTGAAGGACGTAATAGGAGAGCGTTCCGTCGAAAGTCTCGACGGAACGCCCCTCACGCTGGTGCAAACAGGTAGTTAGCCAGGCGTCGTCATCGACAGAACGTCGAGGGCGGCATCCAACTGTTCGAGCGTGACTTCGCCACGCTCGACAAAGCCGAGGTCAATCACGGATTCACGCACGGTGATTGACTGTGCAACAGCGTGCTTGGCGATTTTGGAAGCTGCTTCGTACCCGATGATCTTGTTCAGCGGCGTCACGATCGACGGCGATGATTCTGCGAGAGCCAGAGCACGCTCGAGGTTCGCTTCGAGACCGTCAACGGTCTTGTCGGCGAGGGCGCGCAACGAGTTCGAGAGCAGGCGGCTCGACTCGAGCAGCGACGTTCCCATGACGGGGATTGCAACGTTGAGTTCGAAGGCTCCGGATGCTCCGCCCCAGGCGATGGTCGCATCGTTGCCGATAACGCGAGCGCACACCATGAGCACGGCTTCAGGGATGACGGGGTTGACTTTGCCGGGCATGATCGAGGAGCCGGGCTGGAGGTCGGGAATCTGCAGTTCGCCGAGGCCGGTGTTGGGGCCGGAGCCCATCCAACGGAGGTCGTTGCAAATCTTAGTGACGGAGACTGCGATAACGCGAAGTGCCCCAGACGCTTCAACAAGCGAATCGCGAGCACCTTGAGCTTCGAAGTGGTCTTCGGCTTCGGTGATCGGCAGGCCGGAGTTCTCGGCGAGGATCTCGATCACGCGCTGCGGGAAGCCGAGCGGAGTGTTGATTCCGGTGCCCACGGCGGTGCCGCCGAGGGGAACCTCTGCGACGCGGGGGATTGCCGACTGGATGCGGGCGATGCCGAGACGAATCTGGCGGGCGTAGCCGGCAAATTCTTGGCCAAGGGTCACGGGAGTGGCATCCATGAGGTGGGTGCGGCCAGCCTTGACAGCACCCTTCCACAGTTCGGCCTTCACATCGAGGGCTGCAGCGAGGTGTTCAAGCGACGGGATGAGGTCACCGATGAGCGCACCGGTCACGGCAAGGTGCACCGAGGTAGGGAACACGTCATTCGACGACTGTGATGCGTTCACGTGGTCATTGGGGTGAACGGCACTGCCGAGCGAGTCGGTGGCGAGTCGAGCAAGAACTTCGTTCATGTTCATGTTCGAGGAGGTGCCGCTGCCGGTCTGGTACGTGTCTACCGGGAACTGATTGTGGAACTGACCATCGATGATCTGGTCTGCAGCGCCCACAATGGCATCCGCGATGGCGGGGTCGAGCTTGCCGAGTTCGCTGTTGGCGATTGCGGCGGCACGCTTGACGCGGGCGAGAGCGACGATCTGTGCGGGCTCGAGGCCAGTGCCCGAGATGGGAAAGTTCTCTACTGCGCGCTGTGTCTGAGCGCCGTAGAGGGCATCCTTGGGCACGCGAACCTCGCCCATGGTGTCGTGTTCGATGCGGTATTCGGTGGAACTCGTCACAGCGTTGTAATCCTTTGTTTGCGAGCGAATTGGGTGAGACGTGGTGGAGGGCGCTAAACCGTGCCGATAACGAGGTCGGGGACAGCCCGACCCTCAAGCAAACGGTAGTTCGCGCCTACTACTGCAAGGGTACCTGCGGCGACCGCATCACTGATGAGTTCTGACGCATTCATGAGTTCAAGAATGGTGGCGCGCAAATGAATGCGTCCAACGTCGTAGGCGTTGATCTCATCAATCGTTACCGTGCCTGATTCGCTGCCCGCAACGCGACGAACGGCGGGCACAATTTTTGAAATCAACGATTGGATGTGTGGGGGCAGCGCGGGAGCATCCGCTGTCTGGGATTCGATAGCAGCAGCAACAGCACCGCACTCGTCGTGGCCGAGAACGAGAATCAGCGGCACGTTGAGCACGCTCACCGCATATTCGAGGGAGCCCACGACGGAGCTGGAGATGACCTGACCCGCGTTTCGAACGACGAAGAGATCTCCGAGGCCTTTGTCGAAAATGATTTCAGCCGCGAGGCGGGAGTCGCTGCAGCCGAACAGCGCGGCGTGCGGGGCTTGAGCATTGGCCAGTTCGGTGCGACGTTCGACATCTTGACGGGGATGCGCCGGTGCGCCAGCAACGAATCGTTCATTGCCGCGCGACATTTCGTTCCAGACCTGGGCAGGTGTTTTGGGGGGATTCGTCATGGTGTCTCCACATCGGCGGCGATGGACGCCGCAAGTAGTTCAAACTCGGAATCTGCGGCGGTTCCATGCAAAACAACAGTGCTGCCCGCGAGCTCCGCCGAGAGCGCGTAGGCATAGTTTCCGGTGTCGGAATCAGAGCGGCGATCGTAAACCGTCCATTCGATGCCGTCGATCACGATCGTGCCGGTAGCGAGCGCGCCATCCGTCACGATTCCGACCCAGGTGGGGTTCGCTTCGATGCCCTGTTCAAGTGCGATGAACTGTGCCCCCGAAGTGTCAGTGGATGGCGTAACGAGTCCGATGTACCAGGTCTGCACCGATGATGTGGTTCCCAATCGCGCCGAGTTGGCGTACCAGGACTCCGGCAGGGAGGGAGCAAGAAGTGGTTCGCTCGCATCGGTCTGGGCATCTGCGGCGATCGTCTGGTAATCGGCGACCACAGGGGTTTCTTCGCTAGGGCGAACAACAACAAGCACAAGAAACAACACGACAACGAGGGATGCCACAGTGGCGCCGACCAAATTGAGGAGCGTCTGGTTGGCGCGGTGCTTGCGCGAGTTCTCTGCCTTGCGCGCGAAAGTCTCTTCGGGAGTTTCGGGGCGACCCAGCTCGGCGACGATGCGCGGTTCGGTGCTCTTAGCCATTAGTGGTCGGTGCTCGCGTCAGCAGCGCCATCAGCAGTGCCGCCGCTGCGGGCAGCATCGAGGCGGGCGCGGGCGCCGATAAGCCACTCTTCGCAACGCTGGGCGAGAGCTTCGCCGCGTTCCCAGAACGCCAACGATTGTTCGAGCGTTGCCGAGCCCTGCTCGAGCTCGTTGACTACAGCAATGAGCTCATCCCGAGCTTCTTCATAACTGAGCTCGCTGACGGGGGTTTCGTTGGGGGTAGCCACGATGTAATTCTACTGTTCTCTAGTTGTCAGACGGCTGGCCGGTGACGGTGGTGGAAATCTTGCCGTCGGCAACGGTGAGCAGGAGCTCGGTGCCGTCGGGGGCATCAGAAGTGGAACGCACGGCAGTGCCATCTGGCAGCTGCGCGATGGCATAGCCGCGCTGCAGCGTGCGTTGAGGGGAGAGAGCTCGCAAGTGGCCCGTCAGCTCGGTGACCCCGGCGTGCGCTTTCTCAATCGCGCGCTCCACCAGCTCGTTGCTGCGCGAGACGTAACGCGAAAGCTCATCGGCGTGCGCGTCGACAAGCGACACCGGGTTCGCTAGCACCGGGCGGGTGCGGAGCGCTTCTAAACGATCGCCCTCATAACTGAGCCGCTGGGTGATGCGCAGCCGCATGCCGGAGCGTGCCTGCTGCACTCGACTCAACTCTTCAGCGACATCCGGAACGACTCGCTTTGCCGCATCGGTGGGGGTGGATGCCCGCAAATCAGCAACCTCGTCAAGCAGCGGTCGATCGTTCTCGTGCCCAATCGCCGACACCAGCGGAGTAACGCAGGCCGCTGCGGTTCGCACTAAGGATTCATCGCTGAACACGAGCAGATTCTGAAAATCGCCACCACCGCGGGCGACGATGATGACATCGACCTCGGGATCGGCGTCCAATTCTCGGATGCCCTGCGAAACCTCAGAGACGGCGCGCTCACCCTGCACTGCGGCGTGGGCCGTACGGAACTTCACGGCGGGCCAGCGCAACTGAGCGTTGCGAATGACATCCTTTTCAGCGTCGCTGTCTTTCGCCGTGACAAGCCCGATGCAGTTCGGCAAGAAGGGGAGGGGCTTTTTGTGCTCGAAGAGACCCTCGGCGCGCAATTTCTGGCGCAGCAGTTCAAGTTTTTCGAGTAAGTCGCCGAGCCCGACGTGGCGCATCTCGAGCACCTGCATCGTGAGGGTGCCACCCTTGACCCAGTAGTTGGGTTTGACGAGCGCGACAACGCGATCGCCCTGCTTGAGATCGGTGGGCAGTTTGGTGCGCACCGACGACCAAATGGTGAACGAGATGGTGGCATCCACTTCAAGGTCTTTGAGCTTGCCGTAGATGTTGCCGCCCGAACCACCCCACTGGGTAATTTCGCCTTCGACCCACGCTGTGCCGAGCCGCTCGATCCAGCCGCGGATCTTGTGCGACAGCACCGACACTGGCCACGGAGTATCGACGGTGGGCGGTGCCTCTGTGATCGTCACCTAGCCTCCTCAAGCTTCTGATTACAGGGTAGAGGATGCCGCTGATACTGCTCTCCGTTCGGCGTTCGTGCAGCGGTGTTCGGTAGAATCACCCAAGTGAGCACCATTTCTAACGGAAGCGCCCAAGCGCTAGCGATGCCCCCGATGCCCGCACGCCGAGAGCAATTGAAAAATTTGCCGGTCGCGGGCGCAAAACGCGTCGTCTTGGCGGCCCCGCGTGGCTATTGCGCGGGAGTCGACCGCGCTGTCATTGCTGTCGAAAAGGCGCTCGCTAACTACGGCGCTCCGGTCTATGTCCGCAAGCAGATCGTTCACAACATTCATGTTGTAACAACGCTCGAAGCACAGGGAGCAATCTTTGTGGATGGGGTCGACGAGATCCCCGAGGGATCAACCGTTGTCTTTTCGGCCCACGGTGTCTCGCCGGCTGTTGTTAAAGGAGCCTCCGACCGCGAGCTGCACGCGATCGACGCCACCTGCCCCCTCGTTACCAAAGTTCACCGCGAAGCGACTCGCTTCGCCCGCGACAACTACCAAATCTTGCTCATCGGCCACGATGGCCACGAAGAGGTTGAAGGCACGATGGGCCACGCGCCCGAGCGCACCATCCTCGTCAACAGCCCCGCCGATGTGCCCAACATCGTGGTGAAAAACACCGACAACCTCGTCTGGCTTTCGCAGACCACATTGAGTGTCGACGAAACGATGGAGACGGTTCGCCTGCTGCGCGAACGTTTCCCCACTCTGCAAGACCCGCCGAGCGACGACATTTGTTACGCCACGCAGAACCGTCAGGTTGCCATCAAGAAGGTCGCCGAAGACGCTGAACTCGTGATTGTGGTTGGCAGCGCCAACAGCTCCAACACGGTCCGCCTTGTGGATGTCGCTCTTGAGTACGGCGCCAAGGCTGCATACCGGGTCGATTACGCGAGCGAAATCAAGCAAGAGTGGCTGGACGGTGTCGCCACTGTTGGCGTCACGAGCGGAGCATCCGTTCCCGAAGTTTTGGTTCAAGAAGTGCTGGCTGACCTCGCAGAAGCAGGCTACGGCGATGTCTCCACCGTCGTCACCGCCGAGGAAGACCTCATGTTTTCGCTGCCCAAAGAACTGCGCACCGACGCTGCAGGCAACCCCGATGAGCGCGGCCTCGGTGGCCGCAATCGCAAACTTGATTGGCAATAGAGTTCATGACTGACCCGCGCCCACGCCCCCAATACGGCGAGTATGCACCGTTGCCTCCTGCAGCACCCGAAGGCACGAGTGAGGAACCTACGGTCGAATCACCGGCTGGTCCGGGCGCGACGTTGCCGCCGATCATGCCCGATTCTTCGCTGAACGCGCAGTATCAGCGCGGTGCAGCGGCCGGTCTTACCGGTCACGGCACATCCACCGCAGCCCCCGAGCGCAAATATCGCCTGTGGGACGTCTTTCTCACCGCAACCCTGTTGCTCTTTGGCGTCGTGGACATCATCAACACGTTCGGCACGGTGGCGAACCTTGGCCCAGTATTGCGGGAGGGCCTCGCCGCTCAGGGCATGGGCGACTTCACGTCAGACGCCCTCGCGAGCGACGCCGGAGGCGTAGCCAACATCGTTCGCGTAGCCGCCCTCGTGCTCACGATTATCTTCGCGTTGCTGCAAATTCAGCGCAAACGAATCGCCTTCTGGATTCCCATCATCGGGGCGAGCATCGCCGGGATAGCGCTCATGGTCGCGATCTTCGTTGCCGTGCTCAGCGATCCCGGGTTCATTGCTTACGTCGAGAGCCTGCAGTAATCGCATCAGCTGCCGTTAACGACAAATAGGGGCTGCCCCGAAGGCCAGCCCCTATTCGTTGAGAGCGTTACTTGCCGGAGAATCCAGCCGAACCGAGCTGCTTCGTTGCTTCGACAACACGCAGTGCGAGAGCGGATTCTGCGGCCTTGCCCCAGGCGCGGGGGTCGTAAACCTTCTTGTTTCCGACTTCGCCGTCAACCTTGAGGAAGCCGTCGTAGTTGCGCAGCACGCTGTCAGCGACGGAGCGGCTGTAGGCGTACTGGGTGTCGGTGTCGATGTTCATCTTGATAACACCGTTGGCGACAGCGGTCGCGATTTCTTCATCTGTCGAGCCTGATCCACCATGGAAGACGAGGTCGAGCGGGTTAGCGCCCGTGCCGTACTTTGCAGCGATACCGGCCTGAATTTCGCCGAGCAGTTCAGGGCGAAGCTTCACGTTGCCTGGCTTGTAGACACCGTGCACGTTGCCGAAGGTGAGGGCTGCGATGTAGCGACCCTGCTCACCAAGGCCGAGCGCGTCGACGGTAGCGATGACGTCATCCAGCGTCGTGTAGAGGCTGTCGTTGATGTCGTGGCTGACACCATCTTCTTCTCCGCCGACAACGCCGATCTCAACTTCGAGAATCGAGTTGATGGCCTTCATGCGAGGCAGGATCTCTTTGGCGATCTCAAGGTTCTCGGCAAGAGGAACAGCCGAGCCGTCCCACATGTGCGACTGGAAGATCGGGTTGCGGCCGGCCTTGACCTCAGCTTCGGATGCCGCAATGAGCGGGTAGACGAAGTCATCGAGAGCGTTCTTGGGGCAGTGATCGGTGTGCAGTGCAACGGTGACCGGGTAGTTCTTGGCAACCTCGGTGACAAACGCGGCGAAAGCGAGAGCTCCGGAAGCGCGAGCCTTGACTGACTGGCCAGCGAAGTAATCTGCGCCACCGGTCGTGACCTGAATGATGCCGTCGGAACCAGCGTCGCTGAGTCCCTGAAGCACACCGTTGATGGTGGACGACGACGATACGTTGATGGCGGGGTAGGCGAAGGAGTTCTTCTTCGCCTTGTCGAGCATTTCTGCGTACTGATCTGGGGTTGCGACGGGCATTGTTGTCTCTCCTCGTACGGTACCGATTACCGCTCTGGTCCGGCTCGCCTCGATTCTAGCCACCCCTTCTGGGCGGCGCGAACTGTTGCAGGGCGCGATGTCTCATGAGGTAACCGACAACGTTTGATCAGCGTCGAGTTCGCTCCGCTCCGTTAGACTGACTAAGCGCTGACCACCACCGGCGCGTCCCCAGTCGACCAATTTCAACGAAGGATGCTTCTAGGTGAGTACAGAAACCGGCACGCTATTCCTCCATCCCGATCGCAACCTCGCTCTTGAGCTTGTGCGGGCAACCGAAGCGGCGGCGATTCGCGCCGTTCCCTTCATCGGTAAGGGCGACAAGCTTGGCGCTGATGGTGCCGCGGTTGATGCCATGCGCAAGTTCTTGGGCACCGTCGACTTCGACGGCCTCGTCGTTATCGGTGAGGGCGAAAAAGACAACGCCCCCATGCTCTTCAACGGTGAGCACGTGGGCACCGGTCGTGGGCCCGCCTGCGACATCGCGGTTGACCCGATTGACGGCACCTCGCTGACGGCGGCCGGGCGACAGAACGCTATCTCGATGATTGCGGTGTCTGACCGCGGCACGATGCTCGACGCCTCCTCTGTCTTCTATATGGACAAGATCGTCACGGGTGCTGAAGGTATCGGCATCATCGATATCCACCGTCCCATCGGCGACAACATTCGTGCTCTGGCGAAGGCCAAGGGCAAGCGTCCCGAAGACATCGTGGTTGCAGTGCTCGACCGTCCCCGTCACGCTCAACTCATTGACGACATCCGCGAAGCTGGTGCGGGTACACGTCTCATGCTCGACGGTGACGTTGCTGGCGGAATCAACGCCGCGCTGTACGGCACACGCATTGACATGTGTGTCGGCATCGGCGGCAGCCCTGAAGGTGTGGCCACGGCGTGTGCCATCAAGGCACTCGGCGGTGAAATCCAGACGATCTTGTACCCGCAAACTGACGACGAACGTCAGCGCGGAATGGATGCCGGGCTCAAGTTCGATCATGTTTACACGGCCAACGAGATGGTTTCCAGCGATAACACGTTCTTTGTTGCGACCGGCGTCACGGATGGCGGGCTCGTGAAGGGTGTGCGCCGCTACGGCCCCATCATCCGCACCGAGTCGATCGTCTTGCGCTCACACTCGGGAACGATTCGCCGCATTTCGGCTGATCACCTCGCCGAGAAGTGGCTCGACCACTAAAGACAGCCCTCAGCTGGCGCGTTCTCCGTCTCGGAGAGCGCGCCAGTTCTCGTTAACGGCCGTCGCTGTCGGTGGGCAGTTCGAGCTCTAATTCGGCCGCCGTGATGTGTTTCGGCGTGCCCTCGACCAGCTGAGTTTCGCCGATGACTTTCGACTCGTCGAGAGCATTGAGCTTGCGGGCGGTAACGAGCACGCGGCTTTCGAGCGAGTTCGCGAACTGGTTGTAACTGTTCACGGTGGTGTCGATCGAGCGACGCAGTTTGTCGGCGTGCTCGGCAAGTGTGGCGAGGCGCTGGTAGAGCTCCTTGCTGAGATCAAACAGGGTCTTCGCCTGGTCGGTGAGCACGTCTTGCTGCCAGGAGAACGCCACCGTCTTCAACACTGACCACAGGGTCACGGGGGAGGCGAGGGCGACGCGCTTGTTGAAGGCGTAATCCATGATCGACGGGTCAGCCTCCATCGCCGACGAGACGAGCGATTCACTCGGGATGAACGCAATGACGAGCTCGGGGGAGGCATCGAGGCCGGCCCAGTAGGCCTTGCTCGCGAGGGTGTCGATGTGGCCGCGCATGACCTTGACGTGCTGTTTGATGAGCGCTTCGCGACGGGCGCCTTCTTCTCCTGTCGCGGTGACGGAGATTTGGCTCGCCTCCAAGAAAGCGGTGAACGGCACCTTGGCGTCGACCGCGATGTTCTTGCCGCCGGGAAGGTGCACGACCATGTCAGGGCGGCCGGCACCGGCATCCGAGTTGATGCTCGATTGCAGGTCGAAGTCGACCCGTTCGATGAGTCCAGCGGCTTGCACGACGTTGCGCAGCTGGGTCTCGCCCCAGACGCCACGCGTGGAGTTGTTGCGCAGGGCCGATGCCAAAGATTCGGCTGTGCTGCGCAAACGTTCTTCGGATTCGGTGGCCGACTTGAGCTGCTGGCTCAGTTCGCCGTGCTGCAAGCTGCGCTGCGACTCCAACTCGGTGACCTTGTTCTGCATCGTGCGTAGCGTCTCTTGCACCGGGGTGAGCGCCTGCAGAACCTTAGATTCGCGGCGCTCGCGCTCAACGAGCGCTGCCGCCTCATCACGCTGACGATCGAGGGTCTCGCGGTACTGCACTTGCAGTGACGCCACTTGCTCGCTCAGCGCTTCAGACCGTGCTGTGATGGATGCCAGCTCCGCTGCCAGCCGAGACTGCTGTTCGCGCTCGGCGGCAGTCACATTCGCGATCGCCGCCTGATGGCGAGCCTCCAGCACTTCGGGGTCAACGCGGCCCGTTGGCGCGGTCGCGCGAACACGGGCAATGAGCAGGCCAATCACGACGCCGAGGACGGCACCCACGAGTAGACCAACGATGAGGGCGACGAGGGGATCCATTCCGCCAGTGTGCCAGCCGGCGACGACATTGCGGGATGCCCTGCGGCAGTTGTCCCGAAGCGCCCCTAGGGTTGAGGGCATGGCCAGCGACTCCGTGCATCCGCTCGATGTGAGCACCGACGATCTGCGCTACCTCATTGCTGTGGCCCGCGCCGGCCGAATGGTGTCGGCAGCTACATTGCTCGGCGTCGACCACACCACCGTGCGTCGCCGCATCGACCGGCTTGAAGCAGCCCTCGGGGTGCGTCTCCTCGACCGCGGCGCCGATGGCTGGGAACTCACCGCCATCGGCCGCGAAGTCGCTACCCGCGCCGCAGGGCTCGAGAACATTGTCGAGAACGTTGTGGGGGCTACCAGCGGGGGAGCAGACGAAGTGCGCGGCACCGTGCGCATCGTCGCGCCCGATGGATTCGGGGCCACCTTTGTGACGGCAGCGCTCGCGGCAGTGCAGGCGGAGCATCCGGCCATCACGGTCGAACTGGTGACCTCTACCCGCCCCCTCAGCCTGCGTGGTGCTGGCTTCGACCTGGCGATCACTATCGGCACCACCGCGACCTCCCGCCTCGCGTCCGAACCACTCGCCGCCTACGCTCTGCGCCTCTACGCCTCGCCCGGCTACGTGGCCTCGCATCCGCCGATTCTTTCCGTTGCCGACCTCGACAGCCATCCGCTGGTCTTTTATGTGGATGCCCTGCTCACGGTTCGCGAGCTCGACCTCGCCCCGGTACTCGGCGGCATGCGCGTCGGATTCGGTTCCACGAGTGTGTTTGCGCAACTCGAGGCCACGCGTCAGGGAGCGGGCATTGGACTGCTGCACGCCTTCATGGCGGAGCCCGAGCCGGGCCTGGTTGCGGTGCTGCCCGATGAGGTCAGTTTCCGCTTGGAGTTCGCGCTTTCGGTGCGTAAAGAAGCCGCGGATGTTGAGGCAGTTCAGCTGGTGCGAGCGGCGTTGCATCGCGAGGTTGCGCGTCGCGGCTCAGAGCTATTGCCCTTCAACTAGCGCCTCATGCCACCGTGTGCGTTTCTGCAGATTGCTCGTGCACTAATAGGCCTTGATTGCAGATCC
This sequence comes from Salinibacterium sp. SWN139, assembly GCF_015864625.1. NCBI lineage: Bacteria > Bacillati > Actinomycetota > Actinomycetes > Micrococcales > Microbacteriaceae > Salinibacterium > Salinibacterium sp. SWN139. Next base: position 191,667 of record NZ_JADYWV010000003.1, on the reverse strand, counting down.
AATGGGTTGCAGACTGGGCACACCTCCGAACGAAAGTAGGCCCATGTACTCCACGATTCCGCACTGGATCAACGGCTCCGCTACCGAGGGCGATTCGCCCAACCGTGGCGACGTCTTCAACCCCGCAACGGGCGCTGTCGCTCGCACCGTTCCTCTCGCATCCGTCGCTGACGTCAACGCTGGTGTTGCCGCTGCCAAGGCTGCCTTCCCCGCCTGGGGCGCCACGTCGCTCGCTAAGCGCACCGCCGTGATGTTCGCTTTCCGTGAGCTGTTCAACGCTCGCAAGGATGAGCTCGCTGCCATCATCACCGCCGAGCACGGCAAGGTTCTTTCGGATGCTGCTGGCGAGATCGCTCGTGGCCTCGAAGTTCTCGACTTCGCCTGCGGTATCGCTCAACTCAGCAAGGGCGAGTACAGCGAGAACGTCTCGACCGGTGTTGACGTGTACTCGTTGCAGCAGCCGCTCGGTGTTGTCTCGATCATCAGCCCCTTCAACTTCCCGGCCATGGTACCGATGTGGTTCTTCCCGATGGCGGTCGCCGCCGGTAACACTGTTGTGTTGAAGCCCAGCGAGAAGGACCCGTCCGCATCGCTCTGGATGGCAGAACTCTTCACCGAGGCCGGCCTTCCCGATGGTGTCTTCAACGTGGTTCACGGTGACAAGGTCGCCGTTGACACTCTTCTTGAGCACCCGGATGTTGCCAGCGTCTCGTTCGTTGGTTCCACCCCGATCGCTAAGTACATCTACGAAACCGCTGCTCACCACGGCAAGCGCGTCCAGGCTCTCGGTGGCGCCAAGAACCACATGCTGGTGCTTCCGGATGCCGACCTCGACCTCGTTGCTGACTCTGCCGTCAACGCTGGTTTCGGTTCCGCTGGCGAGCGTTGCATGGCCGTCTCGGTTGTCGTTGCTGTTGAGCCTGTTGCTGACGAACTCATTGCCAAGGTCAGCGAGCGCATGGCGACGCTGCGTACCGGTGACGGCACGCGCGGCTGTGACATGGGCCCGCTCATCACGGCCCAGCACCGCGACAAGGTTGCCAGCTACATCGAGATTGCGAAGACCGACGGCGCGACGGTTGTGGTTGACGGTCGCGGCATCGAGATCGATGGCGACGCTAACGGCTTCTGGCTCGGCCCGACGCTCATCGACAACGTCTCCACCGACTCCGACGTCTACAAGCACGAGATCTTCGGACCAGTGCTGAGCGTCATTCGCGTCGCCACCTACGAAGAGGGTCTCGAACTGATCAACTCCTCGCAGTACGGAAACGGCACCGCGATCTTCACGAACGATGGGGGAGCGGCTCGTCGCTTCCAGCGCGAAGTTGAGGTCGGCATGGTCGGCATCAACGTTCCGATCCCCGTTCCGGTGGCGTACTTCTCCTTCGGCGGGTGGAAAGACTCCGCGTTCGGTGACACGAAGGCCTATGGCCCCGATGCCATCCGCTTCTTCACGCGTCAGAAGGCTGTCACCAGCCGCTGGCTCGACCCCAGCCACGGTGGAATCAACCTCGGCTTCCCGCAAAACGACGCCTAATAGGTAGTTCGCTTTACCCTCGCGATGGCGGTCCCGTTCCTCGGGGCCGCCATCGCCGGTAGGATTGACTCCCGTGGCTCTCACTATTGCAATCGTTGGACTCCCGAATGTCGGCAAGTCCACCCTCTTCAACGCTCTGACCAAGAACTCGGTGCTCGCCGCGAACTATCCGTTCGCGACCATCGAACCTAACGTGGGCATCGTCAACCTGCCCGACCCGCGCCTTAAGGTGCTGGCCGGAATCTTCGGCAGTGAGCGCATCCTGCCCGCTCCGGTCTCCTTCGTTGACATCGCCGGCATTGTGCAGGGCGCCAGCGAGGGCGAAGGCCTGGGCAACAAGTTCTTGGCGAACATCCGCGAGGCTGACGCCATCGCTCAGGTCGTGCGCGGCTTTAGCGACCCGGATGTTATTCACGTCGACGGCAAGGTTGATGCGGCATCCGACATGGAGACCATCAACACCGAGCTGATTCTCGCCGACCTGCAGACGCTCGAAAAGGCTGTTGCTCGGTATGAGAAGGAACTCAAGACCAAGCGCGTTGAGCCCGCCGTTCTCGAGGCCGCGCTCGCTGCGCAGGCGTTCCTCAACGAGGGCAAGCCCCTCTCCGAGGCCACCAAGATTGAACTGGAGCTGATTCAGGAACTCGGTCTGCTCACCTCCAAGCCGTTCATTTACGTTTTCAACGTGGATGAAGCGGTGCTGGGTAACTCAGACAAGCTCGCCGAATTGGCGGCTCTGGTTGCCCCCGCGAAGGCGATCTTCCTCGACGCCAAGTTGGAGGCCGAGCTCATCGACCTCGACGACGAGGATGCCGCAGAACTTCTCGCGAGCACTGGCCAGGAGGAGAGCGGTCTCGACCAGCTCGCCCGCATCGGCTTCGACACTCTTGGTCTGCAGACCTACCTCACAGCTGGCCCGAAAGAGACTCGCGCCTGGACGATCCCGAAGGGCGCCAAGGCGCCTCAGGCTGCCGGCGTCATCCATACTGACTTCGAAAAGGGCTTCATTAAGGCTGAGGTCATCGGCTTCGACGACCTCGTTGAGACCGGCTCGATCGCGGAGGCTCGCTCCAAGGGCAAGGCTCGCGTTGAGGGCAAGGAATACGTCATGCAGGATGGCGACGTCGTGGAGTTCCGCTTCAATAACTAGGGGTTTTCTGATCCGGGCGTAGGTGTGTTCGTCTTCCGGCACACCGGGCTGATCACTACCTCCGTGAGAAGAACCCCTAGCGCGCTCAGATCTTCAGCGTGTTGACGGTTTTGGTGATGCGCTCTCCGTCTTTCTCGAGGAAGACGATCTCGCCGAACCTGAGCTGCGACCAGTCGTCACCCTCGGTCAAGGGCTCGGAGGCGAATACGACACCGGTCGCGTCGTCCTCGCTGCTCTCCTCGAAGTCGTAGGTCGTTGCGTCGTCCTCGAAGTTGCGCCCCATCAGCAGGTACATCGGTTCGAGGAGCATCGAGAGCGCGAAGTCGTCGCTGTCGGGAGCTGACTTCCGCAGCTCCTTCCAGTCACCAGCGGGGTTGGTCTCACCGTGGTGACCGAGGCCGACGTTGACACCGATGATGCGGCCGTCCGACACGAGCGCCATCTTCAGCTTGGTCAGAGCGCCGAGGTCGAGGTTCTTCATCGCCTGGGCGATCAGCTCGATGAGCTTCTCGATCGCTCGTTGGACGTCCTCGTTGCTGTCACCCTCGAGCAGCGAGAGGAGTAGCACGTAGATGAACTCGGTGTCCGTGTTCCCGCGCATCTGTGTGAGATACCGATCCTCGCAGTGCTGCAGCAGCTCGCGCTGCAGAAGCTGCCAGTTGGGCAGGTAGCCATTTTGGGCGACGATCCACGGGGTCTGCTCAAAGGAAAAGGGGTGGCAGTTCTCGTCGACCATCACGACCTTGGAGTCGTACGCTGCGGCTCGCACATGCGCCAACATCGTGCTGGCCTGAAGGCTGGGGATAATCCGGCTTGCGTTGTCGTCGTAAAAGGCCGCCATGGGGCGACGGTAAATGAAGGGTTCTTCGGGCTTCAGCAGGTGCTCGCCCCAGATCCCGAATCCCCATCCGGCCAACTGCAGCTCGGGGTGCCGTTCGGGGTCGAGTGCCTGGTTGATCAGGCTGTTCTCTGGCTTGAGTAGGAGGTTCTCCAGTGGTGTCTCAGGACCGAGGTAGGCGAGGACGCGGCACATAAGTCTCCTTCGTTGGGCTCCGGCAATTCTATTGTCGTTGCACGGAGCCGGTGCTGGTCATCTGGACAGCACACCGAGGTTAGTCGGCCACGGCACGCGGTGGAGTTCCGCTTCAATAACTAGCTATTTATGAGGAGTAGGGAGTGAGCGCTGGACGGCAGAGACGGCCGCCGTCTGCTTCGGCAGGCCTGGCCGTCATTGCGTTTGCGTGAGAATCGCAGATTCATCGACGCTGGTCACGGTATCGTCCGTCTGGAGCAGACGCTTTCGGCCTACACTCTTGCAGCAACTGCCTCGAGCTGTTCGCGCACCTGTTCCCACGGCAGGCTGAGGTCGAGTGTTCGTGCGCTGATTCGGGTTTTTTGGATCAAGACATCGAGATCGGGTTGCAGGACGGCAGCAGTTCGGGCGTACAGCAGTAGGGCGCTCACCGAGCCGTCCTGTTTGACGTCTTGGTTTTTTGCGTAGGCGAGGATTTGGTAGAGATGGCCTGAATGGACTTTTGGTTTGTTGCTCTTCCACGCCACTTGCATCGTATTGTCGTAGAACTTCGCATCAACGATTAGCGTGTGGCCATCGCGTTCTAGTGTGAGATCGGTCTTCATTCTGGGAAGTTGGTCCGTCCCTATGGCGTCAACATCGGCGTAATCCCAACTAATGTGTGGCGCGCTTGGTGACAATTCTGGGTGGTGCACAAGGAAGTACTCACGGAGGAATCGTTCGTAGAGGCTGCTCATCTCCTCAGTGCTGAACCAAGTAGCAAGTTTTGTTTCACCAGCGTGCTCGGTGAGGAGCAACCCGTGCACAATTAGCTCACACACTCCTAGGAGAAGCCGATATGGGGCGTTCGCGCGATGGAAGTTGAGTGAGTTCCAACGGATGGACTGTGGTGCAACGTCGGTGACTTCTGCCAAGTGTGGCAGGAGCCTGCGGATGGCTTTCCTGCGATCAGGCGAGACCTCGCTATGTCTGGCAAGCAAAAGGAGCACCGACTTCAGCGCCTGATTGTGAAGAGTGTCGGCGTCGTACTCGTCGAATCGGCACACTAACCGGCCGCGGGTCATGGAGCGCGTAGAAACGGTCTGAGCCATGTCGATTCGACCCCGCACTCCCGCGACCTCCTCGATCTGGGACTGGTAGTCACGGTGGAGGCCGCGTTTTATTTGGGTGGCTACTCCGCGTTCTAGAATGTGCGCGAGCAAGTCGTGCAGGTGATCGAATTCCTCGCTGAGCACGGGGGCAGTGTCACTGCTGTCAACCGTGCGAAACGCATAGGCCATCATCACGTAGATGTTGCGGATACCGATCGATTCGGCGGTCATTCCAGCGCGCTCCTGAGCTTGTGCGCCCACTCAGTTGCTTTGGAAAGTTCGTCGAACCAATACTCGTCTAGTAGTGGAATGAGTTCATCTTCGACCACCGACTGCAGCCAAGTCTCGTCAGCTTCACCGTCAAGGGGGCGAGAGAGGTAACTATGGCCGATGGCGAAGCCTCGGCCCAATGCCGGGTCATCGGCGATAGCGTCGTTCAGGGCCGCCACCGCTGTTGTTAGGCGTTCAAAGGCGGGAAGTCCAGCTTGTTCTTGCCAGCGGACGAACCCTGCTGAACTGAAACCGGGTTCCATCTCAAAGAATCCAAAGCGCCGCCGAAGCGCGTAATCGAGAACGGCGAGGCTGCGGTCAGCAGTGTTCATCATGCCGATGATGTGAACGTTTGCGGGAACCGAAAACGATTCGTCCTTGTAGAGCAAGCGCAACTCTTGTCCGCGTTTGTCCGCTTCGATGAGCATGAGTAGTTCTCCAAATATTTTGGAGATGTTTCCGCGGTTTATCTCATCAATTATGAAGAAGTAAGGGCGCTCGCTGTCGTCAATGCGAGCTTCCTCGCAAAACCGATAGAACGGCCCTTCGGAAAGTGAAAAGCCACCGTCTTCGGTGGGGCGAAATCCCATCATGAAATCTTCGTACGAGTAGCTCTGATGAAATTGAACCATCTGGACACGACTCGGGTCCTTAGCCCCCATGATCGAGTACGCGAGTCGCTTTGCCGCGAACGTCTTTCCGACGCCAGGCGGACCTGCCAAGATCACGTTCTTCTTGCGTGCCAACAGTCCGCTGACTCGGCTATATTGCGCGTCTGAGAAGTAGACCTCGTTGAGGAATGAAGCACGGTCATAGGTCGGCAGTGGCGTCGGCAGGGGGGTCGGGTCTGGGTCAACGACTCCGGTAACCAATTCCTCTAACGTCTCGACGTAGCCGTGATGTGGCGTGATGTCGGTGAGCGTTTTGAGAACTGCATTACCCGGATGCGCCCAGGAGCCAACATGCGTCCATGTTACGGAGCGTACTTCACGGAAGGATGCACGCTCCGGCTCAAACCGCGCAGCTGACTCGACGATGCCGCGCCCGATAATCTCCTTACTTCCCCTCTTGGCGAATACGACGTCGCCGACTGCCATGTCGTGTTGGAACTGCCAAACTGCAAGGACATCGTTTTTGAAGGAAGAGCCGGTGTTCTCAGTGTCCAGCTTCTGGCGAACCTCTTCTCGGCTTGAATACTGGGCGTAGTCTCCGAGCTGATCCCAACCTATCGTCATGATTGCGTTGGTCGAACATTCTGGCCATTCAGAGGCTGATTGGCCAGGCGAATAGATCCAGGTGCGTCGTTGCCGTGGTTCCGGTGCAGACGAAGCAGCCTCCGGGTTCCAGCGTTCGATTATCCCGGGGGTCCAAAAGTCGAACTCACCCGGCATCTCGTTTGCGAGAAGCGTCCTGATCTCGAGAAGGTCGCGATCAACAGATTCAGTACCGCCACCGATGATCTCCGCCAAGGCGTCCCGAATTCGCTGCTTCGTCGGGTCTGAAGAGATCAATTCAAAATACTCTGGGTGCGCGAGGAACTGTAGCGCGTTTCGAATATCAGGCTGATCACTGCCCAAGTCGATCATGACCTGCCGCAGAGCCCAAGGATCGGAGCGCGCAGCATCACGTTCGACCTCCGAGAGTTCTCCCCAGTGAGAGATGAAAGCCGAAACCCAGATAACGTGACGCCAAAGTGACCCGTTGTACTGTCGCCCTGGATCAAAACCTGCCACGCGGGCTTGTCGTGCCAACGCAATAGACATTTCTTCAGGAATAGCGATTGGTCGATCAAGATGAGCGAGAATGCCCTCGACGTTCTTCCTCCGAGACCCTGGCAGCGCGCTTGACACGACGTGCCCACGCAGGAATACGATTTCGGCGGCGAGAAGAACGACTGCCTTGGACGCGCCAGCCAGTTGTTGGTCGAGCTTTTCCCACTGGTCTTGATCGCTGCCTGATATGGGGTTGTCGCCGACTCTGGACCTGAGGTCGTCAGCCACCTTGCTGGTCCATATCGTCGTAGCAGGATCGATCAGTGATTTACCGCTGCCAAGCATATTGGCGATGACCGGCCTTGCGTGGGTCGCGAGGTTCAGTTGTGCCGAAAGACGTGAAGTTGCTGGAGCGGCATCCTCGTCGGGTTTTGAGTTCACGGTCATATAAGGATTCCCTCGGTTCGTACAGGCACCGACAACGGCCCCGATTACTCCAGAGTACCGATTCCACTTTCGCTGATTGTAGAGTCCCGTTTATTAAGTGCCGCATGATCGCGTGTTCGAACCGTCCGTGACCTTGGCCGTGTCTTGATACTCTGGCGATCGACACTCGTTGCCACACACTTCGATCGAAGGAACTTCATGCCCGTTATCGCCATCATCGGAGCAGGCCCAGGACTCGGCGCAGCAGTCGCCCGCAGGTTCGGGCGCGAAGGCTTCGCAGTCGCCCTCATCTCGCGGGATCAGTCGAAACTCGACGCTCTCGCCGCTGAGCTCGAGGCGGATGGTGTGACCGCCCGCGGTTTTGCCGCCGACGTGCGCGAGCCCGCCCAGCTGGAAGCTGCTCTCAGCAGTGCCGCGACCGCGCTTGGGCCGATCACGGCTGTGCAGTACAGCCCGCTCCCATCGCGCGAGTACTTGAAGCCAGTGCTCGACCTCACTCCCGAACTGGCACAAGAAGCGCTGCAGTTCTCTGCCCTCGGCCTCATCCACACCGTACGCACGGTGCTGCCCGCCATGCGTGAGGCAGGTCACGGCAGCATCATCCTGATCAATGGCGGCACCTCGGTGAAGTCGCGTGCCGGTTTCGCGGGAACGTCGCTCGCGTTCCCCGCCGAGAGCGCGTACGGGGAGATGCTGCACGAGGCGCTCGAAAGCGAGGGGATCCGCATTCGTCAGCTCGTCATCCCCGGCGGCATCCCCAAGCTTCAGCTGCCCAACGGCATCGACGACGTCGCGTCACGCATCTGGGACATCCACGCCGCAGAAGGCGAATTCCGCACCATGCTCATCCCGCTCGAAGACGGCCGCGAATAGCGCGCTGTTTCGCCCGTCGCTACACCACCCGACGCCTTCGAAAAGGACCCGATTCGTGACCGCAGTAGACGACTACTTCCGTGACATCCCCGCTGACCATCGTGCGGCGACCGACACCATTGCGGCCAGACTGTCGCTGTGGACCGCCGACCTTGACGCCGAACTGCAGCAGGTGGTGTTTCGCCATAAGCATGCGAATCACCCCGTTTTCGACGATGCCGCCCAAGTGTTCGAGGATGCCGTCGAGCAGCTGCTGCTGGCGGATGCGCCGCGACCCCACGAGGTGCCGCTGCTGTTCGTCGGCTACCACGCCATGAATCGCTTTACTCGCAAGCGTCAAACGATGGGTTTTCTGGTGACCGACCAGCGGCTTATCGTTCAAGAAAACTTCGGGGGAGTCTTCGGCCGGGAACTGCCGAACTACCGGATGCTGCCTCTTACGTCTGCAGACCCGGGCGCCGCGAGCCACGCGCTGACCTCCTCGGTGGCCAGCGCCTATGACTGGTCAGATCTCGTAAAACTCTTCGGCGGTGAGTCGGCGGAAGGTCACTCGCCAGAGTTTCGGCTCACTCAGCTGTTGGCGGATGCGGTCACGAGCGTCGTGCAACTCTCGCAAGCGCTCGGTCTTGCTGTTGCCGGCGCACCAGGCGCCGACGAGGAAGAGGAGAAGTCGACCGCCGCGGAGTTGGTTCCACGACTGGCCGAGCTCGGCATCCGGAGTGAAGTGATGCTGGCGGATGACCCGCGTCTCGCGAAGATGCTCAAGAAGTTTGGCCCGAAGGTTGGCCTCGGTGATGGCGAGACGATTGCGTTTGCGTCGCTCGATAAGACCTTCGCCGGGGTGTACGGCATCGTGGTTACCGAAATCGCTGTTCGTTCGTGCGACCTCATGGAAGAGCCGATCGTATCGTTGCGGAGCGCGATTGATCCGGCCGCGATCAAGCTCGACGAGCAGGCCAAGGCGATCATCACCGAACCCGGTGTAGCGCACGTTCTCGTCTCGCACCTATCAGCCGACGTGAAGGATGGCATCCTGACCGCTATGCGCGAACTTATCGCGGGCGACATCACGCCGTAGGGAGGGTTCCTGCCATCGGGCAGCTCGCGCGCAAGCCCTGCGAACGCACGATGTGGGGCATGCGTATTGAATGAGCAGGCCCCGCACCGCATCGAACGTTAGGCGTTGATGAGCACCGATTCGGCAGCGGCACGACGTGCGCGCGGTGCGGTCTCGCGCTCGCGGATGACATCCGTCATCTCGGCGGGGTCGCCCAGTGTGCCCACAGCCATGACGGTGGTGGGGGTGAAGCGGGGGTCGATCTCGAGGGCTGCGGCCGCGGCATCCGGGTCGAATCCTGACATCTGGTGGCTGAACAGTCCGTGGCTCTGAGCCTGGATCGTGAAGTAGGCAACGGCCTGGCCCAGGTCGTACGACGCCATGGCCTGCTCGCGGCCCTCTGCACTGTGGTGCTCGGCAACGAACACGACCAGAGCGGATGCCGCCGGAGCCCAAGTCTGGTTGAAGCCGCTGAGAGTGGCGACGATGGCGTCGTGCTGGGCGGTACCACGGCGGGCGATAATGACGCGCCACGGCTGGCTGTTGTACGCCGACGGTGCCCAACGAGCAGCTTCGAGAGCGTTCTGCAGTGCCGCCTCATCCAGGGGTGCGGTGGCGTCGAAGTGGCGAGGGCTCCACCGCGCGGCGAGCACATCGAGGATGGGGGAGTCGGTCGGGGCGAGACGGTCGTGAAGCACGGTCATGAAGAGGGCCTTTCGGAAGCTGAACAGAGTCGATCTGCGATGTCGCTGGGTGCAACAGCGCTGTGGTTGAAGCTATTCCGAGATTGCGAGCCAATCTACGACGGTGGAATCAGGTAAAATTGACGATCAGCGACTAGTTCAGCGCTGCGTCAGCCCGATTGGCGCCTAGCCGAAAGTGCCTTATGTCTGACGCCCTGCCTCTCTGCCCGAACTGCTCCAGCGACCTCGCCTATGAAATGGGCGCACTGTTGGTGTGCCCGATGTGCGGCCACGAGTGGTCGCCGAGCGAAGCGGATGCCGCTGCCGAAGCCGAGCAGAACGCATCCGTCATCAAGGACGCGTTCGGCACGCCACTCGCCGATGGCGACACGGTGAGCATCATCAAAGACCTCAAGGTCAAGGGCAGCCCCACGTCGATCAAGGTCGGAACGAAGGTGCGCAACATCCGCCTCGTCGATGGTGTTGGCGACCACGACATCGACTGCAAGGTCGATGGCTTCGGCCAGATGCAGCTCAAGTCGAGCGTCGTCAAAAAGGCCTAAGTTAGGGGCGACGACCTCGATCGATCTCGCAAAATTCCGCGACGGCATAGTATGGCGACGTCACAGAGTCGAGTCGAGATGAGGAACTAATGGTGCTACCTGCGGCAGGCTGGTATGACGATGGATCTGACCGACAGCGTTGGTGGGATGGTCAAGTCTGGACAGATAAATTCCAGGACCAAGAGCCTCTGGAGGGCGGACTCGGTGGCGTCATCCACAGGATCGAAGCAGAGGCCGCGGCAGGTGCTCAGCCTCGACCAGCAGCGACCGGCGCGACTTACATTGTGCTTCAAGTCATTCTTAAAGAAAAATTCTTGGGCACTGGATCCGGGAACCTCACCGAACTCGAGCAGGCTGTAAACGCTCAGGCGGCACTTGGTTATCGGCTGCATACCATCACTACCGCGTCATCGGGGAGCAAGGGTCTCGGTGGTGGTGACCGTATTCAGGCAACGATGGTCTTCGAAAAGCTCTCCTACTAGGGGCTTGCCCCGTACGACCCGGGATCCCGCCCCAGCGAGCGGACTCTCTAACCGTCAGGCTCATCCGAGGCCACAGGCGTAGGGTGACGGCATGACCGAAAAGCAGCCGTACACCGTGATTTCTGAGCATGATGGTTACGAAGTGCGGTTGTATCCCGCGCACATTTTGGCGCAGGTTGAGGCTGATGGTTCGTTTTTCGAGGCCGGCAACCAGGGCTTTCGTCCGCTCATCCGCTACATCAGTTCCTCCAATATTTCGATGACGGCACCAGTCATTCAAGCGCCGGGCGAATCGAAAAAGTACACCGTGAGCTTCGTCATGCCGGCGGGTGCGACGAGTGTTCCCGCGCCTCGCGATGCCACCGTGCGCACCACCGATGTCCCCGAACAGCGGGTGGCCGCTCGCCGATTCAGCGGCGGCTCCAACGAAGAGAAATACCAACAGAATGCGGATGCTCTGCTCGCCGCCCTCAACCGTGACTGTGTTGCACCCCAAGGTGCCGTGTATTTCGCCCGCTATGACCCGCCGTGGAAGCCCGGATTCTTGAAGCGAAACGAAGCTCTCGTCGTCGTTCGCTAGCCCCACCCGCTAGATCGCGCCCGCTAGCCGCACCAGCCGGCCCCGCCCACCGCACTTCAGGAGAACCCATGACTCGCGTCGCTGCCATCGATTGTGGAACCAACTCGATTCGCCTCCTTATAGCCGACCTCGATGGCCACGGCGGACTCACCGACGTCGTGCGCACGCTTGAAGTCGTGCGCCTCGGGGAAGGCGTCGACCGCACCGGGCGGTTCAGCCAAGGTGCCCTCGATCGCACCCTCGCGGCGGTGCGACGCTATGCCGAACTGTGCAGCGAGCACGGCGCCGAGCGCATACGGTTCGTTGCGACCTCTGCCACGCGGGATGCGAGCAATCGTGCTGAGTTCACCGACGCGGTCGTCGCGATTCTTGGTGTGCCGGTCGAAGTGATTCCTGGCACCGAAGAAGCCGCGCTGTCCTTCCGCGGAGCGCTCACGGCGTTGCCGGCATCCGGGTCTGACGCCACAACCGACTCCACAACAAACCCCGCGCCAGCACCCCAACACCTCGTCGTCGACCTCGGCGGCGGCTCCACTGAGCTCGTGATCGGTGGCGACATCCCCGAAGCGGCATATTCGATGGATGTCGGCTGCGTGCGACTGGCGGAACGCAACATCACCACCGATCCGCCCTCCGAACCGGAGCTCGCCAACATCCGTAACGACGTCAGCGCGGCCTTGGATATCGCCACGGCGACGGTCGATCTCTCGAAAGCAACCGAAGTCATCGGTGTCGCCGGCACCGTCACCACGATCACCGCGCACGCCCTCGAGCTCACCAGCTACGACCCCGTCGCGATCAGCGGCAGCCGGTTGCCCCTCGCAGCGGTGCTCCGATCTTGCGAAGCGCTCACCCTCATGCCCCGCGCCGAACGCGAAGCGCTTCCCTACATGCACCCCGGCCGTGTCGACGTGATCGCCTCGGGGGCCGTCATCTGGGCCACGGTGCTGCGTCGAGTGGCGGATGCCGCGGCTGCAGCAGGCCACCCGCTCGAGTGGGTCACGACCAGCGAGCACGACATCCTCGATGGCGTCGCCCTCTCACTCGCGACTGACTAGCTGAGGGGTTGCCAGCTGGACGGACTGGCTCCGCTAACTAAGCGAGCGGTGCTGACTCACCAGCGTCGAGGTCGACCCGCGCCGTCTCGGGCCCGAGGAACGCCCCCACGGCGATCAGCACCCCGCCGAGCGCGAGTAGCGCAGCCACGGCGCCCTGCTGCCCGAGCACGCTCTGCAGCGCGGGCAGGTAGTACGGGTAGAGCGCCGGGATCACGATCGACAGGCTGTACCCGACCCCGTAGCCGCTCGCGCGCACCGAAGTGGGGAACCGCTCCACGAGGTACGCCCCGACCGGTCCGTAGGCCGAGACCGTCACGACTTGCAGCACGACCACTCCGAGCACGAGCTGGCCCAGGCTGGGTGCCGCGAAGACCGCGAGAAAGGCGAGTGGCCCCGCAGCCGCCGTCAGCATCCCGAAGCCGATAAAGAAGCGTCGCCGCCCCGTGAACGTCGAGAGGTGACCGCAGGCTGCCATCGTGAGAGCGGATGCCGCGGTGCCGATCATCATCGTGAACGACAGGGTTCGACCATCCAATGTCCCCGTCGCACCCAGCGCCCCCGCGCCGGAGCCAAGCTGCCCAGCCAGCACCGGAATCGCCATATTCGTGAGCAACCAGAGCCCGCTCATCATGATGAACACCTGCCAAAGCGCACGACGGTGGCGACCCACCAGAATCTCTTTCAGCGGGTTCGCGCGCTGCACCGGTCGCTTCCATTGCGGCGACTCTTCGACGCGCGCACGGTAGTAGAACAGCATCGTGAACGCGAGCAGTGATCCAAGCACGAAGAGCGTTCGCCAACCCCACTGGTTATAAGCGGCGGCGTCGAGCACGCTCTGCAGCACAAACACCATGCCCGCGATCGAGGCGTTGGCCCAGGGTGACATCCACATGATGAGGCCGCTGACGAGGCCGCGCCGTTCGGGCCGCGACCATTCCATCGCGAGGGGGATGGCGGAGGTGTATTCGCCGCCAAGGAAGATGCCGCCGATAAACCGCAGCAGCAGAATTGCCGCCAACGTGCCGCCGCCGAGCACGGTGTGGTCGGGCACGAACGCGATCAGCAGTGTCGTGAGCGCGACACCGAGTAGAGCGACCTTCGTGGTTGCCGTTCGCCCGATTCGGTCGGAAACGGACCCGAAAATCGCCGCCCCGATCGGTCGGCCAAGCAGGGTTGCGACAAAGATCAGGCCGGCGTTTTCGACCAGATTGTCCGAGCCAAACAACTGAGCGGATGCGGGAGCCAGCGCAATGACCGGCAAGAAGATGTCGAACTGGTCGACATAGTTGCCGAAGATCCCGCCGCGCACAGCGCGACGTGTAGCTAACGGAGCCGCAGGGGAGGCAGACGGAACAGCGGAGATCGAATGTGTGGGGCGCATGAGCCGTACTTCCTTCGCCGGCATTACCCGGTAGGTTCGACGGTCGAAGCTGCGTCAGCTCCCTCTCAGCCCCTGCATTAGGGCTCCCGTGGGGACGCCACCAACCTAACACTCCGCTGCGGTCAAAAAACCGGCAAAGTCCCAAGAATCGCGCAGCAATCTTCCAGCCCGACCGTCAAAGATTCCATGAGTAAAGCTGAACGATCGGCGGAGATCGTACAACGATTCAATCCCCACTTTCAGATGAAAAGGAGAGGTCATTATGGCCACAAGCGAGAACTCTCTTCCCGGAAATTCGGCAGAGTACGACAAATGGTGCAATGAAGAGATCGAGGCCCGTGGCCCGATTAGCGAGCTGCTGCTTGACGCCTTTTCACAGCAGAGCAAACCGCAAGAGATTGTGGGATTGCCTGAAGCTGTAGCGTCCGCTGTCGAAAGCGGCCGGGATTTCATTCGCGATGAAGACGTGCAATTGTCGCTGTTCCTGCTCTATGGCCTCTACTACGGGGCCGTGGTGGAAAATGGCGATCGCTGGGAGTGGGATCTGGGCACTATCGCGGCGCGCCTCGATCTTGAGCAGGCGTTCGAGGCGCAGCTCCGTGCGGTGGTGACCATTCCGGAGTTGCCGAACGCTGCGGACGAGGATGTCGCTGCCGCCCTTTTTGAGTTCACCAGCGCAGACTCCGGCCCGAGTCTCTCTCGCTATGTGGCAAAGAAACTCACGGCGGATCAAGCCCACGAGTACTTGGTGCAGCGCTCGATCTATACGTTGAAGGAAGCTGACCCGCACTCCTGGGCAATTCCGCGCCTTCGCGGTCGGGCCAAGGCGGCGCTGGTCGAGATTCAGTCCGATGAGTATGGCGCCGGGCGCCGAGATCGGATGCACTCCGAAATTTATGCTCGCACCATGCGCGGTGTGGGGCTCGATTCGCGGTATGGCGCGTACCTCAACTACGCGCCAGCAATCACGCTGGCGTCGTTCAACATGATGTCGATGTTTGGGCTCCATCGCCGACTTCGCGGGGCCATCGTCGGTCACCTGGCGGCATTCGAAATGACGTCATCGATCCCCAACAAGCTGTATGCGCGTGGCTTCCGCCGCCTCGGTTACGGAGACGATGTCACCGAGTACTTCGATGAGCATGTGGAAGCCGATGCGGTTCATGAACAGATTGCGGCGCGCGACTTGGCTGGCGGTTTGGCGGAGAGCGAGCCAGCGTTGCTGAGCGAGATTTTCTTTGGCGCGGGTGCGTGCCTCCTCCTTGACGAGTGGGTGGCGAAGCACATGCTGGAGTCGTTCGAGGCCGGGCGTTCGTCGCTTCGAAAGCCTCTCGCGGCGCTGACGACCGGCGACTTCGCGAACGATTCCAACCCGATCGGAGAGGTGGCGGCACGATGAACAAGCAGTCTCACAATTCCCCTGAGGCGCGCGGCTCTGACGATGTCGAAGTGGTTGCTTGTGCCGACGGACCGCTTCTGGTTCGAGGCACAATTAATTTGCGATCGTCAGACGGCGAGCCCATTCCTCAATCACGGCGCACCGTCGCGCTCTGCCGCTGTGGAGTCTCAGACATCAAGCCGTTTTGTGATGGAACTCACAAACTCGTCAACTTCAAGGCGTAGTGGCGCAGGCGGCGATAATGGGGAGATGACTTCTCCTGAATTCTCCGCTCTGGCCACCGAGCCTTATGTGTCGCTCACTACTTTCCGCAAGTCGGGGGATGCAGTCTCCACCCCGGTGTGGATTGTTGCGGATGGCGATCGCATGTTTGTCACGACGGCGCCCCATTCGGGCAAGGTGAAGCGCATCGCTCATACTGATCGCGTCGAACTGACCGCGTGCGACATGCGTGGCACGATCACCGAGGGTGCAGCCACGGTGCCGGCGACAGCGAGTGTTCATCATGATGCCGAGACTTTGGATGCCATGGATGCGGCTCTCAAGAAAAAGTACGGTGCCAAGTACACCGCAATCCGTCTCGCGCAGAAGCTTCGCGGCACTGCAGGGCAATCCGTTGCGATCGAGTTGCGCGCGTAGGTTCGCATCATTTGAGGAACGAGTGCAGCCTCTGATCAGCAGGTTGTGGCGCGGGCGACGGGAAACTACCGTTGCGGCAATGAACGGCGTTAGAGGCCAGTAAGCACTTTATCCCCATGCAAAGATCTTGCGCGAGGAGAGAAAGTCAGGCGTCTCACCGGGATATTCGTTGGTTTCACGCAACGATACTGAGAATAACCTGTGTAAGGCCGTTTTATTGAAGCGAAATTGTGTCACTATTGTGTAGGCCCCCGAAAGGGGGTCAACTCTTGGTTCCCCCGAAATCAAGTGCACCCGTGATCGATGGAGTCCCCCTGTGTCCCGACCCCGCCACCGTTCCAGAACAATTAAATCCTGGTTCCTCCGCGCTAGTACACCCGTCCTCGCAACCCTGCTCACCCTGTCCCTCGCCGGTGGTGGCGCTCTCGTAGCGCTTGCTGCCCAGAACAAGCTCGACGATTTTGTGGCCCAGACTTTCGGATGCCCGAATGCCACCGAACTTGTCGTCGTCACCGATCCCACCATTTCGTCGACCGTCCAAACCGTCGCGAATGCTTTCAATGCGGAGCACGTTGGTCAGTGCCTCTCGGCCACAATCGTGACGCAGCGCTCCGCGGATACCGCGGCATTGCTGGCATCCGGCACCTCCACTGGTGCTGACGCCTGGATTCCTGATTCGCCGATTTGGTTGAACCGAGTGGAAAGCACCGCGACCGCTCTCGGACGCGAAATCCCCAAGACGCAGGAGTGGGATTCGATCGCATCGAGCCCGCTTGTGCTGGCAACCCCGGCCGTGAAGGTCGCTGAATTCGAAGCGTCGGAGGTGGGCTGGGGTGCGATCCTCGACGGTCGGTACCGCACGCTTCTGCCCGACCCCGAGTCGTCATCGTCCAGCATGATCGCGCTCGCGACTCTCAATGATCTTGCTGCGGATGGCGATGCTGAAGACTTTGATCGTGTGCTGATGAATCTCGGGCGCTCGATTCCCGATTCGACAAAGGCGGCGTTCGCTGAGCTTCAGATCTCTGACTCACGAACGGTTGCTCTCGCGACGGAACGAGAGATCGTGGAGCACAACGCGTCGAGCCCTGACGAGCCTCTGGTGGCGCTCTACCCGTCCGAAGGAACTGTTGCGCTGACCTATCCGTTCGTGGTCGTGGAGAACTCCACTCTGAGCGAAGTTGAAGCCTCGCGCCTCACCGAAGAAGAACAAACGGAGCTCGCTGAGATCGAAACGGCGCGCACGAAGCTGCTTGAGGAGTTCGCTGATCTTGTTCGCGGCTCTTCGCAGGTATTGAACGCCGAGGGCTTCCGCGATAACGCTGGTGAAGGTGAGATCCTCGCTTCCGGTGTTATCGCCGCGCCCGTAGCCACCAAGTCGGTGGGAGACACCGACGAACTCGTCAGTATCCTGCGCAACTGGAACTCTCTCAACCTGCGCTCACGCATCCTCACGGTTGTTGATGTGTCAGGTTCCATGCTGGAACGAGCGTGGGATGGTCAGCGCCGCATCGAGATGTTCCAGAACTCGGCTGAGGATGCCTTCAGCACGCTTTCAGAGGATGATGAGCTGGGCATGTGGCTCTTCTCGAAGGAGCGTGTTGGCGAGGAAGACTGGGAAGACGTTGCAGGCATCCGATCGATGAATGACCCGGAGCATGTTGAGAGTCTTCAGGAAATCATCGACACTCTACCGTCGCGCATCAACGGCTACACCGGCCTCAATGACACCGTGCTCGCTGCGGTCACCCATGTGCGAGACGACTTTGATCCCGACAAAGTCAACTCAGTGGTTCTGATCACCGATGGTCGCAACGAAGACGACAACGGCATTTCCTTGGAGACGCTGGTTGACGAGCTGAACGCAATGATCGATGTCAACACAGATGAGCCCGTTCCCGTGGTTCTCGTCGGAATTGGCCCAGACACCGACGTCGAAGCGATGCGAAAGATCGCCCAGGTCACCGGTGGAACGGCCTACCAAGCAAACAACCCCACTGAGCTCAGTAACGTGATGCTTGAGGCGTTGTCACAGCGCGACTGCCGCCCGAACTGCAGTTAGCGAACGCCCAGCACCCTGCGACACCACTGGTGGCGCAGGTCGCTGAGGTCTGTGGCGAAGGCGGAGGGACCCGCTTCCACCACAGATTGGCTAGGCGCCTGCTGTCGGGGCTGCTTCGGCAGCGTCGGCAGCAGGAACGCCGGCGGCAACATCCGCGGCCATGCGTGAACGACGATCCAAATGGATGCCGGCCACCATGCAGCGCACTGAGCCACCGGCCAACTCGATCGTCGGAATGTCGAGCGGCACGATCTCGCAGCTGGCTTCGATCACCGAGCGCTGAGCGCGAGTGAGACTCGCGAGTGCGCGGTTTGAGAGGGCCAAGATGCGGCCGTTCGGAGTCCTCAGCTCGAGAGCATTTCCCGCAAAGTTAGCAATCTGCTCAGCCGTGAGGTCGATCAGCGTGCGACCGGGGGCGGTCAGGCGCTCGGCCATTTCCATGCGGCGATCTCCCGACGTAATCAGATCGAGCCCGATCATGGCGAAGTCGGTCGCAATGCACATCATGACGTTGGTGTGATAAATCGGCACACCGTGGCTGTCGCGGGCCTCAAACATCATTGGCTCATAGCCGAAGGATGCGCAGAACCGTTCGAGCGCGAGCGGGTTGGCGCGGTGCGATTCTGCCGCATACGCGACCCGGTTGGTGTGGTCGATGACCATCGCGCCGGTGCCCTCAAGGTAGATGCCGTCGTGCTCTAATCCGGAATAGTCCACGACATCCTGCACCCGAAAGTCATGCTTCAACATTTCAATGACATCGGTGCGTCGCTCGGTGCGCCGGTTTGGAGCAAACATCGGATACACCGCAACGCGGCCACCACTGTGCGTCGAGAACCAGTTGTTCGGGAACACACTGTCGGGCCGAGTGCTCTCCTCATCCTCAAACACGTGGATGTTGACGCCCGCGTCACGCAACGTCTCGGCCACCTGGGTGGACTCGTCGTACGCGGCGCGAGCAATCTCATCCGGAGTGCGGCTGGGGTCAGTCGACTGGAAGGCATTGTCGCCCGCAGTTTGGCTATTCGGTGTGAAACGGTGCGGGCGGATGAGAACAGCGGCCGAAGGGGCCTGAACGCTCATCGGTGGCCTACGCGGTCAGTACAGGAACGCGCGACACGAGCGAGAACAGATCCTTGGGGTCAGCAGGGTCGGCAATCAGGTCAAGGTTCGTTGCATAGTCGGTGTCGCGAACAGCGTCGAAGACGTAGCGCAGTGCCGAGAAGTCTTCGATCGCGAAGCCAACGGAGTCGAAGAGTGTCACTTCCTCAGCGGAGCTGCGGCCCGTCGCGGTTCCGGCGAGAACTTCCCACAGCTCGGTGATGGGGGAGTCCGCTTCAACCTGCTGAATTTCGCCCTCGATGCGGGTTTGCTCGGGAAACTCGACGAACACGGTCGAGTTGCGCACGATGGCCTCTTCGAGTTCTGTCTTGCCCGGGCAGTCGCCGCCAATGGCGTTGAGGTGCATGCCGGGTTCAATCATGTCGGCGGTGAGAATCGTCGCGTTCTTCTTGTCGGCGGTGCACGTGGTGACGATGTCGGCGCCCGCAACAGCGTCTGCTGCTGAGGTTGCGCGCACGATGTCGAAACCGAGTGGCTCAACGTTGCGGATGAACTTGTCCATCGCGGCGGGGTCGGTGTCCCAGACGCGCAGGCTCGTGATGCCGAGGCCGGCGCGGAAGCCGAGTGCCTGGAACTCAGACTGAGTGCCGGTGCCGATGAGGGCGAGAACACTGGAGTCGGGGCGAGCCAAAGCGCGCGCGGCCATGACGGAGGTCGCAGAGGTGCGCAACGCCGTAAGTAGGGTCATCTCCGAGAAGAAGGTGGGGTAGCCGTTGTCGACGCGGGCAAGCATGCCGAGCGCAGTCACGGTCTGGAAGCCCAGTGCAGGGTTGGATGGGTGGCCATTGACATACTTAAAGCCGTACGTTTCGCCATCGCTCGTCGGCATCAATTCGATGACGCCTTCGGGGGAGTGGGCGGCAACGCGAGGTGACTTGTCGAACTGGGGCCACTTGGCATAATCCTGTTCGAGGTAACCCACGATGCCCATAATGATTGGCTCGATGCCGGTGTCGGCAATCCAGCGGCGCATGTTGTTGACGTCTACGTAGTGAACCATGGTCACTCCTTTCGTTGCGGTAATCGTGCTTCCTACGTTACGAATGTGCACTATGTAGCTACAACTCCCAGTCGACGCTATTTCCGGCCAATAACTAGGCATAATGCAATGCTAAATTATACACTTTGTGTATGTCTGACTTAGATGACCTCGATCGTCGCCTCCTCGCCGCGCTTCGAGCCGATGCGCGCGAGTCCGTGGCGAGCCTCTCGCGTCGCCTTAACGTCACCCGCGCGACCGTCACGAGCCGTATCGATCGCCTCGTGAGCAACGGCACAGTGCTCGGTTTCTCGATTCGTATTCGGGAAGATCGCGACCCCTCGTTTATTCGGGCGATTGCCTTTGTGGAGGTAGAAGGGCGATCGACGGACTCTGTGATCAGCCAGTTGCGAGGCCTGCCCGAGATCCATGAACTTCACACCACCAACGGCGCCTGGGATCTGGTGGCAGACATCCGCACCGACAGCCTCAGCAACTTCGACCGGGTGCTGGCCCGCATGCGAAATGTGGAAGGTGTCGTGAACAGCGAGACCAGTTTGTTGCTCAGTTCAGCGCTCCTGTAACGCGATTGCCCTCCCCACATTGCTATGCTGAACTCACAACTGAACATCGGGCCGCAACACGATGCGGGAGAGCCGGGCACCCAGCGCTAGTCAACTGAAATTGGCAAGCGCCAGGCCGGCACCGAAGGAGCAAGCCTCCCCGCCAATCTCTCAGGTTCACGTACCGCACCGCACTGGCCACTCTGGAAAGAGAACCTCGCATCACCCTGAGGTTCCGCCGACGGTGAAAGCTCGCTAGCGTTTAGCGTGTGAAGCTCTCAGGCTCATCACAGAGGGGGAGTTCTATTCACTAGCCCATGCGCCAGGAGAACTCCGTGACCGATGTATCAAGTTCTGAAGCTTCATCCGCTGAATCTTCGCCCACCGCGGTGAGGTATTCGCCGTTGCACAGCATCCATGAGCAACTCGGTGCTGCGTTCACCGATTTCGCTGGGTGGATGATGCCGGTGCGGTATAGCTCCGACCTCGCCGAGCACCATGCCGTGCGCACCGCTGCCGGCATTTTCGACATCTCGCACATGGCAGAGATTCACGTGCGCGGCGCTGACGCTGGCGCGTACCTCGACTACGCACTCGCGGGCAAGCTCTCGGGTATTGCCTTGGCGCAAGCCAAGTACAGCCTGTTGCTCAATGAGGCGGGCGGCATCATCGATGACCTCGTGACCTATCGCCTTGCCGACGACCATTTCCTCGTCGTGGCGAACGCAGGCAACCGTTTCGCTGCCGCAACTGCTCTCACCGAGCGCGCTGCCGACTTTGACGTAGTGGTCACCGACGAGAGCGACGACTACGCGCTCATCGCCGTGCAGGGTCCGGTCTCGCGCGCCATCCTCGAAGCGACCACCGGTCTCGGCGACTTCGCTACGCCGCTCGATGAACTGAAGTACTACCGCGAAACCGCGGCCACTTTCAATGGCACCGACCTCATTATCGGTCGCACTGGCTACACGGGCGAAGACGGCTTTGAGTTGTACATTCATGTGGATGCCGCGGCCGACCTCTGGGCAGCGCTCACCGTCGCCGGCGAACCGCTCGGCCTCGTGCCCGCCGGTCTCGCGTGCCGAGACACTCTCCGCCTCGAAGCGGGCATGCCGCTGTACGGTCACGAACTCAACCTCAGCACCTTCCCCGTGCAGGCGGGCCTCGGCCGCGTTGTTGCGCTCAGCAAGGAGGGCGACTTCGTCGGTCGCAGTGCGATCGAAGCCGGGCCGGATGCTGGTGCCCGCGTGCTCGTCGGCCTCGCCGCTGAAGGTCGTCGCGCCGGTCGCGCCGACTACCTGCTCTTTCACGGTGATAAAGAAGTTGGCGTCATTACCTCGGGTGCGCTCTCGCCGACCCTGGGCCACCCCATCGCGATGGCTTATGTCGACCCCGCCGTGAGCGAAGTCGGCACCGAGCTTCACATTGATGTGCGGGGCAGTCGCATTGCTGCATCCGTTGTTTCCCTACCCTTCTACAAAAGAGAGGCCTGATCATGGCTGAGAAGAGCGAATTGCAGTACACCGCCGAGCACGAGTGGGTGTTGGTTGACGGCAATGTCGCGACGGTCGGAATCACCGACTTCGCCGCAGGCAAGCTGGGCGACATCGTTTTCGTTGATCTGCCCAAGGTCGGCGCCACCGTCGCTGAGGGCAAGATCGTCGGCGAGATTGAGTCGACCAAGTCGGTGGGCGAACTCTTCGCTCCCGTTGCGGGAACCGTCGTCGAATCCAACGATGCTGTCGCCGACAGCCCAGAACTCGTCAACAGTGACCCCTTCGGTGAAGGCTGGCTCGTGAAGATCGAATTTACTGAACTCCCGTCGATGCTCAGCCTCGACGAATACACCGCATTGACAGGCGAATAATGCCCAACCCTTTCATCAGCGGCACGTTTGCTGACCGCCACATCGGCACGGATGACGCAGCCCAGGCCAGCATGTTGGCCGCTGTCGGCTACGACAGCCTTGAATCGCTCGTGGATGCCGCGGTTCCGCCGGCGATTCACCAGACTCCGATTGTGAATTCCACGATCCCGGCTCCTGCTTCCGAGCGTGAAGCGCTCGCCGAACTGCGTGCTCTCGCTGGCGCAAACAAGATTCGTCGCAGCATGATCGGTCTCGGTTATTACGACACCATCACACCCGCGGTGATCAAGCGCAACGTGCTCGAAAACCCGAGCTGGTACACGGCGTACACGCCGTACCAGCCGGAGATTTCCCAGGGTCGCCTTGAGGCTCTCCTCAACTTCCAGACGATGGTTGCTGACCTTGCTGGAATGACCACGACGAACGCGTCGATGCTCGATGAGGGCACCGCCGCTGTTGAGGGGATGCTCCTTGCGCGCCGTGCGGCTCGCGTGGAGTCGCCCGTGTTCATCGTGGATGCCGATACTTTTCCGCAGACCAAGGCTCTGCTGGCGAACCGCGCGGAGGCTCTCGGAATTGAGCTTGTTGAGATCGACCTGGCAACGCTCGGTGCGAACCCTGAGCTGCCGGAGTGCTTCGGCGCGCTCATCCAATACCCGGGTGCAACCGGTCGCGTGTGGGATTCCAGCGAGGTTATCGCTGCGGTGAAAGCTCACGGCGGACTCGCCGTTGTTGCCGCTGATCTGCTTGCGTTGACGATTCTCAAGTCGCCAGGTGAACTCGGCGCAGATGTTGCCGTCGGCACCACGCAACGCTTCGGCGTTCCGATGGGCTTCGGCGGACCGCACGCCGGCTACATGTCGGTGCGCAAGGGCCTCGAACGCCAGTTGCCCGGCCGCCTCGTCGGCGTATCTCAGGATGCCGCTGGCGACCCCGCCTACCGTCTTTCGTTGCAGGCGCGGGAGCAGCACATCCGCCGCGAGAAAGCGACCTCCAACATCTGTACCGCGCAGGTTTTGCTCGCTGTTATGGCATCCATGTATGCCGTTTATCACGGACCGCAGGGCCTCAAGCGAATCGCTCAGCGCATCCACCACGACACCGCGAAGTTCGCAGCACGCTTGACCGCTGCCGGCTACACGGTCGAGAACGAGACCTTCTTCGACACCCTGTCGGTGACGAAAAAGGGCCAGGCGCAAGCGATAGCCACCAAGGCGCTCGAGAGCGACATCCTGCTTTATGTTGTGGATGCTGACACTGTTCGTTTGAGCTTCGACGAAGTCTCGACGCAGCCTTACGGCGGAATGCTCGCAGCGCAAGAGAATGATCTCGCGGAAGCCTTTGGGCTCGAGGGCGGCTTCTTCAGCTACTCGCCCGACGACACCACAATCCCCAAGGATCTCAACCGCACGAGCGAGTACCTCACGCACCCGGTGTTCAACACGCACCGCTCGGAGACGAGCATGATGCGCTACCTCAAGTACCTCGCCGACAAGGATTACGCGCTCGACCGCGGCATGATCCCGCTGGGCTCGTGCACGATGAAGCTCAACGCAGCGACCGAGATGGAAGCGGTGAGCTGGCCGGAATTTGCGGGCATCCATCCCTTCGCTCCGGCCGAAGATGTGTCGGGCTATCTCGTCATGATTTCGCACCTCGAGTCGTGGCTCACTGAGGTCACCGGTTACGACACCGCGTCGTTGCAGCCAAACGCCGGAAGCCAGGGCGAACTCGCGGGGCTCCTCGCGATTCGTGGCTATCACCGCGCGAATGGCAACCCGGAACGCACGATTTGCCTCATTCCGTCGAGTGCGCACGGCACGAACGCCGCCAGCGCCATGCTCGCCGGAATGCGTGTCGTTGTGGTGGCTTGCGATGATCTCGGCAACGTCGACCTCGACGACCTGCGCGCCAAGATCGCCGAGCACGCGAGTGAAATCGCCGCCCTCATGATCACCTACCCCTCCACCCACGGTGTTTACGAGCACGAAGTGCGTGAAATCACGCAGGCCGTGCACGATGCTGGCGGACAGGTGTACGTCGATGGCGCCAACCTCAACGCTCTGCTCGGTTACGCGCGGTTCGGTGACTTTGGCGGCGATGTCAGCCACCTCAACCTGCACAAGACCTTCTGCATCCCTCACGGTGGTGGCGGTCCCGGCGTTGGTCCGGTTGTGGCGAAAGCGCACTTGGCTAAGTTCTTGCCTGGACACCCCATGGCGCAGAGCCAGCATCATCCGGCTTTCGACATGCAGACCGGTGCTGCCGGCCCGTATGTTCACGCCGGGGGAGCGGTCAGTGCTGCACCGTACGGAAGCCCGAGCATTCTGCCGATCACGTGGGCCTACGTGCGCATGATGGGATCGGCTGGCCTCAAAGCCGCGACCGGTGCCGCTGTGCTTTCGGCCAACTACATTGCGGTGCGCCTACGCGAGCACTTCCCGGTGCTGTACGCGGGAGACAACGGCCTCGTTGCTCACGAGTGCATCCTCGATCTGCGTCCCCTCAAGGAAGCGACCGGCATCGACAACAACGATGTCGCCAAGCGCCTCATTGACTACGGTTTCCACGCTCCGACGATGTCGTTCCCGGTATCGGGCACGCTCATGGTTGAACCTACCGAGAGCGAAGACCTCGCCGAGCTCGATCGCTTCATCCACGCGATGATTGCCATCAAGGAAGAAGCGGATGCCGTGGCGGCCGGAACGTGGCCAGCCGACGACAATCCCCTCATCAACGCTCCGCACACGGCGCATTCGGTGATCGCCGGCGACTGGGATCACTCGTATTCGCGTGAGCAAGCGGTGTATCCGTTGAGCTCTCTCGTTTCAGGCAAGTACTGGCCGCCGGTACGCCGTGTTGACAACGCGTATGGCGACCGCAATTTGGTCTGCTCGTGCCCGCCGATTGAGGCGTTTGCGCACTAGCGAAATGCCCTAAATTTCGTTGCTTGAGTAACGGAAAATGGCGCGTGCGAAACCGATCCAGTTCGGTTCTGCACGCGCCATAATTGTGTCCCCCGAATGTGGGACACCAGCATTCGTCTGGCATCGGCATCTGCCGTGGGTAAAATTCTTCACTTTAGCTGGATTTTCTCTCTTCAGGTGTTGTAATGTGCGTTTGGTGTACAGCGAGTGGTCGACCCGACGACCCCAAATCGCTTTCTCACCGACTGGAGAGCTTCGTGACCACCCGACGGCATCGACACCGTAAAACTTTTTGGCAACGGTGGAAGAAGCGTTGGTGGCTGGCGCCGGTGGCACTGGTTGCCATTGCAGCACTCTCTCTCGCTGGCATCCAACTGGGTGCAATTGGATGGATTTCGGATGCTGTTGCGCCGTTAGCGGGCGGCTGCACAGAGACTCGCCCTGTCGTAATCGCCGCTGACCCGTCGATTGCTCCTGCCCTCACTATCGTCGCGGCGGAGTTCGATGAGGCCGACGGCAACTGCACGGAAACCGAAGTCCGTTCGCTCGTTTCGGCAGACACCGCTGCTCTCTTCGCTTCAGGTGCTGCCGGCGATCTCGACGCGTGGGTTCCGGACTCGGCGGCTTGGCTCGATCGCGTCACATCGATGGCCGACTCGTTGGGGCGCACTGCCCCCGAGCTCGAGATCACCGACTACGTGGCGAGCACCCCGGTAGTGCTGGCTACATCCGCATCGCAAGTCGCTGACCTCGGCGATACGCCGCTGTCGTGGGAATCACTACTCAGCGGCACTGTGGTGACCCTGGTTCCTGACCCCGAGGCGAATACCGCGAGCCTTGCTGGCCTTGCGCAGCTGCAGTCGGTCTCGTCTGCTGAAGATCCGCGCCAGTTCGCGGGTGCCATGATCGCCATGGGAAAAACAATTCCCCAGACTTCCGAAGAGGCTTTCGGGCTCGCGACTGACGCAACTCTGCCCACCGTTGTCGTGACAACGGAGCGCGAAGTTGCCACCTACAACAGCGGGTCTGAGTCCTCGCCCATGATCGCGCTATATCCGACGGACGGAACGGTCGAATTGACCTACCCCTTTGTTGAGGTCGTCGGTGGGGATGAAGAAGCTGAGACGTCCACTTCAGCGACCTCTACGTCCACAGGCGCTTCCGCTGCAGTAGCGAGTGAAATAGTCGCTGCCGATGCTCCGCAACGACTTCTTACGGCGCTGGCGGCGGCAACGCGCTCGTCGGCTGAAGTATTGGCCAAGGAGGGTTTCCGCGATGCTGATGGTGGCGGCGACTTGCGGGTGACGGGAGTTCCCGAGACAGCCACTGAAGCGAAGCCGACGGCAGATGCTGCAGTACAGATCGAGATTCTTCGTTCGTGGAGTGTTCTTACGCTTCGTTCGCGACTCCTCGTTGTCATTGACACTTCAGGTTCCATGCTGGATCCGGCGAATAATGGCCTGCGACGAATCGACGTGTTCCAGCTCGCTGCTAGTGAGGCGCTGTCAAAGTTCTCGGGCGAAGCCGAGCTGGGCGTGTGGGCCTTCTCGCAGAACCGTATCGGCACTCAGGACTGGGAACCGCTGTCGCCGATTGCACCGCTATCTGATCCCGACCATGTGGCTCAAATCAATGACGTCGTCGCATCGTTGCCAGATCGCATTTATGGCTACACGGGGCTCTATGACACCATCTTGGCTGCGGTCAAGGAGGTCAAGGAAGACTACGACCCGTCGAAGATCAACTCGGTTCTGCTCATCACTGATGGCTACAACGAAGACGACAACGGCATCAGCCTGTCGGCGCTTCTCAAAAACTTGAAAGCGCTCGACGATCCGAATGAGCCCGTTCCAGTGATCTTGATCGGTTTCGGTCCGGACACTGACTTGGAGTCGATGACGGAAATTGCGCAGTCCACGGGTGGTGCAGCGTATTCCGCTGCCGTGCCAGAAGACCTCGGCAAGGTGCTCGTGGATGCCCTCAGCCAGCGGTCCTGTCGTCCGAACTGCACGTAGTCGCTCAGGCCGCGGCTCGCTGACTCTCGAAGCGGAGCATCCTGAGGATGCCCGCTCGAGGGGGTCAGCGCTGCGGCGACGCAGACCGCTGCAGTGCGGCGCTAACGCGTCTCGTTGTCGTCGCTGATGCTGACGATCCAGTTCACGGAGTAGCGGTCGAGCACCATTCCGAAGATCCCGCCCCATTCGGCGCGCTCGAGCGGCATGTCGATTCGACCACCGTCGCACAGCTTTTCCCAGTAGCCCTCGATGGCGGCTTTTTCGCTCAGGTAGCCCGCAATCGAGATCGACATCGATCCGCCAGGGCTGTAGTCCATGGTTTTGGGGGTGTCGGCCAGCATCAGCGTGATTCCGGCCGGGGATTCCAGCTGGCCGTGCATGACCCACTCTTGTTCTTCGGGATCTTCACTGGCGTTGAAATCGGCGAAGGTATGAATTTCGGTGGTGCCGCCGAACACGGACTGGTAGTAGGCAAGAGCTTCGCGAGCATTGTCTCTAAAGCTCAGGTAGGGGTTCGTTTTCATGGTTGTTTCCTCTCTGGAGCTATTCGGCGGCGGGAACCACGGGAAATTCGAGGCGGGTGAGGAGCTCTGCTTCGACAACCTCGCCAGGGGTGTTGAGGTATATTTCGCGGGGTGCTCCGGCGTAGGTGTGGCCGTGTTCGCTAAACCAATCAAAAACGTCGTTGTAGGTGGCCTTGAGGCCGCTGTAGGCACCGTGATGTGTGACCGTAGCAACGCGGCCGCCAGCGAGTTCGTGTGTCGCGAGCACTGGATGGTCGATGAGCCCATTCGCGACTGGAACGCAGACTTCGCACTTCCATGGCCCATCGGTGCGCATCTCTTCGGTGTACACGGCCATCACGGGCCCCGCGACGGTGATGGCGGGGTCGGCAGTCTCGGTGAGCAGGGTGCCGATTGCGCCGCTCATGTCGGCAGGCAGAGTTTGCATCGTTGTCGAGAACTCGATGCCGGCAACGACGTGGCTTGGCACTGTTTCAATAGTGATTTCCGACGACATGCGCCACACTCTACGCCTCGGGTGTAGCGAACGGTACTGGTTGTGGAGAACTATTCCGTGGCGCCGAAGAGCGCGGGAAACGCTCCTAGAGCCCAGCCGTAGCCGATAAAGATGGCAGCGTCGATAAGGGTGTGGGCAATGACAAGGGGCAGCACTCGACGGTAGCGCGTGTAGAGCCAGCCGAAAAGCAATCCCATGGCGACGTTGCCGACAAACGCGCCAATGCCCTGGTAGAGGTGATAGGTGCCGCGCAGGATCGCAGTCGAGATAATGATCTGCCAGCGGCTCCAGCCAAGGTCGCCGAGTCGGGCGTAAAGGTAGCCGATCACGATGACTTCTTCGGTAATACCGGCACGCAGCGCCGAGAGCAGCAGCACGGGCACGGTCCACCAGTATTGGTCGAGTGCAGCGGGGACAACATTGACGGTGATGCCGAGGGCACGCCCGGCGAGGTAGACCGCGATTCCGGGGATGCCAATCGCAAGGGCGAGAGCGATTCCGGTGAGCCCATCGCGAGTCGGGCGTGTGAAGTCGATTCCCAGTCTCGATAGTCGCGGCGTGGTCGCACTCCACAACAGGAACGCGACGAGCGCGACGGGCGCGAGATCAAAAGTGATACCGAGCAGCTGATAGATCAGGTCGAAGGTTGGCCGTGTGCTGAGCGACGAATTCAGCGTTGCGGTTTGCTGCGACAGCGATTCGGTACGCGTCAGTCTGTTCGTGATCGAGACGATCGAATAGATCGCGGATGCCCCGAGCGAGAGCGCAAGAACGATCGAGATCTCTGTCCAGAGCCGGCCGCGCGACTGAGGAAGCGCTGGTGCTGAGCTCACTCGGAGGGGCGCATGGCGCAGGCTGGAGTTCCGCCGGGCAGACGGTGCCGGAAGCGCGCGACGAAACGGTAGCCGAGGGAGGCGATCGTGCTGAAGGGCTCGGTGGCAATGAGATGCCCAAGGAAGCGCCATCCGAAATTTGGCTGAATTCTCAGAAGGGCTGAGAACGCCATGTGGCCGGCGAACTGTCGAGTAGGAGTCACGAACCAGGCCGCTTTTTCAACGTCGTCCTGAGTGAGGGCGTAGTCGTCGAGATCGATCCATTGCCAGGGAGTGCTCTCGGGGAACACCGGAAGAATTGCCTGCAAACGATTGACCCAGAGGGTGCAAAAGGCGCAGTCACCGTCGAAGATCAGTATGGTCTGGGGCGCGCGGGAAGCCGGGCTCGATTGCGACATGGAAAGATGTTAACTCACGTTGCTGGGCGTCGCTCTGGAGAGGTTTGCGCAGTTTTGTAGTGAATGGCAGCGATCGTGCGCGGGAATTCTGCAAAGTATGCACATAATCTTCACGAGCGTTACCGCTGTGTAACGTTTGGCTTTACAGTTTTGATTGGGGCATCCCCCCGTTTTAGGGTGTGAACTATCAAGCGCGGTGCGGCGCCAAAAATTCCGTGCCGTTAGCGCAATTCTGCACAGGAGGAAACATTGAAGAGATCACGCATGGGCATCAGTGCAATCGCACTGCTGTCAGCCTCAGCACTCGCACTTGCGGGTTGCTCGGCCAGCGAGGCGCCCGCCGAAAGCGACACCGCCGCGATCATCACCACAAACGGTAGCGAGCCACAGCAGTCGCTCATTCCGACCAACACCACCGAAACTGGTGGCGGCAAGATCGTCACCTCGATTTTCGCTGGTCTCGTTTCCTACACCGCTGATGGCGATGTAGTCAACGAAGTAGCTCAGTCGATCGAATCCGAAGACGGACAGGTGTGGAACGTCACGCTCAACGACGGCTGGACCTTCACCAACGGTGAAGCTGTAACGTCTGACTCCTTCGTCAAGGCATGGCAGTACGGCGCACTGCTCAGCAACGCGCAAAGCTCCTCGTACTTCTTCGACAACATCGAGGGCTTCAGCTACGACGAGGAATCAGAGCTCACGGGTCTTGACGTTGTCAGCGACACCGAGTTCACCGTCACCCTGATCAACCCTGAGGCAGACTTCCCGCTGCGTCTCGGCTACTCGGCATTCATGCCGCTGCCCGAGTCGGCTTGGGAAGACCTTGACGCATTCGGTGAGAACCCTGTCGGTAACGGTCCGTACATGGTTGCTGAAGACGGATGGCAGCACGATGTCCAGATCGACCTCGTCACCAACCCTGACTACGACGGTGTACGCAAGGCTGTCAACGGCGGCGTGACGATCATCTTCTACACGAGTCAAGATGCGGCATACGCTGACGCTCTCGGTGGCAACCTCGACATCCTCGACGCTGTCCCTGACTCGGCATTCGCAACCTACGAGTCGGACTTCCCGGGTCGTTCGGTGAACCAGCCTGCAGCAATCTTCCAGGCGTTCAACATGCCGTACTACCTCGAGCACTGGTCGGGCGAAGAGGGCAAGCTGCGTCGTGCAGCTATCTCGATGTCGATCGACCGCGCCGAAATCACTGATGTCATCTTCCAGGGCACTCGTACGCCGGCAACCGACTTCACGTCGCCGGTAATCGCTGGTCACTCTGACAACCTTGCTGGCGCTGAAGTCCTCGACTTCAACCCGGATGAGGCTGTAAAGCTGTGGGCTGAAGCTGACGCAATCGCACCTTACGGAGACACCGTCTTCGACCTCGCGTACAACGCTGATGGTGGACACCAGGCATGGGTTGACGCTGTAGCTAACAGCATCAGCAATACGCTTGGCATTGAAGCTGTGGGCAAGGCGTACCCGACATTCGCAGACGCGCTCAACGACCGTGACGCTAACGCGCTCACCGGTGGAACGCGTGCCGGATGGCAGGCTGACTACCCGTCGCTGTACAACTTCCTCGGACCGCTCTACGTTGATGGAGCCGGCTCGAACAAGGAAGGCTACTCGAGCCCCGAGTTCGAGAAGATCCTTGCTGAGGGTGCTAGCGCATCGTCCGTAGAAGAGGCAACGGCGAAGTACCAGGAAGCTCAGGAAGTTCTCCTGGTCGACCTTCCTTCGATCCCGCTGTGGTACTCGAACGTCACCGGTGTCTACTCTGACACCGTTGACAATGTTGTATTCGGTTGGGACTCTGTCCCGCTGTACAACGAGGTAACCAAGGGCTAATTAGCTCTTAGTTTTACCCAGTTTCCACTCTCAAGGTGTAATGCCCGGGGCTAGCTTTAGGCCCCGGGCATTACACTGAGTACCCTCATTCAGTGATTGTGACTCTTATGCTTATCCGTTCCTTCGAGGGAACCATCTGATGCTTTGGTATGCAGGCAAGCGCTTCCTCCAGATGATCCCCGTGTTTTTCGGCGCGACATTCTTGATCTATTTCATGGTGTTCGCGGTTCCCGGCGATCCAATCGCTGCGCTTTACGGCGACCACCCGCCAGCTCCCGGAGTGATTGAAGCGGTTCGAGCGGAGTACAACCTCGACAAACCCTTCATCGTTCAGTATCTGCTGTACATCGGTGGGCTCTTCCAAGGCGATCTGGGAACGACGTTCTCCGGCCGACCGGTCATCGACGTTATGGCTCAGGCCTTTCCGATCACCGCTCGACTAGCGCTGCTTGCTCTCGCGATTGAGGCCTTTTTCGGCATCATCGTCGGCCTCGTTGCTGGTCTCCGCAAGGGAAAGCTGTTCGACGCTTCCGCCCTCGTGATCAGCCTTCTGCTGATTTCGGTTCCGACGTTCGTTGTCGGTTTTGTGCTTCAATACGTCTTCGGCATCCAACTGGGGTGGGCAAGAACCACCGTCAGCGGTGCGGCGCCGTGGGGCGAACTCATTTTGCCGGCGATCGTTCTCGCCTCGGTTTCGTTCGCCTATATTGTGCGGCTTACCCGTGCGAGCGTGGCAGACAACCTCGGCGCAGACTTCGTCCGCACGGCCACTGCTAAGGGACTCTCGCGGCGTCGAGTTGTCACCGTGCACGTTCTTCGTAACTCGCTTGTTCCAGTCGTCACCTACCTGGGAGTCGATATCGGTTCGCTCATGGTCGGTGCGATTGTGACCGAGGGAATCTTCAACATCAACGGTGTCGGTGGAACCGTCTATCGAGCAATCCGGCTAGGGGAGGGTCCCACTGTGGTTTCCTTCGTCGCAGTGATGGTCATCATCTTTGTGCTAGCCAACCTGCTTGTTGACCTGCTCTACGCCGCGCTTGACCCAAGGATCCGTTATGCCAAGTAGCAACACTGGTCGGCATCGTCCCGGCCAAGAACATTTCATCGCCTCTCTCGCAGAGACTCCGGTCGCTGAGATCGATCAGGTTGATGAAACCGGTAAGGCCCGCAGCACCTGGACAGACGCTTGGGAAGCCATGCGTCGTCGTCCGATGTTCTGGGTCTCAGCCAGCTTGATCTTCGTGATCGTAGTTGTGGCGGTGTTCCCGGGGCTTTTCGCTAGCGCTGACCCCCGAGAGTGCTACCTCAAGTTCAGTAACGGAGACCCTCAGGCCGGTCACCCTCTCGGGTTTAACCGCCAGGGCTGTGACGTCTACTCGCGAATCATCTTCGGAACTCAGGCATCGGTGACCATCGGTCTGCTGACCACGGTGATCGTGACCCTTTTCGGTGGCGTGATCGGGGCTCTTGCGGGCTTCTACGGCGGGTTCCTCGACTCCTTCGTTTCGCGCGTCGGTGACGTCTTCTTCGCTATCCCCACCGTTCTCGGAGCAATCGTTCTGTTCTCGGTAATCTCTGTTCGTGACGCACTCACCGTGTCGCTCGTGCTCTCCTTGTTTGCGTGGCCCCAGATTGCGCGCATCATGCGTGGCGCAGTCTTGTCGGCTCGAAACTCGGATTACGTCACGGCTTCGGCCGCCCTCGGTGTCTCGCGATTCAAGACTCTGGTTCGCCACGTGATCCCCAACTCGATTGCTCCCGTAATTGTGGTGGCCACGGTGTCGCTCGGTATCTTCATCGTTGCGGAAGCGACTCTCGGATTCCTCGGAATTGGTTTGCCGCCCACCGTCATGTCGTGGGGTAACGAGATCAACCAGGCTCAAGTAACGGTTCGTACGCACCCGCAGACGCTTTTGCTGCCTTCGGCTGCGCTTTCGATTACCGTGCTTGCCTTCCTGATGTTCGGCGACGTAGTTCGCGATGCCCTTGACCCGGAAGCGAGAGCACGCCGATGACCAATCCAGAAACAGTTTCCGTGTCGTCTGACTCCTCGAACGAAGAAACACCGCTGCTCAAGATTCGCAACCTCGAAGTTGGCTTCGAGACTCAGCGTGGTCTTGTGCCCGCCGTCCGCGGCGTCGACCTGACGCTGTATCAGGGGCAGACGCTCGCGATCGTCGGTGAATCCGGATCGGGCAAGTCCACGACTGCGCAAGCAGTTATCGGGCTCCTCCCGGGTGCAGGCAAGGTGTCGGGCGGCTCGATCGAGTTCGAAGGCCACGACCTCACCCAATTCTCGGATGCTCAGTTTGCTGAGGTGCGCGGTAGCCAGATCGGCTACGTTCCCCAGGACCCGATGTCGAACCTCAACCCCGTCTGGAGCATTGGCTTCCAGGTAGAGGAAGCGATCAAGGCCAACGGAATCGCTCAGGGCAAAGAAGCGCGCCAGCGCACCATCGAAGTACTGCAAGAAGCCGGCCTCAGCGATGCCAGCGAGCGACTCAAGCAGTTCCCTCATCAGTTCTCTGGCGGAATGCGCCAGCGTGTTCTCATCGGTATCGGACTCTCGGCTCGCCCGAAGCTCCTGATCGCCGACGAGCCAACGTCGGCGCTCGATGTCACTGTGCAGCGCCAGATCCTCGACCACCTGCAAACACTCACGCGTGATTACGGCACCTCCGTGCTCTTTATCACTCACGACCTCGGCCTGGCTGCTGAGCGTGCTGAACAACTCGTGGTGATGTACAAGGGCAAGGTTGTGGAATCGGGACCGTCGCGTGCGATTCTTGAGAACCCACAGCATCCGTACACTCAGCGTCTCGTCGCTGCGGCACCGAGCCTCGCCTCGCGTCGCATCCAGTCGATCAAATCGGCGAAGTCGACTGACGACAGCGTGCGCATCTTCGGTGAAGGCTCGCTCGATGAAGCTCTCATCGCTCGTGCCGCAACCCGAGAAGCATCAGCGGATGAGGACCTGATCAAGGTGAGCAATATCACCAAGGTCTACGAGATTCGCAAGCAGGGCTTCCGCAAAGACAAGCTTCTTGCCGTCAACGACATTTCCTTTGGCGTCAAGAAGGGCACCACGACCGCGCTGGTCGGGGAGTCCGGTTCTGGCAAGTCGACGGTCGCCAAGCTGATTCTTCAGCTCGAATCGCTCACGAGCGGAAACATCGAATTCGATGGCAAGAACCTCGCGGGAATCAAGGGACAGGAACTCCTCGAGTTCCGTCGCCGCGTTCAGCCCGTTTTCCAAGACCCGTATGGGTCACTCGACCCGCAGTACAGCGTGGGAAACACCATCGCAGAACCGCTGCTTGCTCACAAGCTCGGCACTGCGAAGGAACGCTACAACCGGGTGAGCGAACTGCTCGATCAGGTCTCGCTGCCGCAGGCAGCACGTCACCGCTACCCCGGCGAACTTTCCGGTGGCCAGCGTCAACGTGTTGCTATTGCTCGTGCCTTGGCACTCAAGCCAGAGGTGCTCGTGCTCGACGAAGCGGTCTCGGCTCTTGACGTGCTGGTTCAGGGGCAAGTGCTGAATCTCCTCACCGAGTTGCAGACCGAGCTTGAGCTCACGTATCTGTTCATCACGCACGACCTCGCTGTCGTGCGACTGGTGGCAGATAACGTGTGCGTCATGCAGGGTGGCCGCATCGTAGAAGCCGCGTCGACAGACGAGGTCTTTGAGAACTCCAGCAATCCCTACACGCAGGAATTGCTTGAAGCGATCCCCGGCGCCAACATCACACTCGGCGCCTAGTTTCTTAGTGCAGAAGGGCCGTTCCCCACTCGGGGAGCGGCCCTTCTGACTTAGACTCGTTTCTAGCGTGCCACCGCGCGCTGTGTGTCCGTGTGCAGGAGGGGTTTCGTGAGCGCCACAAGAATTACGGCGAGCCTTGCTGTTGCCGCCGCCGCAGTATTGGTGTTGGCAGGCTGTGTTCCTCAGCAATCGCCCACCATCGAAGGCTCAGAGCTTACCGTCGCGGTCACTCAGCCCTACACCTCGGGCAACCCGTCGACTTCTT
Source organism: Salinibacterium sp. SWN139 (assembly GCF_015864625.1). NCBI lineage: Bacteria > Bacillati > Actinomycetota > Actinomycetes > Micrococcales > Microbacteriaceae > Salinibacterium > Salinibacterium sp. SWN139. The sequence continues at coordinate 156,035 of NZ_JADYWV010000003.1, read as the reverse complement.
TTGGTGCGAGTGACACGAACGCCACCATTGCTTATGCAACAGGCTCCGGTTTCACCTACTTCGACGACAAGTCTGCGCTCGTGCGCGATGAATCTTTCGGCCACTTCGAGAAGGTGTCCGATGACCCCCTCGCAGTGACCTATACGGTCGCTGACGGCGTGCGCTGGTCAGATGGTTCCGCCGTTGATGCTGTTGATCTGCTCTTGGAGTGGGCTGCGACATCCAGTGCTCTCAATACTCCCGATGCGGATGCCGCCAGCACGGTGGACTCCGAGACGGGCGCGCCGATCGATCGTTCGGATGACCGCGTGTTGTTCGACGCCAGCGCCACAGGAGATACCGGAATCGGCCTCGTCACAGAGATGCCGCAAATGAGTGACGATCGGATGTCGCTCACCCTCGTGTTTGACGAGCCAACCGCTCAGTGGCAATCTGCGTTCTTCGGCGCAGATTCTGCGGCCAAGCCTGCCCACGTCGTCGGCATGATGGCCTTCGCCAGTGACGACTCGATCGAGGCCAAAGAGCGCGTTTTCTCCGCTATTAGCGAGGGTAATGAGAGCGACCTTGCCGCGATCGCGCGCACCTGGAATACGGTCTTCAACTTCGAGGGCATGCCCGCGAATAAGAGCCTTGTCGTCTCGAACGGACCTTACGTAGTTTCTGACTTCGTCGCGAATCAGTACGTGACTCTGAGGGCCAATGAGGACTACAGCGGCATGCGCGAGCCGACTTTTCAAGAGATTCGCGTTCGGTTCATGAGCGATCCGCTAGCGCAAGCACAGGCCTTGCTTGTTGGTGCTGTACAAGTAGCAGAGCCGACAATGAATCAAGATGTGCGCAATGCTCTTGCCACGATGAACGCCACGGTCATCGATGGCACCACCGATAGGTTTGAACACCTTGACTTGCAATTCGCGGAGTCAAAGAGTGGCGTCTTCGATGATCCGCTCGTGCGTCAAGCGTTCCTCAAAACGGTGCCGCGCGCCGCAGTTGTTCAGACTGCGCTAGGCGAGCTGTATCGTCGGGCAACCCCGCGCGACTCATTCCTCTTCGCTCCCGGCGATGAGGGCTATCGCAGTGCGCGTGCCGCTAATGGCTCTGCCGACTTCGCCGAGCCGGACATTGCTGGCGCCAAAGAGCTTCTTGCCGAAGCGGGCGTCTCGAAGCCTGGCGTGTGCATCCTCTATGACGCCTCTGACGACATGCGTGCCGCCGAATACACCTCCATCGCCGAGTCGGCCAAGGCGGCGGGGTTCGTAGTGAGTGATTGCTCGAGTGACGACTGGCGTGACCAACTCGGCACCCCCGGTGCCTACGACGCTGCGTTGTTCAGCTGGCAGAATCCTCGCCCTGGCGTAGGGCTTTCGGCGGCGATCTACGGCACCGGCGGTTATGCCAACCTCAACTACTTCTCTGATTCCACGTTTGATTCGTTGATAGCCGATGCGACTGACCCGAGCGTGGACGCTGAGGGACGAACCAACGCCCTGAAGGCGGCGGATGCTGCGCTCTGGAGTGCATCCTATGGAATGCCGTTATTCCAATACCCCGCCACAGTCGCATACGACCAAGACCGGGTCACTAACGTCTCGTTGTCATCGCTGAATCCGGGCGTATGGTGGAACGTGTGGGAGTGGAAGCCCTAGCATTTTCGTCCCCCTGATGGGGCGGCTGCGATAAATCTTGTCAAACAGGGTAAACTGGTGGAGCAGGATACTCTGAATGATCTTCTGCGACCTCCCAAGATCTTTACCCGGTGGCATCAGGCCGCCGATCTGCTGCCGAGAATTTCTGCGCAGCGTCTGCGGTGAAAGACCGCACAGCCTCCAATGAATTAAGGAATATTGCTATGGCTATGGCCACTCGCAGCGATTTGCGCAACGTAGCGATCGTTGCCCACGTTGACCACGGAAAGACAACCCTCGTTGACGCGATGCTTCGCCAGACGAACTCCTTCGAGGCGCACGCGCACCTCGAAGAACGCGCGATGGACTCGAACGAGCTCGAGCGCGAAAAGGGCATCACGATCCTCGCGAAGAACACCGCGATTTCGTACAACGGCAAGTACGCCACCGATGGCCCCATCACGATCAACGTGATCGACACCCCCGGCCACGCCGACTTCGGTGGCGAGGTTGAGCGTGGACTCAGCATGGTCGACGGCGTTGTACTGCTCGTTGACGCCAGTGAGGGCCCGCTTCCGCAGACTCGCTTCGTTCTCCGTAAGGCTCTTGAAGCCAAGCTTCCCGTGATCCTGCTGGTCAACAAGACCGACCGTCCGGATGCGCGCATTGACGAAGTTGTTGCCGAAAGCCAGGACCTGCTCCTCGGCCTCGCGAGCGACATGGCAGACGACGTTCCCGACCTCGACTTGGACGCCATCCTTGACGTCCCGATCGTTTACGCTTCGGGCCGTGCCGGTGCTGCAAGCTGGAACAAGCCCGAAAACGGCACCCTTCCTGACAACGATGACCTCGAGCCGCTGTTCGACGCCATCCTCAAGCACGTTCCCGCACCGTCGTATGACGACGAGCACCCCCTGCAGGCCTGGGTTACCAACCTTGACTCCTCGCCGTTCCTTGGCCGTCTTGCTCTTCTGCGTGTCTTCAACGGAACCATCAAGAAGGGCCAGACTGTTGCCTGGGTCAAGCACGATGGAAGCGTTGCCAACGTGCGCGTCACCGAGCTCATGATCACAAAGGCTCTCGACCGTTACCCGGCCGAAAGCGCCGGCCCCGGTGACATCGTTGCTGTTGCAGGCTTCGAGGACATCTTCATTGGTGAAACTCTCTGTGACCCCAACGATGTTCGTCCGTTGCCGACCATCACGGTCGACGACCCCGCAATCTCGATGACCATCGGAACCAACACCTCGCCGGTCATCGGCAAGGTCAAGGGCCACAAGCTCACCGCTCGCATGGTCAAGGACCGTCTCGACCGCGAACTCGTCGGTAACGTCTCGCTCAAGCTTGTCGACATCGGTCGTCCGGATGCCTGGGAAGTTCAGGGTCGTGGAGAGCTTGCTCTCGCCATTCTCGTTGAGCAGATGCGTCGCGAAGGCTTTGAGCTCACCGTCGGTAAGCCTCAGGTAGTTATCAAGAAGGTCGACGGCAAGGTTCACGAACCGTTCGAGCACCTCACGATCGATGCTCCTGAGGAATACCTCGGTGCGATCACTCAGCTCCTTGCTGCTCGTAAGGGCCGCATGGAGGGAATGAGCAACCACGGCACCGGCTGGGTTCGTATGGAATTCATCGTTCCGTCGCGTGGCCTCATCGGTTTCCGCACCGAATTCATGACCATCACCCGCGGTGCTGGTATCGCGAACGCCGTCTCGCACGGTTACGAGTCTTGGGCTGGCGAAATCGTCACGCGCGTGAACGGTTCGATCGTTGCTGACCGTGCCGGTGCGGCTACTCCGTTCGCGATGGTTGCTCTGCAGGAGCGCATGTCGTTCTTCGTCGAGCCCACGCAGGAGGTCTACGAAGGCATGGTTGTCGGCGAGAACTCGCGCGCCGACGACATGGACGTCAACATCACCAAGGAAAAGCAGCTCACCAACATGCGCCAGTCGACCTCGGACTCGTTCGAGCGTATGACTCCGTCGCGCAAGCTCACGTTGGAAGAGTGCCTCGAATTCGCTCGCGAAGACGAGTGCGTAGAGGTAACTCCGGAGTTCGTGCGAATCCGTAAGGTCGAGCTCGATGCCAACGCTCGCGCACGCAGCACGTCGCGCATGAAGAAGCAAAACGCCTAACCTTTCTTCTCGCAGCGGGCTCACATGAGTCGGCAATCTGCGCGGAGTACGATGCAGCTACGGTCATCCTGATCGTGGCTGCATCGTTGGTTAACGGCGTATTCAGTCGCACCACCGCGTCACTTCTGGAGTTAGTCATGTTGAGCGCCCGCCGCAGTGTTAGCGCGTCCGTTGCCCTCGTTCTGGCCTTGGCCATTACGCCAGCGCTTTCGGGCTGTTTCGGCGAAAACCCCATCGGCGGAATTGTGGAACAGGCTACCGGCGGCAAAGTGAGCCTCGGCGGCGATGAGGTTCCGGAGGGCTTCCCCAGTGCAGTGCCACTGGCCGACGGCGAAGTGCAGTTTGGCATCGCTGCCGGCGACGGAGACAATCGCGGCTACAACATCACCATCTTGACGGGCGCTGAATCGCCCCTCGACGCCATCGAAACGCAATTTGCGGATGCCGGTTACGAGTCGCAAGTGCAAGCCAGCGGTGCTGATGGTGCCGGTTCGGTTCTCTTCTCCAACGATTCGTGGAATGTCGTCGTACTTGTCGCGCAGACCGATGATGGCTACACCGCGAACTACACGGTCGCGCCCGCTTCGATGGGCGAGCAGATCGCCAACTGAGCTCTTGGCGCAATGCTGAGGCAAACCCGTTTAGGCGAGGTCGAACATCCCCGCGCCGATAAAGCTCCCTGACTGTGCTCCGGGAGGAACAGCGAAGATTGCTGAGCCGACGTAGCGCACGTATTCGTTCATGAGGTCGTTGCGCGAGAGCGCGAGCTGGATGGGTACGAACTGGTTTTCAGGATCGCGCTGAAAGCTGATGAAGAACAGGCCGGCGTTGAGTCGGCCGAGCTCGTCGTTGCCATCCACGAAGTTGTAGCCGCGTCGCAGAATCTGCGCGCCACCGTGGGTGTCGGGGTGGGCGAGCTTCATGTGCGAATTGTCGTCAATCAGCGGCGCATCATCGCGACCGGCCTGCTCGAAGTCGGGGTCGGTGAATTCGGAGCCGCCGCTGAGCGGTGCGCCTTCACCCTTGGTGCGCCCGAAGATCGTCTCTTGTTCACGCAGTGAGGTGCGGTCCCAGGTTTCGATGGTCATGCGAATCTTGCGGCTCACGAGATAGGAGCCGCCGGCCATCCAGGCAGCTCCGTCTCCGGATGTTGCCCAGACGTAGTCGTTGACTGCGTCGGTTTCTTCAGCTCGCAGGTTCGCGGTGCCATCTTTGAAGCCGAAGAGGTTGCGCGGTGTCTTCTGCGCTTGCGTCGTCGATGAAGTGCGGCCGAAGCCGAGTTGAGACCAGCGAAGCGTTGCGCGGCCAAAGGCGATACGCGAGAGGTTGCGGATGGCGTGAACGGCGACCTGCGGGTCGTCGCTGCACGCTTGGATGCAGAGGTCGCCCCCCACGAGTTCGGGCAGCAGAGCGTCGCTGGGGAACTTCGGGAGGTCGATGAGGGCCGATGGTCGCTTGCTGGCGAGGCCGAAGCGATCATCGAACAGCGTAGGGCCGAAGCCGAAGGTGATCGTGAGACCACCCGGTGGCAGATCGAGGGCTTCGCCCGTGTCATCCGGTGGCGCATCGTAGGGTCCGCTCGCGGGACCATAGTCGCCTGCGGCTTCGCCGGTCGTCATGCGCGCGGCGGCGTAGCTCCAGTCCTGGAGCAATTCGATGAGCTCGTCGCGAGGGATGTCATTGACGTCGAAGGCGGCGAAGTGGAGTCGATCTTGAGCCGGCGTGATGATGCCCGATTGGTGATCGCCGAAGAACGGGTAGGTCGCGGCGACATCGTTGCCCGTCGTCGACGAGCCGCCGCCGCCGCCGAACGCGAAAGCTCCGCCAACGCCGAGTCCGGCACCCACAACGCCAGCCCCAGCGAGCCCGAGGAGGCCGCGGCGGGAGAGACCCTTGGTGTCATCTGTTGGCATTGCTGTTCTTTCGGTGTGGGGCGGTAGGCGGCTGCTGTCTGCAACGGCCGGAGACGGGGGAGTGGAGTTAGAGAACCAACACTGCGGTGAGGCGAGAGAGGGGCTCGGCGAGCGCGTTCACCTGATCGGAGAATGCGCGAATCTCGCTCGTGGACAGCTCAGTGTAGAGGCGGAAGCCGTCGCCTTCCTTCTGCGCGTCGAGCAACGTTTGCAGCTCATCGAATTCCATGTCGAGGGTGGCCGCGAGATCGGCATCTTTCGTGACCAGGATGTCGCGAACACCGTCGTAGAGCACCCGAGCGCCATCGATGTTCGCTTGGAAATCCCACAGGTCGGTGTGCGACCAGAACTCTTCTTCTCCGGTCACCTTGCCGCTGGCAACCTCATCGAGAAGGCCAATGGCGCCGTTGGTCTGCTGATCAAGAGTGAACTCGAGATCTTGCACGTTGTTGTAGAGAGTAGTGGTGTCTTCGACAAGCTGCGAGGCAAGCGCTTCACGCTTCGACTGGTCGTAGGGTTCGAAGCCGGCTTCGGCCTCGGCGGGCCACAGATCTTTCTCCATGGCGTGCCAGCCGGTCCACTCTTGACCGTCTTCGAGGTCCGCTTCCCGCAGATCCATGCGGGGGTCGAGGTCACCGAACGACTCGGCGACAGTCTCAACGCGCTCCCAGAAGACGCGTGTGGGGGCGTAGAGAGCGCGGGCAGCGTCATCGTCGCCAGCGATGTACGCGGCAGCGAAGTCTTCCGTGCCAACGACAAGGTTTTCGATCTGGTCCTTGACGTAACTCTTGTAGTTGGCGTTTGCCGCGGCGACTTGCGCGGCAGTGTCACCGCTGAACGACAAATCTGTACCGGAATCGGTAACCGTAAACGCTGCCGTGCCAACTCCCTCACCGATCATTCCCGGCTTGCAGACCGTGAAGTAGTCACCCGGTTGAGCCAATACGACGAGATCGCGACTGATGCCGGGGCCAATGTTCTCGACCTCACCGACGATGCGCAGTCCGTCATCCGCCAGCAGGTAGAACTCAGTGACCTGGTCACCGGAGTTCGTGACGGAGAATACGAGGGTGCCGCTCGGCGCTTCGCTGGCGCTCACGGCGCAATCTGTGGCGTTGCTGTCGACAGTGATCGTGTTGTCGGCGGTGGCTTCGGTGCTGTTGGCAACGCAGCCGGTAAGAGCGAGCGCAGCGACAGTTGCCGCCGCGGCGAATCCGTAGCGGGTAGGGCGGGTGGTCATCAGGCTCCTTGAGTGCTGAGGCGTGCTTCGGGCACCAGCGGCTTATCAGCACGCTTGTTACCGCGAACAGTGCGGATAAAAATCGTCATGACAGCCCCGACATAAGCAAGCCACACACCGGCTTCGAGCCACGTGGTCGCGGGGGAGAAGTTGAGAGTGCCCTTAAGCAATGTGCCGTACCAGCTGTCGGGCGGGATAGCCGCGCTGACGTCAAAGGCGAGTGCGTGGAGGCCCGGCAGAACGCCGGCCTCTTGCAGGTCATGCACGCCATAGGAGAGCACTCCGGCGGCAACGATGATAAGGATTGCGCCGGTCCACGTAAAGAAGCGAGTGAGGTTGATGCTCACGACGCCGCGGTAGATGAGGTAGCCGAGCACAATCGCGGCAGCAATGCCGAGCGCTGCGCCAGTGAGGGGGAGTGCGGTCGATCCGCTCGCCTGCACTGCTGCCCAAATAAAGAGGGCGGTTTCGATGCCTTCGCGGCCGACCGCGAGGAACGCGACAAGAACGAGGCCCCAGCCGGCACCCGTGAGGTGCGAGTCGACTTCGCTGCGCAGTTCGCGACCGAGACCGCGGGCGGCGCGGAGCATCCAGAAAATCATCCACGTGACAAAGGCGGTAGCAACAATCGAGAGGATGCCGCCAATGAGCTCTTGAGCCTGAAACGACAAGCCGTAGGTGCCGAAGGTGAGACTCGCGCCGAGGCCCAGCGACAACACGATGGCGATAGCGACTCCGAGCCAAATGCGGGGGAGTACATCGGTACGATCGATTTTGCGAACGTAGGCAATAAGAATGCCAACCACAAGCGCGGCTTCGAGGCCTTCTCGTAGTCCGATCAGGAAGTTTGCGAGCACTGGACTCTCTTGTCAGTTGAGTTCTGGACAGGTTGGTAAGCCTAACCTAAGCAACCGTAATTCGGCTACCTGTGCTTATTCTGTTTACTGCAGAACAAATGGTGGAGGAACGGCCGTGAAAGATCGAGCACAACGGGTATTGGTTGTTGCCGCACGCCCAGAAGACGAGGCGTACGTCTTCGGCGCCACCATTGCCACTCTGGTTCAGCGCGGCACTGAGCTCATCGTGCTCAGTTGCAGCAACAACGCGACCGCCGCAATAGCGGCATCGCCCTCGACCGGCAGCGCACCCGAGACTGTTTCACACGGCGCCACGGTGCCGAGTGCCGTGGCCACAAGCGTCACTGCGGGCGGCAGTGCAGAAACGAATATTGCAGTTGCTGACGCTGAAGCCAATGCCGACGCCGACACCGGCACCGGCACCGGCGAACGTGCGGCGGTGTCCGTCGACGAGGTCGTGCGCGAAATCCTCGGCATTACCTCTCACCACATCTTGCGCGAAGACAATGGTCGCCAGTTCAACATGCTTGACGCCCGCGCTCTCGCCTCCGACCTTGCGGCAGCAATCACCTCGTTGAAGCCGGATGTCGTCGTCAGCTACGCCAAGGAGTCCAGCGGAACGGCGCGCGGCGCTGAGGCGCTGCTCGTGCACGAAGCCACAGTATTGGCTACTGAACTTGCTGGGGTGCCTTTCTATACGGCATCCGCTGTTCCTGTTGATCGTGGGGTGGCGGTCTCGTCGGCAACAGCGCTAGCGTTTAAGCGTCGGGCGACAGAGATTTATCGCAATGAAGTTCCGGTGGGAGAGAGCGTTTCGACACCGCCGGAGTATTTGCGTCGCTTGCGTCGCCGCGAACTGGTCATCGGCGAACGCAGTCGTGTGGAGCGCAGCATCTTGGCTCTGGTTTCTCTCGCGTTGGGGGCCTTGGTCGGCCTCGTTCTCACCGCCGTGCACCAGTCAACGTTCACGATCGGTGATGTTCGTGTCCCGTGGGGAATTGTGGTGTCTGTCACGCTCGTAACGGCGCTCATTCTGGGCCTGCGATTGATTTATGACACCCGAGTCGCGGCAGGTTTTGCCTCGCTGGGGGTTCTAGCGATGTCGGCAGTCTTGGCTGCGGCGATGCCCGGCGGAACGATTTTGATCCCGGCGAATGTTGCGGGCTACGTGTGGACTTTTGCGCCCGTGCTTGTGGTGCTCATTGTGGTGGGGTGGCCTCGGGTGAACCGTCAGGTTTCGTCGGCGAGCCGCGCTAACATTGAGTTGAACTCTCCCGTGAAAGGTGCGGATATCTCTTGACCTACGTCATCGCTCAGCCCTGTGTCGATCTCAAAGATCGCGCGTGTGTAGATGAATGCCCAGTCGACTGCATTTATGAAGGCGACCGCATGCTCTACATCCACCCGGATGAGTGTGTTGACTGCGGAGCGTGCGAGCCGGTGTGTCCAGTTGAGGCCATCTATTACGAAGATGACCTGCCCGATAAGTGGGCCGATTACTACAAGGCCAACGTCGAATTCTTTGATCTCCTCGAGGTGAGCTCACCCGGTGGAGCAGCAAAGGTCGGAGTGATTCCCAAGGATCACGCCCTCATCGCGGCCCTGCCTGAGGGTGGCGGGTCCTCAGACTAATGGCGCGCACGCCGTTGGCTCTCCCCGATTTTCCGTGGGATTCGCTTGTGCCGTACGGCACGATTGCGCGCACTCACCCCGATGGCTTCGTTGACCTGTCAGTCGGTTCACCGGTAGACCCCACCCCCACGGTTATCCGCGAAAGTTTGGCGACGGCCACGGATGCTCACGCCTACCCCACCGCCACGGGCACAGTTCAGCTGCGTGAGGCCATCGTCGACTGGTTTGAGCGCCGCCGTGGTGTGCCCGGGCTCACCGTCAACAATATTCTGCCGACCGTCGGTTCCAAAGAGTTGGTGGCACTGCTGCCGCTGCTGCTGGGGCTCGGCAAAGATGACGTCGTCGTGCATCCCTCGGTCGCGTACCCGACGTATGCCATTGGGGCGGCCATGGTTGGCGCTACTGCCGTGGCATCTGACGACCCTGCATCGTGGCCCGAGAACACTGCTCTCGTCTGGCTGAATAGCCCAGGTAACCCTGATGGTCGCGTCGCTGACGTTGAGCAGTTGCGCGCTGCTGTTGCCCGCGCTCGCGAATTGGGTGCAGTCATCGCCTCAGACGAGTGCTACGCCGAACTCAACTGGAACGGCCCCGACCCCACGCCTTCCATTCTCGATCCCGAGGTTATTGGCAGCGACCGGTCGTCAGTTCTTGCGGTGTATTCGCTCAGCAAGCAGTCGAATTTGGCCGGTTACCGTGCCGCTTTTGTGGCCGGATGCTCGGGACTCATCTCAGAACTACTCACCGTGCGCAAACACGTCGGACTTCTCGTGCCCGGCCCCGTGCAAGCCGCGATGGTCACCGCCCTTCAGGATGACGCGCACGTTGCGGCCCAGCGCGAGCTTTATCGTGCACGTCGCGCCAAGCTGCTGCCCGCTTTGAAGCGGGCGGGATTCTTCGTGGATGACAGCGTTGCGGGCCTCTACTTGTGGGCAACAAAGAACGAAGACTCGTGGCAGACGGTTGGCGATTTGGCGCAGTCTGGCATCCTCGTGGTTCCGGGCTCGTTCTACGGCGAAACCCCTGCCCGGCACGTGCGCATCGCACTCACCGCGAGTGACGACACCATTGCGGATGCGGTCGCTCGCCTCGATTTGCTCGCTTAAGTGCACTAACCGGCGAAGGCCTTGTCGTTGACCTCTAAAACCGGTCTGGTTTGGTTGGTTGGTGTGACAGTGGCCATTCAACCCTTGTAGGCTGTAGCGGTGAATGAAGCCCCTCAAGACCCAGAGAAGGCCACCCTCCACTTTCCGGGCGGTGCTGCAGAATTTCCCATTATCCGTGGGGTCGATGGTCACAACAGCATCGATATCTCCACCTTCATGAAGCAGACCGGTTACACGGCGCTTGATCAAGGGTTCGTGAACACTGCGTCAACCCGCAGTGAGATCACGTACATCGATGGAGACCGTGGAATCCTGCGTTACCGCGGGTACGCGATCGAAGATGTCGCGGCCAACTCCACCTACCTCGAAGTAGCGTGGCTGCTGATTTACGGTGAACTGCCGTCGAAGTCCCAGCTCGAAGAGTTCGATGAAAAGATCCGTCGACACACGCTGCTGCACGAAGACCTCCGTCGCTTCTTCGACGCCCTTCCGCCGAGCGCGCACCCCATGTCGGTGCTCTCCAGCGCGGTGTCGGCTCTGTCGACGTATTACGAAGACTCGCACGACGTGCGTGACCCCGAGCAGGTCGAGATCTCGACCATCCGTTTGCTGGCAAAGTTGCCCGTCATTGCGGCCTACGCTCACAAGAAGTCACTCGGTCAGGCACTGCTGTACCCCGACAACTCGATGAGTTTTGTCGACAACTTCTTGAAGCTCAACTTCGGCAACATGGCCGAGGAGTACGAGGTCAACCCCGTGCTGAGCAAGGCGCTCGACCGCCTGCTGATTTTGCACGAAGACCACGAGCAGAACGCGTCCACCTCTACGGTGCGCCTGGTCGGCTCGACCGAAGCCAACATTTTCGCTTCGATCTCCGCCGGTATCAATGCTCTCTATGGTCCGCTTCACGGTGGCGCCAACGAAGCCGTCCTCAAGATGCTTGGCGAGATCCAAGAATCGGGCGAAGGCGTTCAGAAGTTTGTTGATCGCGTGAAGCGCAAAGAAGACGGCGTGCGCCTGATGGGCTTCGGCCACCGCGTGTACAAGAGCTTTGACCCGCGTGCACGTCTTGTCAAAGAGAGCGCGGATGAGGTGCTCGCCAATCTGGGCGTCAGCGACCCGCTGCTCGACATCGCTCGCGAACTCGAAGAAGTCGCCCTCGGCGATGACTACTTCATCGAGCGCAAGCTGTATCCCAACGTCGACTTCTATACCGGGGTTATCTACAAGGCGATGGGTTTCCCGCCGCGCATGTTCACGGTGCTCTTCGCTATCGGCCGCTTGCCGGGCTGGATCGCAAATTGGCGCGAGATGAACCAAGACCCCAAGACCAAAATTGGTCGCCCGCAGCAGCTCTACACGGGCCCTGCAGCTCGTGACTGGCCGCAGCGCTAGCGCAGCAGCAGCTTTACGACGAACGGCCGGTTCCCCTCGGGGAATCGGCCGTTTCGCGTCGTGTGCGCGTCGCTACAGCGCGGCCCTAACCGTGCGGACCTCACAGCGCTTGCCACACGGCGCTGGCAGCGGAACGCGGCGGCTAGTCGAAAACCGGGACGTCGAGGCGATACACCTCGGCATCCATGCCGCACGAACCACCGTCGGAATTGAAGTAGACGTGGGTGAATGATCGGTTGACCACGGCGTGGGTCTCGGTCCAGTAGTCCTCACCGCAGTTGTAGGTGTGGGCGAGGTTGAGGATGCGGCCGCCGTCGAGTTCAATGGCCATCACCTTCTCGCAGGTCCAGGCGCCCTCGGCGTTGCAGTTGTAGGTGGACACCACGACCCACCCTGGCTTGTCATACCCTTTTCCAGAGATGTGCATCGAGGTGTTGGCATCGTCGTAAGCGTCGAAGAGCGTGGTGCGCTCTAGCGAGTCCATGTCGACGGAGGTCAGAAAGCCTGCTGTTTCGCTCGCGGAGTCGAAATCGATGTAAACGTACGCATCCCGGCCATCGGCGGAGAGGGCGATGTCGCTGTGCTCGCTCGCCTCGGTTAGCAGGCGTTGGTTGCTGAGGTCGGCGTCGTAGACGTAGGTGCCGGACTCAGCGGAAGCCACCACGTAGGTGCCCGTGGGGGAGGCGCTCACCCAGTCCGTGTCAGCGGGCAGCTCGCTAGTGCCGAGGACTGTATCGGAGGCAAGGTCGTAGCTGACCATTCCCAGAGGCTGTTCGTCGGCGTTGTAGACGATCCAAGCGTAGATGGTGCCGTCGCTGCTCGGAGATCCCTCACTCCGGTCTTTCATGTAGTCAGCGTCCGGGAACGCACTCGAAAGGGGCTCTCGGAGGTCAGCAATGACCGTCGATTGTCCCGATGTCACGTCGAGTTCATGAAGGATGAGGTCGCCTTCGGAGGAGTTAGGCCCCTCCAGATAGCGGATCAGGTGTGGATCGGTGGGGTGCCACTGAGGTTCGGCATCCGGGTGGATGTCAAGGGCGCTCACCAGGGAGGCATCAGCGGTGGAGTACACGTGATATTCGGCATCACCGTGGTAGGTGAAGAACAGCGAGCCGTCGGCGTTCTCTGCCTGGCGGCGACTGTAGCTGTTGCGATCGAAGCGGGTGCCATCGGCCGAGGTGACGCGCTGGATCGTCGTGCCATAGACGGGATCAGTTTCCACGCTGCCCAGCGCCGGCTTCTGCCACGATTCGTCGGGGGCAGTGGCATCCATTCCCCAAGTGAGCGTGGCGCTGTTGCTCGCTATTGCCGGGGCGGGGGAGAGCTCAGGAGTAAGTGCCTGGTCAGCTCCGGTGCACGCCGTGAGGGCAAACGTGGCTGCGGCAACGACTGCGGCGGCGCGATACCGGCGCAGCCGCAGTGTGGTGCCAAACCGGGAAACGGTGAAGGTCTTCATATCAAGCTCCTTAGCCCCCGGCGGTGGTGTGCTTAGGCGTGCAAGGCCGTGTTGAGCTCGACGCCGCTGCCGCTGCGAGGCAGCACCTCGACGGCGCCCGTGACAGAGTTGCGGCGGAACAGCAAGCCGTTGACCCCACTGAGCTCGACGGCCTTGACGCGGCGCGGCGTTGCCGAACCGTCAATGATGGTGACCTTCGTGCCTGCCGTGACATAGAGCCCGGCTTCAACAACCGTGTCGTCGCCGATGGCGATGCCAATTCCGGAATTGGCGCCGAGCAGTGCGCGCTCGCCGATGGAGACACGTTCGGTTCCGCCACCGCTGAGCGTACCCATGATGGATGCTCCACCACCGATGTCGGCACCGTCACCCACGACGACGCCCTGAGAGATGCGGCCCTCGACCATCGAGCTGCCGAGCGTGCCGGCGTTGAAGTTGACAAAGCCCTCGTGCATGACGGTGGTTCCGGGGGAGAGGTAGGCGCCGAGACGAACGCGCGAGGCGTCGGCAATGCGGACGCGTTCGGGCAACACGTAGTCGAGCATCCGCGGGAACTTGTCGATGCCAGTCACGACGATGCCGTGACGCTTGAGCGAGACGCGAACCTCGCGGAAGTCGTCGGGGTGCACCGCTCCGGCGTTGGTCCAGACGACGATCGGCAGAGCGCCAAAGAGGCCGTCGAGGTTGATGCTGTTGGGCTTTACGAGCAAGTGGCTGAGCAAGTGCAGGCGCAGGTAAGCATCGGCGACGTTCTGCGGCGCGGCATCCAAATCGATCTCGACGGTCACGAATTCGGTGCGCACGCGACGGCGTTCGTCCGCCCCCAAGTGCTCTTCGAGGTCGGCGGGGGTGTAGTGCGGGTCGGTGCCCTCGGGGATTGATCCCAGGTGCGGAGCGGGGAACCACACATCAAGTGTTGTTCCATCGCTGGCGATTGTTGCGAGTCCGTATCCCCATGCTGTGCGCGAAGTCATGCATCAAGGTTACTTACACTGGGTGCATGCCTGCGACCGATCTCACCATTCCCGTGCTCGATTTGGGCGCCTCAAGCCCCGACCTGACCCGCCAGATCTGCGATATCGAGTCGGTCTCCGGTAACGAGAAGCGCATCGCGGATGCCGTAGAAACCGCTCTGAGCGCGTTTAGCCACCTTGAGGTGATTCGGGATGCGGACGCCGTTGTCGCCCGCACGAACGGCGGCAAGGCGCAGCGCGTGGTGATTGCCGGCCACCTCGATACGGTTCCGGTGAACGAGAACCTGCCGACGACACTCGAGATGATCGAGGGGGAGGAACACCTCGTCGGCCGAGGAACGGTCGATATGAAGGGCGGCGTCGCGATCGCCCTCAAACTGGCGGCAGAACTCACCGACCCCGCCGTCGATGTGACCTGGATTTTCTACGACCACGAAGAAGTCGCCGCTGACCTCAACGGGCTTGGTCGCATTGCTCGCAACCGCCCTGACCTGATGGCTGGCGATTTCGCGATCATTGGCGAGCCGTCGAACGCCACGGTGGAGGGCGGCTGCAATGGCACCGCCCGCATCGATATCTCGCTCACAGGGCTGCGCGCTCACTCAGCGCGCGCTTGGATGGGCGAGAACGCGATCCATGCTGCCGCGCCGGTGCTCGCGATTCTGGCCGCCTACGAGCCTGAGCAGCACGAGGTCGATGGCCTCGTCTACCGCGAGGGTCTCAACGCCGTGGGCATCACGGGCGGAGTTGCCGGCAACGTTATTCCGGATGCCGCGACCGTGACCGTGAACTTTAGGTTCGCCCCCGACCGCAGTACCGAGCAAGCGATCCAACACTTGCGTGAGATCTTCGCCGGCTTCGAGTTCGAAGTCACTGACCTCGCTGGCGGCGCACGCCCCGGACTGGATGCTCCGCTCGCCCGTAATTTCCTCGCCGCGGTCGGTGGCACGGCAGCCCCCAAATATGGCTGGACCGATGTGGCACGCTTCGCTGAACTCGGCGTTCCCGCCGTGAACTATGGCCCAGGCAACCCGCTGCGCGCGCACGCCGACGACGAGCGCGTCGCCACTAGCGAGATCGTGGCGTGCGAGCAGGGACTGCGGGCGTGGCTGACGGCTCGCTAGCCCCCACCGGCTCGTTTGCCTCCACGGTGCGCCGCGCAACAACGGCGATTCTTGCTCCCGAGCGCTGGTGGATCGTCGTTATCGCGATCTTTGCGGCCTCGCGGGTCGTGACGACGTCTCTGCTGTTGTGGTTCGCATCCGTCCAAGGGCAAAACCCGTGGACGGGCCCCGCGCCCGACTACTTCTCGTTCGCCAAAATCTGGGACGGGCACTGGTATTACATCATCGCGCTGACCGGGTATCCCTCGGAGCTACCGCTGACCGAAGCCGGTCACGTTGCCGAGAATGCGTGGGCGTTCATGCCCGGCTATCCCGCGGTAGTGCGGTTCGTCATGACGCTGACAACGCTCGATTTCGCCGTGGCTGGCGTCATCGTCTCCGTCGCGTTCTCGCTGGGGGCCGCGCTGTTGTTCTACCGCGTGATGCACCTCGTGTTGCCCGCCGGCACAGCCCTGTTCTCGGTCGCTATCTTCTGCTTCGCGCCAGTGTCGGCCATCCTGCAGGTCTCCTACGCCGAGTCGATGTATCTCTTCTTGCTCACCTTGTCGCTCTACTGGCTGATGAAACGCCAGTACTGGATGCTGTTGCCGGTGATCGCGGTCATGTCCCTGACGCGTCCGAGCGGCTTAGCCTTTGCGCTCGCGCTCGGGCTGCATGTGGTTTATCGCTGGTGGATTCGCCGCCGTGAGGAGTTTCCGCTGCGGGAGCGCATTGCGGCGGTCTCGGCGACTCTGTTCAGCCTTGTTATGGGGTTTGCCTGGCTCTTGATCGCGGCAGTGGCCACGGGGTCTCTCTCCGCCTACACCGACACTGAGCTCGCGTGGCGGGCGCCCTACGTCGGTTACGGCGAATTGGTGCCGTTCGCGGCGTGGATCCAAGGGGCCGAATTTTGGGCTCAGTGGTGGCAGATGCCGCTGTGGCTCTTGCTCGTGATGCTCGTCGCTGGTGTTCTCGCGTTCTTTGTTTTTCTTTTCACCACGCCCGCGCGACGGCTGGGGGTGGATCTGCGCTTGTGGGTCGCCAGCTATGCGCTGTATTTGCTGGCCGTTTTCTTCCCGCAGTCGAGCACGTTCCGACTGCTCATGCCGATGTTCCCGCTGGCGGGCGCCCTCGCGCTACCGCCGTCGCGTGTGTATCGCGCTTTACTGCTCGCGGCGTGCATTGCCGGACAGTGGGCATGGATCCATCTGGCCTGGTGGGTCGACGCTTATGACTGGACTCCACCCTAAATAGGTGTCCTGAGGGTGAATGAATCGACAGAGTTTCAGTATCGGCGGTCTTTGCTGGATAATAGAGTGCAGTACCGATGAAAGGGGACTATCTATGGCAGCCATGAAGCCGAGGACCGGTGACGGGCCGATGGAGGCTGTCAAAGAGGGCCGACTCATTGTCGTGCGTGTACCTCTCGAAGGCGGCGGTCGTCTCGTTGTTTCTGTAAACGACGACGAAGCAAAAGAATTGCACGACGCTCTCGCGGGCGTTGTCACTCCCGCTTAGCTTTTCTTCTCAGCTTTAATCGGCGGCCCACGCTTAGCGCGTAAGGCTAGTCGAAACACAGCACCGAACACGATCACTTCGTGTTCGGTGTTTTGTGGTTAACGCCCGATGTTTGTGGATAGCCAACGGCACGGGCGGTTAGCCCGCTGCGCGGGTATCGATCCACTCGCTGAGATACTGCGCTGTTGCGCCGGTGCCCGCGGCAACCTCGCGGGGAGTTCCTGTGGCGACGATAGTGCCGCCCTTGTCTCCGCCGCTGGGGCCCAAGTCGATCACCCAGTCGCTGGCAGCAATCGTGGCGAGGTCGTGCTCGACGAGCACGACAGTGTTGCCGGCATCCACGAGTCGTTGAAGCTGCGCCAGCAAGAGCTCAGTATCCGACGGATGCAGCCCCGATGTAGGTTCGTCGAGCAGGTAGAGCGCATGGCCGCGACGCGCGCGCTGCAGCTCGGTCGCGAGCTTGATGCGCTGCGCTTCTCCACCGCTGAGTTCTGTGGCTGGCTGGCCGAGACGCAGGTAGCCGAGGCCAACATCGCGCAGGGTATCGAGGCTGCGCAGCGCCGAGGTGGATCCGGCGAAGAAGTCTGCGGCGGTGTTGACGGTCATGCCCAGTACTTCGGCGATGTTCTTGCCGAGGTAGGTGACCTCAAGTGTGTCGTCGTTGTAGCGGGCACCGTGGCACGTGTGACAGGGAGCGTACGTTCCGGGCAGGAACAGCAGCTCGACTGAGACGAAGCCTTCGCCCTGGCAGGTTTCGCAGCGTCCGCCGGCGACGTTGAAGGAGAACCTGCTCGCGGTGTAGCCGCGTGCCTGCGCTTCGTCGGTTGCTGCGAAGAGCTTGCGAACGACATCGAACATTCCGGTGTAGGTCGCGAGGTTCGAGCGTGGGGTGCGTCCGATGGGGCGCTGGTCGACAAGCACGAGACGGTCGAAAGAGTCGAGCCCGGTGGTGTCTTCGAGCGTCAGGTCATGGGGCTGGTCATCAGCTTCGGCCGTGTCATCCGGAGCAGTACCGAGATGAGAGCGCACCGCCTGCGCGAGTATCTGGGTCACGAGCGTTGACTTGCCCGAACCTGACACGCCCGTGACGGCGGTCATCACGCCAAGCGGGAAGTCGACGGTGAGATCGCGGATGTTGTGCAGCGATGCCTTGTCGAGGCGCACCCACGACTCCGGGGTGCGCACCTCGCGCAGCGGCTGCGCTTGCTGCGGAAAGAGATAGCGGGCGGTGATCGATTCGGGCACATCTTTGAGGCCGTCAACGGGGCCGGAGTAGACGAGCTGCCCGCCGCCTTCGCCAGCGCCGGGGCCGATGTCGACGATCCAGTCGGCTCGTCGAATCACATCGAGATCGTGCTCTACGACAAACAGGGAGTTGCCGGATGCCGTCAAACGGTCGAGCACTTTCAGTAGCGGTGCCGCATCCGCGGGGTGCAATCCCGCGGAGGGCTCGTCGAGCACATAGACGACGCCGAAGAGGCCGGAGCGCAGTTGGGTGGCGATGCGCAGGCGTTGTGCTTCGCCGGGGGAGAGCGTTGTGGAGTTGCGGCCGAGGCTGAGGTAGCCGAGACCGAGGTCGAGGAGCACCTCAACGCGGGCAATAACGTCGTCGCCGATCCGGCGCGCGACCTCGTTACCGTCGGAGGCATCGGCCGAACCATCGCTTTCGCGGGAGCCCATGCCGTCGCGGAGACGGTTGGCAAGATCAGTCAGCGGCACGGCATTCAGCTCGGCGATGCTGAGCCCAGCGAAGGTGACGGACAGCGCATTTGCCTGCAGGCCGCTACCACCACACTCGGGGCACGCCATGCTCTGCACGAAGCGGAGCGCTCGCTCGCGCATCCGCTCGCTCTGAGACTGCGAGAGCACGTTCATGGTGTGCTTGCGAGCACTCCAGAACTTGCCGTTGTAGCCGTGGTCGACGCGGCCCTCTTCGGGCTGGATGAAGACGGAAGGCTGTTCTTCGGTGTAGAGCAGCCAGTCGCGATCCTTGCGGCTGAGAGTGTTCCACGGTGCTCGAGTATCGATCCCAAGGCCGTTGACGATGCTCTTGAGGTTGGCGCCCTGCCACGCTCCGGGCCAAGCGGCGATCGCGCCGTCGCGAATCGAGAGCGTGGGGTCGGGAACGAGCAGATCTTCGGTCACATCGTGCACGACACCGAGGCCGTGACAGCGCGGGCAAGCTCCGGTCGCGGTGTTCGGCGAGAAGGCTTCGGCCGACAAATGGCTGACGCCAGCGGGGTATGTGCCGGCGCGGGAATACAACATGCGCAGCAGATTGGAGAGCGTAGTGATCGTGCCGACGCTCGAGCGCGAGCTTGGCGCTCCGCGACGCTGTTGGAGGGCGACAGCGGGTGGGAGGCCGGTGATGTCGGTGACGTCGGGCGCGCCGACCTGGTTGAGCAGGCGCCGAGCGTAGGGGGCGACCGACTCGAAGTAGCGCCGTTGGGCTTCGGCGTAGAGGGTGCCAAAGGCGAGAGAAGACTTTCCGGAACCGGAGATGCCAGTGAAAGCCACCATGCAATCTCGCGGCACATCGAGGTCGATGTTGGCGAGGTTGTTTTCGCGGGCCCCTCGAACGCGAACCCAGCCGTCACGATCATTGCTATTCATGGATGCTCCGTTCTCACGGCGTGCGGAGATTCCAAGTTCCTCGGCAGCGCGCGCTCTGTCGTGTGCGTACAGGGTGGCGGTAGTTGAACCACAGTACGGACACGATGCTGAGTGCCGGGTGAGCGTTCGCTGAGCGCGTTAGTCGCTGAGCTTGGTGAGTTGAAGGAGCCCGTCGCCCACGGGAATCAGCGAACTGATCACAGCGGTCGATTGGGAAATCTCTTTGAGCAGCGAACGGAAGTTTGAGACAGTGGCATCGCGCTGCGCGGGATCCGGCACGCGGTCACGCCAGAGAGCGTGCGCGACGGCCACAACACCACCGGGACGAACCAAGCGCAGGCCGTGTTCGACATACTCGATAACAGAGTGCGGGTCGGCGTCGATGAAGACGAGGTCGTAGCTCGACTCGTTCATGCGAGGAAGAACCTCGGCTGCTTTTCCACCGATCTGACGCACGCGATTCGCTTGAATGCCAGCCTCAGCGAACACGGAACGGGCCACCTGCTGGTGGTCAATCTCGGAGTCGATAGTGGTGAGCAAAGCGCCGGGGCTGCCTGCGAGCATCCACAGCCCACTAATGCCAACACCAGTGCCGACTTCGATGATGCTCTTGGCGCCCGTAGCGGCAGCGAGCAGGGCCAGCTGAGCACCGACCGCGGGGCTCACCGCTTCGATTCCTAGCTCGCTGGAATGTACGCGCGCCGCAGCGATCTCTGGGGGTTCGACGACGAACTCCTCGGCGTACTTCCAACTCAACTGCTTGTCTGACACATTGCTCCTATCGCTGTGGTCAACTGTAGACGCAGCGCGCGAAGGCAGCGGTAAGCTAAACGGGTGTCCTTCGGTCTCACATTCGACAAACTGCTGATCATCGGGATCATCGCTGTCTTTTTGCTTGGCCCCGACCGTTTGCCCTACTACGCATCTCAACTTGCACGCCTCGTCCGCTCGCTGCGTGACATGGCCAACGGCGCTAAAGATCGCATGCGTGAAGAGATGGGCCCCGACTTCGACGACATCGACTGGAAGCAGCTTGATCCGCGCCAGTACGACCCTCGCCGCATCATCCGCGATGCTCTTCTTGAAGATGAGACGCCGCCCGTCAAGGTGCGGCCTCCACGCTCAGCCGCGTATGCCGAACGGCAAGCAGCGCTCGCTGAACGCCAATCGCAACTCAAAGCTGAACTGAAGGCCGGCGAAGTCGCGCCCTTCGATAACGAAGCTACTTAGCTCCCCATCTTCCTCACGACCAGCCGCGGTTAGCGGCGGCGCAGCAGCTTCAGCACACCCAACAGCGTCACCATGAGGCCAGCCATCGCCGCAAATTCGGCCCCCGAGCGAGGGAGCTGCAAAATTCCGTTCGACTGCGAGACGGTGCGCGATTGCACGAAACGCAGGATGCCTTCTGGCCCGTTGCGGCGCCCTAAGCCTGAGTGCTTCATGCCGCCCATCGGCGCATCGACGCTCGAGAAGCTGCCACGGTAACCCTCGTTGATGTTGACGCTGCCCGCATCCAGTCGATCGGCCAAGCGACGAGCGTGAGCGATCGAACCGCTGAAGATGGAGGCATTGAGGCCGAACTCGGTGTCGTTAGCGCGGTTGATCGCGTCGGTGTCACTCTCGACACTCGTGATCGCGACCACCGGGCCAAACGTCTCGTTGGCAAAGCACTCCATCTCGGCGGTGACATCCGTCAGCACGGTCGGAGCGTAAAAGTAGGGGCCGAGATCGGGGCGGGGGATTCCTCCAGCGAGCACAGTGGCACCCTTGGTGACGGCATCCTCGACATGTGCTTGTACGCGTTCGAGTTGGGCCTTCGACGTGAGAGATCCCACGTCGCCCGAGTAGTCGAGGGCTGAGGTCTGGGAGAGAGCCTTCACGCGTTCGGCGAAGGCGCGAGAGAACTCCGCAGCGATCGACTTGTGCACGTAGATGCGTTCGATCGAAACGCACAACTGACCCATTGAGGCGAAGCAGGCGTAGACGGCATCCTCAGCGGCCTGCACTGGATCTGCATCGCCCAGCACGAGCAGAGGGTTCTTGCCGCCGAGCTCGAGCGAAGCGCCGATCAGACGCCCGGCCGCGCGCTTACCGACTTTGGTGCCCGTCGGCGTCGAGCCGGTGAAACAGATGTAGTCGCTGTTATCGACAACGGCATTGCCGACCTGGTCGCCGGGGCCCGCCATAATTGGCCAGACGGCAGCAGGCACGCCCGCATCAATGTAGGCCTCGCGAGTGGCGAGCATCGACAGCGCGCCCTGATTGTCGATCTTCTGGATGACGGCACTGCCGGCAGCGAGGGCGGGAACGATATCCATTGCCCCGAGTGCGATCGGATAGTTCCACGGCGTGACGACTCCGATGAGTTGCTTGGGGGAGTAGCTCACGTGCGTCGACATCAGCAGCGGAATGCCCGCCCGGCGACGCTTGGTGGCCAACACCCGCTCGGCAGAAACGGCGTAGTAGCGCGTGATCGTCGCGGCCTGAAAGATCTCTTCGAACGCTTGACCACGCGTCTTGCCCGACTCGGTTTGCAGCAGGTCGAGCAGCTCATCCTTGCGTTCCAGCAGCAGATCATGGGCGCGCAGCAGCACGCGGCGACGGTAGGCAAAGCCGGCGGACTGCCAGGCGCGCTGCGCTCGCCGGGCGGCTGTCGCGGCATCCCGAACATCGCGGGTCGAACTCTGCGGTAACTCATGCAGGGCCTTGCCCGTGAAGGGAGCAATCACGGTGGCCGTGTCGGAGGTGGTGCACCGCAGCTGGGCGACGAGAGTGTCGCGACGACGCGACCCGATCAGTGAAACGACTGTGTGAGGCGACATAACTCAACACTACGACCGTGCGCCACAATTTCGGCTGAGCAAAGCGCTAGGCTCACGAAGATGACGACCGCAGCGCCGCGAGCTCTTTCCCGAAGCTCCATCGCCACCTATGCCATCGGTTCTCTTGGCACCGGCGGTTTTGGTGCCCTGCCTGGGCTCGTGCTCGTGTACTACCTGACCGACACGCTGGGGATTGCGGCGCTTGCCGCCGGCATCCTCGTGACCGCAGCCAAAGTGTGGGACGTGATCATCGATCCTGTGATTGGTGCGCGTAGCGACCGCAGCCTGGCGCACCATGGCACTCGGCGACCGGTGATGCTTCTTGGTGCCATCCTGTTGCCGATCTTGTTTGTTCTCACGTTTGCGGTGCCGGCCGGCATTGGCCCGCTTGCGTCGGGCATCTGGGTGTTTATCGCCTTCGTTGCCACGGCAACCGCGTTCAGTATGTTCCAAGTGCCGTATATCGCCTTGCCTGCCGAACTCACCCGCAGCTATGACGAACGCACTCGGTTGCTCGCGGTGCGCGTAGTCGTGCTCACGGTAGCGATTCTGCTGTTCGGTGCTGGCGCACCAGAAATTCGTGATGCCTTTGCGGATGAACGGCTCGGCTATCTCGTGATGGCCGTTTCGGCCGCCGCGCTCATGGGCGTCTCGCTCGTAATTTCGTCGTTCTCGGCTCGCACCGGCACCGTCTCGCTGACGCCGACCGTGTCGATCGTTGACACCTATAAGTCGGGAATCGCCGCGCTCAAGCGGAGCCAGCCGTTCCGCGCCCTGCTGCTGACCTTCCTGCTGCAAGGGCTCGCCACGGGCGTCATGCTCGCGGGGGCGCAATACGTCGCGACGTGGGTGCTGGGCACCGGGGTAGCGATCCTGTTCGTGTCGCTCATCGGGCCAGCGCTGCTCTTCGCTCCGGTCTGGGCTGCCATCTCCCGCCGCATCGGCAAAGAGCGCGCCTTCGTGTGGGCCTCCGCCTGCTATGGCCTTGGCGCCCTGCTGATCGTGCCGCAACTGTGGGCCCCCGGCGCGTGGATCTACGCTCCTGTGGCGCTCGCCGGAGCTGGCTACGCCGGAATGCAAGCACTGCCCATGTCGATGCTGCCCGACGTGATCTCCCACGACTCCCGCCGGCACCGCATCGCCTCGGCCGGCACCTTCGGAGGAGTCTGGACTGCGGGGGAAACCACCGGCATGGCACTCGGAGCCACCGTGCTCACGACCGTGCTCGCGGCATCCGGTTACCTCGAATCAGTGGCCAACCAGACCGTGACCCAACCCGATTCGGCCATCGCCGGAATCATCATCAGCTTCAGCATCGTGCCCGCCGTGATCATCGGCCTCTCGCTGCTGACCTTTAGGCGCTACCCGTTGCGCCGCAGCGACATTGACCATGCCGATGCTGAACCACACCCCACAAGTGGCCCAACCACCACTTCGAACGATCAGGAGACCCGATGAAGTTCGACCACCAGCCCGCCGACATTCTTGAGCGCCTTAACGCGCTACGCGAAGCGGATGCTCCCACCCACGGCGGCCATGTGCTGTCGTATGTCTACGACTCCGGCCTCGCGGAGCTCGACGAGCTCGCAGCGCAAGCCATTCGTGCCGTGCAGCCCGTCAACGGCCTCGACCCGACCACCTTCACCTCGGTTGCCGTCATGGAACGCGAGGTTCTTGGCTTTGCCCGCGACATGCTCGGTGGCGACGAGGATGTCGTCGGCACCGTCACGACCGGCGGTACCGAAAGTTGTCTACTGGCCGTCAAGACGGCGCGCGACGTGTGGCGGGGAACCGGCGCCTCGGCGCGCACAGGAATGCCCCGGTTGCTGGCTCCCGTGACGGTGCATGCGGCGTTCCAGAAAGCGGCACACTACTTCGGGCTCGAACTGGATCTCGTGCCGGTGGGCCCGGGTGGCGATGTCGCCGCGAGCGATCTCATTGCACACATGGGCGACGATGTCGCTCTCGTCGTGGTGTCGGCTCCGAGCTATGCGCACGCGGCAATGGACCCCATCGTCGAGGTCGCGGCCGCAGCAGCCGAGCGCGGAATCGCCTGTCACGTTGATGCCTGCATCGGCGGCTGGGTGCTTCCGTTCTGGGAGGGCGTCGCCCCCTGGAACTTTGAAGTGCCGGGCGTCACGAGCATCAGCGCCGACCTGCACAAGTTTGGCTACTCGCCCAAGGGTGCCTCGGTGCTCCTGCAGCGCGGTCGTGACCGCCAACGCACACAATACTTCGCGACGACGCGCTGGCCGGGCTACCCGATCGTCAACCCCACCATCTTGGGCTCGAAGTCTGCAGGGCCACTCGCGGCTGCGTGGGCGATTATTCAGGCACTCGGCACGAGTGGGCTCGCCGAGCTCTCTGAGTCGTGTGCGCGGTCCACTCAGGCCCTGCGCGACGTCATCGGCGAGATTGAAGGCCTCCGCGTTGTGGGCAATCCCGTCGGGCCGCTGTTAGCTATCGCATCCGATGACTCGGTTGCTGTTGACCGCCGCGTTGACCCGCACCACTGGGCCGACCAAACACGCGAGCATGGCTTCTTGCTGCAACTGCAGCCCTCGCTCGTGCAGAGTGACGGAACGATGTTGCCCGCCACGACCCACCTCACTGTGACTCCCGTGACCGCGAACGTGCTCGATGACTTGAGCGCGGCGCTGCGGATGGCGGCTGACGAAGTGCGCGGCGTGCCCGCCGTCTCCGCAGAAGCTGTACTGGCCACGTTGCCGGCTGAGGCGCTCGCAGCGTTGGGGAACCTGGATGCCGCCCCCCTCGATTCCGCGACCGCAGCGGGCCTCCTCGGCGCGCTCGGCATCGGTGCTGGCGACCACGGCCTTCCCGAGCGGATGGCGCCACTGTTGGCCCTCATCGCCGCGATGCCCGCACCGCTCACCGAACGCCTGCTTATCGAGTTGCTCGCGCGACTGATCGAGCCGACCGAGTAGGGCGCCGTCGCTTCGAGCGTTACGAGACGGAGGCGGGTCGCGTCAGCCACACGTCGTGGTCGTCTTCGTCGTACGGCGTGAAGCCGTGTCGTTCGTAGAGCCGCAGCGCGGCGCTGCCCTGAAGCACCATGAGGCGAAAGGGGCGGTGGTCTGGCCGGGCGAGCACTTCGGCGAGAACCTGACTTCCGATGCCGTGCCCCTGCAGACGTGCGGGCAGGTAGAAGTGTTCGATCCAGCGGGCATCCGGTTCGTGGCGCACGCTAATCGAGCCGACATCGTTGCCAGCGACCCGAATGATCTGGGTGTTCTCGGGTGCGAAGGCATCGCTCATCCAGGTGCGCACCCGCACGGGATCGAAGAGGCCGTGCCGTTCAAGATCGGCTCGTAGTTCGATAGCGCGCAGGTCGAGTAACCAGTCGAGGTCGTGCGCGGTGCTGGGGCGTAGCGAGTATTCCACTCCGTGATTCTAAGCGGGCGGATGCGCGGCGGCGCTAGACCGTGTGCTCCCGTTCGAAGCGCGTCGCCTCATCGACGAGGGCTTTCACGACGGCGCGCACGGAGGGACGTTCGGCGCGGTCGGGGCGCAGCAGCGCCGAGATGAGCCTCGACGACGGCACACCTTTGAGGGGGCGTGTGATGAGGCCGTTCTCGCGGTCTCGGGTCGTGAAGCGCGGCAGGATAGCGATGCCGTGGCCGGCTGCCACGACGGCTTCAACGATGCTGTTGTCGGTGAGACGTTGCGCGACTTTGGCTGGCGCGCCATTCGCGGCCTCGATGCGGCGAAGGATGCGGTCGAAGGGCAACCCGGTCGGCACGCCGATCCACGTTTCGTCGAGAAGGTCAGCGGGGGTCAGTGCCGCCTTGCGGCCGAGCGGATGATCTTCGGGCAGAGCGACATCCAGAGACTCACGCATGAGCGGAACCACAGCGAGCCCCCGCTCGGTCCAGGCGGGCAGAACGTGCGGCGAGTCGGAGACGACAACGTCGTAGTCGGCGGTGAGGTTGGCGACATCTTCGAGCACAGAGTCTTGGTCGTGGCAGCTCAGAGTGAGCCCCTGCTGGCGATTCACGGCGTGAAAGAGCCCCGGCAACAACATCTCGCCGCCGGTGGGGAAGATGGTCATGGTGACGTCACCGCGGGGGGACTCTCGAAAGTCGTTCCACAGCGCTTCGGCTTTCTCGATTGCGGTAGCCACATCGGCCGCGGTGTGGGCGAGCGCCCGGCCGGCCGACGTCAAGACGATGCCGCGACCTACGCGCTCGGTGAGAGGGATTCCGGCCTCGCGTTCCAGAATTTTGAGCTGCTGAGAGACGGCCGAGGGCGTGCGCATCGTTGCCTTAGCGACTGCCGTAATGCTGCCGCGGTCAGCCAACTCCCGCAGCAGTTCCAGACGCCGTATCTCCATGTAGTTAGCCTACAAGGTTAGCTAAGAAAGATCATCTTGTTCTAAAAGGTTTCCGAACGTCAGAATATAGACATGAACTTCGAACTAATCATCATCGCGGCACTTGCTGCAACCGGCATCGCCGCAACCCTGCGTGCCGTTGCAACCGACGGATACCGTCGCGTGCCCACCCGTCGCTACAACACCATGCCGTAGCCAACCGCCAGCCGGTTTACGCAACACCACAGCAATTACTGCTGTGGTGTTTTTGCGTTAACGGGGCGAACGAGCTGGCGGCGACTACTGCTCTTCGTCATCCCACACGAGGATGTCGCCGGGCTGGCAATCCAGGACTCGACAGATCGAATCCAGAGTTGAAAACCGCACGGCCCGAGCTCGCCCGTTCTTGAGCACGGCGACGTTGGCGGGGGTTATTCCTACGGCCTCGGCAAACTCTCCCACTAACATTCCGCGCTCGAGGAGAAGACGGTCGATGAGGATGCGTATCGCCATTACACCACCTCATCAAGTTCGGTTCTCATCAGCACCGCTCGCTGCAGCAGAGATCTCAGCACGAGGAGAACGAGGAAGAGTGTCACACCGACCAGAACGCTCGCGATAACCGCGAAGGCCAGCAGCGGTGGGCCTGGGATGAAAGCGAGCGTTGCTCCCGCTAAAACGGTGGCAACCGCAACGCTGGTGGCGAGCAGGTTTACTAAGCGTGCTGCATCAGGATTGAAGATCTCGTCTTGCCGAATAAAGCCGACCAGAACGGCTGTGGACGCGAGAATCACCTCAACGCAGAGCCCAAAAGCGAGCCCTAAGGTGAGCAGCGGGACCCGCAGGTCGTTGAACTCTGGATACTCGGTTGCGGCCAGCTGCGATAGCGGCACTAGGGCGATGCAACTCGCTAATACAGCGATCGCGAGCAGGCCGAGCGCAATCCACGTCGCTATTGCTGCGCCAAGAGAAGGCCGGGGTGGAGAAACTTCCATGCATCGATAATCGATGCATATCTATCGAAAGTCAATAGCCTGCTTTCGGGATGCCGTGCTGCGTAGGCGTCCAGATGCCGCAGTGCAGAACAGCAGTGCTAGCGCGGGCTGAGGCCGAGCTTGCGGCCGGCAACGCTGCGCTTGAGCGAACGGAGAGTCGTGGCAAGAGCCGTGATGGCCTGAGCTGCCGGATCCGCGGGAGCCGCGATCACCACGGGAACCCCGGAATCGCCACCTTCGCGCAGGGCGATACTGAGCGGAATGGACGCGAGCACCGAGACTGGTTCGTCTGGCGTGGAGAGCTTGGCCGCGGCATCCGCCCCACCACCAGAACCAAAAAGTTCGAGCACGCTGCCGTCGGGCTGGGGGAGACCGGCCATGTTTTCGATGACGCCGATGACCCGCTGACCGGTTTGGCGAGCGACAAGCCCGCTACGTTCCGCAACATCGGCGGCGGCCGACTGCGGAGTCGTGACAACCACGACATCGGAGTGCGGCAGCAGTTGCCCGAGGGAGATCGCGACGTCACCCGTGCCGGGCGGAAGGTCGAGCAGCAGCACGTCGAGGTCGCCGAAGAAGACATCGGTCAAGAATTGCTGAATCGTACGGTGCAACATCGGTCCACGCCACGAGACAGCAGTGTTGTCTTCGACGAACATGCCAATCGAGATGACTTTTACGTCATAGGCGACGGGCGGCAGAATCATCTCGCCCACCTGGGTGGGCTTGGCGCCATGCAAACCGAGCAGGCCGGGAATCGAGAAGCCGAACACATCGGCATCGATTACGCCGACGCGCAGACCGCTCTGAGCAAGTGAGACCGCGAGGTTCGCGGTGAGTGTCGACTTGCCGACCCCGCCCTTGCCACTTGTCACGGCCACGATCTGGGTCAGCGACTCCGGCCCGAATTGCATCGTCTTGGGCTTGCCCTTGCGCAGCTTTTCGGTGAGAGCAGTGCGCTGCGCCGGCGACATGATCGACACGTCGACGGTCACCGCCGTGATGCCGGCCACACGCTCGGTAGCCTCGCGCACGTCGCGTTCGATCGAGGTTGCGGCCGGGCATCCGACAATCGTCAAAGTTAGGCCCACGGATGCCGCACCCGCGTCATCGACAGATACCCCAGAGATCATGTCGAGCTCTGTCACTGGTCGCCGAATCTCGGGGTCAATCACCGAGGCGAGGGAGGAGAGTACCGCGGCTTCGAGCTCAGCGTTCACGGTTCTCCGTGTCGGCTTCGGCGTCTTTCTCAAGCTCTTCGAGCAGGCCACGAAGCTCCGCGCGGATGAAGTCCTTGCTGGCGAGGTCAGTCATGGCGAGGCGCAGTGCCACGACCTCGCGGGCCAAGTACTCGGTGTCGTTGAGGTTGCGTTCTGCGCGCTGCCGGTCTTGTTCAATCTGCACGCGGTCGCGGTCATCTTGACGGTTCTGGGCGAGCAGAATCATGGGCGCAGCGTAGGAGGCCTGCAACGACAGGATGAGCGTGAGCAGGGTGAAGTTGGTGGAGCGCGGGTCAAACTGTGCATCCAGAGGCGCGCTTGTGTTGTAGATCAACCAGACGCCCACGAAGGCGGAAAGACCGACCAGGAACCACGGGGTTCCCATGCCGCGAGCGAAAGCCTCTGAGTAGCGGCCCATACGGTCGCGACTCTGGAACATGCCGAACCCGCTGCGCAAACCCTTGGGGGTGTCGAGGCGCATGTCATTGCGCTGTGATCGAAGTGACCGCTTAGCTAGTGCCACGGGGTGCCCTCCCTGCGCGAATTTCTTTCTGCTGAACGATGGTTAGAGGTCTCGTAGAGGTGTCGTCGAAGCTCGCCGACTCGTCGGTGGTACTTCGCCAGTCATCGGGAAGCAGATGGTCAAGCACGTCGTCAATGGTCACCACCCCGAGCAAACGATGGTTGTCATCGACCACGGGCACTGACACGAGGTCATAACTCGCCAGAATGCGCGACACTTCTGCGGCAGTCGTGGACGAGCGTACCGGTTCAAGCGATTGGTCGATCAGGGCACCCAGGCGTTCATTGGGTGGGTAGCGCAGCATCCGTTGAAAGTGCACCATGCCGAGCAGGCGGCCGGTCGGCGGCTCATACGGCGGCAGCGTGACGCAAATGGCGGCACCGAGTGCCGGGGCAAGGTCGTGACGACGAATGAGGGCCAGACCCTCAGCAACAGTGGCGTCGGCAGACACAATGATGGGCTCGGTGGTCATGAGTCCACCTGCCGTGTCGGGAGCGTAGCTGAGCAAGAAGCGCACATCTTCGGCTTCTTCGGGCTCCATGAGGTCGAGCAGTATCTCGCCGCGCTCATCGCTGAGGTGGGCGATGAGGTCGGCAGCGTCATCCGGCTGCATCTCGTCGAGCACGTCGGCGGCACGATCATCGTCGAGCTTATTGAGCAGCGCGACCTGTTCGTTTTCGGGCATCTCTTCGAGCACATCAGCGAGGCGGTCGTCAGAAAGTTCTTCAGCCACTTCCATCATGCGCTGCTCGGGAAGTTCGAGCATCGCATTGGCGAGGTCGGCAGGCAAAAGATCAGAGAAGCTCGCAACGAGCTGAGTCGCCGATTGGGCCTCGCCCTCGTGCGTGTTGTGCTTCAGTTCATCCCACTCGGCAAAGTCGGTGGGGCCCTTCGCGAAGAGCGGCGAACCGCTAGCCTTCGGGCGACGCAAGAAGAGCTGGCTGATCTCCCACTCGCCAATGTCGACCTCTTCGATCGACACGTCTTCGATTTGAGCTTCGCCAGAGCCATCGCGCATCGACACGCGCCGACCCAAGAGCTCAGCCATGACACGGATCTCGCCTCCGCGCTGTTCGAAGCGGCGCAAGTTCAAAAGCCCCGTGGTGATGATCTGCCCGGAGCCAATGCTCGTGACGCGACCAATAGACAAGAAAACATGGCGTTTACCGGGAACCTCAGCGATCATTCCGACCACGCGAGGGCTCGCATCACCACGCTCAACAACCAGCACGTCGCGAACCTTGCCCACACGGTCGCCGTTGGGGTCGAAAATTGAGCAGCCCACCAACCGGGCAACGAATACTCTTGAGGTGCTCACAAGTAAAACCCTACCCCTGCATGGGAGAATGAACCGATGAGTAACTTCACTGGATTTTCCCGCCGCGCACCGCTTCAGTCGAGCGTGCCCCGCGGAGACGTGCTTGGCAGGTATGCCAGCTATACCGACGCCCAAGCCGTAATCAACCAACTGGCCAAAGCAGAATTCGATATCAAAGGCGTCGCGATCGTCGGTCGCGAGCTCACGACGGTAGAAGTGGTTACCGCGCGCCTCAGTTATGGCCGTGCCGCACTCTCCGGCGCCACCAGCGGTGCCTGGCTTGGACTCTTCTTCGGACTGATCTCGACGATCATTTCGCCCTTCACCACGCAACAGATCGGCATCTTCTTTGCCGCCATCGTGGCCGGTGCCGGAATCGGAATGATCTTCGGCGTCGTCAACTACTCGATCATGCGCAAGCGTCGCGACTACGCGGCAACCTCACAACTGCTGGCTGATCACTACGACATCATCATCGCGCCCGGCCTCACCGCCAAGGCTCACACAATCCTCGGCACGGCTGCCAGCGCGCAGGGCGTGCATTCAGCACCGCACGTACCTACCCCGACTGAAGCTCCCACCTCGACAGAAACTGTCGGGAGCAGCGATACCGTCGGATCGGATGCCGATAGCGCCGACAGCGCACGCTCAGACGACGCCGCCAAATAGCGGCCAAGCACCGCTCAGTAGCGGTGCCGATATGGCGCGCGCCGCACTGGGCTGACGCGCGCCTCCACAACTAGGAGCGGGCGATCCACGCTTCGACGGCATCCGCTGTTCTCGGGATGTTCACCGACAGGTTCTCAGCGCCGTCTTCGGTGACGACAATGTCGTCTTCGATGCGCACGCCGATGCCGCGGTATTCCTCGGGAACAGTGAGGTCATCAGGCTGGAAGTAGAGGCCGGGCTCGATCGTGAAGACCATGCCGGGCTCCAGCACGCCATCAAGGTACATGTCGCGACGGGCTGCAGCGCAGTCGTGCACGTCAATGCCGAGGTGGTGGCTCGTGCCGTGCACCATGTAGCGGCGGTGGAACTGCTTGTCAGCCTCCAACGACTCTTCGGCCGAGACGGGCAGGAAACCCCACTCAGCGGTCTTCTCAGCGATGACACGCATTGCTTCGGCGTGGATGTCGCGGAACTTGATTCCGGGGCGCACGATAGCGAACGCCGCATCCGCCGCTTCCAGCACCGCGTTGTACACGCGACGCTGCACCTCGGTGAAGGTGCCGCTGATGGGCAGGGTGCGAGTGATGTCGGCCGTGTAGTAGCTGTCGAGCTCAATGCCGGCGTCGATGAGGATGAGGTCGCCGGCATTGACCGGCCCATCGTTGCGAGTCCAGTGCAAGACGCACGCGTGCGGGCCTGACGCGGCAATGGTGTCGTAACCGACAGTGTTGCCCTCGGCGCGGGCGCGACGGTTGAAGGTGCCCTCCACGAGGCGCTCGCCGCGGGTGTGCTGCACGATGTTGGGCAGGTCAGCGATGACGTCGTTGAAGCCCAGCTGCGTGGCGTCAACAGCCGCGCGCATTTCAGTGATCTCGTAGGAATCCTTGACGAGGCGTAGCTCGCTCAGGTCGCGGCTCAGCTCGTCGTCGCCATCGTGCTCAAGAGCCTCAGAGTCGGCAACGAGCAGGCGGCGGCCATCAACCTGGTCAGTGACATCGCGGTCGGCGTCGCGCACGATCAGCGTTGAGGCGTCGACGCTGTCGAGCACGGCCTCAAACTCGACCAGCGGCAGAGTTGCCAGGCCGAGATCGGTAGCAACGTTCTCCAGCGAGGGGCGCGGTCCGGTCCAGAATTCTCCGACATCCGGGTTGGCATAGAACTCGCTCGTATCGCGGCCGGCAGCCGGACGGAAGTACAGGGTGGCCGAGTGGCCAGTAGCGGTGGGCTCCATTACGAGAACACTGCCGGCAACAACATCCGAACCCCACCCGGTGACGTGCGCAAAGGTGGAGTGAGCGCGGAATGGGTAGTCGGTGTCGTTAGAGCGAACCTTGGCGGCGCCTGCCGGAATGATGAGGCGCTGGCCGACATGAAGCTGTGAGAGGCGCTCACGGCGCGCAGCGGCAAAAGCAGACTGCTCGCGGGGAGTGACCTCGGCGTCAACGCGCTCAGCCCACCCCGAAGAGATGTACTCAGCGAAGCCCGAAGACTGCGGAGTCGTAGAACGGTTAGAGGTCGCGCGGGGGCTGGGTGCCGAAGTATCTGCCATACCTCTAGTGTCTCTCGTTAGGCTGCAAAAAGCACTATCGAGAGGGACCCTCAGGGTTCGCCTGATTGCGCGGTAGTCGGCGCTCAGGCTGGGTGGCTACTGAGTGCGTGACAGCGTCGCAAGAATCGGGCGGTGGTCGCTGCCGAAGCCGTCGTGCGACTCGATCACGCGCATCCCCGTCGTGGTCCACTCGCTTGTGGACATCACATGGTCAATGGGGGCGCCCAAGAGCGAAGGCAACTGGGTCGGCCACGTGCCGATCGCGGCGTTATCGGTCGCGGACGCGGCATCCGTGCAACTGCCGAGAGCAAAATCCGCCCCATCGGTGAGGGAGGCATAGTGGTCGAGGGTCGAATTGAAATCCCCAGCGAGGATGACATTGCTGCCGCGACACTGTTCGGCCAACCAATCGAGGTCGGTGCGCCAATTCGTCATCTCACCTCGCACGGGGGCGACGGCGTGCACGGCCACAATCGTGGGATTGGCGGGGTCTTGAGGAATCGCTACGACACTCGGCAGAGTCGAGGTGGTTCGCGCTTGCAGGTCAACGTCATATTCGCCGAGGGCAACGCTGATGAGCACTGTTGTCGATCGTGACTTCGAAATCTGGTCGTAGGCGAGAGTGTGAACCCACATTGGTCGGTCTGCTGCCGCCATCAGCTGGGCAACTTCGAAGCCCAACTCTCGGGTGCTCTCCGGAAGGCTCACAATGTCGGCGTCGTTCTCGAGCGCAAGATCAGCAATCGCTTGAGCGCCGGGAGCGTCGCCGAGCGTGTTCCACGACAGCACCGTTACATCGCCCTCAGCTTTCGTCTCAAAGCCTGGGCTTCCGAAACCACGCGTGGCCAACACCACGAGAGTGAGCGCGCTAAACGCGAGCGCCACCACCGCTAGCGATGCCGCGAAGCGGTGCATCCGCGCCGATAACAGAGCAATGAGTGTCAACGCCAGTACGGCCACGAAAGCGGCAGCAGCGCTGAGCCCGCGCATCGATACCACCTGGGCAGCACCAACCGTCTGTTCCAGAGAGAACAGCTGAGGCCAGGCCGCGACAATAAGGGCGGCAGCGGTGGCGAGTATAAAGATCGCCGCAAGAAAGCGTTGAATCATAGCGACCTGAGCCTAGAGCAATAGGCTTGCATAATGCTCAA
Organism: Salinibacterium sp. SWN139; assembly: GCF_015864625.1. NCBI lineage: Bacteria > Bacillati > Actinomycetota > Actinomycetes > Micrococcales > Microbacteriaceae > Salinibacterium > Salinibacterium sp. SWN139. Next base: position 121,894 of record NZ_JADYWV010000003.1, on the reverse strand, counting down.
CACCCCGATCGACCTGCACACTCATAGTGCCGTGTCTGACGGTACCGAAACCCCTACCCAGCTGGTGCGCTCCGCCGCCCGCGCTGGATTGGGAACGGTAGCGCTCACCGACCACGACTCCACCGCTGGCTGGCACGAGGCCATTTCTGCGGCATCCGCGTCAGGGATCAATGTGATTCCGGGCATGGAATTGAGCACCAACTTCGGGCCAGCGAGCGTTCATGTGCTCGCTTACCTCTTCGACCCGCTCAATCGCACCATTGTGACCGAAACGGCGCGCATCCGTGATGGTCGGCTTCGTCGCGCCGAACGAATCGTCGAAAAGATTGCCCTCGACTACGACCTGACCTGGGATGATGTGCTCGCCGAATCGTCCGACGGCACCACGCTGGGGCGCCCCCACATTGCCGACGCGCTCGTGCGCAAAGGGCACGTCGCCAACCGCAGTGCCGCGTTTGAAAGCATCCTGCACTGGCAGGGCGGCTACTACGAGAAGTACTACGCGCCCAGCCCGCTCGAGGGAGTGAAGATGATCGTCGCTGCCGGGGGAGTGCCCGTGCTCGCGCATCCGGCCGCCCATGGAAAGTATCGATCGATGGATGACTCAGTCATTCGTGAACTCGTCGACAACGGCCTGTTCGGGCTTGAGGTTCACCACCGCGACAACACCGAAGAGGGCAAAGCCTGGCTGCTGACGGTCGTCAAGAAATTCGGGCTCGAAATTACCGGGTCGAGTGACTATCACGGCGAAGGCAAACCCAACCGTCTTGCCGAAAACACCACGGACCCTGAAGTGCTTGAGAAAATCATCGCCCGCGCGACCGGCTCACAGCCGTTCATCGCGAACCCCACACCGTAACGACCGCGTGGCCTGAGAGGCCGCGCACCCGCAGCACCCCGCCGAGTAGGAGACAGCATGACTAGCAATGCCGAACAGTGGAACGCCCTCACCCCCGAACTTTTGCGCAGCCGTGGAAGCAACAAATGGACGGCGCCCGAAGGTGAACTGCTCTGCGCTGGCGTCGCCGAAATGGATTACGGCACCGCCCCCGCCGTGCTTGACGAGTGGGCCGCGATCGCTGAGCGCCTCGAGTTCGGTTACCCCGCAGAATCCGTGGCCCTCGAGATGAACGCGGCGACAGCGAAATGGCACCGCGAGCAGTACGGCTGGAACGTGGATGCCGCCGACGTTCACCCGCTCCCTGACGTTCTCAAGGGGCTCGAGCTCGCCATCCTCGAGTTCAGTAAGCCTGGTGCGCCGGTAATCGTGCCGACCCCCGCTTACATGCCGTTTTTGATGTTGCCGAAGAGTTTTGGCCGCGAGGTCATCGAGTCGCCCATGCTGCGCGGCGACGACGGCAGCTTCTCGCTGGACCTTGACGACATCGCTCAGCACTTCGCCGCTGGTGCGAACCTCTTCGTGCTCGCCAACCCCGGCAACCCGACAGGCAAAGTCTTCACCGCCGCTGAGTTGTCGGCGCTCGCCGATGTCGCTGACGCCCACGGTGCTCGCATTTTCAGTGACGAGATCCACTCGCCGCTCACTCTCTTCGGCAACAAGCACGTGCCGTTGGCGAGTGTTTCGGATGCCGGAGCACGCGTTGCGATCACCGCAACCAGCACGTCGAAGGCCTTCAACCTGCCCGGGCTCAAGTGTGCGCAAATTATCCTGAGCAACGACGCCGACCGCACGCTGTGGGAAACAATCGGCTGGATGGCGTCCCACGGTGCCAGCACGCCCGGCATGCGCCTCAACACCGCCGCGTACCTCGGTGGCGAGCCGTGGCTTGGCGAAGTGCGTGAGTACATCGAAGGCAACATCGAGTATGCGCGGGCGGCGCTCGCCGAGCTGCTGCCGGAGGCTCGCATGGCTCCGATGCAGGGCACTTACCTGTCCTGGCTTGACTTGCGCGCCTACTCGGACGAGCCAGAACTCTCCGAGATGTTGGCAGAGAAGGCGGGCATCCGAGTCAATGGCGGTGTCGGCTACGGCGCTGTCGGGGCCGGCCACATTCGTATGAACCTCGCAACGTCGCGCCCCATTCTGGAGCGAATCATTGCGCAGCTCGCTGCGGCGATGACGGCCTAGTCGCCCTAAACGCAGAACGCCTCTGGCCGAGAAAAGCACGGCCGTGGGACACTAATCGCATGAGCCTTGTCGAGAACTCAAAGCTGACCATTGTTGGAGCCGGAAGTGTGGGGGCGAGCGCCGCCTATGCTGCCCTGATCAGAGGGTCGGCCCGCCAAATAGCCCTGTATGACATCGCGACGAAAAAGGTGGATGCCGAAGTTCTCGACCTTTCCCACGGCACTCAGTTCACGGGGTCGAGCCAAATTATGGGCGGTAGCGATATCTCGGTCGTGAAGGGATCGCACGTCGTAGTGATCACGGCTGGCGCGAAGCAGAACCCCGGCCAATCCCGCATCGAACTTGCTGATGTCAACGCCCGCATTATCGGTTCGATGATGCCGCAGCTCATGGAAGTCGCGCCTGACGCGATCTACATCATTGTGACCAACCCCTGTGATGTGCTCACGGTGCTCGCTCACGAGCAGTCGGGGCTTCCGCCCGAGCGTATCTTTGCGTCCGGCACCGTGCTCGATACCTCGCGGCTGCGCTGGAAGCTTGCCGAGCGCGCCGGCGTCTCACCTTCTAGCGTTCACGCGTCGATCATTGGCGAGCACGGCGACTCCGAGTTTCCGCTGTGGTCACGCGCCACCATCGGTGGGGTTCCGATTCTGGAATGGCAACGCGACGGCCACCCCCGCATGACAGAAGCAGAGCTCGATGACATCGCCGACGGCGTCCGCAACGCCGCCTACAAAGTTATCGAGGGCAAGGGCGCGACGAACTATGCGATCGGGTTGTCGACTGCCCACATCGTGGAGGCGATCCTCGGTGACAAGCACTCCGTTATGCCAGTTGCTCCCGTGCTCACTGACTTCCATGGAATCAGCGGTGTCGCGCTGTCGGTACCCTGCATCGTGAGTGCCTCCGGCGCAGTACCGATCAAAGAAACCACCTTCAGCGAGACGGAGCTCCGCCTCCTTACCGAGTCCGCGACAACACTGCGTGGTGTTGCTGACTCGTTACGACCGTAGAAGTGTTGCTAGCAGCGACTTCGGCCTCGATGTCGCAGCCATTGTCGCGACTTCTGCCGAGGTGGAGCGGATGTCGGTGGTGTCGTTTTCGACGAGCATCCGGCAATCGTCGATAGCGCTCTGAAGCAGCGCTTTCAGTCGTTGGTCGGCGCCGGGCGAGCACGCGCAGGCGATACCAATCACTGAGCTGCGGATGATCGACTGGGTCATTCGCGTCACGTCCCGAGGTCGACGACCTCGACCGTTGTCGGGGCAATCCGCACTGAATTTGCGCGCCCAGAATTCGGACGCTGGTGCCTGAGCGAACGCCGCAGTGACAAGATCAGCCAGATCGTCGTCGGTGTGAGGCTCGATAATCGCCAGCTGTGATTGCGTAGCAATGATGCCGACAGCGAGAGCCCGTTGCCGTCCTTCGCTGGCGATCGGTAGCGCGGCGGTTGCCGCGCGCAGTGCGATACGAAGTTCTAGGCGCGGGTCGTCGCTCGTCAGCCCGATGACGGAGGGGATGAGCTCGACCAGCTCTGAGCGGTGCTGGTCGGGGGTGCAGTCATTGACGAGACGCGCCAGAACGGCGAGTGCCGGATGAGTGCACGAGGGATGGTCGCTCCACTTTTCGCCCGCGAGGTAAGAGGCGAACTCCATGAAGCAGCCGCCTCGGCGGGGAGTGCGATGGCGTCCAGCCGCGAGAACGGGCATGAAATCTGGTGATGAGTTCTTCTGTTGCACCGGCATTGATCTCCTCCTTGGCTACCGCGCGCTGAGGAACATTTTTTCTATTGTGCGCCTGTTCTGGCGATAAAACCAGAGCTGGCGCGCACCGCATTGAGAGCGTTTATGGGCAGCGGCAGGCGGCGCCGCGCACAACGAAGAAAGCCCCACGCGAGGTGGGGCTTTCTAATGAATCGGACGAGCGGCGTGCGCTATGCGGTCGGAGGCGCAGTCGGTGCGCCTTCGTTTCCGCCACGACGACGACGCGTGCGCTTGCGACGGGCGGGTGCTCCTCCGTCGTGGGTGCCGCCACCTTCGGGGCGGTTGCTGTCGTCGGTGGCGCGGGCGCTGGCTACCGAGCTGCCTTCGCTCGATCGTGCACTGGTGGTGGAGCCAGAACCCGATCCCGATCCCGACCGCGTGCGGTTGCGGGGAGGGCGTGAGGAATCGGTTGAACGCTGCGATCCACGACCGCCGCCCGATCCCGATCCCGATCCGGAACCTGAAGCAGCACCGCTGGCGCGCACTGCCGGGGCGTGCGATCCGGGGAGACGGCCCTTGGTGCCCTCAGGGATGTCGAGGTCAGTGAAAAGGTGCGGGCTCGACGAGTAGGTCTCGGTTGGCTCGGGGATGCCCATTTCGAGCGCCTTGTTGATGTGCGTCCACTTGAGCATGTCTGCCCAGTCCACGAATGTGACAGCAACACCGGTCTTGCCGGCGCGGCCCGTGCGGCCGGCGCGGTGCAGGTACGTGTCGTGGTCGTCGGGGATGGTGTGGTTGATCACGTGCGTGACGTCGTTGACGTCGATGCCTCGTGCCGCAACATCCGTCGCAATGAGAATGTCTTTCTTGCCCGCCTTGAACGCTGCCATGGCGCGCTCGCGCTGCTCTTGGTTGAGGTCACCGTGCACGGCGGCAGCGTTGAAGCCACGGTCGTTCAGCTCTTCAACGAGCTTGGCAGCGGCACGCTTGGTGCGCGTGAAGACAACCGTCTTGCCTCGACCCTCAGACTGCAGGATGCGCGCAATAACTTCGTCTTTGTCGAGATTGTGAGCGCGGTAGACGACGTGCTTGATGTTCTTCTGCGTCAGGCCCTCGTCGGGGTCAGTGGCGCGGATGTGGATCGGCTTGTTCATGAAGCGACGAGCGAGAGCCACGATCGGGCCGGGCATCGTTGCCGAGAACAGCATCGTGTGGCGGGTAGGAGGAGTCTGAGCAAACAATTTCTCGATGTCGGCAAGGAAGCCGAGGTCGAGCATCTTGTCAGCCTCATCCAGAACCATGACCTTGATGTCCTTGAGCGAGAGCATGCGCTGGCTGGCGAGGTCGAGCAAACGACCGGGCGTGCCGACGATAACTTGGGCGCCGGCCTTGATCTGTTCGACCTGACCTTCGTACGCCTTGCCGCCGTAAATAGCGGCGATCTTGGTCGAGCGGTTGGATGCCGCGAGCACGAGGTCTTCAGCTACCTGAACACACAGTTCGCGAGTCGGCACCACGATGAGTGCCTTTACTCCGGGCTCGGGATCTTTGCCGAGCGACTGCAGTACGGGAAGCCCGAAGCCGAGAGTTTTACCGGTACCGGTCTTAGCCTGACCGATGATGTCCTGGCCTGCGAGGCCCATAGGAATGGTTTGGGTTTGGATCGGGAACGGTTCGATGATGCCCTTGGTGGCAAGAGCATCGACCATGTCCTGATCGATATTAAGTTCTGAAAAAGTCACGTATGAAGCCCGTCTAGGTGCGATGCGCCCTTTTTGACCTGGGGCGCCGGACCCCCTCCTGAGTCGGGGGGATGCCCGCAGTTTAGCGGGTTCTGCTGGGTCGAGGCCGTGAATTGAGGCGGCGAGGCGGGTTGTTGCACCTGCGCAGGTCTCTCACACGCTCTAAGCTGGCTCCGTGGTTAAGTGGTTTTCGCGCAAGCCAGGTCGCATCGAAGTGCCTCGCCTTCGGTCACGGTCTGATGTTGCAGCGACCGAAAAAGTAGCCCTCGCGGAGTTCACTCCCGACATTCTCGCCTTCTTGGGGCGCGCAGCGTATGTGCAGCTCAAGATCTTTGAGAACCTTTCGCGCGTCATCGCTAACGCCCCGACGACGGCGGCGAAGACCGCGATCGGTAAGGCCGCAGAGCTGTCGCTGTCGAAGCACCGTCAGCTGGTAGACGAAATCACCAAGGCCGGCGGCTCACCAGCGGAAGTGATGGACCCCTTTACTGAGTCGGTCGACAACTTCGAGCGCATCTCTCGCGGCGCCGATTGGTATGAAGCACTCATTACGGCCTATCTGAGTGCCGGATTCTTTGACGACTTCTATGCGCTGCTTGCGGCCGGACTGCCGTCAGAATCCCACTCCCGCCTGGTCGCGATTTTCCGCGGAGAATCCGGCGAGAAAGTTCTCGCGGAGTACTTGCAGGCAGCGATCGACGCAAACCCTCGCCTCGATTCACGGCTCGCCATGTGGGGCCGTCGTCTCATGGGCGACATGATGCTGTTGGCGCGATCGGCGCTCGTCTTTCCCGACCACACTCGCACCACCGAGGCGCAGGTTGAGCCGGTATTCACCGAACTTATCGCGGCGCACACGCGCCGCATGGATGCGCTCGGCCTCACCGCCTAGCGAGCTGCGTTCAGTTAGCCGCGTGAGAGCGTTTCGAAAGAACGCACGTCGGCGGCTTCGCGGTGGCGCGGCAGGCGGATGGCGACGACCAGAGCCACGGCAATGCCGGCAAGCAGGCTTGCAACCCAGATCCAGCCGCCGTCAAAGGTCAAACCGACCCACACGAGGGCGACCCACACCGTTGCGGTAACCGCAGCACCGACAGCGGGCAGCAGCGCCGCACCGTACATGCCGCGCGACGGCAGCAGGTAGCGGATGATGGTTGCGAGCGACGCTCCGATGACGGTGACGAACAGCAGTTCCACTGTTAGGCCACGAATCCGATGCGGCGCGACTCTTCTTCGCCGAGTTCGACGTAGGAGACTGACGCGGTAGGAACGATGTAAAGCTTGCCCTTGGCGTCACGCAGGCTGACGTACTTGGCATCCGAGTTCAATGCCTCGGCGATGATGGTCTCGACCTCGCTCGACGACTGTGCCGACTCGAAGTTGATCTCACGGGGGCTGTTGTTGATACCGATGCTAATGTCCACGACCCAAGATTACGACACAACGGGGCGCGATGAATATCACGTTCACTGTCAGCGCATCCCGATAGCGTTGACGCATGGTCACCTTGCCCTCTGAGCGTGCGGATGCCGCGGCTAACGCACCGCATACGCTCGACGATTCTCAGCGCGCTGTTGTCGACCTCGCCGACGGCATGAGCGCGGTTGTTGTTGGAGCACCAGGCTCGGGCAAAACCGCAACTCTCGTGGAACTCGTGGCTGAGCGTGTGCACGCCCGCGGCTGGTCGCCCGAGCAGATTGTGGTGCTCTCGGCAACCCGTCAGAGTGCGACGGCGCTGCGTGATCGTTTGGCAGCACGCATTGATGCGCCCACGCTGGGGCCGATGGCGCGAACCGCGAACTCTCTTGCGTTCGAAGTGATCCGCGAGGCCGCTGCTGTTGCCGGAGAAGGCCCGCCAACACTGCTCACAGGCGCTGAGCAAGACCAAATCATTTCTGACCTACTGGCGGGCGAAATCGCTGACGGCACGGGCGCGCCGTGGCCGGCCCACCTCGATCCGGAGGTTCGCCGCCTGCGAGGGTTCCGCACGGAGTTGCGAGATCTCATGATGCGCTGTGTCGAGTTTGGGGTCACTCCCGCTGACTTAGCGGCGCTCGGCGAACGCACCGATCGGCCGGAATGGGTGGCGGCATCCGCCTTCATTGCGGTGTATGACCAAGTGAAGGCCAGCTATCGCGATCGGCATTTTGATGCGAGTGAGCTGCTGGCTGAGGCCGCTGGGCTGATTGCGGGTGGGCACTATGCGGCGATCGATCGGCTGCGGTTGGTCGTGGTCGACGACGCCCACGAGCTCACCGAGGCCACCATTTCTCTCGTGCGGGCACTCGCCAGTCGCGGCATTACGATCATCGGTTTTGGCGACCCCGACCTCACCACGGGGTCGTTCCGGGGCGCGCAGCCTGCCGTGCTGTCGCAGTGGGCGACGCGGCTCGGGCTGGAGAACTGCGAATCGTTGTTTTTGTCGTCGGTGCATCGGCACAGTGCTGAGCTGCGTCAGACGGTGACCAACCTCACCCAGCGCATCGGTGTTGCGGGGCTCATCGAGCAGCGCAAGTCGTCGGCAGTCGCTACGGCACCGTCGAGCATCCACAGTTTTCAGCTGTCGACACCGGCCGAAGAGGTTGCGTTCATTGCGCGCCATTTACGCGAGAAGCATGTGCTCGAGTCGGTGCCGTGGTCGCGCATGGCCGTCATTGTGCGCACCGGTTCGCTGATTCCATCGCTGGCCCGGCAGTTGCGCACCCTCGAAGTTGTGACGAGTGTGTCGAGTGCGCGCAGTGCAGTGCGCGACGAATTCAGTGTCAACGGTTTGATCGTCTTGCTGGAGCTGGCGTTGAAACGTCGCCCGTTGGATGCCGCAGCAGCCGTCGAGCTGCTGTGTAGTTCCGTTGGCGGTTTCGACACCGTCTCGCTGCGGCGCCTCAAGGCTGCGCTGCGCCACGAAGCGCTCGGTGCCGAAATTTACGACTCGGCCGACGAACTCATTGCGCAAGCGCTGGCCGCCCCGGCAGGGTTCGTCACGATCGATAATCGCGTCGCCCGGCAGGCCGCAGCGGTCGCCAAGAACCTTCACGAAACCGCTGCTGCGGGGGCCGCAGGCGACACCATCGAAGAACTGCTGTGGGGCGCGTGGCAGCGCAGCGGGCTTGCCGAGCGCTGGTTCGAGCAAGCTCTCGGAGCCGGCGTTGTCGCCGAGGAAGCCAACCGTCACCTCGATGCCGTGGTTGCCCTGTTCTCCTCGGCCAAGCGTTTTGTGGAACGTCGACCGGATGCCCCCGCCAACGTTTTTCTCAACGAATGGCTCTCGGCCGACGTCGCGGAAGACACCCTCGCCGCGCGCTCGATTGTTGACTCGGTCACGGTCGGAACGCCCGCATCCGTCATCGGCCAAGAGTTCGATGTCGTGGTGGTTGCCGGTATGCAAGAGAACGTGTGGCCGAACCTCCGCGTGCGCGGCTCGCTGCTCGGTGCCCACGACCTGCCCCGTGTGCTGGCGGGGGAGAAGCTCGCGGTTGCCGACCGTCGCCGCGAAGTGCTCCACGACGAATTGCGGATGTTCGCCCAAGCCGTGTCGCGGGCAACGAGCGAAGTAATTGTGACTGCCGTGGCCGGTGATGACAACATGCCGTCCCCATTCTTGACGCTCATTCCTGAGCCGGATGAGCCCGTGCGTTCGCGCCCGCCGCTCAGCCTGCGCGGTCTCGTGGGCGTGCTGCGCCGCGAGCTGACCACGGGCGCTCAGCCGGAGGCCGCCGCAGCGTCGCTGGCACGCCTCGCCGGCGAGAGCGTTCCCGGTGCCGATCCGCGCTCCTGGTACGGGCTCCGCGCACCAAGCACCACCGCGCCGCTTGTCGACCTCACCGAACCGGATGCCGAAGTGCGGGTATCTCCCTCGCGCATGGAATCGTTCGAGACCTGCCCCCTGCACTGGGCGATCGACCAGCTGGGTGGCTCCACGACCAATGTGGCTTCCAACCTTGGTTCGCTCATCCACGGTGTTGCTGAAACGGCCACTGATTTCAGCGCCGATGCGCTCTACAAGGCGGTGGAGGAACGCTGGGGCGAGATGACCTTCGAGGCCTCGTGGCAATCGGAGGCTGAGAAGCTGCGCGCCCGCACACTGACTCAACACTTAGCCGCCTACTTGCGCGACTTCGCCGCTGACGGGGGAGAACTCATCAGCAACGAGATGGGCTTCGTGCTTCCCCTCGAACAGGCCAGACTGAGCGGAAAAATTGACCGCGTCGAAATGTATGGCGGCACCACCGCCGTGATCGTCGACCTCAAGACCGGCAAGAACGAGCCATCCAGCGACAAGGCTGTTGCCGATCATCCGCAGCTCGCCGCCTATCAACTTGCCTTCGCTTCTGGCGCCATTGAGGGTGTGCCCGAAGGCCTCGTCAATGGGGGAGCGAAGCTCGTGGTGCTCTCGCCGTCGGCCAAGACCCGCGACTATGACGCCCCCAAGCAACAACCGATGAACGACGAGGAGCTCGAACTGTTCCGACAGCGCGTAATTGAGGATGCCCGCGGAATGGCCGGCAGCGTATTCGTAGCCAGGGTCAGCAGCCACTGCACCGATCCGTGGAGCTTCGGCAACTGCCGCATCCACGTTGTGCCGGCGGTGAGTGCCCGATGATCTCTTCTGTCGACCTCGCCGGTCTCATGGGCATCCACGCTCCCACCGAACAGCAACGTATCGTGATCGAGGCGCCGCTGAGCCCCGCCCTCGTCGTCGCCGGCGCGGGCAGCGGCAAGACCGATACGATGGCCAGCCGCGTCGTGTGGCTCGTCGCCAACAACTTGGTGAGCCCCGACCAAATTCTCGGGCTCACCTTCACACGAAAAGCCGCGGGTTCGCTCAGCAAGCGCGTGAGCGAACGAATTGCGATCCTGCGCGACGTGCAAAGTGCCCATCCCGAACGCTTTGTGGCGACCCCCGAAACGGCATCAATCGAGTTCGATCAACCCACCATCTCGACCTACAACTCCTTTGCCAGCGCACTCTTCACCGAGAACGCGCTCCTCATCGGTCGCGAACCCGAATCGACTCTCCTCAACGATCCATCATCGTGGCAACTGGCCCGCAAGCTTGTGGTGTCGAGCACGGATGAACGGCTCATCGGCCTCGAAAAGTCGATCAACGCGCTCACAGAAGCCGTTCTCGACCTCAGCCATGCGCTCAGTGACAACGTGGCTAGCGCCGAAGATGTTGCTGCCTACGCGCAACGCTTCACTCAGATTTCCGAGCTTCCCTACGCCGAGACCGCCCGCAAGAAAACCCCCTACGCCTCGGTTATCGATGCGGTGAAAGAGGTCGGTTCGCTCGCGCCGTTGCTCACTCTGGCCGTTCAGTATGCTCAGCAGAAGCGGGCGCAGGGGCTCCTCGAGTTCAGCGACCAAGTTGCCCTCGCCCTCGAAGTAGCCGAGCGCTCGAGCGATGTTGTCGCGCACTATCAAGACCGCTACCGGGTCGTTCTGCTCGACGAATACCAAGACACCAGTGTCGTTCAAACCCGGCTGCTTGCACGCCTCTTTGGTAACCATTCGGTCATGGCGGTCGGCGACCCACACCAGTCAATTTATGGCTGGCGTGGAGCCAGCGCAGCTAACCTCGCGCGCTTCAGCCGCGACTTCACCGACAACGCTGATGCGCAATATTTCGCGCTGTCTACGAGTTGGCGCAATGCCACGACCGTGCTCGACGCCGCCAACGTGATCGTCGAACCGCTCAGCGCACGCTCACCCGTGCGCGTCGAATCGCTCGGTGCTCGGCCCGCCGCCCCCGCTGGATCGGTCGATACGTTTTATTTCGAACACATTGATGAAGAAGCTCACGGCGTCGCGAAGTGGTTTGCCCGTGCCCTGGCGCCGCAGGCGTGGAACCGTTACAACCCCGATCCTGACGCTGAGGCTCCCACCCCGCCGACCGCCGCCATCCTGTTCCGCCGTCGCAGCGACATGGAGCGTTTCGCCACCGCCCTCGGCGCAGAAGACGTTCCGTACCACGTGCTCGGCATCGGCGGACTGCTCTCGACCCCCGAAATCGTTGACCTCGTGAGCGCGCTCACCGTGATCCACGACCCCACCGCCGGCTCTGAACTCATTCGGCTGCTGTCGGGCGCGCGCTGGTCCATCGGCCCGCGCGATCTTCAAGAGCTCGCATCACTCTCGCGCTGGTTGCTGAGCCGCTCAGTCACGCAGCAGGAGCTGAGCGCCGAAGTGCGCCAGCGGATGCGAGACTCCGTCGCCGTCGACGATTCGGCATCCATTGTGGATGCTCTCGACTTCGTGGGCGAGGCTCCCGCAAGTCATTCGCAGCTCAAGGGTTTCAGCGAAGAAGGCCTGTCTCGGCTCAAGGATGCCGCCAAGCAGTTGGCGTTCTTCCGTTCCCGAGTCGGGCTTGAGCTTGGCGACCTCGTGCGCTTGCTTGAGCAAGAACTGCTCCTCGACATTGAAGTGGTGGCGAGCCGTCCGCAAGCCCACGGGATGGCGAACCTGTATGCCTTCCACGATGAGCTTGCGGGCTTCTTGGCCAGCGATGACCAAGCGAACCTCGGTAGTTTCTTGTCGTGGCTGCGCCGAGCCACGCAGCAAGACATGATGGGCCCGCGCAGCGACGATGCCGAAGCCGGCACAGTGCAATTGCTCACGATTCACGCGTCCAAGGGCTTGGAATGGGATCTGGTAGCGGTGCCCCGCCTCGTAGACGGCGAAGTGCCGGCGACCTCACGCGAGGGCAAAGGGTGGGTTAGCTTTGGCAAGCTGCCCTTCGCGTTCCGCGGTGATGCTGGAGAGCTCCCCGAACTCGAATGGGAGAACGCGCACTATCAATCCGAGTTCGATGGTTCCCTCAAAGAATTCAAGACAGCCCTCGCTGAGCGGCACCAGGCCGAAGAACGACGCCTTGGCTATGTGGCGATTACTCGTGCTCGCGACAATCTATTGCTGACCGGCTCATTCTGGTCGAGCCGCAGCAAGCCCCAAGCGCCCAGTATTTTCTTGCAAGAACTTGAAGAGCGCGGGCTCATCGAAGAACTTCCCGCTGACCCGGTCAACGACGAGAACCCCACTCTCAACGATGTCGTCGACCCGCTCTGGCCGTTCGACCCCCTCGGCAACCGCCGCACGAGCGTTGAAACAGCGGCCCACCTCGTTGCCACCGCTGATCCGGGGGCTGATGGTCTCTGGTCACACGAAATCGACCTGCTGCTCGCCGAGCGCAGTCGTGCCGCGAGCGAAGCCCGCCGCACTCCACTGCCGCAGCGCATCCCCGCCTCCCGTTTCAAGGACTACATCGCCGACCCCGAAGCCGTCGCGCTCTCGCTCCGTCGACCGATGCCCGAGAAGCCCTACCGAGCGACGCGCCTCGGCACCCAGTTTCACGAATGGGTCGAATCACGTTTCGGCTCTACGTCATCCACCGAAACACTTGACGCTTTCGCCCTCGAGATCGACGGCACCGACTTTGATGGCTTCGATGGTGAGAATGCGGCGGATGTCGAAAAGCTCGCCGAGCTGCAAGCGACCTTCGAGCGTTCGGCGTGGGCCACGCGCAAGCCCGTCGACGTGGAGATCGAGATCCACGTCCCCTTCGGCGACCGCGTCGTTATCTGCAAGATCGACGCCGTATATACCGATGGCGATCGCTTCGAGATTGTCGACTGGAAAACGGGGCGAGCCCCACGCGATGCGGCCGACCTCGAAGCGAAGCAACTGCAGCTCGCCCTGTACCGGCTCGCCTATGCGCAGTGGAAGGGTGTGCCGCCCGAGAACATCGATGCGGCGTTCTACTTCGTCGCTGACGACACCGTGATTCGTCCGAAACACATCTCGAGCGAAGCCGAATTGCGCGACGTCTGGGCCAAGTCCGTTGGTGCCGCACCCAGTTTCGGCGGCTAAGCCCGCCGCCAGCTGAGCCAGTCAGTGTCTAAGTGCGCCAGTGGCTAAGCCCGCCGCTGCACCGGCCGGCTAAGAATGGCTGTGCTGAGCGCCTCGATTGGTTCGCGCGCCGCCATCGGATTGTCGAGCAACACGAAGTCGACATCGCCTAGCTCGGGCAAGTCGAATGATGCGGGAACCTGGGCCAAATCGGGCGGGATGAGCGACTGCGGAAACACCGCGATACCGATCCCTGCGCGCACCGCGGCAAGAGCGCCATTCACTTCCTTCACGTTGCACGTGATGCGCCAGGTTCGTCCGACAGCCTCAAGCGCACGCATCGCGTACGCGCGGCCCAGACTCGGAGCTTGGTAGGCGATGAGCGGAACCGGCGCCCCCGATTCAACGGTCATGCTTTTATGGCCCAGCCACACCATCCGGTCTCGGCGCACCAAGCGCCCACCTTCGGCACCGGCGTCTTGTTTGACGAAAACCAGATCGAGTTGGCCCGCCTGAAGGCGGCGCACGAGATTGCCGCTCTGGCTCACGGTGAGTTCGAGATTGATGTGCGGGTAGAGCTGCCGAAAGTCACGCAGGATGCGCGGCAACTGGGTAAGGGCAAGGTCATCTGCTGATCCGAACCGAAGCCGCCCGCGCATCGCAGAGCCGGTGAAGTACTTCACTGCTTGGTCTTCTGCCGCAAGAATTGCTCGCGCAAACCCGAGCATCGCTTCGCCGTTGTCGGTGAGCGAGACGGTGCGAGTGTCGCGCAGCACGAGTATGCGGCCTGCCGCAGCTTCGAGCTTGCGGATGTGTTGGCTAATCGTCGGCTGGCTGAGCTCAAGGGTGCGGGCGGCCTCCGTGAAACTGCGGGTGTCTGCGACAGCGACGAAAGATTTCAGGACGACAGGATCAAACACAATGCCTCATTACGAAACGTAATCGAATTTATAGCGTTGATTATGCCGTGAAATGAGTGACGAGACAATACGCTTGAGCGTGTGAGTATGCCATCTGAGACGTCGCCGGCGACAGTGCCTATCTCGGCGGTCATGCAGCGGCCGCTCTGGCGCGATACCTTCAGTTCTCTTCGGCTGCACAACTACCGTCTCTATGTCATCGCGCAGTTCATTGCGTACACAGCGGCGTGGGTGCAGCGCATCGCCGTCGACTGGCTCGTTCTGGAACTCACCGGCAACGTCGCGCTCGTTGGCCTGACGATCGCCATCCAGTTCACGCCGACCATCATCCTCGGCGCCTATGCGGGGGTTATCGCCGACCGCTTCGACAAGCGGGCCACGCTGATGGTCGCGCAGTCCATCATCGGCACGCTCAGTCTTGCGTTGGCCATCGTCACGATCATGGGAGTGGCCCAGCTCTGGCTCGTGTATCTGCTCGTGCTGCTGATGGGCATCATTCAAGTCTTCGACAACCCCGCTCGTGCGGTGTTCGTCAACGAACTCGTCGGACCGCGCCATTTGCGCAATGCCATCAGCCTCAACGCGTCGATTTTCCACTCGGGCGCGTTTCTCGGGCCTGCCCTGAGCGGCGCGCTGATCGTCGCCGCCGGCTCGGGCTGGGCAATCGGTATCAACGCTGTTGCGGTTGTAATCGGCGTGATCATCTTGGCGTCCATGCGCAAGAACGAACTACTGATCGCCCCTCGCGCACCCGAATCGAAGGGCCAGATTCGCGAAGCGATTCGCTACATTCGGGCTAAACCTACGCTGTTCTGGACGATGGTGATGGTCTTCGTTGTTGCCGTGTTCGGGATGCCGATGCCCACGCTCCTCGCTGCCATGGCCAACACCGTCTACGACACCGGCGCCAGCGGCTACGGCCTGTACAACTCATTGGCCGCGATCGGTGCCTTGCTTGGAGCCCTTGCCTCTGCTCGTCGCGCGAGTCTCCGCTTGCGCACGATCATCTTTGGCGCGGTGCTCTACGGTGCCATGATGATGCTCGCCGGCGTCGTGCCCATTTATGGCATGTTCTTGGGGGTGCTGATCGGTATCGGCCTCAGCCGACTCCTGCTCATGACAGCCGCTGAAACAATGGTGCAACTGTCATCCAATCTCGTGATCCGCGGCCGCGTTATGGCCTTCTGGGTCATGGTGATTCTCGGCGGTCAGGCTGTCGGCGGTCCGCTCATGGGAACCATCGCGGAACTCTGGGGCGCCAAGCTTGCCTTCGTTATCGCCGGTGGCGTGCCCGCCGCAGTAGCGATCGGTATTGCCATCGTGCTCGCGCGCTCCGGTCGCCTCACGGTAAAAGTGGCACCGCGCCGAGCCGGTCGGTGGGTGGCCATCGTGCCGAAGCATCAGTCGCGCGCGATCACCGAGCCCATCACCATCGTGGATGCCTCAGCAATGCAACCGGCACCGCGCGGAATGCGATTGCGAAAGCTGCGCTCGTCCTTGCTGCGCTCGTCAGCGAAGAGACGCCGGGAACGCAAGTAGCGAGCAGGCGCGGTCAGCAGAGGAAACTAACCTGCGCGGTTATCTTTGCGCAGCATCGCTTCAACTTCATCGACGGCCATTGTGGGCATCGTGTTGGCGCTGATGGGGTTCATGACGTCGTCACGGATGTCGTCGAGCAACGTGGTGAGCATCTCACCGGCGTCGTCCACAATTTCGGTACTTCGCACTTCGGTACCGTGCAGCAACCATTTCGCGACCGAAAGCTCGGCGTAGAAGGTGGCGCGTTGTTTGAGCTGGCGGTCACCGGCTCCCCGAGCATCCGCGTAGGCGCCGAAGGCTGTGTCGATGATCGCGTCATTGCGCGGACCAAGCAGCCACTGCAGATCGGTGGCCGGGTCGCCGACCTTGATGTCTTGCCACCCGAGTACGCCGGTCACAGCGTTGTCGACGCTCAAGAACGAATCGGAGACGAGGGAACCGTTGACGACGCTGGGCTGGAACTGCCACAGCTTGGAGTCTTCGGCTGCCTTGCGCCAGCGTTCGAGCAGCGCAGCAGGCACCAGCTTGGTGGCGGCGGCACGGTCGATGATCGAAATGCAGGAGCGTAGGCACTCGCCGGCGGTCTGCACAGGGAGTCCGGCATCCGCAACGAAGCTGGTGGGAAGGGCGTGAATCGCGGCGATGGCGGAACCAATGGATGCCGCGAGCGACCCAGCACCGGTCGTGTAGGAGCGCATCGGAACTTTGCTGCCATACACAAATTCGTAGACGATGCCGCGAGTTTGGCCGACAGGAACTTGCCCCGCGTAGCTCGTGACATTGAAGGGGAGACGGGTGCGCACACCGGCACTCAAGGCGCGCAGGGCGACGAGGTCGGCGGACTGTACGTTCTCGGCCGCAGCGTTTCGTGGCACCCGAATAATCCAGTGTTTGCCGGCGCGGTCAGTGATGAGCGCCGAATCGAAGTCGTTTCCGTTGCCGGTGCCGAACGGGGCGGCTGCGGCAACTTCGAGTCCCTCGACAGCAGAGGTCGCCAGCGCGGCTAGAGTGAGATGTGATCTGGCCATAACACTCAGGGTAGGTTGCTCTGACGTGCATTTGCCGCACGCCACGCACTTGGGACGGGGTCGATACATGTCACAGGCTTTTCTTTCGCGACTGCCATTGTCGCGATATGAGATCGATCGTGACCACTTAGCTCGGGAAGATCCGCGTCTTCTCGACCGCTTGTGGCGCGAATCGGCAACTCGTGTGCTGCCGATTTTTGATGGCTCGGCCCTGCTGGCTGCCGATGGTTCTTTGGCGCTCTTGCACCCGGATGCGATCGAGCGCGGTCACACGAGCGTCTATTTGGGGCGCTCGATGTCGACAACGAGTCCCGAACCGGTTGGCACGCCCATCGTGACGGTTGAACTCGAGGATGCCGGTCACTTTGCCGAGGCCGAGTGGGGCAACTTGCGCAGCATTGCACCGCAGTTGAGCGACCGGGATGCGGGGCTTTTCACTGAAGCGCTCGCGATTTTGAACTGGCACTCCTCACACTTGTTCTCGCCGCGCACGGGGGAGCCGACCGTTGTGGAGAAAGCCGGGTGGGTTCGCCGCGATGTCGCGTCCAAGCTTGAAGTGTTTCCTCGCACCGACCCCGCGATCATTGTGGGGGTCACCGACAACGATGATCGTCTGCTTCTGGGGTCGAATGCGCTGTGGGAGTCGAATCGCTATTCCTTGCTCGCCGGGTTCGTGGAACCGGGGGAGTCGCTGGAGTCTGCCGTGCAGCGCGAAATTTTCGAAGAGTCGGGTGTTCCCGTAGTCGATCCCGTCTATTTGGGCAGCCAACCCTGGCCATTTCCGGCGTCGCTCATGCTCGGCTTTATGGCATCCGTTGCTCCTGGCTTCACAGGCCCCGGCACCCCGGATGGCACCGAGATCCTCGATCTGCGCTGGTTTAGCCGCGAGGAACTCGCAAACTCTCTCAATGAAATCCGCCTGCCCGGCCATTCGTCGATCGCTCGCGCCATCATCGAGCACTGGTACGGCCAACCGATTGACGAACAACCGTGACGCTTGACGCAAACGAATTACTCGACGCGCTAGACGAGGGCCAGCGTCAGGCCGCTGAAACTCTCCTCGGACCGGTGTGCCTTCTCGCGGGTGCCGGCACAGGAAAGACTCGCGCCATCACCCATCGCATCGCCTATGGGGTTGCGACCGGTGTGTACCCTCCCGGCCGAGTCATGGCTCTGACCTTCACGAACCGCGCCGCCGGTGAATTGCGCGGACGGCTTCGTAGCCTTGGCGCAGAAGGTGTTGCCGCACGAACGTTCCATGCCTCGGCTCTCTCGCAGCTGAACGCCTTTTGGCCTCAGACAATCGGCGGCACCATGCCGCGCTTGTTGGAGGGCAAAGCGCGCATGATTGCGCACGCCGCAGACTCGATCAAACTCAAGCTCGATACCGCAACGTTGCGGGATGTCGCTGCCGAAATCGAGTGGCGAAAGACGTCGCGGATGTCGGTCGAGCAATACGGAAACGCTGGCCGCACCGTGCCAGCGGCACTCACTATCGACAAGATGGTCGAACTTCAGTCCGCCTACGAGTCGATAAAGGATGCCCGGCGCCAGATCGACTTTGAAGATGTGCTCCTGGCGGCCGCCGGCATGATCGAGGCCGAGCCCCGCATCGCGCAGCAGGTTCGCGAGCAATACCGTTTCTTTGTTGTCGATGAGTATCAGGACGTTTCACCGCTGCAGCACGAACTGCTGCGGCTATGGGTGGGGGATCGTGACGACCTCTGTGTGGTCGGCGACGTCAGCCAGACCATTTACTCGTTCGCGGGAGCAAGCCCTGAGTTTTTACTTCGCTTCGCCTCGCAGCACGACAACGCTGCGGTGCTTCGTTTGGAACGCAATTACCGATCCACTCCGGAGATCGTGCACGCCGCAAATAAGTTGATGACGAACCAGAAGGGCGCGCTGACTCTGCAGGCGGCAACAACCGATCACTCTCCGACCCCGCAGGTCACCGGCTACGACGACGACAACGCCGAGGCCACGGCGATCGCGGCAACAATTGCCGCCCAAATCGCCGGGGGAGTCAGTCCTGAGGAAATCGCGGTGCTGTACCGCATCAATGCGCAGTCCCAACCCATCGAGGCCGCGCTCACGGCTGCAGGAGTGCCCTTCCTGGTCCGCGGCGCGACGCGTTTCTTCGACCAGCGCGAAGTCAAAGAAGCCATCATGCTGTTGCGCGGTGCCTCCATCACCACGGCGACCGAACCGTTGTTCAAGTCGGTCAGCGACATCCTTCGCTCCATTGGTTGGTCGCAAGAACCACCCGAGACTGCCGGCGCCGTTCGCGAACGGTGGGAGTCGCTCAACGTGATCATGCGTCTCGCCGAGGATGCCGCTGCGGAGATGACCCTGCGCGAATTCGTGGCCGACCTTGTCGACCGCCAAAGCAGCAACAACGAACCGTTGCGTTCCGCTGTGAACCTCGCGACCTTGCACTCGGCCAAGGGCCTGGAATGGGAGTGTGTGCACCTCATCGGCCTCAACGAAGGCCTCCTGCCCATCAGCTACGCCCGCACGCCCGAAGCGATCGACGAAGAACGTCGTCTGCTGTATGTGGGTATTACGCGTGCCCGCCGGTCACTGGGGATGTCGTGGTCGGCTAGCGCACAAACAGGCCGGGGTGCGCGTCGTGCCCCCAGCCGTTTCCTTGACGACGTTCGGGACCGGACGCAGAGCTTGTAATCTGCGTCACTTGTTGGCAGCCGCATTCAGGATGCCGAAATCGCAAGCTTTCATCGCGGCGCCCGGTGGCGTGGTCGATGCGCACCGACGCAGTAGCGTCGGCCGGTGTCTGATCGAAGACGGTGTACCCGCTGCGACCCAGACGATGCAGGGCCATACGGCTGGCCTCGCCGGCGGCTTCAGCGATGAGCGTGGGGGTTTGTGCGAGCGAGGTGCGCCCCATGAGCTGAGTCGCGATGGCAGGCCAGGATGGGTCAGCATCGCGGCGGTGAAGATCAATGCACAGTAGGCATCCGGTGATTCCGGGAGTAACGACCGGGCCAACTTCGGCAGCAGAATCGGTGATGACGACGGGCATATGGGGCACGTCACGGCGAAGCCAGTGCGAGTGTACCGAGGGTGGAATGACGAAATGGCCGACAACGATTGCGAGATCCGGGTCGGGATGGGCAAGTTCATCGGGAGTTTCGGCGACATCAACGCTCACTCCGCTGGCGGCGAGAATGCGTGCGATGGACTCCACAAGCACACCAGAGCCGAGAACCGCGACCCGAGCATTTGGCGGCTGTGGGGGAGTCGCGACTAAGACTCGAGACAGGGCATCGAGCAGGTCGTTGCACTCAGCAGGATGAGACTTCGCCAGCATTCCGAGGCCACTACGACTAATGCCGGCCACGAGAGCAGAGAGGATCTTCTCCTGGTTCTCGGTGACGCGCGGCAATACAACGACGGGTGGGTCAATGCCGAACTGAGCACTCGTAGGGGATCGCCACACGAGCGGTAGTCGGGGGTCTACACGCAGCATCATGTGCCCATTGTGCACAACTGTCCGATTGGTCAGTGTGAAGATTCCACAGCCTGAAGATGAACTATCGGCGACAAAAACCTGTTGCGCGCGCGACTCTCATCGTGCCCAGCACTTTCCTCAGTGCGGGCTAGGACTCCTCGCCCTCGTGAGGGCGGTCTCCTGACTCGTCGTTCAAGAGGTCATTAATGGCCTGATCAACGTCGTCGAGAGTGCTGCCACCGTCGCGCAATCGTGCGACCAGAGCGGCCGGGTCGTCGATATCGGCGGCCGTCGGCATGAGGTCGGGGTGCGACCACAGCGCGTCGCGTTGGTCGGCACCGAGCTCGTCGGTGACGTGCTGCCACATCGCTGCTGCTTCACGCAGGCGACGCGGGCGCAACTCAAGACCCACGAGAGTGGCAAAAGCCGACTCAGCAGGGCCACCGGACGCGCGACGGCGTCGCACCGTCTCCGCGATGGCGCCGCGCGCAGGAAGTCGTGAGGTGGCCGCGGCCGTGACCACATCCACCCAACCTTCAACAAGCGCCAAAACGGTCTCGAGGCGCTCAAGCGCCTCACGCTGCTCTTCGCTCTTCGGCGGAATGAGCGAACCGTTCGTCATCGCGTCGCGAAGCTCTTCAGGATTGCTGGGGTCAAAGTCGCTCGCCAACTCAGCAATGGCATCCGAATCAATGTGGATGTCGTGGGCATAGGCGGTAACAGACGTCATGAACTGCAGACGCAGCCACTTTGCGTGGCGGAAGAGTCGGGCGTGTGCGAGCTCGCGCACCGCCAAGTAGAGGTGAATCTCGCTGTCGGGCAGGTCGAGACCGTTGCCGAACGCGAAGACGCTCTGTGGAACGAGTACAGCTTGTTGTTCATCGAAGAGAGGGATGCCAATGTCGCCACCCGACACCACTTCGCTCGCCAACTGACCGACAACTTGGCCGAGCTGCATGGCGAAGAGGGTGCCGCCGATGTTGCGCATGACTTTGCTTGCGCCGCTGAGCATCTCGTCCATTTCCTCCGGCGCGTTCTGCTTGAGAACGTCCGTAAGGGAATTGGCGATCGAGTTGGCCACTGGTTCAGCAAGCTGAGTCCAGATGGGCATCGTGATGGTGACCCATTCGCTGCGGCTGAGCAGCTTGGGTTCCACGGTGAGTTCGGAGATATCGGTGACCTCATCGAGCCAGAGCGCAGCCACATGGAGAGCCTGCTCGAGTTTGGTACGTTCGGCGGGTAAAGACACCACGGTGCTTTGCGACGCGAGGTTCTTAGCCTGCTCAAGAGCAATGTCCCAGTTGATGCCATCGCCGCTCTTGCCAAGCGCGTTTTGGAGCTGGCTCAGCAGTTGCTGAATCATCGCCGGATCGTTGGGCAACCCTGCCGCCCCAGCCAATTTCGCCGGATCGATTTCGCCCTCGCCCGAGAGAAAGTCGCGCATCATGTCGCGGAACTCGTCTTCGGAATTGTTCTCAGCATCGTCAGCCATGCTTTAACGCTAGCCGCTCGATGCCGTGCGCGGCTGAGTTTTGACCTAGGCTAGTGACTCTTACCGTGCGCCTGTGGCGAACACCGCTCCCACCCCGTAAGGACTTAGGTGGCCCTGTTTACTGATAATCGACCCGAACCTTCATCGAGCCGCGCCCGCAGTGGCTGGCTCGGATGGTTGGTTCTGAGCGTCGCGCTTGTAGGAACCCTGCTGGCAACACTCGTCCCTTCGCCGTACATCATCGAGCAACCTGGCCCGGTGTACGACACTTTGGGTGACGTGGAGATTGAGGGCGCACTCGTGCCGCTCATTCAGATTCCGGTCGAGACGACCTACCCCACCGAGGGTGCGCTCGACATGCTGACGGTTAACGTATTGGGAAACCCCGATTCACCGCTCAGCTGGTTTGAGGTCGGCGCCGCATATTTCGATCGCAGTAAAGCAATCGTTCCTGTCGAAGCTGTTTATCCCGTTGGCGTGACGGTCGAGGAATCCACCGAGGCGGGTGCAATCCAGATGGAGACGTCGCAGCAGGAAGCGATTGCCGCAGCGCTCTCTGATCTGGGTTACGAATTCGATGCCACGCTGACCGTTGCTGAAACCTCCGCCGGTGGGCCGTCAGAAGGCGTGCTCGAAGCGGGCGACATCATCCGGAGCGTGAACGGTGAGACTTTTGCCGACGTAGCTGGACTGCGCGACGAAATCGCAGCAAACGGAACCACAACTCCTGCCGAGGTTGTCTTCGAGCGCGAAGACGAAGAATTGACCGTCGAGATCACTCCCACAATGAGCGAAGGCGACGACGCTATCCCGATCATCGGCGTTGTGGTCGGTAGTGCCTATAATTTCCCGGTCGACGTCAAGATCCAGCTGGAGAACGTTGGTGGTCCGAGCGCCGGAATGATGTTTGCCCTCGGAATCATCGACAAGCTCACGCCCGGTGCAATCAACGGCGGCACCGAAGTTGCGGGCACGGGAACGATCACCGCCACCGGCGATGTCGGGCCGATCGGCGGCATCCAGCAGAAGATGTATGGCGCGCAGGCAGCTGGTGCTGACTTCTTCCTCGCTCCCGTGGAGAACTGTGATGAGGTTGCAGAGAACACTCCCAAGGGCCTCACGGTCTATGCCGTCGACGATTTGAACGATGCGCTCGTAGCGCTGGCCAGCATCCGCGGAGGTTTGAGCGGCGCCGGACTTCCCACCTGCAACGCCAGCTAAATGAGTGCCCGTTGAGCGCCAACTAGGCGCCCAATGGATGCCGCTTCACCCCTCAATTTCTGCGATGAACCTTTCCGTGCGCCTACCAAGCGCACCTCCCTGTGAAGAACATTGCGTGGAGCTTGTGTAACGCTGAGAGCGATCACCAACCGCGCGCCCATGAAAGACCTTTAAGATAGCTCTAAGCCCCCAATTTCAGGAGCAAAGTACTGTGTCGAGCCAAACCCAATCAGCCCCGACGAGCAAGACGAGGTCTGCGTTTACGATTACGGCGATAATTCTCGCCGTCATTGTTATCGCCTTCTTCTTGTTCTCGAACCTCTACGCCGATGTGCTCTGGTATAGCCAGACCGGGTATTTGGAGGTTCTCACTACCCAGTGGATTGCTACAGCCGTGATGTTCATGATCGGCTTCGTCGCGATGGCGGTTCCGGTCGGCGTCAGCCTGCTGATCGCTTTCCGTGCACGCCCGATCTACGCCAAGCTCAACGCACAGCTTGAGGGCTACCAGCAGGTAGTCGAACCGCTACGCAAGCTCGCTATGGTCGGCATCCCGGTTCTGCTCGGCGTGTTCGGTGGTGTTTCGTCGGCAAGCGCCTGGCCCGTTGCTCTGCAGTGGTTGAACCGCAGCTCGTTCGGCACGACCGACCCCCAGTTCGGCTTGGACATCTCGTTCTACTTCTATGAGCTGCCGATGTACCAGGCTGTGGTCGGCTTTGCTTCGGCAGTACTGATCATCTCGTTCCTCGGTGCGCTCGCCACGAGCTACCTCTACGGCGCTCTGAGCGTCCACGGCCGCGAAGTTCGTATTTCGCGTTCCGCACGTATTCAGCTCGCGATCACTGCGGGGCTCTTCTTCGCTCTGCAGGCTCTGAGCATCTGGCTTGACCAGTACACGACGCTGAACGAGTCCAGCCAGGGCTTCCTGCAGACCGGTGCGAGCTACACCGAAGCCAACGCTACGATTCCTGGCCGCGCCATTCTGGCCGGCATTGCTGCCATCGTTGCCATCCTCTTTATCGTGACGGCAATTATCGGTCGCTGGCGTTTGCCGATGATCGGCACCGCACTGCTGCTCATCAGCGGCCTGGTTGTCGGAAACCTCTACCCGTGGATCGTTCAGCGCTTCCAGGTTGACCCCAACGCGCGTACCTACGAAGCGGAATACATCGATCGAAGTATCGAAGCGACCCGTGATGCCTATGGCGTCGCCGATGTCGAAGAGATTCCCTACAGCGCAACGACCGACGCTGAGTCGGGTGCGTTGCGCGCCGACGCCACGACGACCGCGAACATCCGCATCCTCGACCCCGCCATCGCCCCGGCGGCCTTTTCCCAGCTCGAACAGTTCAAGCAGTACTACCAGTTCAGTAGTTACCTTGATGTCGACCGCTACGAGATCGACGGTGAGATTCAAGACACGGTGATTGCCGTTCGTGAACTCAACCAGTCCGGTCTTGGCGAAGCGCAGTCCTGGTACAACAATGCTGTCGTCTACACCCACGGCTATGGCGTCGTTGCCGCTTTCGGTAACCAGCGTGCTGCCGACGGTCAGCCAGTGTTCCTCGAGTCGGGCATCCCAAGCTCTGGAGATCTCGGCGACTACGAGCCTCGCGTTTACTTCGGTGAGGACTCTCCGGAATACTCGATCGTTGGTGCCCCGGAAGGCTCCGCTGACATTGAGCTCGACTACCCGTCGGGTGGAGAAGACAGCGAGCAGAACGCCACGACGACTTTTGAGGGTGACGGCGGGCCTGTGCTTGACAACATCTTCAAGAAGCTTGTCTACGCAGTGAAGTTCCAATCCGAGCAGATCTTCCTCTCCTCAGACGTAACTGACGAGTCGCAAATTCTTTACGATCGCGAGCCTCTCGAGCGCGTAGCGAAGGTTGCTCCGTACCTCACCCTCGACAGTGACGTGTACCCGGCCATTGTGGACGACCGGATTGTGTGGATCGTCGATGGATACACCACGGGCGCTAACTACCCTTACTCGCAGGTCGAGCAGCTCTCCAGCGCGATTGCTGACAGCTACACGCCGGCGCCGCAGTTTGCGCTCGACGACATCAACTACATCCGCAACTCGGTCAAGGCGACCGTTGATGCTTACGACGGTTCGGTGACGCTCTACGCGTGGGATGACGAAGACCCTGTTCTGCAAACGTGGGACAAGATCTTCCCAAACACGTTGTTGCCGCAAAGCGACATGAGCGTTGAGCTGCTGGATCACGTGCGCTACCCCGCTGACCTGTTCAAGGTGCAGCGCGAGATTCTTGGGTCGTACCACGTTACTGATGCTGGCTCGTTCTACTCAAGTGATGACCAGTGGGTTACCCCGGAGGATCCGGTTTCGGGAACCGGATCGCTTCAGCCCCCGTATTACCTCACGATGCAGGTTCCGGGAACAGAAGACCCCGCGTTCACTCTGTACTCGACCTTCATTCCTAAGGGAACAGCGGACGCCAGTCGAAGTGTTCTTACCGGTTATTTGACGGCGAACTCGGATGCGGGACCTGATTATGGCAAGCTCACGTTGCTGACGCTGCCGAAGCAGGACACTATTCCTGGTCCCGGACAGGTGCAGAACAGCTTCAATACCGACACGATCGTGGCCAACCAGCTGGCACTTCTCCAGCAGGGCGACACCGAGGTGAAACTCGGTAACTTGCTGACGCTCCCCGTCGGTGGCGGGCTGCTGTACGTTCAGCCGGTCTACGTTCAGTCGACCAGCGGAACCCAGTACCCGCTGCTGCGCAAGGTGCTGGTGTCGTTCGGTGACGAGATTGCCTTCGAGGACACTCTCGACGAAGCACTCGACACGCTGTTTGGCGGAGACTCTGGCGCCGAAGCCGGAGACGGAGAAGTTCCGGTAACGCCGGATGTTCCCGTTGACCCGGATGCGCCAGTAGACCCGGATGCACCGGTTGTCACTCCCGGTGACAATTCGGCACTCGACAGTGCACTCGCCGACTACAAGTCAGCGCTTGCCGACCGTAACGCGGCCTATGCAGACAACGACCTCGTCGCTGCTGCGGAAGCTGACCAGCGCATGGTCGACGCAATTGAGCGGGCAATCGCCGCCACCGAATAGTGAAATCTGACTCAGCGGGCCGCAGCACACTGTGAGCCCGCTGAGTTCGGTTTCTGTGCCGTTCACCCTGTGTTACGCTTTATATACGCCGCGGGGTGGAGCAGTTCGGTAGCTCGCTGGGCTCATAACCCAGAGGTCGCAGGTTCAAATCCTGTCCCCGCAACCACGTAAAGAATCCCGGTCTCATTGAGACCGGGATTTTTGCGTTAACGGGCTTGCGTTAACGGGCTCATGCAGTGCCTTTGGATGCGTGATCCGCCCGCGGGTGTGAGATTCTTAGCGGCACCGGACGCCGGTAGTTAACCCCGCGAAGCTCCTGAGCCGTGTTCCTGCAGAAAGAGACTCCCCATGAATTCTCACGCCACCATGACCGCTCTCGTCACGGGCGCAAGTTCCGGGGTGGGTTGGGAAGCCGCAGCGCAGCTTGCCGAGGCAGGCTACGGCGGCATTATCATCACGGCGCGCACTGCCGAGAAAGCCGCAGAGGCTGGGGCTTCGCTCAGCGCACGAGTTCCCGGCGCGCAGTTCGTGCCGGTGACTCTCGACCTCGACGACTTCGGATCCATTTCCCGGGTTGCTGACGCCCTCATCGCCGACGGCACTGCTATCGACGCCCTCATTCTCAACGCGGGGGTTGCCTCCACCACTCAGTTGCGCCGCACCTCGGCTGGTATCGAGCAAATCATGGCGGCGACGCTGACTGGGCACCACGCGTTTACCCAGCACCTGCTCCGGGGTGGGCTGTTGAGCGCCCACGCTCACATCATCATCGCCGGGTCGGAAGCCGCGCGCGGAGACGTTCCCTCGTTCACTATTGTTGACGTGGCTGAACTGGCTGCGGCATCCTTCGACGGTGATCTGGAGCGTGCCATTGAGGCGATTCTTCGCGCGGAGCCGCCCGTGAAATACAGCAACAACAGTCAGTATGCGACGGCGAAGACCTTTGCGGTGTGGTGGGCGAAAGAGCTCGCCACCCAACTTCCCGCAGGGATGACGGTGAACGCGGTGTCGCCCGGCAACACTCCGGATACGCAAGCATCACGGGCGATGCCCGCGATCATGCGCAGGGTTCTATTGCCGCTCATGAAACTCATTCCCGGCGTCTCGCACAGCGTTCCGGCGGCCGCTGCTCGGTATCTCAGTGCGGTCGAGATGTCGGATGACGTGACCGGCACCTTCTTCGCGTCACCGCCGAAGAAAATGACGGGACAGCTCACCGCGGCGACCCAGGGCCATTTCACGAACCCGGCCGGGCAGCGCGCCCTCTGGAACGTATTGGAAAGACTGGCAGCCGAATAGAAGCGTTCCGAGTCGCCCGCTACTTTTCGGCGGAGGATCCAGCTTCCTCCTGAGCGCCAGAGGTGGGCACAGCTATCGGCTCAGTCGCAGGGGCCGGCTCAAGGAAGTCGAAGAGTTGGGGAATCCGTTGGTCGCGCAGGGAACTTGAGGCGGCGAGCCCGATGAGAACTCCCAGGGCGATCGCGATCATCGAGCCGACCGTGGTGATGAGGCTGCTGAATGCTCCTGTGTTGCCCCCTAAGACCTCGGTGACGCCCACGAGCCCCAGTGCTCCCGGTACGAGCAGCCAGAACGCAGGGAGGAAGCTGACGATCGCGGGAGGGCCGCTGCGGTGTCGCGCGACGAGCACCGCGACGGGAGTCATCGCGATGGCACCGACGAGAGCCGACAGCACGCCGCCGAACAACACATCACCGATCACTTGGGCGCCATAGGCAACGTAGAGCACGAGCATGATCCACGGAATGGATGCCGGCCGTGCGCACTGATAGACGGATATTCCGATTCCAAATACCGCGACCGCGATCCACGGCGCGATGGGGCCGAGGGGTTCGCTCGACACATCGAGGTTGATGGTGGGAATTCCCACAAGGGCGCCGGCGGAGACGATGCCGACCGCGAGCAGCAGCAGTCGCATGGCGCCAGCAGCGGCACGGGCAGAACCAGACATGATGTGGCCGGTCGAGAGTTCGATCACGGCAGTGGTGAGCAGTCCACCTGGCAACAAGATCACCAGCGGTGCTACGAGCGAGGGCAGTACACCGGAGTCAGCAGATATCCGGGTCACGAGCAACACAATCAGTGAGGAGCCGAGAGCGGCTCCCACAATCACCAGTGCGGTGTATCCGGAAGGCAGACGTTCGCCGAGCAACAGCAGCGTTCCGACACCAAGGCCAAGCGCGGCAGCTAACAGCACTCCGAGCCATGATGAGCCCAGAAGCACCGCGATCGCGGCCGACGTGAGTGCATACGCAAACACTCGTTGAACGGTTGAAAAAGGCGCAGAAAGCGCGCGCACTTTTGCGAGCTGACGCGTGACCCACGCACTCGAGCCAGCACGAACTCGTCCCACCTTGACGACGCGGTCAATCACATCAATGGCGTAAAGCAGATATGACCGACGGCCCGCCGACACTGCTCTCGTTTGCGCGGAACCGTCGGCATCCAGCGACACCAGAATTGCCGTCGGAAACACAATTACTTCGGCAGAAGGGTACCCATTTGCCGTGGCGACATCCTGAACGGCAGAGCGAACCATGCTGACCGGGTAGCCGCTATCGATCATCGCTTCGCCGACATCCGCCATGGAATTGAGCACAACCCCAGCCGAGGTCGCACTATCGCGTAGTGGCGCCGCAGGGGCAGCGGTGTGCGCGGTGAGTGAGCGCCGTCTCAGTGCGAGCCAGAGCACAATCAGGCTCGCGACCAAGACGGCAACAGCGATGAGTAATGACGTGAGCGAAACCGTGGATGTCGCAACACTGGGGGGAGTCGCCGGCAGCGGCACGACTTCGACCTCGTCTGCCGGAGTCTCGACCGGAGTCGGGGTGGCGCTCGGCGTCGGCGCGATGGTCTCGGAGGGAACCGGAGTTGGAGTCGACGTTGGGGTGGGTGTCGACGTTGAGTTGGGAGTCGACGTTGAGTTGGGAGTCGGGGCGACCGTCGGTGTGGGGCTAGGAGCGGTCGTCGCTGCGAAAGTTTCCGGAGCGCTCGGGCCGATCGCTGCCGGGTCTTCGTCGACAGCGGCCAGTGCACTGCCGCGGGACAACTCGCTAGAGGTGCTGGGTGCGGGCGCTGCCGTCGTGGCGGCGTACACGGGGGAGTTCGGCCCCACCGCTGCCGAGACAGCCAACAGGAGCGCGCCGGCCGAGCAGGCAGCGACGATCAGCACTCGAAGACTTAGTCGGCGCTGCGCGATTCTCATGCTCCAGTGTCCTCCGTGGTAGACAAACCGGTGTGTATGAAACGTACGCGGAATCGTCGGTAACAGCGAATGTGGTTGCGCTTGTCGCCTGGTCTCCTGCTCGCGTGAGCGAGAAAGGCAGCTTAGTGACGAGGTTGCGGTGCGCGCTGGCGTTGGTGAGGTCGCAGCGCTGAGCTGCGACGGGCCGTGAGCAAAGCCGATCCGGCAAGGAGCAGGAAGGTGGCAGCTAGAGCCGCGTTTGTCGCATCCGAGCCGGTCGCGGGCAGCAGTGCGCCGGCGAAACGAACGGTGGTGGCGTCGGAGGCGAGCGTGAGTTGGTCGGAGGCGACCGTGGCGATGCTCGAGAAGTCGGCTCCGACATCCGTGACAACCAAGATCGCGGTGCAGGTTCCGGTAGCACCGGGGGCGAGGTTTGTGGGCATTGCCGAGCAGTCGAACGCCAGCGTCGGCAGGGTGCTGGTGACAACAACGTTGTCGAGAGTGGTGTTTCCCGTGTTGTGTGCCGAAACGGTGAAAGTCACGGTGTCGCCCACGGCGGTGTAGGTGGTGGCGTCGGTGCTCTGGGCGACGTCGAGCGCAGAGGCTTGGCTGATGGCGGTGCTTGCGGTGGCGGCCACTGAGGTGACGGTTTCGCCCCACGTCTCTCCGGAGGCGGTGGCGGAGTTGGTGTAGCTGCCAGCGTCGATATCGTCTTGCGTCACAGCATGCTCGGCGGTGCAGGTCATGGTGGCGCCTGCGGCGAGGGTGTTTGCGGGGCACGAGAGGTTCTGCGCTCCGGCGTCGTTCACGGTGACGTTGCTGAGCGCGAGTGTGCCGGTGTTGGTGAGGAGAAAGCTGTAGTCGATGAGGTCGCCGACCTGACTCGCCGTGGCGGGCAATGCTGTCGCGGTCTTCGCGATCGTGAGGTTTGCCGTGCCGTCGACAACGGACGGGCCGATGAAGCTCATTCCCTCCGTGACGGCAGTTCCTGTGTCGTGTTCGTCGCCCACGATGACCACCATGCGTGAGACGGGGGTGGCGAGATCGGCGGTAAAACCGATCCAGCGCGTGCTGCGGTTGCCGCAGCCGTCGGGATCTGTGCCGCACAGACTTTGGTCGCCGCTCGGCACAATTTCTTCTTCTGAGATCAGCAGATCGTCGGTGTCGTAGAGGCGCACGAGGGCGGGGACGCCCAACCCATCGGTGCGTGTTTCGAGATCGCCAAACCAGCCGCCAAATGCAAGTACGTCAGCCGAAAACGTGAACTCAAACGCGTCACGGGTGTTGGCTTCTTGGGAATTGCCGCCTGATGCTCCGTAGCTGAAGCCGGCGCCGTTGGTGCAGCCGCTGTTGCCATCGAGGAGCGAGGGCCGAGGTGAGCTGCTTTGAAGGGTGTTGCCGCTGCCGGTGCACTGGGCGATTCCGGGGTTAGGGCTCACGCCGACAAGGGTGGTCGTGGCGCCGGGGGTGTACATGGTGCGTTCAACGGACACGGTGGTGCCGCCCGGTGTAGTTGCAATCACGCCGGAGAGTGGATCGTTCTGGGTGCCGTTAATGACGAGGGGAGCGGGGACTGTGCCGCCACGCGCGGTAACGGCGGTGCCCCACGCGTCGCGAAGGGTGGTGGCGGCGGCACGACCGGCGATGTTGTTTCCCGATGCTTCTGCCGAGACGTGCGAATACGTCGCAGCGGATGCCGGAGTCGCCACGAGCGCGACGAGAGAGGTCGCGAGGGCGGCGACGAAAGCAGTCTTAATCGGGTACTTCACAGTGAATCCTTTAGCGTGAAGTCGCTTCGGGTGCGACCAACACACCACCACCCTACGGGACAAGGGTCGCGCGGTTCATTACCCAGTTGGGGTGGCGTGGGAATCTGGCAGCTTTAGTGGGCGGCGTAACGCCAGGTGTCGATCAGCCCATGGATAGCGGCAAACGCTGAGCGGATGTGCTCGGCGCCAGCCTGCGAGCGGATGGTGACTTGGAGCCCCAGGAACATCAGCGACAGGATCTCGGCCCGCTGCGCGGTGAGGGAATCGTTCTCGGTGTCTGCAGGGAGAGCGTGGGCGGCCAAAGCGCTCATCTGCAGGCGAAGCTCGCGACCGTAGTCGACAGAGAAGTCTTCGTAGCCCGGGGTGCTGCCTCGCAGTTCATTCGCGCTCATCACCATGAGGCATCCGAGGCTGCCTTCGTTGGTTCCTGCGAATTCTTCGAACTTGTCGAAGAAGGTATGGATGCCGTCAACGCCGGGCCCAGATTCGGCCCGCAGTCGGGTGAGCATCGTCATCCGCTCGCCGAGGTAGCGCCGCAGCACGGTGGCGAAGAGTTCCTCTTTGCTGCCGAAGGTGCGGTACAGGCTGGGTTTGTGTACGCCGCTGGCTTCAACGATGTCGCTCATGGAGGTGTGACCGTAGCCCTGCTGCCAGAACAGCGCAGTGAGTTGATTGAGCACAGCTTCTTCGTCGAAGGCTCGCGGGCGGCCAGCGGTGGGTGTTAACGTGGTGCTCATTCACCCACTCTACGTCCATCCGTGGATATTTAGAACCCACCGGTATCAAAACAATCGGGTGCCGTTCAGGACGCTTCGTTGGTGAAAAACGGAGGGAAAGACCGATGACCAGTTCCTTAGACAACGTAGAAGCCATCACCGTGTTCTCGGATAATGTTCCGGCATCCCGAGAGTTTTACACGAGAGTCTTTGCAGCGCCCATCCTGTTTGAAGACGAGGTGTCGGTCGCACTGCGAATCGGTGCCATTGTGATCAACGTCTTAGCGCGAAGCGAAGCCCCAGCGTTGATAGCGCCCGAGCCGATCGCAGAAGCGGGAGCAGCGGCATCCGTGATGCTGACAGTGAATGTCCCCGATGTGGATGCCGCGTGTGCTGCCGTGCGCGAGCATGGCGTCGAGCTCGTCAACGGGCCCGTCGATCGGCCGTGGGGTCGCCGCACTGCGGTGTTTCTCGATCCGTCGGGGCTGCCGTGGGAGATCGCGCAGGAGCTCAGCTAGCTATTGCTCGCCCAAGGATCACGCTGTTCATTCTGTACGCAGGCTGAAGCTGCTACTTCGTGTTGAACGCGCCAGAGGTGATGTGCAGCAGCGCGGCCTCGGCGAGCTCCGACCACTGCTCGGCGTGAGCAGAAGGCACCGCGACCCAATCTTTGAACGGGCGGCCTTTGCCTGAGGGATCGAATAGCTCGGAACCGTCTAGAACGAGAGCGGCAGTGTGAGCGTCGCTGCCAGCGCCGAGACGAAATGCCAGAAAATCATCCTTAAGGCACGCGAAGCCTTTTCCCTGAATCATGAGGGAACGTTTGCCAAACATGGAGCCAGCGGAGGCGCCCGAACCCTCAAGTTCGTTGGCGAGTTCATCGAAATGGGAGTCGGATGTCGGCATGTGTGGGTGCCCTTCTTAGCGGTTGGGCGTGGACGTGCGCTCAATCTTCAGCATGACGAGTGCGCCGACGATCAACACGGGCCCAACGAGGCGGGCGATCTGAGTGAGAAATTCGACCCCACTGGCAAGGCCGCTCGCGAACTGTGAGGCAAGCGGAAAACCGATCGATTGCGCTGCCCAATAAAGGTTCGGAATCACAAAGTTGCCCAGAACGAATCCCACGATGAGTAGGCCGAGCCCGGTCCAGAACGCGATCTTGGGGCGAAGTAGTTGATCGATCATCCGTGGCTCCTGTGTTTCGTGGGCGTAACAGTTTCAGGGTAACCCGCCGAGAGTCTGCGGCGAGGGATAAGTGAACAATCCTAATGACGGATGCCGGGGTTAGGTTTAAAGCATGACTTCGTTGCAGGCGCGCATCATTGCTGACTTAAACACCCAGCCCACGATTGATCCCGCTGGCCAGATTCGTCGGCGCATCGAATTTCTCAAGGAGTACCTGAAGGCATCACACGCCAAGGGGCTCGTATTGGGGATTAGCGGTGGGCAAGACTCCTCGCTCGCGGGGCGCGTCTGCCAGCTCGCGGTTACTGAATTGCGCGCCGATGGCATCGAGGCGCAGTTTGTGGCCGTCCGGCTGCCGCACGGGGTGCAGCACGACGAAGACGATGCGCAATTGGCGCTCGACTTTATTGAGGCCGACCGCGAAGTGACCTTCAACATCCAGCGGG
The DNA here is from genome assembly GCF_015864625.1 of Salinibacterium sp. SWN139. NCBI lineage: Bacteria > Bacillati > Actinomycetota > Actinomycetes > Micrococcales > Microbacteriaceae > Salinibacterium > Salinibacterium sp. SWN139. The sequence continues at coordinate 88,434 of NZ_JADYWV010000003.1, read as the reverse complement.
CCGTTGACGGTATTGCCACCGAGTTCGCGGACGCCGTGGGCGAGCCGATCACTGACTTCAACAAGGGCAACGTGAAGGCACGCGAGCGCATGGTGGCGCAGTACGCCATCGCCGGGCAACTTGGCTACCTCGTGGTCGGAACCGACCATGCGGCCGAAGCCGTCACAGGCTTCTTTACCAAATTCGGCGACGGTGGTGCCGACGTGCTGCCACTCACGGGCCTGACGAAGCGCCAAGGTAAGCAACTGCTCAAGCACCTCGATGCTCCCGAGCGTCTGTACGAAAAGGTGCCGACCGCAGACCTGCTCGACCACACACCAGGCCAAGCGGACGAAGCCAACCTCGGTGTCACCTACGAGCACATCGACGACTACTTGGAGGGGCTCGACGTGCCCGCCGAGGCTGCTGCCGATATCGAGCAGAAGTACCTCAATACTCGTCACAAGCGCACCGTTCCCGTCTCTATGTACGACGAGTGGTGGACTGCCTAGAATAGGTTTCATGGGGAATTCTCACGACACGGATGCGGCGCTCGAAGTCGAGCGGCCATCTGGGGTTCGAGTGGATTCCCTCGCTGTCAGCATCGACGGTGCCGCTCTGCTCGAACCTGTCTCGTTCGATATCCCCGCCGGAACCGCGGTCGCAATAACCGGCGCGAACGGTGCGGGCAAGACAACGCTGCTGCGGGTGCTCGCTGGTCTGGTGCCGCCGACTGCGGGCAGTGCGCACGTTGGTGGGCTGCCAGTGGATGAGCGAAACCCGGCTTTTCGACGAATGGTGGCGGGTCATATCGGCCACACTTCGTTCGCCCGCGATCTCACGCTCGATGAGCAACTGACAATGGTCGGCGTCTCGTGGGGTGCCGAGGTTCCTGGCGCTCGCGAGCGGGCTTCTGCGTTGCTCGATGACTTCGGCCTGACCCACCTGCGAACGCGCTTCGCCCACGAACTGTCGTCGGGCCAAACACAAATGTTCTCCTTAGTGCTCGCAGTGGCACGACCCTTCGACGTGCTCCTGCTCGATGAGCCGGAACAGCGACTCGACAAAGAACGCCGAGCCCAAGTAGCCAGCATCCTGAGGGGGCTCGTGGCTAACGGCACGACGCTACTGTTCGCCTCGCACAATGCGAAATTGATCGCTGCGGTGAGCGACCGCACTGTGGCTCTGAAGCGCTCATAGTGGCATCCGATCCCACGCTTCGGCGCTTGAGACAACTGCGTCGTGACCAGCGAGCCCAGAGCGAGAGCGACCTTAGATACACGATTTACGTGGCGCTGATGGTGCTGCTGATCGTTGGTGTGCCCGTGATCCGGATGGCGATTCTCGGCCTCGCGTCGCCCGAGATCGTGGCTTTTGTGGTGAGCACAGCCGCACCCGCCGTTCTTTCGGCCGTGACGGGGCTGCTGATTGCTGCACTCGTCGTGCTCGGGCGCATTCGCGGCCCAGCACTCGTGGATCCGTTTCGGAGTGCCGTCGTCGCGAGCAATCATCTGCCTCGTCGCCAGACGCTGCTTCGACCGTTTCTTGTCTCGACAACTCAACTCGTGGGGGTTCTCGTTGCGCTTGCCCTTGTTCTTTCCGCTGCGCTCGCGGTGGCGGGAGCGGCGTCAGCGCTGTCTGTAGTCGTGTTTGTGGCGGCGACGGTGCTCGTGGGCATTCTGGCCGGGATCGCGTGGCTGGGCGGGCAGAGTCTGCCGCCGCGCTCGTCACAGCGGATTGCTGCCGCGCTTGCAGCAGTCTCGCTCACCGGTGCCGTGATCCCGGGCGGGTTGCTCCTGACACCGTGGGGCTGGGTCGCGCTGCTCTACCCGAGTTCCGGGCTTGCGCCGTGGCTGGCGCTCGCCGGGCTTGCGATCGCGGTTTTGGCGGCTTCATTGGTGGTGCCAAAACTCTTGGACGGCATCCGTGGTTCCGAGCTGAACGCTCAAGCGCAGCGCTGGACGAGTGCCGCTACGTTCACTGCATCCGCTGACTTAGCAGGAGCGTTTGAGCAGTTTCGCGCGTTGCCTACGGTGGGGCGCCAATGGCGAGCGGTGCAAGTCGTACCAACGCCCATTCTGATGTTCGTTCGCGACATCGTCGGCTCTCTGCGCACTCCGGAACGCGCGCTCCTGGCAGCGTTGTCGCTGACCGTTGCAGGATTTTTGCTCGCCAGCATCAGCGCTGTTCCCGCAACGGTGGCCTGGGCGCCAGCGCTCCTCGGCGGTGTCATCGCGTTCCTCGCGCTTGGAGTCTGGAGCGACGGCTTTCGCCATGCCGCTGACACCGCTGTGGCACTGCCGCTCTATGGCTTTGGCGTCGCGAAAGAAATCGCATTGCACGCAACGCTGCCGGTGGTGGGCGTGCTCGTGTTCGTGGGTGCCGGAGCGCTCACCGCTCTCGCCGTCGGCGCGTCACCGGCGAGCGTCATCGTGGCCCTGGCGTTTGCGCTGTTCATCGTGATCATTCGCATCATGAATGCCACCAAGGGTCAGATGCCTCTCGAACTGCTCGCGCCGATTCCGACTCCAGCGGGCGACTTATCGGGCGCCCTCGTCATGATGTGGCAGGCGGATGCACTGCTGCTGACGAGCGTGCTGAGCCTAGCTTTGACGACCAGTTGGCTCAGTACTCCGGTGCTGCTCACGCTGATCCCCGTGGCAGCGGTAATCGTGCTTGCGATTGCGAGACACAATCTTGCGAACGCTCGCTAAGGTGCTGCGTGGACGCCCTCGATCAGTGCGCTGACGGGCGCGTCACATCCACCATCCAGGCGTAGTTGAAGGCACGCTCGCGCCACGCGTCGTAGCGGCCGGAGACGCCGCCGTGGCCCGCCGCCATCTCGGTCTTGAGCAGAGCATCCGCCCCCACCTCTCGCAGTCGAGCGACCCATTTGGCGGGCTCGACGTACAGCACGCGAGTGTCGTTGAGCGAGGTCACGGCGAGGATGCGCGGGTAGTGGGTGTCGTGCACGTTCTCGAGCGGCGAGTACGACTTCATGTAGTAGTAGACCTCCTCGTTGTGCAGGGGGTCCCCCCACTCATCCCACTCGATGACGGTCAGCGGCAATGAGGGGTCGAGGATCGAGGTGAGCGGGTCGACGAAGGGGACGACCGCGAGGATGCCCGAGAACAGTTGCGGGGCCAGGTTCGCGACGGCGCCCATGAGCAGGCCGCCGGCGCTTCCGCCCTCCGCAACCAGGCGATCGCTTGAGGTGACCTCGGTGTCGATAAGGTGATGGGCGCACGCCACAAAGTCGGTGAACGTGTTGCGCTTGTGTAGCTTCTTGCCGCCCTCGTACCAGGTGCGGCCCAGTTCGCCACCGCCGCGCACGTGGGCGACAGCGAACACCATGCCGCGGTCGAGCAAGCTCAAACGGGCAGCAGTAAAGCCCGGGTCAATGCTGATCTCGTACGAGCCATAGCCGTAGAGCACGGTCGGGGCCGGGGTTCCGGGCACCACGAGGTCGTTGCGGTACACGAGGGAGATCGGCACGCGAGTGCCATCAGAGGCAGTGGCCCACTCCCGACGCTGGGTGTAGAGCGCGGGGTCAAAGCGGCCGAGCACCGGCTGCTGTTTGCGCACGACCAGCTCGTTGTCATCCACGAGGTAGTCGTACACGATCGTCGGGGTCACGAAACTGCCATAGCTGAGACGGATGCTCGGCTGGTTCCATTCAGGGTTGGAGCTGAGTCCCACGGTGAAAAGCTCATCGTCGAATTTCAGCTCGTGGGGAGTGTCTTCGTAGCGTCCGCCATGCTTGGGAACGATCGCCACCGCCACGCGGGTGAGACCCTCGCGGCGGTACTCGATGGCCACAAAGTCCTTGAAGGCATCCACGCCCTCGAGGCGCACGGCTTCGTTATGGGGGAGGATCACGCGGCGCTCGCCGAGGGGATCCGCCGCCGCAACACTCACGAGCTCGAAGTTGATCGCCTCTTTGTTGTGCACAATCAGCAGACGATCTTGCGTGCCCACCACCACGTGCTCGACGTCGTACTCGACGCCGACTTCGCGCGGCCAGACGACCTCAAAGTCACCGGTCGGGTCGCTCGTATCGAGCAGTCGCGTCTCGCTCGTCAGGCGCGAGCCCGCTTCGATTGCCAAATACTTGCCACTGCGCGAACGACCGACGCCCACCCAGAAACTCTCATCGGGCTCATGAAAGACCTGCACCGCGGATGCCGCGGCCGTGCCCAACTCGTAGCGCCAGACGGTATCGGGCCGCCATGCATCATCCACCGTCGTATAGAAGACGTACTTGCCCGTGGCATCCAGAAGCGCGCCGCCCGCGGTGCCCGGAATCTCGTCAGGAAGGTCATCGGCGGAGCTGAAGCGGATGACAGCAGCGGCAGCATCGGTGGCATCTGCGGTATCGCTCGAACCCGCGCTCGCCGCAGCGGCGTCACCGAGCTGGCGCACGCGCAACGTATACCGCTCGTCGCCCTCGATGTCGACGCCATAAAGCAGCAGGGTTCCGTCGTCGCTGAGCGAGAACGAACCGAGGCTGAAGAATTCGTGACCCTCTGCTTCGACGTTGTCGTCGAGAAGGATCTGCTCGCCGGGGAGTGTCGTGGGGACAGTGGGCGCATCCGCGCCAGCGTCACCAGCCACAGGCTCGCCAATCGTTGGGGGAGTCCAGTCGTCGTCACTTGCGATCGGTGCGCGGCAGTGGATCGCGTACTGCTTGCCCTCTTCGGTGCGGCTGAAATACCACCACTGGCCGCGACGAACCGGAACACTCAGATCGGTCTCCTGAGTGCGTGCCTTGATCTCTTCAAAGATCTGCTCCTGCAACACGCTGAGGTGGCTCGTGCGCGCCGCAGTGAAAGCATTCTCGGCATGGAGATGCGCGAGGGTTTCTGGGCTCTCTTTGTCACGCATCCACTCGTAATTGTCGACGTAGTGGTCGCCATGCTGGATGCGTTCGGTAGGAACCTTTGCGGCTTCAGGTGGAGTGAGCATGACTTCAGCGTATGCCCGATTTCTGCGAAGCGGGCATGCCAGAGAAATGAAACCGGTGGGAAAACTGTTACTCGAGGAACCCGCGCAGCAGAAGCGCAGTGCCGGCCAAGTGCTCGCTCATTGCCTGCGCCGCGGCATCCGGACGCCCAGTGAGGATAGCGATCGCAATCTGCTCATGTTGAGTATTCGAGTGCGCAATGTTGGGCCCGAGCGAGGGGATGCTGTCGAGCAACTCGTTCACGCGCATCCGCACATCGGCGATGAGCGGAGTGAGGGATGCGGAACCGGCGAGCTCGCCCACCATGAGGTGAAAGCGGGAATCGAGTCGACGATATTCTTCATCGCTCGCGGCATTGGCATTGCTGAGACTCTCCCAGAGAAGCTCTCGCTCGGAGGGAGTAAGGGCGCGGCCTGCGGCGGCGCGTGCACCACCGACCTCGAGGATTTCACGCAGCGTGAGCGTGTCTTCGATGAGTTCGGGCGTGAGCTGGCGTGCTGCCCCAACCGGGTCGCCCGAGGCGGTTCCGGGAGTGTGTGTGGGGAGCGTTTCGCTGACAAACGTGCCGCCGTAGCGACCGCGACGAGACACCAGATAGCCAGCGTCACTCAGCGAAGCGATAGCGTCCCGAACCGTATCGCGGCTGACAGAGAGCATCGTGGCGAGCTCTCGTTCGGCAGGCAATCGTTCTCCGGGAGCGACTAAGCCGAGACGCACTGTCTGGAGGAGTCGCTGAACGGTCTCCTCGAAGGAGTTGCCCCCGCGCACCGGGCGCAGCAGCAACTCTCCGTGGAGACCGGTCGGCTCATCCATTACAGCGGTGTTGTGTAGGCGGAGCTGATTCCGCCATCGACGATGAACGTCGAAGCGGTAATGAATGACGAGTCATCGCTGGCGAGGAATGCAACGGCAGCGGCGAGTTCGTCGGCTTCCGCGAAGCGTCCCATGGGGATGTGGACGAGGCGGCGAGCGGCACGTTCAGGATCCTTCGCAAAGAGCTCTTGGAGGAGGGGAGTGCTCGTGGGGCCGGGGCAGAGTGCATTGACTCGAATTCCCTCCCGGGCGAACTGCACACCCAACTCACGGCTCATCGCCAGCACGCCACCCTTGGATGCCGTGTATGAAATCTGGCTGGTTGCCGATCCCATGATAGCGACGAAGGATGCCGTATTAATGATCGAGCCCTTGCCCTGGGCGACCATGTGGCGAAGCGCGGCGCGGCAGCAGAGGTACACCGATTTGAGGTTGACGTCTTGCACTTTCTCCCACGCGGGCAATTCGGTGGTGACGATCGAGTCGTCCTCGGGCGGCGAAATTCCGGCGTTGTTGAAGGCGATGTCGACCGAGCCGTAGGTGCTCGCGGTGGTGTCGAAGAGTTCGTTAACCTGCGCTTCATCGGTCACATTTACCTTGATGAAGTGGCCGCCCACGAGCTCAGCGGCAGCGAGCCCCGTTGTCTCATCCATGTCACCGATGATGACGGTCGCACCTTCAGCGGCGAAACGACGTGCGGTAGCAAGACCGATACCGCTCGCTCCGCCGGTGATGACGGCGACCTTGCCAGCGAGGCGCTGTGTGAGGTCAATAGGGGTGATGCTCATTCGGTGCTCCTTGAATAGGAAGGGGTGAATTTGTCAGTCGACAGCGATGAAAACATTTTTGGTTTCGGTGAAGTTCAGTGGAGCATCCGGGCCGAGTTCGCGACCGAGACCGGATTGCTTGAAGCCGCCGAAAGGGGTCGAGTACCGCACGGAGGAGTGCGAATTGACCGACAGGTTGCCGGCCTCGACACCACGAGAAACCCGGATAGCGCGGCTGACATCGCGCGTCCAGATGGAGCCCGAGAGCCCATACTCAGAATCGTTGGCCAACTGCAGCGCATCGGACTCGTCATCGAACGGCAGGACCGTCACTACCGGCCCGAAAATCTCGTCGGTCACGCAACGGTCGCTGCGTGACTCTGGAGTCAGCACGGTAGGCGCGAACCAGAAGCCTGGGCCGTCGGGCGCGCTGCCGCGGAACGCGACGGGCGCATCCGCCGGAACGTAGGACTGCACCGAAGCCAAGTGCTTGGCGGAGACCAGCGGCCCCATTTCAGTTGCTTCGTCATGGGGGTCGCCAACGCGCACACCAGCAACGGCAGGCTCGAGAAGTTCCATGAAGCGGTCGTAGGCGCTGCGTTCGACGAGGATGCGGCTGCGGGCGCAGCAATCCTGGCCCGCGTTTTCAAAGACTCCGTAGGGTGCCGCAGCGGCCGCCTTTTCTAGGTCGGCATCCGCGAACACGATGTTGGCACTCTTGCCGCCGAGCTCGAGCGTGACGCGCTTCACTTGGTCAGCGCAGCCGGCCATGATCTGCTTGCCGACGGCGGTCGATCCGGTGAAGACAACTTTGCGAACCGTGGGGTTGGTCACGAAGCGCTCGCCGACGACGGAACCCTTGCCGGGGAGCACCTGGAACAGTCCTTCGGGCAGTCCAGCTTCGAGCGCGAGTTCGCCCAGCCGGATGCTCGTGAGTGGCGTCCACTCGGCGGGCTTCAGCACCACGGCATTGCCCGCAGCGAGGGCCGGAGCGAATCCCCACGCCGCAATCGTCATCGGAAAGTTCCACGGCGTAATCACGCCAACGACGCCGAGCGGCTCGTGAAAGGTGAGGTTGATACCGCCAGCGACGGGAATCTGCTGGCCGAACATCCGCTCGGGGGCCGCAGCGTAATAGTTGAGAACGTCGCGCACATGGCCGGCTTCCCACCGAGCCTGAGAGATCGGATGCCCTGAGTTGCTGACCTCCAGTGAGGCAAGATTCTCGAGGTCGCCGTCTACTGTCTGCGCGAAGCGACGCAACAGGAGCGCCTTGTCGGCGGGGGAGACGCGAGCCCACGCCTTCTGGGCGACGGCGGCGCGGGCGATTGCCGCATCCGTCGCTTCGATATCGAGCAGATCGACAGAGCCGATCTCGGCCTCAGTTGCGGGGTTGATGACGGTATAGGTGCTCACGCGAGAGCCTTTCGGTTGATTCGGGCTGCGTCGACCAAGCCCTCGAATAGTCGGATGTCTTCTGGCGCTGCCTCGGGATGCCACTGCACTGCAACCGCAAAAGTCGCGGTAGGCAGTTCTATAGCTTCGATCACGCCGTCACTCGTGCGGGCCGTGACGACGAGCCCCTCGGCCAGCTGATCGATCGCTTGGTGGTGATAGAGGGGAACGACGAGTGGTTCGGTTTGTCCGCCGAGCACCTTATCGATTCGGGTGTTGGGCTCGATCTCGACGGGGGTGTGGCTGAAGTTGCCGCCGCCGAGTTGATAGTCACTGTGGCCGACCACTTCAGGGAGGTGTTGGTGCAGGGTGCCGCCGAGAGCAACATTGAGCACTTGAGCACCCCGACAAACGCCGAGGAATGGCAGGTCGGCATCGAGTGCTTGGTGCATGAGCTCGTCTTCCCACGCATCACGATCGAGTCGAGGTTCGTCGGTTGTCGGGTGGGGTTCTTGGCCATAGCGTGCTGGGTCGAAGTCTTTGCCCCCGGTGATGATGAGGCCGTCGAGCCCCTGAAGCACCCGGCGGGCAATTTCTGGGCTTACCGGCTGCGGCGGAAGAAGCACCGCGATACCGCCAGCGCGAGTGACAGCCTCGAAGTAGGCCTTCGGCAAAAACGCCGCCGGAACATCCCATACGCCCGTCTGCGCTTGTTCGAGGTAGGTGGTCAGGCCGATAAGGGGCCGATCAGAGTCGCTCAAAGCCGCGCACCTTTTCCCAGTCAGTCACTGCCGAGTCAAAGGCAGCCAATTCGATAGCGGCGTAGTTGAGGTAGTGGTCGACTACTTCATCGCCGAACGCTTCGCGGGCGAAAGTGGATGCCGCGAAGAGTTCCGTAGCTTCCCGCAGTGATGCAGGCACCCGTGGAACATCGCTGGTGTACGCATTGCCTTCGAACGCGTCGTCGAGTTCAAGCTCGTTGTCGATGCCGTAGAGGCCCGCAGCGATGAGGGCACTGACGGCCAAATACTGGTTTACGTCGCCGCCAGGAACGCGATTCTCGACCCGCATTCCGTGTCCCTGGCCTACGACGCGAAGCGCGCAGGTGCGGTTGTCGAGGCCCCAGGCCAGCGCCGTCGGGGCAAAGCTCCCCGGAACGTAACGCTTGTAGGAGTTGATGTTGGGAGCGGAGAAGAGCGTCAGCTCCCGCATCACCGCAAGCTGGCCCGCAATGAAGTGGCGGAACATCTTTGACATGCCGTGTTCGGCATCCTTGTCGGCGAAGACTGCCGTGCCATCGGTGCCGCGAAGGCTGATGTGGATGTGGCAGCTATTACCTTCCTTCTCGTTGTATTTCGCCATGAAGGTGAGGCTCTTGCCGTGAGCATCGGCGATTTCCTTCGCACCATTTTTGTAGATCGAGTGGTTGTCGCACGTATCAAGGGCTGACGCGTAGCGGAAGCCGATCTCTTGCTGGCCAGGATTGCACTCGCCTTTCACTCCTTCGCAGTACATGCCGGCGCCATCCATGCCGTTACGGATGTCGCGAAGCAGCGGTTCCATGCGCGTAGAGGCCAGAACGTTGTAGTCGATGTTGTAGTCGGTGGCGGCTGACAGTTCGCGGTAGCCCTTCTTCCAGGCCTCGCGGTAACTGTCGTCAAAGACGATGAATTCGAGTTCAGTGGCAACGAAAGTGTCGAGCCCGCGCTCGGCGAGACGCTCGAGTTGAGCTTTCAGGATCTGGCGAGGGGATGGCGCGACTGGGGTTTCGTCGTGCCACTTCAGGTCAGCGGTGACGAGCGCGGTGGCCACGAGCCACGGGGCGCGGCGCAGGGTTCCCAAATCGGGCACCATGACCATGTCGCCGTAGCCGCGCGACCAGCTCGACATTGCGTAGCCCTCGACGGTGTTCATGTCGACGTCAACGGCTAAGAGGTAGTTGCAGCACTCCGCTCCGTGAGCGGCGGCATCCTCAAGGAAGAGTCTCGCCGAGAGACGCTTGCCCACCAGCCGCCCCTGCATGTCGGTGAAAGCCACGAGAACCGTGTCGATTGCGCCGCTTGCGACGTCGTCGGTCAATTCGTCGAGCGTGAGGTTGCCTGAGCTGGGGGACATTAACTTCTCCTCATTAAGCAAGTCAAATGGTGCGCTTTCCGACCATTAGAACACACCCACGCCGGTGCTGCTCGAAAATCTTCCCCATTGCCGCGGGAAATTTCTGTGGATTATGCCTAGTCAACAACCATTGAAAACCGTATAGTCATCGCAAGGATTCTCCCAGCATTGTGTGATCGACCCGTCGGTGCACGCAACCAGACTGCAAAGGAAACAGGATGTCCAAAGACACACTGAACGTCTCCGGGGTGAAATACACGACGGCTGCGGCCGGGTATTTCGAGAAACGCACGCTCAAACGCACGGCGGGAATCTGGGGACTGTGGGGTCTCGCGGTCGCCGCGGTCATCTCTGGCGACTTTTCTGGCTGGAACTTTGGAATCGGCTTCGCGGGCTTTGGCGGGATGCTGATTGCCTTCGCCCTGCTGATCTTCATGTATTACGGCATGATCTTTAGCATCGGAGAAATGGCATCCGCTATGCCGCACACGGGCGGCGCCTACTCGTTCGCTCGCGCAGCAATGGGGCCGTGGGGCGGTTTCGTCACGGGGCTCGCTGAGACGATCGAATATGTGGCTACTACGGCCGTCATCGTATATTTCTCGGCTGGCTATGCCGACTTCATTACGAGCGAGCTGTTGGGCTTCTCGCTGCCGGCGCCAGTGTGGTGGCTGATTCTTTACATCGTTTTCATCGGGCTCAACTCGGCCGGCGCCGCGATTTCATTTAAATTTGCGATCATCGTGGCGATTGTTTCGATCACCATCCTGCTCGTCTTTTCGGTCATGGCAGCATTCTCTGGTCTTTTCAGCTGGGACAACTTGTTCAATATCGAGGCAGACCCTGGGCATTCATCCTTCTTGCCTCATGGCATCGTGCCGATCCTCTTTGCCCTTCCCTATGCCATGTGGTTCTTCTTGGGAATCGAAGAGCTGCCGCTTGCGGCGGAAGAAGCACACAACCCAGTCCGCGACATCCCCAAGGCCGGTTTGATCGCCCGCACGACGCTGATCATCACGGGTCTGTTGGTGCTCTTCCTTAACACGGGAATCGTTGGTGCTGCTGAGATTGCTACGTCGGGCGAGCCACTACTCGATGGATTCCGTGCGATCGTCGGAGACCAAGCAGCGGCGGCCCTCGCACTGTTTGCACTCATCGGGCTATTCGCGTCGTTGCAGGGGATCATGTTTGCTTACGGACGCAACATGTACTCGCTGTCTCGCGCAGGCTATTATCCGAAATTCTTGTCGCTCACTGGTAAGCGCCAGACTCCCGCTGTTGCACTCCTAGTGGGTGCGATTATCGGCTACGTCGCGTTGGTTCTCGTTGACAGCCTCGGCGGCGCCGATGGCGTCGCGGGTGCAATCGTCTTGAACATCGCGGTGTGGGGCGCTGTTATCGCTTACGTACTTCAGATGGTGTCGTTCCTGATTCTGCGCAAGAAATACCCGAACGCAAATCGCCCCTACCGCAGCCCCTGGGGTGTTCCCGGAGCTATTATCGGCGGCGTTCTTTCGTTGGCGATCTTCTTCGGCTTCTTCATCAACGAGCCCGCTCGTCCGGCGATCGGCGCCATCGCTGTGGTCTACATCGTAATGCTTGCGATTTTCGGGCTCTACGGTCGCAAGCGCCTCGTGCTCTCTCCAGAAGAGGAGTACGCGATCTCCGGTGGGCTGCACGGGGATCCTCAAAAGGAAGGGTACGGCGGTGCCGTCGAGGAAGAGCTTCTCGCTACTGACGGTCGGGACGAGCCCCGCAGCTAAGACGAGTTCCGCAACAGATTAGCTCCGAGCTTCCCGTCGCCCTCACCCATCCGGTCGGCGGGAAGCTCAGCTAGTGCGTGTGCGCCGACGGCGGTGAATGCGATCATGGAACCACCCCAATGATCGGAGCCTCGGATGCCACACCCCCTCGTTACCGCGAGCGAACTTGCCGCGCTACTCGACAATGCGGCCACGGGTGGCACGCCGGTGAAGGTTTTGGACGTGCGCTGGAGCCTCGGCGGCCCCGCCGGGCTACCTCTCTATAGCGAGGGTCATATTCCGGGCGCGGTGTATGTCGACCTCGATACCGAGCTTGCCGGCCACGGCGAACCGCAGGAGGGGCGTCATCCGTTGCCTGCTGCCGCGCACTTTCAGAGCGCTGCCCGCCGCTGGGGCCTCGATGCTGGCGACACGGTTGTTGTCTACGACAACTGGAACAGTCTTGCCGCCTGCCGCGCGTGGTGGCTGCTGCGCTACATGGGGGCTGCAGACGTGCGGGTGCTCGACGGTGCGCTCCCGGCGTGGACTGCGGCCGGGCATCCGCTCACTGAAGGAACCGACGACATGACGAACGCCACCCCCGGGTCGATCAGCCTCAGCGCAGGGCACGAACCTGTCCTCAACGCCGATGATGCCGCCTCGCTTCCCGAGAGTGGCGTGCTGCTCGATGCGCGCGCGGGGGAGCGCTACCGCGGCGAGACCGAGCCGATCGATCCGCGTGCCGGCCACATCCCCGGGGCGATCAGCGCACCGACCTCCGGCAATTTGGATGAGGCCGGCCATTTCCTCGATTCTGACGCGCTGCGGGAGCGGTACGTGGCGCTCGGTGTCGATGTTGATCGTGCAGTAGGCGTGTATTGCGGCTCTGGTGTCACGGCGGCTCACGACGCTCTCGCGCTGACTGTCGCAGGCTTCCGTCCGGCACTCTTTCCCGGCTCATGGTCGGCGTGGGCAAACCAGCCAGAGCGTCCCGTCGCCACCGGTGCGACGCCGTAGCTGGGGCATCCGCTCGGAGCATCTCGCTTCACTCCTCTTAAATACGAAGGGCCCCAACATCACCACGGTGTTGGGGCCCTTCGATCAGGGGTGTTACGAAATCACATCTTGCAGCAGTTCTTCGTTGAGGTCCTTGCGAACCATCGACACGACGTAGCCGATCACCAGGGCGATGAAGGGCGACAGTACGAGGAACCAGCCGAAGGCATTGAGGCCGAACGCCGTTGCGGTCGGATCGACTCCCTCAGCGAGCGTGAGGTCACCGGCGAGGAGGCCGAAGCGTGACATCAGCAGGTACTCGGCGAGCACGAGACCGATGAATGCCAAGACCGGCGCGATCATCGTCACGAAGATGTTTTCTGTGCCCTTGTTCTTGAGGAAGAAGCTGATGATCGCGACGCAGACGAGCGCTTCGATCAGCACGATCGCCACCACGGCGAGGCCACTGAACCAGAAGAACATGTTGCCGATGGGATCGAGCTGGAATGCAGCGAACAGCACAATCACGACACCGCTAATGATCGACACGATGATGGATGCGCGACCGGGGGCTCCGCGACCGTTCACGGTTCCCACCGAGCTCGCCAGAACGCCGCCGCGGCCAAGCGCGAAGAGGTAGCGGCTTGCAGCGTTTTGGAAAGCGAGCAGTCCAGCAAACATGCTCGTGAGTACGAGGATGCTCATCAGCGTCGCAAGCCACGGGCCGACGTATTCGCTCGCGAGTGTGAAGAGTACAGCGGCGGGGTCTTCGAGGCCGCCTGAACGTTCGAGCGTCTGGTCAATAACGTTCGAGGCGCCCATTCCGGTAACGAGGGCGAAAGCGGTGAAGGCAAACAGCACAGTGATGAGGCCGACAGCGAGGTAGGTGGCGCGCGGTACGGCACGCTTCGGGTTGACACTTTCTTCGCCGTAGATAGCGGTTGCTTCGAAGCCGATGAAGGAGGCGAACGCGAAGGCGAACGCGATACCGGCGGAACCGGCAAGACCACCGGCAAGGATGAGATCGGGCGAGAACGATGCACCCCAGTTGAGTCCTTCTGGCCCACCGTCGGCAAGGATTGCAACAGCGGCGATCACAAGGACGATGAGTTCGGCGATCATCAGCACACCGAGCACCTTGGCGCCGATGTCGACGCGCAACAGCGAGAGTGCGGTGACGGCGATCCAGGCGAGGAGAGTCCAGGCCCACCAAGGGAGGAGCCCGACTTGCCCGGCCATGACGCCGCCGAAGAATCCGTAGATGGCGAGCTGGATAGTGAGGTACGCGAGGATCGACACGAACGACGAGGCGATTCCGGCGTGGCGGCCGAGCCCACGACCGACGTAAGCGAAGAAGGCGCCGGTGTTGGTGACGCGTTGGCTCATCGCGGCGTAGCCGACGCTGAACAAGAGAAGCACAATGCCGGCGAAGAGGTAGGCGCCGGGGGCGGCGGCTCCGTTACCCAGAACGATAGCGACGGGAACGGCGCCGGTCATTCCGAGAAGTGGCGCGGCCGCAGCCACGACAAAGAAGACGATTCCGATTACGCCGAGTCGCCCTTTGCGCAGGGTTCGATCGGGGCTTTCCTGGGATTTTTGGTCAAGCGCCATAGTGAAACTCCTCGTTGAGTTCTAAATCAAGTCGTCCGTATCCGAACGAGTTGCGTTCAACAATGGCGAAGACAGGGTGTCTTAGTCAAGCGTTTTGAGAAATTCATTCGGATACGAACCGTTTTGGGCTACACTCTGGCGCATGACCGAACTCAATGGATTCCTTCCTCCACTCACTCCGCAAGGGTCAAGTTCGCTCGTGCCGAAGATGCCCTGGTACTACTCGGGAACGCTACTCACTGTCGAGTACTTGACCGATCCAGCCAACGTACGCGCGATCCTTCCTGACGATATTGACCTCGCCCCCGAGCAACCTGGCGCCGTTGCCATTGTTTGGGCCGACTGGCAGTCCTGCAGCACGGGCGGCCTCGAACTGCTCGACCCTGTGCGCGCCCAGTACCTCGAAGCGTTCATGGTGGTGCGCTGCTCCCACAAGGGCATCGTCTACAGCCGCTGCGTCGCCATCTGGGTCAACAAAGACTTCGCAATCGGTCGTGGCTGGTTCCAGGGCTACCCCAAGAAGCTCGGCAACATTGCCGTTACGCGAGTCTTCAACAAGGGCAAGGCCACCCCCAAGCTCGAGAACGGCGGCCAGTTCGGCGCGTCGATCGCGGCCTACGACCACCGCCTCGCTTCGGCTGTCGTCACGCTGCGCGAGCCCGCCGAAAGCAACGGCTTCGTCAACGGCCACAAGATGCTGCACAGCCGCTTCATGCCCTCCATCAGCAAGGATGCCGGCATGTCGCTCGACCAGCTCATCACCATGGGCGGCACCGACGTCGAGATTGGTGAGACCTGGAAGGGCGATGCCGAACTTCACCTTGAAGACTCGCAGTGGGACGAACTGCACTCGATCCTGCCCGTGCAAGAGATTCTCGGCGGTTACTACCGCGAGATCGGAGTCACGTTCAACGGTGGCGAGCTCGTAGAAGACCGCTCACAGGCGATCTAAGTTCCCGACTGCGGCAGCCGGCATCCGCTCGCTGCTGCAGTCGACACCGCCGCTCACAGCGGTACACAGAAAAGCCCCGCCGATTCGTTCGGCGGGGCTTTTCTGTGTCGTAGACCGTTACTGGCTTAGTAGTCGGCGAAGTACTCGTCGATCTCCCACTGGCTGATATCACGCGTCGTCTTGTCGGCGACAGAATCTTCGTAGCGCATCACTTCATCGCGCTTGAGCACGCTGAAGACATCAATCACAGTGCTGCCCATGGTCTCGCGCATCACAGTGTCGGCGTCGAGAGCGTCGAGGGCGGCGCTGAGGGTCATCGGCAAGATCGGTGCCGACTCGTCTTCGTAGGCCCAACCTGCGACTGCTGCGGGCGCCGTGAGCTTGCGCTTGATGCCATCAAGGCCAGCAGCCAGAGTGGATGCGATGAGCAGATACGGGTTCGCTGCCGGGTCGCCGAGGCGGACTTCCAGTCGCGTGCCCGCGCCGCGCTCAGGCGGCACCCGCAGCATTGCGCTGCGGTTGTCGTGGCCCCAGTTGGCGCGGTAGGGAGCGAGGGTGTCCGGGCCGAGGCGCTTGTAGGCGTTGACGGTGGGGTTCGAGAGCGCTGCGAGTGATCCCGCGTGGGCGAGGATGCCGCCGACCATGTGGTTGGCGACCTCTGAGAGCCCAGAGCCGCCATCCGACATGATGTTGTTGCCGTCGTTGTCAACGACCGAGAAATGCAAGTGGAATCCACTGCCGCCCTCGTCGTCCCAGGGCTTGCCCACGAAGAGAGCGTGCTTGCCGGTGCGGGCGACGATGTCACGCACGGCGGTCTTGAAGAGGAAGGTGCGGTCAGCGGCATCGAGCGCTTCGCTGTGCCAGAGATTGATCTCGTATTGCCCCGGGCTGAACTCGTGGTTGCCGGCGAAGACGCCGATATCCATGCCGTCGAGCATGCGCATGAGGTTCAAGAACTGCCCACCGGGGTCGACGTGCTCGCCGGTCGTGTAGACGCGACCGGTGCGGCTGAGGCTGCGGCTCCAGCCGTTCTCCTCGTCGTAGTTGGCGATGTAGAACTCGAGTTCAGGGCCGACGACGGGAGTGAGGCCGAGCGCGGTGTATTCAGCGATGACGTTCTGCAACACTGAGCGTGGCGCGATCTTGCTGACGCTGTGGTCGGGATTGAACGCGTCACCGATCACGAGGGCAACGCCGGGTTCCCACGGCATCATCGTGAGGGTATTCGGATCGATCTGGGTGAGCAGGTCGGGGAGGCCGGATGACATGATGTTGTTTCCGTCGAGCACCCCGCCGCCGGTGGTGGTCACCCAGACGCCTTCGCAGAACAGGGGAGACTTCGCCCGGTGCAATTGGCTGACAAGGAGATCTTTTGAACGGGTGATTCCCAGCACATCCGGGAAAATCAGGCGCAGAACATCGATCCCTTTTGCCTGCAAGTCCGCTTGAAGTGCTGCTATGTCGAGAGTCATTCTTCCTCCGAAAAATAAATCGTTCGGCACTGAACGATTAGTGAGATACTAAGCCACAGAGCGGTGTGGCTGTCCACTCATCGCGAGAATTTACCGGAAAGGTACACAGATGAGAGCCCTCTTGGTGCAACACGATCACGTCACCGCCAGTGGCCCAGTGGGCGACCGCCTGCGGGAACGCGGCTTTGAAATCGACGAGATCATGGTTGTCACCGAAGAGAATTTCGAGAACCCGAACGTTAATTTTGAATTTCCGGATGTCTCGGGCTACGACCTCGTCGTTCCGATGGGAGCCCCGTGGGGCGCGTGGGATGACGGCTGCATTGGCAACTGGTTGACTCCAGAACTGGAGTGGGTGCGCTCCACCATCGAGGCGGACATCCCGGTGCTGGGCATTTGTTTCGGTGGTCAGTTGATCGCACGTGCTCTCGGCGGCACGGTGGCGCGTGGCGCCCAATCAGAAATCGGTTGGAAAACGATCTACAGCGATGACACCTCGCTGGTCTCCAACGGTCCCTGGTTCCAGTTTCACTATGACCAGTGGACGATGCCCGAAGGCGCCGTTGAAATCGCCCGCAACCCGATCGCACCTCAAGCATTCACCTACGGCCGCAGCTTGGCTGTGCAGTTTCATCCCGAACTCAACTCGGCAATTTTGGAAGGCTGGCTCGATCAGGGCGGCATCAACGAAGTGATCGCGAGCGGGCAGAACCCCGAGATCATGATCGCTCAAACCCGCGACGAAGAGGGCCGTGCTGCCGAACGCACGGCAGCCCTCGTGGATGCCTTCCTCGACCGCGTGGCCAAGCTCGGCTAGCCAGCGCTCGCCAGCTGCATTCGCTTGCCAAACATGGCTAGCGAGCGGGCCTACTGCGCTTTCACGACTGTGAGTAAGATCACGGAGTCTTCGAGCGCATCCACGGCATGAATCTCGGTGGGGATGGGGAGCAGGTCGCCTGGCTTGCCCTCCCACGATTCGTCCGAGGATCGCAAAGCGATATGGCCGACGATCACCTGCAGGGTCGCCTCACCGGGGCTGGAATGCTCGGAGAGGCCCTCGCCGGCGCGCAGTGCCATCAACGTCTGCCTCAGCTTCGCGTCCCGGCCACCGCAGATCGTCAGAGCGCTTCGCCCATTGTCCGACGCGACAGCACTCGCTAGTTCTGTTGCCGCCAACTCGGTCAAAGAAACAGCTGTGTTCATCTCGTCACCCCTTTCGTGCACTGGTCGGCTTCATTGCCGTGGCCTAAAACTACCTCAGGCGCACGTTATCGCAGCGTTTCTAGCGCTGCCATCACCTTGCTGGTCTCCGTGTCGGGGTTCACGAAGGCGAGCCGCAGCACACTTTGGCCGCGCCAGCTCGTGGGAACGCACAGGATGACGCCGTCGTGCGCCGCTTGCTTTGACCACGCCGAATACTGTTCGGCGGTCCACCCTGTGCGCACGAACAGCAGCACCGAGAGCTCTGGCTCGCGCACGAGTTCGAGATAGTCGGTCGCCTCTATGGCGCGGGCGACTTCACGGGCGGTTGTCACGGAGGCTTCGATGGCGTCCCGATACTTGTCGGTGCCGTGGGTGGCGAGGCTGAACCAGAGCGGGAGTCCACGCACGCGTCGTGAAAGGTGCAACGCGAGTTCGCTGGGGTTCCACTCGTCGCGGTCGATGGCATCCAGATAACTGGCGTGCTGGGAGTGCACGGCGCGAGCCAACTCGGGCTCGCGATACACGAGCGCACAGCAGTCATAGGGGGCAAAGAGCCACTTGTGCGGGTCGACGATAAAGCTGTCAGCCCGTTCAACACCGTCGAAGATGTGGCGGATGCTCGGGGCGGCAAGACCCGCACCGCCATAGGCGCCATCGACGTGCATCCAGACCCCGAACTCTTCGCAGACGTCAGCGATGTCGGAGAGGTCGTCAACGAGGCCTTCGTTGGTGGTGCCAGCGGATGCCACCACAGCAAACACGTTCGGTGACTGTTCAAGAACAGCCCGCAGCGCTGCCCCGGTCAGGTGCCCACGATCGTCGATGGGAACATCGACCACGTCAACGTCGAGTGCTTTCGCCGCCGACTGGATCGACGAGTGCGCGTTCGTGCTGCACGCGAGTTGCCAACCCCCAGCCGGGCGACCGCCACGACGAGCCTTGGCAGTTTCGCGCGCGGTCATGAGCGCCGAGAGGTTGCCCGAGGTGCCGCCGGAAACAAAGGTGCCGCCGGCGGTCTCTGGCCAGCCGAGCAGCCCGATGATCCACTGCAGGGCCTGGTTCTCGGCGAAGATCGCGCCAGCACCCGACTCCCAGAGGCCACCAAAAATATTGGCAGAACTGGTGACGAGGTCAAACGCGACTGCTGCGCGAGTGGGCGCGGCCGCAATGTAAGCGAGGTTCAACGGGTCATCTTGAGCACGAGTTGCCGGCTCAAGAATCTCGTCAAAAATGCGCAGTGCTTCTGCGCCGCCAATGCCTTCGGGACGGATCGCTTCGCCAACCTCTGCCGCCAACTCGGCCGCGGGCCGAGCGGTGGACAGGGGGTCAGTTTTGCGGACCATTCTTTTGGCGGTCCAGTCGAGAGCGAGTTGTACTACTTCAGTCTCGTCGCCCCATACTGCGTGCGGTCTGCCTTGCGGCCGAACTTCGCTCATGTGACTACCTCGCTCATGTGCCTACTTTGCTAGTTCGACGCTTACCGGGAGTCGTTTGATTCCGTTGATGAAGTTGCTGCGCAGACGATCAGGTTCGCCGAGTTTCGTCATCCCGGAGATCCGGGGCAACAGGTCCTCGAACATAATACGGATCTCTAGGCGTGCCAGAGAGTTTCCGAGGCACATGTGAGGGCCACCGCGACCGAACGCCATGTGTTCGTTGGGGTTGCGGGTGACATCCATCGTGTAGGGATTCTCGAACACTTCGGGGTCGCGGTTGCCAGCAGCGAACCACGTGACGACCTTCTGGCCCTCTTTGATGGCTTGACCGTTGATCTCGGTGTCCTTCGTCGCCGTGCGGCGGAAGTGATACACGGGGCTAGCCATGCGCAGGAACTCTTCGACGGCCCACGGGATGAGCTCGGGCTTTTCTTGCAGTAGCTCCAGCTGGTCGGGGTTATCCATGAGGTAGTTCATGGAGTGCGTGATGGTGTGGCGGGTTGTCTCGTTGCCGGCAACCACGAGCAGCAAGAAGTAGCTGTTGAAGTCGCGCTCGCTGAGTGCTTTGCCATCCATTGGCGTCTGATTGACGAGGCGGGACACAAGGTCAGTGCCATCTTTGCCGCGGCGCTCGTTGGCCAGCGCGTTGCCATATTCGAAGACTTCGAGTGCCGCAGGGGAGCGGAAGGGCAAGAGCCGGTACTGCTCGCTCTCGGCGGAGGTGGCCAAAACATCAGCGTGTTCCGGATCGTCGTTGCCGATCATCCGGTTGCCCCAGTCAATGAGCTTGTAAATGTCGGTGTCAGGCACGTCGAGCATTTTCGCGAGCACACGGATGGGGAAGTCGGCTGCGACCTGGTCGACGAACTCGAATTCCTTGTTCGCGAATGCCGCATCAAGGGTGCTGGCGGTGAGACCGCGGAGGAAGGTCTCGTAGCCGGCGACCGCCCGAGGCGTGAATTCGCCCTGCATGAGACGGCGAAGCGCACGATGACGAACACCATCGGTCTCGAGCATCGACTTGCGGGCCTCAATTTGGTCAGCATCGAGTTCTTCGAGGTTGACGGTTCCGCGTTCGCTGGAGAATGTCTCGGTGTCTCGCAGCACGGAAACGATGTCGTGGTAGCGGGTGAGTGACCAGAAGCCGTGGTTGGGTGCTGGTTCTTCCGACCAGTGCACGGGTGCGTCTGCTCGAAGCTTGTCGAACACGTTCCAGGGTGTGCCGTTCTCGAACAGATCTAGGTCTGCCAGGGTGACGTTCGCCATTGAAGTCAACTCAATCCTCCGTGGGTTGTTTGGATACAAACAATATGCCACATCGGTGCGTTTCTGTGAGGGATGTCCCTAAAAACTTTCTGAACGCCGGGGGTTAGATAGAGTAACCGCAGCTAAACGCGAGCAAGGGGACCCTTCGTGGCCGGACCACACACACTCACTGAAACCGAACGTCAAGTACAGGCGAGAGTCGGCGGCCTACCGCTGGACTACTCCGCAATGGCCGTAGCATCGAACCTCTTTCGCGCCGCCAACGCCGTGCGCAATCACTTTGAGCGCACAGTGCTTTCTGAGCACAACCTGTCGTGGACGGCCTTTGTTGTGCTGTGGGTCACCTGGATTTGGGAACCAATCGAGACGCGCCAGATCGCGCTCGAGGGCGGCTTCTCTAAAGCCACTCTCACGGGAGTGCTCACCACCTTGGAGGGTCGCGGTTGGCTCGTTCGGGAGCGGAGCGTCACCGATGGTCGTCTCGTCGTGGTGAATCTCACCGACCGTGGTCGCGAGCTCATGGTTGAGCTCTTTCCTGCCTTCAACCTCCAAGAGCAGGCCGTCACTGGCCCCGTCGATCCCAGCAAGCGCGAAGAGCTGGCCGAGATGCTGCGCGTGATCACCGCGGGCGTGGAGCCCAAAAACTAGCCAACCCAGATTTTTTGGTGGTCGGTTCCCTCTAACGCTTGTTTGGGCTCGCATCACTCGCTAAGGTAAGTCATTAGCATCCGAATGACTTAACGGCGAGCGATTCGAGACGGGAACACTATGACCAACGTTCAAGTAGCAGGAGTGACCGTCGACACCCGGCACTTCATCAACGGAGAACGCGTCGCTTCAGACGACACCTTCACCAACGTGTCACCGATCGATGCCAGTGCACTCGGTGAAATCTCTCGCGGAGGTCAACGCGAAGTTGACTTGGCCGTCGCCGCCGCCCGCGCAGCATTCCCCGGCTGGGCTGCCACCAGTCCCCAGGATCGTGCAGCAATCATGCACAAGATCGCCGACCTCGTGGAGGAGCGCGTCAGTGACCTCGCCAACGTCGAAACGATGGACAACGGTGCGCTCCTGCGCAGTCACCTGCGCGGTGTCATGCCGCGAGTGGCCCACAACTTTAGGTTCTTCGCTGACTACCTTGTGAACGACCTCGGGCATCCGGACTTCGAAACCCGCGGCCACAACAACCACGTCTCGTGGGATCCCTCGGGAGTTGCTGCGCTTATCACGCCGTGGAACGCACCCCTCATGCTCGCCACCTGGAAGATCGCTCCGGCGCTCGCCGCGGGCGACACCGTTGTGTTGAAACCGGCCGAGTGGACGCCGCTCACTGCATCACTTCTCGCGGATATCACCGTTGAAGCTGGCCTTCCCGCCGGAGTCTTCAACGTGGTGCAGGGCTACGGAAAAGAAGCGGGTGCCTCGCTCGTGGAGCACCCCGACCTCAGCCGCATCTCGTTCACCGGTTCAGTTCCGACCGCAAAGTCCATCGCTCGCGCCGCAGCCGACAACCTCACCCCGTGCAGCTTTGAGCTCGGTGGCAAGAGCCCGTGCATTGTTATGGAAGACGCCGACCTCGAACTCGCCGCAACCCTCGCCGTTGAGCAGTACGACAACGCCGGTCAGGTCTGTCTCTCGGGTACACGCATCCTCGTTCACGAAAATATTGCGGATGCCTTTGCCGCAGCATTCCAAGCGAAGGTCGAGACCCTGCGTCAGGGTGACCCTCGTGACCTCGAGACCGACATTGGGCCGCAGGTTCACCGCGTGCACTTCGAGCGGATCAAGGGATTCGTCGATCGCGCCAAGGAGGGCGGAGCAGACATCCTCTTCGGCGGTGGGCCAAACGCTGAACTCGGCGGCCTCTACTTCACGCCAACGCTCGTCAAGAACCCTGCGCTTGGAAGCGAAATTGTCACTCAGGAGGTCTTCGGGCCGGTGCTGACAATGCAAACCTTCACGACCGACGAAGAACTCGTCGCGATGGCCAACGGAACCGAATTCGGTCTCGCCGCCATCCTCGTCGCAGGCAACCGCGAGCACGCCGACGTGATCGCCAAGCAGCTTGTCGCCGGCACGATCTGGGTCAACTGCTTCTTCGTGCGCGACTTGCGCGCACCGTTCGGTGGCTCCAAGAAGTCAGGTGTTGGCCGTGAGGGCGGCACCTGGTCGTTCGATTTCTACGCAGATGTTAAGAACACGGTGTTCGCACCTAACGGATGGAAGGAATAGTCATGGGAGAAGTAGTTGGCGCTGGGCTGATTGCCCACGTACCTACGATCATGTTGCCCAAAGAGATCCGCATGGAACTCAATGAGGGCAAAGATTCAACGCTCGTGGAAGGTCTCGAACGGCTCCGCAAGGATTACTTCGAGAATGACGATTACGACACTGTTGTCGTGCTCGACAGCCACTGGGCGACCACGGTTGAATTCGTCGTTACGGCGCACGAGCGCCGCCACGGCAAGTTCACGTCAGAAGAGCTTCCTCGTGGAATGAGCGGTGTGCCGTACGACTTTATCGGCGACCCCGAGCTCGCGAAGCTCATGGGGGAGCAGGCAGAAAAGAACGGCACCTGGATCACCCCGATCGACGACGAGTACTTGCCAATCATGTACGCCACGATCAACCTGTGGGAGTACCTCGGCAAGGGCCTGCCTGACAAGAAGTGGGTCAGCGTCTCCATTTGTCAGACCGCGACTGACGAAGACTTCTTGCGCGCGGGGCGTGCGATTGGTGAAGCGATTGCCAAGAGCGACCGCCGCGTCATTCTGCTCGCCTCCGGTGCACTTTCGCACACCTTCTATAAGCTGCGCGATCTACGCAAGCACGAGATGGCCGATCCGGCCCACATTTTCTCGGATGCTGCCCGCGAGGCAGACTACGAACGTCTCGACTGGTTCAAGGCTGGCGACCACGCTCAGGTGTTGGAAACCATGCCCGCGTTCCAGAAGGTTCGCCCCGAGGCCATGTTTGGTCACTGGCTCATGACGGCGGGTGCCATCGGCGAAGAAGCCTGCACCGCCCCCGGCGTGATGTACAGCGAGTATGAAAATTCGATCGGCACCGGTCAGGTGCACGTCTGGTTCCCGAAGCCCGAAGGCGGCTTCCCGGCAGCAAAGGATGTGGTCCTTTCTCGTGACTGAGTTCCGCAGAGTACTTCTTGATGGCTACCCGACGCAGGTAACGCGCCACGGCGATGTTCTCGTCGCCGGCGATGGCCGCGAGGTTGGTGTTGACGAGGCAATTCACTTGCCGCCGACCGAGCCGAGCAAGATCATTGCCGTGCACTTGAACTACGCCAGCCGCACCGAAGAATTCATGACCAAGCTGCCCGCAGCTCCGACCTACTTTCAGAAGCCGGTCACCGCGCTCAACACCCACAAGGGTGATGTCGTGCGCCCCGAAGGCTGCAAGTGGTTGAACTTCGAAGGCGAAATCGTCATCGTGATCGGCCGCACCTGCCGCAACGTGTCGCCCGACCAGGCCAGCGACTACATCGCCGGCTACTCGATCGGTAACGACTACGGTCTGCACGATTTCCGCGATACGGATGCCGGTTCCATGCTTCGAGTGAAGGGCAGCGACACGCTCGCTCCGGTTGGCCCCGGTCTAGTTACCGACTGGGATTTCCGCGGCAAGCAGTTGCGCACCATCGTGAACGGTGAGGTCAAGCAAGACGACAGCACCGACAACATGGAGTGGGACATGAACTACCTCGTGGCCGATATCGCTCGCACAATTACGTTGAGCCCCGGAGACATGCTGTTCTCGGGAACTCCCGCGTTCTCGCGTCCGGTTCAGCCTGGCGACGTTGTTGAGGTTGAAGTTGAAGGCCTGGGCAAGCTGACGAACCGTATCGTTACGGGCCCGACTGCCATCCGCACCGACGTGGGGGCACAACCCACCGAGAGCGAAGAGGTAATGTCGACAGCAATGGGTGGCGACTGGGAGTTCCGCGGAATTCGAACCCCGTCGAAGGATCTGTACCCATCGAAGATTGAGGAAAAGCGATGATCAAAATCGAAGTCGACATGAACCAGTGCCAGCACTACGGCCAGTGCGTGTTTGAGGCACCCGACAACTTCAAGCTCAACGATGACGACAAGCTCGAGTACGTGGCTGAAGCGCCCGACTCGGAGCGCGACAACATTGAAGCCGCTGTTGATGTGTGCCCGATGCAGGCCATTCGAATCGTCGAATAGTGGCTGAGGCTAACCCCGCCGCACCGGTCGTTATTGTCGGTGCGGCGATGGGTGGGCTGCGCGCGGCGGAGTCTCTCCGTCGTTCGGGCTACACCGGTGCTATTCGCGTGGTTGGCGAAGAACTTCACGCTCCCTATAACCGTCCGCCTCTCTCCAAAGAGGTGTTGGCCACTGACGTGACTCACGAAGCTGTCGCGTTTCCGTCGCGAGCCGAGACGGGTGATGTGGAGTGGATGCTCGGGGTACGCGCCACCGCGGTCGACCTTGACGCGCACAATCTCACCACCGACGATGGGTCTGTGCAGGAGTGGCGTGCTCTGGTTATCGCGACGGGCCTGCGCGCTCGCCGCTTGGACTTTGCTCCGATCGCCGGTCGTCACGTTGTCCGTTCGCTGGATGACGCGATGGCTCTGCGCGCCGAGCTCACCGAGGGCACCCGCGTCGTGGTTGTCGGCTCAGGCTTCTTGGGCTGCGAACTGAGCGCGACCGCTCGCAAACTCGGCTGCGAAGTCACGATTGTGACGCCGAGTGCCGAGCCCATGATGCGTCCGCTGGGCGACCTTGTTGCCAAGGAAATGCGCCGTCGTCTCACCGACGAGGGCGTGGAAATTTTCTCCGGTGTGAACGTTGCCGCGATCAACGGCGAGACGGCGGTCGAGTCTGTTGAGCTGAGCGATGGCCGCGTTATTGAGGCCGATGTCGTGATCGAGTCTGTCGGTTCGCACTGCAACATCGAGTGGCTTGAGGGAACGAACCTCGACGTCTCGGATGGGGTGCTCGCCGACAACGCGATGCGCGCTGTCACCACCGATGGAATCGCTCTTGATGACGTCTATGTGGTGGGCGATATCGCTCGCTTCCCGAACCCCATGTTCGACGACGTCGCGCGTCGCATCGAGCACTGGAACATCCCGACCGACACCGGCAAGCGTGCGGGTGCCGTTCTCGCGGCGCACCTTGCCGATGATGGTTCATTCGCCGATGTGGTGGCTAAGCCTTTCGCTCCGATGCCGTCGTTCTGGTCGAACCAGTTCGAGATCAAGCTGCAGGCCTACGGTCTGTTGGGCTTGGTGTCGGATGACGACATCCGCGTGCTTGAGGGAGACCTCACCGAGCAGGCTGCCGTGGGCTACTACCGCGACGGCCGTCTCGTAGGCGTGCTCGGAATTGGCATGAAGGCCGCGCTGCTGCCGTATCGCAAGCAGATCGCGGAGGGCGGCGCGTAGTCGTTTTCATACCATCGCCTCTGGGCGCTGGGGGAGTGGGGTCGTAGGCTGGGCTTATGACTCCCGCTTCGACGATTGCTGTCGCCCAGTTCGTTCCTGGCCATGATCGCGATGAGAACATCGCGCAGATCACCGCGCTTGCTGAGCGAGCAGTCGAACGCGGTGCGAGCTTTGTGATTTTTCCGGAGTACTCGTCGTATTTCACCGCCACGATGGGGGAAGACTGGGTCACCGCCGCAGAGCCGCTCGATGGCCCTTTCGTGCAGGCCTTGACGTCGCTCGCACAACGGTTGCGCATTCATGTTGCTGCGGGCATGTTGCAGTCGAGCGACGAAGATAACCGTTTCTGGAACACGCTGGTCGCGATCGCTCCCACCGGCGCCATCGTCGCGACCTATAGCAAGCAGCACCTCTACGACGCGTTCGGTCAGCGTGAATCAGACTGGGTCATCCCCGGGTCGATTGCCGCGCCGCAGACGTTCGTCTGGGAGGGCTTCACCGTTGGTTTGCAGACTTGCTACGACATCCGTTTTCCGGAGGTCTCGCGCCGTTTGGTGGATGCCGGAGCGAACCTCATCGTTGTGCCCGCCGAGTGGGTGCGCGGACCGCTCAAGGAATACCACTGGCGCACGCTGCTCACGGCGCGGGCCATCGAGAACACGGTCTTTGTCGCCGCTGCCGATCATGCCCCGCCGATTGGTGTCGGCAACAGCATGGTCGTCGACCCCATGGGCGTCGAGCTTGTGACGATCGGTGAGCGCACGGATGTCGCTGTCGCCCACATCGAACTGGCTCGCCTCGACGAGGTGCGGGCTATCAACCCCGCGCTGTCGTTGCGCCGCTATGGCGTGCACCCGCTCGAGGGCTAGTGCCGCAGCTTCATTCCTGAGAGCTGAGCTGCAGCCCGGTCAAGCACATCCGTTTGCTTGCAGTAAGCGAAGCGGATCAGAGTGTTGTAGTCGCCGTGGTTGGCGGGATGCACGAACGCGGTGACGGGGATTCCGACGACTCCGGCGAGTTCAGGCAGCTGGCGGCAGAACTCGGCAGCGTCGGTGACTCCGAGGGGTGCGGCATCCGCAATGATGAAGTAGCCGGCTTGGGGCGTGCTGACGTCGAAGCCTGCGTTGCGGAGACCAGCGCCGAGAGTGTCGCGTTTGCGGGCGAGGCCGCTGGCGAGCTCGTCGAAGTAGCTATCGGGGAGTCCAAGGCCTGCGGCGATGCCGTGCTGCAGCGGAGCACCGTTGACGTAGGTGAGGTATTGCTTCACCGCCATGATCGCCTGCAGGATCGGCTGGGGTGCGGTGATCCACCCGATTTTCCAGCCGGTGGTGTTGAACGTTTTGCCGCCGCTGGAGATGCTGATGGTGCGGTCGAACGCACCCGGCAGGCTTGCGACGGGGATGTGTTCGTAACCGAAGGTGATGTGTTCGTACACTTCGTCGGTCACGATGAGTGCGTCGTACTTGTGGGCGAGCTCCACGATCAGTTCGAGGGTTTCGCGGTCGAGCACAGCACCGGTGGGGTTGTGTGGGCTGTTCAGGATGATGAGGCGAGTGCGTCCGCTGAAGGCGGCGCGGATGTCGTCGTGGTTGGGCTGAAAGTCGGGGGAGCGCAGCGGCACCGTCACGTGGGTGGCGCGCGCGTAGTTGATCATGGCGCCGTAGGCGTCGTAGAACGGTTCGAGAGTGATGACCTCGTCGCCCTCGTTGGTGAGGGCAAGGATCGTGGCGGCTAGCGCCTCGGTGGCGCCCGCTGTCGCAAGAACTTCAGTGTCAGGGTCCAGTTCAATTCCGTAGAAACGTTCCTGGTGTTCGGCGATCGCGTTGCGCAGCACCGGAAAGCCGTTCCCTGGTGGGTACTGGTTGGCGCCGTCGCTGATTGCTTTGCGGGCGGCATCCAACACTTCGGCCGGGCCGTCTTCGTCTGGAAAACCTTGACCCAGGTTGATGGCGCCGCTGGTGACGGCGAGGGCCGACATTTCGGCAAAAATTGTTTGGCTCAACTGCCCGTCGGCGCCGAGCAGCATGGCGCCATTGGCGGCGCGTTCCCAAGATCCGGTGACTGTCATTGTTCCGCAAGCCTAACCACTTGCGGGGGCTGTTTCTGCTTTTGGCTGTGGAAAGTCGAGTGCCCCGATCGTGGCGGATGCCTAGCGTCGATGTATGCGGCTACCGAACCTCGTACGTGCGTCGGTTGGCGTGCTCCTCTTAGCTGTGCTGAGCGGATGCACGCCCTCCGATGCCATCACCTCGCCCGAACCCACCGCGACCTTCGTTGCCCCCTACGCGACCGACGAAGAAGCGCTCGCCGCGGCCGAGGCTGCCTATGCGGATTACGTGAGCGTCATCAACACGCATCTCAACGACAGCATTGTCGATGAAGATCTCCTGGCCACGGTAGCGACCGGGGCCGAACTCGCGAGTCTGATTGAGTCGCATACTCGACTTGCGGATGCAGGAACACGAAGCGTAGGGGAAGTGACGTTCGACCAGACCAAACTCCAGCGCTACTCAACTGATGGATCGCTTCGCGAGATCCTTGTTGTGTACGTGTGCGAAGACTTGTCAGATGTTTATCTGGTGAATGAGGACGGTTCGCGCGTGACCGACGAAGCGTTTTCAACTGAACTTGCGCAGGTCACTTTCGACTACTCCGTCGCTTTGGGAGCGCTGCTCGTCTCGGATCGAGACCCGTGGGGCGATAGTTGCTGACCAAATTTGCGTTGCTTCCAGCAGCGTTCCTGCTCGTTGCTGGTGCACTGGCTGGCCCCTGGCAAACGTCCGCCCCCGATTGCACGCTTGCTGGAAAGCTCTCGGGTGGCTGTCCACAGGCAGAAGTCGGTGAGAGCACGGTCGAGCTCGGGGCAACGCGAGAGGAACCTGCTTCGGGAGGCTCCGAGGGCGGAACGGGTGACGCCGAGGGGACGTATTACGAGAGCGCAGTCGAACCCATCGTGAACCTTCGCTGCGGCGAAGGGGTGCCGCTAGGTTGCAAAGTCATCGGCACGCCGCCTCCGAAGGCGACAGACGCCACCGGGCCGCTCAGCATCACCGACATCGCTGCTTTTCGCCCACAACCACCCACCGCAGGCATGCAACCCAACCAGTGGATGATCGTCGGCCTCGACACCAACTTCTACGCCAACACATCCGCCCACACTGTTGACGGCACTCTCTTTGGCGACACCGCGCAAGTGCGCTTCACCCCCATCGCCTACGGCTGGGACTACGGCGACGGCACCACCGCCAGCCTCGGCACTCCCGGCAAGACGTGGGCCAAAAACAAGATCGCAGAATTCGATCCAACCCCCACCAGTCACGTGTTCGAAGAATCAGGCAACTACACGATCACGCTCGCCGTCACCTACGCGGCCGAATACCGCGTTGCTGGCAGCAGCTGGCAAAACGTCGTCGGCACCCTCACCATCGTCGCACCGCCCCTGACGGCAACTGCGGGGCACGCCACCACAGTCCTCGTCGACCAAGACTGCATCGCCAATCCCGCTGGCATCGGCTGCTAACCCTCTCGAGCACCAACCCAACGCAGAACAAAAACGCCACGAAACCGGGCTACCAGCTCGGTGGCTAGGCCAACTCATTTCCACCGCGCAGCCCACCCACAGCAGACCTAAATAGAATGCACAGGTTAGCGATGGAAGCTTGCATCGCTGAAAGGAGCACACCATGACTCAGGTCCCCGAAGAACCCACCCCCGATGTAACACCCGAAGATGTAACACCCGAACAAAACAGCACCCCAGCCAGCACCCCCGAGACAGCACCTCAGGGTGAAGCGTCTCGCGTCGCAGCTAACACTGCGGAAACGGCCGCAGCAGCGAACACCGCGGAAACTCCCGCCGGCGTCGACAGCACGCCCACCCAGACTTCCTCCGCCGAAGCCGCACCCAGTGCCGCCCCGGTGGAAACCCCGCCCGTTGCAGGCACCGCGATCGCCGCAAACGCTGCGGCTCCAAGCGCACCTGCTGAGCCCGTCACATCATCGGCGCCCACAGTGCCCACCATGCAGGCGGATGCAGCCGCAGCCCCAGCCGCAGCCGCAGCGGTAGCGGCAGACGCCCACTCCGGCGCAAGCTTCGGCCCTGCAGCAGTTCCAGCGGCAGCAGCCGCGGAATCTGCCGCACCTAAAAAGAAGCCCCGCATGACTCTCGGCCTCGTCGCCGGATTCGCCATCGTCGCGCTCCTCGGCGGTGCATCCGGTGCAGGCGTCACGCTGTGGGCTTTGGGAAATCAAGCCACGTCAGCCGTCAGCGGCACCGCGAGCCCCGCATCCATCACCGTCAACGACCCCGGTAATGCAACGCTCGTCACCTCGGTGGTTGCCAAGTCAGCGCCGGCGATCGTCACGATCAACGTAACCGGGCAGAACGCTGGCGGAAGCGGATCCGGCGTGATCATCAGCGAAGACGGCAACGTCATCACCAACGCTCACGTTGTGACCCTTGACGGCGAAGTTGCTGACCCCACCGTCACGGTCACCACAAGCGACGGACGCCTCCTTTCGGCAACGGTCGTCGGCTTCGACGCCATCTCTGACATCGCGGTTATTCACATCGATGATGTCAGCGACATGCCTTTCATCACGATCGCCGACTCGAGTGAACTCAACGTTGGCGACAGCACCGTAGCGATCGGTGCACCGCTCGGACTCTCCGGCACCGTCACCAGCGGAATCGTGAGCGCGCTCAACCGCAGTATCACGATTGCCTCCTCGGCGCTGCCCGAAGACCCTGAAACGAGCCCTGAAGCCCCCGGCGACAGCGGCGACCAAGACCTCTGGAACTTCGACCTTTTCGGCGAAAACGGTCAAGGCAACGGCCAAAGCTCAGCAGCGCAGGCCTCGGTCGCTCTCGCCGTCATCCAGACGGATGCTGCTATCAACCCCGGCAACTCTGGTGGTGCACTGTTGAACTCCGATGGAGAACTCATCGGCATCAACGTGGCCATCGCATCCTCCGGCGGCAACGAGGGCAGCATCGGTGTTGGCTTCGCGATTCCCTCGAACGTCGCGAGCCGCGTCGCTAACGAGATCCTCGAAACCGGAACGGCAACGCACGGCCTCCTCGGAGCATCCGTCGCTGACGTCACCGACGACCCCGCCCAGAGCGACGCTGAAGTAGTCGGCGCGAGCATCGTCGGCATCTCTGACGGTGGAGCAGCAGCGGATGCCGGACTCCAGATCGGCGACATCGTCACCGGCTTCGATGGACTGCCCATCACCAACAAGACCGACCTCACCGCCCAGGTGCGAGCATACGCGGCCGGTGAAAGCGTTCCCTTGACCTACGTCCGTGACGGTAAGGGATACTCCGTCGACGTCACTCTCGGTGCTCTCCAGTAACACCGAACAACCACGTATGCGGCGTGCACAGGCTTTCAAGCCTGCGTGCGCCGCATACGTGTGTAACCACCGCAATTCGCGCCCTTCGCGATAAGCTCTATCGACAACTCGGCCCGACGTATTGGAACCCATGGCAAAGAAGGCTCAAGCCCTCACTGGTGTGTCGTACGTGATGCCCGTGCTCAACGAAG
The DNA here is from genome assembly GCF_015864625.1 of Salinibacterium sp. SWN139. Taxonomy (NCBI): domain Bacteria; kingdom Bacillati; phylum Actinomycetota; class Actinomycetes; order Micrococcales; family Microbacteriaceae; genus Salinibacterium; species Salinibacterium sp. SWN139. The sequence continues at coordinate 56,745 of NZ_JADYWV010000003.1, read as the reverse complement.
TTGAACATATCGAGGCTGCCGTCGACAGCCTCACCGCGCAAGATTACGAGGGACCCTTCGAGATCGTGCTCGCGCTGGGGCCGAGCGTGGATGGTACCAATGCTGTCATCGACGAAATGGCGCGGGTTGATCCGCGCATCCGTCACATCACCAACGAACTTGGTTCTACTCCGGGCGGGCTCAACGCCGCCATCCGCGCCTCGACCTATCCGATTGTGGTTCGGGTCGATGCGCACTCTGTATTGCCCACCAACTACACCCGGGTCGCGGTCGATACCCTTGAGCGCACCGGTGCCGACAACGTTGGCGGCATCATGAAAGCTCAAGGCCGCACGCCTTTCGAACGGGCCGTCGCTCACGCCTACGGTTCGCCTGAAGGCCTCGGCGGCACCCAACACCACACGGGCGGCAAAGAAGGCCCCGCGGATACCGCCTACCTTGGCGTTTTCCAGCGTGAACGCCTCGTCGAGGTCGGCCTCTTCGATGAAGACATCAAGCGTGGCCAGGACTGGGAGCTGAACCGTCGTCTGCGCGCGACTGGCGGAACAGTCTGGTTCACTCCTGAACTCGAAGTTGTCTACCGGCCGCGGTCGAACCTGCGCACGCTCATCCGTCAGTTCGTGGCCACCGGTATCTGGCGCGGTGAGCTCGCTCGCCGTTTCGGCACGGCAAACTCGCTGCGATACTTCGTGCCACCGTTGGCGGTGCTCGGCACAGTCGTCGGCCTTATCCTCGGAATCCTCGCGAGCATTACGGGCACCGGTTGGTTGGCCGTCGCGTACGCTGCGCCAGCCGTCTATGTGCTGTTCGTTATCGCCGCAGCTGCTGTTGCTGGGGCGAAAGACGGGTTAAGATCAGGTCTTTGGTATCTGATCGTGCTTCCCTGTATCCACTTTGGCTGGGGCAGCGGCTTCATTCTCGGATTCCTGAAACTCACCAAGAACATCACTGCGCATACGGGAAGGTAAGACCGTGTCTCCTCACACATCACCGCAGCCCGCTACGCGCCCCGAAAGCATCGCCCAATTGCGCGAAGTGACGCAACCCCCAGAGGTGCGACTGCGAGCAAACGCGGAACACTGGACGGCATCGCTCTACCTGCGCGATATTTCCCCGTACCTCACGTGGATGCTCCTCAAAACGTCTATCAGCGCCAACGGCGTCACCGGGCTCATGATCCTCACCGGTTGGCTCACGGCCGCCGCGTTGCTCATCCCCGGCATGACGGGTGCTGCTCTCGCCCTCATCCTGGGGCAACTACAGATGCTCGTTGACTGCAGCGATGGTGAAGTTGCTCGCTGGCGCAATACACGTTCGCCAGCAGGGGTGTTCCTCGACAAGGTTGGGCACTACAGCACAGAAGCGCTCATTCCGATTGCCTTGGGCCTCCGCGCCGCCGGCTGGCCCCTCGATTTTCCGGCCGATTTCGCGTGGACCACTGCCGGTTTCGCCCTTGCCCTCATCATTGTGCTCAACAAGGCGCTCAACGACATGGTGCACGTTGCCCGAGCCAATGCCGGCCTCGACAAGCTCAGCGACCGCAAGGGTGAGGCGGTGCCGAGCCATAGCGTCGTGGCGAAACTTCGTCGCCTCGCTCGCTTCGTTCCGTTCCACCGCTTGTACCACTCGGTTGAGCTCACAATGATCGCGTTCGCAACGGCCATCATTGCGCTCTTCGTACCTGCATTGGCCGCAGAGCGCACCGTGCTGCTCATTCTGCTGCCGCTCGCACTTCTCGCGCTCGGCGGTCATTTTGTGGCCATCATGGCGTCCAAACGCGTTCGCTCATGACTCACCGCATCGGCGTCGTTTCTCTAACTCAAGGAAAGCGCCCCGACGACCTCGCGCGCGGCCTTGCCTCGCTGCAGGCGCAGAAGGGCGTTGAACTCGACATCATCGTGGTGGGCAATGGCTGGAACCCAACGGGGCTTCCGGATGCCGTACGCGGCCTTCACCTCGACGCCAACCTGGGCATTCCCGCGGGCCGCAATCGCGGTGTCGAGCACGTGCAGGGTGACTGGATTTTCTTCCTCGACGACGATGCAAGCATCCCGTCACCGACGTTCCTCAGCGACGCTGTCGAGATCATGCAGGCTGACCCGAGCATTGGGTTGCTGCAGCCGCGCGTAGAGGATGCTGAGGGCAAAGAGAACCCGCGACGCTGGATTCCGCGCATTCGCAAGGGCGACCCGCGGCATCCGAGTGATGTGTTTTCCGTCTGGGAGGGCGCCGTGTTGATGCCGCGTCCACTCTTCGACGAGATCGGTGGGTGGGGCGATCCCTACTTCTATGCCCACGAAGGCATAGAGCTCGCCTGGCGAGTGTGGGGTGCCGGTAAACGCGCTTGGTACGCCGGAAACTTGGTGGCGAACCATCCGGCAATCGATCCGGCGCGCCACAGCTACTACTACCGCCTCAATGCCCGCAACCGGGTCTGGTTGGCCAAGCGCAACCTGCCGGTGCTGTTAGTGCCAATCTATGTTGCCAGCTGGACCGCAATTCAGGTCCTGCGTGCAGCGAAGAACCCGGTGGGCATGCGTGCCTGGTGGGGTGGCTGGTTTGCTGGTTGGCGAGAGAACCCCGGCGGCCGCCGAAGCATAGGCTGGGCGACCGTGGCGCGGATGGCGCGTGCCGGACGCCCTCCAGTGATCTAACCCAACCCGCTCGCGTTAACGCACGAACGGCGCCCTGCTTTCGCAGAACGCCGTTCGTCGGTGTGGATTTAGTACTTGGTACGAGGCTTGCGCGTCGGACGGTCTTCGTAGCGATTGCCACTGTCGCGCGATGTGTTGTCGCGACCGGCGTCGTTCCGGGGTGCAGAATCGCGGTTGTTGTAGCCGCGTGATTCTTCACGTTCGCGGTTGGCGCGGGCGCCACCCTCGAATGAGCGATCGCGGCTGGGGTACTTGCCGTCTCCGCCTCGCGCGCCGCCGCCGTTTGCCTTGCGGTCGGGAGCGATCTCGATCAGCTTGCCGCTGATGCGGGTGTCGCGCAGTCGTTCCAACACATCTTTCGACATGTCGGCGGGCAACTCGACGAGCGAGAAGTCCGGTCGAATCTGAATGTGACCGAAGTCGTCGCGGCTGAGACCACCCTCGTTGGCGAGAGCGCCAACGATCTGGCGGGGCTCAACGCGCTGACGCTTGCCGACCTCAATGCGGTAGGCAGCCATCGGCTTGGTCGAACGGGGGCGACGCTCGGGGCGGTCGCCACGATCTCCGCCGCGTTCTCCGCCACGCTCGGGGCGATCGGTGCGTGCCTTGCGGTCATCACGTTCGATGAAGCGCTGGGCGCGTTCCTCTTCTGCCGACAGCAACAGGGGAGTCTCGCCCTGGGCTACAACGGCAAGAGCGGCTGCAACATCCGCTTCAGGAATATCGTGGTGTTCAACGTAGTGAGCGATGATGTCGCGGAAGGCTGAAATGCGCGGCTGCTGGTTGAGCGCTTCAGTGATGGCGTCGTCAAAGCGAGTGAGTCGCGTGGAGTTGACGTCTTCAACCGAAGGAAGCTGCATCTGAGTGAGCGGCTGGCGCGTGGCCTTCTCGATGGCGGTCAGCAGTCGACGCTCGCGAGGAGTGACGAAGCTGATAGCCGAACCGCTGCGACCGGCGCGGCCCGTGCGACCAATGCGGTGCACGTACGACTCGGTGTCGACGGGGATGTCGAAGTTCACGACGTGGCTGATGCGGTCAACGTCGAGTCCACGAGCTGCAACGTCGGTGGCTACGAGGATGTCGAGCTTGCCGGACTTGAGTTGGTTGACGGTGCGCTCGCGCTGAGCCTGAGCCACGTCACCGCTGATGGCGGCGGCCGAGTACCCACGGGCGCGCAGCTTCTCAGCCAAGTTTTCGGTTTCGCTCTTGGTGCGAACGAAGACGATCATTCCCTCGAAGTTTTCGACCTCAAGGATGCGGGTGAGCGCATCGACCTTTTGCGGGTACGAGACGACGAGGTATCGCTGGCTCGTGTTTGCTGAGGTGGTGGTCTGTGACTTGACCGTAATTTCTTCGGCGTTGTTCAGGTACTTCTTGGAGATGCGGCGGATCTGTGCCGGCATCGTCGCGGAGAAGAGCGCAACCTGCTTGTCGTCAGGGGTATCGGCGAGGATCGTCTCAACGTCTTCGGCGAAGCCCATCTTGAGCATTTCGTCGGCCTCATCGAGAACCAGGTACTTGAGCTCGGAGAGGTCGAGGGTGCCCTTGGCGAGGTGGTCCATGATGCGGCCGGGGGTACCGACTACAACGTGAACGCCGCGGCGCAGGGCCGACAGCTGAACGCCGTAGGCCTGCCCGCCGTAAACGGGGAGCACGTGCACGCCACGCATGTGGGTGGCGTACTTCTCGAACGCCTCACACACCTGCAACGCGAGCTCGCGAGTGGGGGAGAGCACGAGCGCTTGTGGCTTGCTCTGGGATACATCGAGGCGCGAGAGAATCGGCAGCGCGAAGGCTGCGGTCTTTCCCGTGCCGGTCTGGGCCAGGCCGACTACGTCGCGCCCTTCCAGAAGAGTAGGAATAGTGGCTGCTTGGATAGCCGAAGGCGTCTCGTAGCCAATGTCACGAACCGCTTTCAATACCGCATCGCTGAGAGCGAGGTCGGAGAAAGTGATCGCGGTCTCGGTGGTATCAGACGGTGCGGTTGAATCAGAATCGGTCATTCTATCAATCGTACCTCTATAATCCCCAAAATCCTGCGGTTCTCAGCGGTCTCGCCGGGTAGGAGCCTCCGAGGGGAGGGCAGGTACTATCGAAACAGCGGTCCAACCACCTGCCGTTGGATCAGCATCGGCTCGATAACGGTGCGGCAGGTGAGGCGTTGTATCGACCCTCCGATGATTTGATTGTGACCATGGCGCTACTGAAAGACTTCATAACAGCACGCAAGGTGGCGCGCTCAATGTTGCGCTCTCGCCGTAATCGGCGTCGTGTGGCGAACCTCATGGACGAGCATCCGCTGCCCGTTCCTGGTTCAGTGAGCATCGCGGTCTACTTCGCTGATACCAAGGTCAATCTTTACCAAATGCGGCAGTGGTATGCCCCGCTAGCCGAGCTCTCGAAGAGTTTTCCGGTAGCGATTATTTCGCGGTCACCGAGTTCAGTGCTGGCGTTGTGGGATGAAGCGCCGGTTCCCACCGCGTATTTGCGTCGAGTTTCTGAGCTTGAGCAGTTTGTGGCCGAGCAACCGTTGAAGATCATCTTCTACGTCAACCAGAACGCCAAAAACTTCCAGATGTTCCGCTACGGCCACATGTGGCACGTTTTCATCAACCACGGTGAGAGCGACAAGATGTACATGACGACAAATCAGTTCAAGGCCTATGATTTCAGCCTTGTGGCCGGGGATGCCGCGCTCGATCGTTTGAGCTACAAACTCTGGGATTTCGACGTCACCAAGAAGGCAATCCCGATTGGGCGCCCCCAGGCCGACCATTTCGCCGGAGAGCTGCCCTACACGCCAGACGACCGCACCGTCGTGCTCTACGCCCCGACGTGGGAGGGCGATCGCGACGCTGCCGCCTACGGTTCCGTAGCCAGTCATGGCGTTGCCTTGACGAACGCAGTTCTCGCGAGCGACAAGCACCGCCTGATTTATCGCCCGCACCCCCGCAGTGGTGTTGTAGACCCTGAATACAAGCGCGCCAATATCGCGATCATCGCTGCGATTGCCGAGGCTAACGAGACTGACCCATCGGTGCAGCACATTTACGATGACGGCAAAGAAATGGGGTGGCAGCTGGTTGCAGCGGATGTCGCCATCACTGACGTCTCGGCGATGGTCTATGACCGGCTCGCGACCGGCAAACCGCTCATCGTCACGCGTCCGCTCTCCGAGCAGGCTGACATCGATGAGGGCGGCTACCTCGGAGCATGCGAGTGGTTACTCGCCGACCAGGCCGGTGACATCCTCTCGATCGCCGAGCGCGTGCAGTTCGACACTGAGGCGAAGGAACGCCTCGGCTATTGGGCTGAGCGTCACTTCGGTGACACCACTCCTGGTGCCGCGACTGCCCGCTTCCACGAGGCCGTTGAGTCGCTGGTGGCGCTGTGGCACCGGCACGCCCAGTTGCACATTGGCGATCGACCGTCGAGCGAAGCAGATCCTTTTGAGGATGACGACGACGACGAGTCTCCGTCCGTTGAATAGCTGATCTAGGGCTGGTCGTCGCTCTCGAGCTCAACCCATCCTTGGCGTTTGCGTCGCTGTGGCAGTTGCGGCAACTTGGGTAGCGTCGGTAGCTTCTTACGTTCGCCGCGCACCTTCGGCGTCTTGGCTGCCTTAGGGAGCGCAATCACGGGCTCAAGCCACGACGGCAGCGTTGCCGGTGCCGGCCCAAAGCCTTGGCGCGCTGAGCGAATAATCTGGCGGCCCAGAATGTTGTTCCCGCCACCGCCGATCACCGCTCCAATGCCGAAGGGCATGAGGCGACCCACGATGTTGGTTCCTTGGGCGGCTGCATACCGTTTGAGGAAGGTGTGCTTGATTCGGTCCGCTATCGGTCCCATGAGCGTGGTCGGCAGGCCTTTGGCAAGGGTTTCGCCCCAATAGGCCGAGCGTGCAACGCCGGTGCCGCTGGCTTGAGCGGCCAGTTGTTTCACGAGGTCGCTGCCGGCGGTGCCGAGCACCATTGTCATGACGAGCGCGCGTGCGCGGTCGGGGTCATCGACGACGATGCCGTGCACTTCAGTGACCGATTGAGCAAAGAGCGCGCTGGCCTCAAGAAACCCGGCGGTCTCAACACTCGAGAGCGCGAGCGAGGTTCCGGTGCCGACGGCGGGGATGGCGGCACTCGCCCCGACGAGGGCGCCACCGGTGGTGACGGCGGCTAGGTAGCGGCGCTCCAGAACGGCAATAATCTCATCCGGAGTCGCGTGTAGTTTGCTGCGACGGATGCTGCGGATGTGGGCCAATACGACGGGACGCTGCACGGTGAGCACCCGGTCGATTCCGCGCACCACCATGGGGTGGGAGGTGCTCACTTCGCTCTTAGCCATACTTTTAACCGTACCTGAGGAACTCTGGCGGCACCCCGGGAGCTGGGCAGCCGTTGAGCAACCGTGACGTTGGCTGTCAGGGTTTTCTACTTTTAATCCCGTAGTCCGAGTTGTAATGAGCGAGCACATCATCGATGGGGCCGTCGAGGACTAACTCACCCTTGTCGAGGTAGAGACCGCGAGTACAGAAGCGACGCAGATCACGTTCGTTATGGGAAACGAAGAATAGCGTGCGTCCGCTCTCAAGGAGATCCTCAATGCGGCGATAGCATTTTTCGCGGAAGGCTTTATCTCCGACCGCGAGTACTTCATCTACCAAAAGGATCGGCTCTTCGAGGCGAGAAATCACGGCGAATGCGATGCGCACCTTCATGCCGCTCGAGAGATGTTTGTAGGGCGTGTCAAGAAAGAGTTCGATTTCAGCGAAGTCGATGATTTCGTCGAAACGTTCGTTAATCTCGTGCTTCGTCATACCGTGGAGACCTGCGGTCAGATACACGTTTTCGCGCACCGTCAAATCACCAACGAAGCCACCAGTGATTTCGATGAGTGGAGCGACTCCTTTGTCGACGGACACGCTGCCTTCATCAGACAAGATCACTTCGGCCACTAGCTTCAGAAGTGTTGATTTGCCTTGGCCATTGCGGCCAACGACTCCGATCGCTTCTCCGGCTTTTACATTGAAACTGACGTTTCGCAGCGCCCAGAACTCGTCAGAGCGAGCGCGGCGTTTGCGGCCAGCGAAGAGATCCTTAAAATTGCTGCGTGAACGTCGGTGAAGTCGAAACCGGATGCCGGCATCGTCAACCCGGATTACGTGGTTGTCACCCATTAAATTTCCTTCAGCACGGCGCGTTCGGTACGCGCAAAGACGAGTATTCCGATGACCATGACGATGCAGCTCATGATCGCAGCGATCAACACGGCGTACCAGTTGAGCTGATCGGGGAAGAACGCTGACCGGTAGAGCGAGAAGATTCCGGCGAGAGGGTTGAACGCGGCTAAGCGTTCGAGCCCTAGTTTCCCCAAATCGGGAAGCCCATAGATGATCGGCGAGGCATAGAAGAGGAACCTCAGGGCAAGCTTAGTCGCGCGTTCGAGGTCGCGGAAGAACACGACTAGAGGCGCAACAATCAGCCCGACACCCATCGTCAGGATTGCCTGAATCACTATGGCCAGAACGAAGTACACGGCTTCCCAATGCAACTCGGCACCGTTGACAATGGCAAAGAAGGCAATAACTGGAATGCTGGCAAGAAACTCGATCCCCTTTGAGAGCACGAGTCGTGCGACCCAGATGGTGCGAGGGATGTTGGTGGACCGGATGAGCTTGGACTCACGCAGATAGGCGCGCGTAGAGTCTGCCACGGCTCCGTTGAACCACATCCACGGCAACATCGCGGAGAGCAAGAACACAATGTAGGGCTTCTCGCCTACAGTCCGTTCAAAAATCTCTGTGAAGACAAACCAATAGATGCCCGCCATAACTAGAGGGTCAAGAATTGACCACACGTAGCCAAGAGCGGACGTTGAGTAACGCACGCGGAGGTCGCGCACGGTGAGCAACCAGAGAGTGCGACGGTATCGGGTAAGAGGGGACCAAGAGGGTCGTTTCAATGCTGTGTTCGCCACGCCCCTATATTAGGTGCCAATTTGGGAAACATCTGCATGCGATCGATTGAGAGGGAATTTTCCCTCTCTTTACGCACTATGCCCGCCTCGCACGAGGTGCGGACGGGCATAGTGGCGGGCGCTTAGCGCCGAACTTTTTCTAGACGAAGAGGTTGGCACGCTCGAGGTCTTCAGCGAAGTCCACCTCGATGGCGTACAGGTCAGAAATGTCGACAGGTTCGATGAGCAAGCGATCCTCTTCAATAGCGAGCTCAATGCCGCGCTCGAAGTAGTCCTGGTCGCCAACCTTCTTGAGGTGACGTACCAGCGTTGCTTTGGCGTCGCGCGAAATGTAGTTGATGCCAACGGCCTCGCCCAGTCCGCCCTTGACGGTCTTGGAGAGTTCCTTGATGTAGCCCTCAGCGTCGGTCGTGTACTTGACTTCTTCGTCAGAGACCTTCGCGGTGTTGACGCTAACGAACGACTGGTCGCGAGCAACCATGGCGGCGGCACGCTCAAGAGCGGTCGGGTCGAAGACAACGTCGCCGTTCATCCAGAGAACTCCACCAGGAGCGGATGCCTGCAGTGCACGCATGAGGCTCTTCGAGGTATTGGTCTGGTCGTACTGCTCGTTGTAGACGAACGATGCCTCAGGGAATGCTTCGATGATGTGCTCAAGCTTGTAGCCAACAACGATCGTGACTTTGGCGTTGTTGCCGAAAGCGTGACGGATGTTGTCGAACTGCTGCTGCATGATGGTGCGGCCATCGCTGAGCTCAGTAAGCGGCTTCGGCAACGAGCGGCCCAAACGGCTGCCCATTCCGGCAGCTAAAATTACGACCTGTGTAGTCATGGTGGTCTCCTCAGTAGTTCTGGGGCTCGGGTTCAAGGTTCATGATTTACCTACTGTTAACCCGAGATTGGAAAAAACGACACACCGTTGTGCGATAGTCAGGCTAACTGTGTCGGCCGAGAACTCCATAGATTTTGGAGGGTTGTTGCCTATTTGTGATGCAGGCTCATTCTCTGCGCATCTGATTGGTAGGTTTGGACAGTGGAAAACGCCCAAACACCCGACGAGGGCACGAAGTCTGTTGAAACGCCGGTAACGAAGCCCGCGAGCAGCACCCGGAAGCCGGCAACGGCCCGTGGTTCTCAAGCAAAATCGTCTACCGCCAAGCCAGCAACTCCTGCTACTCGTAAACCTGCCGCCAAGAAGCCCGCTGCTCGCAAGACGCCTGCCCGCACTACAAGTGCTGTAACGGGCGTTGATGCGTCTACTGGCGAATCGCCGATTGCTCCGAAACCGTCGCCGACGACGGTAAAGAGTGCCGCAGGCAAGTCGACTTCCGATAAGCCGACACCGGCCGCACCGAAACGCGCTGCTGCGAAGTCGAGTGCCGCGAAGTCGAGTGCCGCGAAGTCGAGTGCCGCGAAGACCACTGCGTCGAAAACCAGTGCTGCGAAGTCGAGTGCCGCTAAGGCTCCCGCGACGAAGAGCCAAGCGACTCGAAGCTCGACGGCGCCGAAGCCGACCGCGCCAAAACCCACCGCACCCAAGCCAACTGCGCCGATGCCCACTGCGTCGGAGACGATTGCGCCCGAGACGACTGCGCCCGACTCGGATGCTGTCGAAGTGGTCAACGTCGAGGCGCTCGTTGACGATCTTGTGATCGCCGAGACCGTCGAAGCCACGCCCGAGGCGGAAAAAGCAGTCGATGCCGTGTCGACCGATGAATCCGATACTGCTGAGGCTGCAGTCGCTGGTATTGGCGCTGTTGAGGCTGTTGCGGACGCCGCTATCGACGGCGACGCTGCTGAGAATGACGCCGCTGCGGGCGCTGCTGTAATCGGAGCCGATGCTGTAATCGACACCGCTGATGCTGATGCTGATGCTGATGCTGATGCAGATGCAGATGCAGATGCAGATGCGGATGCGGATGCGGATGCGGATGCGGATGCGGACGCCGAACCTGCCGCAGCAGTTTCTGCAGAGAAGCCGGATGCCGTACTTGCCGGGCTCGCACGCCTGCGTGCCCTTGCCTCACAGTTCGCTGCGCCCGCGGCAGAAGCAGCAGAGAAAAAGGCTCTGGCAGAGAAGGCTGCTGCCGAAAAGGCTGCGGCTGAGAAAGCCGAAGAAGACGAACGCGAAGCGGAACGTGCAGAGGTTGAGCGTGCTGAGTCTGAGCGCCTAGAAGCCGAGCGCGCGGAAGCCGAAAAGGCTGAAGCCGAAAACGCGGAAGCCGAGAAGGCTGAAGCGGGGCGTCTGGAAGCGGAGCAGATCGCTGCTGACAAGGCGGAAGTCGAGGAAGCCGAAGCGGTCACGACCGCGCTTGACAAGACTGAGGCTGCGGCGAGCGACGCTGAGACGGACGATGCTGAGGACGCTGAAGCAGGGAAGTCCGTTGAGGCTGATGTCGAGCCTGAGGCCCAAATCACGGACGCGGATCGCGCTGACGCTGAGCAAGCCAAAGCCAAAGTCGAAGCCGAAGCCGAAGCCGAAGCCGAAGCCGAAGTCGACGCTGACTCCGACACCGATGACACGGCAGCCACGAGCGCCACGGGCGACAACGCAGAACCTGAGTCCGAAACCGCGGTGGCGGCACCGATGGCTCCCGCGCCGGAACGCGCGGCAGCCGCCGAGGCGGAACCCACCGACGAAGGCACAACAGAGTCTGAGCTAGAACCTGTGGCTGCGAGCGACGCCCTAGTTGCGGTCGACGCCACTGTGGGTCACGGGCTCGAGGCGACATCCACGGACGTCGTTTTGGAAGTCAGCGGATTGTCGAAGGGCTTCGGCGACACCGTTGCTGTCGATGACATTCGCTTGAGCGTGCGCGCGGGAGTGTTCTACGGAATTGTTGGCCCCAACGGTGCCGGTAAAACCACAACGCTCTCTATGATCACCGGACTGCTGCGCCCCGACTCGGGAAGCGCCACCGTCAACGGAGTCGACGTCTGGGCATCACCAGAAGTCGCCAAACGCTCCATCGGTGTGCTGCCCGACCGCTTGCGCATCTTCGACCGCCTCACGGGTTCGCAACTGCTCTACTACTCGGGAGTGCTGCGCGGACTCGACGCCACCGAAGTGCGCAAGCGTTCCGCTGACCTCGCCACAGCCTTCGGCCTTGATGACGTCATGGGCCGCCTCGTAAGCGACTACTCGTCCGGGATGCTCAAGAAAGTCGCTCTCGCCGCAGCAATGATTCACTCGCCGCGCCTGCTCGTACTCGACGAACCCTTCGAATCGGTTGACCCCGTTTCGGCGGCAACGGTCACCCGCATCCTCAAGCAGTACGTCGATGCCGGCGGCACCGTACTACTCTCCAGCCACCGCATGGAACTCGTTCAACGCGTTTGCAGCCATGTTGCCGTCATTGTCGAAGGACGGTTGCTCGCCGACGGCACCATCGACGAAGTGCGCAATGGAATGTCGCTCGAAGACCGCTTCGTGCAGTTGACCGGCAAGAATTCCAGTGGGGGAGGGCTCGAGTGGTTGAGCAGTTTCTCCGACTGAGACTAACCATCCTGGCGAACGCGTTTCGCCGAGGACCGCTCGTAGCCTCCGCCATGGGGTTGGTGCTGATCTACAGCGCCGTCCTGTTCGTAATGGCCATCCTCGCCGTTGCCGACCTGCGCAACACCACCCCCGAAGTTGCGGGCGCCACGCTCGTCGTGTTCGGCTCCGCAGCGCTGCTCGGCTTTCTCGTGATGCCCCTCGGGTGGAATGCGGATGACCCACTCGACCCGCGCAGATTCTCCTACCTGCCCGTCACTCGCATCCGCCTCGCGCTGCTGCTGTTGCTCGCCGGAGCGGCAAGCATCCCCACGGTGATGCTTGCCGGGCTCGCCGTCGCTCAAGTAATCGCGTGGTCGGCGCATCCAGCATCCGCCCTTATCGCTGTGCTCTCCGGAATCATCGTTCTCGTCACGGCCATCGTCGGAGCCCGCCTAGCCAGCCTCATCGCGGCCCGCTACTTGAGCACCAGACGCTTGCGCGAAGGGTTCGGCATCGTCGCGATCGCGCTCGTGGTTGCCTCGCTGCCGATCGCCGTCATGCTCGCTCTCGCCGACTACCAATCCCAAGTCCTGCCGGCCATCCGCCGCGTTGCCGCAGTAATGGAATGGACACCCCTCGGTGTTGCCTTCAGCGCGCCGGCTTCCGCAGCAGCGGGAGACAGCAGCGACGTTCTGGGCAAGCTCGCCATTGCGGTCGGCTTTTTGATCGTTCTCGCTGCGTGCTGGTACTTCCTGCTGGGCTACGTGCTCTCTCGCCCTGAGCGCAGTGCCGTCGCAACATACCGTTCGGGCCTCGGCTGGTTCCGTCTCATGCCCTCGACCCCATTGGGCGCCATCGCGGCACGAAGCCTCAGCTACTGGGCTCGGGATGCACGCTACTTCGTTGCACTCGCCGCCATCCCCATCATTCCTATCGGCATGGTTGCCGCTCTTCTCGTCGGCGGCATCGGAGCCGACGTGATCGCGTGGATTCCCGTGCCCGTCATGTGCCTTTTCCTCGGCTGGAGTGCCCACAACGACGTCGCTCACGACAACACCGCACTCTGGACCCACGTCTCGGCTCACACGCGTGGCTCCGACGACCGCTGGGGGCGCATCGTTCCCAACCTGCTCGTGGGCATCCCTCTCGCCGTCGTCGGCAGTATCCTCACGGTACTTATCGTTGGTAATGGTGAATCGCTACCCGGCCTCATCGGGCTCAGCCTCTGCCTACTCTTTGCGGGTCTCGGCGTTTCCAGCGTCAGCTCAGCCGCCTTCCCTTATGCGGCGCCACTGCCAGGGCACGGTGCGTTCATCCAACCTCAAGCGCTCGTCTCGAACGCCGCCACGGTGCAATCGTTCACGTTCGCATTCACGGTGCTATTCGGCCTGCCGGTCTTGGGAGTCGTCTTCTTCAACCCCTTCACCGATCTGCAACCACAGTGGGCAGCCTTCATCGTCGGCTTGGCCGTCGGTCTTGTCGTGCTCGTCATCGGCGTCTACTGGGGCGGACGAATCATGGTGCGCCGCGGCCCCGAACTGCTCGCACTCTCCTCACAGAACTGATCCAGCACATCCCAAGCCACCTTTGCGGAAGCAAAGACACCGGCTTGCAGCGACGGAAGTAGAATCGACTCATGGCTGACACCGATATCACTGGCGGCGGAACCGACACTCTCGACCGCGAACTCGAAGAACTGCTCAACCAAGAGCAGGTCGAAGAGGGCGACCACGAGCGCTTCTCTCACTACGCACCCAAAAACAAGATCATGGAATCGGCGCTCTCGGGCAAGCCGATTCGTGCGCTGTGTGGAAAGCTCTGGACTCCGGGTCGCGACCCCGAAAAGTTCCCCATCTGCCCAACCTGCAAAGAGGTCTACGAAAAGATGAAGGGCTAACGCTCCCGCTTTTCTTCGCGATCGAGCGCCAATTGCTCAGCGCTCAGCGCTCAGATCTCGGGACTAACCGATCGCCGGCGGCCGCAATTAGCGGTAAATCGTGGGAACTACAGGTTCGCCGCGCGACAAGCGGAACGCGGTCTGCGGCAACTCCGCCATCGCCGTTTCACAGTGATCGCGCGCGGCAAGCGTGCCGCCATCGCCGATCCACTGCTGATCGGCTGTGCCGCCCGTCATGAGCGCAACGTTGAGATCTCGGCCCTCAATATCCGGTCGGCCTTCAGACTCTTGATAAATCAGTTCCATGGATGCGACGCCATTGTCGAGCGCGCGCACCGCCGCCTTGTGGCCGCCAATGGTGGCTTTCGCCGCCGACTTCTTGGCGACAGAAATCCACTCGCCCGCATCGTTCTGATGGGCTACCAACTTGTACACCATCCCTGCGGCGGGGAAACCTGAACCGGTGACCACGGAGGTGCCGACACCGAATGAATCGACCGGGGCGGCACGCAGCGCAGCAATCGCGTGCTCGTCGAGGTCGTTGGTGACCGTGATGCGGGTTTTCGTTGCCCCGAGTGAATCCAACTGGGCTCGAACGGCCGCGACCTGAATCGCAAGGTCACCAGAGTCGATGCGCACAGCGCCCAACCCGGTGCCGGCGACCTTCACGGCCAGCTCGACCGCATTCTCGACATCGTAGGTGTCAACAAGCAGCGTGGTCGAGGGGCCAAGCGCGTCAACCTGTGCCTGGAATGCTTCTTCTTCAGAATCGTGCAGCAGCGTGAACGAGTGCGCTGCGGTTCCCATCGTGGGCACACCCCAGCTTCGGCCCGCTTCCAGATTGCTCGTGGCGCTGAATCCCGCAATGTAGGCGGCGCGAGCGGATGCCACGGCAGAGCGTTCGCCGGTGCGGCGTGATCCCATCTCCGCAATGGGTCGCCCGTCGGCGGCAGACACCATGCGCGCAGCAGCGGACGCGACAGCGGAGTCGTAATTCAACACGCTCAGCGCGAGTGTCTCCAGCAGCACAGCTTCGGCGAAGGAGCCCTCAACGGTGAGCACGGGGGAGCCGGGGAAGTACGCGTCGCCCTCGCGGTACCCACTGATATCGCCAGTGAAGCGATAGTTGGCGAGCCAGTCGATGGTCGTGGGGCTCACGATGGCATTGCGCGCTAGGAACCCGAGCTCGTCGTCGCCAAAGCGGAATTCTTCGATGAGTTCGAGCAGGCGTCCGGTTCCCGCAACAACGCCATAGCGGCGGCTGTCGGGAAGGCGGCGGGCAAACACTTCGAACACGCACTGGCGTTCGTGGCGGCCACTGCCGATCGCGGCGTCGAGCATCGTCAGCTCGTATTGGTCTGTTAGCAGAGCGGTACTCACCCGACCAGCGTACGCGACAGACCATCACCGTTGTCGGGGAGGGTTCGAGCATCCACCACTACGATTGAAGACGTGACTGATGCACCTATTGGCGTTTTCGACTCCGGAGTCGGTGGCCTCACCGTAGCCCGAGCGATTATCGACCAGTTGCCGCACGAATCGATTCTGTATGTGGGCGACACTCTGCACTCGCCCTATGGCCCGAAGCCGATTGCCGATGTGCGCCGCTATTCCCTCGAAATCATGGATCGCCTCGTCGACGATGGCGTGAAGTTGCTCGTGATCGCCTGCAACACGGCCTCGGCTGCGATGCTGCGGGATGCCCGCGAGCGCTACACCGAGGCGCGCGGCATCGAAGTGGTCGAAGTGATCCAGCCTGCCACGAGGGCGGCAGTGCGTCAGACCCGCAATGGTCGCGTCGGAGTGATTGGCACCGAGGGCACCATCAAGTCGCGTGCTTACGAAGATGCGTTCGCTGCGGCATCCGGCATCGAATTGTTCACGCAGTCCTGCCCCCGTTTTGTGGAGTTCGTGGAAGCCGGCATCACAACCGGGCCCGAAGTTCTTGCTGTCGCCGAAGAATATTTGGCGCCGCTGAAGGCCGCCGAAATCGACACGCTCGTGCTGGGCTGCACCCACTACCCGCACATTTCTGCCGCGATTCAGTACGTGATGGGGCGGGATGTCACGCTCGTCTCTAGCGCGGAAGAAACCGCCTACGACGTCTACAACACTCTGGTCGCGCACAATCTGCTGCGCGATTCCACGGAAACCGCGCGCCACGCCTTCGAGGCGACCGGCCCAGACAAGCAGGGCTTCACTAGTCTGGCTTCCCGCTTCATGGGGCCGAACATCGTGCGCGTCGAGACCTTCGAAACCGGCGCGATTAACTTGCCGCAGCTCCCGTAGCGAGCGCCCCCTCACGAACACCAGATTTCACCGATAGACCGATAGACCGATAGACCGATAGAGAGTAGAGACATGACCCGTCACGATGGCCGCGAAAACAACGAACTGCGCGAAGTAACAATTGAGCGCGGATGGAGCGACCAGGCTGAGGGTTCGGCGCTTATTTCCTTCGGTAAGACCAAGGTGCTGTGCACGGCATCCTTCACCAATGGTGTTCCGCGCTGGATGGCGGGCAAGGGCAAAGGCTGGGTTACTGCCGAGTACTCGATGCTTCCGCGCAGCACGAACAGCCGTATGGACCGCGAAGCAGTCAAGGGCAAGGTAGGCGGACGAACCCACGAAATCTCGCGCCTGATTGGTCGCAGCTTGCGCGCTGTTGTCGACATGAAGGCCCTCGGCGAAAACACGATCGTGATCGACTGCGACGTGCTTCAGGCCGATGGCGGAACCCGCACGGCAGCGATCACTGGTGCCTACATTGCGCTTGCTGACGCCATCGAGTGGGGCCGTGAGAAGAAGTTCATCGGCAAGAACTCGAAGGCACTCTTCGATTCGCTCGCTGCCGTGAGCGTCGGAATCATCGATGGCGAGCCCATGCTCGACCTCGCCTATGTTGAAGACGTGCGCGCCGAGACCGACATGAACGTCGTTGTTACCGGTCGCGGATTGTTCGTTGAGGTTCAGGGCACCGCCGAAGGCGCACCCTTCGACCGCCGCGAACTTGACTCGCTGCTCGACCTTGCTCTCGCGGGTGGCACAGAGCTCACGGCGATCCAAGCCGCAACCCTCGGCCGCACCACCGCCACCACCCACACCGGCGCGTAGCAATGCGGATCGTTCTCGCCACCCACAACGCCCACAAAGTTGCTGAGCTGCGGCGCATCTTGGGGCCAGCACTCGACGGCCTCGAACTCGTCGCCTACGACGGGCCCGAACCGGTTGAAGACGGCGACACGTTCCAGGCCAACGCGCTGATCAAAGCGCGGGCCGCCGCTGCCCACACTGGGCTGCCGGCGTTGGCCGACGATTCCGGAATCTGTGTTGACGCGCTGGGTGGTGCCCCCGGCATCCACTCGGCTCGGTATGCGGGAACGCGCAACGACGTCGACAACCTTGAACTGCTGTTGGCAAACATGGTCGGCAGGGATGACCGCGCCGCCCAGTTTGCCTGTGCGGCAGCGTTTGTGGTTCCCACCGGTGTTGCTGGCACAGCCGTCGCTGCTGGTGCCTCCGAAGCCGAATCTCATGAGTTCGTGGAGCTTGCACTCTGGCCGGGCACCGTGGCAACCGAGCGGAGCGGAACTGAGGGCTTCGGCTACGACCCGATTTTCTGTCCGGATGGGCAGCCGGGAACATCCGCAGACCTTACTTCTGACCAGAAGGATGCGCTCAGTCACCGCGCCCAAGCATTCGCCGCGATCATGCCAATCGTTCGCCGTCAACTGCTGGGCGACTAGTAGCAGCCTGCCGATCAGCGGCGAGTATTTGCACCGCGGTCTCGGTGTGGAGCGCAACAACGTAGGGTTGAGGCGTGTCTGAACATGATGATCCCCACGCAGTAGATCTTGAACTCCCCATCGCAGCCCGCATTACGGCCGCGAGCGAACGCCATGGCGAAGCCGTCATTGTCGAACGTGCCGTCTCTCTCATTGAGGGCAACAACGAGGGCAAAGAGTTCCTGCTGATTGTTGGCGGTGAGCATGCTCAGGGCATCCTCGACGGCGCTCCGGTGCTCTACTGGCCTGAGCTGTGGGGAACGCGCGCGCTACTGCACGCCTGGAATGACAGTGCTGCGGATGCCGTACGCGCTGCTCTCAGTAACCAAGCGTGGCGGGTGCGTGAGATGGCAACGCGTGTTGTTGCTACTCGACGACTCGACGCTCGCGAGCAGCTTCTGGCGCTCCTGACGGACGACACTGCCCGCGTTCGCGCGTCGGCAGCTCGCGCCCTCGGAACGGTCGGTTCGCTCGATGTCGTCGAGGCGATCTCCGAGCTCGTGAAAGACGAAGACATTGAGGTCCGCCGCGCTGCTCAGCAGGCCGTGACCGCCATCCGCAAGCGTTCGCCTCAGGAATAGCGACTGCTGGCCTAGTCGTCGAAGTCTTGGTTGAAGTCTTTGGGGTGCAGGGCTAGCTTTTCTGCTTCGGCATCGTCGAGAGCCTCGGCGCGGCCCGTTTCGCGCGCCTTTTTCGCTTTGTAGGACGAGCGGAAGTAGTGGTACGCCGTCGGTAGCACCGTGAGAGTCACAGCGGCGAGCAGGATCAGGTCGATGTACTCGACGATGAAATCGCTGAGCCACGGAATGTAGCCGAGCAAGTAGCCGCCGAAGGTGAGCCCGGAGCCCCAGATGAGAGCGCCGATCGCGTTGTAGAGCGAGTACTTGCGGTAGTCCATGTGGCCAACGCCCGCCGCGACCGGTGCGAAGGTGCGCACGATCGGCACGAAGCGCGCCATGATGACGGCGAGGCCGCCGAAGCGGGTGAAGAAAGCGTTGGTGCGTTTGACGTTTTCGACGCTAAAGAGACCTGTTTCTTTTCGTTCAAAGATCTTGGGGCCCACTTTGTGCCCAATGAGATAACCGACCTCACCGCCGAGGAAGGCGGCAAGGCTCACCGCCAAACAGACCCACCAGATGTCGTATTCGATGACGCCGGCAAAGGTGAGAACACCGGTGATGAGAAGCAGCGTGTCGCCAGGAAGAAAGAATCCGACGAGCAGCCCGGTCTCGGCGAAGACAATGAATGCCACGCCCAGCAGCGCGAATGCCCCAAACCCGGTAATCAGGTTTTGGGGATCGAGCCAAGGGATGATGGCGGTGCCTACCAAGGGATTTTCTCCAGAATCGTCGGCTAGGTGCGCGTAGTCGGCGACGTTAGCGATGTACGTCACAGAGTAACGCGTGCTGGAGAGGGTTCGCTGTGGGGGATACCCCCGCTTCTGCGGAAACCCGCGAGCTGCTGCTATCCTTAAGAAAGCAACTATCGAAGGGTCGCCATGAGTCTCGAACACAGCACCGATCACGATCATCTCCACGTGGGCAATGTTTTTTCGGCCACGTGTCCGTGCCGCGATTTGTTGGATGTCGTCGCCAGCAAGTGGTCAGCCCTCGTGATCGGGGCCCTGTTAGGCGGACGGATGCGCTTTGGCGAGCTTCAGCGACACCTCGACGGAATTTCGCCTAAGGTGCTCACGAGCACGCTGCGCAAACTCGAAGATTACGGAATCGTTGAGCGCGAAGTGTTCGCGGAGGTTCCGCTCCGCGTGGAATACACCCTTACCCCGCTCGGCCAGGATGCAGGAGTGCCGCTCGAAGCATTGCGGGTCTGGGCCGAGTCACAACTCGAGCACGCCCAGCGCACTGAGGCAGCACGCGCACTCGTCTAGACACTTACCTCGGGGTAACTTGCCTCCCTTGCGGGTCACCACTATGAGCGGTTTAGCGTGGTGGCACACGCCAGCGATCACGCAAAGGACCCCATGAACTCGTCCGCTCTCTCCCCCTTCAGCATCTGCTCAGCAGCCCCCGCCGTCATCACTCGCACCGGCGGACCGATTGAGAGCGAGGGAAGCCTGGTCGACTCAGAACTGACCGTTGACGCACCAACCGGCCACGACATCCTCGTGGAAGTTGCTGCAGTTTCGGTCAACCCCGTTGATGTCAAAGTGCGGGCTGGCGGAGAAGTAGCTGATCGCGTTCTCGGATGGGATGCCTCCGGTGTTGTTTCCGCTGTCGGACCCGACGTGACACTGTTCCAGCCGGGCGATGAGGTTTGGTATGCGGGAGACATCACTCGCCCCGGAACCTATTCGCGGATGCACCTGGTTGATGAGCGCATCGTCGGCCGCAAACCGTCGAGCCTGAGCCATGCCGAAGCCGCAGCGATGCCGCTCACGACCATCACGGCCTACGAGGCGCTCTTTCACAAGCTCAAGCTCACGAGCGCCAGCACGGGCACTCTGCTCGTTCTGGGAGCCGCTGGGGGAGTGGGCTCGGTGCTCATCCAGCTCGCCAAGCAACTCACCGGTGTGCGCGTAATCGCGACAGCATCGCGCGACGAAACCCGGGCATGGGTGACCGAGATGGGGGCGGATGCCGTCGTCGACCACCGCGGCGACCTCGCAGCGAACGTTGCTGCGGTTGCCCCCGAGGGCGTGGACTGGGTATTCACCTCGCAGACCGGCACGAACCTGCCCGCGATCGTCGAGCTCATCAAGCCGTTCGGCGAGATCGTCGCCATCGATGACGAGGCTGGTCTCGACTTGCTCTCGCTCAAGGGCAAGGCCCTCAGCTGGCACTGGGAACTCATGTTCACCCGCTCCGCTCAGCACACCGCCGACATGGTGCTGCAGCACGAACTGCTGGGCGAAGTTGCAGACCTTGTGGATGCCGGACGTATCCACACCACCCTCACGCACACGTTCAGCCCGCTCAACGCAGAACAGCTGCGGGCCGCGCACGCGCTCGTCGAGACCGGCGGAGCCATCGGCAAGACGGTAGTCGCTGTCTGAGTGAGCACTACACGGAGTGCGCTATTTGGTGCGGAAGGCGGGACTTGAACCCGCACGCTCGAAAGCACAGGAACCTAAATCCTGCGTGTATACCAATTTCACCACTCCCGCTGGCCGGATAATCTTATCGCGACTCGGACGACTGTGTTTGCGCCTATGGGATTGCTTCAACTTTGCTGTGCACGGCCCCGTCGGCCCCGCCATCCTCGTGTTAATGGAGGCGGAGGGTGTAATTTATGAAGTGTCTTCCCTATGGAGACGACGTCCGCGATTGCGCCTTCCAAGAGCCCTGTGAGCCACAGCTAGCGCATCGCACGAAGCAAGGAGAGCGACATTACCGTTCACGAGCTCCAATCGAGCCTGTTCACCCTCGACTCGGCCACTGCCGAAGCGATCCGTACCGCTGCCGAGCGCATTACTGCGCACCCTAATGAGAACCCGGATGACTTCGGTCGTCAGGCTCTCGCTGCAGCGTTCAGTTTGCCTGAAGAGGTCCGTGCGGCTGTTTTGAATTTTGCTGAAGTCGGTTCTGAAGCCGGCATCATGGTTGTGCGTGGTCTGTACGTCGACGAAGACCTCACGGACACCCCGCTCGACAACAAGAGCGGCCTGGGCGCCGGCACCATCTTCGCTAAAGAAATGGGCATGCTTGCTCACCTCCTCGGCAGCATGGTTGCCTACGAGGCTGAGGGCAATGGTCACCTTATCCAAGACATGGTCCCCAACCCGAAGCTTGCTGTAACTCAGCAGTCGCAGGGCTCGAAGGTTGAGCTCGAAGCTCACACCGAGCAGTGCTTCTCTGACTTCAAGCCTGACTACGTGATCCTCGGTGCCCTTCGCGGTGACGAGAACGCGAAGACGTATGCGTTCTCGGGTCGCAAGCTTGTTGCGCAGATGACTCCTGAAGAGGTTGCCAAGCTGCGCCAGCCACTGTGGGCAACCACGATCGACGAGTCGTTCCAGCCATACATTCCTCGCCCGGATGCCGTTCGTGGCCCGTTCCCAATCATCACCGGTCCAGAGGACGACCCGTACATCCTCGTTGACCAAGACCTCATGCACGGCATCACCGCTGAAGCTCAGCGTCTGCTCGGCAAGGTCGTCGAGACCTACATTGAGCACCGCGACGCTCACGTGCTGCAGCCGGGCGACCTGTTGATGCTCGACAACCTGCGCGCCATGCACGGTCGTTCGATGTATGCCCCGCGCTTCGATGGCAAAGACCGCTTCATTGCGCGTGGCTTCGTCGTGCGCGACCGCCGCAAGCTCTGGCCACAGCTGCTCGAAGACCGCCGCACCCTCGCTGCGGTTCACAGCTAAGACGCTCAGCGAAAGCTAGCTAGTTCGTAACGACGCGGGTCGTCTGCTCCGGCAGGCGGCCCGCGTTTGTGCGTTTCGGGGTGATGGCGAGGAAGAGCGCGGCGACGATGCAGAACTGGCCGAAGATGCCCAGAAGCATGCCGGGGCTTGACGCATCCCCACCTCCGATCGCAAAGGTGTCGGCCAGCCCCATTCCCATGGAGAAGCCAGCGAACCACTGGAAGAAGATCGCGGCGCTCAGGAGCGCGAGGCTCGCAACGAGCATCCCGCGCAGAGTAACAATGTTGGCAAATATTCGTGACGTCGTGATGGCGGTGAACACCACTGCCGCGAGGGGCCAGAAGATGGCCCAAATCCACGAGAAGACGTCGGCTTGGAGTTCCCCCGCGGCATCCATTGCTGCATAAATTTCATCAAGTGAGAGTTCCGGAACTTTCGCGAGCGGGTTCCACACGTAAATATTTACGATGCCGATAGCAACGATGGCAATCATCGCCACAACCGTAGCTACGCCGATCAACAGTCGGGTTCGGAAGTCCAGCGTGGTGTTTCCGAGCACCTCATGAGTGGTTGTCTCGTTGACGTGGGTTGCTGTTTCGTGTGGTGGCTCAGCGGGCTGGGCAGTGGCGGCTCGCGCACGAATAGAAAACCACGTCATGACGATCCCGAAGATGAGCAGCGCGATCGCGAATGCGCCGACCGCTGCACCGATCACGGTAACCGCGACCGGGAAATCGAGCACGGCGGGAGCCCCGAGGCCGTAAAAGCCCCAGAGAAGCTGATTAGCGCCCAGAAGTCCAGCGCTGAGATAGGCGGCGGCAGCCCACCGCGCGAAACGTGACGAGGGCGACGAAAACGAAGTCATGCCGACACTCTAAGCCAGCGGCATCCGAAATCAAGGATTATTCAGCCGAGGGGTGAGCCGGGCAATATGCCCACCCTCTCGGCTGAAGTTCTTAGCGCTTGTGGCGTCCGCGGAGGCGGGCGAAGAGGCCCTGAGGTGCCGGTTTTGGTGCCGGAGTGTCAGTTTCGTCTTCGCTGGCACCGGGCAGGATGCGCAGGATGTTCATGAGGCTCAGCGCTGCCAGGAGCGAGTGTGCCTCATGGGGCAGAGTTTCAGCAATTGCTGAAAGTTCTTTAGCCGAGAGCGGTGCGTGGCTCAGGATTGAGGTCATGCGCAGCTGGTCGGCATCGTGCGGAAGATTCGTGATGTTCGGCCAGCGACGCAGGCGGTAGCGCGCGCCATCGGTGAGCCACGGCGCGGGGGTGTGAGCGTAGCCGGTGGTGCCGATCATCCACAACAGCGGGTTGAGGTCGAAACCGGCACCCGTTGGCATGATCACTTCTTCACGAATGTGACTACGCACGTTGATGCTCACGGGATGTGTCGGGAAGTCGGTGATTTCAGCCTTCCACCAGTAGGCGCGCTCGTTCACATCGATCACGAGCATCGGGAAGCTGGATGAGGTGATTGACAAAACAGTCGGCTGCGCGCTGCTGGACGCAATCTTGATTGCTTCCGCAACCTGCGCCCACTCAGAAGCGAGAATTGACTGGTCGAAATCATCTTCGGCTGTTTCTCCGACGAACCCGACGGTGGGGTCGCCGGCGACTGCGGAGTCAACTGCTTGCTCGGGCAGTGGCGCCTCAAGCTGACGGAGCGTGCTGGCCAACGTCGGCTCAGGTGTCGTTTCGCGCGTGATCGGCGTCGTTGCGGTGGCGGGCTGAACGGAATCTTCGCGCTCGTCGTCGGTGGGGTCGGCAAAGTCGACATCGACCAGCTGGTGCACCAGCGGTGCGCGTGCTCCAGAGATCTGGTCAGTCCACGTGTGGTTGTCCCACCAGCGCAGCTGGGGGAGGCCAAGCGGGTCGGGGTACCAGCCGGCGGGGATGTTGGTTGTGTATGTAGTCATCTTCACGCCTCCTGCGTGAATTGGTGTGCGGTGCCGAGGGTGCATCGCGGTCGTGCTTGGGGTAAAAATCCTCGAGTCAGAATGTGATCTGCGGGTTAGACGAGTGATCGCATTCTGTTCGTAGTTCCTGGTCCTACTGCGGGTGTTTCGGGTAGTGCTTGCTCAGGTACTGCGTGTGCGGGTTGTGCGAGTAGTTCGGGTTCTGCAGGTAGTTCGGGGCCTTCGGGTTTTCGGTTTGTTCTTAGTTCGCCATCAATAAGGTGTTGAGCCTTCGCGCGGTTCGGCGCGCGGCGGTCAACGATATGCCGATGGTTTCTTTGTCGGTGAAGAGGGCTGCGAGTACCAGCGGGTGGTCGTCGACTCGCACTTGCACGACGTGGCCATGAGCGGCCGCGACGATCACAAACTCGTTATCTCCGAGTTGCAATTCTCTAGCGACAGCATCGGCGAGGGCCTGAGTGGAACTGGCCATGCTCGCGAATCGATCGCTGTCAAATTCTTTACCGGCTACCGAAACAACGCTGAATCCGTCTTCTGTTAGAAGGGATGCGTAGCGAAGTGACGGTGCTAGATCACGAAGTCCGCCTAAGGCAAGTTCGCCTCGGACGATGTACTTGGAGTCGAGGTGGGGAGCGAGAGTCATCGTGCCCTCCGTCCACCGGAACCGACGCCGATACTGTCGGCGACGGCTTGCTTGAGCTCGATGTTGGCGATGAGCGTCATGAGGAGCGTCATCATCTCTTCCTGAGAGCGAGCATCCACGGTTAGTACCGGGATCATCACGTCAGGCATTTCATCGGCAAGAGCGTTGGCGTATTCCTCGATCAGCGCGCGGGGCACGAGGTCGGCCCGCGTGAGACCGATCACAATTCCGCCGCGCTCGTAGAGGGCGAAGAATTCTTTGACGTATTCGATCGCGGTCTCGACAGGGTTGTCGGCATCCGCATTCACCAGCAGCAGTACGCCCTCGGCGCGTTCGGCGAGAATCGTCCACATGAAGTCGAATCGACGTTGACCGGGAACGCCATACAAGCGAACTTTCTCGGCCTCGTTGATGCCGATTTCGCCGTAGTCGAGAGCCACCGTGGTGGTGGGCTTGTCGGCAACGGTTCGGTCGCTATTTGCGGCCTCCGTGCTGACGACATCGATCTCGCTGAGGGCGCGAATAGCGGAGGTCTTGCCGGCGCCCATTGGCCCGGCAAACAGGATTACGTGCTCTGCCATCTGATCCCTCCCCCAGGAGTTCGTTCTGCGGTTCTTTCTCACTGAAGCATGCAAGCCCCCGAAGCGGGGTAGTAGACCCCCGTTTGGGTGTCGTTAACAATTGCCCCCATAAATGCTGACCAGAACGTTCTGTCTGTCCCCTCAAGACGTGCCGTGTTTTCTGGGAAGTCAGACAATTATCTAGACCAATTCGGTACTGGTCTCGACGGCCCCGGGGGTCAGCGAGAGGGGATGGAGGCGGGTGCGCGAGCGGGAATTTGTGCCCCGACAATTGCCGCAAGAGCCAGCCCAAACCCGAGCAATTGGAGTGCGCTAAAACGTTCGCCAAGGAGAAGCGCGCCGAGCGCAGCCGCTGTGAGGGGGGAGAGCAAACCGAGCACAGCGAGCGATGAAATCGGCACGATTCGAACCCCCCGAAACCAGAGCGTGTATGCGACGATGCCGCCGGCGATTCCTAGCCACGCATAGCCAGTGATAGCGGCCCCGCTGAGCGTCGCCGGAATGCCCTCTGCCAGCAATGTGATGGGGAGGAGAAAGAGCCCGCCAGCGGTGAGAAGCCAGCCGGCATAGCTGAGCGCCGACACCTCGGGCGGTTTTCCCCAATGCTTCGAGAGAAGCACTCCGAGCGCCATGGATGCCGTGCCGCCGAGTCCGGCGATGAGGCCGAGGGTGTCGAGTTGGGCGCTCGCCCGCAACACAACGAGGGCAACGCCGAGCGCGCCAATGATGCCCCAGATCACGAGTCGCCAGGGAGCGCTTTGACGAAAGACGGCGACGATGAGCACGGCGACGATGAGGGGTTGCGCGGCACCCAGGGTGGCGGCGACTCCGCCGGGGAGGCGGTAAGCGGCGATGAACAGTAGGGGGAAGAAGGCGCCGATATTGAGAACGCCGAGCACGAGGGATTTCCACCACCAGGCGCCGCGGGGCAGCTGGCGGGCGATGGCGATGGCGATCAGGCCGGCAGGCAGAGCGCGCACGAGGGAGGCGAAGAGGGGGTGCCCGGTCGGCAGCAGCTCGGTGGTGACGATGTAGGTCGTGCCCCACGCGATAGGAGCAATGGCGGTGATGAGGGTGTCGCGCAGCCGCATGAGAACTCCTTAGCGTTGAATAGTTGAACATTAAAGAATCTAGCCGGGTTATGCTGGATTCGTCAAACAATTCAACGTTGAGAGATCCTGAGGCACCATGACAGACAGCGTCGATCGCATCCTCGCCCAATGGGCCGCGGTGCGCCCCGACCTCAACGTCTCGGCCATGGGCGTGCTCGGGCGACTGTCCCGCCTCACGCGACTCCTCGAGCGCGCGCAAAGTGATGTCTTCGAGACGCACGGTCTGCAACCAGGGGAGTTCGACATCCTTGCGACCCTGCTGCGAACGGATGCCGGACCACGCGGCCTCACCGCGGGTGCGCTTTCCGCCAGCGCCATGGTCACCTCGGGAGCGATCACCAATCGGCTTGATCGGCTCGTCGCCAAAGGGCTCATCTCGCGCGATATCGATCCCGACAACCGTCGCACCATCCGCGTTACGCTCACCGGGCAAGGAACGCGCACCATCGAAGCAGCGCTCGCCGACCACCTTGAGAACGAAGAACGCCTATTGGAGTCGCTCAGCGCAAGGGAGCGATCCCAGTTTGAAAGCCTGTTACGTGGGCTGCTGACCGTGCACGAAGGCGAGCCGAATCACACCGCGTAGCGGGCGTACTGCTCCCGAATAACCGGGTGGAAGTCGGATGCTGGCTCCGCCACAGTAGCGATAGCCCAATCGGGGCGTGTGCCGTCGAGCACCCACGCCGCTTGGGCTGCGGCACCCAGCGCGACATACTCTGCGGGCTCGGGAACCACGACCGGTACCGCAAACACCTGCGACGCGATGGTCGACACGGCGGGGTTCTGGGCGGCGCCACCGATGAGGAGGATGCGCTCGGCGGAAACTCCTTGGCGGCCGAGAGCGTCGAGGCCATCCGCGAGCCCACACAGCAGTCCCTCGATGGCGGCGCGCGCGAGTGACGGCCGGGTCGTAGAGGCCAGTGTCATTCCGAAGAGGGTTGCGGTGGCATCCGGAAGGTTGGGGGTTCGTTCGCCTTCGAAGTAGGGCTGCAGCACGAGTCCGCTAGCGCCGGGGGTCGCTTCGAGCGCGAGAATGCCGAGCTCATCGTGGGTGACGCCCAGCAGCGTGGCGGTGCTGTCGAGCACGCGGGCGGCATTCATGGTGGCGACGAGGGGCAGGAAGATGCCGCTCGCATCGGCGAAGCCCGCCACGGTGCCGGTGGCGTCAGGAACCTGAATTTCGGTAACAGCGAAGACGGTTCCGCTGGTGCCGATCGAGACGACGACATCGCCTGTCCGGGCGCCGAGGCCCAGCGCAGCTCCGGCGTTATCACCAGCGCCGCACGCCACCGAGATCGCCGCGTTCGCTGTCACCGAGGCGGCAAGGGTAGAGACAGCAACGGTTCCGGCGGATTCGCCGGGCGCGACAATGCGGGGGAGTGTGATCGCCGAGGCATCACGACCCAGCGCCGCACCCAGAACGTCGAGGTCGTACTCATTGGTCACCGCGTTGAAGTAGCCGGTGCCGCTCGCGTCCGAGCGGTCTGTGGTCAGCTCGCTCAGCGCAGGATTCTCGGGGCCGAAGCCGCGCAAACGCCACGTCAGCCAATCGTGCGGCAAGCACACGGCGGCTACCAGCGCAGCGTTCTCGGGCTCAGCGTCGCGCAGCCAGCGCAGCTTCGTTGAGGTGAACGAGGCGACCGGCTTCGAGCCAGTGCGCTCCGCGAGGTCAGGAAACTCTGCGCTGAGGGCGTCGGCCGCGGCCGCAGAGCGGGTGTCATTCCACAGCAGGGCTGGGCGAATGACCCGGCCGACGGCATCCAACACGACCATGCCGTGTTGTTGGCCGCCGACCGAGATCGCGGAGACGTCATCCAATCCGCCCGCCTCGGTGATGGCCTCGTTGAGGGCCACCCACCAGGCGTTCGGATCAACCTCGGTGCCGGTCGGATGGGAGGCGCGGCCGGTGCGCACGAGCGCACCGGTTGCGGCATCCACAATCACGATCTTGCAGGACTGGGTTGAGGAGTCGATTCCCGCGACGAGGGTCATTTAGCGGGCGCCCATGAGGTGCTCGCCAGCAAGCTGCTGGAGGCGAACGAAGCCGAAGCCCTTGCCGCTGAAGTAGGCCTCGTGATCGAAGTCTTCGTAGGAGGCACGGTCAGCCAGCAGGTCGTCATAGCTTTCATTCTCGCCGAGAGTGTTCTCAGAGAGTTCGAGGACGCGCGCTTCGACGAGAGCTTCTTGCACCTCAGGGTCGGCGCGGAAGGCAGCAGCGCGCTCCTTGAGCAGCAGGTAGTTGCGCATGTTGGCGGCAGCAGAAACCCACACGCCGTTTTCGTCTTCGGTGCGGCTGGGCTTGTAGTCGAAGTGACGCGGGCCCGTGTAGGTCTGGCCTCCATCGGGGCCACCGTTTTCGAGCAGGTCGACGAGCGAGAACGCATTGTGCAGGTCACCGTGACCGAAGACGAGGTCTTGGTCGTACTTGATTCCACGCTGGCCGTTGAGGTCAATGTGGAACAGCTTGTCCTGGTACAGCGCCTGGGCAATGCCCGAGGTGAAGTTGAGCCCGGCCATCTGTTCGTGACCTGTCTCGGGGTTTACACCGAACAGCTCGGGGCGTTCGAGGGTCTCGATAAATGCCATGGCGTGACCGACGGTTGGCAGCAAGATGTCACCACGGGGCTCGTTGGGCTTGGGCTCAATAGCGAAGCGGATGTCGTAGCCCTTTTCGGTGACATAGTCACCAAACAGGTTGAGCGATTCGCGGTAGCGCTCGAGTGCTGCGCGCACATTTTTGGCGGAGTCGTACTCGGCACCTTCACGGCCGCCCCACATGACGAAGGTCTTGGCGCCAAGCTCTACGCCGAGTTCGAGCTGACGCATTGCTTTGCGCATGGCGAAGCGACGAACGCTGCGGTCGTTCGACGTGAATCCACCGTCCTTGAAGACGGGGGCGCTGAAGAGGTTGGTGGTGACCATCGGCACGATGAGGCCGGTGTCGCTGAGTACTTGCTTCAGGCGGTCGATCTGTTTCTGGCGTTCGGCATCCGTCGATCCGAAGGCGAAGAGGTCGTCGTCGTGGAACGTGATGCCGTAGGCGCCAAGCTCGGCGAGCTTTTCAACGCCGTGAACGATGTCGAGGGGGGCGCGGGTTGCTCCGCCGAACGGGTCAACTCCCTCCCAGCCGATTGTCCACAGGCCGAAGGAAAATTTGTCGGCGGGGGTGGGTTGTAAAGACATTGTGGTTCTCCGTTGGCAGCAGTGGCAATAAGTAATTGAGAACAACATACTCTGGCAACTGACACACGTCAATCTCGAACCGTGGGTCAAATTCCTTATATTTATTGACTTTCCGTATCGATTTGGCGAAAGTTTTCGAAAGTTGTTGCATTCAACGTATAAAGCAATATAAGTTCGCTCTATCAACAAAACGGGGCGCTTACCGCTGCCCCTCGCGATACAACGAAGTAGCGCTCCACGGCGCTGGTAATCCGGCCCGTGCTCTTCGTCTCTCTCGTGAGGACCGCAGCCAAGCCCCGGCCGGTCATACCCCCGTGCGGCTGGCTTTTGCCCGGCAATCACATTTGAAAGGGACAACACGATGTCAATGAAGAAGATAATCGCGGTCGCAGCAGCGACTGTGATGACTATCGGACTCGCCGCCTGCAGCAGCGACGCCGCAGGAACTGGCGGCGGCAGTGAAGGCAGTGTCGGAATCTCGATGCCCACCCGCAGCCTAGAACGCTGGATCAACGACGGCGAAGGCCTCAAGGCTCAGCTCGAAGATGCCGGCTACTCAGCAGACTTGCAGTACGCAGACGACAAGGCCGACACCCAGATCAGTCAAATCCAGAACCAGATTGCATCCGGCGTCGACGTTCTGGTTATCGCAGCAATCGACGGAGAGCTTCTTGCACCGGTGCTCGCCGACGCGAAGGCTCAAGACATCGCGGTTATTTCTTACGACCGTCTGATCAACGGCACTCCCGACGTCGACTACTACGCTACGTTCGACAACTACAAGGTTGGTCAGCTTCAGGGTGAGTTCATCGAAGAACAACTCGGACTTGCCGATGGTGCCGGCCCGTTCAACCTCGAGCCGTTCGCCGGCAGCCCCGACGATAACAACGCCAAGTTCTTCTTCTCCGGCGCCTGGGATGTCCTTCTTCCTTATGTAGAGAATGGCCAGTTGGTTGTTCCCTCGGGTAAGGCTCCGGCGAGCAACGATGACTGGGCAAGCATCGGAATCCTCGGCTGGAAGTCTGACTCGGCTCAGTCCGAACTCGACAACCGCCTCGGATCGTTCTACACCGGTGGCGAGAAGATCGACGTCGTTCTTTCTCCCAACG
The DNA here is from genome assembly GCF_015864625.1 of Salinibacterium sp. SWN139. NCBI lineage: Bacteria > Bacillati > Actinomycetota > Actinomycetes > Micrococcales > Microbacteriaceae > Salinibacterium > Salinibacterium sp. SWN139. The sequence goes on along the minus strand of NZ_JADYWV010000003.1, from coordinate 26,087 downwards.
ACAGCCTTGCGCAGGGTATTGCCGCTTCGCTTCGCAGCGCTGGTTACACCGCCGGAACCGACTGGCCTCTCTTGACCGGTCAGGATGCCGACAAGGCGAGCGTCGTCAACATCCTCGCTGGCGAACAGTCGATGACGGTCTGGAAGGACACCCGCGAGCTGGGCAACGTCGTCTTCGGCTTCATTGAGGCGATCATGGCCGGTGAAGAGCCCGAGATCAACGACACCGAGACGTATGACAACGGTGAAAAGGTTGTCCCCGCGTTCCTCATTGCGCCCGAGGTTGTTGTGAAGGATGACGTGCAGTCGAAGCTCATCGACTCCGGCTTCATCCAGGCCTCAGACGTAGGTCTCTAGCCCCGGCTAGATCCTAGTAATACGATTCGACTTCGGGGGACGGCACAGTAGCCGTCCCCCGAAAGTCACTGCGAGCGGAGCACACTCATGACTGCCATCCTCAGCATGAACCAGATCACCAAAGACTTTAGCGGCGGCGTTCGCGCCCTCGACGGCGTAAGCCTCGAGGTGGAACGCGGCCACGTCCACGCTATTTGCGGCGAAAACGGCGCCGGCAAATCGACCCTCATGAAAGTGCTGAGCGGGGTCTATCCCGTCGGCAGCTATGGCGGCAGCATTAACTTCGAAAATCACGAGACTGCCTACAAGTCGATCAACGACTCTGAGGCCGATGGCATCGTGATTATTCACCAGGAGCTCGCGTTGAGCCCCTACCTCTCTATTGCCGAGAACATCTTCCTCGGAAACGAGATCGCCACGCGCGGTGTCGTCGACTGGCCCAAGACCAATCGCGAGGCCACCATGTTGCTCGCGCGCGTCGGCCTCGACGAACTGCCCAGCACTCCCGTGCTTGAACTCGGTGTCGGCAAGCAACAGCTTGTAGAGATCGCCAAGGCTCTCTCTAAGCAAGTGAAGTTGTTGATTCTGGATGAGCCAACCGCGGCCCTCAACGATGAAGACTCGGCACACTTGCTCGACCTCATCAATAGCCTTCGCGGCCAGGGCATCACGTGCATCATCATCTCGCACAAGCTCAAAGAGATTCGCCGGATTGCGGATACCGTCACCATCATCCGCGATGGCCAGACCATCGAGACCTTCGAGATGAAGGAAGCGGATGCCACCGAAGCACGCATCATCCGCGCGATGGTCGGTCGCGACCTCGACAGCATGTTCCCGCCGCACACGCCAGACATTGGCGATGAGCTGTTCCGGGTAGAGAACTGGACAGTGCATCATCCGGTCGACACCACGCGCAAGGTCGTCGATGATGCCTCGTTCTCAGTGCGGGCGGGCGAGATTGTCGGTTTCGCCGGACTCATGGGTGCTGGCCGCACCGAGCTCGCGATGAGCATCTTCGGTCGCTCCTATGGCAGCCACATCAGCGGCACGGCCTTCAAAGAGGGCAAGGAAATTTCAGTCAAGAGCGTGAGTGAGGCGATCGGCCACGGCATCGCCTACGCCACCGAAGACCGCAAACACTTCGGGCTCAACCTGATCGGCAGCATCGCCGTCAATATCTCAGCGGCAGCGCTCTCGAAGCTCTCACGCTTCGGCATCGTTGACCGCTTTGCGGAGAACAAGGTCGCCGAGGACTACCGCGGCCAAATGAACATCAAAACTCCGAACGTGTCGGTGCTCGCCGGCAACCTCTCGGGAGGCAACCAGCAGAAGGTCGTCTTGAGCAAATGGATGTTCTCCGGCCCCGACATCCTGATTCTCGACGAACCCACCCGCGGCATCGATGTCGGTGCCAAATACGAAATCTACGGAATCATCAACGACCTCGCCCGCCAGGGCAAAGCGGTCGTCGTGATTTCCTCAGAACTACCGGAGCTTCTCGGACTCTGCGACCGCATCTATGCGATCTCCGAAGGCACCATCACCGGCGAGATTGATCGCGCCGACGCTACCCAAGAACGACTCATGCACTTGATGACCGCGGGAAAGGACTAACCCGATGAGCACCACCACCCCCACTCGTAAACCGCCCAAGATGCGGGTCGACCTGCGTCAGTACGGCATCCTCGCCGCGCTCGCCGTCATCGTCATCCTGTTCCAAGTGTTGACGGATGGTCGGCTCCTGCTGCCCGGAAACCTCAACAACCTCATCCAGCAGAACGCCTATGTGCTGATTCTCGCCGTGGGCATGGTCATCGTGATTATTGCGGGACACATCGACCTCTCGGTGGGCTCCGTCGTAGCCATGGTCGGCGCGGTTGCCGCGATCTCCATGAGCCAGTGGGGGCTGCCCTGGTGGGCCGCCGTCATCATTTCGATTCTGCTCGGCGCAGCGGTCGGAGCGTGGCAGGGGTTCTGGGTGGCCTTCGTGGGCATCCCAGCCTTCATCGTCACGCTCGCGGGCATGCTGTTGTTCCGCGGTCTCACGCTCGTGTTCCTCACGGGCGGAACGATCAACGCGCTTCCCGGTGAGTTCAACGCGATCGGCGGCGGGTGGCTGCCCGAGCTGTTTGGCACGATTGGTGAAGGTCGCGGTAGCCGTGACATTCTCACGATCGTCCTGGGCGTTCTGGCTGTCGCAATGTTGATCACTCAGCAGGTGCGCAGTCGCGCCAAGCAACGCAGTCTTGAACTTCCCGTGGAGCGCAGCGTTTCGTTCTGGATCAAGAACGGTGTCGCTGCGGTAGTCATTCTCGCTCTGACGTTCCAGCTTTCTGCGTACCGCGGAACCCCGATCATCCTGATCATCTTGGCCGTGCTGATTCTGCTGTTCACGTTCGTGTTGAACCAGACCGTCTTCGGCCGCCACGTGTACGCGATCGGTGGCAACCTTTTCGCCGCACAGATGAGTGGGGTGAAGACCTCGTGGATCAACTTCTTCGTCTTCGTGAACATGGGTGTGCTCGCAGGGCTCGCCGGTGTCGTCACGACGGCACGCGCTGGTGGTGCCGTAGCATCGGCCGGTCAGAGCTTTGAACTCGATGCCATTGCGGCCGTCTTCATCGGTGGCGCGGCTGTCACCGGTGGTGTCGGAACGGTGATCGGTGCTGTGATCGGTGCGCTCATCATGGGCGTGCTCAACATGGGCCTGTCGATCCTCTCGGTGGATGCTGCCTGGCAGCAAACCATCAAGGGGCTCGTGCTGCTTCTTGCCGTGGCGTTCGACGTCATGAGCAAGCGGCGCGCCGGACGTCGCTAGTCTTAGCATCACCGTTTTATTGCCAATCGAGTGGAACCGCCCGTGAACCAGAACACCCCGCCATCGTCGCCGCTGCCGTCGTCGCCGACTGGCGCAGGCAGCACGGGTGGTCGCGGCGATCGCACTCGGCGGCACAATCTGTCGCGCGTGCTGACCCTGCTTCACCGTGGGGCTCAGCGCCGCTCGCAGCTGACCGCACAGACGGGCCTTAACCGCTCAACGATCGCGGCGCTCGTGGCCGAGCTCACCGAACTGGGTTTGGCCTACGAAAGTGAGCCTGATCCCACTCGGCAAGTAGGTCGCCCGTCACCGATGGTGAACGCGGATGCTCGCACCGTTGCCATTGCGGTCAACCCCGAGATCGACGCCATCACCGTCGGGGTCGTGGGGCTCGACGGTTCGCTCTTGAAGCGCATCCGCTATGAAACAGAGACGCCCCCGACAGTTTCCGAGTTCGTGAAGATCTCGAGCCTGATCATCGAGAGCGTGCGCGGCGAGTACGAATCGACGGGCCGCATCGTCGGTATCGGCATTGCCGCGCCCGGTCTTGTGCGCGTCGAAGACGGCCTCGTGCGCTGGGCGCCTCACCTCCATTGGCGAGATGAACCAATCACGGAGCTGCTCGCCGAGGCGACCGGCTACCCCGTCTCTACCTCCAATGACGCGAGCGTGGGTGCGCTCGGCGAGCACATCTACGGTGCTGGGCGCGACATCGATGACCTCATTTATCTCAACGGTGGTGCCAGTGGTATTGGTGGCGGCATCATCGCAGGCGGGCGGCCGCTGACCGGACGTGCCGGCTATGCGGGAGAGTTCGGCCACGTTCGCGTGGAAAACGGTGCGGCAGAGAAGGGCACGCGCGAAGAGGGCAGCCTCGAGACCGAAGTGAATCGTGCTGACCTGCTGCAGACGCTTGGCCTCACCAACGTTGATGCCGAGACGCTGGATGCGGCGCTCCGCGAATCCACGGATCCTGCGGTGAGCGAGCTGGTACATCGACAGTTGCTCTCCCTCGGCACCTCGCTGCGCAACGCAGTGAATGTGTTGAATCCTGAAGTGATTGTGCTGGGTGGTTTTTTGGCATCCATCTTCGCGTTCGATCCCGAATTCTTGATCGAGCGGGTGCGCAGCCAGTCTCTCGAAGCCTCCTTCGAGGGCGTGCAGATCGTGCCCGCTCAGCTCGGTGCAGACCTGCTCATGATCGGGGCGGCTGAGCTCGCTTTTGCGGCGTTGTTGGAAGACCCAGCGGCGCTCTAGCCGCACGGTTGATTGACCGGCTAACCGCCCGTCGCCGTAACCTCGGGATAGTTTCGGCCAAACCGAAGCTCCCGGTCTTAGGGTTGTGAGATGAACTCCGATTACCGCGATTCTGGTCTCGTATTTCCGCCGAACTTCATCGTTGGTTCTGCGACGGCGGCCTATCAAATTGAGGGAGCGGCTCGCGATGGCGGCCGCACCGAATCCATCTGGGACACTTTCAGTCACACCCCGGGCAAGACCTGGAACGGCGACACCGGTGACGTTGCCGACGACCACTACTACCGGCTCGAATCCGACCTCGATCTCATGGCCGAGCTGGGTCTCGACGCCTACCGCTTCTCCATCTCGTGGCCGCGATTTCAGCCGGGTGGGCAGGGTCCGATCAACCCCGAGGGAGTGTCGTTCTACTCGCGTCTGGTCGACGGGCTGCTGAGCCGCGGCATCCGCCCCATCGCCACTCTCTATCACTGGGATCTGCCGCAGGAACTCGAGGATGAGGGCGGTTGGCCTGAGCGCGATACCGCTCTGTGGTTCGCCGAATACGCCGAGCTCGCGGCCACTGCCCTGGGCGATCGCGTGCACACGTGGACGACCCTCAACGAGCCGTGGTGTTCGGCATACTTGGGCTATGGCTCGGCATCTCATGCACCCGGTCGCGCTCGGGATGTTGACGCTCTCGCCGCCGTGCACCACCTCAATTTGGCTCACGGAATGGCGGTGCCGCGCATTCGTTCCGCTGCCACGAATTCGCCCGAGGTGTCGGCGACGCTGAATTTCCACGTGATTCGGGGTGAGGATGCCGAAGCCAAGCGTCGTATCGATGCGCTCGCGAACCGCGCGTTCACGAGCCCGATGCTGCTCGGTCGCTACGACGATGACTTCATTGCCGACACGAGCGAGGTCACCGACTGGTCATTCGTTCACGCGGGTGATCTGGCGACCATCCATCAGCCGCTCGATTTTTTGGGCGTCAACTATTACTCCACCGTCACGGTGAAGATGTGGGATGGCGTGAGCGAGCGCGTGATGAACGACGGTCACAAAGACATGGGCGGTTCCGCGTGGCCGGGTAGCCGTACTGTCGAGTTCTTGCCGCAAGACGGCCCGTACACGGCCATGAACTGGAACATCGCGCCCGATGGTCTCGAAGAACTGTTGGTCGATTTGGGCGAGCGATTCCCTGACCTGCCGTTGATGATCACCGAGAACGGTGCAGCGTTCGACGACGAGGTCACGGATGGTCGGGTGCATGATGCCGACCGGGTCGACTACCTCAACCGGCACTTCACGGCCGCGCACCGTGCGGTGCAGCGCGGGGTGAACCTGCAGGGGTACCTCGTGTGGTCGCTGCTCGACAACTTCGAGTGGGGCTACGGCTATTCGAAGCGCTTCGGCGTTGTGCGGGTCGACTACGACACTCAAGAACGCATCGTGAAAGACAGCGGGCTGTGGGTTTCTGAGGTTGCCAAGAACAAGGTGACGCCGGCGCTGAGCTAGACGTCGCGCGCTGCCTCGTTCGCGACCATCGTGCGGCGGATGTGTGAGCGAGCATGTTCGATCGCGGGCTCGAGTTCGGCGAACAGGTGGTTGGGGTGCCGCAGCGATCGGATCACTCCGAGGCGCTTGAGCACATCCAGATGTTCGGGGCGGATGCCCTTGATGATGACGGTCACGCCGCGTCGTTCGAGCGCGGTGATGAGCTCGGTGAGAGTGTGGGCGCCGGTGGCATCGATGAGGTGCAGTTGCGACAGCCGCACGATCACGACTTCGAGACCGTCGTGTTCGTTGATGCGGTCGATGAGGCGCTCGGCTGCTCCGAAGAAGAGTGAGCCATCGATGCGGAAGAGCGCAATGCGTTCGTCGCCGGGTTCGGGGGAGCCGGGGAGTTCTTCGCGGTGAACACCGCTGGCCTTACTCATGGTGCGCAGGGCGAAGAAGGCGGCGGCAGCGATACCGATCCCCACGGCGATGATGAGGTCGAAGCTCACCGTAATGATGCCGGTGATGACGAACACGGCAGCTTCAGATTTGCCGGTGTGCAGCATCGTCTTGATCAGGGTGGGGGACATCATGCGGGCGGCGGTGGCCATGAGAACGCCCGAGAGTGCTGCCAGTGGGATGACTGCGACGACCTGCGCTGCGAGGTACACGACGGTGAGGAGGGCGAGGGCATGCACGATCGCGGAAACGCGGGTGCGGCCACCCGAGCGCACGTTTACGGCGGTGCGGGCGATGGCGCCGGTGGCCGGCATCCCGCCAAAGAAGCTGGAAGCGACGGATGCCAGCCCCTGGCCGACGAGTTCGCGGTCGGCGTTGTAGGGCCCGGTGTCTGCCATGCCGGCGGCGACGCGGGCGGAGAGCAGGGATTCGATGGCGGCGAGGGCGGCGACGGCGAACGCCGGACCGATCAGCGTGGTGAGGTCGAAGTCGAACGAGGGCACGGCGGGCGCCGGCAGCGAGGCGGGCAGTTCGCCGATGGTGGCGAGCGGCAAGTTGAGGGCTTGAGCTGCGATCGTGACGACGACGATGGCGATGAAGGAGGCGGGAAGGCGACCGCTGATGCGGGTGAGTAGCAACATGATCGCGATCACAGCCGCAGTGACGCCGAGGGGGAGCAGAGCAGCCGGCCACTGGGCGGCAGCGATGAAGGCCCCTGCCGCGAGCACGGAGTTGGTGGGGTGTTCAGTTCCTTCCGTGCCGAGCGCCGAGGGCACTTGTTGCAGGAAGATGATGATGCCGATGCCGACCGTGAAGCCTTCGATGACGGGCCAGGGGATGTAGCTGACGGTGCGGCCGAGGCGCAGCACGCCCGCGACGACGACGATGATGCCCGCGAGCAGGGTGACGATCGCGACGGCCTCGACGCCGTGACTGACGACGATGGGAGCGAGCACGACGACCATCGCGCCGGTGGGGCCGGAGACCTGCACGTTGGAGCCACCGAAGACTGCGGCAACGATGCCCGCGACGATGGCGGTGATGAGCCCAGCTTCGGCGCCGACTCCGGAACTAACGCCAAAGGCGAGGGCGAGGGGCAGGGCGACAATACCGACGGTCACGCCGGCGATGAGGTCTCCGCGCCAGCTGGTGCGGAGGAGACGGTAGTCCTTGACGCTGGGCAGGAGCGCCTTCCAGGAACGTTTCATCGGGCATCCGGAATCGTGGGTAGTCCGGCAACGAGATCGCGTTGGCTGTCGGTGTCGGCAAGGATTTCGCCGAGCAGCACGCGCGCGACACGGAGGAGTTCAGAAATTTGGGGGTGAGCGAGGCGGTAGTAGACGACGCTGGCGCGACGTTCGGAGACGACGAGCCCGTAGCGGCGCAGCACGGCGAGGTGTTGCGAGAGGTGGGAGGCTTCGAGGCCGGTCGCGGTCAGCATCTCTGTGACAGAGGCTTCGTCGGCCGCCGACAAGATTTCGAGCACCCGGATGCGGTGAGGATGCGCGAGCCCCTTGAAGAGGTTCGCCTTGATTTCGTAGAGCGGCCTGCGCTCATCGAGAACGGCCATTGCTGTGCTCCTGATCGGTGCGGGCGCTTTAGTCGCGCTCAGGTTTCGGCGGCATAGCCACCACAGATTAATGAATTGATGTAACCATCATATCAAGCGGTCGGGCGCCAAGAAATCAGTGTTTCGGTTGCCGAGGTTAACCAGGGTCAGTGATCGCAGGGTGGCAAAGGTCGGCGCGCCTATTCTGTGGTGGGCATTAGGAGAATAGATTTTTCAGCCGAGAATTTCGCAAAGACATTATCGTTCGCGGGCGGCCCCCAAGATTCGATAGTTTGACGCTGACGGCCCAATTTAGGCTGTTTGGCGAGCAACTGTTCCTGCAGGTCTATTGAGATGGCAATTTCCAACATCGAGCGCGTCGTTTCACAACTCTGTGGGCCGGCTCCGAACTCCGCATTGAGGTCCACGCTCGCAAAAGTCAGCAGTTGTGCGGGCCGCAGAAAGATTCAATATTGCATCTTTGGCACTGCGGTCGCGAGCCAACTACCGGTTCCAGAGGTGCCGCAAGCCGCTCGGCAATCTTTTTATCCGGTGTTGCAGAGGTCGGTGACGCGGATGGCTCTACTGCGGGTAGAAGACGCCGTCGTCATTAGCGCGCCTCCAGCGTTCTGGGTCTCGTCCTGCGAGTCGGCCCAATTCGGCTTTACTCAATTCCTGTCGAAGCAGAGAAGCTCCGGTCAGGCTGACGATAGACATATGTGCCAGCCCGAAATTTCGGTCGAACATATTCTTCTCATCGAGAAGATTCTTGACCCCGAAAAACAGTTTCTGCGTGCGCCCCGCGAGCTTTCCATAGCCCGCGTCCAGCATGCCAGCAACGAGCGAGAACCCACGAAGAGCAAATTCGGAGACGGGCACAAAGTTTGCCACGACTCCATCAGGTAGGAGAACAGTTTCCTCTACCTCGAAGAGGTGGTACGCGTTTGGCTGGAAAACGAACTGGGCTTCGTCTTCGAAGTTGTGTTCTTGACGTTTGCTAGGCTTCCCATCGATCGTAGTCACTGGCGTCCACACGGTGCGTGGTGCCAATTTATAGTGGGCAATCTTCAGCCGCTTGACGTCGAACGGCTCGAGCGTGAGCAGGTGCGAATCGCGCAACCGGATGATCTCGGCGTCACTCAGGATGTTTCCAAACACTGTCATCTCCAAGGCTCGAACGGATAGGGCGAGGGGGGGCGACCTTACTTTTGAAACAGGGCGACCTCTGACGCACAGACTATCGGTCCACTACGGTGACTGCATGACGACTTTCGAAACGATAAGCCTTATCGTCAACGCGGCGCTGTTAGTGGCAACGCTCGGAGCAGCGGCTGTCGCCTGGGCGATGGCCATAGCCGCGGGTCGCGGTAAGCTGGCTGCCGAAGAGGCGCGCGACGCGGCGGTCGAGGCTCAGCAGGGAGCCGCCGCCTCTCTTTCCCTCGCGAACTCGATCGCGCAAGAGGCACTCGACGCGCAGCGTCTAGCGCTTCCACCTACATGGGGAAGTCCCGAGCGAAAAGGTGGGCAAAGTTCGTACTTGATCCGGAATAACTCCGGGCGTACGGTGATCTTGAACGGTTTGGAATCCTTACCGGGTGGAAACGTCTATGCTTTCGTGCCCCCGGATCTGCCGATGCGGGTCGATCACGGAGACGTGGTCAAATTCTCCGCTATTATCGCCGGGGCAGCATCGAACTCTGGAAATTCAGTCGAACTCCAGTGGTCGTACGAGGACCAGCCCGAAAAAGTAACGTCCACGATTAGGCGCTTCTAAGCCGTCACCTTGAGCAGGGTACGCCCCTAGAGTTTCAAAAGGCATTCGGAATCTCGGGCAGGCTGATCACGAGTTCGCCTTGACCTTTGGAGTGGCCTGCGCTCGTCGGCTATGACCATCGCTGGGCTCCTGATCGGTGCGGTTGTACTGACGCACATCGTTTCCCTTGCCGAATTGATGGAACCGATGACATCAGCGGGTTGGGATGTTGGTTCGTTTAGCGCTCACTCGAGAAGTGACGTTTCGACGCTACACGCAGGCCCGACGATCGTCTTCTGGTTCGCGGTGTTTCCGTCACAACGCGCAGGCGACGCCAGATTCCGGATCCGGCGATTATCGAGGCTGGGCCAAAGTTGCATACTCGTCAAAATTTCCGGGATATCCCGCTTTGAGAGAGTCGCTCTTCGGCTGCGCGCGTAGGTGACGCAAGATCAAACATCGAATCTCGATGGCGTTGCCAGCGCGTGGCCCAAAGCGAAGACCGTCGACGGCACACCCGGGCTTAGAGGGTTCGACTAACGTTCGTGCTTGGGCTCAGGGTTGGGTTGAAAGCCTACGCGATGCTTTTTGCTCTTGTCTTCGGCATCGTTGATCGCGCGCGAGAGGTCTTCGTCCGGGTGCATGGCTCTAATCGTTTCGAAGAACAGGTCGCGAGCTTGATCTGGCGTCATGCGGGCAGGGTTGGGGCTCATCATTTACTCCATTCAACTCTTGGCCTGAGACTAGACTCAACGCAGGACATTTGACAGGACGCTTGCGCAAGTCTCAGCAATTTCCTTGACGTCCTTGGTGTCCAAATGCTGGCGAGTCTCGGTCGGTTCGTAAGGGATATCGATCGCCAGAACTCCGATACACCTGCCATTTTTGAGGATCGGGACAGCGAGGATTTCGGAGTACTTCCCGACAATAGTTTGGAAATCCTCATATTCGAATCCATCCTGTGTTTTTGCGGGGAGTCGATCAAATGCAGCGCGTGAAAGTTGACCCTCGCCGTGTTTTCGGGCGATCGCAAGCCAAGATCGGTGAACGGCCTTCTTTCGCTGCCACGCCTCGCCAATCGCGCCCTTGCCGGCACGCCAAGTGATGGCACTTTCCTGTGGGGAATCAGACAGCCGGCTCCGGACGAGGCGCTTCAGCATTTTTGTTCGCGACCACCATCGCCTGCGACGTATCTCGAAAACACAACCGCCGAGAAGGATGATGTCTGTGCCGGTCACTCGGGAGATTGATATTAGGGAAGCTATGACTGTCTTTTCTATGCTGATTTCGAGTTCTAGACCAGTTCGGCGTGCGCGTGATGCAGCAATGCCTGAAATCGCGTCGATGAAGGCGGCGGATCCGGCCGCGATTAGAAGAATAGGCTCGAACTTTGAGTCTTCGGGTAGAACTGAGCCCTTCGATAAGGCTCCTAGCACAATTGCACCGAACCCGAGCACGGCAGCCACGATACGCAATGTCAAGCGAATTCCGGCCATAGGAGACGATAGTAACGCTCAACGAGCCTTACTCAGTGCGCCTCGCGGCCGAGCGTCTCAATTGGCAGCGGTATCCGCTTACTTTGGCGAAAGTAGCCGTTGGGCGGTAGTTATTTGAGTTCAGCGAAGAACGAAACATTGCGACAGAGGCCAAAGCCATGAGCCGGCGAAGTGGGTGCTTGAACGCGAGCGTGAATATAATCCGAAGTGCTGATGACCACAGCGTCGGATCAGCCGTAGGGCATAGGGCCTTGCCAGGAACTACGCGCGCCCCGGAATGCTATTTTATTGTTCCGAGTGTCATTGGCGGCCCACCGTGTGATGACTGTTTTGCGGCATCATCCCCCCCCCCCCCCCCCCCCCCTCGAGTCGGGCGATCGGCCGACCAGATGCTTTAAAGTCCGTTTGCCTCGCCGGCTCTGCACAATCCCGAGTTTTGGTATTTCAGCTTTCTGCATCTGCATTGTCCCGTCGCCTAGATTTAGTGAATGCCACTCCACGAAGAAAGTCCCGCAAGAACGATTGCAGTCTCAGCCGCGCTGGGTGGGTTGGGGGGTATTCCGGGACTCGGGGGACTGGCCGGGACGATACAAGGTTCGATTCAAGCGGCAGCAAGGGCGCGCGATGAGAACTTTTGGGCGATGGTGGTCGCGCGAATCTCATCCTTGGAAGCGTGGACAGAGGGCGTGGCGGATCTTACTGATCCGGAATTCCTTGCCAGCGCGCACCGGCTGTTTCGTGTGGCTCAAGAGACTTCTGACGACGGTAAACGAACGCGTCTAGCTGCCGCGCTCGCAAACGCTGGCCCATGGTGTCAGCTTCCTCGCGATGAGCGTGAACGAATGGAGAGAGTCATTGCTGATCTCACGACACGGGAAGTAGGTTTGTTGAAGATCCTCGCGGGCCCAGGGGTATGGCTGCGAAACGCCGACCCTGAAGCATTTGCGTCGTACGAATGGGATTTTTCTGGAACGTTCGCGGAATTTCTTGAATCGCGTGTTGCAAGAGGCGAAAGGTCCGAGATCGTGGCGGTCTACTCAGCGAACGACTCACTTCAAGAGATGGCGCTGGTCGGTTTGTGGGATCGCGGTGAAGTCGGGCGAAATAGGCTATTTAGTAGCAAGGTGACGTCGCGTGGGCAGAATGTGCTCACTTACTTAGAATCAATAGGCAGCTAATTGTTCGACGCCGGGCGGTGCCCGGTACGGCGCTTTTGCTTCCGAATCAGCAGAGTTAGGGCGGGGCGTGTTCGAAATGAGATTTTTTGGGCTTCTGGCAAGCATGCCCTTTCTTGCTGGTGAGTTGACTTCAGTCGAGCGATGCCTACATTGCGCTTCTTCGAGGTGCGGTCCGGACGTTTCCCGCTCGCCAAGCAAAACCAGACGGCTACCTCGTGGCTGAGCGCGAGAATGCTTCCTACAGCAGGAATGGATACAAGACATCCGATCAAGGCGGCTTGATCGATGCGGGAAGCGGTTATCGCGCCGTGGTGGTGGATACACCCTCGAGTAGGGAGTTTCGTGACTTAATAAGTTGCCGTCGGGATGTTGAGTTGGCGAAGGCGTTTGCCAATGCGTTCATCCAAATGGGGGTCGAATCCGTCGAAAATGCGCGTGAACCCTCTCTTGCCTTATGGATCGCAGCGCTCACTAGCTACGGGCGAGCCTTTAAATCAAGCGTTCGCACTGTAAAGCCGAACGCGGAGATATTCGACACTAGTGATTCCGAGTGGCACAACTACTTAGTCAATCTTCGAGACAAACATGCCGCGCATGCCGTGAACGGTTACGAGCAGGCGTTTGTCCTCGCATTTATAACCGACTCGTCGTTTGCTAGACGAAGTGTGGATCGAGTAGGCCACGTCCACGTCGATCTTTTCCCGTCAGAAGAGGAAGTACGAGCAGTAAGTGCCCTTAGCGGCAAGCTCCTTGGCGATCTAAACAGTCGCATCCGAAAGATCCGTCCTGTAATTTCGCAGGAGGTTGAAGACATGGGCCTTGATGCCGTCTATGCGCTTCCTCCTGCGCTCGTGCCTATCCACGATCCCGCGGCCGTAGCAAAGCGAAGAATGTGACTCTCGGCTCCTGCCTATCTGTTCCATCGGCTTCCGGCTGAAGGCAGACTTGCGACGCACGTCCCGGCCAGCATCGGAAAGCCGATTGTGCCGTTCACATCAATGAGCACCCGCTCTCGCGGCGTCGCAAAACCGCAATTACATAAAGCTGTGTGTGCGAGCGGCGCCAGCGCCCTTTGCGCACGTGCGCACGCAGACAGTCTCTGTGGCGTTGTCATTGGTGTGCAGGTTGTGCTCTGAGTTGCGTGATGCGATCGTCAGCGAGGCTACGGCTGTGGGCAACAACCGCAGCGCTGGGCACCGACTCCGCACAATATGAGCATTCCTAAGGCCGTGACGACCATTGCCGATCGGGTTCGCCAAAGGGGTCGCCGTGACGGAGCTGACCTGTCGCGCGACAGAGAGTTGGCGTCGCGGTATGTGCGCGACGAGGTGCGCCTCTACAGCGAACGTGCGCTGGGCGGTTCGGTGCCGCTACTTACAGACGAAGCCCAGACCGCCCGCGAGGCGGTGGCGGCGTTGGCCGGGTGCGGTTCGCTCCAACCGTTCTTCGCTGGCGACACCGTCGACGCATTCTGAACTAGCGCGCTGAAACACGTGGACCGCGATTGCCTAGCGTCTGCACGTGTCTTAGCGGCCCGTTTGAGGCGTTGGAACCGACGTCTTTTGTTTTGCTCATTGTGCCGCGGGAATCACTTCGGCACGGTGAGGCAGGCAAGAGGTGACAGCGGTCACAGCTAGTCTTGTGGGCATGGGAAATGTAACGTCGATCGATGCTTCCCGGCCGCGGGCGCTGGAGTTCTTTGCTGGTATTGGTCTTGCAAGGATGGGACTGGAATCCGCAGGATTCCGAGTCGCGTGGGCCAACGACTACGAGCCTGACAAAAAGGCGATGTACGACGCTCAGTTCGGTGAATCGGATGCTCAGCATTTCGCGCTTGGCGACGTGGGTAAGGTCGTGGTCGATGACCTCCCACGTGACGTTTCTCTCGCGTGGGCCTCTTCCCCATGCACGGATCTCTCTTTGGCGGGCAACCGGGCTGGGCTAGCTGGCGCACAATCGGGGACGTTTTGGCACTTCATTCGACTGCTCGACGAGTTGAAAGACGACCGGCCTGAGGTCGTAGTCCTGGAGAATGTGATTGGTCTCGCAACTTCTCATGGTGGTGACGATCTTGCCGCTGCCATCCGAGCGTTCAATAATCTCGGCTACTCCGTGGACGTGCTATCTATCGATGCTCGTCGGTTCGTTCCTCAGTCTCGGCCCCGACTGTTCCTTGTCGGCGCGCAAAACCCGCCCAACGACGCGCCAGTGCCGAACTCCGAACTGCGCCCCGACTGGCTTCAGTGGGTTTACGGCGACGAGACCCTTCGAACACACCGAGCTGCACTTCCCGCGCCGCCGGCACCCAAGACTGAGGGTTTTGGTAATGAGGTCGAACAGATGCCTCTTGATGACGAGCGCTGGTGGGATGCCGATCGCACCGAGTCGTTCGTGGCTTCGCTCTCGCCAACCCAGCTTGACCGCGTCGCAACGATGAAGCGCGGTACCGGTGTGAAGTACCGGACTGCTTATAGGCGTACCCGCAATGGTGTTCCCGTCTGGGAAGTACGCGCCGACGACATCTCAGGGTGTCTCCGAACTGCACGTGGCGGTTCCTCCAAGCAAGCCGTCGTCCGGATGGGAAACAAACGCCTGCAGGTGCGCTGGATGACACCTCGGGAGTATGCGCGCCTGATGGGGGCCGGCGACTACGACTTGACTGCAGCACGCAATAACCAAGCACTCTTCGGTTTCGGCGACGCAGTTGCCGTGCCCGCGGTCGCCTGGTTGGCGGAGAATTACCTGCTGCCGCTGGTCAATGGTGAGATGAAAGCTCAATCCACGCTTTCGGTTAAGGCTGTCTAGTGGCGAGTACAAGCCGTCCGCGCACTGCTGCTGCGTCGAAAAAGCCAAAGAAGAAGGAGCTGCCTGCTGGAGTCGTGCGGGAGTTTAGGAGTCTGTTCGACGTCGCAAAGAAGTTCGTAGACGACAGCGGCCGAAGAGTTGCATCGGCTAAGTGGGGTGTTTACGCGTTCTACGACTACGACGGAGAACCGATCTACGTCGGGCAGACCAAGGAGAGTCTCGCAAAGAGGCTCAATCGTCACTTGACAAACCAGAGAACCGACGCAGTTGCAATGCGTATCCTCGATGTGTTTGAAGTAGCCGAGCTCGAGGTCTGGCCACTCTGGCAGTTGGAAGGCACGCCCGCTAAGCGGGTCGACAAGGCTGCATTTGAGGCTGCCCAAACAATGCTTGACACGCACGAATACTCGGCTTATCTCCGAGCGATCGAGAATAGCAAGTTCGGGGCGATCCTCAACGAAAAGATCCCCCCTCAGAATCCGCCGATCGACCTGCCTGAGTCCTTTAAATTCACACTCATCTCGGACCAGACGCGCAAGGAGCGAGGGCACCCTGATGTGCGGATCGCTCGCCGGGCGGAAACGCTCGCCAGACTCGCCGCAGTCGCTCATGAGCGGGGCGAAGTTTCTGCCGGTCTCAGACGAGTACTCGTGATTCAGGCAGTTCGGCTTGCTTACAAGGCTGCAGAGCGATTTAACATTGCGGAGGGCGAGCCCGCACCAGATCCCAGCGCAATCTCGGTCGAGGGCTTGATCGGCTCCGTGCTGTACCCCACTGGCGATGAAGGCAGCGGAGACTAAGAGTTGTACGTGCTCGCGACAATTTGCAGGACGTGTTTGCGCTGGTTGAAAAGTAGCCACGAATAACGACCGGCCTGCCAATTTTAGGCGGTTCGTCTGCCAATATGCTTTCAGGACTCGGTTTGCGACTGCGGCCGGGCGTGATCGAGCAAAGGTGCAACATGACCGACGGAGTTGGGACTCTTGATACGCGACTGGTGGGAGATCTCGCCCCCGGCGTGGAGGCGCTGATCGCGGATTTTGTCCAGGTGTGCAAACCGGTCGAGTCGCTGCCGATACTTGTGATGCAGGACAACGCTACCGGGGCTTACTTTGTCGAGGTGCATCTTCTGGCCGACACGCTGGCTCCTGCTGCCACTGTCGATGTCGCCCTGGATCCCGACGATTCTGCCGAGTACCGCGCGAACCGCGACGTGGTCGAAGATCATGTGGCGTTTGCCAAGATGAAAGAGGATGCGAAGGGTGCCCGCGCCTTCAGTAACTTAGTCTGCGAATTCACGAGAGCGTACGACGAAGGCCACCCGCTGAAGATCATCGGCGGCCAACATCGATTTACTGCGATTCTAGAGGCCCTCAAAGATGGCGTAAACGAACACCATGGGGTGAAGCTCTACTTCGCGCTGGACACCGAGCAGCGTCTTGACGTCCAGTTGATTTCTAATACGAACATTGCGGTTTCGACCGACTTGTTTGATCGCATGACCGAGACCCTCGCCGGGCCGGAACTGCGCGAGTGGTGTCAGAAAGCAGGCCTTCTCAACTCCGGCGAAGACTTCGCGGATCGACGGGTTCGCGGAAACCCGATCACTGTTCGTGCCGCCCGAACTTTCATCGTGAATTATTTCCGCGGCCGCGAGGTGGATCCCAAGAAATTTGATTCGACAGCAACCACCCCGGTGCTGCTCAAGTCTGGTGTGGAAGTCGACGAATGGGCCGCTCTCAAGGTGCAAAACCCCACGATATGGGAGGACAAAAACTTGGCTCTTGCAGGGAAGGAGTTTGCTCTTCTTATAGACGCCCAACGCTCGCGCTTTCTGACCGCTGCAGGCAAGCTGAAGCCGGGGGCCGCGGATTCGGCTGATAAGGCGATGAACTATGCAGTGCTGAGTGCGTGGGCTTACGTTGCTGGCGTGCTCAGTAAAAACAAGGCGCGCCAGAAGCGTCACTTCGAATTGAGGACGGTCCAGGGCAAGGATCCGCTCAACGCACCAGCTCTCGCGAGAGGCCGACACAAGACGGACCAAGATAACTACCGTGGCCTCGGGTATCGCACCGATGCGAAGGAGCGCGGCCGCCTCGTCGAGCTGTTCTACTTGCAGGCAGTGGATGGCTCCCAGATCACGGGTGCGAAGATCGATCTAGCAATTAAAAAAGCTTTCGCGAAAGAGGCGTTACTTGAGGTTTCGAGAGCCTCGGAAAAGGTGAAGCCGTCATGAGCACCGAGGTAGATAGTTTCTCCATTCAGCTTCTGGACGAGGCAAAACGCTTTCTGGAAAAGGCCCAAGCGGCAAGCGACGAAGAACGGGATGCTTATCTTCACGCGGCTCTGATGGTCGGGTTCAGCGCCCTTGAATCCCACCTGAATGGGATTGCTGATGAGTTATCTGCCCGCCCCACGGCTAGTCTCCTGCATAACGCGATCCTGCTTGAAAAGGACGTCAAGATTGAGAGCGGCGTATGGGAGCTCGGAAGAGAGAAATTCTATCGCCTCGAAGATAGAATTGCGTTTCTGACCGCCGAATACTCCAAGAGCACCCCCTCAAGCTACGGCTGGTGGTCCGTTTTACGCGAGGGGATAAGAGCACGTAATTCGCTTGTTCATCCTCGCGAGGTTGTTGCGTTAGAGCCGGCCGATGTTGAACGGTTCCTCGCTGCAATCATCGGGGCCCTAAACGACATCTACTTGGGCATTTTCAAGAAGGGTCATCCCGCCTTCAATCGGGGGCTCCAATCAAGGATGACCTTCTGACCCCACCCTTCGGAGAGGAACAAAACCCAGCTGCATTTCTGCCGTTGAGGTCTTCCTATGCTCGGACTCAGCTGAATTACTCGGCCCGTGCACTGACCGGACTACGACGGCGATCTCAGCCTTGAAACGTATCGGCTCGCGCATCACTACTCACTCATATCTTTTGGTTTGAGGACCTCGCGCGAACTGTCGCGTTAGTCGTCGCGTTATCGGCGTCGCCATCGGCGAGGACATTTCCGGCGTCCCTTCGGACGACCTGACAA
This sequence comes from Salinibacterium sp. SWN139, assembly GCF_015864625.1. Classification (NCBI taxonomy): domain Bacteria; kingdom Bacillati; phylum Actinomycetota; class Actinomycetes; order Micrococcales; family Microbacteriaceae; genus Salinibacterium; species Salinibacterium sp. SWN139. Next base: position 7,899 of record NZ_JADYWV010000003.1, on the reverse strand, counting down.
ACGTTTCTATCGGATTCCACGACGACTGTTACCTCTGTCAAAGCCTCCCTGCGTCTGCCAACGAGATCAGTGCCAGACAGAAGATCCAGCTTTGGCCCAAAGCGATTTAGCACGCCTGTAGGACGGGGTCGTGTCGGGCACAACCCGCAGCGGCGAAACCACAATTCTCAACACGCTGCCGACGGCAGGCTAACGGACCGGGCTCGTCGTTGCGCTCGAAGACACTTTTGAACTCAACGCCGCCCTCGAGACAACATCGGAATGCGGTTCCGCGACCTTCCTTGAGAGCGCGGCCTAGCTCAGTCGGCACTCGTGCTGCAGGTGGGGTTCTAGCGCCGCGCAACCTGCAGCGCGGCCGACACCGCCCGCGCCTGCTCGAGCGCCGTCGCGACGGGAGCCACAACATCCCGCTGCACGACCTCGTCGACCGCGGCGAGAAGACGGCGGCGGGTGCGACGCCGACGACCGCCAGCAGCGACCGCGCTGAGCGCCGCCGACAACAGGCCCAGCACAATGCCGACGAGCACTGCCGCAATCAGCAGCAGTGTCGGTATCGCCCATCCAGTGAGCGGACCTTCCTCCACCGCGGGGAGCGGGAACGCCGGCAAGCCGAAGGTCGGCAGCAGCGCGGTGCCTACCAACCAGAGCGCTCCACCCAATCCGGCGATCGTGGCGATCCACTGCACGATGCCCACGAGCACCCACCACCACGAACCTTTCGCGGGCAAAGGAGTGCGGGCAATAGCAAGATCGAGAGTGGCCGGCAGAGCGTCGAGGGCGTGCTCCGCCGTGGTGCGCGCGGCAGCTCGCCACGGGGCAGAAACTCCGGCCCCGGCGTCGTCAGTGAACGTGCGTACGGCCATCGACATCCGGGCCTGCGCGCCAGCGCTCAAGAGCGGCATGCTCGTCCGGTGAACATCGGGGTCATCGCCACGACGCTTTGGGCCAAGACCCAAGCGAGTGAGCGGGTCAGCGCGCAAACGACCAATCCACGACACGAGCGGCCACCCGGTGGCCTGGCCGGAACGCTTGCGATACGAACGAGCAACAGCGGATGCCACGATGTCGACGCCCGCAGCGGTCCCGACCTCATCGCGCAGCCGGCCGGCGCTCTTCGGGCTGACCCTCTGCGGCGAACCCGGATCCTCGATGCGGGCGGCAAGGGTCTGCACGTCAGCGCTGAGCCGCGCATCCCGCACCGCCTTCGACGCCGCAAGATCGCCAATCGCCTTGCGCAACGCGTCGATACCCTCACCCGTGCGGGCACTCACGGGCAGCACTCGGGCGCGGGGAATGCCATCACGTTCAACGATCGTCTGGAGCGACGTCACCACGGCGGCACGATCATCCTCACTCAACAGATCAACCTGATTGAGCACCACCAGAGTCACAGCGGCGTGCTTGGCGTGCGGCGCGATGAACTGCGCGTGCAACACATCGTCGGCATACTTTTGCGGGTCAACGACCCAGATCAGAGCATCCACTTGCCCGGCAAGACGCTCGGCAACAGCACGGTTGCTGGCCTCAACGGAATCCACGTCGGGCAGGTCGACAAGCACGAGTTTGCTCGCGCGAGCGTCAAAGGGCGTCGGCCGCTCGACACGTTCGCGAACCTCAAGCCAGTCGAGCAGTTCGCTCGCGCCGGCAGCCTCCCACGTCACCGCGAGCGCTTCGGATGTGGTGGGGCGGCGCACGTGCGCGACCGCCACCTCGTCACCCACGAGGGCATTCACGAGACTCGACTTGCCCGACCCGGTAGCGCCAAAGACGCCGACCACGGTGTGTTCGGGGGAGCGGGAGCGGCGTGCTTCGGTCTGCGTCAGCAGGGCACGGGCATCGTCGAGTACGTCGGCGGGAATACGTCCGGCGCCCGCCTCAGTAACGGTGCGCAGCGCGACAATTCTCTCGTCAAGGTTCGGCTTAGCGACGCTCACGAGTTGTCCTCCGCAGCACGCGCGACATCGGTGAGCAGTGCCTGCGATTCGCGCCGCAGTGAATCAGGTGTTGCGCCGAACCTCAGCGGCTCCAACGCGACACTCAAGCGCGCGAGCTCCGCGTCGAACAACACGCGAACCCGCGCGTGCAGATCCTCGCGGGCTTCGCTCGCCAGTTGACGCACGGCATCCTCACCAAAGATCGTCTCAAGCAGCTTCTGGCCGAGCACCGCTGACCCACCCGCAATCGCAATCTCGCCGCCGGTAAGACCACCGGTCGAAGCGAATACGACCACCATGAGGGCAACCGTCACGACGTTCAAACCGAGCGAGAGAATGCGAGCCCGGATGCGCTTATCACCCGCATTGTCGTGAATGAGCTGCATGAGTGCGCCCTGCCATTCGCGAATCATCGCGGTCGTGGCCTGGGGTAGTTCGGGGCTTTCGCTGGCCAGTTCCGGATGCCGTTCAGCGATGGCCTTGCCGGCCACGCTGCGTTCGAGCCCGGCCCACGCTGCCGCAGCAGCGCGCCCCGCCTGATCAACGATCACGGTCTGCAGCCCGGTTTCGATCTGGGTTTCGACTTCAACCACGGGGTTGGGGGCTCCGGTGATCCACGCCGTTGCGCGGTCGCGTGCCGCCGAAAACCACGAGTCAACTTTTCTGAAGAAGTCGGAGGTGCCGACGAAGTCTTGCCAGCGGGCCAGCACTTCGCCGCGCATGAGTGCGCCGTTCTGCGTGGCGGCGTCCACCGCGTCGAGCGCGGCGTCGTAGTGCGCAACGGCGGCAGCGCGCGCAGCGTCGAGCCAGTCGAGTTGCTGCTGCCGAGCATCCGCAATCACGAGAACCTGACGGTCGAGCTCGCTGATGGCGCCGCTGAGAGTGCGGGCGGCGATGCGCGAACGTTCGGCCCGGTCGCCCGCGATTCCGGAGAGCCACTCGCGCGGCTGTTCGACGGCGCTGGCGGGCAGCATGCCCAAGTCGTCAAGACGCTGTTCTTCGATGGAGAAAACGGGAGCGTCGCTGAGGCCGCGGTCTGCGAGCATGGTCTGGAGGTCGGGAAGGATCTCATCAAGAGCGCCCGGCGGCACCCGGTTGAGCACAATGCCGACGGTGATGGAGCGGGCGGCAGCGCTTTCGAGGAGGCGCCACGGCACGGCATCCGCATAGCGATTCGCGGTCGTGACGAACAGCCACAGGTCGGCGGCGGCCAGCAGTTGGGTGGCAAGCGCCCGGTTCTCGTCGGCAACCGAGTCAATATCCGGGGCGTCGATGATCGCGAGCGAACGGGGAACACTGTCGTGCTCGAGAAGCATGAGTTCACCGATGCGTGATTCTTCAGGCGTATCGCCCGCGCTCGACGCGGGCGTTCCGGGAGCGCTGATGCGGCCGCGCACACGCGCAAGACCGGGAAGAATGCGGTCGCTCGCGAACCATCCCGCATCGACGGGAGCGTGCACCAGAATCGGCTGCCGAGTCGTGGGGCGAATAACGCCGGCGCGGGTCGTCGCGACACCGAGCAGAGCATTGACGATTGTCGACTTGCCTGAGCCGGTGGAGCCACCGACCACCGCGAGGAGCGGTGCATCGAGGTCTGCCAAGCGGGGTCGGATGTAGTCGTCGATCTGTCGCACGGCGGCTGCGGCAGCCTCGCGCTGCGTTACAACGCCGTCGAGGTCGAGGGTCAGCCCGGCATCCGCCAGAGAGGCCCGCAGGCGCTCAAGCGAGAGGATCGCGGGCGCACTGTTATCGGTCACGCCTTAAGCATGCCGGGTGCACGGCCAGTTCGCTAACTTTTGTTGTACACAGCGGCGGCGTTCTCAGACTCCGTGGCGTGCCGGTGTCGCGCGGAGGTGCCCACCGTTGGGGCCACCGCGCCATCGTTATCCTTGGCGGGCGCTGGTGCGTCGACGGAGCGCGATGAGAGCGAGGCCGGACAACAGCAGCAACGCCGTGGCGCCCAGGGCAGGTGTCGGATCGATTCCGGTGGCCGCGAGTTCTGCAGTTGCGGTAACCGTGGTGGCCGCTACTACGGCGGCCCAGGTCGCGACAAGCGTGATGGGAGCGGTGACGGGAGAGCCGAAGTTGTAGCTGGTGCCGTTGACGGTCCAGCCGGAGAAGGTGTATCCGTCGCGGGTGGGGGCGGTGGGGGCGGTGACAGTGTCGCCAGCGACGATCGCTGCAGCGGGGGCGCTGATGCCGCCGGCCGCATCGAAGCTGACGAGGTAATTGAACCCGATGGCGATGCTTCCGCCTTCACCGACTAAGGAAGTTGCAGCCGAGTAGCCGACCCCGGTCGGAGTGACCGTGTTGGTTATCAGGGATGCTCTAGGGCCTCCGCCATCGAGTGAGGCACCAGTATTCGGGGTGCCGTGAATATCCAGGGTGCCCGGGTTCCCGTCGTCGCCGCCGCCGATGCCAGCGGCGTTGCTTCCTCCGGTTGCGGTCGTGGTGCCGCCGGTGATGGTGGTCGTTTCGGCGCCAGAGCTAAACGGGCCGCCCCCGATGCCAGCACCGCGCTCGCCGCCGTTTGCGGCGACGGTGCCTCCGTTGATCATGGTGATGCCGCCACCGGCGCCATCGCCTCCGCCGATACCGGCGCCGGCGGAGCCGCCGTTTGCGGCGACGCTGCCTCCGTTGATCGTGGTGATGCCGCCGTTAGCGAATTCGCCTCCGCCGATGCCGGCGCTGCCATAGCCGCCGTTTGCGGTGGTGGTGCCGCCGTTGGTGGTGGTGGTGCCGCCGCTGCCGTAGTAGCCCCCGCCGATGCCGGCGCTGCCATAGCCGCCGGTTGCGGTTGTGGTGCCGCCGTTGATGGTGGTGGTGCCGCCGCTGCCGTAGAGGCCTCCGCCGATGCCGGCTCCGAAGTAGCCGCCGGTTGCGGTGATGGTGCCTCCGTTGATGGTGGTGGTGCCGCCGCTGCCCAAGGAGACACCACCGATGCCTGCTCCGGATAAGCCGCCGGTTGCGGTGATGGTGCCGGCGTTAATGATGATGGTTCCGGCATCGCTGGCATCGACGAGGGCGCCGGCTGCGGCACGGCCTCCGATCCCGGAAGCGCTGTCTCCGCCGGTCACGTTGAGGGTGCCTCCGCCGGTGGCATTGATGATGAGTGTGGAGGTGCTCGGCACGCCGATTGCGGCCAGAGGGCCACTTGGGCTGGTGATGTTGAGCGTGTACCCATTCAGGTCGAGGGTGATTGCCTCACCATCGTCGATCGCAAGCGAGTCTCCGCCGTCAGAGTCGATATCGGCGTCGAGCACGACGGTGTCGCCGTCGACTGCGAACGCAGTCTTGAGTGCACTCCAGCTGTCTACGGTGACGCTCGCAGCGGTCGCGGGCACCGCGACGGCGAGAGCCAAGGGGATGGCCAGCGCGGTTGCGAGCGCAGCGGACTTGACAAATGGGCGTGCCAGCATGAGTGATCTCCGGGTGATCGTTCGGAACATCGTTCATCCCGCAATGGTTATCTAGAAGCTAGCAGGTCGATGCTCACCTCTGGGCGCTCGAGTGACCCCACTTATGGTGTGTGTGGTTTCGCGTCGCCGCAGGGTGGTAATTAGGAACCGAGCATGCCGGGGCGGCGCCACTCCGCCAAGCCTTCTCACTGTGCGTGCCGCTGTCGAGCGTCTCCGGAACAGCAGGAGTCCCGGAGACGCCCTTCGAGAGCGCTAGTGTGCCGTGCCGACTGTTAGCCGCAGCTCGCCGTCTTGGCCCAACTCGTTGCGGAGACCTGCGAGAGACTCGTGATCGTCGCGTCGCCCTGACCGAGGTAGCTCAGCGATCCCTTCGCGTAGTAAGGGTTGTAGGGGTTGAACCCGTACGCGAACGCGCGCCCAGCGGCGGCATGCTGCGCGTTGGTGGCAGTGAAGCACGTCACAGGATCGGGCGTCGGCGTCGGAGTCGGGGTAGAGGTGGGCGTCGGCGTCGGAGTCGGGTCAGGTCCGGGGGTGCCGGTCCGATCAACGCGGCGGTTGTTGTCGAAGAAGAACCCCGTCACATACGCCGGGTAGTCAACGCTGTTCGCATTGATATACGTTCCTCCGGTTCCCGCTCCTGCTGGCCAGTTGTGGCCGAGGTTCGAGTTCTGAATTACCGATACCCGCGGCCCCGTGGCATCCGAGTAAAGAGTACCCGAGCCGGCAGTGTTGTTGCCGGCCAAGCCGCTCAAGCTAAACGTTGACGTGCTGGATGCCCCGTAAATGCCCGCCATGATTTGGCCGTTGAGAGTGTTGTATCCCGTCGACACGGTGCTGTCGTTGCTGCCATAAATGACCGAGGTGAGCTGGGTCGAGAACGCCGCAGAGTTAGCGCTGCCGAAGCTGGTGCAGGTGTTCGTTCCCTGCGATTTCGACACCGCGACACTCGAAATCTGGCCAGAAGTGGTGCCCACCGTGGGGCCGGCATTGATGCCCATTCCCGCAAAGATGTCGGGGGCGAGGCATCCCATCACCATGGTTTCTCCACCGCCAGATGACAACCCGGAGATATAAACCTGATCGGCGTCGATACCCAGACTGGCGCGCGCGGTTAGGGTCGTGGCGAGGTTCAGCAGGTTGTCGTCGTGCCGGGCCGGATTGCTGCGGGAGTGATTGGAGTCGTAGTAATCCCAGCATCCGAAGACGACGCCACCGTTCGGGGCATCGGGGAGCGCGACGACCATTCCATAGTCTTCGGCAGCCGCTACCCAGTTGGCGTTCGCTTGAAAGTCGCTAGCCTTCTGGGCGCAGCCGTGAAGGCTGATCATGAGCGCACGCCCGGCAGGGAGTTCGGCGGCAGTGGATGGTGTGTAGATGCGAGTGCTCATCCCTGCAACCGTTTCGGTAGCCCAGGTTCCCGGAACGGCGGCCGAACCGCCGGGATCCGACGAGTTGCTGCACCCGGGCAGCATCTCGAAACCGGGCGGGCACGTGATCGCGTGGGCCGCGAGGGGCGCTCCTGCCAACGTGGCGCTGACCAGGGCGAGAGAGGCGAGTACTGCCGGGATGGTGAGCCGGCGTTTAACAGTGGACATTCGGAATACCTCCGCACGTCGCAATCCGGTCTTCGCTCCGAGCGTCATTGCGCGGATGTCCCGAACGGACTGCGCGCCGCGAGAATATCGCGACGCTAACGGCTGCCACGGTGACGTGTCAGTCCGTCTAGATCAACCTACTCTGAAACCTGAATCATGTCTCATGTTTTCCACAGGTACTGCGATGACGCTGGGGGCGGCTCCTAGAATCGTCGTGGCCTGCGCCGCCGCAGTCCTCCCCGACGAGAAGGATGTTTGTGTTCCCCACCGCATTCCCGGCCCCGATCATTCCTGCCGCCGACTCCGTACCCGCTCTGCGCTGGGGCATCATGGCTCCCGGTGGAATCGCCGCGACCTTCGCCGCCGCGGTGCAGTCGCACACCGAACAGAAACTTGTGGCTGTGGCATCCCGCAGCCTCGACCGTGCCCAAGACTTTGCGAAGACCTGGGGCATCGAGAAAGCGTACGGCGACTATGCCGAGCTACTGGCTAACCCCGACGTCGACGTGATCTCTGGCTGCCACGTTCGGGTTGCTGAGTTGTCAAACGGCTAGCCGCAGTTCGCCGTCTTGGCCCAACTCGTTGCGGAGACCTGCGAGAGACTCGTGATCGTCGCGTCGCCCTGGCCGAGGTAGCTCAGCGATCCCTTCGCGCAGTAAGGGTTGCAGGGGTTAAACCCATACGCGAACGCGCGCCCGGCGGCGGCGTGGGCGTCGGAGATCGTTACCGCTGAGGAGCGTTGCCGCGGCGATGGAATGCAACGAGAGCGATTCCCATCAGCAGCAGTAGCGCTGTGGCGCCCAAACTGGGCATTAGGTCGATGCCGGTCGCTGCGAGCTCTCCGGTGACCGCGGCCACTTCGGTCCAGGTTGCGGTGAGTGTGATTGGTTCGGTCACGGGGGTGGTGAAGTTGTAGGTGGTGCCGTTGGAGGTCCAGCCGGTGAAGGTGTA
>NZ_JADYWV010000002.1:0-999328 GCF_015864625.1 Salinibacterium sp. SWN139 | reverse complement strand
GGTCACGGGGGTGGTGAAGTTGTAGGTGGTGCCGTTGGAGGTCCAGCCGGTGAAGGTGTAGCCGTCGCGGGTGGGGTCTGTCGGTGCGGTGATCGTGCTGCCGTCGGGGATTGCCTCAGCGGGGGTGCTGGTGCCGCCGTCGGCGTCGAAGGTGACGAGGTAATTGAACCCAATGATGATGTTTCCGCCGTTGCCGATGAGGGAAGTGGCCGCAGAGTAGCCGACACCGGCCGGCGTTACCGTGTTGACGATCGGGGACGCTGATGAGCCGCCACCGTCGAGTGCGGCACCAGCATTCGGGGTGCCCCGAACGTCTAGAGTGCCCGGCGCGCCAGCGTCGTAGCCGCCGCCAATTCCGGCTCCGCCGTCTTGCCCGCCGGTCGCGGTGATGGAGCCGCCCGTAATGGTGGTGGTGCCGCCGGTTCCGTTGTTGCCGCCGCCGATGCCTGCGCCGCCTGCGCTGCCGGTTGCGGTGGTGGTGCCGCTTTTGATGGTGGTGGTGCCGCCGGTTCCGTTGTTGCCGCCGCCGATGCCTGCGCCGCCGGCGCCGCCGGTTGCGAGGATTGTGCCGCTGTTAACGATGACGGAGCCGCCATCGTTGCCATCGTTGCCGCCGATGCCTGCACCGTGCAGACCTCCGGTTACGGTGAGCGTTCCGCCGCCGGAGGAAACGATGGTGAGCGTGGAGGTGCTAGGAACCTCAATCGCCGCCAGAGAGTCAGGGACGTTACTGTTGATGGTGAGGTCAAACCCGTTGAGGTCAAGCGTGATCGATTCGCCAGGTTTGACCGTTATTGACCTGCCTGCCGGAGCAACGACATCGGCAACGAGGAGCACAGTGCCGCCATCGGACGCGTAAGCGAACGCATCTGGCATGCCGCCCCAAGCGTAGACGGCGTACGTTGCGGCGTTCGCTGGCAGTGCGCCGGCGAAAGTCAAGGCAAGCGCAACGGCGACAGCGGTAATGCTGGGCAAGATTTTGGGGCGAGGAATCACGATAGTTCTCCGGTTGGTCGGGTGGCGGAGCTGCAGGAGGGGTAATCCCAAGTACAAAGGGCTGACGCTAGCAGAAGCAGTCGTAGCACCGGGCCGTTCGGGCGGAGATCGCCCTTCTGGGCGCCCACTTCGGAGGTTAGCTGCGCACGTGGGCTTGCGCCGTCAGCCCTTCCCTCGAGCAGCGGGGAGCGCTCCCGACGACTCAGAACTCTGCGGCGGCTCGCCCCTGTTCGAGTCCTAGACTGGTCGGGGCCTGCGCCGCCGCAGTCCTCCCCGACGAGAAGGATGCTTGTGTTCCCCACCACGTTCCCGGCCCCGATCATTCCTACCGCCGACTCCGTACCCGCTCTGCGTTGGGGCATCATGGCTCCCGGTGGAATCGCCGCGACGTTCGCAGAAGCCGTGCAAGCGCACACTGAGCAAAAGCTCGTTGCCGCGGCATCCCGCAGTCTCGACCGCGCGCAAGACTTTGCGAACACGTGGGGGATCGAGAAAGCCTACGGCGACTACGCCGAGTTGCTGGCCGACCCTGACGTCGACGTGATCTATATCGCGGCGCAACAGCACGTGCACCGCGATCTCGCACTGCAGTCGATCGCCGCCGGCAAGCACATCCTGGTCGAGAAGCCGTTCGCCATGACCGGGGCCGAGGCTCGCGAGATAGTCGCAGCCGCCCGCGCCGCCGGGGTGTTCGCGATGGAAGCGATGTGGACTCGCTACCTTCCCCAAACCTCGATTATCAGTCAGCTCATTGCCGACGGCACCTTCGGCGAGATCCAGCTCGTCACCGCCGACCACGGCCAGTTCATCCCTGAGGGTCACCGCGTGCGCTCACTCGAGAGCGGGGGAGGAGCCCTGCTCGACCTCGGCATTTATCCGATCGCTTTCGCATCGCAGATTGTGGGGGCGCCCACCGCCATCCATAACGTCGGTTCTCTCACCGAGAGCGGGGTGGATGCTCAATCCCTCCTTACGCTCAGCTACGCGGGCGCGGCTCAGGCCCAGCTCAACACCACGCTGCTCGCGCGCACTCCCATCACGGCATCCGTCGCCGGCACTGACGCCTTGCTGCAAGTGGGTAATGGCTTCTTCACACCCACCTCGCTCACGCTCTCGAAGCCGGGCTTCGACGGCGAATCCATTCACTGGAAAGACGAGACGGGCATCGTCGGCCACCAGGGCCTCAGCTATCAGGCCACGGCGCTCGCCGGGTTTGTGGCGCAGGGGCTCACCGAGTCGCCGGTGCACACGCTCGACGAAACCGTCGCCATCCTCGACACGATCGATTCGGCTCGCTGGCAACTCGGATACCGCTTCGGCTCCGAACGGTAAAGCGATGGGCGCGGCCGACGCTGCGCCCGCTAACCATGTATCGCAGACTGCGAATACGCTACTAGAACTCGATGTCTACGCTTGTAGCCCGTCGAGCAGTGACCCCACGCGATCGGAGATCTCATGACCGCAGAATCGACCATCCCCGCAGAGCCCGAGGTTCCGGACCGTCCGACCGCCACACGCATGCTCGCACCGTGGGTATTCTGGCCGGCCGCTGGCCTCATTATCTCGATCACCGCGTTCTCGATCATCGCACCAGACCTCGCGAACGCAGTATTCAACACCCTGCAGTCGAGCGTCATTAACTCGTTCAGCTGGTACTACGTGCTGATCGCAGCATTCTTTGTTGCCTTCGCGCTCTACCTAGGATTCAGCCGCTACGGCGACATCAAACTGGGCAAGGATGACGACGAGCCTGAGTTCTCGATGATCGCCTGGATCTCCTTCCTGTTTGCCGCGGGCATGGGCATCGGGCTCGTCTTCTACGGCGTCGCCGAACCGCTTAGCCACTTCGCGAACCCGCGTCCTGGCGTTTCGGGCACGGAGATTCAGCTCGCTCAGCAGGCGATGAGTCAAACGTTCTTGCACTGGGGTGTGCATGCCTGGGCTATTTACGTGGTGGTCGGCCTCGCCCTCGCGTACGCCATCCATCGTCGCGGGCGCCCCATCTCGATCCGCTGGACTCTGGAGCCGCTGCTCGGCAAGCGCGTTCGGGGTGGCTGGGGCAACCTCATCGACGTCATCGCTCTGGTCGGCACCGTATTCGGTGTGGCGACGTCTCTCGGTCTCGGTGTTCTTCAGATTTCTGCCGGTCTCGAGAAGACCGGCATTGCCGAGTCGAACCTGACGACGCAGATCGCCGTCATCGTGGTGATTGTCGCGTTCACGATTCTGTCGCTGGTGTCGGGTATCGGCCGAGGCATGAAATGGCTCTCGACCACGAACCTTCTGCTGGCGGCTGTGCTGCTGGTGTTCCTTCTGATCGTCGGGCCGACGGCATTCCTGTTCCGCGAGTTCGTGCAGTCGATGGGCAACTACCTTCAGGGCTTCATCGGGCTCAGTTTCAATGTCAGCGCCTACGAGGGCCAGGCTGGCGAACAGTGGCAGGCCGGCTGGACCACCTTCTACTGGGGTTGGTGGATGTCGTGGGCTCCGTTCGTCGGCGTTTTCATTGCCCGTGTGTCCAAGGGCCGCACCGTGCGCGAGTTCGTGGGCGGCGTCATGCTCGTTCCCACCGTGCTCACGTTCCTCTGGTTCAGTGTTCTTGGCGGCAACGCGATCTACCGTGAGCTCTACGGTCAGGGCGGGCTCGTTGCTGCCGACGGATCGGTGGATGCCGATTCCGCTCTCTTCGATCTGCTTGCCGGTCTCCCGGCAGGCACCGCTCTCACGTTCGGAGCCATCCTGCTGATCGGAATCTTCTTCGTCACCTCAGCCGATTCCGGTGCCCTCGTGATGTCGATGATCGCCACCGGTGGCTCCGCTGAACCGCTCAAGCGCATCCGTGTGTTCTTTGCTCTGCTCGCATCGTTCTTGGCGATCGCTTTGCTGGTAACCGGTGGGCTGCAAACGCTGCAAACGGCCGCAATCCTGTCAGCGCTCCCGTTCAGCGTGGTGATGCTGATGATCTGTGCGGCGACAGTGACAGCGTTCAGTCGTGAGCGGCGCGCGTATGACCGAGCGCAGCGTGCCCAGTTCGTCGACCAAATCGGCACCTTCTACGGTCTTGAGGTCGAAGAGCCGCTGTTGCGCGATACGGTTCACCCGCTTCGTGCTGCCCTCGATCGCCTCCGCAAGAAGGCCGCGCAGTCGGGCGGCGGAATCTCGCAGGTCACCGAAGATGCCATTCTTTCCGACACCGGTTTGCCATCGCCAGACAACATTGCTCAGGCCGATGCGATCGTCGAAGACGAGGTGGAGACCCTGCAGGCGTTCCAGGCCGAGGCGCAGGCCAAGCGCAAGAAGAATAAGTCGACAGAGTAGGTGGCAGCAGGCGGCCGAGGATCGTTCGCGCCGCTTGCAGCCCCGTTGTGGAAAATCTTTACGCACATTTGTGTTTCGCTCAATGATTACAGAGTGAAATCATCTCAATTGCTACTGAAGAGCGGGCTTTCCCGAGGTACCCGAGCGCTCACATCAGAGCGAGGAGACGTACCGGGCTGGGTGCTGATTACTCTCATGACCGCAGGTCTACCAGTCCTAACGTCATAGGGGTATTTAGGCTGACGGCTTAGATTTCTTGACCGTCTTTTCGGTGGCAGTCTTCTTCTTCTTGACCTTCGTCTTCGGAAAGAGGTACTGAGCGATGATGTAAACGATTCCGAGTACCTCGACTACCGTCGACGAGATCCAGAACATCATCACCTGCGGGTTAAAGTCACCTTTGGCGTGCCACGCGTACCAGCCGACGAGGACGAAGTTGCCGACGACCACCACCCAAGAGAGCCAGGCGGCGAGATTGAAGAACTTGGGGCGCATCTCATTCTGCTGATGCAATCGGTTGATCTCGGCACCTTGCATGGTGTTCTGAAACCGTTTCAACCGCAGCAATCGGTTGTAACGAGCAGCGGGGTCACTCGAGGCGGCCAAGGAACGCAGAGTTGTCGATAGACGGACATCTTCGGAACGAAGCTTCTCAATGCTTGCGGACTCTAAATCGTCCGCGGGTGAATCGTCAGCTTCGCTCAAAATCCCAGCCGCTCCTTGCGCTTCTCAATTGCGAGCGGCGAAACTCCAAAGTGAGAAGCGGCTAGATAGACAGAGTCTGAGGCTGTCAGTTGTTCGCGAAACTCATCCTCAGGCATAAGCAGATTACCCGCAAACTCATCGGCATAAAGTTCGTGGAGGTCATATTTTTGAGTGCGGCGCTCAACGAACGAGAATTCTTCATCGCCGCTGTCTTTGCGCTCAATGTAGTGCCCTAGCTCATGCGCACAGGTGAACATCTGTCGACCATAGTTTTCGGTTTCGTCGATGACGATGACTACCTCGCCGGGCTCAGCGAGAATCGCGCCGGACACGCCAGCGACGAGCGGGGTGAACTGAACTTCGATGTCGTGCGCCTCCGCGATCGCCACTGGATCGATCGGGAACGACCCATCCCAGTACTCTTCGAGAGTTCTGACCGCCGCTTGTTTAGCGGCCTCTTTGACTAGCATCCTTCACCCCAGACAGGTTATCCACAGCGTTACGAACAGGTTATCCACCGGCAGTCTAATTCGTTTTAAGGAAGAATACGGGATGCGGATGACATAAGCGCGCCACTCGACAGCGGGTTGTGTCGGTCTGCCAGCCTTATTTTCATACGGATAACGGAGACCCACCTGACTAGCCCTCCGCACTGGTCTCGTCAGCCCGGTTTTTGAGTTCCTGCTGGAGTTGTGCGTTCTCTTCCATAAGCTTCGACAGCGTACCGTTCGTCTGCTTCTGAATCGTCTCGACCTTCTCGTTCTGCTTGCCCAGCATGTAGAAGGTCACGGCACCGGTCGAGGCCACGGCCATGATCGTGCCGACGAATTGGATTACGTCGTCCTTCGCATCTGGCGCGAAGATGACTGTCGTGATGACTCCCACCACCGCCACCATGCCAAGGCCGAAGTATCCGAGTGTGATTGCTGTCTTATTCATATCCCTGTTTCTCATTCCATTGGCTCCCACTGCCCCCCGGAGCCAAAGCTCACTGACACCGGCACCCACTCACCGTTGATGCCGACGTAGACCTCGCAGTCCTTCCACACGCCGTCCACGCCGTACTTCGCGCCAGACAGCACGAGCGTGTTCACAGCGCTGCTGGTCACGCCCCACGTTCCCGCCGCGTCCGTGACGGCGTTCTGAGCGCCCACGCGGAAGTAATACTTGCGTCCCGGCAGTAGCCCGGTGATCGTCTTCGAGGTCGTGCCCGAAGACACCTCGATCTTGGAAGCGCCGGTGAACGACGAAGAGGTCGAGTACTGGATGACGTAGCCGTTGACCGAGGAGCCACCGTCGTCAGAGGGTGCGTCGTAATCGACCGTCGCTTGACCCGCCACCGACGACACGACCGTCAGGTTGCGCGGTGCGGAGGGTGCCTCGATGTAACGAAGCGCACCGCCCAGCGTGCCGCTCCAGCCGAAGCCGTTGCCGTTGAAGACACCGTTCGCGCCGGAGGTGGAGGAGCGTCCGAAGTAGATGCGTCCTGAATTGTGGATTGCGTAGAACCACGTCGAGCCGCCGTTCACGAGAACGTTGGAGATCGACTTGTACCCGGTGAACGCCACCGGTGGACTGTCGCTCGCCACGTTGAAGTACGACGTGCCGCTGGAGCCAAGCTGGAGCTTGATGCTCATAGTCCCGAAGTAGCCACCGACGTAAGCGCCGACGTGCGTCACGAGACACGCGGTTGAACCGTTCGCCATTTTGCGGCCAGACGGAAGCGACAGCGAAGAGCGAACCCATGTCCCCTCACCGTTGTTCGCTGAACCGACGTTGCCGCCGAAGCCTACGTCAGTCATTACGCGCTGTACTTGAAGAGGAGCGCACCGTTGACCACTGCTGGCGTAGTGCTGCTGATGATGATTTTCGAGGCGTTGAGCTTGAGCGCGTCGGCGGCGATTCGAGCGTCCTGCTCAGCGGCCACGAGGTCGCGGGAGTAGTTGATCTCGTCGTAGCCGACCTTCACGTCGTCGGTGAGGGGAACAACGTCCCAGCCCTTCGCTCCTGCTGCGTCTCCGTTTGCCATGATCTGTCCTAACTAGGGGTCTCGTACTCAGACCAGTCTTGGCCGAGTGGTACTTCGTTCCATGCGTAGCCCTCCGGCTGGAGGAGCCACGCGGTTGAGGGGGTGTCGAGGAGGCCGCGCGAAGCGATTCGCATTTCGTCGGAGTCGCCGTCGATGCTCCACTTCCACGTCACCGAGGACACGACACCGACTTGAATCGGTGTCCCAGGCATCGTCATCACGAGTGCCATGCCCGGTGTCGCGTCGAGGTCAGCCAGCGCTTCGATGTCGAGGACTCGACCGCGCCCAGAGTAGAGCGAGAGGATGCTCTGTGCGGCACCGGCACCGGGGAACGGACGCTCGATGACGCGCTTGAGGAGTTTCGTTCCACCGGCGCTCGCTGCATCGTAGGCAACCTGCGGAAGCCCTTCGGCATCCGTCCAGCGGTACTCGATGACGACCGCGTCGAACCATGCCTCCTGCTGGCGCGAGATCGTGTCCCGGCCAGAGGTGGCGTTCGTGCCAGCGGCCACGTTGATCTGTCCCGGCACCGAGTAGGCGAGTGGGTCAACGAGTCGCCACTCGCGGTTCTCGTCGCAGAAGAGGCGAAGGCCACCGGCCTGAACAATCGGCGCGACGTAGTCCCAGTCGAGGGTGCCCGGTGTCTGGATGAAGATGTCCGAGTTCGGCAAGTTCGTTCGCGTCGAGGTGGAGTGGTGTGCTGTGTCTGTCCACTCGAACGTGTCCAGTCCAGAGTCGAGGGTGTCACCGTGGAAGAACATGTCATTGTTGCCCATCACCTGATCGCGCTCGATTACGGTCAGCGCGGTTACGTCGAGCGTTGTGCCCGAGGGGTCAGCGCTGCTCAAGAGCGACAGCGAGTAAGGGGACTCGCCAGACTCAGTAGTCGATGAGATAACACATTCAGTCCACTCGCCGGCCACCATGTCGACTGCCTTTGTGGTGACGTGTACGCCGTTCTTGTCGGTGAGTCTGATGGTGCGTTCGCCACGTCGGCTACTACGTGCCATGAAACGGTACTCGTAGCTCTCGTCGAGGTTGCCGGGGATGCCGTCAAGTTCGTTCATGTAGATCGCATACAAACCGGATGATGTGTTCCTTGTTCCTCGGCAGACCGCTAGACCCTCGAACTCGGCAGTCATGATCGTGCGGTCCAGAGTCGAATGGACACGCCAGTTGTCATCTGCACGAGGTTCAGGTGATCTGGCGTAGTTCTTAATTGGGGCGAGCGTCGCTGGGTTCGCCTCTAGCGTCGCGTCGAGCGCTCCCGGTTCCAGCGCGAAGGAGTGCTTTGTCAGTGTTGCGTCGACGGCAGCCTTGACGGAGAGGCCAAAGATACGAGTCTCCGCCGTGGTGGTGTTTCCCGCGTCGATGAGTAGTGCTTCGTCGCTGACCAGCCGAAGGGTGAGTTCAGCTGATTCGTGGTCGATTGTTCGCTCGTGGAGGATGAGGTCGAAGGTGCGTGTCTGCGGGTCGCGGACAGGCCGAATCCACTCTTGCGTGGCGGTGACGAGAACACGAAGAGCGTTGCGCGGGTCAATCAGTTCGAGAGCCACTGACTCTGGCAATACGCAAGTCAGTTCGGCTTGAATATACGGCGCACGCGTCTCGTCCAGCGTGATGTCAGCGGACTTAACCTCGAATTCGAAACCGCTTTCACCCGTCACCTTTGCGGTGAACTCGCTCTTGTTGATCTGCATCACGCCACCTCTTGAAAGTCGAACTC
The DNA here is from genome assembly GCF_015864625.1 of Salinibacterium sp. SWN139. Taxonomy (NCBI): domain Bacteria; kingdom Bacillati; phylum Actinomycetota; class Actinomycetes; order Micrococcales; family Microbacteriaceae; genus Salinibacterium; species Salinibacterium sp. SWN139. Next base: position 990,554 of record NZ_JADYWV010000002.1, on the reverse strand, counting down.
GACAAGCCAGAGCGAACGGCTGTCGTCTTCCAGCTCCACGGTAAGTTCGCCGTCGAGAATGAAGTCCATCGTCAACGTCGCATTGTCGCTGTCCTCGAACTGGATGACCTGCCCGGTCGCCAGCACGGCCTCGAACGACTGTGCTTCTGCGAGGGTGCGGAACAACGCCGTGAGGGTGCCAGTGCGAACGCCAGCATCACGAAGCGTCACGGCAGGAGCGTTCGCGCCGAGGACGTTATGAATGACGTTGCGAGACTCACGAGAGGACTTGAACCCATCGACGACGACCGGCGTGACCGTAGCCTCGGCGGTGCTGAATGTGGAGGCCATTAGAAGAGTTCCCGTCCGTACTGATCGACGGTCTTCACCTTGACGGTGACTGACCTCTGGTTGAGCTTGTTCTGGATGCTGTTGACGGTGCCGTTCACGTCAGGGTCTTTCATGATGATTTCGGGAGCGTTGAGCTTCGCGCCGTCGAACCCTTGCTGGCCGGTCTTGACGTACTCGCCAGAGTTGTCGCGTCCTGCCTCAGACCAGATCGCCGAGAGTTGAGCTTGCTGCGCCGGGGATGCGTCCTTGTAGCCCTGCACCATGGTGGCTGCTGCCTCAGCGCCCTCCTCGTTCAAGAACTTCTTCGCGTCGTCCGAGAGGCCAGAGTTCGCGAGGTCGTCCTGATAGTTCTTGAGTGCTTCCGACTTGGCTTCCATGGCTGCGATATACGCGGCCACGTCGAACAAGCCACTCTCTTCGTTGATGAAGTCCGTGACCGCCCCGGCTGCGTCGTCGTAGGCCGAGTCGATGGACTTGATGAGGCCAACCTTGACCTCGTACTCAGTCGCGCCAGCAGACAGCGCCAGAAGCTCTGCATCCTGAGCGGCCTCGATTGCGGCCCTCTGCTCTTTGAGGAGGTCGAGCTGGCCTTTGAGTTGGTTCTCGTACTTGATGCCGCCGCTTACCAGACCGTCGTAGGCGGAGCCGCCTTGAGCTACAGACTCCTCGAAGCGTTCTTGCTCTTTCTCTTGGAGGTCTTCGGTCTTACGAATGAGGTCGTCGAGCGCACCGCCACCTTCGAGGTACGCCTTAGTAACGTCGTCGAGTGGGCTGGAGAGCCGCTCAGCGATCTTCTGCATCTCTTTGAGGTTGTCTGCCCCGTCCTCGGTCGAAGTCGCGAGGTCGTTGAAGCTGTCGGCAACGGCTTCGGAGGAGCGCTTGCCCACGGTGCCGAAGTCGAGCATGTCGTCGGTGAGGTCAGATACGCGCTCTTGGAACTCCTCTGACCCCTCCCTGGCCTCGTCCATCTTCGACATGATGAGGCCGATGCCGAGTGCGCCAGCGGCACCAGCGGCAGCGCCGACAGGGCCAAGGCTGGACACGATGCCACCGAGGGTTCCTTGGATGCCGTCAGCGAACGACTCAGCCGAACCGTCGAACGACGAGAAGGTCTCAGCGGCGTTCATCTTGGCCTCGTTGCCGAGTTCCTTGAGGTCAGCCTTGGCCTTCGTTGTGCCGCTCTCGGAGGAGTTCTTCATGTCGGCGTAGGACTTCTTGAAGTCACGCTCGATGTTGTCGGCGGTTTCAGAAACCTCTTGCTTGAGTTCCTTGGAAGCCTTCTGTGCGGCCTCGAAGCCGTCCTCTAGCTTGTCGGTGCCCTTGTTCTTGCCGAGGTCGTCGAGTGCGTCAATCGCATCCTCAATGGGTTCGATGACTCCAGACTCGACACCCTGCTTGAACGCTTTGGTCTCGGAGCCGATACCAATTTCAATGCCCTTAGTCATTAGCGGACTCCGCCCTTCTCAAGTGCTTCGTGGATTGTTCTGACGGTGGTCTGCACCCAGAGGGATGCCAGACGGGGAATGGAGTCACGCGCGGCGGGATACACGACATATCCACCACGGCGCGGGAGCGGGAACTGCTTGCCCTGCTTGCGGGTGTACGGCTTGCCAGCCTTAGTGCGCGAGTGGATGACCTTGTTCGGATTCCCACCGAACTCGGTTCCTGTTGCGAGGAGCGACTTCGGTACGCCGTTCGAGGTCTTGCCGACAGCGGCAGACTTGAGCAGCACGTTCGAGTCACTGACCGCTACGCGAGCCGTGTCCGAGAGGATGCTGACCTGCTGGCGGGATGCCGTGCGGCCTCGCACCTCTTCGCCCCAGATGGGGAAGGCGGCGGCTTTGGTCTGCTTACGAACCTCAGCCGCCACCTCCTTCGGAATCTGACGGACGGCGCTCAAAAGAGTCTGCAAGTCTTTCGACAGCAGAATCGAGATACGTCCGTTGGATGCCATTTCTACTCAGCGGGAACGAGAGTCGGCTTGCCCTGCACCCCGAGGGTCACGGTGGCAACGGCAGTCGTGTCGACTGCTCCACCGATTGCGCCTGGAGTGATGACGATCTCGACGCTGAACGAAGGCCCGATGCCGCTCTGCGGCTTGAGAACCGCGTCGACGACTGTGCCTTCGTTCTCAAGGAGGTACTGCGAGAGCGAGCCAGCAGTCACCCAGTCCTGCGCGTAGGTCAGTCCGAGAGTCCAAGTCGCGGCGGTTACGTCGGTGAAGACGGAGCCAGACTTGAGTCCCTTGAAGATGACCGACGAGGACGAGGGGGTGAGTACTGCCGAACTGACAGCAGCGGCGAAGTCGTCATCCTCGATTTCGAGAACCACGTCCTTCATCACGATGGGGACTACTGCGATTGTTGCCATGAGCTATTTCTCCTTTCGAGAGAAGGTTGTGATTTCAACGTCCCAGCCCAAGTAGGTCTCGTCCGTGAAGACCTTCTTCGCGAGTTTGATAATGAGACCGGGGATGGAGTCGAGAGCGGTGACGAGTTCCAAGACGGAGTCGTCGAGTGCGTTCTCCGCACGAACCTGATCGGTGTGCGGGTCGATGATGGTGATGGTCAACTCGTGCTGGAGGTGTCCGATGGGAGCCTCCGGGAACTTCGACATCTGGAGGTGCTTGATGACGACCGTGACCTTAGAGAGTGTTTCCACGCCGACCTGATTCGGAACGATCTTCCAAGTCGAAGGCAAGAGCGGAGTGATCGCATCTGCGAGTTGTTCGCGGATTGACTTATCGGACACGAGGCACCGCCTTGCGAGGACGGAGAATCTGCTTGATCATCCAGTCGAGGGGATGGGGACGGAACACGAAGCCCTCGTCCCCTACTCCACCGGCTGAGTCAACACGTCCCGCGTTCCAGAGGTTCTTGACCTGCTGGAGTTGGGCGTACCGGTAAGCCGTTGGGATGATCAGCGCGTCCTCTTCGTCGACCTCGGTGAGTGCGGGGGCATAGGCGACAACGGCCTCCTGAGCTACAACAAGCAAGTCTTCGAGAAGAGTGTCGCTTTCAGGTGCGTCGAGCCAGTCCTCGCGGACTGTTTCTGGCGTGTGCCAAGTCATTGCCTATGCCCCGTTCTCTCAGGAACCGCTTGTGTAAGCAGTGACCAACTGGAGTGCCTTCGTCGCGTTGACGAGGTTGGCGTAGTAGCCGAACAGCGCCGGGTCGATTGCGCCGTGGTGAGGGTCGATGCCCTCAACGCGAATCGGGACACCGGGAAGCTCGAACGTGGTCATGGCCTCCTTGGCACCGACGAGAACCTTGCCGGTTCCGACTGCGCCGGGGATGATGCGGAAGCCAGCGGTGCTGCCCTCTTCGAGCCCGAGCGAAGCGCTGAGGTAACCCAGCACCGACTCGTTCGGAGTGAGGACGATGTCGCGCCAGAGTTCAGGCGAAACGACCGCGAACGACGGAGTGTTCTCAGAAGCGATAACGGCAAGAGCGCCGTCAACGATTGCCGAGAGGCCAGTCGCAATGCCCGAACCGGCAACCAACGAGGTCATCGTGGTCGCGCCGGTGAGTGCAGCGGCGAGAGCCTTCGCGTCCGTCTGGCGGCTGTAGCTGTCGGTCATGTGGTCGAAGTACGACGCAATGATCGACGTGTCGCCGAAGTCAGCGAAACGACGGTCGAGCTTGTGGCCACCGGCGATACGCAGTGCGTCGACCGTGACCTCTTCGGTGTCGATCGCGTTCGAGGGAATCTCGGCAGTGTTGCCGGTGTAGTCGCCCACGACGGGTTCCTTGCCCTCAACGAAGCGCCAGCCGCGAGCCTTCATGCTCGTCAGTGCGCTCTGGTTGAACAGCGTGGTGTACTTGCGCTGGTAGGCGCGACGCTTCCAGAGTTCACCGAGAACCTGCGGAACCTGAACGTCTGCACCGATGGTGACGGTCGACGGGCCGGAGTGCTGGATGGGGCTGATTGCGAAGAGGTCGCCGGTCTCGCGGCCAATCTTCTGGAGAGTGTCAACGCTGTCGCGAGGAGCGATCAGTGCCGAGAAGAGCGAGTTCACGCTCATGGGAGTGGAATCGGCCGGAGCGGTAAGCCCGTCCGGTACTGCTGCTGCTTCTGCTGATGCAGTCATAGCTTCTTCTTCCTTCTGGATTGGAGAGTCCTCAGACGGGATGCCTTCGGTTTTGGGGGAGTGTTCGGCCAGTGCGGCCTTCACTGCTGCATCGATGCGCTCTTCGAGGCCGTCGTCGAGGTCTTCGCGATTGGAGAAGAGAGCGGCTGACGCGAACGCGCCCTGGGGGACGAACGCGGCACCGGTTAGCGCGGCCTTGACGGCGTTGGCACCGTCCCGCACGAGACCCTTGATCTCGGCGCTGAGGCGTGGTCGCTTGGACTCGTCTTCGTCAGCGGCTTCGAGGAGGAGGTTGTCGCCGTCCTCGGTCTTAGCAACGGCGAAGTGCGCCACGATGCCAGCGTCGGTCTCCTCCACCTTGACGAACCGAGCCACCGGCGCGAACTGCGAATGCAGCCGGTTGGCGTTGAGTGCGGACACGTCGGAGGGAATCTCGACCGTGCCCTTCGCGAACATCACCGGTTCGGTTTCTGAAACCGACGGAGCGGAGAGTTCGTTGTAGGGGAGCAAGAGGCCACGGAGAGTCCGTGCGCCGATGTCTGCGAATAGTGCGTTGGTCATGATCAGTCCTTTAGGGGGGAAGTGACGGCGGCTTGCTCCCGCGTGACCAATGCCGTCTTGTCGAATCGGATGACACTGCCAGCGCCCGATACGTCGTCGAGTGAGAAGCGAGCCTCAATCGGCGCGAGAAGGTACTGGAGGGAGTAGTCGATGAAGTCGTTGCGGTTCCCCTCCGAGGTGGAGTAGGTCAGTGATGCCTCCGACTGCGAGCCGTCCAGCACGGATGCCGGGACTCCAGTGAGGCGAGCAATGTCGAGGACAACCGCGTTGCGAGACTCTTCGAGGTGGGACTCGCCGCTCTTGTCGCCGTGAGTGCGAACCTCGATGCGCTTGTCAGTGAAGCCCGTCGCGCCGGTGGCGCTGGAACGTGCGATGTTCCACGACTCCACGAGTTCGTCGATCTCCTCGTCTTCCATCTCGTCGTCGGTCAACTGATGAAGCTCGACCATGGGGATGGGAGCCTGAGCGCGAGAGACCCACGCACGTTCAACAGCGCGAGCGCCCTTAATCGTTGCAGCGCCAGCGGCGAGGATGCCGCCGTCGCCAGAGCCGGGAATGAGGACGACCGAGTTGGCGGGGACGAAGCGCCCATCGACGCTGATCTGCCCCTTGCTGTTGGTTGACCAGCGCTCGAAGGGGACGCGGACGGAGTCGATGATCTGACCGGCCTTGTCGCGCTCAACGGCGAGGAGTGACCAGTCGTAGAAGAGGAGGTCGTCAACGATGCCAGCGGCACGGTGCCAAGGGCTGATGCCGGAACTGGAGTTGCGAAGCCAAGGCCGCTCGACCTCCACGCCGTCCTTGTATTCCCGAAGCGGGAGGGAGGCAATGGTGGAGATCAGAAGGGTTCGCGCCTTCTTGAGCGCGGGAATCTGGAGAGCCGAGAGCCGGGAAACCTCGCCAAGTTCGCCCGTGAAGTACTCAGCGAAGACGACCTTGGCGAGGGAGGAGGTTTGGTTGGGAGACTCAAGAGACAACGCAACCGGCGTAGCCAAGGAGGTCAGAGTGATGGGACTTCTAAAGATGTCCAACAGTCCCAATGAAGACCTCCTGATCGTGGCTTTGTATTAGCCATTGTATCAGGCGAGAGGGTCTTTGTGTTGCTCTTTGTATCACTAAGTTCGGATGACCGGCTTGCGTCTTTGCGCCTTCGGCTTCTGCTGGTCATAGACAAGGAGCGCGAGGGATGCGGCTTCGAGTCCAGTGATGTCATCCTCAGCCTCACCACGACCGAGCGCCCAGCCGTTGATGCCAGCCTTGCGCTTCACCGCGAGGAGCGCCGCGTTGTCGAGTTCCGGCTGGCGGAAGTGCGTCACGTTGTCGCGGTCGATCTCGTCAATGAGCAGAGCCGCCGCTTTCTTGATGTCGGCGAACGCCAGCGGGTGCAGCTTCGGTCGAGGCTTCGAGCGGTGCAGCTTCTCCTGAATGAGGGAGGCCACCTGCTGACCGGAGTCAAACGTGACCTCCTCGCCGTACTTACGCGCGAACCTCGCCGCTGCTGTAGACATCCACTCGATGCCGGTCTTGTGTTCGAGCTGGAGGAGGACGGCCTTGCCGGAGTCGTCCCGCCACGCGGCGAGGATGGAGCCACAGCGCTGGTCAGGGTGCGGGGCATACGCGAGTCCGAACCGCCCAGGCGGAGACGGCAGGGCGGCACCGGAGCCGCCGTTCGTCCACTTCGTCAGGTCGACGATTCCGCTCTTCGAGCCGACAGTCCCGAACACTCCAAGGTACTCACGTGCGAACTGACCAACGGAGAGCGTCGAGGCGTTGTCCTCAATCTTGTCCAGCGTCGTCAGGCCGCTATGAACGCCGGGGTGCATGGCCTCGACCAGTTCGCGCACACACGCTTCGGGGTGTTCGTCCGAGGGTTCCCATCCCGCGAGTTGTTCGTCGGTGACGCTGTCGGCAACGGTGAAGCTCAGCTTGCCGGAGCGCGGGTCGTGCAGCATGTCCCAGAGGATGTTCCCCTCGCGGAAGTCGGCGGCTGTACCGGCCACCACGAACTGTCCGTTCGGTCGAGTGTCGAACGCTGGCAGTACTGAGGAGACGATGTCGTCGCCCATCTCGTCCGAAGCCTCACCGCCCTCGTCGACCAGAAGCGTGTCGTAAGCGCCAGAGCGGAACGCATCACCGTCAGGAGACAGCACCGACATCACCGAACCGTTCGGGAACTCCACGCGCTCCGTACCGTTGCCCTTGTAGAGCTTCACCGGTCGAGTGTCAGGGTCAGGCCAGCGGCGGGTGATTGGCCCGTACACGTCGACCCGATAGCGCTCTGCCGTCTTCTTCTGCGTCGTCGCGAGGGTGAAGCCAGCGAGGTGCAGGTCGTCGAGTGCGCACCGTCCGAGGAGGATGCAGAAGAGCGTCGTGGTCTTGGAAGATCGACGCGGCATGAGGACGGCGTTCTTGAACTTGCCAGCGCCGAGTATGTCGACCACGCGGAGCATCTGAGGCTTGAGGCTGCCGAGCAGTCCGCCCACCTTGACCGTTGCGTCGAGGAGGTATGCGCCCATTAGGAACTCAGCGCGAGACTGCGCCGTGGTGACCATGTCGGTCTCGACCAGCGCGGCAAGCCCTTCGTCCCGAAACTTCACCCACTCTGCCTCACCGAGGAGTGGATGGTCGCGCACCTCCTCTGGCAGTTTGTCCAGAATGTCTTTGCTGAGGCCACCCTTACCTTTGGGGAGAGAGGCTGCTTTGAGAGCCTTGGCGGGGATAGCGGCGTCGTCTTTCAAAAAACTCACCACGACGGCAACCTCTTCGCGCCCCTCGATGACTGATTGGTTGCCAGCGCTCCGGCTCGTCCGCCTGATGACCTGTTCTCTTTGCGGTGTTGTGGGCCGAGGTTGTCGATGCTGTTGCTTCCACCTCGGTGTGCATCGCGCCGATGTCCAACGTCGAACAGTTGGTCTGCTGTGATGGGCCAGCCACAGCCGATGCACTGCACCTGATCGCCCCGCTTGAGCCGAGCCACAACCATGCGCCGAACCGTCCGAGAGTTCTTGAAGTACTCAGGTGTTCTGTGTGATTCGGTCATGCCCTTATTGTATCAACCTTTGTAGCAAGCATTGATGCGATCTTCCGCTAAGTTTGTACTGTGGAATCACCAGCTTCTTTCATTATGGCGGTCATCGCGCTCGCTTTCTCTGGCCTCTCTGTAATCGCTTCCTTCGTTGCGCTGCGTCATTATCCGAGGCCCTTCATTGTGTTGAGGGCGCACCCTCAAATTGATCGAGGCGGCAAGCCTCGATCAACCTTCGATCTTCTACTAATCAACATGGGCAAAGCGTCGGCGCACGAGGTCAATGTGACCTTGAAGCCTTTTGGTCTTCGCCGGAGGGAGGCCCTTGGTTTGTTTTACGAACTTGAGGCGTCCGGCCATGAAGAGTTCAAGTTAAGTCGAGTGTCTGGAAGCTCGTACCCGGCTCGTGGCACGTTCTTTCCAGCTGGTGAGTTCGAGGATTTGATATGGGTGATCCTGGTGACGTGGCGCGAAGCTCCCGCAATGTCGAGAATCAGAAGAAGGACATTCACCGTCAGTCAGCAGTCGGGCAGGTTGAGTGCTGTGAGGACCGTCTTTTCTCTAAAGCACCGATTCCGGTTTTTCTTCGACTGGCTGATATGGCCGGTCGGTGCGCTCAAACGGTAAGCCGATCGTCACTGTCTGAGGGGCCGGAATGTCTTTATCCCGACCCCTATCACGGCGTTCATTTTCGGAGGTCGCCAATCGCAAAAGTAGCTCTACGAGTACCTCTACTCACCCTGCGCGCGTTGGTAACCACCCTCCGATGCCAGTAGACATAAGGGGTGGGGTTACCAATTCGCGGGTGCCTACCAATTGGTAACCTTGGCAACCTTGGTAACCTCAGCGGTCTCGGCGGTACTCGGTCGGCCCTCCGCTTGTCGACGGCCATGCGGTCACCAGCGTCGAGTCTTTTAGGTGGTTTCGTACGGTGTTGGCGGACGCTCCCGATGCTGCTACAAGCGCCTTGACGGTGACCATCGCCCCTACTGTGAGGTTTCCGGAAACCCACCGGTCGGATACTGACATCGGTGTCGCGCTCACATAATCGAGGTATGCGCCCTCGCTGTTGGCTAGCACGGCGAGGCCGTGAAGCGTCTTGTTCGACTCGTCCTTCTGCTTACCGGCGTGAGCTTCGGCGGTGGAGATCGCTAGCCACTCGTCGAACGGCATACCGGGCACCACGCGGTTCTTGTCCTTGAACATGGTGATGACCGTGTCGACGTTGGAGGACAGCACAGAGGAGCCACGAAGGCGCGGCGCGGTCGTGTTCTCACTCTCGGCGTTCGGATGCGCGAGGACGAGGACGGCGGCATCTGGAGCGGTGCGCTTGATACGGTTCAGCACTTCGGCGTTCTCCGCTGCGTCGATCTCGTTCACCACGCCGCTCAGCGAGGAGTAGGTGTCGAACACGACCAGCGAGGGGTCGAGGCGGTCGATCTCCTTCTGCATGTCGGCGAGGCTTTCGTCGTTGTTGATCTTGCCGCCCTTGTAGACCGCCACTTGATCGCGGAGGTCGTTCGGGTTCACCGAGTTCGCCAACGCCCACGACTTGAGGCGCTTTATGAAGCCACGGCTACCTTCACCGAGGACGAAGAGAACCTTGCCCTTCGTGGTCGGCTGGTCGAGGAATGGCAAGCCCAGGGCCACGCTGAAACCAAGTGCGAACGAGAACATCGACTTGCCGAGGTTGCGCTTCGCGACGAGGAAGCAGGTCTCGCCCATCGGAATCCAACCGGGCACGAGCCAGTTCATTGCGCCCACGTCTTCGAGGTCTTCCCACGAGAGCAATCCGCCGAGGCCGTCGTAGTTCTTGGCGGCAACGCGGCGGCGAGCTTCTTGGTCGATCTCTAGCTGATGGACGCGGTTCGCGATTGCGTTCTCGGTGCGCTTGGTCTGTTCCATTTCGGCCACTGTCATGTCGAGCGCCTTCGCTTCGGCCTCAACCACGGCTTCGGCTTGAGCTATGACGGTCTCGATCTCTTTGGTCTCCTCTGGGGTCTCGTTCCATGCGTCGCGGGTCTCGAACTCCATTCGTGCCACCATGACGCGGTTGTTGTGAGCCACGGCGTTGCGTTCGGCTGCGCGTTCGTCGGCGGTGCCGTACTTCTCAATTCTGTCTGCGCGGCGCTGCTCGCCGAGTTCTTGCGGGGTCAATTCCCGGTTGGTGCCCTCGGCTGCGATTGCTGCGTCGAGTGCGGCCATGTAGTCGTCGTCGTTCATGCTGCGACCCTTCTTTCCACTTCGGCGAGAATCTGTGCTTCGGTCTTGCCGTAGCCCCACGGCTTCGGACGTGCCGCCTCGTAGGCGGCGATCTGCTCGTCGGTCATCATGTGGATGGTGAAGAGGCCGAACGCCACACGCGCGGCGTGTACCTTGTCGCTCATTACAGACCCGCAATCGTGAGGACGATGCCAATGAGGGTGATGCCGAAGCCGATTCCGTAGAACGGGAGCCATTCGCTGCGAGTCATCGTTGGCCCCCGGTCTTGAGGATGCCGACGATGCGGTCGAGTTGTTCTTCCGAGAGCGGGGGAGCGTCGTCCATGATGCGCTTGATGTGTACGGCGGCGAGTTCGGCGCGAGCGCTGAGGGTCTGCTCGTGCGCTGCACCCTTCGTCCGACTGAGGTGTGCAACCTTGACGGCTGCTGTTGCGATTGACATGTGTCTCATTTCTTTTGCCCCCCCCCGGCAACAACAACGCTATGGGTGTTGCGCGGCAGACCAAAATGAAATGGGTAACGAGTTGGCAACAACTCCCCTAAATGGAGTACATGTGTGCTATGACGCTATAGCCCTATGGATACATGGCTAGTTTCTGGAAACCCACTCGATCTCCACGGTCGACGGGTCGAAGGCATGACGACCACTCGGAGCGCGGTTCACTTTCACGACCATTAGCTCCGACAACACCCGCCGCTTCATCGGTAGCGGCAACGCATCCCACCGCGCCGGGACGCTCTCGGCCAGCACGAGGTCAGCCAGCGGCGAAGCTGTCCGCATGAAGTCGAGCCGTGCCTCCAGCACCTTGATGCGGTGCGTCATGTCTTCGGCCCTCTCGCGCACCGCCTCACGACTCAGCAGTCCGTCCGCGAGGAGCGAAGCGAGGTCGTCCCGGCGTTCGCGCAACGTGGATAGTTCCGCCTCGTGCGGTGCTGCGTCAGGCGTGGTGCGTAGCGCCGCGACGACTTGAGGGTCAGCCAGCCGCGCCAGCAGTACGTCGACCACGAAGGTCTCGACGTGTTCCATCTTGCGCGAGGTGCACCAGCTCTTCGTACACGCCAGCGACATGTACGAGCGGTCAGGTCGAGCGGTGAGGTTGCTTCCGCACACTCCGCACTTCGCGATTCCAGACAACAGGTGCTTCGTCGATGTACTCCAGTCACCGGCTCGCTTGCGGCGCGAACGCATCCGAACGTAAGCGCTCCACGTCGCCTTGTCTATGGTGGGTTCCCAGTTGCCCTCACCGGCATACTCGCCCTTGTAGTGACGCTCTCCCGCGTAGGCAGGATTGCGGAGCATGGAGCGCACTCGTGCCATTGACCATGCGCCGGGAACCTCGCGCTCTGTCCAGTCCTTCGCCAGCGCGTAATAGGTCTCGCCGTCAAGGTAGCGCCGGTAGCCCTCGCGCACGATCTCGGCCTCGGCGGGGACGATGACCACCTCGCCGTTCACGCGCTCATAGCCGTATGGCCGACGCGAGAATTGCCAGACACCGGCAGCGGCGCGTTGCACGTTCGAGGACTTCTGGCGGAGCGCCTTCTGCTCTCCCTCGTAGGTTGACCACGCGGCCACGGTTCGAGCCACGGCACGACCGGCAGGGGTCGAGAGGTCGAGGGTGCCAGCGGTCACGGTATAGACCGGCACGTTGAGACCGATGACCTTCTCCAGATCAGAGGTCAATCGGAGGATGCGGTCTTGATGCCACGCAATGATCGACTCCGGCTGAGCGTGGAGCATGGCCTCGAACTCAGGCCGCACCTTGCCAGTCGTCGCGCTGATGTCGTTGTCGATGTAGACGTGGTCGATCTCGTGCCCTAGCCGTTCGGCCAGAGCGCGGCACTCGGCCTCTTGCCGCTCAACGCCGAGGGAGTCCCCGTCGCGGTCTTGGCTGATGCGGCAATAGATGACTGATCTCATGGGGAACAGAATACCCCCATAACGTACAGACCGTTCTTGTGGTCATTATTTGGGGTCTTGCGGGTCCAGCACTCAGCTCGGTTTTTGAACAGGCTATTGATCGCGTCACCGGCTTCTAATGCGTGCGCGCTGGCGCGAACGCGGCAGGCGGCTGGGTGCTGACGAATCCGGGTCCGCCGTGGTGGAGTTCGTTCTCGTTTCGGCTCTGTTGACGGTGTTGACGCTCAGTGTCATCCAGCTGGCTCTTGCGTTGCATATCCGCAATACGGTGTTGGATGCCGCGGCTGAGGGCGCGCGCTACGCCTCCCTTGCCGACACCTCGTTGGGCGATGGCGTCACTCGCACTCGTGACCTCATCTCTACGGCGCTGTCGCCCGGCTATGCGTCGGATGTGAGCGCAAGCACCACGTCCCACCTCGGGCAACCCGCCGTGCTCATCACCGTGCGGGCACCGCTGCCGCTCTTTGGCCTCATCGGTATTAGCGATGGCTTGGAGGTGTCGGCCCATGCGGCAATCGAGCAGGTTCGCTAATGAACGGGGTTCGTCATCCCTGGAGTTCATTACGGTCGGCATGGTGATGCTCATTCCGCTCGTGTATCTGGTGCTCACGATGTCCGCGATTCAGTCCGGAGCTCTTGCTGCTGAGGGGGCTGCCCGCCAGGCGGCGCGCGTGTTCGTTCAGGCTGACACTCTCAGTGAGGCGAACGCAGCGGCATCGCGCGCGGTCGAGTTCGCCCTCGACAATCACAACGTGGATGCCGCAAGCGCGGCGGTCACGATCTCGTGCGCACCCGATCCCAGCGATTGTCTGTCCCGCCACAGCTTCGTCACCGTGCAGGTGGCTATTGCCGTGCCGCTCCCGCTGGCACCGCCGGTGCTGAGCGGCTCATTTCCTCTAGAGGTGCCGCTCGATGCGGCCGCGACGCAGCAGGTTTCTCAGTTCGCGGGGTCGCGCTAGTGAGCCGGCGCGATGGATTGCGTGACGACGATGGTTCTGCACTCCTGCTCACCATCTTCTATGGCTTCCTCTCACTCGTGCTCATTTTCTTGGTGGTCGCGGCAACCTCGCTCTATCTGGAACGTAAGCGACTCTTCACACTCGCGGATGGCGCTGCTCTCGTCGGAGCAGAATCCTACGATCTCGACGATGTGCTGCGAACGCCCCAGGGGTTTCGCCCGCAATTGACGCCCGCCAAGGTCGCGGTCGCGGTGGGGGAATATGTCGCTGCCGCCCCGACCTCAGAGTTCGACGGGCTCACCATCGAGCACGCGACGAGCATCGACAGCTCCAGCGCGACGGTCTCGCTGTCTGCCTATTGGCGACCGCCGTTTGTCTCGCTCTTGGTCCCGGAGGGCCTGCGTATTGAAGTGACGGCGAACGCGCGTTCGGTCTTTTCCTAGCGTCCCCTGGAGGCCCGACACGAGCACACTGAAATCCTCCAGCCAGCGATCACATTCCATCCAGCGAACAGGGAGTTTCAATCCGTAGCGTGGGTGATGCGCTTCTCGCAGGCGCATCACCGAAGCAAAGGAGTTAGCCATGAAACGAATCGCTATCGTCGGAGGCCACGGCAAGATTGCCCTGAGTCTGGCCGAGCTTCTCACCTCTCGCGGCCACCACGTGCACTCGTTGGTCCGCAAGCCTGAGCAGGAGGCTGACATCAGCGCCACGGGCGCCATGCCCGTCATTGCAGACATTGAGGCGCTGAGTGCCGAAGAGCTCTCTGAAATTTTTACGGGGCACGATGTCGTCGTGTTCTCGGCGGGTGCTGGTGGGGGAAGCCCCGAACGCACCTATTCGGTTGACCGTGATGCGGCCATCCGCACCATGGATGCTGCTGCCCACGCGGGCGTCAAGCGCTACGTCATGGTCTCGTACAAGGGTGCCGGTTTCGATCACGGTGTTCCCGAAGACAACGCTTTCTTCGCGTATGCAGAAGCGAAGGCTGCTGCCGATGAACACCTCCGCACTGGCCCCCTCGAATACACCATCGTCGGCCCTGGATCACTCTCGAGCGAAGCCGCATCGGGCATGATCGGCGTCGGCGATGACGCCACCGACGAGCACACGAGTCGCGACAATGTGGCCCGGGTTCTCGCTGAGGTGATTGATGCCGACAACACCATCGGTCACACCATCGAGTTCACTGATGGGTCGACCCCGATTCCGGATGTTATCGCCGCTATTGCTTAGCGTGCGGGATAAATAGAGATCCCACTCCCAGCGCAATCAACGCCACCCCACCGGTTGCGCTGAGGGTGGTGATTCTCTGTGGTGAGCGCGCGAACCAGTCGCGCGCGAAACCGGCAGCGATCGCCCACGACGTATCCGTCACTACCGCGATCGCCATAAACAGCAGGCCCAAAAGGAGCAATTGCAGTTGCACATTGCCAGCTCCGAAGCTCACGAACTGCGGCAAAACGGCAACGAAAAACACGGTCGCTTTGGGATTCGTAATGCCGACAACGAAACCTTGGCCGAAGATGCGCCAGCGTGACTGTGGGCGGGGAGCTGCGTCATCCGCTGTCGTGTGAGCGTTGCGGTGACGGATCGCTTGAACGCCGAGGTAAATCAGGTAGGCGGCGCCGAGATACTTCACGATGGTGAACGCAATAACGGATTGCGCGATGATCGTGCCGACGCCGAAGGCCACGGCGAAGACAAGCACAACCCCTCCCGTGGCATTACCTAGAGAGCTGATGATGCCGCCAAGCTTTCCCAGCGAAAGCGAACGGCCTATCAAGAAGAGCACACTGGGTCCGGGAATGAGGATGATCGGCAGAGCGATGAGCACGAAGGCAATCAGGTTGCTGTTCGGGATCATTTCGCCAGTCTAGGGCTCCGGGCTCGCCGGAGAAGACCGGCCGGCCAGGGCTACCTCGTGGTGCCTAGCGCTGTGGTTTGGTGATGTACCGCGGCACGTACCGCACCATGATTCCAGCGCCGATGAGGCCCAGTATTCCTACGGCCCCCGCAGCAAAGGAGATGGAGGCCACGGCCGTTATCCCTGCGATGAGCAGGGGAGAGGATGCCTGGCCGACGCCTCCGGTGAAGCGCCAGGCTCCGAGGAACGGGGCAGGGTTGTCTTGCGGAGCAAGGTCGGCACCGAGGGTCATCAGGATGCCGCTGCCCAAACCGTTGGCGAGTGACAGGAACATGGCGGCGAAGATGAACCAACCAACGTTCTGCGCTGAGTCGTGGGTGAACGAGAGTACGAGGTGGCCGATGCCGAGACCAACGAGAGAGGGCACGGCGGTCCACAAGCGTCCGAAGCGGTCCATGATCTGGCCGCCCGTGTAGAAGAGGGCGAAGTCCACCGCCCCGGCGATGCCGATGATAATGGCGGTGTTGGTGTCGGCGAGCCCAATGCTCACGGCCCACAGCGGCAAGATTACTTGGCGACTCGCACGCATTGCTCCGATGACGGCGGCACCGAGGCCGAGGCGCGAGAGCAGCGCACGATTGCGGTGCACAGTAGCGAAAAGCCCGTGTGATTCTTGCTCTACTAGGGCTTCGCCGTCACGCAGCGTGCGGTTGTTGATGCGAGTGGTGTGCACCGCACCGAACGTTGTCGCGGGATCGGGAAGGAGAACGAGCACCGCGGCGGCGGCAAGCGCTGCCACAACATGAATCCAGAAGGCAGCAGTCACGGTGCCGGTGAGGTGAATGACTCCGGCAGAGATGAACGGTCCAATGAATATGCCGAGCCGGAAGGTTCCCCCGAGTGTAGAGAGCGCACGGGCCCGATAGGCAACAGGAACGAAGCTTGTGAGAAAAGCATGTCGCGCGAGCGCGAACACGGCAGCAGCCAGTCCGAGCAGCAGCACACCGAATCCGAGTGCGACGGGGTTGGGGGCGAGAATCGCGATCACGACTCCGATGATGGAGAGTGCACTCGCGCCGATCATGGCCGGGCGTTCGCCCACACGGGAGATGAGCCATCCGCTCGGAATATTGCCGAACAGCTCGCCGAGGGTCAGCACGGCTGCGACGAGGCCAGCAATTGCCAGAGTCGCCCCGAGGCTGTCGGCAGCGATCGGAATCAGCGGGATGATCGCGCCTTCACCGATCGAAAAAAGTAGTGTCGGCAAGAGAACGGGAAGCCCGATCGAGCGCCAGCTAAAGGGTTCTCCTGTTGTGCTCATCGCCGTCCATAATATGTCGTGCGGGCCAGAGGGTGCGCGCGAACGGGCACGAGGCCAACAGGTGTCGCGTGGGGTTCGCGGGTAGTCTGGTTGGTGACATGGATGAACTGGACTTTTCTGACGACATCGCGGCGCTGCGCTCCACCTTTGCGGACATTCGCCAGGTAGTCGACACCGACCGGCTCACGTCGGAGATCGCACGATTGAGCGAGGCCGCTGGTGCCCCCGATCTGTGGGATGACACCGACAAGGCGCAGAAGGTCACGAGTGACCTCAGTCACCGTCAGGCTGAGCTAGCCAAGATCAATTCCATTTCGAGTCGCCTTGACGATCTCGAGATCATGGTCGAGTTGGCGAACGAAGAGAGTGACGATCAGGCAGCGGCGGATGCTCGCGCCGAGCTCAGGGGCATCACGAAGACTTTGGGCGACCTTGAGGTGCAAACCCTTCTCAACGGTGAGTTTGATCAGCGACCCGCCGTCATCACCATTCGCGCGGGAGCAGGTGGCGTCGACGCCGCCGATTTCGCCGAAATGCTGTTGCGCATGTACCTGCGGTACGCCGAGCAGCACTCGTATCCCACGCGCGTGCTCGACACGAGCTATGCCGAAGAGGCCGGCATCAAGTCAGCGACCTTCGAGGTCGACGCTCCCTTTGCATTCGGAACGCTCAGTGTTGAGGCTGGCACGCACCGTCTCGTTCGCATGAGCCCGTTCAACTCAGCTGGCAAGCGCCAGACGAGTTTTGCCGCGGTCGAAGTTGTACCTCTTATTGAGACGACGGATGTTGTCGAAGTTCCCGAGAACGACATCCGTGTCGATGTCTTCCGTTCGTCCGGTCCCGGCGGCCAGTCGGTCAACACGACCGACTCAGCGGTGCGCATCACTCACTTGCCCACGGGAATTGTGGTGAGTTGTCAGAACGAGAAGAGCCAGATTCAGAACCGCGCTGCCGCCATGCGCGTGTTGCAGTCGCGGCTGTTGCTACTTCAGCGTGAGCAGGAAGCGGCCACCAAGAAGGAAATCGCGGGTGTCATTACCGCGAGCTGGGGCGACCAGATGCGCAGCTACGTTTTGGCGCCGTATCAAATGGTGAAAGACCTCCGCACGGAGTTTGAGGTTAACAATCCTTCGAATGTGTTCGATGGTGACCTTGACGGTTTCATCTCGGCGGGAATCAAATGGCGCAAGCGCGCCATCGAATAACCACGACCGCTCGGTCTAGCTAGGGCTCCACCGATCAGTCGTTCGCTGCCGGTGTGCCCTGAACTGGGCCACCCTGTGAGTACGTGCCTGCGGTGCGTCGCTGCCGAGTTCTCAGGTGCGGCTCTTTAGGCTGGCTCCAAATGATTCGTTTTGATTCTGTTTCGAAGTCGTATCCGGGCACGACACGACCGGCGCTGAACTCTGTTGACCTTGAGATCCTCAAGGGCGAGTTCGTGTTTTTGGTTGGCGCATCCGGCTCGGGCAAGTCGAGCTTTTTGCGGCTGATCCTCAAAGAGGAGAACCCCACTAAGGGTTCCATCCACGTGCTCGGTCAGCACCTGAATACGCTGTCGAGCCGCAAGGTGCCCTATTTCCGTCGCAACCTTGGCGTGGTCTTCCAAGACTTCCGTCTGCTGCCCAACAAAACGGTCTTCGACAATGTGGCGTTCACGCTGCAGGTCATCGGCAAGAGCCGGGGCTTCATCCAAGAAGCTGTTCCGGATGCTCTCAAGATGGTCGGCCTCGCTGGCAAGTCGAATCGTTTTCCTCATGAACTTTCGGGTGGTGAGCAGCAGCGTGTGGCCATCGCTCGCGCTGTGGTGAACAAGCCCGCCATCATGCTCGCGGATGAGCCGACCGGAAACCTTGACCCGGCGACCGCTGCGGGAATCATGACGCTCCTCGAGCGCATCAATCTCGGTGGCACGACCGTGCTGATGGCTACCCACGATGCTGGCATCGTGGACCAAATGAAGCGCCGAGTGATCGAGCTTATCGGCGGTCAGATCGTGCGCGACGAGCTTCAGGGTGGATACCAAACGCAGACGGTTCCCACTCAGGGGCGTATTCCGCATCCTGCTGCAAGCAAGCCTGCATCTGCCGCTTCGACCGCGACCCAGTCTCCAGCACGCCCGATGGCTTCGCCGTCATCGCAGGGTGAGGGGCTCGACGCATGAGGCTTGGACTGATCTTAGGAGAGGTCGGCAGCGGACTGCGCCGCAACCTCTCGATGGTGGTCTCCGTCGTTCTGGTGACCTTTATCTCGCTCACGTTCGTGGGCGCATCCATTCTTCTGCAGATGCAAATCGGGCAGATGAAGGGCTACTGGTACGACCGCGCGCAAGTGGCGGTCTACATGTGCACCGAGATCGATACGACCGGCAATTGCACCCTGGCTGAGGCGACGGAAGATCAGATCGCGGCAGTGCAGCAACAGCTCGATTCGCCGACTCTCGCGCCGTACATCAACGAGGTCGAGTTCGAGACGCATGAGCAGGCGTACGAGAACTTCAAAGAGCAGTTTGCCGACACCACCTTTGAAGGCATTATCACGCCGGAGTCTCTCAACGAGAGTTTTCGGGTGAACCTCGTCGATCCGGAGCAGTCCGATGTTCTCATCGAGAGCCTGTCGGGGCTTGCGGGAGTCGAAAGCGTTGAAGATCAACGAGCCTATTTGGAGCCGATCTTCGCGATCCTGAACGCTGCCAGCTACACCGCAATTGGGGTCGCAGGTCTGATGCTGGTTGCTGCGGTGCTGCTGATTGCCACGACCATCCGGCTGAGCGCGTTCTCTCGACGGCGAGAGCTCGGCATTATGAGGCTCGTGGGGGCGTCGAACAGATTCATCCAGACGCCCTTCATCCTCGAGGGTGTTTTCGCCTCGTTGATCGGATCAATCCTCGCGGGCGGTGCGATTGTCGCGATCGTGCAGTTCTTCGTGCGCGGCTATTTGGCGTCAACACTTCCCGTCAATACCAGCCTGCTCGGCATGGAAGAGGCACTGCTCGTCGTGCCCATTCTCATCGTCTCGGGCGCCGCGCTTGCTGCGGTATCCGCCGGCGTCGCGATTAGTCGTTATCTCAAGGTGTAGTCGCCAGTCCACTCTCGCGCTAAACTGGTCTGCTGCACTGTCGGCATCCGCCGTAGCATTGCAGCATCCAATTTATTGAAGAGAGAAGTGAACCATGCCCAAGGAAGGTGACCGAAAGGTTGTTGCCAGCAACCGTAAGGCGCGCCACGACTACAGCATTGAAGACACCTTTGAGGCTGGTCTTGTGCTGTCGGGTACTGAGGTCAAGTCTCTGCGGTTAGGGCGAGCCAGCCTGATCGATGGCTACGGCTACATCGACGATCATGCTGAGGCCTGGTTGGATGCCGTGCATATTCCTGAGTTCTTTCAGGGTTCGTGGAACAATCATCCTCCGCGTCGCAAGCGCAAAATGTTGCTCCACAAAGAGCAGATCCTGAAGATTCACAACAAGATCAAGCAGGGCGGCTACACGCTCGTTCCCTTGTCGATCTACTTCTTGGATGGCCGCGCCAAAGTCGAGCTCGCTGTTGCCAAGGGCAAGCGCGAGTATGACAAGCGTCAGACGCTGCGTGAGCGCCAAGATAAGCGCGAGTCAGATCGGGCAATTTCGGCCCGCAAGAACATGGGGGAGTAGCAGAACTTCGTTTCCGCGCTCGTCTCTGTGCTCGTTTTCGCGCTCGTTAGCGTGCGCTGAAGCGCGCCTCGACGCGTGCCGAGATCGCGATCTTCTCGGGGTTGAGCGTCAGCTGGGCGCCATCCGAGGGCGCACCTGACATCCGCATCGCTGCGGCGCTGGCAAAGGGATCGTGATCGCCTGCGGGGCCGACGTGGTCGAGCATCCCTGGATCGGCAATGGCGAGAGCGGTCACCTCGGTGAGCCCCACACTCGCTGCGTACTCGTGTGCCTTGGTGAGGGCATCCGTAACGGCGAGGCGTCGGGTATGTGCGTGTGCGGCACGAGTGGATTCTTCGGTGAGTTCCCACTCCACGTATTTCACCGCAGTGTTGTCGACCGCACTGACGTACTCGATGAAGAGGGCCAGAGCGTCGAAGTCCTTGAATCGTGCGACGTAGTCGATCGCGGCGGAGTGCACGAGCGGCAGTTGTTGGCCGGCGTTATTCCACGGCCGTTGGGAGGTGACGCGCACGGTGTCAGACGACCACCGGGTAATTGCACCATCGTTCGAGGCGAGCTTGGCGAGGAGGGCATGCACCCGACTCGACGACTGCAGTGCAGCATCGAAGACCTCGCTCCGGTCGGGACCATCTATGGATACCGCCAGATGCACGATGCCGCGTTCGGCAGGGTGCCACGACTCATGCTCGCCTCGAACAGTGATGACGAGGGACATTGTTAGATGGCGCCGAGTTCTTCGAGCTTGGCCTTCAGCTCCTTGTCGCTGGGCTCCACTTGGAAGGTTCCGTCCGTGAAGTGCACGACAGGGATGTTGAGGCGGCCGCTGATGGCGTGGGCGCGATCTGCTGCTGTGGGGTCCTTCTCCACATCGACTTTTTCCCAGTCAATGTTCAACGAGTTGAGGAGAGCTTCGGAACGTACGCAGTCGCGGCACCAGTCCGCGCCAAACATGGTGATTTTGGCGGGTAAGGCTTGAGTTGTATCGGTCATGAACCAAATCTACTTCGCCATCACTGGATGAGGGCGTTGCGTTCGCTGGCAGCGTTCAGTGCGCGGCTGCAGGGCTGGCTACTGCGCCGAATCCGACCTACACTAGAGGGCTACCTGTTCATTGGGCGGCAATTGATAACTCCACAGCGCGACAACGACCCACACAGGGGGATGATCGGTTTCGACATTGCCTGCAAAACTGTGAGAAGCGGGTCGAGAATGCAGCCTTATCTCGTTAACGATGACTGCAAACTATAAGTGCCAATTCAAAGCGCACTGACTTCGCCCTCGCTGCCTAAGCGAGCGCACTAAAGAAGTCCGTCAGACCGGGAATGCTCTCTACTCGGATTCTGGCGCAATTTAGAGAGATTGCTGCGTAGTTACGCCTGAGGGCTACGTGGGACTTGCACTCTGGCTGGGCTTGTTGATCTAGGTGCTTGTGGCAAAGATCAGAGCCGAGTAGAACGCCTGCACAAGATACACCCGTAGAAGGCACAGAATTACAGCAGTGGACGGGGGTTCAATTCCCCCCATCTCCACCACCGGTCGTTGTCGCGTTGAGTTCTCTGAAACATCAGGGAGCGCAGGTGGAGAGACGGAGACAAGCGAGCTGCATCGTCAGCTGGCTTGTCTCCGTTTTTTGTTGCGCCGTGGCTGTCGAGGCGCGTGAGAGATCGCGTTCCCTAGTGGTCTCAATCTCCTTGCCGCAAATACCCTAGGGGGTATAGTCTGCGGTTATACGCAGCTACACAGGAGAAAGTTTGAGGCGCGGATGGCACGGGTAGTCGTTATGGGAGCTGGAGTTGCTGGGCACACGGCGGCGCTTCATCTAAAGCGGAAACTTGGCAAACAACACGACGTCGTCGTCGTGAGTCCAAACTCCCAATGGAACTGGATTCCGTCGAATATCTGGGTCGGCGTTGATCGCATGGCGGCGAGCAAGGTCGTCTTTCCTCTGGCTCCCATTTATCGCAAGAAGAAGATTGAGTTCCATCAAGCCAAAGCGACCACGATCTTGCCGGATGGTGATGCTCACGATCCTCGGTCACAAATAGAGGTGGAGTACACCTCTCCAGCAGCTTCCGGCAGCACCGCTCGAATTCCCTATGACTACCTGATCAACGCGACAGGTCCGGCTTTGAACTTCTCCGCGACGCCGGGGCTAGGCCCCGACACCGGTCACACCGTCTCAGTGTGCACCCCGAGCCATGCGGTTCACGCGGCCCAGGAGTTGAAGGCGATCACCGCTCGACTCAAGAACGGCGAAAAGCTGACTCTCGTGGTCGGCACGGGGCACGGCACCTGCACGTGCGAGGGCGCTGCGTTTGAATACGTGCTCAATGTTGAACATGAGCTACGCCGGCACGGTGTCCGTGACAATGCCGACATCGTATTCTTCACCAATGAGATGGAGCTTGGAGACTTCGGCGTCGGTGGCATGATCATCAAGGACAAGGGTTCGTTCATCAGCGGGGGAGCACTCGCAGGCACTCTCTTCGCCGAACGCGGCATCCGAACTGTGCTTGGTGCAGCAGCGACCGCGATTACCGCCGACACCATCGAGTATGTTCAGGTCGACGGTGCTCCGCAAAGCCTTCACTTTGATTTCTCGATGCTGTTGCCGCCGTTCCGCGGCGTGCCGTTCGAAGTGCGAGATCGTGACGGCCGAGACATCACTGCCACGGTTTTCGCCCCGAGCGGGTTCATGAAAGTCGATGCTGATTACGCGCCGAAGGCGTACGAGGATTGGCAGGCGTCAGACTGGCCGAAGACCTACCAATCACCGGCATACCCAAACATGTTTGCGGCCGGTATCGCGTTCGCTCCGCCGCACGCCATCTCGGAGCCGCATCAGACGCCCGATGGCGTCATGATTGCGCCGGCTCCACCACGCACGGGCCAGCCCTCAGGGGCGATCGCCAAAGCGGTGGCGTTCTCTATCGTGGACATGATTCAGAGCGGCGATATGACGCCGACGCATACCGCACCGATGAACCATCTTGCAGCAGCGTGTGTCGCGTCAGCGGGCACCGGCGCATTCGAGGGATCCGCGGTAGCCATGGTGATGTCGCCCATCATCCCGGACTTCACGCAGTACCCCGAAACCGGTCGCAACATCACAGAAACCACTGCAGAAATTGGTCTTGGTGGGCACTGGGCGAAACGAATATTGCACACCGCCTTCATGTACAAAATGCATGGATACCCATTCTGGTGGGTAGTCCCCGAGTGAGTCGGCAACGAAGGATCACACTATGAAAAGCACCATTGTCGTCAATCACGAACCGTGGGTGGCGAGCGAGCGAGAGAAACGCGCCCGCCACAACGTGGTGATTCAAATCTGGCGCTTCGTGCGTATGTCTTTCGTGATGTTTTTACTGGGGCATCGCAAACACGACGCCTAGCGTTACGCCTCCGGGGGAGCGGGAGTGTTCCGCTCGGCTCCCGGTGACGGAGTCACCGTGAAGGTGACAGGCTCGGTGAATTCGCGCGCGGCGAAAGCTTCCTTCACGGCAGCCTCTACTTCAGCGATGCGGTCGTTGGGAACAAGAGCGATTGCCGCTCCGCCGAATCCTCCACCCGTCATCCGTGCGCCGATCGCACCGTGTTCGCGAGCAGTCTCGACCGCAAGATCGAGTTCGGGAATGGATATTTCGAAGTCGTCGCGCATCGAGACGTGCGATGCATCAAGCAGCGCACCAATGGCGAGCGGGCCTTCGGTAGTAAGAGTGCGAACGGTGTCGAGCACCCGCTGATTTTCGGTAACAACGTGACGGACTCGGCGGAACGTCACGTCGTCAAGAATTTCTTGAGCGCGCTCAAGATCAGCGACGCTTACATCGCGCAACGACGAAGCGCCTAGCGCCGCTGCTCCGGCTTCGCAGGATGCGCGGCGTTCGGAATAGCCGCCGGTCGCGTGAGAGTGCGAGACGCGAGTGTCCATCACGAGAATGCTCAATTCCGCTGGAGCGAGTCCGAGCGGCACAACTTCGACCTCGAGGGAGCGGCAGTCGAGGAACACGGCGGAGTCTGTGGCGCCCAAGAGAGACGCAGACTGGTCCATGATTCCGGTGGGAGCACCGACGACCTCGTTCTCGGCGAGTTGTCCTACCTTGGCGAGTTGCTCGCGTGGAAATCCGAGCTCCCAGAGATCGTTGAGGGCCAAAGCGACGGAACTCTCGATCGCAGCCGACGACGAAAGGCCGGCACCGACGGGCACGGTCGAATCAATGAGGATGTCGACTCCGGGCACACTGTTCAGGTCTGTGCCGTGTTGGCCGAGAGCCCAGGCGACGCCGAGCGGATACGCACTCCAGCCGACGATTTCTCCGGCGGAACGCGCCGCGTCGAGTCCGGAAAGCGGAAGCTCCACCGCGGTATCGTCGAAGGTGCTGGTGACGCGGATCACACCGTCGGTGCGCAGTCCAACGGCAGCACGGGTGCGGCGATCGATGGCGAACGGCAGCACGAAGCCTTCGTTGTAGTCGGTGTGTTCGCCGATGAGGTTGACGCGGCCGGGTGCCGACCACACGCCTTCGGGGTCGTGGCCGGTTAGTTCGCTGAAACGCTGGCCAAGTTGCTGCACTGTGTCACTCATGCTCGTTCGATTGCCTTTCGGATGTTTTCGGCTGCGGCCTCTGGCGTGACGTCAGCGATCCAGGCGCCCATCGCCGATTCAGATCCGGCGAGGTACTTCAGTTTGTCTGCCGCGCGTCGAGGCGACGTCAGTTGGAGGTGCAGGCGGAAAGTGTCGCGTGCACGATTCACGGGGGCTTGGTGCCATGCCGCAATGTAGGGCGTCGGGGTGTCGTAGAGGGCGTCGATTCCCCGAAGCAGCTTCAGGTACATCGTGGCGAGTTCGTCGCGTTCTTCTGGGGAGGTCGCGGCGAAGTCGGCAATCTGGCGGTGTGGCAGCATGTGCACCTCGATGGGCCAGCGCGCGGCGAACGGCACGAAGGCAGTCCAGTTCTCTCCGCTCAGCACAACGCGGTCGCCGGCGCGTTCGAAGTCGAGGATGCGCTGAAACATGTCGGGGCTCGTGCGATCGATCGCATCCAAAGTCCGCTGTGTTTTGGGGGTGATGTAGGGGTAGGAGTAGATCTGGCCGTGCGGGTGAAGCAGCGTGACGCCGATTGCTTCTCCGCGGTTTTCGAACGGAAAGACCTGCTGCACGCCCTCGAGTGCCGAGAGCGCCTCGGTCCGATCCGCCCACGCTTCGATCACGGTGCGTGCGCGGCTGGGGGTTTGAGTGCCGAACGATCCTTCGTGGTCGGGGCTGAAGCACACCACCTCGCAGCGGCCAATGGAACTGCGGGTGCGGCCGAGTCCGAGTTCGGCAAGGTCATCGAGCCCGGTCGGGCTGTTTTCGCTTCCGGCGAGGGCTGGCCCGAATGACGGTGAACGGTTCTCGAAAACAGCCACGTCATAGAGTGCGGGAACTTCCGACGGGTTCTGGGGAGTCTGCGGTGCCAGCGGGTCTTGATCGGCAGGCGGGAGGAAGACTCGGTTCTGGCGTGCGGCGGCGACGGAGACCCATTCTCCCGTCAGGATGTCTTGGCGCATGGTTGCGGTCGCTGGTCGGGGGTCGAGCACACGGTTGTCGACTGATCGCTCTTCGCCAAGCGTGGTGTCAGCGTCATCGAAGTAGATGAGTTCACGGCCATCGGCGAGGGTAGTGGCGCGTTTGGTGATCTTCGAGGTCATGCTGCACTTCCCTCGGGGGTGCTGGTGTTTTCGGCACGAAGGCGGGCGTCCCAAGCGCTTTGAACCATTTCTTCCGCGGTGTGCCGCATTTTCCAGTCGAGATCGCGGGCGGCGAGATCACCGTTGGCGACAATGCGGGGCGGATCGCCGGCTCGCCGTGGCGCGATTTCTGGGGTGAAGTCGATGCCGGTGACGGTAGCGATAGCGGTCATGATTTCTGCGACCGATAGTCCGTTTCCGCTGCCGAGGTTATAGGCAGGCTCGATTGCTTCGTGAGCTTCCAAGCGGCGGGCCGCAGCCACGTGCGCGGCGGCGATGTCGGCGACGTGCACGTAGTCGCGCACGTTGGTGCCATCGGGGGTGGGGTAGTCGGTTCCGTTGATCCGCGGTGTTTTTCCGGCGACGAGCGCTTCGAAGACGAGGGGGAAAAGATTGTGGGGGCTGGTGTCGTAGACCATAGGGTCGCCGGAGCCGACGACGTTGAAGTAACGCAGCGACGTGTGGCGCAGGCCCGTGGCGACGGCTTCGTCGCGCAGCAACCATTCGCCGATCAGTTTCGATTCGCCGTAGGGGGAGAGGGGATCCTTCGCTGTGTATTCGGTCACTAGCTCGACATCAGGTGTTCCGTACACTGCGGCACTCGAGGAGAAGACGATTTGATCGATCTCTGATTCCTGCATTGCTTCGAGCAAGGCGAGCGTGCCGGTGACGTTCTGCGCGTATGTGTGGAGTGGCCGCTGCACGGAGACGCCGGCGTACTTGTAGCCAGCAACGTGGATGACGCCGGTCACGCCGTGGGTCGCCATCGTTTCTTTGAGCGCGTTCTTGTCCCGGATGTCAGCCTGCACGAACGCGGCACCTTCCGGAACGAAGCGCGTGAATCCGCTGGAGAGGTCATCAACGATGACTGTTTCCATTCCGGAGTTCAGTAGTGCGCGAGCTACGTGAGCGCCGATATAGCCAGCGCCGCCGGTTACCATCCAAGTCATTGCAGTCCCTTGCGTCGAAGCAGCGGTGGTGCCGCGAACGCAGCTCTACACCCTGTGATTGTCTAATAATATGATTATTAGTGTGTGGCGTCTAGTCACCACGGTATCCGCAGAAAGCGGCTTAGTCATGAACGGATGAGCCGCAGTTCGCGGATGTTCGGGTTGAAGTCCATCTCGCGAACGGTACCGTCATACATGAAGCGATTCCTGGCATAAAAGGCCCGTGCGCGAGGGTTTTGTTCAAGCACCCAGACGCTGGCGGCCGCGCCTCCCAGCGCGGCATCGATTAACGCTTGGCCTGCGCCCGTACCGTGGGCGCTCATAAGCACATAGATCATGGCAAGTTCCTCAGAAGGCAGATCGTGCTCGTCGCGATTGTGGTGGGCGTGAGCGAGACCGACAATGCGGGAGCCCACCTCGGCCACCACGGTTGTGGTGCTGGTGTCCGTAAGGAGCTCATTCCACATTGCTTCTCGTCGTTGCCGTGCCTCGTCACTCCATGCTTGCTCAGGAAAGAATCCGGCGTACGTCTCTTTCCAGCACTGCGTATGCACAGCAGCGAGCTCTTCAGCGTCGTCGAGCCGCGCGGCTCGTGTGGTGAAACTAGGCACGAATCTATCTTCGCGTATTCCCCTGCGTTGGGTGTGCGGCTGTGGCATCTGTGAAGAGATACGGATGCCGTGAATAGCCGCACACATTGTGCGGTCGGTGACGCCGACGAGTAGTGCGCATCCCCATGTTGTGGCGTGTGTCGAGACGCGACGCGCCCGGGATGCACGCGGTGTTGGCGAGGGGGACAAAATGCACGTAATGTTTCCTCTTGTCACCCCAAAGGTGCGGAAGTCCCGGGCAGTTCTGCTGCTAGGTTTCCGGCCTCAAGTGGGGGCCACCATTCGCTAAATCTGTTATAGTTTTAGTCCGGTCGGGTCACCGAATTCCTCTCGCAGGTTTCGCTGTCTGGCCGTCGGATGTCTTCCCGCTTCATGCGTGTGTTGGTCAGTTGTTGTGTGCCGTTCTGGTGCAGTTCTGCTGGTTTGACAAGCGCGGTGAAGCTGGTAAGTTAGACAGGTTGCCTTTCGCTTTCAGCGGGGGTTGCCAACACAGGTTTTGAAAGCCCTGGGGTGAAGCCGTTCTGCGGTGGAGGTCAGGAGCGTCCGATCCTTGAGAACTCAACAGCGTGCACAATGTCAAATGCCAAAAACCCGACTGTGTTTATGGGAATTGTTCTAATCAGAACGGTTGTCGTTTATGCAGCGGATTCCTTTGGAAAAAGATATAAACAAACAAAGCAAGTCAGTATTGATTTGTTCTGTCAGTTTCAAACTTGCAGGGTTCTGACCTATTCCGGTTAGTCTCTGCGCAAGATGTGCATCGGTTACTTGTAGCTGGTGCAATCAAACATTTATGGAGAGTTTGATCCTGGCTCAGGATGAACGCTGGCGGCGTGCTTAACACATGCAAGTCGAACGATGAAGCCGGAGCTTGCTCTGGTGGATTAGTGGCGAACGGGTGAGTAACACGTGAGTAACCTGCCCTTGACTCTGGAATAAGCGTTGGAAACGACGTCTAATACCGGATACGAGCTTCAGCCGCATGGCTAGGAGCTGGAAAGAATTTCGGTCAAGGATGGACTCGCGGCCTATCAGGTAGTTGGTGAGGTAATGGCTCACCAAGCCTACGACGGGTAGCCGGCCTGAGAGGGTGACCGGCCACACTGGAACTGAGACACGGTCCAGACTCCTACGGGAGGCAGCAGTGGGGAATATTGCACAATGGGCGCAAGCCTGATGCAGCAACGCCGCGTGAGGGACGACGGCCTTCGGGTTGTAAACCTCTTTTAGTAGGGAAGAAGCGAAAGTGACGGTACCTGCAGAAAAAGCACCGGCTAACTACGTGCCAGCAGCCGCGGTAATACGTAGGGTGCAAGCGTTATCCGGAATTATTGGGCGTAAAGAGCTCGTAGGCGGTTTGTCGCGTCTGCTGTGAAAACTGGGGGCTCAACCCCCAGCCTGCAGTGGGTACGGGCAGACTAGAGTGCGGTAGGGGAGATTGGAATTCCTGGTGTAGCGGTGGAATGCGCAGATATCAGGAGGAACACCAATGGCGAAGGCAGATCTCTGGGCCGTTACTGACGCTGAGGAGCGAAAGCATGGGGAGCGAACAGGATTAGATACCCTGGTAGTCCATGCCGTAAACGTTGGGAACTAGATGTAGGGGCCATTCCACGGTTTCTGTGTCGCAGCTAACGCATTAAGTTCCCCGCCTGGGGAGTACGGCCGCAAGGCTAAAACTCAAAGGAATTGACGGGGGCCCGCACAAGCGGCGGAGCATGCGGATTAATTCGATGCAACGCGAAGAACCTTACCAAGACTTGACATATACGAGAACGGGCTAGAAATAGTTCACTCTTTGGACACTCGTAAACAGGTGGTGCATGGTTGTCGTCAGCTCGTGTCGTGAGATGTTGGGTTAAGTCCCGCAACGAGCGCAACCCTCGTTCTTTGTTGCCAGCACGTAATGGTGGGAACTCAAAGGAGACTGCCGGGGTCAACTCGGAGGAAGGTGGGGATGACGTCAAATCATCATGCCCCTTATGTCTTGGGCTTCACGCATGCTACAATGGCCGATACAAAGGGCTGCAATACCGCGAGGTGGAGCGAATCCCAAAAAGTCGGTCTCAGTTCGGATTGAGGTCTGCAACTCGACCTCATGAAGTCGGAGTCGCTAGTAATCGCAGATCAGCAACGCTGCGGTGAATACGTTCCCGGGCCTTGTACACACCGCCCGTCAAGTCATGAAAGTCGGTAACACCCGAAGCCAGTGGCCCAACCGCAAGGAGGGAGCTGTCGAAGGTGGGATTGGTAATTAGGACTAAGTCGTAACAAGGTAGCCGTACCGGAAGGTGCGGCTGGATCACCTCCTTTCTAAGGAGCATGGCAGCTCGTTTTTCCGTCTCTGCGGTATACACAGAGTTAGTGGGAAACGAAATTTATGTTGCCGAGTCGTACCAGCCTGTTCGGGTTGGACGGCGCTCATGGGTGGAACATTGACATTGTGATCAGAGGAACTGTTGTTTCTTTAGTACGCCAGCTTGCTGGTTGGAACGAGGGGTTTCAGGGGTGCTGGTCTTTGCACGTTGTTGGGTCCTGAGGGACCGGCCACGGATCGGAAGATTTGTGTTCGTACCTTAGGGCCGGAGCATCCGTAAGGGTGTTTGGGTCAACGGATCCTGGTATCACTTCCTTTCGAGGGGGTGGTGGAGGATACCGCCCGTATTTTGAGAACTACACAGTGGACGCGAGCATCTTAGATCTGACCGAAAGGTCGGATCACAAGAAATAAACGATGACCCTCACAGCTTTGGTTGTGGGGAATAATTCATTGGTCAATCTCAACACTTTGGTGTTGCGATCGATTCTTATACTCATGTGATATCAATTTTCTAAGAGCAAACGGTGGATGCCTTGGCATCTGGAGCCGAAGAAGGACGTATAAATCTGCGATAAGCCTCGGGGAGCTGATAATAGAGCTTTGATCCGAGGATTTCCGAATGGGGAAACCCCGCTGGGCGTTGC
Source organism: Salinibacterium sp. SWN139 (assembly GCF_015864625.1). Lineage (NCBI taxonomy): Bacteria > Bacillati > Actinomycetota > Actinomycetes > Micrococcales > Microbacteriaceae > Salinibacterium > Salinibacterium sp. SWN139. Next base: position 960,351 of record NZ_JADYWV010000002.1, on the reverse strand, counting down.
AAGACGACTCAGTGACTCCCGCCTGAATATATAGGGCGGGTAGAGGGAACGTGGGGAAGTGAAACATCTCAGTACCCACAGGAAGAGAAAACAACCGTGATTCCGTTAGTAGTGGCGAGCGAAACCGGAAGAGGCCAAACCGATCATGTGTGATAGCCGGCAGGCGTTGCATGGTCGGGGTAGTGGGACTTTTCAGCTGTTACTGCCGTACAGCAAGGATTACAAAGTGATATAGACGAATGGGATTGAAAGCCCAGCCATAGACGGTGCCAGCCCGGTAGTCGAAATGTTGCAATGGTCCGAAGAGTATCCCAAGTAGCACGGGGCCCGAGAAATCCCGTGTGAATCTGTCAGGACCACCTGATAAGCCTAAATACTTCCAGATGACCGATAGCGGACAAGTACCGTGAGGGAAAGGTGAAAAGTACCCCGGGAGGGGAGTGAAATAGTACCTGAAACCGTTTGCTTACAAACCGTTGGAGCAGCCTTAGTAGCTGTGACAGCGTGCCTTTTGAAGAATGAGCCTGCGAGTTAGTGATCAGTGGCGAGGTTAACCCGTGTGGGGCAGCCGTAGCGAAAGCGAGTCTTAATAGGGCGTTTTAGTCGCTGGTTCTAGACCCGAAGCGAAGTGATCTATCCATGGCCAGGTTGAAGCGTGTGTAAGAGCACGTGGAGGACCGAACCCACTTAGGTTGAAAACTGAGGGGATGAGCTGTGGATAGGGGTGAAAGGCCAATCAAACTTCGTGATAGCTGGTTCTCTCCGAAATGCATTTAGGTGCAGCGTTGCGTGTTTCTTGCCGGAGGTAGAGCTACTGGATAGCTGATGGGCCCTAAAAGGTTACTGACGTTAGCCAAACTCCGAATGCCGGTAAGTGAGAGCGCAGCAGTGAGACGGTGGGGGATAAGCTTCATCGTCGAGAGGGTAACAGCCCAGACTACCAACTAAGGTCCCCAAGCGTGTGCTAAGTGGGAAAGGATGTGGAGTTGCATAGACAACCAGGAGGTTGGCTTAGAAGCAGCCACCCTTGAAAGAGTGCGTAATAGCTCACTGGTCAAGTGATTCCGCGCCGACAATGTAACGGGGCTCAAGCACACCACCGAAGTTGTAGATTTCGTATTATAGGTAAGCCTTCGTGGTTCAGCCGTACGGAGTGGTAGGAGAGCGTCGTGTGGGCAGTGAAGCGGCGGTGTAAACCAGCCGTGGAGCCTACACGAGTGAGAATGCAGGCATGAGTAGCGAAAGACGGGCGAGAAACCCGTCCTCCGAATGATCAAGGGTTCCAGGGCCAGGCTAATCCGCCCTGGGTAAGTCGGGACCTAAGGCGAGGCCGACAGGCGTAGTCGATGGACAACGGGTTGATATTCCCGTACTGACGAAGAACCGCCCAAACTAATCCAGTGATGCTAAGAGTCTGAATCCTCTAGATGGATCCCTTCGGGGTGAAGCGTGAGGCCTAGCACTCGACCCTATGCTGGTGCGGTTAGCGTATTAACAGGTGTGACGCAGGAAGGTAGCTGAGCCGGGCGATGGTTGTCCCGGTCTAAGAATGTAGGCCGAGAGATAGGCAAATCCGTCTCTCATTACGGCTGAGACTCGATGGGTAGTCCTCACGGACGAAATCAGTGATCCTATGCTGCCAAGAAAAGCATCGACGCGAGGTTCAAGTTACCCGTACCCCAAACCGACTCAGGTGATCAGGTAGAGAATACTAAGGAGATCGAGAGAATCGTGGTTAAGGAACTCGGCAAAATGCCCCCGTAACTTCGGGATAAGGGGGGCCTAAGGCGTGAACGGATTTACTCCGGGAGCGCTGCAGGGCCGCAGAGACCAGTGGGAAGCGACTGTTTACTAAAAACACAGGTCCGTGCTAAGTCGCAAGACGATGTATACGGACTGACGCCTGCCCGGTGCTGGAAGGTTAAGAGGAACGGTTAGCCGTAAGGCGAAGCTGTGAATTTAAGCCCCAGTAAACGGCGGTGGTAACTATAACCATCCTAAGGTAGCGAAATTCCTTGTCGGGTAAGTTCCGACCTGCACGAATGGCGTAACGACTTCCCAGCTGTCTCAACCGCGAACTCGGCGAAATTGCACTACGAGTAAAGATGCTCGTTACGCGCAGAAGGACGGAAAGACCCCGTGACCTTTACTATAGCTTTGTATTGGTGTTCGGTGTGGCCTGTGTAGGATAGGTGGGAGACTGTGAAGCTTGGACGCTAGTTCAGGTGGAGTCATTGTTGAAATACCACTCTGGTCATATTGGATATCTAACTTCGGACCGTAATCCGGTTCAGGGACAGTGCATGGTGGGTAGTTTAACTGGGGCGGTTGCCTCCCAAAAAGTAACGGAGGCGCCCAAAGGTTCCCTCAACCTGGTTGGTAATCAGGTGTCGAGTGTAAGTGCACAAGGGAGCTTGACTGTGAGACTGACAAGTCGAGCAGGGACGAAAGTCGGGACTAGTGATCCGGCAGTGGCTTGTGGAAGCGCTGTCGCTCAACGGATAAAAGGTACCTCGGGGATAACAGGCTGATCTTGCCCAAGAGTCCATATCGACGGCATGGTTTGGCACCTCGATGTCGGCTCGTCGCATCCTGGGGCTGGAGTAGGTCCCAAGGGTTGGGCTGTTCGCCCATTAAAGCGGTACGCGAGCTGGGTTTAGAACGTCGTGAGACAGTTCGGTCCCTATCCTCTGCGCGCGCAGGAAATTTGAGAAGATCTATCCCTAGTACGAGAGGACCGGGATGGACGAACCTCTGGTGTGTCAGTTGTTCCGCCAGGAGCACCGCTGATTAGCTACGTTCGGAATGGATAACCGCTGAAAGCATCTAAGCGGGAAGCCAGCTTCGAGATGAGATTTCCATGGCTTAGGCCGAGAGACTCGCAGCTAGACTACTGCGTTGATAGGCTGGATGTGGAAGCAGGGACTAAAGACCTGTGGAGCTGACCAGTACTAATAAGTCGATAAATTGATAACACCCCACCTCACTGGGCAGCCTTAGGGTTGTCGAATGGTGACTGAGAAGAATTCTCGCGTCCACTTTGTGGTTCCCGATTTACGGTCGGGAACTGCGCCCAGCACACACTGCTGAGCACCCACTTTGGTGGAATGCTCTGTGATGTGAACTGGCCCAGACTGATACATAAATCAATAGTGTTTCGGCGGCCATAGCGAGAGGGAAACGCCCGGTTACATTCCGAACCCGGAAGCTAAGACTCTCTGCGCCGATGGTACTGCAAGGGGGACCTTGTGGGAGAGTAGGACACCGCCGGACTTCAATTGTAAAATAGCCACCACTGTGTTTGATAAACACAGCTGGTGGCTATTTTGCGTTAAGTCCCCACCCCAAAATCAGGAGCAACGAATGAGCGATTCCTCAGAAAATGACGGCCGGCACGACAGCCGACCCCACGGGAACCGCTCTGGCGCGCCCCGATCTGGTGGACGTCCCACTGGTGGGCGTCCCGGTGAGGGACGACCAAGCGATGGAAGGCCACGCCGCGACAACGCCGCAGGTGGACCAGCCCGCGGCAAGCCAGCATCCGGCTCGGACCGTCCGTGGCGTAACAAGCCCGAGGGCGATGACCGCCGTCCACGCCGCGATGGCGATAGTGCCGGTGCTGACCGTCGTCCGCGACGCGACGCTGATGGCAGCGATCGTGCGCCGCGTCGAGATTCCTCCGCTGGCGACGACCGTCGCCCCCGCCGTGATGCCGCTGGAGACCGTGATGGTCGCCCGCAGCGCTCCGGCGACCGAGACTCGCGACCTCCTCGTTCTGGTGACCGCGATAGCCGCCCCCCACGCTCCGGCGATCGCCCCGATAGGGGAGACCGGCCGGCACGCCCGTTCCGTTCCGATGGCTCAGGGCGCCCCGAGCGCGGCGGACGTCCCGACCGTGGATCTGATCGCCGCGGTGGTCCCGACGAGAAACGGCTGTGGACCAAGGGCGGTGCGCCAGCGCGCGGAGACCGCGACGCTAGCGAACGTGAGCCTGAAGAGGATCGCGATCCTTTCGGCATCCGCTCGGTTCGTGCGTACCACCAGGCTCCCGAGATTCCGGAGGGCGTTACGCCCAAAATGCTTGATCGGGTTGCCTCAAATGAGTTGAAGACCCTCAGCAAGGAGAATGCAGAAGGCGTTGCCCTGCACTTGGTGATGGTGTCGCGCCTCATCGAGGAAGACCCTGAACTTGCCCACCAGCACGCCATTTCGGCTGCTCGTCGTGCAGGCCGCATTGGAGTCGTTCGCGAAACTCTCGCCATTACGGCGTATGCGACCGCTGACTACGCTTTGGCGTTGCGCGAATTGCGCACCTACCGTCGTATCACTGGTCGTGACGATCAGCTGCCCATGATGGTCGACAGCGAACGTGGACTCGAGCGCCCTGAGCGGGCCCTTGAACTCGGGCGTTCAGTGAAGCGCAGCACGCTGTCTTCAGCCGTTCAAGTTGAGTTGGCTATTGCGATGTCTGGCGCGCGCCTCGACCTCGGTCACGCGGAAGAAGCGCTCGTGGAGTTGCAGATTCCGCAGCTCGACCCCGACAAGGCGTTCTCGTACAGCCCGGCGTTGTTCGGTGCCTACGGAACCGTGCTCGAAGAGCTCGGTCGCGACGATGAAGCGGCCATCTGGTTCTCTCGCGCCGATGTTGCAGAAGCAGCACTCGGCGATGACGAAGACGACATGATCGAAGTTGTTGAAGAAGAGCTTGAATTCGACGCGTCCGATGACGGTGCAGTAGAAATTGAGGATGCCGATGGGCCTCTGGAAGTCGCTGACGAAGCGGCCGGAAACGATGACGAGACGGGCGAGCGTGTCAGCTAAGACACCCCTCACGGGCGTCGCACTCGTACTCGCGGACCTCGATGGAGTGATCTATCGCGGACCGGATGCGATTCCGTATGCCGTTGAGAGCATGAACGCGATTGATGGCCCACACGTTGCTTACATTACGAATAATGCGTCGCGCACCGATGCATCCGTTGCTGAGCACTTGAGCGAGCTCGGGCTGACGGTGGAACCGCGCGACGTGGTGACCTCGCCGCAAGCGGCCATGGGATTGTTGCGCGATATCGTTCCTGCCGGTTCGACCATCATGGTTGTTGGCGGCGACGGCCTGACGAACGAGCTTGAAAAGTCAGGTTTTGTGGTGACCCGGTCGGCTGATGATTCGCCAGCGGCCGTCGTGCAGGGCTTCGCTCCGCACGTGGGCTGGAAGGATCTCGCAGAAGCCTCGTTCGCGCTCAAGGGCGGAGACTCCGGAATCCCTTGGATCGCCACCAACACTGACTGGACGATTCCCCAGGCTCGCGGCACAGCGCCCGGTAACGGCACTCTTGTGTCAGCGGTGCATTCCGCTGTTGGCCGTTTGCCGATCGTCGCCGGCAAGCCAGAAGTGGCCATCTTCGAAGAGGCGTTTGCTCGTTACGAGTCACGCGAAGCGCTGATGATCGGCGACCGCCTCGACACTGACATTCTCGGGGCCAACCGAGCCGGCATCCCGTCGCTTCTCGTTCTGACAGGCATTGATCAAGCAAAGCAAGTGCTGGCGTGTATCCCGGATGAGCGACCGACGATGATTGTTGATGATTTGCGCGGGCTGCATGAGCCCTATCCGGAAACGCAAGTTACCCACGACGGCGCCGCCGTCGTGACGACGGTGGGAACGGCGACAGTGCGCCTCGAAGGGCAGCGACTGACCGTGACTACGGCCGGAACATCCATCGACCGATTGCGCGCTGGCGCCGCAGCAATTTGGAACTCGGGGAGCGCCATTTACGCCCTCGAAGTGCCAGCGGAGCTATATTCATGAGCATGAGCGATGAATCACCCGTCGACGGACTGATGTCACGATTGAGCCTGATCGAAGACCAGCCACTCGAAACTCGAGCCGCTGCCTTCACCCAGATTCACGACGAACTGCAGCAGCAGCTCGAGGGCAAGGACGCGTTTTCGCGCAATGGCTAACGTGCGGCTCGACGCAGCTCTCGCTGCTCGCGGTCAGGCGCGTTCTCGCACCCACGCCGCCAAACTGATTGCCGACGGTCTCGTCACGGTGTCAGGAATCGCGATTCCGAAAGCGTCAACTCCGGTGAGCGACGACCACGTCATCGAGGTCGCTGAGACCGATCATTACGTGAGCCGGGCCGCCCACAAACTTGTGGCGGGTCTCGACGCCTTCGGCATCGACGCGACTAACAAGCTCGCGCTGGATGTTGGCGCGTCGACCGGCGGCTTCACTCAAGTTTTGCTCGAACGAGGTGCTCGCGAAGTTATCGCGCTCGACGTCGGCCACGGGCAACTCGTCGACCTGATCCGGTCGGATGCCCGAGTGCGCGTTATCGAGCGAGAGAATGCCCGCTATCTCACCGCTGGATCGCTGGCGGAGTTGAGCGGGACATCCGAGACTCCCACTCTTGTGGTCTCTGATCTGTCGTTCATCTCGCTTTGTACCGTGCTGCCTGCTTTTTATGCGGCGGTGGGGGAGAGCGCTGACTACGTGCTGCTGGTAAAGCCACAGTTCGAGGTTGGTCGCACGAACATTCGTGAAGGAATCGTGCACGGCGCGGCCCTGCGCGACGAAGCCATCACGGGCGTGTTGTGGGCAGCGTGGGATCTAGGGCTCGGCACGGCCGGTGTCATCTCCTCACCAATTGCCGGTAACGCAGGAAACCGTGAGTATCTTGTCTGGTTGAGCGCACGGTCAGGCAGCAATCCGACAGAATGGTTAACGCAGGTTTCTGCGATCGCCTAGAGCTGACCGCTTGGTGGCGTCGGATCACACAATCACTACGAATGAGAGGGGCACGGTGCAGTCCGAGAACTCTCATGCTTCTAATCGCCACATCCTAGTTATCGCTCACACCGGCCGCGCGGAGTCCCTTACTGCCGCTATCTCGGTGTGCCGTCAACTCATCAGCGCGGGAATCGTTCCGGTGTTGGCTCCCGATAGCTACGAAACGATTTTGCAGGCTGAACCTGATCTCGCGCCAGTCTCGCGACTCGGCAACGAGGTTGAAACCGGAGAGCTCGAGCTGGTGATCGTCCTGGGTGGTGATGGAACCATCCTCCGCGCTGCGGAACTCACGCGAGGCTGCAGCGCGCCACTACTGGGTGTCAATTTGGGTCACGTCGGTTTCTTGGCCGAAAGCGAACGCGAAGAACTCACATCCACTGTCGAACGCGCGCTTGCCCGCGACTACCTCGTCGAAGAGCGCATGACGCTGTCGGTGCGGGTGAAGGTTGACTCCGAGGTTGTCTACGAAACTTGGGCGTTGAACGAAGCGACCGTCGAAAAGGCGAGTCGCGAGCGCATGCTTGAAGTGGTCATCGAAGTCGACGGCCGGCCGCTCTCATCCTTCGGTTGCGACGGCGTTGTCATGTCCACACCGACCGGATCCACCGCCTATGCGTTTTCCGCCGGTGGCCCGGTGGTCTGGCCGAGCCTCGACGCTCTCTTGCTTGTTCCGCTGAGCGCTCACGCATTGTTTGCGCGCCCCATTGTCGTCGGGCCAGACTCGGCCCTCGCCGTTGAAGTACTCGATCGCAATATGGGTATTGGTGTGTTGTGGTGCGACGGCCGACGCGCTTTCGATCTTCCGCGCGGTGCCCGCGTGATCGTGCGACGTTCGCCGGTGCCGGTGCGACTAGCCAGACTGTCTCAAGGACCGTTCACCGATCGCCTTGTCAAGAAATTCAATTTGCCGGTCAACGGATGGCGTGGGCCAGCATCGGAGGGGGGAACCGACTCGTGATCGAAGAGATCTCCATTCGCGACCTCGGCGTTATTGCTTCAGCACGACTTCCGCTGAGCCCCGGGTTTACCGCGCTCACGGGCGAGACGGGCGCCGGAAAGACGATGGTCGTTACCGCCCTGGGGTTGCTGCTCGGCGAGCGGGCCGATGCCGCTGCGATCCGTGCCGATAGCGATCAAGCCTCCGTGGAGGGCCGTTGGGTCATTGACCCCATGTCTGCGGTCGCTGAGCGCGTGCGCGACGCCGGCGGTGACCTCGACGACGGAGAGCTTCTTCTGGTGCGCACTGTTGCGCGTGAAGGGCGCAGTCGTGCTGTGGTTGGCGGTCGTAGTGCTCCGGTCGGTGTGCTCGCCGAGCTAGGCGACCAGCTCGTCGTTGTGCACGGCCAGTCTGAACAGATCCGCCTCAAGTCGTCGACGGCTCAACGCAACGCGCTCGATCGCTATGCGGGAGCCGAACTTGCGACCGTGCTCGGGCAGTATCAAACTGTGTTCCGTCGCTGGCAAGCGGCCCAGGGCGAACTCGATGTACTCGTTGCGGAGAGCGATCTTCGCAGTCGCGAGGCCGACGAACTCCGCGTCGCGATCGATGAGATTGAAGCCGCTGACGTGCGTCGCGGCGAAGACGTCGAACTGACAGAACGAGCCGATCGTCTGGCGAATCTCGAAGGTCTGAGGCTTGCCGCTGAGAGTGCCCACGCGGTGCTGTCGGCGGATGCCGCGGATGAAGGCTCCGATGTGGTGGCCTTGCTCGCCAGCGCCCAGCGAGGGCTTGAGCGGGTCGCCGAGCATGACGCGCAACTTGCCGCAATCGCTGAGGCGTTAGCGGCAGCATCCATCACGTTGGGAGAAATTTCCACTGATCTTTCTGGCTACCTCGCCGGGCTAGATTCCGATGGCAGCCGCGAACTCGAACAGGTTGAAGAACGTCGCGGCCAACTCGCCGCTCTCGTGCGCAAGCATGGCGTGAGCCTCGACGATGTCGTCGATGTGCTCGACACCGGCAGCCAACGCTTGCTGGAACTCGATAACGACTCCACGCGCATCGATGAGCTGCGGGCTCAGGTCGAAGCAGATCAGTCAGAACTGATCGAGCTCGCAGCCAAGGTCAGCGACGTTCGGTCTCGCAGCGCTGCACGACTTGCTGCCGCGGTCACCGACGAGCTCACCCACCTCGCGATGGCCAACGCTGAAATCGTTGTTACGGTCGAAGACCGCAGCGACTATTCGTTGAGTGGCAAAGACGAAGTGGCGATCCTTTTGCAGCCGCACCCCGGCGCTCCGCCGCGTTCGCTTGGCAAGGGTGCCTCTGGAGGAGAGCTCTCGCGGGTGATGCTCGCGATCGAAGTCGTCATTGCGGGCAACGACCCGGTTCCGACCTTTATCTTCGATGAAGTGGATGCCGGTGTCGGTGGTGCCGCTGCGATCGAAATCGGCAAGCGGCTTGCTCTGCTGAGCCGCACCGCCCAAGTGATTGTTGTCACGCACCTGGCGCAAGTGGCCGCGTTTGCCGACAACCACCTCAGCGTCATCAAGGGCGACGATGGATCGGTCACGGCATCCAGCGTTCACAAGTTGGAAGGGGAGGCGCGCATCGCAGAAATGGCGCGACTGCTCTCGGGATTGCCCGACTCGGAGTCTGGCCTTGCTCACGCTCGCGAATTGATTCAGACCGCGCACGACCTTGAAATTGCTGCTCTCGGTCGCTAACTGTCGGCCCAACGGAAAGCCTCACTGCCGGCCTTAGCTGTTAAGCCGATAACGAAACACCGCTGCGCGGCGACAAAACTGCTCAACGAGGCATAGGATGGAACCCCGTGGTGGACAATAAAAACGCGGTCGTAACAAAGCACATCTTCGTCACCGGAGGAGTCGTCTCTTCTCTCGGTAAAGGCCTCACGGCGGCGAGTCTCGGAAACCTGCTGACAGCACGCGGGCTCCGCGTCGTCATGCAGAAGCTGGATCCCTATCTGAACGTGGATCCCGGCACCATGAACCCCTTCCAGCATGGTGAAGTTTTTGTTACCGATGACGGTGCCGAAACTGACCTCGACATCGGGCACTACGAGCGCTTCCTCGACATCAAGCTCAATCAGGCCGCCAACGTTACTACCGGGCAGATCTACTCCGAAGTGATTGCCAAAGAGCGTCGCGGCGAATACCTCGGCGACACCGTGCAGGTCATCCCGCACATCACCGACGAAATCAAGCGCCGCATGCGACTTCAAGCCGCCGGCCCCTTCGACGACGAGAACCCCCAGCCCGATGTCATCATCACCGAAATCGGTGGAACCGTTGGCGACATCGAGAGCCTGCCGTTCATCGAGTCTGCTCGCCAGGTTCGTCACGAACTCGGCCGCAAAAACGTCTTCTTCGTCCACGTCTCGCTCGTGCCGTTCATGGCTGCTTCGGGCGAACAGAAGACCAAGCCCACGCAGCACTCCGTTGCCGCACTGCGTTCGATCGGCATCCAGCCCGATGCTCTCGTGCTGCGCAGCGACCGCCCCGTCTCTGAGTCGAACAAGCGCAAGATCGCGCTCATGTGTGACGTTGAAGAGGACGCCGTCGTCAACGCTACCGACGCTTCCAGCATCTACGACATCCCCGAAATGCTGCACAGCCAGGGCCTCGACGCCTACATCATCAACCAGCTCGGGCTCGAAGCAAAGTCAGTGAATTGGGATGGCTGGAGCGAACTGCTCGAAGCCGTGCACAACCCCAAAAACGAGGTCTCGATCGGCCTCGTGGGCAAGTACATCGACCTGCCCGATGCGTACCTCTCGGTCACCGAAGCACTGCGCGCCGGTGGGTTCGCCAACAGCGCGAAGGTAAACATCCGGTGGGTTCCCTCTGACGAGTGCGAAACTCCCGAAGGCGCGGCCAAACAGCTTTCCGATCTCGACGGAATCATCGTTCCTGGTGGGTTCGGTGTTCGCGGTATCGAAGGCAAGCTCGGCGCTCTGAAGTTCGTTCGTGAAAACGGCATCCCCGCCCTCGGTATTTGCCTTGGCCTGCAGTGCATGGTCATCGAATACGCTCGCGACATGGCGGGCCTCGAGGGCGCATCCTCAACGGAATTCGATGCCGACAGCAAGTACCCGGTTATCGCGACGATGGCAGAGCAAGTCGACATCATCGCAGGCGGAGACATGGGCGGCACGATGCGTCTCGGTCTCTACAACGCCAACCTCGAGCCCGGCTCCATCGTTGAAGAGATCTACGGAGCGCCGACGGCCGCCGAGCGTCACCGTCACCGCTACGAAGTCAACAACGAATACCGCCAGCAGATCGCGGATGCCGGACTCAAGTTCTCCGGAATCTCGCCCGACCGCACCCTCGTCGAATTCGTCGAGTTGCCGCGCGAGGTGCACCCCTACTACGTGGGAACGCAGGCTCACCCCGAGCTGCTCTCTCGCCCCAACCGTGCTCACCCGCTGTTCCGCGGACTGGTCGCTGCTGCAATTGAGCGCCAAAAGTCCAGCCGCCTCTTTGAGGTGACTGAGCAGGATGATGCATAACGAACTCAGCGACGACCGCGTCGCACCGGAGCTGCTGAGCACCGAAACGGTGTTCGCTGGCCACGTGTGGAACGTAGACCGCGAGCGTTTTCAGCTCGACGGTTCTGCGATCACCCGCGAATTTGTGAACCACACCGGCGCCGTTGCGGTGCTGGCCATGGATGAGCGTGACCGAGTGCTCCTGATCAAGCAGTACCGGCATCCGGTGCGGTTGCGTGATTGGGAGCTGCCGGCTGGCTTGCTCGATGTCGTGAATGAGTCGCCGCTGTTGGCGGCTCAGCGCGAATTGGCCGAAGAAACTGACCTGCAAGCCGAGTCCTGGCATGTGCTCAGCGAAATGCTGACTTCGCCTGGCGGGAGCAACGAAGCCGTGCGCATTTACTTGGCCCGTGGCGTGAGCGCGACCGGGGAAGTGTTTGACCGCTATGCGGAAGAAGCCGGTATTGAGCTGCGCTGGGTTCCGCTGGAGGATGCCGTTGAGGCGGTTCTCGAGCGGCGCGTGCAGAACTCGATCCTGTGCCTCGGACTCTTGGCGGCGCAGCTCGGACGCGACCGTGGCTGGAATACACTCGGCGAACCCGACGCACCGTGGCCACGGCATCCGCGAAACTACGCTGAATAGCCCCTCGCGGTAGGTTGAGCGATATGACCGAGCCGGTGCGTCCCGTAGCGAAAAGTGCGATTGCCATCGCCGCAGAACGCTATCTGCGGCATCTGGGGATCGAACGCGGTCTTTCGGCGAACACCCTCGCTGCGTATCGCCGCGATCTCGATGCCTATCTGTCGTTTCTTGGCACGCGCGATCTCAGCACACCCGCCGCGGTGACAGCGGATGACGTGACCGCATTTGCGCACAGCTTGCGAGCCGACACCGAGCGCCCGCTCGCGGCCTCCTCGGTCGCGCGCATGCTCTCGACGGTGCGCGGGCTCCACACGTTTTTCGTCGACGAATCGCTTGCCGTGGAGGATGTAGCTCATACCGTCGCGATTCCGAAGCAGCCGATGCGGCTGCCGAAGGCCATCTCGATCGAGCAGATGACAGCGGTGCTGGGCTCGTTCCCGGGCGACGAGATCATTTCGCTGCGTAACACCGCGCTGCTGGAGCTGCTGTATGCCACGGGCGCCCGCGTCTCGGAGATCACGGCGCTCAACGTCGATGACATGATCGACGGCGACATTGTGCGCCTGCTCGGTAAGGGCAACAAACAACGCATCGTGCCGGTCGGTAGCTTTGCGCAGGCAGCGATCGAGAAGTACCTTGTGCGCGCACGTCCTGTGCTCTCGGCGAAGGGCGCGGCGACCCCGGCACTGTTTCTGGGGGCGCGTGGGGCTCGGCTGTCTCGTCAAAACGTGTGGCTGATCATCCAAGCCGCTGCCGAGCGTGCCGAACTCGGGATCGATATCTCGCCGCATACCTTTCGGCACTCGTTCGCGACGCACCTTCTTTCGGGCGGTGCCGACGTTCGTGTGGTGCAGGAACTGCTTGGACACTCATCGGTGGCAACGACCCAGATTTATACCTTGGTCACCGCTGACACGCTGCGCGACATGTACACGACGGCGCATCCGCGCGCACGGTAAAGCGCACCGGGGGAGCGATCGGATGCCGTGGCTGGCTGATCGGCGGCTGCGCTGACCCGCGTGTCGCGCTGCCAAACCTTCAACCTTTGGTAGAGGCGACCCTGCCGTGTCCGCGCGTGGGAGCGCAGGCTGCGAGGTAAGCGCGACGTAAACTTTTGTCATGACGACACAGCGCGAGAACGATTCGACGCTGGCGGGGTTGGATGTTCAGGCAATGGGCCCAACCGGCCGGCCGCTTACGGTTTTTCCAGATCCCCCACCCCTCACGGGCCACGGCCCGGCACGCATTATTTCGCTGTGCAACCAAAAGGGTGGCGTCGGCAAAACGACCACCACGATCAACCTCGGTGCATCGTTCGCTGAATATGGCCGCCGCGTGCTGGCCATCGACTTCGACCCGCAGGGTGCGCTCTCGGCCGGTCTCGGTGTTCCCACGCACGATGTGCCCACGATCTATGACCTGCTGCTCGGCACGATCAAGAACCCCGCAGAAGCGATTGTTCACACCAACGTTCCCGGCCTTGACGTCATCCCAGCCAACATCGACCTCTCGGCCGCTGAAGTGCACCTCGTCAACGAGGTCGCTCGCGAAACGATTCTGGCGCGCGTTCTGCGCAAGGTCAGCGACCAGTACGACGTCATCCTCATCGACTGCCAGCCCTCGCTCGGTTTGCTCACTGTGAACGCGTTGACGGCAGCCCACGGCGTGCTCATCCCGCTCGAATGCGAGTTCTTCGCTCTGCGCGGTGTTGCCCTGCTCGTGGAGACAATCGAGAAGGTTCAGGATCGCCTGAACCCCGCGATCAAACTCGACGGCATCCTCGCGACAATGTTTGACGCGCGCACGCTGCACTCGCGTGAAGTGCTCGAGCGCGTTGTTGAGAACTTTGGAGACGACGTTCTCGAGACCGTCATCGGTCGCACCGTGAAGTTCCCGGATGCCAGCGTGGCCGGTGCCCCCATCACGACCTTCGCCCCCGACCATTCTGCGGCGCACTCCTACCGCCAGGTGGCGCGAGAGCTGATCGCCCGTGGCGCCGTCGCCTAGCGACGTGGACGAGACCGAGGTATCCGCACCAGGATTCTCTGTCTCTCTCAACAACTTCAACGGGCCGTTCGACCTGCTGCTGTCGCTCATCACCAAGCATGAGCTCGACATCACTGAGGTGTCGCTGTCGCGCATCACGGATGAGTTCATTGCGTACTTGCGTCACTTCGAGTCCGCCAATGGATCAGATGACATCGACGAACTCGATCAGGCCAGCGAATTTTTGGTCGTTGCTGCCACGCTGCTCGACCTCAAGGTAGCCGGACTCCTTCCGCAGGGTGAGCTCGTGGATGCCGAAGATGTCGCGCTGCTCGAAGCACGCGACCTGCTCTTTGCGCGTCTGCTGCAATACCGCGCGTTCAAACAGGCGAGCGACTGGTTCGGTTCGCATTTCGAGGCGGAAGCGACGCGCACCGTGCGGTCAGTGCGCTTGGAAGAGAAATACCGCACTCAAACTCCCGAACTCGTGTGGACGCTCAGCCTCGACGATTTCGCTGCACTCGCGACCCTGGCGTTCACACCGCGAGAGATTCCGAGCGTTGGGCTCGACCATTTGCACGCACCGCTCATCAGCATCCGCGAACAGGCTGCGCATGTAGTCGCGCTGTTGCGGGCAGGAGAGCCGAAGACGTTCCGACAATTGATCGCGGGCGCCGAGTTGAAGGGCGTTGTTGTGGCCCGCTTCTTGGCGGTGCTAGAGCTCTATCGCGGCGGCAATGTTGCCTTCGAACAGATTGAACCCTTGGGCGAACTGACCGTGCGTTGGACTGCAGAACACTGGTCAGACGATAGCCTCGCTAATCTGGGAGCAGATTATGGAAACTGACGAACGTATAGCCACCCCCGTTGTCGACCTCGCCCGCGGGCTTGAGGCGATCTTCATGGTTGCCGACCAGCCGCAGAGCCTCGTGAGCCTCGCAACGGCCCTTAACGCACCCGTGGCGGCAATCCGCAAGACAATCACTGCACTGTGCGCCGATTTCGACGGTGAAGGCGAAGGCCCGCGACGCGGTTTTGAACTCCGCGAAGTCGGTGGTGGCTGGCGAATTTATGTGCGCGAAGACTACGACTCGGCCGTGCGCGACTTCGTTTATACGCAAAACCCGTCGCGGTTGAGCCAGGCCGCGCTGGAGACGCTCGCGGTCATTGCGTACAAGCAACCGATCAGTCGGGGAGCCATTGCTGCCGTGCGTGCAGTGAATGTTGACTCAGTAGTGCGTACGCTACTGAGTCGAGGACTTATTACGGAAGCGTTTACCGACAACGAGACGGGCGCCATCCACTACGAAACAACGGAGCTCATGCTCGTGCAATTGGGGATCAATTCCATTGCCGAGCTGCCTCCCATCTCGCCACTTTTATCTGATGGTACGGACGGTTTTGATGAACAACGCTAATGGCTCAGGCCCCAGCAATCCTGAGGGCGAACGCCTTCAAAAAGTAATGGCCGCTGCCGGTGTGGCATCGCGTCGTGTTTCGGAAGACCTGATCTACCAAGGCCGCGTTGCGGTCAATGGCAAGGTTGTTGAAGAAGCTGGCCGACGCGTGAAGCCGACGGACCGCGTCACGGTGGACGGTAGTGCAATCCAGCTCGACACCACCAAGCGCTACGTCATGCTCAACAAGCCCGTCGGCGTGGTGAGTTCGATGTCCGACGAGAGCGGTCGCCCCGACCTGCTGCAGTACACCGGCAACTACGACGAACGACTCTTCAACGTCGGCCGTCTCGACGTGCAGACCTCTGGCCTGCTCGTGCTCACTAACGATGGCGAACTCGCCCACGTGCTTGCCCACCCCTCCTTCGGCGTGATGAAGACCTACATCGCCAAGGTCGAAGGCACCGTGACCGCTCAAACCATTTCGCAGCTCATGAAGGGCATCGAGCTGGAGGACGGCCCGATTGCCGTCGACAAGGCGCGATCGCTCGGCCGAGCATCCAACGACCAAACAATGGTGGAGCTCACCCTGCACTCGGGCCGCAACCGCATTGTGCGCCGGATGATGGAAGAAGTTGGCCACCCGGTAATCGAACTCGTTCGTCGCCAGTTTGGTCCGCTTAATCTCGGAAGCCTTGGGCTGGGAAAGACTCGCAACCTCACGAAGGTGGAGTTGGGTGCAGTACTGACGATTGCCCGCGAGGCCGAGGAACAGTCGTGAACCTAGGCCGCATCACCGGGCAAGTACGCATCGTGGGTGCGGGGTTGCTCGGTGCCAGCATTGGTCACGGCCTGCGGGCCAAGGGCGTCGATGTTATTTTGCACGATGCGTCGCGCTCGAACGCAACTCTCGCGATCGACTATGGCGCTGGTCGTGCGCCGCAGGCCGACGATAAGCCGACGCTCGTGATTGTGGCGGTTCCGCCGGATGTCACGGCCGAGGTTGTCGCTCGCGAACTCATCGCCTGGCCGCGTGCCACGGTGACGGATGTCGCGAGCGTGAAGGTGGGCGTGCTCGAGGAACTCATTGCGCTGGGTGCCGATCTTGATCGCTACGTTGGCTCACATCCTCTCGCCGGACGCGAACGCGGCGGCGCCATTGCTGCCCGCGCGGACCTGTTTATCGGTCGGCCGTGGGTCATTGGCAGGGGAGAGCCCTTCCGTCGTCGCGCGGTCGAAGATGTTGTCATCGAGATGGGTGCTATTCCCGTCGCAATGTCAGCCTCCGATCACGACAACGCGGTGGCTCTGATTTCGCACGTTCCCCAAGTGGTGGCGAGTTTGCTCGCGCACCGGTTGGCGGGAGCATCCGATGCCGCTGTGGCTCTTGCTGGTCAAGGGCTGCGCGATACGACCCGCATTGCCTCGAGTGCCCCCGAACTGTGGGTGCAGATTTTGGGTGCCAACTCGGGCCCCGTTGCGGAGATTTTGCGTGAGCTGCAGGCCGAACTCGGTGTGGCGATTGAGGCGCTCGAGACTCCGGATGCTCCGGGTGCCCGTCGTGCCCTCGCCGAAGTTCTGGCCGGCGGCAACGCGGGAGTCGCGCGTATTCCCGGCAAGCACGGAACGAGCAAGCACTTCAGCCAACTGGTCGTCATGGTCGATGACAAGCCAGGTGAGCTCGCCCGACTGCTCACCGAAATCGGCGAAGCCGACGTGAACATGGAAGACTTGCGCCTTGAGCATTCACCGGGTGCCCAATTCGGTTTGGCCGAAATCTCGGTGCTGCCCGAAAAGGAAGCCGTATTGATAAGCGAGCTCGAAGCTCGTGGTTGGAAGATTGCAGAGACTTTCGCGTGAACAAGAACCCGTCGTTTGTTGTGGTGGCCGTTGATGGCCCGGCCGGCAGTGGAAAGTCGAGTGTGTCGAAAGCGACCGCTCGCGAACTCGGCTTCGACTACCTCGACACCGGAGCTGCCTACCGCGGTTTCGCGCTGCACTGCCTCGAACGCGGTGTCGACACACTGGGGCCCGGCGACGTCATCGAGACGCTTCCACGCTTTGAGTACTCCATCGGTATCGACCCCGACAACTACTTCGTGAAGGTCGACTCGGAGATCGTGACCGACGACATCCGCGAACCCCGCATCACGGGCGTCGTGTCGAACATCGCGCGCGTGCCCGAAGTGCGGCAGTACATGGTCGATCTGTTCCGCAGCATCATCGCGGGAAGCGAAAAACCCGGAATTGTGGTCGAAGGACGCGACATCACAACCGTGGTTGCACCGGACGCTCAGGCTCGAATTCTGCTCACAGCCAGTGAAGAAGCTAGGATGGGAAGACGTGCGGCCGAACTCTCCGGAGAATCGAGCACGACAACCGCGCAACAACTCAGTTATCGAGATGCGCAGGACTCCAAAGTCGTGGACTTCATGAACGCCGCCGATGGAGTCATCACCATTGATTCCACCAATCTTGACTTCGATCAAACCGTGACGGCCGTCGCGAGTTTTGTTCGCTCCAGCATGTAAACAAAGGACTACCCATGGCCGATCATTCGCCCGCCGAAGACGACTTTCCCGAACTGAACCCAGATCTGGTTGAGCGTCTTTCGGGAATGAACGAAGAAGAGGCTGCTCAGCGCACGTCTGCGCTCCGCGCCGGCCTGAGCGACTACGACCTCGAAGACGACGACCTCGCGGTTCTCGACTCCGCATCCGATGACCCGGATGCTATCTACTACCTGCCTGCCCTGCCGGTTCTCGCGATCGTTGGTCGCCCGAACGTTGGCAAGTCAGCACTCGTGAACCGCATCATCGGTCGTCGTGAAGCTGTTGTGGAGGACACCCCCGGTGTTACCCGCGACCGCGTCAACTACAAGGCCGAGTGGAACAACCGTCACTTCACCATCGTCGACACCGGCGGCTGGGAGCCCGACGCTAAGGGCATCGACGCCTCTGTCGCTGCTCAGGCTGAGATTGCAATCGACCTCGCCGACGCTGTGCTCTTTGTGGTGGATGCCACGGTTGGTCCCACCTCCACCGACGAGCACGTCGTGCGCATGCTTCGCGCCACCAAGAAGCCCGTAATTTTGGTCGCCAACAAGGTTGACGACATCCACCAGGAATCGGATGCCGCAGCGCTCTGGAGCCTCGGCCTCGGTCAGCCGTGGCCGTCATCCGCCGTTCACGGCCGTGGTGTTGCGGACCTGCTCGACCACGTGCTCACGGTGCTGCCGGAGATTTCGACTGTGGCCAAGGAAGAAGTGGGTGGCCCGCGCCGCGTTGCTATCCTCGGTCGCCCGAACGTCGGCAAGTCGAGCTTGCTCAACAAGACCGCTGGCGAAGAGCGCGTTGTTGTCAACGACCTCGCCGGCACGACTCGCGACCCGGTTGACGAGCAGATTGAGCTCGGCGGCAAGTTCTGGCGCTTCGTTGACACCGCCGGCATCCGCCGTCGTGTTGCTTTGGCGCAGGGCGCTGACTTCTATGCAACGCTGCGCACCAGCGCTGCACTGGAAAAAGCTGAAGTTGCCGTCGTCATCTTCGATGTCAGCCAGCCGCTCAGCGTTCAAGACCTCAAGATCGTTGACCTCGTGCTCGAATCGGGCCGTGCGCTCGTTCTGGCCTTCAACAAGTGGGACCTTCTCGACGACGAACGTCGCGATCTGCTCGAGCGTGAGATCGACAAGGACCTCGCGCACGTCGCTTGGGCTCCTCGCGTGAACATCTCGGCTAAGACCGGTCGTCACATGGAGAAGCTGGTTCCGGCTCTCGAGCTGGCGTTGGCGTCGTGGGATACCCGCATTCCGACCGGTAAGTTCAACGCGCTTCTGGCCGAACTTACGCAGGAGCACCCTCACCCGCTTCGTGGTGGCAAGCAGCCGCGCATCCTCTTTGGTACGCAGGCATCGAGCCGCCCGCCAACGTTCGTGCTCTTCACGACCGGGTTCCTGGACCCGCAGTACCGTCGATTCATTACGCGTCGACTGCGCGAGATCTTCGGCTTCGATGGCAGCCCTATCCAGGTCAACATGCGTGTGCGTGAGAAGCGCAAGCGCAAGTAGGTTCTTGAGGTCACAGGCTTCGGCTTAACGCCAAACGGCGAGCCGCTCTCTTTCGAGAGTGGCTCGCCGTTTGTGCGTTAACCGTCGGGAAGTGCGGCCGGGTGTGCTGCGGGGGTGTGACGTCCGGGAGTATGACGCCCGGGAGTGAGCGGATGCCTGTTGGCGGTCCGCTCACACCGTGCGGTTAGTGAGCGACGGGAGCGTCGCTCGGAGTCATTTCTGATTCGGGACGCTTCACGAAGAACGTGGCGACAATCGCGAAGAGCGAGATAATGCCGCCGGCCATGAACGCGAGGCGCACACCTCCAGCAAGCGCTGTCGCCTCTGGCGCGCCTTCAGCGGCAAGGGCGACCGACTGCACCGTGAGGAGTGCGATGAACAGTGCTGTGCCTGCAGCGCCCGCAAGTTGCTGCACGGTGCTGATGGTGGCGCTGCCGTGCGAGTAGAGGTGCGGCTTGAGCGTGCCCAGCGCCGAGGTGAAGAGCGGCGTGAACATGAACGCGAGTCCGATGCTCATGGGAACGTGGATGGCGACGACCATGAGCGGTGAGCTGGTTTCGGAGAGCAGCGTGAAGCTCCACAACGATGCGCTCACCAGTATCGAGCCCGGAATCATGAGGGGGCGCGGGCCGACCTTGTCGTAGAGGCGGCCAACGAAGGGGCTCAAGAACCCCATGACGAGGCTGCCGGGCAGTACGAGCAGTCCGCTCTGGATGGGTTCGAGTCCGAGAACGTTTTGCGTGAACATGGGCAGCAGGATGATGGTGCCAAACAGGGCAGCCATCATGACCATCATGAGGCCGATTGCGACGGCAAAGCCGGGGGCGGCGAAAGTGCGGAGGTCGAGAAGGGCGCTGTCTGTTTTCTGCAGTTTTAGTTGGCGGATGATGAACAGCACGAGGCTGATGGCGCCGGCGCTGATGGGGATGGCTGGGGCGATGAGAACAGAGTCTCCGGCGGCTGATTCTCCGAGGCTGGAGAGCCCGTAGATCAGGCCGGAGAAGGCGATGGCCGAGAGGATGACCGACAGCATGTCAATCGATACCTTGCGGGGGTCGGTGACGTTCTTTACCTTCGTGATGCCGAGCAGGAGAGCGGTGACAGAGATGGGGATCATGACGATGAAGACCCAGCGCCAGTCGAAGACGGCCAAGACGAGGCCAGCAACGGTTGGTCCGACGGCAGGGGCCATCGACATGACGATGGAAACGTTGCCCATGGTCTTGCCACGAGTTGCGGCAGGAACCAGAGTCATCACGGTTGTCATCAGCAGGGGGAGCATCATGGCGGTACCGGAGGCTTGAATCACCCGTCCCACAATCAGCACGGCAAAGGTGGGCGCCATAGCCCCCAGCAGAGTTCCGATGGTGAAGAGAGACATTGCGGTGATGAAGATGCCACGCGTCGTGAAGCGTTGGATGAGGAATCCGGTAATCGGAATCACCACGGCCATCGTGAGCATGAACGACGTCGACAACCGCTGAGCGGTGCTCGGTTCGATGTTGAGGTCTTCCATGATGCGGGGGATTGCCACGACGAGCGAGGTTTCGTTGAGGAACACCACGAAGGTGGCAGCGAGCATCAGGCCGATGACCAAACGGTTGCGGCCGCTGTTGTCGACCGGGCTGGCTGGCCCGTCATCGTAGGGGTCATAAAGAGGGATGCTGCCGGTGATCGGCGCCGTGCTGGTCATAGAAATCCTGTCGTGTGTGAAGCGGTAGGACGAAGCAGCAGCCGGGATTGAAAAGGGTGCACAGATCTTGCGTCATCTTTATTGTCGCTTGGTGCAACGACATCCGGCACTGAAATAGTCCACATTGCCTTTCGCCTGAGGCGAACACGACACCGTGCCAAGCCGCTATCGTGGAGGCACAACTTGTGACACGGGGTGCCCTGCGGGGCTGAGAACACACCCGTCGAACCTGATCTAGTTAGAACTAGCGAAGGGATGTCGTGCATGTCGCGTACGCCACCAAACTTTTTGACCGCCACTCAAGACGCGCTCGAGGCGGTGAGATCGACGTCGCCGCTCGTGCAGTGCATCACCAATAGCGTGGTGGTGGGCTTCACCGCCAACGCTCTGCTCGCCGTGGGCGCGGCACCGGCCATGGTGGATATCCCAGAGGAAGCGGGCATGTTCGCTGGGGTGGCATCCGGAGTGCTGATCAACCTGGGGACCTGTCGCGAGGAGCAGCGCGCTGCAGCCCTTGAAGCTGCGACGGCCGCCAACGCTGCCGGAACGCCGTGGGTGCTCGACCCGGTCGCTATCGGGGCTCTGCCAGTGCGCACACCGCTCGCGTATCGCCTGCGTGACCTCGGGCCCTCCATCGTGCGGGGCAACGCCTCAGAGATTCTGGCGCTCGCCGAGCTCGGTGAAGGCGGCCGTGGTGTCGACAGCACGAGCAGTGTGGATGCCGCACTCACCGCCGCGCAGATGCTCGCGCGGGTGACCGGCGGCGCTGTCGCGGTATCGGGAGCGACTGACCTCGTGACCGATGGCGTGAGCGTTGTGCGACTGACGAACGGGCATCCGGTGCTGACCAAGGTCACCGGTGGTGGCTGTGCACTCGGAGCGATCATGGCGGCGTTTGCGGCGGTGACTCCGGATGCGTTGACCGCGGCAGTAGCGGCGACGAGCGTGTACACGGTAGCGGCCGATCTCGCGGCGGAACGTTCGGCACTGCCGGGGAGTTTCGCGGTAGCGCTGTTGGATGCCCTGAGTGAAGTATCAGTAGACGACATTGCAGAACGGGCGGTGATCGCGTGAGCGGCGTGCGCGAGAACGAGAGAGCGGTAGGCAACGGTTTTCGCGAGAGCTTCGACCTCTCGACCTATCTCGTGACGGACTCGGCCCAGGCCCGCGCTGCCGGCCATGACTTGGTCGATCTTGTCTATGAGGCCGTCGCCGGGGGAGTGACCGTCGTTCAGATTCGGGAGAAGGACACTCCCGCCCATGAATTTCTCGACATCGTCTTGCGGGTGTCGACCGCAGTGGCACGGAAAGTGCCCGTGCTCGTCAATGACCGTGTCGACGTGTACCTAGCGGCCCGCGAAATGGGTGCCAAAGTCGCCGGAGTACATGTGGGGCAGAACGACTTGCCCGTGTCATCCGTTCGCGCACTTGTCGGGCCGGATGCCATTGTCGGGTTGAGCGCTTCTACCGAGGATCAGCTGTTTGCGGCGGGGGTGCGCTCTGCCGGGGTCGACTACGTCGGTATCGGCGCGCTGAACCCCACGACGACCAAGAAGGATGCTCCGGATGCTCTGGGGCATGCCCGCATGGCCGAGCTCGTCGCAGTCAGCAAACTGCCGACTGTGGCTATCGGCGGTATTGGGCTTGAGGATCTTCCGTTGTTGCGGGCCGCTGGCGCTGACGGTGCTGCGGTGGTGTCCGCTATCTGTGGCGCTGCCGACCCGCGAGAAGCGGCACGGGCGCTCGCCGCAGCGTGGGCCGGCATGGATAGGGCTGAAGACGAGGGGGAAGACGCGTGAGCAAAGTGCGGGTACCGCGGGTACTGAGCATCGCCGGCAGCGATCCTTCGGGTGGGGCCGGCATCCAGGCTGACCTCAAGTCGATTGCAGCCAATGGCGGCTACGGCATGGCGGCGATCACGGCGCTGACCGCCCAGAACACGCAGGGCGTGAGCGGCGTGCATGTGCCGCCGGCCTCGTTTCTGAAGGAACAGTTGGATGCCGTCAGCGACGACGTCACGATCGACTCGGTGAAGATTGGGATGCTCGGCACTCCGGAGGTCGTTGCTGTCGTGCAGGAATGGCTGGCGCGGGTCAAGCCGCCGCTCGTTGTGCTTGACCCGGTGATGGTTGCGACCAGTGGAGATCGCCTGCTGGATACCGAAGCCGAGCTGGCACTGCGGGAATTGGTGCGGATCAGCGATCTGGTGACACCGAACATCCCCGAGCTCGCGATTATTGCGGGGGAGCCTGCCGCCGAGACCTGGGACGAGGTGCTGGCGCAGGCGGGGCGAGTCTCTGCCTCCTACGGGGTGCGCGTATTAGCCAAGGGCGGCCACTTGAGTGGGGCCGAGGCTCCGGACGCGCTCGTGGATGCTCGTTTCGGGAACGCACCGATCGTGACTGAGTTCGCCGGCATCCGCCTAGAGACCACGAACACGCACGGAACGGGCTGTTCGCTGTCGAGTGCGCTCGCGACGCGCATTGCGGCGACTGGGGATTGGGCTGCCGCGGCGGGGGAGTCGAAGCGGTGGTTGAGCGAGAGCATCCGTGCCGGTGCAGCGCTGCAAGTGGGGAGCGGGCACGGGCCCATCAACCACTTTGCGGGGCTGTGGGCGCGTGGGGGCGTAGAGACGGCACCAACGGCGGCAGAGGTGCGGGAGCACTGGTGGGGCGAGATTGCGGGCATCCGCGCTCAGATCGACAACGGTGACTTTGTGCGGGCGCTGGGGGATGGTTCCCTCGAGCGGGGCGACTTCGTCTGGTACCTAGCTCAGGATGCGCTCTATCTGCGCGATTATGCGCGGGCGCTCGCCGAAGCCGCCCGGCTGGCACCCACCGCTGCGGAACAAGCCTTCTGGGCATCAAGCGCTGAAGGCTGCATCGTGACGGAACTGCAGTTGCACGAGTCGTGGTCCCCCGAGGGCGAAGTGTTCGCCGCCTCGCCCAGTGCGACCACCACCGGGTACCTCAACCACCTGCTCGCAACGGCTGCCCGCGGTCACTATGCGGTGCTCGCTGCCGCCCTGTTGCCGTGCTTCTGGGTGTACCACGACGTCGGTTCGCGCCTGCACCCGCTCGCGCACGCCGAGCACCCCTACGCCGACTGGCTGACCACCTACGCCGATGACGCCTTCACGGATGCCACCGAGCAGGCCATCACGATAGTGACGGCGCTCGCCGCAGATGCCACCCCGCCGGTTCGGGATGCGATGCTGGTGGCTTTCGTGGCCTCCACGGAGCACGAACGCGAGTTCTTCGCTGCCGCGCACGGGGTTAGCTCGAACTGATTTTGCGTTAGTGCCGCATTTGACCCCAATGTGAACACGAGCTCTCAAATTCCGCGTTAGGATAGTGGAGTTGTCGCGGGCTGTAGCGCAGCTTGGTAGCGCACCTGACTGGGGGTCAGGGGGTCGCAGGTTCAAATCCTGTCAGCCCGACAATGTGATGTTGTAAGACATCGGAATAACCCGAACTCACGCTTTGTAAGTTCGGGTTATTTTTTTGCCCCGGTGGGCTGATAATCGCGGTTGAGATCTATCGTGAGCTCCCGCAGGACCTCTCCGGTCGCGGCGTTGATGACGGTCACGTCGAGTTCTTGAATGAGCAGGATGACGTGGGTTCCGGCATGACCGAGCGGATAGTTCGGGGCTTGATCACGGACTCGTTCGGGTCGCGTTCTCCGACGAGATTCCTGCACAAGGCGTCGGCGCGAACACTACGCAAGAATTGGAGTGAACCCCTCTCCGACTTACGGATGCCGCGAACTCGCGACACGCGATGTTTGCGATGCAGCGCACCTTCGTAGGCATAGACGTCGCTGGAACAGGGGTGCATTGAGGAACCGTTTCATGTTGCAAAAGCCGCGCTACGCTCATCCGTCGGAACGCTGACGGTTCATGCCGTTGCTGCGCAGTGGGCCCAGTTAAGGGGGTGCTCTATGGGTGTGATCTCGATAATGAGCAGGACTAAGATTGGGGAGTTGGCGGCGCGGAAGTAAACCGCGCGGCACTGGGAAAGCGGAGATTTGATGGCGAATCGATATGACTTACAGCCGAACGAAGTGGTGCTGATCAAAGAGGAGAGCGTCATGCACGGCGGCTTCATGTCGGCGTACACACACGAGTTGATTCTTACTAATTTGAATCTAGTACTGGTCAAGAAGGGGATGTTCGGGAACTCCAAGGGCATCCTTAGCTTTCCGGTGAACCAGATAAAGGTCCATAATCAACGTGCACAAGCGATGATTGGCAAGGCTACTAACGGCACCAACCTGCTCGAGGTCTACTTTCTCAACGGACACGAGAAGTTCGCCTTCCAATCTGGCGGGAAAAAGAAAATCAACGCTTGGATAGCGAAGATTAATGAGGCGGTTACGGGCGAAGCACCATCGGACGAACCAGTTTCGGGCATGGCGCTCCCTGGCGCTGAGCTTGTTGCGGGCGTGATGAAGGACACACTTGGTGTGTTCAAGTCGAGACTTGGTGTGAAGTCAGGCACTCCAGTCAAATTGGCGGTCAAGTGCAGCTCATGCGGTGCGCCAGTCGCGGGGGTTCAAGGGCAGCGAGTTGCTTGTGAGTACTGCGGTTCAGCTCAGCAGTTGTAGACATCGAAAAAAGGGATAACCATTGGGAATTATTCAGGCTTTCAGCGGCGCAATCGGCGGAACCCTCGCGGATCAGTGGAAAGATATCGTCACCGCGGGGCACTTCAACGAATACACCGTGGTCGCTCCCGGGATCTATCAACAGTCCAATGCCGGGCGAGGCTCGAATTTTAGAGGTTCAGTAGATGTCATCTCTAACGGGTCAAAAATTTTTGTCCCCGAGAACACTGCTGCCGTAATCTTCAGTCAAGCTGGGATCGAGGATGTCGTAACGCAATCTGGCGGATACGAGTATCTCAACGGACAACCGAGCATCTTCAACGGCGATGGTTTTACTGCGTCAATCGTGAACCAGACGATTGATCGATTTGGCTATGGCGGGCAAACATCCGAGCAAAAATACATTGCTTTTGTAAACCTGCGCGAAATCCGAGGACTCAAGTTCGGCACGCGCGGGCCGATGGTGTACCACGACCGTTTCTACGGGGCCGATCTTGAGCTGCTGGCGTTTGGGACTTTCTCACTTCAGATCGTCGATGCGGTTGCCTTCGTCCGAAACTTCCTGCCGGCGAATGTGCGATATTACGCGTTCGACAGCGCGGAAGCTAGACAGCAGATTTCCTCGGAATTTATGCAGGCGTTTATCGTTGCGGTCAATTCGCTGTCGGCGACCCACCGTATTTCTGAATTGCCCTCGCAGGCTGGCGCCGTAGCAGAGCTGATCGCTGATGACAGTTCCACACTTGGCTCCTGGATCACAAGATATGGGCTCGATGTGGTCCAGGTTGGGATTGAGAGCATTGCGCTCTCTCCCGAGTCGCGGGAGCTGGTCAAACAGTACTCTTCGAACAAAATGAACCTCTCCGCGTTCGAAGGTATCTCGCAGCAAGCGTCGAATGTTGCCGCTCAGCAGAAGGTGGCTCAAGGCGTTCAGGATAACGGCCTCGGAGAGGGAGGCGGGATGCTCTTCGGCATGAACTTGGCTCAGGCCATAAGCCCTTTGACGGCGGCTCCTGTAGCCCAAAGTGTTGCGCCGGTTGCTCCGGCCGAAAGCATGACGCTTGATCAGCAAATTGAGACGGTCAAGAAGCTCAAGGACCTCGTCGACGCTGGAATATTGACCCAAGACGAGTTCGATGCGAAGAAGAAGCAGGTTATGGGACTCTAATGTCTCTCGCGATGGAAAGCAGAGGAGTCTAGTTGACCAAATCTTCTGAATGCCTCTTACACCGCGAAGTCGCTCCACAAAGATCACTGAAGTGAGCTTTGTGCGACTGGACACTGTGGCGCCGGATCTTGTGGAAGAGATATCCCAGCTTGAGGCCTCGCAGCTAGGTGCTATATCGAGCGCAGTCGCGGCCTGGGCGCTCGAGCAGGTGGAGATAGGGGATCCTCGCCTCGTCGTAGCGCGCTCCGCTCTGAAGGCTGGGCGCGTGAGTGATCGAGTTCGCGACCAACTGTGGGAACTAGTGCAAGAACTGGACGAGTCGGCTTGGGATCTTCAGGATGCAGAGGCGGGCGACGAGAGCGCTCACGGGTACGCGAACGCGTTTGCCCGAGCCCGGTCAGTGAACGCACTCTGGTACGCCATCGCGGTACCGATTACCACTGAGACAGTATTGGATTGCCTCTACGAAGTGCAGGCGGCTACTGGTGACCTTGATGCTCTGCGAACGGCGGTAAGTCGAGTTCTAACGCGTTAAAACCCACGCACTAGAACTTGTTCTGCAGCTCGCAGACGATGTCCACCTCGATGGGGGTGCCATCTTCAAACGTGCCGGCGAAGCGCACTTCGACGAGGTCGCGGCTTCCGTCTGCGGTTCGAGGGCCGAGTTCTGTGAGCGAAGCGATCTCGCCTTGCGCCGGGGTTTCTACGCCTGCTGCTCCGACGAGGTCGTTGAATCGAAACTGAGATTCATTGACCGCAACGAAGTTCATCGCCTCATCTTCGTGCGCCTTCACGTTGTCGATCCCGACGATCGTAAAGATGCCGGGGATGCTGAGGTCTCCGACATCCTCCTTCCCTGCTAGACGGCTGATCTCGCAGTCGCCGGTGAAGTCCTGGAACTCGACCCCGTTAACGGTCACGGTGGCGTTTCCGACATCGTCGGACGTGAATCCGCCCGCGGCAGGCTCCTCCGATGCCGCTTCGTCTTCCGCGGTCTCCTCAGCGGTGCTTGAGTCATCCGTTGTGCCTGTGTCGATCGACTCGTCGTCGGTCGACGTCGAGCAGGCCGCGAGTGTCGCCGTGATGGCGAGGACCATGGCAGCAACCTGAACCCTTCGCACTGCAGAGAGGGGAGTGAGGGCGAAAGGCGTGCGCGGCATAGTCATGGGATTAAGCGTGCCGACCGGCAGCCAGTATCCGCAATACGTCTTTAGGCGTACGCACGCGGGTAATGTGTTGGAGCATGGGACTGAGCGATGCTGACGCACAAGCGGTCCTTCGGGTCGCCGGGCGGCTCACCGCGCATCCGCCCCTCGATTTCGCGGATGTGCTCGAAGCGGTGCGCGAAGTGATCGACTGCGACAGCGCATCTTTCAATGACATGGTGCTGGCGGCGCGCGACTTTCGCTACGTGATTGTGCCCGCCGCTGGGATCGAGCTCGCTACTCGGCTGAAGCCCGAGTACGACAAGTACTTTCACCAGCATCCGCTGATTGCTGCAGCGACTTCTGAGCCCGGGCTTGGTGCCATTCGCTTCAGCGACGTTGAGGGCGCCGCGGACTTCACGAACACCGAGCTGTACCGTCATTTTTATGAGCCGTTCGACGTGCGTTTTCAGCTCGTCGTTGAGCTGCCATCACCGCCGGATGTCGTGGTCGGCTATGCCCTCAATCGCAGCGAGCGGATGGGGGAGTTCAGCGATCGCGACGTGGCCGTCATGAACGCCCTCAGCGGACACCTTGCCATGCACCATCGGGCAGCACTCGATGCCGAGCGCGCCCTGCTCGTGAATGCAGAGATGGATCGTTACGCCTGGGCGGTGGTGTCGGTGCGGTCGGATGGGGCGGTGGAAGCGTCGTCATCGCACGTGCTGAACGTAGGGGATCGAGTTCCGGACGAGCTCGCAGCGATCGTCGCCGCTGCCGACTCGACACCGGGCGAAGAAGCTCAACATGACGTGATGATCGGCACGCAGCGATGGCACTGCATCGTGCATCCGGTGAGGCTTGGTCCCACGGTGCTGTTCCTGCGGCGACAACAGGATGTCGCGGCAGATGCGGCTGCGCTTCTGGCAGCTGGTCTCACGCGCCGCCAAGCTGACGTCGTGATTGCGCTTGCGCGCACGGGTGGTTCGAACAACGAGCTTGCGCGAGAACTCGGGATGTCAGAGTCGACGGTAAAGAAGCATCTGGAGGGAATCTTCCGGGTGCTTGAGGTGACGAGTCGTGCTGCTGTAGTGCTGCGGTTGCGCGAGCTGAGCGCCGCCAGTAACGGTGCTCTGCGCTAAAGATCGCAGTTCGATGCACTGCCGCCACGCTGATCGCGCGGCTAACCCGTTCTGCTGCGCGCGGATGGTGCGCGCGACACGGTGAGTGCTCTCGTCGGGACCTCCCCAGCACCGAGTGGTCCAGCATCCATTGCTTACCTGACGAATGCTTGCTAGCGTCTCGATATATACAAAGTTGTCTACCCGTAAGAGGGGTGAGTGCTATTCCAGCCTACGAATATTCTTGCGCCGAACACGGGCATTTCGACAAACGTGCCTCTATGAGTGACATTCCTCAGGTGGCCTCGTGCCCAGCTTGTTCCGGCGACGCGCCCCGTGTTTTCAGCTCGCCTCTCCTCAATCTGGGGGATTCCGGAGCAAGACGGCTTCTTGACGCGACCAACGCGACGGCGGATGCGCCGCGAGTTGTCGGCGCGCCACCATCGGGTTCTCGTAGGCCCCAACGGGTTACCTACGATCCTCGAGCGCAGAAATTACCGCGCGCCTAGAGAAAAAATACAGGAAGCGAGATCCAGATGAGTGCTGTCGGTTTGCTATATGTAGGTGCAGTTCTATTCCTCAATGGGCTCGCGCTGATGGGCATCGTGAAAGGCACCGGGGCTACACCCATCAACTGGTTCGTCGGGTTCCTGCAGGTTCTCACCCCCACCTACCTGATCTTCACCGCCGGGGGTGACGCTGCGGTAATTTTCTCCGCGAGTGGTCTTTACCTGTTCGGCTTCACCTACCTCTACGTCGCGATGGGGAACACCTGGGGCCACGACCCGACAGGGCTCGGCTATTTTTCTCTCTTCGTCGCAATCATGGCCGTCGCTTACGCCGTCGCGAATCTGGTCTGGTTCGGGGACTACGCGTTCTTTGTCATTTGGCTCGAATGGGCCGTCTTGTGGTTCCTTTTCTATCTGGTGCTTGGCAAGGGGATGACGTCGCTCACCTGGATCACCGGTGCGGTTGCCGCCGTGCAGGGGTGGATCACCGGCGCGATTCCTGCCTTCCTTCTGCTCACGGGAATCTGGCAGACACTCAACGGCGCGATCGTCGCCGTAGTTCTCGCTGTTGTTTTCATCGTCGCGATGGCCATCATGCGAAGCCGGCAACCAGCCCCAACAGAGGAGGTGGCCCACTCGAACGCCTAAGCATTCACCGCCGGTCATTCCGAGGCGAGTGCCGTTTTCACGAGACTCACAAGTATCTGCTTCATCTTTGAAAGGAAAAAAATGTCTGAGAATCTGTTTCCCTTAGATTCTGAAAAATCCTTTACCGACCAGAAACTGGTTGGCCACAACCGATGGCATGGGGACATCCCCGCAGCCGTCACGGTGAAACCCGGACAGATCTTTCGAGCTGACTGCCGTGAATGGTTCGACGGGGCAATCGTCAATGATGACTCAGCCGATGACATCGCCAATGCACCGCTAGAGAGCGTCCACGTATTGAGCGGACCGTTCGCTATCGAAGGCGCGGAACCCGGAGACCTGCTGATCGTCGACATTCTCGATATCGGCTCGATTCCGAATGAGTCTGGCCCACTTGCCGGCCAGGGCTGGGGCTACACCGGCGTCTTCACGAAGAACAACGGCGGAAGCTTCCTCGTCGACCAGTTCCCCGACGCCTACAAGGCCATTTGGGATTTCGAAGGCGGCTACGCTACTTCTCGCCACGTGCCGGAAGTGCGCTACCGCGGCATCACCCACCCCGGTCTGATGGGGGTCGCGCCCTCCAGCAAGCTGCTGTCGACGTGGAACTCTCGCGAGGCTGCACTCATCGCAACTGATCCGCACCGGGTACCACCGCTCGCGCTTCCCCCGGAACCGCGTTCGGCTATCCTCGGTTCACTCACCGGAGCGGAGTTCGATCGGGTGAGCAACGAAGGTGCTCGCACGGCACCGCCCCGTGAGAATGGTGGAAACCAGGACATCAAGAACTTCACCAAGGGCACACGTGTTTTCTATCCCGTCTACGTCAAGGGGGCGAATCTCTCCTTCGGTGACCTGCATTTCAGCCAGGGCGACGGCGAAATCACGTTCTGCGGTGGCATCGAGATGGGCGGATTCGTCGAGCTCAAGGTCGACATCATCAAGGGCGGTATGGAGAAATATGGGGTGTCGGAGAACGCCATCTTCCAACCGGGAATCGAAGGCCCGCAGTACAGCGAATGGCTCGCATTCAGCGGCACCTCAGTGACGTTGGATGGTGAGCAGAAGTACCTCGACTCCGATCTCTCGTACCAGCGCGCGTGCTTGCACGCGATCGACTACCTGACGAAGTTCGGGTACAGCCCCGAGCAGGCGTACCTCCTTCTGGGATCCGCGCCCATCGAAGGTCGACTGTCTGGTGTTGTGGATATCCCCAACTCCTGCGCCACCGTGTACCTGCCCACCGCGATGTTTGACTTTGATGTCACTCCGTCAAAGGGCGGTCTGCACCAAATCAATCCCGGAATCGGGGCCCCGCGCACGGCAAACAGTTAGTCGAGTGAGCTGACGCCTTTCGGGGCGATCGGCAGCTTGAAGAGAAAGCGGTGCGTCGCCAGCTATGCCGGCTGACGTGCCGCTTTTTCGTTCTTCGATTCGCTACCGGCTTTGCTACACGATCGTGCGCGATGAAAGCTGTGCAGTCGGCTGTGCAGTCGGCTGTGCAGTCGGCTGTGAAGTCGGTTGATGACCTCGATAGGCACGGGGAATGATTGCCTGAGCAATGGTCTAAGAATTCCCCGCGCCAGTAATCGAAGCTCTAGTCCTTGCGCTTGCTGGCGGCCTTATCTTTCTTATCGGCGCGCTTCTCTTTGAGAGACTTGCTCGCTACAGTCTTGCCGCTGGATTTCTTGGGTGATTTATCGGCCATGACGTTATCCTCCTGTGAGCCGAGTGGCTCGTTCCCTGAGCGTACCCCGCCTGCGGCGTCGGATGATGTGTGTGTGTGTGTGTGTGTGTGTGTGTGTGTGTCGCGAACCGAGCTGCTGGGCGGCTAGGCAAGTTGGTCAGTCGAACTCGTCAGCCGACCGGCCCGGCAACTTCGAAGTAGTGTGCCGCGAGCCGGTGCAATCCCTCGTCGATGCTGACCGCCGGCGACCAGTCCAAGGCCTCGCGGATGTCGCGCTGATCGAACCAGTGCGCGGTCGAGAGCTGCTCGGCGAGAAAGCGTGTCATGGGTGGCTCATCCGCTCCGGGGCGCACAGCCCAGACCCGCTCGACGGCAGAGCCCGCGGTGCGCGCGAGGGCCGACGGGATGCTCCAGCGCGGCGGCTGAACACCGGCGGCGATGCAGATGGCGGCGAGGATGTCGCCGACAGGGCGCGGTTCACCATTGGTGAGTACGTAGGCCTTGCCGTGCGCTGTGTCGGCGTGGTGCAGGGCTGCGACGATTCCGGATGCCGCGTTGTCGACGTACGTCGTGTCGATGAGGGCGGTGCCGCCATTGAGCAGGGGGAGTCGTCCGCTGCGCGCGCGGTCGACGATGCGACCCACGAGTTGGGTATCGCCCGGACCCCAGACGAGGTGGGGACGGATGGCGATGACCCGCATGGCGTCAGAGTCGCGGGCGAGCGCCAGCAGTTCGGCCTCGGCTTTGGTGCGGGCGTAGTCGCCGCGGGCGTTCTCGGGTGAGGCCGGTTCGGCACCGACGCCCGCGAGGGCCGAGCCGGCGTGCGCGACCGAGGGTGACGACACCTGGACGAAGCGCGAGACACCCGCAGCCTCGGCGGCCGAGAGCACGGTGCGCGTTCCCTCGACGTTAACCGTCTGGAACGCCCCGGGGTCGCCGGCCAACGAGACCTTTGCGGCGAGGTGGATGACGCCTTCTGCGCCGTCAGCCGCGCGCGCAACGTGCTCAGGGTTATTGATCGAGCCGAGAAAATCGGTGACGCCGTCCACGCCGGATGGTCGGCGCTGCAGCGTGCGAACCTCGTGTCCAGCGGCGACTAACTCAGCGGCGACGGCGCGACCGAGGAAGCCGGATGCTCCGGTGACGACCACGATCATGGCGCGGTCGGCTTTCCGCCAGCAAGCAGACGTTCAGCCCAGTCCGAAAGCCGTGACCGGTCAATCTTGGAGTTGTGGCGGATGTCGGTCGGCAGCTGCGGAACGACCAGCACGGCAACCAGAGGAAGCGTGGTGCTCGCGCGCACCGCCGCGGTCAGCTCGGGGCTCGCGAGCCCGGGGCGCTTGGCCGTCGGAATCGTTTCGACAACGGCGACGGCTTGGCGTAATCCGTGCGGACCAACGCCGACGACAGCGGCACGGCGAACGGCCGCGACGCCTTCAACGTCTTGCTCAGCGCCGACGGGAGCGATCGGCCCCGTCGAGCTGACGATGACGTGGGGGAGGCGACCTTCGACCCAGAGGCGTCCGTGTTCGTCGAGGTGTCCGACGTCGCCGGTGCGGTGCCAGCGCGTGGGCTGGTTGGCCGCAGCGTTGGTCGTGTCGCTTGCGTCGACGGCATCCGAAGTCGCGGCATCGGCCTCAATCCCGGTCTCCCGGACAGCGGCACGATCAGTCAGCCACAACCGGTCGTAGTGATCCTTGAGGTGCGGCGCCGAGATGATGATTTCGCCGAGGACGCCGGGCTCTGCGCTCGGTGCTCCGGTGGCGACACCGTCGGAGTCGAGGGCGCTGATGCGCACGAGGTTATCGCCGATCGGCGTTCCGACGCAGACGCCCGTATTGGCGTCACCGGCGGCGGCACGGATGCCGTCGAGGGTGAGGTCGGTCACGAGGAGGCATTCGGTCATGCCGTAGGGCGAGTGCGCGATCGCGTTCGGCATGACGGTGCCGGCGGCGGTGAGTAGCTCTGCGCTGATGGGTGCACCGGTGGAGAGGAAGGTGTGCACTCGCTCGAGCTCGGTGCGGTCGTCTGCCGTGAGATCTCCGGCGGTCGCGACGACGTTGAGAATCGCGGCAGGGGAGAGGAACACCATGCTGGCGCCGGATGCCTTCACTGCGGCGGCGACAGCGTGGGCGGTGAGCGTGCGGGGAGCCGAGACATCCATCTCGGGCGTCACGGATCGCGTGCCGAGCGCCGGACCGAGCAGGGCGAAGGGCGCGAACCCTGTCACGAGGCCGGTGTCGGCGGTCACCTCGAAGTGTTTCGCGAGCACATCGCGCAGGGCGGAGAGCTGACCGTGGCGGTAGACGACGCCCTTGGCGGGGCCGGTCGATCCCGAGGTGAAGAGAATCGCGGCGTCATCTTCTGCGCGCGGCGGGGCCGGGAGGGGAGTGCTGACGCCGAGCGTGATGAGGTCGCGCAGGCTGAACGAGACTCCGAGCGCGGCGGCGGAAACCTTGGGCAGGCGCGCGGTGGAGATGCGCACTCCGGGCCAGCCGAGGGTGCGGGCGGCGGCGAGGCCGGGAGCTTCGCCGATGACGTAGTCGGGCCAGGATCCGCGCACGGCACGGGTGAGTCCCTTGACGCCGAGGCCGGCATCCGCGACGACGATGATCGCGCCGATGCGCAGGCAGGCGTAAACGACAGCGGTGAGGGTCGGCCCGGGTGGGACCAGCAGCGAGACTCGCTGGCCTTTGCGAACGCCGATGGCGGTAAGGCCGGCGGCGATTTCGCTGACGCGGTCCGCGAGTTGCTTCCAACTGACCTGCTGCGGGCCGCGGCTTCCGCGCGTCGACATGTCGATCACGGCGGTGGCGGTGTCGTCCCGGCGGGCGTCGAGGTTGTGCCAGAGCGGGACGAAGGATGCGGCATCCGCGTCGGTGTCGGTCGCTTCGGCAAACGCCTCGCGAGGCGACAGCGCCGAAGAACCAGGATCGGTAATGCTGGCGGCATTGTCGCCAAGCCAGGTCAGCACCGATCCGGCGTAGGGTGCGTCTTCGGCGAGCATGTGGCCGGCGCCTTCGAAGCGGTGCACGTTGGCGTGGGGGAGGCGCTCGATGAGGTCGTCGAGGTAGTAGTCGCTAAAGATGGGGTCGCGTGGGCCCCACAGCATGAGCGTCGGCAGGTCGAGCGCGGCGACTCCGGCGGCGATGCGTTCGAGTTCAGCGAAGCTTTCGTGGCTGGCGTCGGCGGGGATGTCGGCAACGAAGCCGCCGATTCCTCCGCGGCGATCGGCGGTGCGATACGGCGCGCGGTAGGCGTCTTTCACCGCTGCGTCGAGCGGATCGGTGGTGAGCGCCAACGTGGTTTCGAGGAACGCGGGGGTGCGCACGGTGGAGGAGGCGAGCATCCCGCGTGCCCGGGCCAGTCGCAACGGTGCGGGGATCGGCTTACCGGCTTCGTGATGCACGGCGGTGTTGAGCAGCATGACGCCGGTGAGTTGCGCCGGGTGGTCGACGGCCCAGCCGAGGGAGACGACGCCGCCCCAGTCGTGGCCGAGCGAGATGACCGGCCCGGTGAGGTCGAGGGTGTCGGTGAAGGCCGAGAGATCGCTGACCCGTTGGGCGAGTGGGCGGTGGATGCCGGTGCGCTCAGAGAAGCCCATGTCAAGTTGGTCGACGGCGATAATGCGCCACGCGGAAGTTCCCGCTTCGGCAGCGGCGAGTGACTGGTTCAGCAGGTCGCGCCAGTAGTACGACCAGGTCGGGTTGCCGTGCACGGCAAGGATGGTGCCGATGACGGGCACGCCGAGGCGAGCGAGTTCGGCGCCGGTGTCGAGGTAGTGCCAGTCGCGGGTGAGCCCAGCATCCGCCCCGCTGCCGGGAACGGCAATGATGTGGCTGAAGCGCGGGTCGAGCCCCGGGAGATCGAGCGGTGGGGTGCCGGCGGGCGCAGTTACCATGCGAGCTCCATCATTGCGGTGTTGAGGCCGGAGCCGACGCCCATGAGCAGCACGCGGTCGCCCTTTTTGAGGGTGCCTTGGGCTTCATCAAGCGTGATGGGGATCGAGGCGGGGCCGACGTTCCCATAAAGGGGGAAGGTGGTGGGCACGCGGTCGCGGTCGAGTTTCGCGGCTTTGACGATGGCGTTGGTGTGCACGGATGACACCTGGTGGGTGACGTACATGTCCATCTTTGACCAGTCCCATTCGGTGGATGCTTCTTTCCACGCCGAGACGACGAGGTCGAGGCCACCTTTAAGGAGGGCTTTCGCGTCGGTGAACATGCCGTCGACGCTGCCGACGCAGAGTTCGTGAAACTGGGTTGCTGCGCGGGTGACGCCGCCGAGAATCGGATGACCGGCCGGATGTTCGTCGGTGCGTCCGAGCACCGCGGCAGCAGCTCCGGAACCGAGGGTGAGGGAAGCGAATTCGCTCATGAAGCCCTCTCGGTCGCCGTCTTGCTTGAGCAGGCGGTCGATAGTGTTGGTTTGGATGTCGTCGGCGTCTTCGCCATTGACGATGATCGCGTAGCGAATCTGGCCCGATTCGATCATGTTCGCGGCCAGGTTCATGCCGCTGACGAAGCCGAGGCAGGCATTGGCGACGTCGAAGTTGATCGCGGAGCTGGGCAGCCCGAGCCCGTGGTGCAAGCGCACGGCAACCGAAGGCTCAAGGTGTTTGCGGCTCACAGACGTGTTAATAAGGAGTCCGACTTCGGAGGCATCCACTCCCGCTTCAGCGAGGGCACGTTGGCCTGCTGAGACGGTGGCGTCGTCGGATGATTCGCCGTCAGCCCAATTGCGACGCTCCAGCACGCCGGCCACCCGTTGCAGGAGTCTGCTGGGCAACGCAAGGCGCTCGAACGCCGGCGCGAGGCGCGTTTCAAGGTCGCCGGATGTTGTTACACGGCTAGGTAAGGTACTCGCAACCGACAGCAGTGAAACGTTGGCAAAGCGAGTATTGGCATTTCCGGCCACGGAACCTCCGTCGAGAGAGCCACGCTGGCTCAGTAAGCAAGAGACCCAGTTTACGGCAGTTAGCCGAGAGGTAGGTTGACGCGGCGCGACGGAGGCAGGCTAACGAACTTTGCAGTTGGCCCCTCACTGCCTACGACCCGTAGCGCTCGCCCAACTAGTCATGGTGGGTGATGAAGTCAGACGCTTAGCGAATCCAACGCTCAGCGACCCGCAATTCGATGGGACTTTGGACCCTACGGCTTCCGGAATTTGAAAAATATCGTAGATGCGGGTTCGAGGTTTGCCGCTGAAGGCGGTGGGCAGACGGACGTCACTCGATCCGAGACCGTCACGATCAGGTGCGATCTAAATCCACTGCACGTCCTTTCAGGAGGTCTTACATGCTCGACGAAATCTCTCTCAAAGCCCTGATAATCGGGGATCCTGCGCTCAGAAGCGCCACCTATCAGGAGGCCCTAGAGAGATTGGTGAACGAACTCGAGCAGTTGGACATCTCGGTTCGTCAGTCACCCTCGGCGGAGGACGCGGCCATGGTGCTTGGCTCAGATGCGTCCTTCGATGCGGTTGTTGTTGATGTCACGGGCGCGTTAGAGACGGCCAAGGCTGTTCCGCTCCTTCGCGAACGTAACGATAGTGTGCCCATGTTCGTCGTGTCGGGAGCCCGGGGCGCTGAGGACCTGCCTTCGCCAGTCCTCAAACACATCGACCAGTTCATCTACTTGCTCGATGACACTCCAGAGTGGATCGCCGGGCGGATCAGGGATGCGGCGTCGAAGTATCGGCGAGCGATCTTGCCGCCAATGTTTAAGGCACTCGTAGACTTCTCCGAGACCCACGAATATTCTTGGCACACTCCGGGGCACGAGGGTGGCGCAGCCTTTTTGAAGTCGCCGGTGGGGCGTGCGTTCTGGGAGTTCTTTGGCGAGCAAACTTTCCGGTCTGATCTCTCGGTATCGGTGGCTGAGCTGGGCTCGCTTTTAGATCATTCGGGGCCAATTGGCGAAGCCGAGAAGAGGGCCGCGGAAATATTCGGCGCAGACATGACCTTCTTTGTCACTAACGGGACCTCAACGTCGAATCGTGTTATTCACCAAGCGGCAGTCGTCGCTGGCGAAGTGATGCTGTTGGATCGAAACGCTCACAAGTCGATGGAGCAGGCCACGACGATTACCCACGGGGTGCCCATCTATCTCAAGACGACGCGTAATCATCTCGGAATTATCGGGCCGGTTGCACCTGCAGAGATGACGGAGGAAGCTGTTGCTGAAAAAGTAAGAACTTCGCCTTTGATCTCCGAGGCTGGCGCAAAGCCTGTGATTGCTATGATCACCAATTCCACGTATGACGGCCTGCTTTATCACGTACCGACGGTAGAAACCACGCTAGGGACCCACGTCGACCGGCTTCACTTCGATGAAGCGTGGTACGGCTATGCGGCCTTCAACCCGATCTATTCGGAACGCTTCGCGATGCACACCACGGAACGAGCGCAAGACGCCCCGACGACGTTTGCCACACAGTCCACCCATAAGCTCTTGGCCGCACTGTCCCAAGCATCGTACGTGCACATTCGCAATGGGCGGCGCCCGGTCGGTCACGATCAATTCAATGAAGCATTCATGATGCACGCTTCCACCTCGCCGCTGTACGCGATTATCGCGTCCGATGATGTGGCCGCTGCGATGATGGCGGGCACAGGCGGGCAAACCTTGACCACCGAGTCGATCGCCGAAGCCGTCGCCTTCCGGCGAACGCTTGCACGGGTGGCTGCGGAAGAGGGCGACGACGGGTGGATGCCGAGACCGTGGCAACCGCCAACAGTTGTTGGCCGCGATGGCGTAGAACGTTCCTTCGAGGACGCCGACGAGCAGCACCTGATCACGTCCTCCGAGCCATGGCTGTTGCGTTCGGAGGCCTCATGGCATGGCTTCGATCTACCGGACGCCTACGCGATGCTTGACCCGATCAAGGTGACGGTGGAGACGCCCGGACTGGCTTTGGATGGAACGCCGGAACCGTTTGGCGTCCCGGCGGCACTGCTCAGCGCTTATTTGGACGAGAAGGCATCGATCGTTGTGGAGAAAACCCAAGATTACTCGGTGCTCTTCCTGTTCTCGATTGGAGTGACGCGAGGCAAGTGGGGCACGCTCCTGAGCACGATTATCAAGTTCAAGCAAGATGTAGACGCTAACGTCAGCCTGGAGACCGCTCTGCCCGGTGTCTTTCGGTGTGCGCCCGATCGTTACGCCGGCATGGGGTTGCGAGACCTTGCAGAAGAGATGCACGCGGCGATGACGACCAATCACCAATTGCAAAGATTGCATGACGGTTTCGATACGCTGCCTACACAGGTGATGAGCCCCGGAGATGCATATGACCGTCTTGTCCACGGCGAAACCGAAACAATAAAGATTGATGATCTGGCGTCCCATACGCTCGCGGTAGGAATCGTGCCTTATCCCCCTGGTATTCCACTTCTCATGCAAGGCGAAAACTCTGGAACAAACTCCGAACCGTTCGTTCAATATCTCAAGGCTTTGCAGGATTTCGACCGTAGATTCCCGGGATTCGAGCACGATATTCACGGGGTCGACCATATCGACGACACCTACTGGACGCGGGTCGTGAAGGAGGACAATCATGTCTGAGTTAAAGAACGCAGCCCAGCATCCACGCGTAGGGCGTCGCCAGCAAGGAAGCGCCGGCAGCGCAGCTCAGGGTGTTACTCGAGCGAAAGGGCGGGCCGGCAGAGCCGTTACCCTCGGTGTCTTCGCGCTCGCCATGATCGAAGTCAACGCCGTGCTGGCGGTTCGAAACCTGCCGTCAATGGCCGAACTTGGTTGGCACAGTGTTGGTTGGTACGTTCTCGGCCTCCTGCTGTTTTTTCTGCCCCTTTCCCTCATCGGCGCCGAGTTGGCGACCGGCTGGCCCAAAGGTGGAGGTGTCTATGCTTGGGTCAGGGAAGCTTTCGGCGAAAAGTCGGGGTTCATCGCGATCTGGTCGGACTGGATAGAAAACCTCGTCTGGTTCCCGACGGTGCTGGCTTTCATCTCCTCAACCTTGGCGTTCGCGCTGTTCCCTTCGGCGGCAGACAATCGTTGGCTGATGGTAGCCATCATGCTTGGCGTTTTCTGGGCCGTAACCTTAGCTAACTTTTTTGGCGACAGACTCAGCAGTCTGATTAGCAGTATCGGGGCGACAGTCGGGGTTATCCTCCCTACTGGTCTTCTGATCCTGCTGCTGCTCGTCTATGTTCTTGAGGGAAAACACTCGGCTCTTCCCTTCACCGCATCCGGTATGCTTCCCGATCTGAACGCCGGTACGCTGCCCTTTGTCGCCACCATCGTGCTGCTTTTTGCTGGCATGGAAATGGCTGGTTTCCACGCGCTCGAGACTCGAAATCCGTCCCGTGACTACCCCAAGGCGATCTTGCTCTCCGGAGTGATCATCTTCGTTTTTTCGGTTCTCGGCACCATCGCCATCGCGGTCACGGTCAGCACCAAAGATCTCTCCCTCGCCGCCGGGGTCATTCAGGCCACCTCGGCGATGTTCGACTCCGTGGGAGTTCCCTGGCTGACCATACCTATCGCCATCATGCTCGTTATCGGTGTCGTTGCACAGCTCAGCACCTACCTCGTTGGCCCGGCCAAGGCCATCGGGGTCGCTGCAGCGCAGGGCAATCTGCCACCCGTCTGGCGGGAACACAACAGTTTCGGCTCGCCGGTGGCGGTTCTGCTTATTCAAGCGGGGATATCCTCCGTTTTCGCACTGCTGTTCGTGCTCATACCATCGGTCAACACCGTGTATTGGATTCTGACTGCGCTCACCACCCAAGGGCTCATTGTGATGTACGTGCTGATGTTCGCGGCCGCAATCAAACTCCGTTACAGTCAACCGAAAACTCCGCGGCCGTACCGGATCCCCGGTGGGAAGATCGGAATATGGATTGTTGGCGGTATCGCGCTTCTGTCACTGGGATTCGCCTTCGTCGTTGGACTCTTGCCACCAAACACGACCGACACATCAATCTGGTTGTACCTTCCTCTGATGCTTGCTGCGTCCCTACTGTTCACGGTTGGTGTGCCCTTTATCTTCTGGCGCTTCAAGAAACCGGATTGGCGGGCGGAAAACGCGGAGGCGTACCTCACCTCCGATACCCATCCAGAGGAGGTTTCTGGGAATACAAAACCAGACCCCAGTTGATCGCGAACTGAGAGAACTCTCTGACTTCGGTAGATCCGAAGTCAGAGAGTTCTCTCAGCACGCTACGGGCGCGCGTGGCGAAAGCAAGCACCGTTCGGCGGATAGCTTTAGTTGGTTCGTGGGCTTTTGTGGTGGAGCGTTGCATAAACGGCGGCCTGAGTGCGGTGTTCAACCCCGAGTTTGGCGAAGAGCCCGGAAACGTAGTTTTTGATAGTTTTTTCGGCGAGACCGAGTTGCGCGCCGATCTCGCGGTTAGTGCATCCGTCGCCTATGAGCTGGAGTACCTGACTTTCACGCAGCGTGAGGTGGGGCTCCGTGCTATCGACGGAGACCATCTCATTCAACGCAGATCGGACCCCCGCGGTCACGGTCGAGGACATGAGTGACTCATCTCGTGCAACGCGGCGAATTGAGTCGACGAGATTCTGACCCCGAACGTTTTTAAGCACGTACCCGGAAGCGCCAGCAAGCACCGCAGCGACGCTGGCCCGGTCGTCATCGTAAGCAGTCAGGATAATGCTCCGAATTCCGGGGTGTGTGGAGTGGATGGCGCGACAGAGGTCAATCCCACTTCCATCGGGCAGTCGGACATCAAGCACAACGACGTCGGGGAGCGTGGCTGCTACTCTCGCGAGGGTTCGCCGGGCTGTATCTGATTCACCAACAACTTCTAGGTCGTCTTCGCGATTGATGAGGTCAGCGATTCCGCGGCGCACGATTTCGTGGTCATCGACGAGAAAGACGCGTGTCATTGGTCGGTCCCAGGGTCGAGCGGGATGCACCAGCGTGCTCGCGTACCATGGGATGCACCGGGTTCGAGAGTGAAGACGCCACCTCGCATTTCTGCACGTTTCGCGAGGTTGGCGGTGCCGCTGGAGCGAGTATTCGTTGGGCCGATGCCCTTGCCGTCGTCCTCAACGGTTACCGTGATGTCCGTGTCGGTGGCTGTGATATCGACCTCGAGATTTTTGGCGTTCGCGTGCCTGGCAACGTTAGCAAGACATTCCGTGACCACGGCGACGATGTCATCCGCGAGTGTGCCGGTAGCGACGGCGTCGATGGCACCACTGAAAGTCATGCGGGGCGACGATGCCAACAGGGGGGACAGCTCTGCGATCACATCGAGAAGTCGATGGCGCAGTAGCGGGCCCACGGATGCTGCTCGGGTAGTGAGAGTGAATACCGCGGAACGAATGTCAGCGATCGCGACATCGATCTCGGCGGTGTGCCCGTCAATTGCCACCGCATGCAGTGGGTCTTCTTCGGCCAGAGCCTGCAAGCCAAGTCCAGTGGCGAAAAGACGTTGGATAACACGGTCGTGAAGGTCGCGCGCAATCCGACTGCGGTCTTCGATGACGCGCAACTTTTGTTCGTCACGCCGCGCCCACGCCAACGCGATCGCGATCCCGGCCCGATCGGCAAATTCCGATACCGAGGCCACTTCAGCCGGAGTGAATGTGGGATCACCGGGGACTCGAACCACGCACAGTGCACCAATTGGGTTTGACGAAACGAATAGGGGGGCCGCAATTGTAGGTCCAAGTTGAACTCGGCCATCGAGCAGCGAACGGTCGTTGCCCTCCTCAGTGACGATAACGGTTCCCGCTGCAATCGCGCGGGCAGCGATTGATTCCTCCGAAGAGAAGGCCGCGTGCTCAAGGAGCCCGGCCCCGCTCCCGCGAGCCGTTTCCACCCGTACCCGTCCCCGTCCCCGTCCCTGACTCGGACTAGGGGTTAAAATCGCGACGAGGGATGCAGGAACGATGGACATGACGTGTTCCGCCACAACGCCCAGCACGTCTTCGGTGCCAGGGGATAGTAGTGCTGACGTGACCTCAGCCAGCGCATCACTGAGTCGTTGCTGCCTCTTTGACTCTTGATACCTGCGGGCGTTTTCGATGGCAATGCCTGCGGCAACCGCAAGCGAACTAATAAGCTCTTCGTCCTCTTCAGTGAAGGATCCATCTTGCCGGTTCGTGAGGTAGAGGTTACCGTACACGGAGTCGTGAACTCTGACAGGAACAGCGAGGAACGAGTCCATAGGCGGGTGGTGCTCAGGAAACCCGCTCGACCGCGGATCTCCCGCAATTTCATCAAGACGGATGGGGGCGCCGCTATCAATAACCGCACCGAGCAATCCGTGGCCTTCAGGAAGATGTCCGATCGCATGGACTTCGTCGGAGGACATCCCGACATGAATGAATCTCTCCAAGTGTCCATCGGGATGGATCACGCCGAGCGCTCCATAGCCGGCATCGACGAGCGCAACAGCAGCCTCGACAATGCGCTTCAGCACGCGCTCCAGATCTAGCTCCTCGAGCACGTCGCGGCTCGCATCGAGCAGGCTGCGCAGTCTGCGCAGTCTGCCTTGTTGGGTCGAAACTTGGTGGGTATTCTCAACTACTTCAGTGATCGAATTCTCAAGCCCCAACCGCGCGGCGTTGGAAAACTGTAAGCGGTTATCAGTCATGACGGTACCGTCCAAGGGCTAATAGTTCGCGACTAACGCTAACGCAACTCTACAGAATGCTTCCGGAGAAGGACCTTCGACCCTAGTGCGTCTGGACATTCGACTCACACCGGAGAAACGCAGGTCATCAAACTGGATGAACGACACGTCGTAGGAATAGATGGATCGAGGCTGGTAACGATTAACGTGTGCCAGCCCACAGCACCTCTCGACTTGGCGGCAACGCTTGCTTAGCCAAAGTGGGGTCGTTATGGGTCGCTGCTGAGGAACTCAGTGGACCAGCGCTCTAAGGGCGCTGCCCTTTGGGAGATCGCCCAACACCTCGTAG
Organism: Salinibacterium sp. SWN139; assembly: GCF_015864625.1. Taxonomy (NCBI): domain Bacteria; kingdom Bacillati; phylum Actinomycetota; class Actinomycetes; order Micrococcales; family Microbacteriaceae; genus Salinibacterium; species Salinibacterium sp. SWN139. Next base: position 916,518 of record NZ_JADYWV010000002.1, on the reverse strand, counting down.
ATCCCTTCGGTGCGGTCGGAGGTCAACTCGTGAGTGACGAGCTTGGGGAGCATGCCCGCTGCGGGGGGAAGGAGTTCAGACCGCTTCACGCGACCGTGCACGAATACTGTGTGTCCTTGGGCGAACTGGCTTCACGGGGGCTCGATAGGATCCACGCACCGTCGTGGTATCGATCACGCGTCGAGAATAACGACCGCATAGCCAGCGGCGAAAGCTGTCGTGGTCCGATTCGGCGCGCCAGACGTTGTCCTCGAATTTGCACCGCTCTTGTCCGAGAATCACGAGCGTGCCACTACCGACGGATCTGGGATCCGCTGAGTATTCGCCCGCGATCTGCACTTGTCCGGGGAGAGCGAGTTGCATTCGACGAGTAATCGCTAGCTGGGTACGGGTGAGGGGGGAAAGTAAAACGGAGTTCCCCAGCACTAGCGCGGACGTGAGATGGCGGACAAAGGCAGAAGGTCGAGTGGAAGGCAACGCCAACACGGTGATTATTCCTATCGGCTCGAGGAAGCTGAACTCGAGTCGAGTCGGCGAAACGAGGTCCAAGCGAAACGGGAGCCTGTGGCAAACCTGCTCGAATGCCCTCAGCTCGGCAGCGACGTCGGAGAACTCTGGTTGCATGAACTGAGCAAGTATCAAAGAGAGTCGTTCGTGTCGTGGACTGGCCATTCACCGACTATCGTGCATCGTTCCGCGAGAAACGAGGGCCAAAGGTCCCATGAGAGTTGAAATAGCGTCATACCCAACTATGAAGAACGTTTAAAACAGGTTGTCCAGTAGTACGGGACCTTAGGCCCTATTTGCCGGGCGCGAGCAGAGCAAAGCTTGGTACATGGCCGACACTAGAGATTTCAATCGAATTATGGTGGGCGTGGATGGCTCTCACTCATCTGTAGAGGCACTGCGTGCCGGCGCGAAGATAGCCACAGCGCTTAACGCTCCGCTGAGGGCCGTCATGACTTGGCAGGTGTTGCCGATGACGAACATCTTTCCTCTGGAGGGGTGGTCTCCAGAGGATGATGCGAAGCAGGCTCTCTCTGCCGCGATCGAGGAGGCTTTCGATGGCTCGCCCCCACCGAATCTAACTGCAAGCACTATTTGTGGCGCTCCCGCTCCCGCACTCATCGAAGAGAGCAAGCGTGCATCCATGCTGATTCTCGGCAGGCGCGGTCTCGGAGGCTTTACTGGACTTCTGCTTGGTTCTGTGAGTGCTGCGTGCGTGAGCCACGCCCATTGCCCTGTCCTCATCATGCACGGCGACGAAAGGAAATCATAATGTTTGATTGGTCGGATTCTTGGAGCGTAGTTTGGTCCTTTTTCTGGATCTTCGCCTTCATCGCGTATCTATTTGCGCTATTTGCAGTCATTTCAGATCTGTTCCGAGATCATGAGCTCAACGGCTGGTGGAAGGCTCTCTGGATCGTGCTGCTTGTGTTCCTTCCATTCTTTACGGTGCTGGCCTATTTGATCGCGCGAGGCTCCGGAATGGAGCGGCGCGCGAATCGTGAATCCCAGCAAGCTCAGGCTGCGGTCGAGAACTACATCCGTGGTGTCGCCCGCCAAGCAAGCCCGGCCGAGGAAATTGCAACAGCGAAATCACTGGTCGACTCAGGCACAATTAGCCAGCAAGAGTTCGAAGCAATCAAGGCCCGAGCGCTTGCATAGAATTCGGCGTCTTCGACAGCTGGTCAGAACTCTGTGCCGTGTTGTGCCTCGATGGGGTGAGACACGAATCGCACGATCAGTAGTATCGGTTTAGGTATTGATCCGGGGCGGCTCACGTTAGCTATTGCCCGTGATGCTGCGAATGAGTCTCGAGAAAAATATGAGCACAGAATCTCAGCGGCATGGTGTCATCCGTAGTTCCCGTAGTTCCCGGAGCTCCCGGGGGTTCGCGTTCGTGGGTAAGCCAATTGACCGTTCCCGATTCGATTTGGAGTCGGTCGTCTCCGGACAACGCACTATCCTCATCGAGCGGCGCGCCGAGCGAATCCGTGCGGAGGGGAAAGACGTTGTCTTGGATGATGGAGGCTGGGTCAGCCACGACTAACTTCTAGTTGCCACGGGGCGGTGGAGGGCATCAACCTGATCCTTTTGTCTTTTAACGACCAGCAGCTACCCAAACGCGATCGCTCGGCTCGGGGTTGTGGTGAATGACTTTGGGGCGCTCAACGTCGACGCGGTCGAACACTTTTCGACCGTCGACACCTGGCGCGATCCGCCACAGCGTTATGCTGCCGCCACACTGGTGGTGATTGGCAAGACCGACCTGCTGCCGCCCGCTGATCGGGCTCAGACGGTGGAGCGCATCCGGGAGCGAGTGCGAGCCCGCAACGCTGAAGCCCCGATCGTGATCGCAGAGAAGGGCGGAATTGACCCCGAACTCGTGTTCGACAACGCATCGAGCGAAGAGGCTCCCGATGAGCTGCCGATTGCCGCCTTGCTGCGGTACGAGCATCACGAGCACCATGAGCACGCCGCGTCGGCGAGCGTTGCGTTGGTTGGGCCGATCTCGCCGAGTGCGCTGATGGATCTGCTCGAGGAGCCCCCAGCGGGAACGTACCGACTGAAAGGTCGGGTTCGAGTCAGAGGGCTGAAAGCCGAACGCGGCTACGTGGTGAACGTCGTCGGGCGCATGATTCATGTGGCCCCACTGTCAACGCCGCCGTCGGTCGGCGAGCTTGTCGCGATCGGAATGGACCTCGACGCCGACGCTGCGCACACCGCGCTGCAGCACGTTGCGGCATCGCAGGCCGGAACCGATGCTGCAGGCCTGCGACGGGTGCGACGCTACCGAAAGCTCAGCGACTGAATCCCCACCGCGGCAGTGGCCCAGGGCTCGCGAGTGGGGCCACAGGCTAAGGCTCAACGCGGCAGCTAGCCCTGGCGTCCCTTGAAGCGCGGGTTCAGCTTGTTGATGACGAACACGCGGCCACGGCGGCGGACCACTTGCGAGCCGGGTTGATTCTTGAGCGATTTGATCGAAGCTCGAACTTTCACGTTTCCTCCTTGATGAGAATGGTTATCATTAAGGATGTTAGCAGCAGAGAGCGGAGCCACAACCACATCATGAACCCCACCGGAATCATCGCCGTCGTCGGCCAATGCAGTGTGGAGCGGTCGCGCTATGCCCGCCAACTCGCGGCCCACACCAAACGTTTCTGCTTGCCGGCAACGTGGATCGAACGCTCACGAACACCCATTGAGCAAGCGATATTGCTGGCGACCGAGACATCATCGGGTCCAGAAGTGGTGGTGGAGATGCCGCGCGACGTGATCGTGAAAGAACTGATCGGCGAACTCGCCAACGGTCATGAAAACGCATCCTTGATAAGCTTGGTGTGTGTCATCGATGTGGCGTGCGTTCTCGCTGACCTTGACGGAGGCGAACACCTCCCGCTCGGCAGCCCCGCCGACGGTGACGTGTTCGAAGTTGTCGCGCGGGCACAACTGATGGTGGAGCAGATCGAATACGCCTCAACGGTGGTGCTTGTGAACTGGGAACGATGCGCCACTGCACCGCTGGCAACCCTGATGGCGCTCGTCAACCACTTGAGCCCGCGGGCCGCACTCACCCTTTTCGGCACGGGAAATGAGCGCGTTGAAACGAACCACGACTATGCGGCTCGTCAAGATAGGGCCGGCTGGGTAAGCGTGCTCAACGGCGACTTTGCGCCCTACATGGCGGATTCGCGCGTCAGTGCACTCCGTTATGAACAAGTGCGCCCCCTGCATCCGCAACGACTTCAACGGCTGCTCGACGATCGAATCGAGCCGGGGGAGTTCGGTCGCGTGGTGCGTTCGGCGGGGTTTTGTCGGCTCGCCACCCGCACTCAGATTGTCGCGCAGCGGGAACACGTAGGGAAGGTAATCTCCCTCAACCCGATCGCCACCGATGCCATCGGAGCCGACGATGACGAGCTACTTGCGTGTGGTCAAGAGTTGGCCTTTATCGGGCTCGACTTGGACCATGACGCGCTCATCGCAGCGCTCGATGAAGCCGCGCTCACCGACGAAGAATTCGCGGCGGGCCCGGTCAACTGGGCGACGTTCGTCGATCCGTTTCCTGAGTGGATGCGCGTTTCAGATCACTAAGGCCGCGGGCATTCGTGGCGCCACGAGACCCGGGCTGCTAGCGGGGGAGTTGCGCGTCGGGCTCGGGATCGGCCGCGATGTCGGGTGACAGCATCCGCCGCTTAACGAGCGCAGCTTCTGCCGCCAAGATTCCCAGCACGACCACAGCACCAAGGGCGATGAGCAACAGCACGATTCCGAAGTCGGCGCCTGGCGCCAAGACCTCGCCTTCCTCGGTTTGCCAGGGCCAGAGGGCGCGCAACGAGCCGAGCATGAGGCCGGTCATGATGACGAGGGTGACGCGGCGGCGGTTTTTGAGCAGCCATTGCAGGGCCGAGACGAAGAGGCCGAGGCCGATGATGGCGCCAATGGCGAAGGCTCCGAGGTAGCCGAGATTGCGGTCATTGACGGCGGCGAGGGTGGGGGCGTACATGCCGAGGATCAGCAGTAGGTAGGAGCCGGAGACTCCGGGCAGCACGAGAGCGCAGACCGCCAACGCGGCTGCGAGAGAGACGATGATTAGCGCAGGGTCGGCATCTCGAGCCTGCGGCAAGCTCGTGAGGGCGACGGCAACGCCGGCGGCGAGGAGGCCGATGAGGATTTCGCGGAACGTCCAACGCCCTCCGACCATGCGCGCCGGCACGATGAGCGACGCCGCAATCAGGCCGGCGGAGACCGCGCGGGTTCCGGTGGGGAACTGCTCAATGAGGGGCGCAAGGAGGGCGGCGCCCAGAACGATGGCGAGCAGCATCCCGATACCGATGGGGAGAACGACGTTCCAGCGCACCGAACGAAAGTGGGCGGAAGCACGTGACAGGCCGCGACCCCGGATGCCGTCTGCAACCGTGAGCGCCACACCGCGAGCGAGGTGCCCGGCTCCGTCAATGAGGGAATCGTAGACGCCAACGAGTAGCGCGATGGTGCCGCCGCTGACGCCGGGAACGATCTCAGCGAAGCCGATGAGCATGCCACGCAATGCATCACCGACAGTGCGGATGACGGGGTGTACTCGGGTCATTGCGTGCTCTTTTTCTGGTCGAAATTCGCTGGCTCGGCGCAGGACAGTCGGTCTAGTGTAAACGGCCACAACTGGGGACGGCAGCGTGGGCAAAACACCAGCCAACAGCCTCTACCCTTGAGGGGTGAGTAAGGGCAACGGCTCCCGCATGCGGGCATATCGACAGCGACTGGGGCGATCTCTCGTCGCGATGGCCGGGGGAGCCCTGCGCACCAATAATGCGCCGACCCAGCTGCTCTCTATGCCCGGGCACGAACCGCAACTTTCGCAGCGTCACGCGCGCTCGGTCATTGACCTCTGCCTGCGTGCTGGCGAAGCGATGCTCGCGACCGGTGCCTCTGCTGCCGACGTTGTCGCTACCGTGCTGCGCATCAGCACCGCGTATGGCGTCAGCGGGATGCACGTCGACATCACCTTCACCTCTCTTACGGTGTCCATTCACCGAGGGATGAACGAAGACCCCATGTCGATCATGCGCATCGTGAAGGTGCGCACTATTGACTACACGCGCCTGCAAAACGTGTACTGGCTCATCGACGAGCTCACCAGCCCTGACGGCCCCGGCGACGTGGATGAAGCGCGCGAACAACTCAGTACCATCCTGACCACGCCCCACCCGTACCGGCGCTGGATGGTGACTGCCGGCAAGGCGCTGCTCGCGGCAGGGGTCGTCGTGATGTTCGACGTGAGCTTCGTGCTTGTGCTCGTGGCGGCAGCATCCGCCGCTATCTCAGACATTCTGACTAAGCGGCTCGAGCGACTGTCGGTTCCCGCCTTCTTCGCCCAGATTGCGGCGGCAGGCGTTATTACCGTGATTGCCGTCTTCATGTTTTGGCTGCGGTCGATCGGGATCGACATACCCGGCTCCAACAGCCCCACCGTGATTGTGATCTCGGGCATCATCATGCTGCTCTCCGGAGTGGGCCTGACCTCGGCCGCCAGCGACGCGATCGGTGGCTACTACGTCACCGCCACCGCCCGAGGCCTCGAAGTGATGATGATGACCATCGGCCTCGCGGTCGGTATCTCGATCGTGCTGAGTGTGTCGCTGCGCCTCGGCATCCCTGTCGCGATCGGTGACTCCCTCGGCGACAACCGCAGCGTCATCTCCGGGATGCTCGGCTCGGCCATCATCGCCGTCGGCTTCGCCCTCGCCTCGTATGTTCGGATGCGCTTGCTCCCCATCATGGCGATCGGCGCCGCCCTCGTGTTCGCCGTCTACTGGTTCGTGCTGCCTTTCGCGACTTCGCCGGGACTCGCGCCTGCCATCGCTGGAACCGCCGCCGGCGTCATCAGCTACCTTCTCTACCGCTGGCTGAAAGTGCCCGAAGGCGCGACCAACATGGTTGGCATCATCGCGCTGCTGCCCGGTCTCGCCCTCTACCGCGGCATCTACGCCCTGATGGATTCCGAATTCGGCGTCACCGAAGCATTGCCTTCTATGGTGATGGCTCTGGCCACGGGCCTCGGGCTTGCGGCGGGAACAACCATCGGCGGCTTCGTCGCGCGACGCACCTTCGGCTTCGACCGTGCGGCAATGTTGGCGCTGAAGCGGTCGCGCACGCCGCGGTAGTGGGTCACTCGAAGAAATTAGTATTTCTGTTTAGCTAATGAATCGAATGACCAGATTTCGATTTCTAGAGCGGTTGCTGAACCGCCGATAGATGTCGAGTACGTTCGCGCACCACTGATGGTCGCGCGAATGCGCAAGTGATCATCCTGAACGATCGGTTTCAAAAGATCACAATTCTGGGCCCCCGCGACTACGTAAGTGTTTTGGTCGTATTCGTAAGAGCGCTCTGTCTGCGCGGGACCGGTTTGCATGCGGAAAGCACACGAGCCAGTGTTCACATCGAACTGAACTACCTCGCCATACAAAACGGCTCTAGTCCCGCTGTAAGAATCAGGGTCTTTGATTATCTGTGACCACGTGGACTGGCTAAGCGCCTTGAACGCTGCTTTATCGGGAGCTGCGGTGGTCTCGACTGCTCGAGAACCGATCATAAAGAGGGACCCGGGTTTGGGGGTCTGCGTCTTGATCGTGAACCAGTCTTCGCTCTCGCCGAAGTCTCCAATCACGTAGGCGTCAGCGAACTTGGTCCGAGCGTCTGCCACGGAGCCGCCTACCGCATTCGGAACGATCGTCACAGGAGGCACAAGAATAAGGGCGACCGTTGAGCCGGCTTTGACCCTAGTTCCGGCGGCGTTCGACGGTATTACGACATTTGCCATTTCCGAGGACAAGAACTCCGAGTCCACCGTCACGGGGAATACGGTTCCTGCGAACGTTCCCTCCCCGTGGATACCAAATTCCTCCAAAAAGAGGTTTAGATCCTCGACTGCTATGTCCTCGCTGCCGTCGACCGTTGCGCCGTCGATATACCCGAACTCGACCTTGCCGTTCAGGCCGCGAGTTGCGAGTAGTTTCTCGGCGTCGGCGACATTGCTCAATGCGTCCAATGTAGGAACACTGACCATGACTAGTCCACCCTGCAGGGCAATCTCGGCGCCTGGTGATACGCGCGCCCCTGCTGTAGGCGTCTGCTGATCGACCTCCCAGAATTTGTCGAGCTGACTTTTGGGGCCGTCGATGACTTCAATCTCAACGTCCATATCCAGCGACTTCAGTTCGGTTTCAGCCTCAGCCAGGGTGAGGCCGACTAGGTCGGGGAGCGCAATTCTTTGGAGTTCCCACGGGAGATAGATTGAGATTCCGATCAGCACCGGAATGCTGACCGCTGTAATCAGAAAAGCGCGGCTGTTGCGAAACTTTTTCCAAGTGGACAACGCTGGGACTAGTGTCTCTGGGAGATCGACGGACTCTGTGGTCTCAGCCTCCCCGGATGTTTCTGCAGTGTCTGATTGAGTATCGGACCCCACGCCGTCTTGCTCATCGTCGTTTGATGACGAAATACTCTCATCCATTTTCCCCGACCCCCAAAGTCATATGTACTTATGTTGGCATAAGGATCGCGTTGTCTGGAAATTGAGGAACGTAGCGCCGGAAAAAGGTCTAGGTGATCGGCACATATGTGGATAAGCGGATATAGTTCGCGCAGAGATTTGAAGTAGTTCGGTAGGCCCTCACGGGATTCAAATTTCAATCGGCGCCAATCTGCACTAATCACGATGGCAGTGGTTCTCGTTCCCGTGCTCGATGACGCTACGAAATTTCTCCGCGTCGCGAACGGTGCAGCTGCTGCGTCCGGCGCCTGCTCTTCTAATGCGAGCAAGTAAGTTTGGAACCTTGATTGGCGCTGCTTTCCGTCCCGATATGAGGTTTGTGACCGCGCCCCAGCCCCTGCGGTTGTGATTGGGTCACCCGGCGGGCGTTCAAAGGCGGGCTGCAGGCCTGACACGCACACACAAGAACTCTGAGAACAGTATGTTACCGTTCGGTACAGAACGCGAGTTCGCTTCCGGATCGCCACCGCGACCCGTCCCCACATCAGGAAGGATCCCCACAATGGACCTCAGTAACCGCCGCGGAATCATCACCGGAGCTGGCCAAGGAATCGGCCAGGCCATCGCCCTCGAATTTGCCGCGAAGGGTGCACACCTGCTGCTCGTCGGGCGCACCGAAGCCACGCTGCAGAAGACCGCTGACCTCGTCACGAACGCAGGGGGAACATCCGAAATTCTGGTTCAAGACTTGGGTCAGGCGGATGGTGCACAGAACGTCGCCGACGCCGTGAAGTCGTGGGAGACCGTCGACCTTCTCGTGAACAACGCCGGTAACGTGCGCGCTGGTCGCCTCGAAGACGCCACCGCGGAGCAAGCCACCGCGATGATCGACCTCAACCTCACCGCGCCCGTGCTGCTCACGCAGGCGCTGCTGCCGCAACTGCGCGCCAGCGGTGCAGCGGGCGGAAGCCTGCTCCTCAACATCTCGAGCGAGATCGCTCTCGTCGCGATGCCGTTCTACTCCGTCTACGCTGCGACCAAGTCAGGTCTGGCCGCGTTCGGTGAGGCGATGCGTCGCGAACTGCACGGCACCGGCGTGCATGTAGCCACGGTTTACCCGGGCGCCACGGACACCGAAATGATGAGCAGCCAGAATGCTGACTGGACGCGCCGCCCCGTCTCTGACGTCGTCGCGCAGGTCATGACCGGTCTTGCCGCCGACGAGCACGAGATCAACGCCTCAGCGCCCGATGGCCGCGGAATGCAGGAACTCAACGCTTCTGACCCGCTCGCTGTTGACGCTGCGATGGCTCCCGGCCTGGCCGACATGGAAGCTGCCGTGAAGGACCACAACAGCATCTAGCACTTCTCTTCCGAGGGCGCCGCGATTGTGGCGCCCTCGGAATATCTAAAGCCCCATGCGACTTGTTATGTGAGTACCAAGTCGAGTGGGGCTTTCCCGTCTCTGTGGCGCGCGAGGTCAGTAACCTCGCGTCACACAACGCCGAAGCTCCCCAACTCCCCATAACCTCGAAAGGTGAACGCTGTGGAAACCCTGTTTGTTCTGGTCGGCCTCGTGGCATTCGCCACTGTGCTCGGCCTGTTCTGGCGTGACCGCACCGGCCGCATCAAGCGCACGGCTACCACCGGCTCGAGCGCTGCCACTGCAGCTGGATCAGCCGCCGCATCCGAAAAGAATCGCATCGTGATCGATGGTGTCGCCCCGTTCGGCAGCCGCGTCACCTTGCTCCAGTTCTCCACCGCAGCCTGCGCAATCTGCCCCACGGTCCACACCCAGCTGAGTGCCCTCGCCGGCGAACTCGATGACGGAACCGGCTCAGTCGTTCACGTCGAGGTCGACGTCACTTCACGCCCCGAGCTCGCCAGCCGTTTCAACCTGTTGCAGTCGCCGACCACGTTCATCCTCGGTGGCAACGGTGTGCTTCAGGCTCGCATCGGCGGAGCCCCCAAGATCGCCGACGTCCGTGCCGAACTGCACCGGATGCTCGCCCTCGCGCTCGGCTAACGACGAGTCACCGCACCCTTCCACCGCATGCCAACCCCGCCTCGCCCGCACTAGAGAGCACCTCCTATGACTACGCCCCACACGAACGCCGCCGGAGCGGCTGAGCTCTCCGCGTCGAAAGCTGCCCTCGCAGCGAAGCCCGGCCAGGCCGGCATCGACCCGCGTGGTCCTCGTTTCGGTGCTGGGATCACCGCAGTGCTGCTGCTCGCGGTGATCGGCCTGGGCCTCGATGGTGCCGCAGCACTTCCGGCAACACTCGCCGAGCGCGCCACCCAGCCCGCGTTCCTTCTCCTGGCCGCCATCACGGCGCTGTTTGCGTGGGGCGCCTTTGCGGGCATCCAGCGTCACCCCTACGGTCTATTCTTCAAGGCGGCGATACGTCCGCGCTTGAGCGCACCGAGTCACCTCGAAAACCCCGCTCCGCCCACGTTCTCGCAGGGCGTCGGCCTGTTCGTCACGGTCATCGGCGTCGTGCTGCACCTCGCTGCCGTGCCCTACGCCCTCGTTGTTGCCGCGGCATTCGCGTTCATCGTCGCGTTCCTCAACTCGGTCTTCGACTACTGCCTTGGCTGCCAGCTCTACATGCTGCTCGTGCGCGCTGGCCTAGTCGGACGCGGGAGCAACCGCTCTGCAGCGTAACGGCGAAGCGAAACAGTCGCACCGCCGCGGTGCGGCGTGCTTGAGTACCGCGTCAGCTTCTCCTCGCAGGCACGACACTGGCGTGCACACCTCCGATAAATTGGAAGCATGCACCGCACGAGCCTCACCCTCCGTCTTGTCATCCCCGCCATCTGGCTTGGCCTGATCATCGGCATTTCGTTCCTCGAGACGCCGCTCAAGTTTCAGGCGCCCGGAATCACTCTTGAGCTCGGGCTCGGCATTGGGCGTCTCGTGTTCTACGCGATGAACACCACCGCGCTGGTTCTCGCTGCGTTGCTGACTCTCGCCATGATCCGACCGCGTGCGACGCGCCTGCAGTGGGGACTGCTCGCTGGTTTGTGGGCGGTGCTGCTCACTCAAATACTGGTGATCCGCCCGCCGCTCAATGCCCGCACTGATGCCGTGGTCGCCGGCACCGATGTCGGCGGTTCACTCTGGCACTACTTCTACATCGCAGCAGACGGCAGCACTTTCGTACTGCTGATCGTCTTCATCGTCGTCACAGCCCGCCTGCTCATTCCTGCGGCTGCTCCGCGCCAGCTCGCCTAATTCGTCAGCGCGGCACGCCGACCTTCCCAGTGAGTATGCCGTGACCTGAGGCGCAACTCTTCCCCCATCTGGGGTACACGATTATCGTGACATTACAGTGGGCAGCTACCGAACACGATGGCTGCCCGATTCCTCACACGCGAGCGAAAAGGAAGAAACCATGTCTGATCTCACTAGCCCCGCCGCCTCCGACAGCGCTGCCGGCCCCGACGCCCACAACATCCAAGACTGGACAGATCTTGGCAAAGAGATGTGGTCGTATCTCACCGGCCGCAGTGCTGTCATCGACTACAACTTCATCGACATGACGGTCGAAGTTCCCCGCGACGTTGGCCAGGATGCGCCTCGCGCAACGTGGAAACTCAACGGCACTCTGAGAGTGACCACCAGTGAAGGATCCGGCTCCGAACCGACCGCCCCGTAACGATGAGTACTTCAACGACGAGTACTCCAACGAGGCTCGACATCGATCTAGCGTTCTCTCTCATCGAACCGATACGTGACGATGCGGATGACGCGTCATCAGGCAGCGGTGAGTCTGGAGCCGCGCCGCTCGAGACCGAGAAGATGACGGGCACCATCAGCGCCAGCGGAATGGACATCGAAGTATTTTCGAGCAAGCCGGAGCTGTTCCTTCAAGCGCGAACGGTGAAGCTCAAAGACGTGCGTAGCGTGGCCAAAGTCTTGGCTGACCGCGGGCTTACCGTCGCGCTCTCAGGGCCGCTCGGTCTCATCGCTCGTGTCGGGGCGATCAAGCCTTCGGTCGCGCAACGAGTGCTCACTGGCTCTCCGCACATTTCGCTGGGGAGTCGCGCGGCGATTGCGCCGCTGCTGCGGCGTCGTGATGCCGGCGCGGCGACGGCATCCGAGATGCAGTTTCCGCCAAGCACGCTGCTGCCGCTGGTGCCGACGTTCGATCGGTTTGTGCGCAAACAGATCACCACGACGCACTACACGGCGGGCGCGGGGCGACCTCGACTGTTCTTTGTCGTGGGCTCCGAAAACTGGAACGGCCAGATGCCGCGAGAGTTCGAGCTGCGATCAGAAGTAACCACTATTGGATCGTCTTCTGCCGCGGACCTGCAGCTTCCCGGCCTGGAGCCAATCCACGCCGAAATCCGCCACGATGACGACGATGAGTACGTGCTCCACGCCATCGGTGCCGTCGGTGGCGGATCGCGCCCGCTCACAGGGCAGGATCCCGGCGCACGCACGCTCAGAACTGGCGCGCGAATGGAAATGGGTGAGTGGCGCCTCGGGTTCTTCCGCGAAGAATACGCCGACCACGGTCGGCCGTTTGGTGGCCGCATCGGAGGCGAAATGGGACACCAGAAACCGCAACCCGGTCGGCACCGAAATGTACCGGCACCCGCACCGGTCGCACCGCCGGAAGTTCCGGAGACGCCCTAAACAGCGACCGTTGGCCTAGTGCGTGGGCTGCTCGGCGATCAGCAGCCTGCGCAGGGCCGAACGCGTCGCGATCGAGACACCGAGCAGGTCGAAGACCTCGTGGGTTCGCGTGGCAGTGTCACGAACAATGGGAAGTTTGTCGCGCATCCACTCGTCCACCTCAGCGGGTGAGCGAATCTCTTCTGGCTCGGCGCCGGGAGCAAGCTGCTCGACGGCGGCCATCGCGTGCACGGAGGTTGCATAGTCGGCGGCGACGGCGGCGGGATCAACCCCCGCATTGCCCAGAAGGAGCGCGCTGATCATCCCGGTGCGATCGCGCCCCGCGCTGCAATGCACCAGTGTTCCCGGTTGTGACGACGCAATTGCTTCGAGGGCGCCAAGCACTAGTTGGGGTTGCAACCGCCAGTTGTGCTGCCAGTATTCGGGGGAGTCGAGGATGGGGGCGCAGGTCTCCCAGAACTCAGAATCGTTCTGATCTTCAGTGGGGGCGTTGACGATTGTGATGCCATCGAGTGCCGCGTCAGAAATCACGTGATCGCCCTCACCAGGGCCGACCTCGTGCTCACAGCGGAGATCAACAACGGATGCCAAACCCCAGGCCCGGGCATCATCCCACCCGGCCGCGGTCAATCGCTCCCGGCGCGGTCCGCGAGCAATTCGACCCGCTGCTGTTACTCCGCTGCGTGATAACGCCGTGGGAAAGCCGCCCAAATCTCGAGCATTGATATAGCCATCCCACGCAAGTGTTGTCATTTCCTCAGCATACGGAGCAGTCGCGGTGTCGGCCAGAGTAGAGCCACGGATCACGGCGAATTCGCATGTTCGTGCGCCTCCACGGAAAGCTGGCGGTGAGCCGCCGCTCTGCAGCGTGGCGACACACTGGGCTGCTACCCGAAATCGGTGATTATGCTCGCGACGTGTCAACGACATCCGTCACCAACCCCGAACCCACGAAGGAGCGCACCATGTCAGTGCTCGACGAAGTTCTCTCCGCCAACGCCTCCTATGCCGAAAACTTTGGAGACAAATCCGAACTCGCTTTGCCACCGGCTCGTGGCTTCGCGATCCTTACGTGCATGGATGCGCGCCTCGACCCCGCACAATACGCCGGCCTAAGTGAGGGTGACGCGCACGTCATCCGCAATGCGGGAGGACGCGCATCCGACGACGCCATTCGATCGCTCGTGATTTCGTACAAACTCCTCGGCACGAAGGAGTGGTTCGTGATTCATCACACCAACTGCGGGATGCAGTTCTTCACCGACGACGTCATGCGCGGGCTCTTGGCCAACAGCCTTGAGGCCGCTGCTTTGGGCGAGGCCGGATTCGAAGACGTGGGCACCGGTCCTGGCTCGGCCGAAGCCAAATATATTGACTGGCTCACCATCGCCGACCAGGCGGAGAGCGTGCTCGAAGACGTCACCCGAATCAAGGCTCACCCTCTGGTTCCGAGCGGTATTCCGGTCTATGGCTATCTCTACGACGTCGCCACGGGGCAGCTCATCGAAGTGCCGGAGGCAACAGCTGCCGGTGCTGCGGCCTAGAGCTGCCCAGACCCGCGCGGTGTCGGCGACGGTTGTCGACACGTAGGCTCGACCCATGGCTATCTCCCGCTTCGAAGAGCTCGACTTTCAAGAGACCCCGATGGGGGAGCTCACCCTGCGACGCCGACGCGAGCCAACGCTCGATGTTGACGTTTATGAGGTCAAGCTCGGTGAGGAATACCTCATGTCGAGCCTCTTCACTGTGGCCGAAATCGCGCTTTCCGATCTTGGGCTTGCGGCGGCTACCGGGGATGCACTGCGCGTCGTCAACGGCGGGCTCGGCCTTGGTTACACGGCCGTTGCCGCTCTCGCCGATCCGCGCGTGGCTTCGCTCGAAGTGATCGATGCTCTGCCGGCTGTGATTGATTGGCACAATCGTGGCTTGCTGCCGGTGTCTGCCGAGCTCACCGGTGATAGCCGCACCACTCTCACCCATGCCGACTTCTTCGCCGTCATGCGCGCCGAGCCGACGGTGCCCCACGACGTGATCCTTCTAGATGTCGACCACTCACCCCGGCACCAGCTCGACCCCAGCCACGCCGACCTCTACACCGTCGACGGTCTTCGTCGTGTGCGAGCGCATCTCACTGAGGGCGGCGTCTTCGCATTGTGGTCGGATGACCCGTCCGACGTTGAATTCATGGAGCGCCTCGGCCAGGTCTTCGAGAGCCCGATCGCGCACGCGGTCGACTTCGATAATGCGCTCACCGGTGGCGTGTCATCTAACACGGTGTACGTCGCGATGCGGGGCGAGTAGCGCGCGACTCAAGCGTCAGTGCACCCGCGGCTTCCTGTGTGAAACCTCAATTTGGAACCGTTCGGTAGTAAACCCCAGTTCGCCGTGCTAGCGTCCGGAGAGAACGAGGAATTGTTCCCGGGGCTCTATTCAGCCCTGTCCCTAGAACAGGAAGGATCCCCACAATGGATCTTACGAACCGCCATGGAATCATCACCGGAGCAGGCCAAGGAATCGGGCAGGCCCTCGCCCTCGATTTCGCCGCAAAGGGCGCACACTTGCTGCTCGTCGGCCGCACAGAAGAGACGCTGCAGAAGACCGCAGAACTCGTAAAAGAAGCCGGCGGAACATCCGAAATCCTCGTCCAAGACCTGGGCCAAGCGGATGCCGCAGCCCACGTCGCTGAGGCCGTGAAGTCGTGGGACACCCTCGACCTTCTCGTCAACAACGCCGGTAACGTGCGCGCGGGGCGACTCGAGGATGCCACCGCAGCCGAGGCCACCGCGATGATCGACCTCAACCTCACCGCCCCCATCCTCCTGACTCAGGCGCTGTTGCCGCGCCTGCGCACCAGCGGAGCCGCAGGGGGAAGCCTCATCGTCAACATTTCCAGCGAGATCGCTCTCGTCGCGATGCCGTTCTACGCCGTCTATGCCGCAACCAAGTCTGGTCTTGCGGCATTCGGTGAAGCGATGCGCCGCGAACTTCACGGCACCGGAGTGCACGTCTCGACCGTCTACCCGGGCGCCACAGACACGGAGATGATGAGCAGCCAGAACGCTGACTGGAAGCGCGGCCCCGTCTCTGGCGTCGTCGATCGCGTGATCTCCGGTCTCAGCGACGACGAGTACGAAATCAACGCAACGCACGAACGCGCGCGCAGCATGCAGGAACTCAACCACTCCGATCCGCTCGCTGTCGATGCCGCTATGGCCGATGGCCTCGCGGACATGGAAGCGGCCGTCAAGGACCACAACAGCATCTAGCGGATCGCGCCTCGGTAGCGTCCTGAACGCAGGCGCGCCAGACGTCGCCTAGACAACACGAAAGCCCACGACTGCATCCTTGGAGTCGTGGGCTTTCGCGTGCGGAACGCGAGGCTGTTTAGGCCTTGCGTCCAGAAATGGTGCGGAACAGGAACGCGATCACTGCAAGCACAGCCAGAACGACTCCCACCCAGAGGAGGAAGTTGAGCGACTGCACGAGGCCACCCGTGAGCAGCAGGGCGATGGCGATTACGGCGACGATGATGAGGAGAGTATTCATAGGGGGATACCTTTCGAAAGGAGTTGTGGGGGAGTAAGCGTGTTGTAGGGGAGTGAGAGAGTTGCGGTGACCGCTACTCGGAGACGGCATCCTTCACGTTCTCGCCGGCCTTCTTCAAGCTGGCCTTCGCCTGGTCGGCGTTGCCCTCAGCTTCGAGTTCCTCGTTGTTAGTCGCCTTACCGGCGGCTTCTTTAGCCTTACCGGTGAGGTCTTCTGCGGCGTTTTCGATCTTGTCTGAAGCGCTCATTATGGAGCTCCTTTTTCTCGGGGGAGTGAATTGGCGTGGCGTGCCCGTCTGCACTGGCGGAGGGCGACAGGCACGCCACCGGCTGAGAATAATCTGGGTAGCGGGTGTGAGGCTTCACCCCTAGGGGTGAACTTTCCCCATTTGTTTCTGCCGCCGCTTATCGTTGAGCCATGACCGCCGTACGTATTGCTCTAGTTAACGACTATGAGGTCGTCGCGCGCGGCGTTGTGGGGATGCTGCGCTCCTACCAGAATCGCATTCAGGTGGTCGAACTCGATCTCAACAGACAAGTCGACGAATCGGTCGATATCGCGCTCTACGACACGTTCGCGGGAACACAAGGAGATCGCGTCGCCGTGAAAGCCCTCGCCGCCAACCCTGCCGTCAGCGCCGTCGTCGTGTATTCGTGGAACCTCGATCCGACCCACATCGCGGCGGTGCTCGGTAATGGGGCCGCCGGCTACATCTCTAAAGGCTTGCCGGCATCCATGTTTGTTGCGGCTCTCGAAGCAATCAGTCGCGGTGGCGACCGTATTCACCTCGGCGGCAAAAGCACACCGACCGTGATGGCGGGCGACTGGCCGGGGCGTGAAGAAGGTCTCACCGAGCGGGAAGCCGAAGTCTTGGCGCTCATCACCCAGGGGCTCAGCAACGCCGAAATTGCCGAGCGAACACACCTCTCGATCAACTCCATCAAGACCTACATTCGCAGTTGCTATCGAAACATTGGTGCTACGAGCCGCACCAACGCGGTGCTGTGGGGAATCGAACACGGGTTTCGCCCCGATCGGGTTCGAGTCGACCATCCGGAACCTGCCCCTGGTGGCAGCGAACTCGCTCCGCAGGCATGAAACGACCCATCGTACCCGCGCCCTCGCTAGAGCCTGTCAAGAAAACTGCTGGCCGGATGCGGTCAGATCTCACCCGGGCGCGCATGCTGCAGGCCGCCAAAACTGCGGTAGCGGTCGCCATCGCCTGGAAACTTGCGCCCTATCTTCCGGGCGTCGCGGATAACTATCCGTATTACGCTCCCCTCGGCGCTATTGTCGCGATGTACCCCACGCTCATGGGCTCGATGAAGAATGCGGCGCAAACGATCGGCAGTCTGGCGGTGGCCATCGTGCTGGCGGGCGCCGTGATTATCTTCAGTTCACCGAGCGTCATCACGACGTCTCTAACTGTCGGTGTCGGTGCTCTCATCGCCGCGACAGGCTGGTTTGGCGCCAACCGTGAGTACATCCCCGTGACAGTGCTTTTCGTGCTCATCATTGGCGGGCCGGATGCCGATTCCTACTCAATCGGCTACCTCGAGCAAGCCACCCTGGGCATCGTCGTCGGACTCCTCGTGAACCTGCTGATCTTTCCGGCACTCACCCACAACGCCGTCGATCAACAGTTGGCAAACTTTCGCGCAGTGCTTTCTAGCCACCTCGCGGAGATCGCAGAAGCTCTCGCTGAAAGCTGGCCGCCCGAAAAAGACGGCTGGGCTTCGGGCAAAGACTCGCTTGTAGTCGTATCTGGTCAAGTGCGTGAGGCGGTGCTGCTCGCCGACGAAAGCCGGAAAGCCAACCCGCGAGCACGTCGCTATCGTCGCGACCTGAAAGCAGATCACGACGATCTTGCGGCTCTCGAAAATGTGACTTTTCATGTGCGGGACATCACCGATGTGCTCACCGGGGCAGTGTGGGGCATCCCAATAAAGGTGCAATTGAGGCCCGAATTGAGGCCTGCACTCAGCGCTGCGCTCGCTGCTGTCGCGACCGCGCTCAGCAGCTGGGACTCCGTGGAGGAGCGCCACGATGCACACGACCTCGCTACGGACGCTCTTGCAGCGCTAACCGCGGAACTGGATGCTAATAAAGACACCGAAAATGCAACCACGATGGGTGCATCAGCCGCAATTTCCATGGACATCGCGCGCATCCTCGCGGCTCTGAACACCCGACTGGAGCAGGCTGAACAGCTGGATGAGGCAGCGTCGAACGAAGCGAGCTAGCGCCGCCAGCTTCCTGGCCTAGCTGCCCTCTACAACCGTGCGAAGCGAGCCCGGATGAAGCAATACACGCCATAGGCAATGAGCCCGATGGCGATCACAATCAGCACCACCACTCCGAAAGGCAGATCGGTGAGGCTCGTGAGCGCAGCATCCAAACCCGACGACTTTTCGGGGTCGTGAGTGAACGCAGCAACGACGACAAGGATGCCCGCAACCCCAATCGCAACACCCTTAGCGATATAGCCCGCAACGCCGAGTCCGAGAACTGCGGTGCGCAGAGTACCTCCGGGCACAGAGATGTCCTCCGTAAACTTTTGGGTCGCGCCCTTGTAGATAAAGAAGCCGCCGACGCCCATGACCGCGAGGCCCGCAATGACGAGCACCGCGATGCCGATGGGGTTCCCCATGAGCTCACCCGTCAGACTGCTCGTGCTGCTCGATGAGTCTGACGAGCCGCCGAGCGCGAATGTCAGAGCTGTAGAGCCCAGCGCAAAGTACGTGATGCCTTTGGCTGCTTCCGCGCCGCGACGAGCCCATTTGCGTTTCGAATCCTGAGGCTGCATGAGGAATGCCGAAATCAGCAACCAAAGACCGAGGGCGAACATACCAATGACGACGGCCCAGAGCAGAAATACACCGCCCGGAGTCGAGGCCAACTGCCGGAACGCTCCGGACTGGTCAGCATCGGTTTGGCCGCCACCCGTCGCGATGCCGATCGCGAGTGCTCCAATGAGGAGGTGCACGAGTCCGTTTACGGCAAAACCGAGGCGGGCGAGAACTTGCAGTGCGGTGCTGTTTTTCGCGCTGCGAGCGGCATCTGAAGCTGAGGCATCATTCATGGAGGCCAGTGTAAATGAATTCTGTGAACGGATGTCGGCCTTGCAGCCGCATCCCAGCAGGCGAATGCAGGATGGATAGATGACACCCGCACCCGCACCTCGCCGCCTTCCCCGCCCCAAGCCGGTCACGCCGAAAGTGGGGCAAGAGTCAGTGTGGGATTACCCGCGGCCGCCTCGCGTCGAACACATGCCTCAGCGCGTTGTCGTGCGGCTCGGCGGGCACGTGATTGTGGACACGACGGATGCCGTGCGCGTGCTCGAGACGAGTCATCCGCCCGTCTACTACGTACCGATCGCGGCTTTCCCGGAAGGTGTGCTTGTGCCCGTTCGTGGCACAAGCTTCTGCGAGTTCAAGGGCGAAGCGCACTACTTTGACGTGGTTGCCGGGGGAGGCGTGGCCGAGCGTGCGGGGTGGGTTTACCCAGAGCCCACGCACGGGTTCGAGCAGCTTGCTACGCGTGTCGCGCTTTACCCTGGCCAGATGGACTCGTGTGAGATCGACGGCGAGCTAGTGACCTCTCAGGAGGGAGATTTCTACGGTGGCTGGATCACCAAGAACCTCGTCGGGCCGTTCAAGGGCGCGCCGGGCACGATGGGCTGGTAGCAGCAGAATCTGCTGCTGGGGCGAGAGCGGTGTGGCTAACTAGCGCTCGGGACCGGTGCGAGATCTAGCCCGCTGGTCAGCTGCCTGAACGCGTCCAACGCGTGCGAGGCGAGCACGCTGGGATCCTTCAGGGTGCGATCGATTTCAGCGCTGGCTTCGAGGGCTATGCGCAGAGCGCTCGTGGCTGCTGCGGCGAGCAAGCGCAGAGTCAACGGGGTTGTCTCCGTCGGCATTGCGGGGGCAAGGACCGACCTGAGTTGCACCTCTGAATCGGAGTTCACGCGGTGCCACACGTGTTGCAAAGCGGCGTCGCTGGTGGCGGCGTGAAGCAGACCAAGTGTCCAGCGCAGCCCCTCGATTTCCTCGGCATTGCGAGGGGTGAGTACGGCGGAGATCGTGTGTTCGAGGGCGGCGAGCACATTTTCGTCAGGGTCGGCTGCGGCGACGAGCGCGTGCCATTGGTCCGCGCCGATCGTCAAAAGAGGAGCTACGGCATCTTCCTTGCTGCTGAAATACCGGTAAAAAGTGCGAACGGCAACACCGGATTGCTGGGCGATCTCTTCGGCGGTCACTGCGGCTGCGCCGCGGTCGGAGAAGAGTCGCGCGGCTGTGCGAGCTATCTCAAGCTGAGTGTCGCGCTTGCGACGCTCCGTAAGGCTGAGAGGTTCTGCATTCATATAGAGGAGCGTACGCGCTGAATGGTGAACTGCATTAACTGTCACTATGGCACATTGTGCCACTTTGCCGTACCGTGGGGCCAACACCCACCTAGAAAGGCACCCCATGAACAGGTTCTCCGGACGTCGCGCCATTGTCACCGGCGCAGGCTCAGGCATCGGCCAAGCCACCGTGCTTCGACTCCTCGCCGAGGGCGGCAACGTCGTTGCCGCCGACGTGAGCGAAGCGGGATTGGCCGACACGGTCAGCAAAGCGGGCGAAGCTGGAGCGCGCCTTTCCACCGTCGTAGTGAACATTGCCGACGAAGAGTCGGTGAAATCCGCTGTCGCAACTGCTCTAGGCACGCTGGGTGGACTCGATGTTCTCGTCAACGCTGCTGGCATCCTGCGCTCGTCGCACACCCACTCGACGTCCCTTGAACTCTTTCAGCAGGTACTCAACGTCAACTTGGTCGGTACCTTCCTCATGATTCGGGAAGCCATTCCCGCGCTGCTCGAGGGCAACGGATCCGCGGTCGTAAATTTCAGCTCGACCTCGGCGGCTTTTGGTCACCCCTACATGTCCGCGTACGCCGCGAGTAAGGGGGGAGTTCAATCCATGACGCACGCGCTTGCCGCTGAGTACGCGAAGCAGGGAATCCGGTTCACTGCCGTTCAGCCCGGCTCGATCTCTTCGGGGATGACCGAAGGAATCGGCGAGAGCAAGCAGAGCATGGGGCCTGGTATTCCTGAAGACGCCGACTACTCGCTGTTCATGAAGATGAGCCCAGCGATCAAGGAAGGGTACGCGGGGCCCGAAGCAGTTGCCGGAGTCGTCGCCATGCTCGCTAGTGAAGATGGCGCATTTGTGACCGGCACCGAGATTCGTATCGACGGCGGCGCCCACCAGTAACTATCGAAGGGGCGTGCACCGGCGCATCCGTTGCGATGGACCGGTGAGCCTAACGCGCGCACTGCGCGCCACACACGCCAAAGGGCGCTGCAGCCGAGGCCAAACCTCCGCTGCAGCGCCCTTCAATTTTCGAGGCTTACAGCGGCCCGCGGAATGTTGCGGCGACGGGCGAGTCGTCGGGGAGGTCATCGCTTCGAACTGCTTTGACCGTGCCACCCGTACGCAAGACGCGCGCGGCGATTTCGTCAACGAGGCCGTACGTGCTCGGGCCAGGCTCGCTGGCGAACACAATTTGGCCGTATTCGTCGATGCTACCCTCGTCGGTCGAAGCCAAATCGAACAAAAGCGTGTCGACGAGTCCAGCGGCGGCGGCGTGAGAAACGTCGCTCAGTTGCGAACTAGCGAGTCCATTGCTCTGTTTGTTGCCGAACGTCGCACACCATGACGCGAGCTCGTCGGTGTGTCTTTCGGCCAGAAGTGCACGACCGCGATCCTCGAGATCGTCGATCGACAGCGAACTGGGATTCGCATCGATGGCGGATGAGAGAAGTCCGCGATAGGTGGAAATTTCACGGTACGCGGGCTGTAAGTCTGAGGATGCAGCGAGTACCAAAGGCAATCCCGAGTCACCAATGATGGGGAGCACCGCCTCCTGAATCTGGGAGCAGTAGCGTCGAAGTTCCACTTTCGAACCCAGGGCGCCATCCGCTCGAGGAGTGTCTGCCTTACCGTGGTTGTCGGCGGTTTCCAGCGTTCTGCCGAGATCCTCGGGGAGGTCAGGCAACGCGATCTCGTCGCTCGAATCATCGGCGTTGAGAGAGAGAAGCCTCACACTGCCCAGCGTCACGGCGAGCACATAGCCGGAGTGGCCGAACGTGGTGGCGCGTAGCAGCGGACCGAGGTCGAATCGATCACCAATGGCAACGAGCGTGGGCAGTTCATTGCGCAGGCGGAACGACTGAGTGATCTCTGGCGAGACAAAAACGGCGACTGAACGCGCAGAAGACGCCCAAAATCCGGTGTCGTGATCCAGCGCTCCCAGCGACTGACCGATCGCGTCCAACTCAGCTTTCTCTACGCCAAGCACGCCGAGCTCTGCCAGCGCTTCTGTCGCTGCCGAGCGGAGAGCGAGTCGCGCCGCCTCAGTGTCGCGGCCGATAGGGGGCCCGCCATCGGTCGATCCTGGCGAAACATACAGCGAAACGCTGGCGATGTTTCGCTGCTGCGAAAGTGCTACTAGGTCTTCATGAGAGGGGATGTCGATGCTCATGGGGTCACGATACTCAGAACGACTGGGAGCGCAATCAGGTCAGTGCGGTTAGCTTACAGAGAGCGTGCGCGAAACGGTTACTCTTCACCCGGAATCAACGCGGCATGATCAGTGGCAACCGAGCATGCATCACTTGGACAGTAGACAGTGAAGCCGTCGAAGTCCGGGTATGGGGTTCCGTCTTCTTGATCGGATGCCAGCATCCAGAACAGCGCCCCGTCGACGCCCGTATCGCGTACGGTCGTCAACCACGATGCGTAGGTGTCGGCGCGCGATGACTCGTCCATCACACCGAACTCGCCAAGAAACACCGGCTTGCCGATGTCTGCGGCAGCTTCTGCGTGTTTCTCGATCCAACCGGTGCCCCACGCCGTCGAGGTCTGCCAATGGTCGGGGTAGAGGTGCATCGACATGATGTCAATGCTGCGCAGCGACGCCAGCGCCACAGTGTCGACGCCGTTGGAGCAGTTTTCGCCGAAGCCAGCCCCATATCCGGAAGCGCCGAACTCTTGCGTGAGCGTCCAGGTGTCTTCATCTCCACAGAAAAAGCCTTCATCGCCGACGCCAAGCAGATGAATGCGGTCGATTGATTTCACGTGACGGCTCATCTCATCTACCCACTCGGTGATGGTCGTGGTGTCACACTCGCCATCTGCAAAAGTGCCCGAGCCGGTGCAGCTGGGCTCGTTCGCAAGCTCCCAAGCGAGGATCGTGGGGTCATCTTTGTACTGGATGCCCGTAATCGTGTTAGTGCGGTTCAGGAGCGTTGATACCCAATCCTTGTACCAGTCGCGAATGCGCTCGTCCGTATAGAAATCAGCGTGCTCGTCGAGGCCAGCCCACTGAACGTACTGATCCATGCCGCCGTAGGCATTCCAGTTGTTCGTGAACGGAATCACGAGTTTGATGTCGCGCGCGGCTGCTTCGGCGACTACAAAATCGAGTTTCTCCAGT
Organism: Salinibacterium sp. SWN139; assembly: GCF_015864625.1. Lineage (NCBI taxonomy): Bacteria > Bacillati > Actinomycetota > Actinomycetes > Micrococcales > Microbacteriaceae > Salinibacterium > Salinibacterium sp. SWN139. The sequence continues at coordinate 892,849 of NZ_JADYWV010000002.1, read as the reverse complement.
CCAGTCGCGCCGGTGTTCGCGACGGGGGCGCCGGTCGCGTCATCCCACACTTGGTACCAGACGCCTTCAAAGTCGTCCGGTGCGACTCCCGAGCCGTTGGTGTCTCCGTAGTCTTGAAAACCCCACGCGCGGATGACGGTGAGACCGGCTTGCTCGGCATCGTCAAGCAGCGCCACCACTGTGCTCTCTGACTTGTGCCCGAGATAGTAATTGTTGGCACCGGCGAACTCGAACGGTTCGCCCTGGAACACCAGCTCAGTGCCGTTTGCGCGCACAAAGGTGGCTGCGAACGCGGAGTACTGAATTGCGGCAACGATGCCGAAGACGGCCGCGATCACTAGCGCGGCCGCGAGCACTGCGGCGATCACTCGCGTGCGGAGTCGACTCACCGGCACGCGACCGCGACCGCGTGCGCTAAAACAGAAGCGAAAGAGAGCATGGGGAGATGGTAGTCGCCATTGACGGTGGCAGAACCAATTGCGAGAACACGAGACAGCGGATGCCCACACCCGCTACCATGCTGAGAGATTGTCGCTCGCCGATGTTTTTCGTCCTCGCGCAACACACTGCACTGACGAAGCCTTCTCTATCGGCGGTCGATCCGCACAACGAGTCGACGGGATACACAGATGGGCTTCATTAAGGCGTTCGCAGGGGCTATTGGCGGAACGTTCGCTGACCAGTGGAAAGACTTCCTCACCCCGCCAGCTCACTTGGCTCCCACGGCGGCGATTTTCCCGGCCGTGGCGCAGGGCACCAATGCCGGGCGCGGGTCTAACACCCAGGGCTCCGAGCACATCATCACGAATGGCAGTCGCATCGTCGTTCCTGAGGGGTATGGTCTCGTGACCTTCCAAGATGGGCAACTGACCGGCTTTGTCGGCGAGCCTGGCGGCTTCATTTTCACGTCGGAAGATCAGAACGCTGAGTCGTTCTTTGCCGGCGACGGCATCATCAGCTCCACGGTGAAGACATCGTGGGAGCGCTTCAAGTTCGGCGGCCAGCCCGGCTCGCAGCAGCTTGCCTTCTATGTGAACCTCAAAGAGATCCCGAATAACAAGTTCGGTACTCAGTCTGAAATCTACTGGGATGACGCCTATCTCAACGCGCAAGTGGGAGCCATCACGCGGGGTAGCTACTCCCTCAAAATTGTTGACCCGATCCTGTTGGTGAAGAACTTTGTTCCCCTCACCTACCTCGGCCAGTCACCGAAGGTTTTCGATTTCTCTGACCTCGACAACGATGCTGCCAGTCAGCTCTTCAACGAAGTTGTCGGATCGCTCGCCGCCGCATTCTCGTATTACACAAACGACCCCAGCAAGGGAAACCGCATCGCCAAGATCCAGGGCGACGCTATCGGATTCGCGCAGTCGTTGAGCGCTGCTGTCGATGACGCGTACCAGTGGACCACTGACCGCGGAATCACCATCGAAAAGGTCGCGCTTCAGTCCATTGAGTACGACGAAGACACTCGTGCTCTGCTCAGCGACGTCAAGAAGGCGGATGCTCTCGGCGGCGCCCGCGGTAACTCCTTCATGCAGCAGGCGGCAGCCCGCGGCTTCGAAGCGGCTGGATCAAACGAAGGCAGTGGTGGCGGAGGAGCCGGTATGGCCTTCCTCGGCATGGGAATGAACGCGACTGGCGGCGCAGCCGCAGGATTCCAGCAGCCGAACGCCGCTCCACCGCAGCAGGCAGCACCCGCAGCAGCACCGGCGGCTCCTGCCGCTGAGGATCCCATGGCGAAGCTGCAGCAGTTCAAGACGATGCTCGACCAGGGACTCATCACTGAAGCCGACTACGAAGCGGCTAAAGCTAAAGTCCTCGGGTTGTAGTCGGTTATGCCGATGGATGCTGTGGAGCCCGAGACCCCGCCGCCGGCCACCACCGACGACGCACCTCGCGTCATCAACACCGACGATGGTGCAAAGGATGGACTCGCAAAGTGTGCTCGGTGTGGTGCCACCGAGATCTCGCTCAACGTAGCCACGGGCAACTTGCGGTGTGGTTTTTGCCGCTTCGAGTGGTCTACCGATAACGCCATTGAGGCATTCAACCTCAACGGTGATATCAGCAAGCTGACGGGGCTCCTCGTTGGCTCGGGTTCGAGCGACATTGTGCCCTCGACCGACGAGATTCTGACCTTCAAGTGCAGCGCATGCGGTGCAGAAGTGGTGATCGATACCAACACGAGCACGCAAGCTCGCTGCCACTGGTGCCGCAACACTCTCTCCATGAACCAACAGGTGCCCAACGGCGCCGTTCCGGACATGATTCTGCCCTTCAAGGTCGAGAAGTCGACGGCTGTAGAGAAGATCGCCCACTTCGTAGGTAAGCGGAAGTTCTTCGCGCATCCGACCTTTAGAGCGGAGTTCAACGCCGAGAACGTGATGGGCGTCTATTTGCCGTACATGGTCGTGGATATCAATGCTCACGCCAAGTTGAGCGGGCAAGGCGAACATCAAACACGTTCGTACACCGTCAAGGTGGGGGACTCAACGCAGCAACGCTATGACGCAGATCTCTACAATGTGGCGCGTGAATTCGACATTCACGTGAACGATTTGACCGTGGAATCTTCTAGCGATCGTCTCGACCAAAACACGGCCGTGAACTCGAACAACATCATCAATACGATTATGCCGTTCGATGTCGAGAATTCTGTTCGGTACGACTCCAACTATCTTGCTGGATTCACCTCAGAACGTCGCGACAGCAATCTCGATCAGCTCGCGCCCCTCGCGCACACGCAGGCGGAGGACATCACTCGCCATCGTGTCAACGACACCTTGAAGTTCTACGATCGCGGCGTGCGTTGGGCTGCTGAAGAAGTGGATGTGCGCGGTCAGCGCTGGGTCTCGGCCTACTTGCCCGTGTGGCTCTATAGCTATCAGCAGCGCAAGTCGAACGGTAAGACATTTCTGCACTACGTCGCGGTGAACGCGCGCACGGGAGAGACCATGGGAAGCATTCCGTTGCACCAGAGCAAGTTGTTGATTGTCTCGGGCATCGTGCAACTCGTCGGTACCGTAATTGGTCTCGTACTTGTGGCGGTGGGAATCTGATGCTGAACCTCACACTGTGGGCTGCTGAGAGCGGTCAGATACTCGCTGCGGGATCCTCGGATGATGACTCGGGAGGGCTTGGTCTTGTTTTCTTGCTCTCGGGGTTTGTCTTCTACTCCGCAATCTATTTTCGCTACCGCAACTCAGATAAGCGACACGGCCACGAGTCTGAGACGGAGGCGACGATGGTAAATATGCAGGAACACGACGAGTTCGTGAAAGCTCGAAAGGGCCTGAGCAACCGTCGGATGTCCGGCGCAAATAACACGGCCGTGCGTGGCGCGAGCAACAAGTTCTCTACCGGGATCATGAGCAAGTTCAAGCTATAACGCTCGTGTCAGAGTCGAGGAACCAGCGGGCGGTGCTGGACCTAGCCCTGCCCTTGGTTGCGACGTCGCGTGACACGGGGCGGGCGACCACCGAGAAATGACTTACCCGAGTCAACGAGAAACTCTTTGCTCAGTGCTTCGCGGCCCACGAGCATCCGAAAGCCCATTTCATCGCGATTGGTGAGCGTCGTTTCAGCGGTGACGGTGTGCCCGCACAGCACCACATCGATGAGTACGACGATGCGATCTTCGCTGTGCCCCGAGGAGCTGCGAACGGTTCGCCGATCGTGGATGGCGCACTCCACCACAGCGTCATCTTTAGCGGACCGCTGCCAGGGGCGCACGCGAAAGCGCACCCACTCGCTGCCGTCGGGGCGCACAAATTCTTCGATGTCGTCGGCGTGAAGCGCAGAACTCTGCGCGCCGGTATCGAGTTTGGCTTTAATCCACGGCACGCCAAGATCGGGCAAGGAAACCCACTCACGCCAGCCTGCGATCGTGTTTGAATGGGTGGGCTCTATCACCCCCTTATCTTGGCAGGTCATTCGATGAAACTCGCTATCCTCTCCCGTGCGCCGCAGGCGTATTCCACAGTGCGACTTCGGGCCGCCGCTGAGCAACGTGGTCATACGGTGAAGGTTCTCAACACTTTGCGCTTCGCAATCGACCTCACGGGTGAGGAACCCGACCTGCAGTATCGCGGCAAGCTGCTCTCGGACTACGACGCCATCCTGCCCCGCATCGGCAACTCGATCACCTACTTTGGTACGGCTGTCGTGCGCCAGTTTGAACAGATGGATGTCTACACGCCCAACACCTCGAGCGGCATCACGAACTCGCGCGACAAGTTGCGTGCCACCCAGATTCTCTCTCGCCACGACATCGCGATGCCCGCGACCACTTTTGTGCACAACCGGGCGGATGTCGAGATGGCGATCGAGCGCGTCGGTGGTGCGCCTGTCGTGATCAAGCTGCTCGAAGGCACCCAGGGGATTGGCGTGATCCTCGCTCCGGACACGCAGGTCGCGAAGGCGATCATCGAGACCCTGCATTCAACGAAACAGAACGTGCTGATTCAGAGCTTCATCTCCGAGAGCAAAGGCCGCGACATCCGCGCCCTCGTGGTGGGTGACCGCGTGGTTGCCGCGATGCGACGCGTCGCTGTGGGAGACGAGTTCCGCTCGAACGTGCACCGCGGCGGCAACGTTGAAGCCGTTGAGCTCACGCCCGAGTACCACCGCGCAGCGGTGAAGGCCGCCCAGATCATGGGTCTGCGCGTTGCCGGCGTCGACATGCTGGAGGGCAAAGATGGCCCGCTCGTGATGGAGGTCAACTCGTCGCCCGGGCTCGAAGGCATCGAGCGAGCCACCGAGTTGGATGTCGCGGGCGCGATCATTGACTACATCGCCAACCAGGTGGCGTTCCCCGAGATCGATGTTCGCCAACGCCTGAGCGTCTCGACGGGGTACGGCGTTGCCGAGATCGTTGTCGGAAGCGATGCGGAATTCGTGGGGAAACAGCTCGGCGAATCTGGCTTGGGGGAGAAGGACATCACGGTGCTCACTCTGCACCGCGGCTCCAACGTTGTGCCCAACCCTCGCCGCAGCACGGTTCTCGAAGCGAACGACCGCCTGCTCTGCTTCGGCAAGCTCGAAGAAATGCGGGCCATGATCCCGGCTCGCCGCCGCCGCCGCGCAAAGGTGCGCAAGCTGCCTCCCGAGCCGATCGTCGAAGACTAGACGTGGCAGAGATCGATGATCTCCCGGTGACAGAGTTCGGGTTTCCGGGAGCGCTTCGCGACACCCTCGTGGCGGCGATCATGGAGGGGGAGAAGACTTCGACGTCATCCACGCTTGTCGAATACGGAGTTGAGAACGAGCCGCTGCCGGTTGTTGGTGAGCGCTACGCCCTTGTGGACTCGGACGAGAAGCGAGTAGCGGTGCTTGAAATAACCGACGTTCAACAGCTTCGGCTGGCTGATGTGCCGTGGGAGCACGCTCGTGACGAAGGCGAGGGGTACGAATCGGTCGCGCAGTGGCGTGCCGGTCACGAATCGTATTGGCAGAGTGACGACATGCGCGGCTTTCTTGACGACCCGTTGTTCACCGTGAATGACGAGACCATTGTGGTGCTCGAGCGTTTCGTGGTTGTCTCTCGCGTGGCTGCAGCATGAGGCGCGTGATCGCGGGCCTTTATCGTGCTCGCGTCATCATCCTGTACGCGTCAGTGGTGACGATCTTCGCCGGCACCATTGGGGCGCAAGTAATCTCCGCAGTTGTCGTGCGATCGGTGTTCCAGCTGCTGCCGTTGCTTGGCATCATCGGGATGCTCCTCGTGCTCGTTGTGTTGCGGCCGGGCGTGAAGCTGTTGCCGCACCGCGAGCCTGTGACCGTAGCCTCACCCGTCGGTGGTCGTTGGCTCGCGCTCAACAGCCCCGCGACACGTGTGCCTAGCCACGGCGTTCGCGCCTATGGCCAGGCTCATGCGGTCGATCTCGTTTTTGACCCGCTCGGAGGTACTCGACCAGCCTTCGATACCGGAATCGTGCTGCGCTATCCGAGCGAGTATCCCGCATTCGGTCAGCCTGTGCGGGCCATGGTCGATGGCGTCGTGGTTCGCGCCAGCGATTCCCAGCGCGACCACCGGGCTCGCTCTTCGGTGCTTGGCTTCATGTACATGATGATCGAAGGCACGATTCGTGAGATCGGCGGGCCACGGCTTATCCTCGGCAACCACATCACCATCCGGGGCAACGACGGTATCTACGCGCTCGTTGCTCACGTGAAGCAGCACTCGGCGCTAGTTAAAGCTGGCGACCTGGTCGTCGCGGGGCAACCGATCGCCGCCTGCGGAAACTCCGGCAACTCCAGTGAGCCCCATGTGCACGCTCAGCTGATGGACCGGGCATCCGCTTGGACCGGGCACGGGCTCCCCATGCTTTTCGCTGACGTCACTATCGAGGACGAAACAGAGACGCGCGATGCGATGCCCGCTGACAATGAGCACCTCACCGCGCTATAACTCTGCCGCAGCCGGCTAGCCCTTGATGGCTTCGGACCAGCTAACTCTGCTGCCCACCTTCAGCAGCGAGTTGTTGTAGATGCGGGCGCCGAGGAGCACGGCGAGGCCCGTGGTCACGAGCAGGAGCACGAGGGAGATGAGCGGCTCCCACCATTCAGCGGTTCCGAGGAACAGTCGCATCGGCATCCCGACCGGTGCAGAGAACGGAATGTACGACATCACGGTCAGCACGGTGGCGTTGTCGTTGAAGAAAATGATTGCGAAGTACGGGAGCATGATCAGCATCGTGACGGGAGTCATGGCTGAGCCCAGATCTTCTTGACGTGAGACCATCGCACCGACACCGGCGAAGAGCGCAGCGAGCAGCACGAAGCCGATGATGAAGAAGCCGACGAACCAGAGCAGCGGAGCGCCGAGAAGAGACAGTACCTCGGCCTGGCCGGTAACCGACAACCCAACCACCGCGAGAGCCGCGATCGCAATGATCTGGGCGAAGGCGAGGAGCGAGTTTCCAATGACCTTGCCGGCCATGAGAGCGGATACGGGCACCGCCGACATGAGGATCTCCACGATGCGAGTCTGCTTCTCTTCAACAACGCTCTGCGCGATCATCGGACCAAAGGTCATGCCCGAGATGAAGAAGATGATTCCGAATCCCAACGCCGCGATGTAACTGAGCGGACTGCTCTGGTTCTCGGGGTCGAGCAAGATGACTTCGGGGCTTACGCTCAACCACTGCACGAGCAGCGAGGGTGCCTCTGAATTGGCGATGATGAGGACGGGTGAAACAGCGCCTTCCTCGGAGGGCAGCACTGCGGCATCCACTGTTCCCTCGCTCACGAGCGCTTCAGCCTCGGTGCGGTCCTCGACTGTCGTCACCTCGACGCCCGGTACGTTCGACAGCTCGGAGGAGAGCGATCCGACCGTCGCGACCGTTGTGGTGCTGATGCTCTTCGAGAAGATTCCGCCGGCGATTACCCCACCGAGAACAAGCAGCAGCAGGATGCCGGTCGTGATGAGAAAACTCTTCGAACGAAGACGGGTGGTGATTTCGCGCTCGGCGACGAGCGCGACGGACTGGGAAAAGCGAGGCGACGGGCGGCCAGCAGTAGCGGAGTTCATTAGATAACCTCTCGGAAGATTTGGGCGAGGGATGCCCGTTGCGGAGCAAAAGAAGTGACGTCGCCCTCGGCGACAGCGCGACGAAGGACGCGCTGTGACGCAGAAGCTTCTTCGGCATCGAACGTCGCGTGGCCGCCATCGAATTCCACGACGGAGATGCCGGGTTCGTCGCGCAGCCAGCCGAGGTCGCCCGAGGTAACGATGGTGTAGCGCGGAGCAGAATGCTGTGCTCGTAAGGCTTCCCGTTCGCCAGCGGCGCGGATGCTTCCCTCGGCAATAATGACGAGGTCGTCGCACAATCGTTCGACGATCTCGAGTTGGTGAGACGAGAACAGGACGGCGGCTCCACCCGCGGCGCGCTGCTTCAGTACCTCAACAACGGTGTCGACAGCGAGCGGGTCGAGGCCAGAAAATGGTTCATCGAGCACGAGCACCGCGGGATCGTGAACGAGTGACGCCGCGATCTGAGCACGCTGCTGGTTGCCGAGAGAAAGGCTCTCGAGGGTGGAGTCGCGGCGCTCTCCGAGGCCAAGTTCTTCGAGCAAGCTGTCGGCATTGCGGCCAGCGGCGGCCTGCGTGTAGCCGTGCAGGCGAGCGAGATAGACAAGCTGCTCGCGAACCTTCATCTTGGGGTACAGGCCGCGTTCTTCGGGCATGTAGCCGAAGTGGCGACGCTGCTCGGCATCCAGCGGCTTGCCATCAAGCTGAATGTCGCCGGCATCCGATTCGAGAACTCCGAGAAGGATGCGCATGGTCGTGGTCTTGCCGGCGCCGTTGCCGCCGACGAAACCTGTCATGCGGCCGTCGCGCACGCTAAAGCTCACACCGTCGAGCGCTGGACGCGTCCCGAAAGTCTTAGAGATGTTGTCGAGTTGGAGCACGAATACCGCCTTCGTTCGCAGAAAATCTTTCTGTTCTCAAGGCTACGAGCGAAAGCGCGCTCGGGGATCAGTCTGCAGACGGGTTCCAGCCTCCGCCGGAAGGGGGAGGCGGAGGGTGCGGGAGGTGGAGTGAGCTGCAGGCCGAGCGCTATTAGTGCGCGGCGGGTCGATCGTGGTGGGTGCCGGGAACGACGACTCCGTTGTCGTAGGCGTACACGATGGCTTGGATGCGGTCACGCAACTGAAGCTTCTGCAGCACCTTGGAAACGTGGGTCTTCACTGTTGCTTCGCCCAGGAACAGCGCCGCAGCAATCTCCGCATTCGAGAGTCCCTCCGCCACGAGCACGAGTACTTCGTGTTCGCGAGCGGTCAACTCGGCGGGGATCGTGGGCTCCGCCGTGTGGGGGAGTTGCGTGTCGGCGCGCGTGAGACGTTCCAGCACGCGACGGGTCACGGCAGGCGACAGCAGCGCGTCGCCGCTCGCCAAGGTGCGCACGGCATCCGCAAGATCGTCGGGTGACGAATTCTTGAGCAAGAAACCGCTTGCGCCCGCATCGAGGGCATCGAACAGCTGCGACTCGTTGTCGAAGGTAGTGAGCACGAGAACGGCCGCGGTGATCTCGGCGTCCGCAACGATCTGGCGGGTGGCCTCGATGCCGTCAACCTCGGGCATCTGGATGTCCATGCAGATCACATCGGGTGCCAACTCGGCCGCTAGTTCGACGGCTTCACGACCGTTGTGGGCTTCGCCGACAACCTCAAAGTCGGGTTGAGCACCGAGGATGATGCGAAAGCCCGTGCGAACCAGTTCGTGGTCATCGGCCAGCAGGATGCGAATCGGTGCGGGGCTCATGCGCGACCCTCAGTAGCGTCGATGTGGAGAGGCAGCTCCGCCCGAACGAGAAACCCGCCCCGAGAGCGCGGGCGCAACTCAAGCGTTCCCCCGACGGCGTTCACACGCTCGGCCATGCCGATCAAACCGAGGCCAGTGGATGGCCGTTTGCTCGGTGCGCGACCGGAATTTCCGATCTCAATCTCGACTGAGGAGGTGCTCCACCGGAGGCGAACATCCGCTTCGCCCGATGGTCCAGCGTGTTTGCGGGCATTGGTGAGGGCCTCTTGGGTGACGCGATAGAGCGTTACGGAGGTCGATGCGCTGAGGGCCCGAGGTTCGCCCAGTTGTTCGAATCGTGTGGGCATTCCCGCAGTTCGGGTCGTATCGATCAGCTCATCGATGCTGTGAACACCGAGCGTCGACGCTGCGGCGGTCGCTGTCTCGCGACTATCCGCATCCCGCAGTGTGCCGAGGAGCCGGTGCATTTCGTCGATCGCAGCGCGCGACCCTGACTCAACAGCGTGAAGGGCCTGGGATGCCGCCGGCGGATCCTGCGTCAGCACGGTGCGCGCTGCCGCAGCCTGCACTCCCATGATCGACACATGGTGGGCAACGACGTCATGCAGCTCGCGCGCAATGCGCAGTCGTTCGATCGTTACAGCTTGTGCCGCCAATAGCTCTCGCTCGCGCACCAGCTCGACCGAGCGTTCGTGCAGAGCATCCTGCTGTACCCGCGAGCGGAAAGCTCGTTCGCCGAAGTAGTAAGCCCCGCCGAAGTACAGCACGTTCGTCATGAACTGGATGACGAGGTACGCCAAAAGGGGAGAGAACGCCCCGGCGCGAGAGAGGCCGCTCAGCGCATCAGGGTCAGTCGTAGTTTGGGCGATTGAAATCGATAACCACACGAACATCGCGATGATGATTACGATGCGGGTGATCGTGGCGATACGGCGTCTGCCTTCCCACACTCCCACCGAGTACAGCGCGATGAAGAGAGCGATATTGCAGAATGTCACTTCGGGCACGTGGAGGGTCGCTCCGACCATGAATACGACACTGATCACGATCACGACCGCGAGGGGCTGCTGGCGACGGAACAGAAGCGGCAGCGTGATTCCGGCGGCCCAGAGTAGCGTGACAAAGGAATCAGCCGGCTCATCGTAGATTCCGGCGATGCGAGTGAGAACTGTGCTCAACAGGGTGCCGACCAGCATGCCCACGGCGAGGACGACATCCCAACGATTGATTCCGGGCCGATAGCCCGATGGCTGCGGGTTCGCCGAACTAATCGGTGCGTCGGAGCTGGCCTCATTGAGCCTGGGGTGGTGTGCGTCGGAGTGCACATCGCTGGGGGAGTCGCGCATCTAGGTAGGGTACCTGCCGGTCGTGGTGGCGGCGTAGTCAGTTCGCCTTAGGACAGGCGCGTGTGCATCCGTTCGCCTTCGCTGTTGAAGATGCTGAGTACTTGGGCGGCGCCTGATCCGGCAGCGCTCAGCGCATGCGGGATGCGGGTGTCGAATTCGGCGGCCTCACCCCGGGTGAGGACGAGATCTTGTTCCCCCAAGCGCAACCGAAGCTTGCCGGAGAGTACGTAAAACCACTCGAAGCCGTCGTGAACTCGAAGGTCAGGCAGTGTCTCCGCCGGAGGGTAAGTGATCTTGTAGGTCTGGATGGCGGACGTGTCGGGGGCGAGCGGCGCGATGGTGACGCCGTCGCGCATCACCACGGGGCGATGCACCCGAGGGTCTCGAGTTTCAGGCTTGAGCAGATCGTCGATGCGGATGCCCAGCTGGCGAGTGAGGGGAACGAGAAGTTCGAGGGATGCCTGACGCTTGCCTGACTCGAGGCGGGAGAGAGTGCTCGTTGACATGCCCGAGAGGCGCGCTGTCTCTTCAAGGGTCAGCCCACGTTGCTGGCGAGCGGTGCGCAGTCGTGGTCCCACCTGATTGAGTTGGTCGAGCATCCGGACCTCTCTCGTTGTTGCGTGGCGCCGTTAGTGCCTGATGATGTTGACAGCACATTTGCCAATACTGCAAACGAACTTGCTGAAACTATACACCTTCGCGCACACTACTGGTATGACTGAAAAGCACTGGGATGTTGTTGTAATCGGAGCGGGCCCGGCAGGCCTCAACGCGGCGTTGTTGCTGGGCCGTGCGCGCCGCCGGACGCTGGTGATTCACTCGGGAAGCCCCCGCAATCGCTTTGCTGACCACATGCACGGCGTCCTCGGAAACGAGGGCGTCACTCCGCTCGAACTGCGTGAGACGGGCGCGAAAGAGCTCGCGCTGTATGGCGTTGAGATGCAGGAGGGCAGCGTCGAACGCCTCGACGAAATTGAGGAAGGTGTGCGCCTCACGCTGAGCGACGACAGCACCGTCGACGCCCGCGCGGTCATCGTTGCAACCGGGATAACCGATGAGTTGCCGCCAATCGAAGGCTTGGCCGAACACTGGGGTAGCAGCGTGCTGCACTGCCCGTACTGCCATGGCTGGGAAGTTCGTGACACCAAACTCGGCGTTCTGGCGACGTCTCTCGTCGGACTGCATCAAGCCTTCTTGGTGAGACAGTGGAGCGACGACGTCACTGCGTTCACGGCTCTGCTCGACGAAGTGACGCCGGAGGAGGCGTCCCGACTCCGTGCTCGCGGCGTAAAACTTGTTGATTCTCCTGTGATCGCGGGCACGGCTCGGGCGGGCAAGCTCACCGGCCTCCGCACTGCAGACGGGGAAACTGTGCCGATCGATGCGGTCTTCACTGTCGGTACTCCGCGGCCGCACGATGCTTTTCTCGCTCATCTTGAGCTCGCCCGCACCGAAATTATGGGCAGCAGCTTCATCGCAGTCGATCAGGGTGGCAAAACGAGTCACGACCGTATTTGGGCAGTAGGCAACGTCGTGAATCCGATGCTCACGGTGCCCATGTCGACGGGGGCGGGCGCGATGACTGGCGGAGCCGTCAACGCTGCCTTAGTGGCCGAAGACTTCGATATCGCCGAGCGGCCCGCGTCTCCCGCCGAGTTTTGGGAATCGCGCTACTCCGGCGATGCCCACCAGTGGTCGGGGCGAGTGAACGCCGTTCTTGAGGCCGTCGTTCCTGAACTGGAGACTGGTTTCGCCGAGGGGGCCGAACGCACAGCGCTCGACCTCGGCTGCGGAGAAGGCGGCGACGCGTTGTGGCTCGCGCAGCGAGGTTGGCGGGCGACGGGCGTCGATATTTCGCGAAACGCGATCGAACGAGGTCGGCAGGCAGCCGAGGGCGCCGGGATCGCGAACGATCAGCTGCGTTTTGTTGCGGCGGACCTCTCAGAGTTCGAAAGTTCCGAATCGTTCGACCTCGTTACGGCCAGTTTCTTGCAGTCGCCCGTCGAGCTGCCGCGAGCTGACATCCTCAAGCGAGCAGCCATGATGGTGGCACCAGGAGGACACTTGTTGATCACGGCTCACGGCACGCCGCCGCGGCCACCCGCCGCGCCCTCGGGGGCGGGGCATAGCTCGCCGTTCCCCAGCCTCTACACTCCGGACGGAGATCTCGCAGCGCTCGAGCTGGAACTCGACGACTGGACCGTGCTGGTGCACGAGTTGCGTCCTCGCACGATCGAGCTACCGGGCAAGGGAGAGTTCATCACCGAAGACTCGATCGTGCTTGTGCAGCGCAATGCTCAGGCAGCAGAGTGATCGGCTGATTCCTTAGGCCGCTACCGAGGAACCGCCGCGTGCTGGTGCCGACGTTTCGAACGACTCAATGTGGGCGAAATGTCCGGCACGCGGCGACACCTGCTGGCGGGCGTGCGGGATCACTCGGGCAAACCAGTCGTCGTCCGTCGAACTGACGAAGACGTCCTGATCACCGCGCACGAGCGTGACAGGGCACTGGATGCTGGCCCACTGAGCTTCGTCGTAGCGAGCAGCTGCGGCAGCTCCGCGCGCGAACGCGGTCGGCCGAATCTCTGTCGCGAGCGAATCGATCACCGAACGGTCGAGAGCGCGACGGTCGGCGAACAGGGGAGAGCTGAGCGGGCCGAGCACGCGAAGGCGATGAAAAATACGAACGAGGCCGGTGCTGGCAGGGCCAAGGGTGCTCAGGAAGCGCATAGCTCCGAGCATGCCAGCGAGCAGCGGTAGGGTGCCAAAACGACGAACCGGATGCCGCAGCACCGATAGTGCGCCGGGCCCGGTCGCCGAGATCGCCGTTACGCTCGCAGTGCGCTCCGGGTGTCTGGCCGCAATCGTGAGCCCGAGGTGTCCGCCCAGCGAGTGGCCGAAGATGTTCCACTTCGCGTAGCCGAGCGTTCTCGTGACGTGGGCTACGGCATCCGCGAGGTCTTCTACGGTTGCGGTGGCAGAGATGCTGCCACTTTCTCCCCAACCGGGGAGATCGAGGGCAACAACGTTCTGTAGGGGGCTGCCCGTCGCATGTGAAGCCCGGATCAACGGTAACCAGGTCGTCCACGAACCGGCGGCCCCGTGGAGGAGAAGGGTCGCTGAATCGGACAGCGCAGCAGCATTCGGATCGACGTGCGCCACCACATCGCCGAGTTCGGTCGGTACGACGACGCGCGTGAAGCCCGCGGTCGCGCGGTCAAACCGGTTCTCGGCGCTGTAGTGCGTGCTGGAGGCTGGCGTCGTATTCACCACTGTGGTTCGGAGCCGGGCTCGCTGCGGTTTGGGGTCGCAGGGAAGTGCGCTACTGCACAACCTCGATCTGGGTGGAGGCTTCTGCCTCACCGATCGAGCCAAGGTCGATCACGTTCTCGAAGCCAGCCTCTTCCATCATGGCGACGGCCTGGCCCGAGCGGTTGCCCGACTTGCAGTAGACGGCGTACTCGGCCTCGGGGTCGAGAGTCGGAAGCGCAGCAGCAAATTCGCCACCGTTGAGGTCGAGCAGCGTAGCGCCCTCGAGGTGTCCGGCGTCGTATTCCGCGGGGGTGCGAACGTCGATGAGGATGGTGTCAGCGCTGAGTTCGACGGAGTCACCAGCGGCCGAGCATCCAGCGATCGATGCCAGCACGACGAGAGAGCCAGCGAGAGCGGCGAGGGGACGGAACATTTTTTCTCCTTGTAAACGAGTGGTTATTCGGAAACCCGGCACGAATCGCCTGGGCAGTATTGGGGTGGTGTTTTGGTGAGCACGCGCTGAAGAGCACAGCCAACGCAAATACCGAAGGCGGCTTCTAAGAACAACAGAGAAAGGCACAAACCGCACAGCGCCAGTGTGGCTTCGAGGGGCGCGCCGAGCACGCCCATTCCTGCACACGAGAGGAGGGCGAGGCCATAACCGAGCCACCAAGCGAACTCTTTCTGCGGGGCGCCTACCCAGCTCGGTGGCTGTCGCCGAACAATGAGACGGCCCAGTGCGAGGGTCGGCGACCAACGATCACCGACGGTGACCCGAATGAGCATATCCATCATGAAAAAGACACCGAAAGGGCGAAGCGGAACGGCCGAATGCTGGATGACAGCAAGCGTGATCGAGATGGCTCCGGCACTAAAAAGAATGCCTGCCGCCACGCGAACAGCGCGCTCGTTGACCACCGGAATGTCGTAGCCCTCAATGAGGGAACCCACGGTGGGCACTTTCGGCGGGCTCGGCGCTGGCGCTGGCGCTGGCGTTGCTGCTGCCGTTGCTGGTTCTGTCGTGGGCAACGGTCACGCTCCTGTCAGGAGAGGGATCAATTGCGGGATTTCTTGCACGAGCACGAACGCGCCGATCACGAGAACAAAGATTCCAAAGCCCTTGCGGAGGGCCGTTTCGGGGATGCGCCCGGCGAGAGCCGCTCCCACAAACGATCCCGCAACGGCGATACCGGTGAAGGCAAGGATCGTCGGCCAGGGTAGGTCGACGGTAAAGAGGTGAGCGACGAGGCCGGCGGACGACTGCATCGCAATGACGAGCAGCGAGGTTCCTACTGCCACCGCGACCGGAAGGCCGCCAAGAAGGGTGAGTGCGGGAACGATAAGGAAGCCGCCGCCGGCACCAACAAGCCCAGCGGCAATACCGACGAAGAAGCCGTCACGAATAATGCGGACGACAGGGAGTTTCGCGGGCTCGTGAAGTGAACCGGCGGGTACTTTCTTGCGGCCTCGGATCATGGCGGTTGCCGTAGCCACCATCATGGCAGCGAAGAGAACCATGAGAATCGTGCCCGGGATGAACCCGCCGACGATACCTCCGGCAAAAGCGCCCGCCATTCCTGAAACACCAAAAATCAATCCGGTTCGCCAGCGCACGCGGCCGACCCGAGCGTGATGAAAAACGCTCACTGCGCTCGTGACGCCCACGATAAAGAGCGAAGCCGAAATCGCCTGCTGCGGCTCAAAGCCGGCAACGTAGGTGAGGATCGGCACCGTGAGGATCGAGCCGCCCCCGCCGAGCATGCCGAGGGAAACTCCCACGAGCACGGCAAGGGCCAGCGCGATGATCAGATTAGGTTCCATGAGGGCGCGTTAGACCGCGGGGACTGCACCAGGAGTTGCGAGCCAACCAAGGTACGAGCCATCCAGCTCGGCCACATCGTAGCCAGCACGGCGCAGGGCACTCGCGGCCACGCTGTTGCGCACTCCGCTTTGGCAGTACGTCACGATGGTTCCTTCGCGGGGGAGCTGGTCGAGCGCCCACATGACGCGGCCACCGCTCAATTGCTCGGCACCGGGGATGTGTCCCTCGGCGAACTCGGTTTTGTTGCGTACGTCGAGCAGAAGCACACGATCAACGTCTTCGAGCGTGGCAGGATCGACAAGTTCGGGCACAACGAGGGTGAGTCCATCGAGGGTCGTCACGAAGCCCGAAACAGTGTCGATGCCCACGCGCACGAGGTGGTCACGCAACTCTTCGGCGTGTACAAGATCGTCAGCCAGAAGGATGACGGGGCGTGTTTCTGTATCGGGGTTGTAGACCCAAGCGCCGTAGCTTGCTGCTTTCTCTGGTCCGGGAACGTTGAGCGAGCGCGGCACAGTGCCACGGTGAACTTCGGCATTGTTGCGAGTGTCGATGAGGATCGCGCTGTCGGCGTCGAGCGCTGTCGCGACTTCCTCGGTCGTGTACTCGCGCAGCGGGGTAACGGTGCCCATGACGTTCGGGCCCTGTCGGTTCTGCACCTTCATGCGGCCAAAGTAGGCGTGAGCATCCGGTTGACCGTTGAGCAGTTCGTCGATAAAGCCTTGTTCGTCGTTGTTTTCGACGTAGTGGCTCCACCACGCGAACGCGCGTTCGTACCCGACAGTGGTTGTCGGAATTGCGCCGAGAGCTTTGCCGCAGGCGCTACCGGCACCGTGGGCAGGCAAAACTTGCACATAGTCGGGAAGGGTGAGGAAGCGGTCGCGCAGGCTGGCGAAAATGTCTTTCGCTCCGCCGAAACGGGTGTCAACGCCGCCGGCAGCTTCATCGAGAAGGTCGGGGCGTCCGAGGTCTCCGACGAAGACAAAGTCTCCGCTGAGCATGAAACCGGGAGCGTCAGCCTGCGCGCCATCGGTGACCAAGAAGGAGAAGTGCTCGGGAGTGTGCCCGGGAGTGTGGACGGCCTTCAGCGTGATGTTGCCGAGGGTAATGATGTGGCCGTCTTTCATACGTACAGCACCGTCGAAGGCGCTTCCGTAGGTCCAGTCGGGGCCACCTTCGTCAGACACCAGTATCTCCGCACCGGTGCGAGCGGCAAGCTCGCGGGTGCCGGAAAGGTAGTCGGCGTGAATGTGGGTTTCGGTGACGGCCGTGATGGTCATCCCGTTCTTGGCGGCGATCTCAAGATAAACGTCGAGGTCGCGGCGGGGGTCAACAACGATCGCTTCGCCTTTGGCTTGGCAACCGATGAAGTAGCTAGCCTGAGCGAGGTCGGTGTCATAGATGCGTTCGAGAAGCATGTTTACTCCAGTGAGTGTTCGCTATGTCCGGGGGAGGGAAGACGCTAACGACGGTGCGTGGTTAGCGGTGGCTGCGGGTGAGTAGTAGTTGCTCGTTAGCAGTGGCAACGGTCGCGTTCAGCGACGTTGGCGAGGGCATCCTCGATGTGTTCTCCGCAGCCTGCCCAGGTGGGCTTACTGCATTTCTGGCACGTGACTTGGGCGCACATAGGGTCTCCTAACGACCGAAGAGGCGGGCAAAGAAGCCGCCCTGACTAGATTTTGCGGCGTCAATCTCAGACTGCGAGTGCTTGCCGTTGCACCAGTTGGATGCGGGCACGCTGCGCTTGACGGACTGGATGTGTTGTCCGCATCCTGCCCACGTAGTTTTGCCGCATGTACGACACGTAACTGCTCTGCACATAACTCTGCTTTCGTTGACTGACCATTTCTAAATACCCTAGGGGGTATGCTTGAACTATACCCTATGGGGTATCGAGACTGTCAACTCACCTGAGAGAGACGAGAGACCTATGGTTCCCGAGATCGCCGGATCACTACCGATTGCTGATTCAGACGCGCAAAAGAAAATTGTGAACAGATTGCGCCGCGCTCAAGGACAGCTGGGGGCCTTGATCGCCACCGTGGAAACGGGCGCCGGTTGCCGTGACGTCGTGCATCAACTTGCCGCGGTGTCGAAAGCCCTTGATCGCGCAGGCTTCCTTGTGATCTCCGAAGCTATGAAAGAGTGCTTGATCAACCCGGATGCGGAAGGATCGCCCCAGTCAGAAGAGATCGAGAAGCTCTTCCTTTCGCTAGCGTGACAGCTGCCGCACGGGTGAAGCGAGTGCCGGTTAGCGGCGCCATTCTCCGAGTCCCTGCGCGTCAAAAAACTCCAGCGTCACCCCGGTGACGGCTCCGCCTGACCGCGAAAATGTGGCCGACGAGAGAGAGTCGTGGGGCGCATTCTCGCCCGTGGGAGTGAAGGCAAAAGTGTCCGCATCCCACGCTTCTAGTTCGAGAAGGTAGTTGCCGCGCGGCCCGAGGGCTGCCTGCAGCGCTCCGTCGACTTCGGTCACGACAAGATCGCCGAAGTAGCCGTTGCGGTACGTGCCTTCGTAGTCACTGAGATAGAGGGAAGCCCCCGCAGTACCGGGCTTGGTCTCTCCGACGAGATCTCCTGCCGGGGCGTTGAGTGCGGAAAGGGCACCGGAGTAGTCGCCGAGCCAGTCTCTTTGCACCTCCCCGTATTGAACCAGATCGAGAAACTGGGCATTGATGGCTTCGGCGGTGCCGATGGGCGCAGCATTGGTCAGAGTCACGATCCCCAGATCGAGACTGGGCACGAGTTGGTAGTTCGTGCCAGCCCCCAACACGAAGCCGCCCGAATGGCTCACCGTCGTGCGGCCCCCCGCTTGGCTGCCCACGTTGAACCCATAGCCGTAACTTCCGGTGCGCTGGTCGGGGGCAGAGGCCTGTGAGCTTATGCTCTGGGCTGTGATGGCAGGCACGAGCGATTCGGGGGTGACGAACGGCTGGCCGTCCTGTTCACCACCGGACAGGATCATCGTCATCCATTTCGATAGGTCGCCGACTGTCGATGAGACGCCTCCCGCGGGGGACTGCGGGTCGGGATTCCGTTCGAAGAGCGGCTGAAATTCGCCATCGACGAAGGTGTGGAGCGTTGCCCGATTGGGCTGCGCCACGAAGTCCGCATAGCTCGAGCTTGTGGCAGTCATTCCCAACGGTTCGTAAACGAGTTCACGGATGGCATCGTTCCAGTCCATGCCGAGTGCTGCAGCAGTCGCTTCCGCTCCTACCGTGATGCCGTAGTTCGAATAGTGGTAGCTACTGCGGAAATCGTCGAGGGGCTGATACCGAAGGTGGTCGAGGATGTAGTCGCGATCGTAGCCCACATCTTCCAGATCATCGCCAGCCCCGGTCGCGAGCCCGGTGCGGTGGCTGAAGTAGTCGCCAATCGTTGCGTTCTGCGTGACGTACGAGTCCGCAAGAGAGAAATCAGACAGCAGCGTGCGCACGGGAGTGTCCCATTCCACTGCGTCTTGGGTAATGGCGCGGGCGACGACCGTGGCAGAGAGGGATTTCGACACTGACGCTATTTGAAACACCGTGTCGGCATCCACCCTGTCAGCGGTTCCTGCTTCGCGCACTCCGAAACCGTCGGCATAGATCATCTCGCCGTTGTGTACGACAGCGATCGCCAGGCCGGGGGTGCCGGTCTCATCCATCGCGATTGCGGCCAACTCAGGAAGTTGTTCGACCGCAGCGTCGACCGCTCGCACCACGGCCACGTCGCTGCTGCCCGCACTCAGCGCGATGACATCAGAGGCTGGGGAGTCGCCCTCAATGACCTCAATACCACCGGATGCCGCTGCCGTGCATCCAGACACAGCAACAGAGACAGCAAGCAGCGCCACCATCGCGGGCGCTGTGCGAGAGCGACGGACAGTGCGGAACTTGGCTGAAGACTCCATGGCTCCACCCTAGAACGCGGGCGATGAACTCGGCAGGTCTACGGAGAAGTAACGTCGAGAATGAGGCGCACGAGGTTGAGCATCGGTTCCCGGAGGGCTGTCGTCAAGATCGCAAAAACCAGAATGTTGAGTACTACAGTGCCCCAGAATGCTTGGCGGAAGAGAGGTTTCTGGGTTTTGTGCCGCAGTCGCTGTTGGGCAAGAATCGCTCCCGGCCAGCCGCCGAACAATCCGAGCCCCAGAAGGGCGCTTTCAGTCACGCGCCACTGTCTGGACTGCGCAGCCTTCTTGTCGCTGGCATACAGGGCATACGTGATGATGCTCATCACGAGGTACAACGCTGCAAATAGCCAGGGGAGGGCACCGATCGCGGTGAGAATACCGATCGCGACGACGAAGGTAGCCAGAACGACATAGCTCATGGTGCCGGGCTTGCGCCGTTTCGTGCGCAGCGGTCGACCGGAGGCGGAGAGGTAACGGATTGTGCGAGCCCGAACCTTACCTTCGTTCGTGTGCTCGACCACAAAACTCACCCGTTCACCGGGAGTCGGGCGGGTGTCACGGCGTGGGAAGGCAGAGATGTGGGCAAAGACGCTTTCGCCGTTGCTTTCGCCGTTGCCGTTGCTGCTGCCAGCGCCGTTGGTGCCGCGTGGGTCGTCAACGGTGATGAACCCGAAGCCACGTTCGTCGTTCCATGACGCCAACGCACCCTGCTGTCGTGCGCTTCGCGAACCCATGTATTGAGGGTAACTGCCCGAGCCGCTGTGTGCGGTATCGGCGTACCCTCAGACTCGCTGAATTCGCCCCACAGAGCTGAGGTCTGCTCCTAAACTGGCGGGGCGCCCTCAGCAAGAAGGGGGTCGTGATCGAACGGATGACCTCGACCACATCATCGTGAAGAGAAGAGAGAATCTCGTGCCTGTTCAAGAACCCGTCGCCCGCCAGCCGTGGTGTGGCCCTCGCCCCGCCGAAGTGCAACCGCACACGCTCGATCAGCTAGACGCATGGTGGCGCGCAGCCAACTATCTCGCTGTCGGCCAGATCTATCTCCTCGACAATCCGCTGCTGCGTGAACCTCTCCGCCGCGAGCACACCAAGCCTCGACTCTTGGGGCACTGGGGCACGACGCCCGGCCTGAACTTTGTGTGGGCCCATCTGAATCGCATCATTCAGGAACGCGACACCGACACCATTTTCGTGGCTGGGCCGGGTCATGGAGGTCCTGCCGTTGTCGCGAGTGCGTACCTCGATGGCACTTACAGCGAGACGTACGGCGATATTGATAAGAGTGCGGATGGCATCCGCAAGTTGTTCAGACAGTTTTCGTTCCCGGGTGGTATTCCGAGCCATGCCGCTCCCGAAACGCCGGGCTCCATCCACGAGGGTGGGGAGCTGGGCTATGCCCTGTCGCATGCCTACGGCGCCGTCTTCGACAACCCCAACCTGCTTGTCGCCGCGGTCGTCGGCGATGGTGAAGCCGAAACGGGGCCGCTCGCGACCAGCTGGCATTCGAACAAGTTCATTGACCCGGAGCGAGATGGCGTGGTCTTGCCGATCCTGCACCTCAATGGCTACAAAATTGCGAACCCGACAGTGCTGGCCCGCATTCCCGAAGACGAACTGTGTGATCTGATGCGCGGGTATGGGCACACGCCCTACGTCGTCTCTGGTGGGTTCGACGGCGAAGATCCTCGTGCTGTGCATGAGCGCATGGCGGCGACGCTTGACGACATCGTCGATCACATCGCACGGATTAAGGCGGATGCCGCAGCAGGAACGCTCGAGGGGCGCCCGGCCTGGCCGATGCTCATTCTGCGCACGCCCAAGGGCTGGACGGGCCCGAAAGTGGTCGACGGGCACCCAGTTGAAAACAACTGGCGTTCGCACCAGGTGCCGCTCGCGAGCGTGCGCGACACCGAGGAACATTTGCAGCAGCTTGAGGAATGGATGGCCTCGTACCACCCAGAGGAACTCTTCGACGAGAGCGGGGCACCGCGCGAATTGACGATCGCACTTGCTCCTTCGGGGGATCGCCGTATGAGCGCCAATCCCGTAGCTAACGGTGGACTGCTCCGTGCGCCGCTGCGCCTCCCTGACTTTCGGGAGTACGCCGTCGACGTACCGAATCCGGGCGAAACTACGAGCTCGGCGACGGGCGCTCTGGGGGAGTGGCTGCGCGATGTGATTCGCGACAACCCCGAGAACTTCCGTATCTTTGGGGCCGATGTCACAGCATCCAATCGTCTGAGTGCTGTCTTCGACACCACCGATAAACAGTGGGATGCCGACTACCTCCCCATCGATTCCGACAACCACCTCGCGCGCGCGGGGCGGGTCATGGAGATGCTCAGCGAGCACCAGTGTCAGGGCTGGCTCGAGGGATACCTACTCACGGGTCGGCACGGCATGTTTAACTCCTACGAGGCGTTCATTCATATCGTCGATTCGATGTTCAATCAGCACGCCAAGTGGCTCGAGGGTGCAAACGCGATTCCGTGGCGTCGCCCAGTGGCGTCGCTCAACTATCTGCTGAGCTCGCATGTCTGGCGTCAAGATCACAACGGCGCTTCGCATCAGGACCCCGGCTTTCTTGATCTGGTCATGAACAAGAAGCCCGATGTCGTGCGGGCCTACCTCCCGTGCGATGCCAACACGTTGATCGCCACCTACGACCACTGCTTGCGATCCGTCAACAAGATCAACGTCGTCATCGCTGGCAAACACCCCGAGAACAACTGGCTCGCCATGCCCGCGGCGATTGAACACTGCACGCGCGGCATCGGGCTCTTCGAGTGGGCTGGCACCGAAGTTGTCGGCCAGGAACCGGATGTCGTACTCGCCTGTGCCGGCGACGTTCCGACCCTAGAAACCTTGGCGGCCGCGCAGATCTTGCGTGAGCGGATCCCCGAGCTGCGCGTGCGGGTCGTCAACGTCATCGACTTGATGCGCCTGCACAGCGAATCGGAGCATCCGCACGGTCTCAGCGATGCCGAGTACGACGCGATCTTCACAACAGACAAGCCAGTGATTTTCGCCCACCACGGTTACCCGTGGCTGATTCACCGCCTCACCTATAAGCGCGCGGGGCACGCAAACCTGCATGTGCGCGGGTACAAAGACGAGGGCACGACGACGACACCGTTCGACATGGTGATGCTCAACGATCTTGACCGCTACCACCTGGTCATCGACGTGCTTGAGCGGGTTCCGGGCCTCACCTCGCGGCATGCGGCCTTCTGGCAGGAACTGCATGACACCCGATTGCACGCGCGTCAATACACGCGAGAACACGGCGAGGATATGCCCGAAGTGGCCGACTGGAAGTGGAACCGGTCGTGACGCGCTCAGCGCAGTGCTGACAGTCGTATTTGGACGCTATTTTTGATGCTGACGGCCAGCAAAAAAGTACCTCCCATGGGGTGATGGTGCACGACATATTTTGTGCTTAGAATGAGCGTGACATCGCGTTGATGCCCGGCAATCGTGCCCATTCGGGAGTTCTTCCCTAGGCCGTCAGAAAGATCAGATCAACCGGTATGAACATCACCGAAATCGCTATTAACGCACTCGGATTCGCGGGCACCGTTTTCTCCTTCCTGATGTGGGTTCCTCAGGCCCGTATCACCTGGCAGAGCCGCAACGACGCCGTGCGTCTTGCCGGTATTTCGGAGACCACGCAGTGGCTGTTGGTGTTTGGCTACACCGTCTGGGGCGCTTACGGTCTGATGAGTTCGTCGTTCTGGGTTGCCGCTCCCAGCGCTGTCGCGATCCCGCTTGCCGCCGCCACGATCGTGGTCATTCGCCGTGGTCGCCGCTTGCCCGATGAGGGGCGTTCATTCCCGATTTTCTCGAGCACGGATGCCGATCCGCTCGTCACCATCAGCGACGGCTTAGTGGCTCTTACCGAGTCCATTCCGATCATTCACTCCCACGCCGAGCCTCCCGTCGAAGCGGCCGTTGTCGCGCACGACACGTCGGATGTTCTGGGCGAGCCGTTGCCACACTCTGCGGGTTACGCGGCGACAGGCACGATCCCGATTCTCGCTTAGCGGGGTGGTGCTCGCCTAGAGCGTTGGTGACGTCGCGACGGCTTCAGCGAGTCGGTCGTCGCGACGCTTAGGCCTCTTCGGTGATGTGTGGTTCGCTGGGAAGGTTTTGGGCCTCATCTCCCGTGCCGCTGGCGTGCAACTGGGCAGCGTCTCCGCGCAACGCCATTGCGATGACCGGGAAGATCAGCACGGATAGCAAACCGGCTCCGACGAGAGCGGCGGCGATACCAGAGTCGATATATTCGCTATCGACGCCAATTGCGGTGACGGCGACGATGATGGGCAATCCTGTGGCGCCGAGAAGGCCGAGCGCGGCGCGTTCGCGGGTGCTCGCGCCTTTCCGTGCGGCGAACATCGAGGGTACGCCGCGCACGACGAGCAGAAGCACGAGGAACACGGGCACGAGAGCCGCCACGCTCAAGTCGGAAGTGAGGGCGCCGAGTTCGAAAGACACTCCCGTGTTGATGTAAAAGATCGGAACAAGGAATCCGAAGGCGATCGCATCCAACTTGGAGTCGACCATCGCGCGGTCGCGTTCGGGCGCCTGGCGCATCATGACCTGCCAGAGCAAACCGGCGACAAATGCACCCAGGAGCATATCTAGGTCGAGAACGATGCTCAGCACGACCAGTGCGGCAACAATGAAGATAACCAGTCGGATCGCGAACTGGCCTGAGGTGTGCAGGGTTGCTGTCACGAGGCGGTGGAGCGAGTTGTGTTCGATGCGGGCCGCGAGGAACAGCAGCGTCATCGCAATCAGGATGAATATACCCAACACGATCGTGGAGACTCCGAGTGAGCTGGCTCCGAGAAAAATGGAGATGGCAATGAGCGGCCCAAATTCGCCGACGGCACCGAGTGCGACTGCGGAATTGCCAAAGCGGGTGGGCAGTTCCCCGGCGTCACGCAGGAGGGGCATGATTACTCCGAGTGCCGTCGAACAAAGCGCGATCCCGATAACGACGGCGCCAAATCCTGGCTCGATGAGATAACCGATCGCCACTCCTGCGACTAGCCCAACGAGCCACCCGAGTGATGCGCGTCGACCATTCCGGCCGCGAATAGCGCTCAGTCGGATTTCGTTTCCGGCCATAAAGAACAGCATGGCCAAGCCGAAGTCGGAGAGCTGCTCGACGAACTCGGATTCGCCAACCCAGCCAAGAACACTTGGCCCAATCAGGATGCCGAGAAGCAGCTCGAAAACGACGATCGAGATGCGGACCAGGGGAGAGAGTGCGCGTGCCAGCAACGGTGCCATGACAGCCAAAATTGGGATGAGCACGATACCCCAGTTGGCAGCTTCCATAGCTTCTTCGGTGCTATCCATTGTTCACAAAACTGTTCACTTCGGCGGCGATCACGTCTCGCACCACTGAGGTGTCGAGGGTCGCGATACCGTCTCCGGCCTGCACTCCGTAGTCTCCGAAGCTGGCGTGATTGGCGCCATCGATGGGAAAGAAGGTGGTGGATGTCGGCAACAGGTGGGCCGCATTCATGATCTTCTCGGGTGTGCTCAGGAGGTCATTGCTTCCGCTGAGGCTCAAGACGCGAATGTCGACTTCGGAAAGATCGTTGGCGCAGTAGCTGCCGAAAAGCACGAGGCCGCTGACGTCGGGCTGCTCGGCGTATTGGCACGCGCGCACGCCACCCAGGGAATGTCCGCCGACAATCCAGTCATCAACGTCGGGCGCCGCATCCGTGAAGGTATCAAGCGATCGTTGGTCGAAAAATGCCAGATTCAGGATGGGCTTCGTCACGACAACCGTGAGCCCCGATTCGGCCACCGCTCCGGAGAGCTTATAGAGGTAGGCATCCGCGCTGACCTTTGCTCCGGGGATGAACACAAAGCCTTCGCCTGAAGCGTCGCCGGTGGGGGTGAGAACGAAAGAGTTTTGATTTTCGGTGATGTGCACGGCCGGGTTTGTTTGCACGCTCTCCAGCGCGTCGGGTTCTGCCTGCATCACTCCCACATTCGCCCACACGAGCATTCCGGCCACGAGTAAAACAACGATTGCGGCGAGTGCGATGAAAATCGTGCGCGCGACGCGTCGAGTTCGCCGAGGACCTGGAGTTGAGTTCTGTGATGTTGGCTGCGCTGGCGCAATCGACTCGGTCGGATCGGCGGGAGAGGAATCAGCAGCGTGCATCGCCCCAGTCTAGGGAGTGGCAAGTCGCGCGCGCACTGAAGGGCGACCTGAGAATCGTGGTCGCTTCGTGCCGTGGGCCCGCTAACTCTCTCATTCAGGAATATCCACGCTGGTAAGGAGTTGAATAGTAGTGATGACTACACCACTTCGCCTTTCTGTTCTTGATCTCATTCCTGTTCGCAGCAACCAGACTTCGGCCGACGCCCTGGCGGCGACAACCGCGCTCGCGCAACGCGCCGATGACCTTGGTTTCTCGCGCTACTGGGTGGCTGAGCACCACAACATGAAGGCCGTGGCGTCGACGAACCCGGCTGTGCTGATTGGCATTTTGGCGGCGCAGACCAAGAACATTCGCCTCGGTTCTGGGGGAGTGATGCTGCCCAACCACGCGCCTCTCGTCGTTGCTGAGCAGTTCGCGATCCTCGAGGCCGCGTTCCCCGGCCGCATCGACCTCGGCATCGGCCGCGCTCCCGGCAGCGACCCTGTGATCACGTCCTACTTGCGGATGACGGGCACCACCAGCGACGTCGATGCTTTCCCGCGCAACGTGGCCGACATCCGTAGCCTCATGAACCCCGAGGGCGCCACGTTGCAACTGCAGCAGGGGCGCACCTACGAACTCACGGCGACGCCGAATGCGGCATCCGTCGCGGATCTCTGGCTTCTCGGCTCAAGTGACTACTCGGCCCGTCTGGCCGCAGCGCAGGGCATGCCGTACGTTTTTGCCCACCACTTCTCGGGCGAAGGAACCGCGCGCATTCTTGGCCTCTACCGCGACAACTTTGTGCCGTCAGACTTGCTGAAGGCCCCCAAGACATTCCTGACCCTGAACGTGGCTGTCGCCGAAACGGCGGCGGATGCGCGTGCCGCAGCCCTGCCCCAACTTCAGCAAATGGCGCGCCTCCTGAGCGGCATGCCGCTCGGCCCGCTCTCGACCATCGAAGAAGCTGCCGCGACAGAGCTCGCCGCACCGCAACAACAAATGGTGGATGACATGGCCGAACGGTGGGTTATTGACGAACCAGTGGCTGCAGCGCAACGCATTCGCTCGCTCGCCACACGCTTCGGCGTTGACGAGGTCATGGTCGTTCCTGGGCTGTCGGCTCACAATGCGGACGCGGCGAACACCTCGCCCGTGCGAGTGCGCGCGCTCGAGCTGCTGGCGGAGCAGTTGCTCGCGTAATTCGCGCTACGACGCGGGGCATTTGTCGTGTTCGCGCGGCTATTTAATTTGAGATGCATTCGCACGCAACTTCAGCTCGCGCACACCGTCGCGTTCGCGCACTTCGATGTGCGAACTATGAGACGAGACAAACTCGCTGAAGGTCTTGAACTTCAGTGCGGCTTCGTTGAACGACGGGTCAATTCTCAACATCTGATTCTTCACTCCCGAGCTGTTGAGCCACTCTGAATCTTCTTTTTGCTGAACGAGTCGCATAGCCCTCACCAGCATCTTGAAGGGTCGCATTCCGTTCGCAGGAGAGTCTTTATCTGACTGAGTGGTTTGCTTGGCGACCGCAGCGGTCTTCTTTGCCGATCCCGCTTTCATCACGTTGGTTTGTGGGGTGGCCGGCGACTTCTTGGGCCCTGCGGCCGTGGGCGTTTTCGAAGCCACAATCGTCGTTGACTTCGGTGCCGGCGCAGGCGTAGCGGCGGCTGCAGGTGCATCTTCCGATTTCGGTGTGTCTGTTACCGAGGTCGGCTTTGTGGTTGCGGCGGTCTGTTGAAGCGATGGTGGCGTGCCGAACTCGACACCGGGAAGCGAATCGTAGTCCGCGAACTTGTCACAGGATGAAGTGAGCGCATCGCTAGTGCCTCCGGCAACGCCGATGCCGATGACGTACCGGCCGAGCGTCTTGGCGCGTTGGGCAAGTGCCACATAGTCCGAATCCCCAGCGACAATAACAACATGCGTGATGTCGGGCAGTCGGAACATGTCTTCCATCGCGTCGACTGAGAGCCGTATGTCGGCACCGTTTTTCATCTGCGCGGTAAGGGGAAAGAGCTGCACGAGCTCCACTGCGCGATTGATGAGCTGCTTCTGGTAGCTAGAATTCACCGGCACCGACCAGTCGGCGTAGGCGCGACTGAAAGCCACCGTTCCAAACGAAGAGGCGTAGTCGAGGATAGCTTCGACATCCACAGTGGCTTCGATGAGTTTGTTGCCAATCACGCTCGTAGTCATGCGATTCGAATTGTGAAACCGAGCCTTGTCCTTTTGAAACTGCCCGTTGCCATGTATTTGGTTGTATCGCGAGATCACGATGTTGTCGAAATCGATGTACACGGCCACGCGGCCTTCGGTGGCGGTTGCCATGTGGTCTCCTCGGGAAAAGTTACTCTCAGTCTTATCGTGAGCCTCGCTCATGACAATCCCCTTTTCCGGGGTGATCGGTGGAAAACCTCGCGCACTTTCGCTCGGTAGCATTAGAGGAGAACACAGTAAGAGTAGGGAACCTCACGTGACGTATAGCGCTATTCGAGTTCGCGCGACTCCGGGTACACCTCATTCTGGTCGAGCGGGAGTTGCCGCGATCGTGTGTGGTGTCGCGGTGGCGGGTTGGGTTTCGTTCGGACGCCACCTTTTTGGTATTGGCGGCGATCTCACCATCATCTACGCGACGACATTGGGTGTTCTTTTCGGCGTGCTGCTGGTCCTCATTGGGCTAGCGATGCGGCGCACCGAACTCCGCGGTTTTGAGACGCGGGCTCTCACGCACACGATGCTCATCGCGTCTGGCGTGTGTGCCTTTCTGCTCGGGTTGACGATTCCTGATTCCACGCCGATCGGTCTGCAGACCATCATCAGCGGCCCCAATGAGCCCGCTCTCGGTATTGCGATCGGTATCGCGAACCCCCTGGGAGTTGTTGGTCTAGCGACGGCCATTATTGCGTTGGTGCTTGCGGTGAAGGATTCACGCGGTCGGGTCACTCTCGTGGAGAGCTGGGACGACGACGAAGCTATCGCCGAGTCACACGCCGGCTAGCGACGCCTCAGTTGAGGTGAGAATGCTCTCCTAAGCGGTGCCACGCCCGATTGTGGTGAACCAGAGGGGGAGCGAAATCGGCCTCCGGGGTGATGTGGGCGTCTTGGGCGAGCACGAGAATGAGCGATGCGGATTCGGTATCGAGCTGGTCGATACGTTTGCCGACAATTCGTGCAGGTGCGCTCGGAAAATAGGGCTCTCCCGTGGGCAGCCGTGCCCACAGTCCACGGTCGGCGAACCGGTCAACCCCGCTTGTCGCGCACAGTTGCGCAAGGTCAAGTTGTTCGCTCCCGAGAAAGTGGATGACGTACGATTCAGCCGCCCGGATTCCAGGCGCAGTAGATGCGCGGTGTCCGATCGAGAACGCGAGCAACGGCGGCTCGGCACTCACCGAAACGACCGACGTCACCGTCAGCGCGACTGGCCCGAGCGGTGACTGCGCTGTGACAACGGCGACTCCACCGGGGTAGTGGCGAAATGCGCTCGAGAATTCCGCGGCGCTTATTCCCGACATCGTCTCCTCTACCTCTACCTCGACCTCGTGGGCAGGGCTCTGGCTAGCGGCGGCCGGTGGTTTTTCGGTGATTGTCTGCATTCGTCCATCCAATGTTTCGGGGATGCGAACAAGCGTGCACCCGGGTACGCGACGAAGCGAGAATATGTCGATATGTGTCCTTCTGTTTCGCCGATTGTTTCGTCCTCAGGTGCATTATCGGATGCTGCGGCGCACCATAAAGGCATGCCTAGACAAATTCGCTTCAACGCCTTTGATATGAACTGCGTCGCTCACCAGTCCTCCGGAATGTGGCGCCATCCCGACGACCAATCGTGGCGCTACAAAGACCTCAATTACTGGACCGAGCTCGCAAAGCTGCTCGAAAAGGGAACCTTTGACGGCATCTTCATTGCGGATGTCCTCGGCACCTATGACGTCTACGCCGGCTCGAATGAGGCCGCCATTCGCCACGGTGCCCAGGTTCCGGTGAACGATCCGCTGTTGCTCGTCTCGGCTATGGCGCATGTCACCGAGAACCTCGGATTCGGTATCACGGCCGGAACCGCCTACGAGCATCCCTACCCTTTCGCTCGCCGGATGTCGACGCTTGATCACCTCACGCAGGGTCGGATCGGCTGGAATGTCGTGACCGGCTACCTGCCCTCGGCGGCCCGCAACATGGGCAACGACGATCAGCTCGAGCACGACGACCGCTATGACCACGCTGACGAATATCTTGAGGTGCTCTACAAGTTGTGGGAGGGCTCTTGGGAAGACGATGCGGTTATTCGTGACCGGGAGTCCGGTGTGTTCACTGACCCCAGCAAGGTTCACGACATCGAGCACAAGGGCAAACACTTCACTGTTCCCGGCATCCATCTTTCCGAGCCATCTGTGCAGCGAACACCGGTCATTTACCAAGCCGGTGCTTCGCCTCGGGGTATTCAGTTCGCCGCAGGAAACGCTGAAGCGATCTTTGTGGCGGCATCGACCAAGGCAGGGCTCAAGGCAACGGTGGGTCGCATCCGGGATGCTCTCGAAGCGGCCGGGCGTGATCGATACTCTGCGCGCATCTACACGCTTCTGACGATCATCACCGATGAGACAACGGAGAAAGCTCACGCGAAGTATGCCGACTACTTGAGCTACGCCAGCGAAGAAGGTGCGCTGGTCTTCATGTCGGGATGGATGGGCATCGACCTCTCGCAGTACGACCTCGATGAGCCCATTGGCAATGTCAAGAGCAACGCAATCCAGTCAACGGTGGCGAACTTTCAGCAGGCCAATGACGACGGCAGCGAATGGAAGGTTCGCGACATCGCGCGGCTCGGGGCGATTGGTGGCCTGGGGCCGTTCATTATCGGCTCTGGCGAGGAGATTGCGGATGAACTCGAAGCGTGGGTTGCGGAGACCGATGTCGATGGCTTCAACCTTGCTTACGCGATCACGCCGGGCACGTTTGAGGATGTGGTCGAGCACGTCATCCCGGTGCTTCGGGCGCGCGGGTCTTATCCCGAGGAATACGCGGAAGGCACGCTCCGACACAAGCTACATGGGCGTGGCAACAGGCTCCCAGCGGAGCATGCCGGCGCACGCTATCGGCGCTAGGGGGCGCCCGCCGTCACTGGTGCACCGCGAACCAGCGTCTACTCTGCGGGGGTTTCGCGGTGCAGGTCGACGGCGTACTTGAAACCGATGTGCGACGCTTCGAAGCCGAGCTTCGTGTAGAACCGGTGGGCGTCAGTGCGGGCTTCGTCAGAAGTCAGTTGGATGAGGGAGGCGCCAAGCGTGGGCGCTGCGGTGTCGATAACCCACCGCATCATGGCGCCGCCGATTCCGCTCGAACGCTGGCTCGCGGCTACGCGCACTGCTTCAACTTGGAGGCGGTGCGAACCACGGCGGGCCATTCCGGGGATGGCGGTCAATTGCATGGTGGCGACGACATCCCCTGAGGGTGCTTCGACAACGAGGAGAGCATTCGCGGGAGTGGTGGCGATCGCGTGAAATGCTTTTTCGTAAGCGGGGCGGTCTTCTGGCCGCGCAGTGTCGCCTCGCAGCGCGCTGATTGCGTCGTCCGCGAGCAGTTGAAGAATAGTGTCGATGTCGCCAAGAGCGGAGTAGCGAAGAATCATTTCGCCGTCTCGCGTCTGGAGAGTTGTGGGAACAGTCACTTTAGAAAACACTCCCACGACGATAGCAGCGCTACCACTGCCCGCGAGCCAGCAGTGCTCAAGTGTGCAGCAAACTGGCGTCATTCCTAGCCACCGTGAGTTCCCGCTTCGCGACCCTGAATCAGTGTGCGCAGTGTGCGCAGTGTGCGCAGTCCGGGTGCCCACCGGTGAGGTGGGTCACGCCGGGCCGTTGCGCTGCTCGGGGGAGTTGGCGCTAGTAGTTCATGATCTGGTAGCCGTCGACAACGAGCTTGCGAACGCTGGCTTCGCCGCCGTTATCGGAGAGCAGCGGGAATCCGCCATCCCGAAGAGGCTCGTAGACCTTGTGCGACTTGGCGCAAAATTCGCAGGCGCCGATGATGGTGTCGCCGAGTGCCGTCACGAGGCCGTGCATGGGGTTTCCAGCGTCAGCAATCTTCGCGAGGGTCTCAACGCCTGAACCGTCGAACATGACGATTACGTCGTCGCCAGCAGCCTTGAATTCCAGGGCGGTCTTGAGGCCGCGGTAGACGCGAGCGCTGTTGTTCTCGAGGGTCTCGAGGATGACTACGGCGATCTTGAGATCTGACATTGAAAACTCCTTGTATTGGCCATCCAGCACTTCTAGACGGATCCGTCTAGAAAATATAGACGGGTTCGTCTAGAATTGCAACATGGCTTCAGAAACCTCGCAGATCCGCGTTACTTCGCGCATGAAACTTCTCGCTACCGCGGCGGACCTTTTCTATGCGCACGGCATCAATGCGACGGGAATCGATACGGTGATCGCCAAGGCGGGGGTGGCGAAAGGCAGCATGTACCACCACTTCCCGAGCAAAGAAGCTCTCATTGCGGCCTACCTCGATGAAGAGGCGGATGCCTGGCTAGACCGGGTAACGGAGTTTGACGACGAGCACGCCTCGACCGCCGAACGCGTCGCGCGTCTCTTCACTGCAGTCGCCGATCAAGTCGATGAGGGCACTTTTTACGGCTGCCCCTTCACCAATGCGGCCATCGAGTGCCCCGATATGGCTGACGTGCAGTCATCAATTGCCCGCTACCGCCGGGTGCTTCGCACTCACGTGACCCACATCATCGGACCAGATGCGGCCGAGGGCGTGATCACGCGACTCATTGTTCTCTACGACGGAGCGCTCACGACGGCGAAGCTCACGAGAGATTCGGCCCAGGTTCGCGATGTTGCAGAGTTCGCACGGGAGCTGGTGTCAGGGGGCTAACTGTGGGTCCGTTGGCTTGCGCATGATTCGAACGTATGTTCGAATAGTGTAATGCGATGGAGTGGGCAACAAATTGGCAGTGAGGCTCCCGACGCGCTGCCCGGTCTCGCCAAGCTCAACAACCTGGTGCGCACAGTGCGAACCCCTGAATTCGACGGCGTCACGTTTTACGAAGTCGCCGCCAAGAGTGCGCTCAACAAGGTGCCCACCGCCAGTGATATGCCATTCGGCTGGACCATCAATCCCATGCGTGGATGTCTCCACCAGTGCACGTACTGCTTCGCTCGTCCCACCCACGAGTTCCTTGACCTCGACGCGGGCAAAGACTTCGACACGCAGATCATCGTCAAGGTGAATGTCGCTGAGGTGTTGGCTAGGGAGCTGAGCAAACCCAGTTGGGGGCGGCATCCGGTCGCGCTCGGCACGAATACGGATCCCTACCAGCGCGCTGAGGGGCGTTATCGGCTCATGCCCGGCATCATTGCCGCCCTCGCGGCATCCGGAACGCCTCTGTCAATCTTGACGAAAGGCACGTTGTTGCGGCGCGATCTTGCCCTCTTGTCAGAGGCAAGCCAGCACGTTCCCGTCGACGTGGGCATGTCGATCGCGATTTACGACGACGAGCTTCAGCAGTCCGTCGAGCCGGGCACGCCCACCGCCAAGGCTCGTTTGGCCACGGTGAGCGCTGTGCGTGATGCTGGACTCGATTGCGCGGTCTTCTTGATGCCGATTCTTCCGTTCTTGACTGATACACGGGATCATCTCGAGCGCGCCGTTTCTCAGGCTAAAGAGGCAGGGGCAACCTCCATTACGTACTCGGCGTTGCACTTGAAGCAGGGAACGAAGGAGTGGTACCTCGGGTGGCTGGAGCAGGCGCATCCGGAATTGCTGGGCAAGTATCGTTCGATGTATTCGCGAGGCAACTATGCCCCCAAGGAGTATCGACAGTGGCTGGCAGCCAAACTGAAGCCGATCATCCGGCGTCATGGC
Organism: Salinibacterium sp. SWN139; assembly: GCF_015864625.1. Lineage (NCBI taxonomy): Bacteria > Bacillati > Actinomycetota > Actinomycetes > Micrococcales > Microbacteriaceae > Salinibacterium > Salinibacterium sp. SWN139. The sequence continues at coordinate 859,212 of NZ_JADYWV010000002.1, read as the reverse complement.
TTAGAGAGAACGCTGCTCGATCCGGCGACGGGCATCGTGGGATCCCGCGCTCGTACTCCGGTACATTCCGGTCTAGTCGGTCGTTCGCTCATCGCCGAGGAAATGCCGCCCGAGCTGGCGGCGCGTGCAATGCCGCAACCGACTCTCTTCTAGCGCTGTCTTCGTTGGTCTCGCTGTCGCCGTCGTCGCCGTCTTGCTGGGTATCCGGTCCGCGCTCACTGAGCGTTTTCGCACAATCGCCAAGAACGCCGGCTGCTGTGCGTACTGTTTCGCTGAACGAGCACAGCCGTGCTCGACGACGTCAGAAAGGTGAAGGCGGTTGCCTAAGAATAAGAATTCACGCCTCAAGGATCCCGAACTGTATGAGTCGTTGAGAGAGGATGGCGCCTCAGAGGAGAAAGCGGCCCGTATTTCTAACGCCGCCGCACGGGATGGGCGTTCTGAGGTTGGCCATCGCGGGGGAGCAGCCGGTTCGTATGAGGACTGGACCGTTGCAGACCTCAAGAAGCGGGCTCGAGAGCTGGGCCTCCACGGCTATTCGCCGCTCACGAAATCCGAAGTGATCGAGTTGCTTCGGTCGCACTAACAACCGTGCAGGGCATCGAAAGGCTGCAGGCGTCGAAACGATGACGGCGAGCGGCGAGCTAACTAGTCTGGGGGAGTGACCACACCAGCAGAGTCTTACTATCTCCGGCACGATGCCACCCATTTCGAATCGACAATTCATGCGCAGGGCGCGTGGAATCCCCACGAGCAGCACATGGCCCCGGTTGCTGGCGTTCTCGCCCACGTCCTTGAAGGGTTCGAACCACGCGAAGGCCTCCGCATCGCTCGCATTAGTTACGAGATCTTGGGTCTCATCCCCGCGGGCGAATTCGACATTGTGACGTCAGTCGTTCGTCCTGGCCGCACGATTGAACTCGTGCAAGCGGAGCTCACCGCGGGTGGCCGCGTTGCCGTGCGCGCGACGGCGTGGCGCCTCCAGATTTCGGATACCTCAGAGGTTGAGGGGATCGTCGATCAACGGATGCCCGGCCGTGAGCTCGCGGGGGAGCCAGTGAACCTTTCCGAGTGGCCCGGCGGCTACATCCAATCGATTGAGGCGCGGGCGCTTCCCGAGCACGCGTCGGGCAGTGGCCGGGTGTGGTTGCGCACGCCGTATCCCTTGCTCGCTAATGAGCCGGTGAGTGACTTTGCTCGGCTGACTGGCCTTGTGGACACCAGCAACGGCATCGCAACTCGCGTAAAGCCGGGAGTGGGTGGATATGCGTTTCCCAATGTCGACCTGCAAGTGCACTTGTACCGCTTGCCGGCTGGTGAGTGGCTTGGTCTGGAGAATGCGGTGAACTTTGGCTCGGATGGCATTGGCCTGACCTCCACGGTGCTCCACGACGAGCGGGGGCCGTTCGGTCGCGCCGAGCAAATCTTGACGCTACGCAAGGTCTAGCTTTCCCCGGCGCGAGACTGCGGAGAAAGTTTTCTCACTCCCTCTTGCGCTGATTTTCTCGCTGCCATAATATACAACCAAATGGTTGTATATGAATTGACAGACTCCGAAGTTGACGCGATGTTCCGCGCCCTCGCCGATGCCACCCGACGTGACATCGTCAATCGCGTGCTGCACGAAAATGCTTCAGTATCGCGTCTCGCCGAGCGCTACGACATGAGTTTCGCCGCAGTGCAAAAGCACGTTGCCGTCCTGCAGGCAGCTGGGTTGGTGACAAAGTCCCGACGCGGTCGCGAGCAGATTGTCAGCGGCAATCTCGCGTCCATTCATCACATCCAAAAGCTTCTTTCTCACTTCGAAACGGTGTGGAAGCAGCGTGCACTGCAAATGGCTGAGGTGTTGCGGGATGACGCAACCACTGAGGCGCCACCGAACCCCGCGAGCTCAGGGGCTCGGGTCGATATCCCTCACGACTAGAGAAATGGTGAAGCAATGAACGTCACAACTCACACTGATCCTGAAGCACTCACCCTGACGACCACCACCGAACTTGCCGCGTCTCTTGAGCGCGCCTGGCAGTTGGTGAGCGATCCGCGCCAGCTCGAGCGCTGGTGGGGCCCGCCAGAGTGGCCGGCAACCTTCGTGCGTTACGAGTTCGTTCCCGGTGGGCGCGCTCATTACTTCATGCAAGGTCCTGATGGTGAGCGGATGCACGGTATGTGGCGCATCTTGTCGATCACCGAGCCGCGTGAAGTCTCCATCGAAGATGAATTTGCGGATGATCACGGCGAACCATCGGGGGATATCGGTGTCACGACCGCTCTTCTGACGTTCGAGCCCATCGACGGCGGCACCCGGCTGACGATCCTGTCGGGCTTCGCCTCTGCAGAGCAGCTCGAAGAAATGGTGAAGATGGGCATGGAAGAAGGCATGCGAGAGGCTATCGGCCAAATCGACGCACTGCTCTCCGAAGACTAGGAGGGGCTGCTCATGTCATTTCAGGCGTATCTCGATGCGGTCGAGAAGAAGACAGGACTCACGCCGCGGCAATTGATCGCGAAAGCGGCAGCGAAGGGTTTCGTCGATGACTCGGCGAAAGCGGGAGAGATTCTTGAGTGGCTCGCGAGCGATTACCAGCTGGGCCGTGGACACGGCATGGCAATTGTTCACGTCATCACGAAGGGTGCGCGTATCGACGCCAAGCATGTCGGCATTTCGGGGACGCATCGCGACGAGTCAGACACGCTGTGGCTTGACGGTGCCGCGAGCAAACCAGACTAACCGCGCGATGTGAGCGTGGTGGCGGGCAGTGCGCTGGCGCTGGGGTGTGCCGACACTGGGTAGGGTGAAGGAGTGACTCTTCTTGGGGTCGAGAAGCAGGGTAGTTGAGTGCCCCGAGAGGATCTGTAGCGTGAGAAACAGCGGCCAGCCACAGTCGAACCGAGCTCCACGAGGCGGCCGCAAGTATTCCCGCAAGCAGCTCGTCATGCTACTCGGCGGTCTAGGCGCGCTGGCGCTGCTCGCCGTCGCGTTCGTAGCCGGTGCCCAGGCAAACTCTGGATCAGCAACGCCTCACTCATCGCCGTCGGTCTCTGCCGAGGAGGGCAGCCAGCCCGCGATTGACTTAGCGCGTCGAATCGATGGAGACCCCACGGCGATTGGGGCGATTGATGCTCCCGTCGTACTCGTCGAGTATGCGGACTATCGCTGTCCTTTCTGTGGTGTGTTGTCGCGCGAGACGCTTCCTGAGCTGATCAGCGAATACGTCGACTCGGGACAGCTGCGCATCGAATGGCGCGATTACCCCATTTTTGGTGAAACCTCGGTGCTAGCGGCTGTTGCAGCCCACGCGGCGGGCGAGCAAGGTCTCTTTTGGGAATACAACACAGCGGTCTATGAATCGGCGCCCGAAACGGGACATCTCGAGATCGACCAAGAAAAGCTTCTTGCGTACGCTCGCGACATTGGGGTGCCCGACCTTGCTCAATTTGAGGCAGATCTCCGTAGTCCGGCTCTGATCGCTCGGGTTCAAGCGAACGTCTCCGAAGCGCAGCAAATTGGTGTCACGAGTGTGCCGTCCATTGTGATCGACGATGTGCCGATCGCGGGTGCTCAGCCACTTCAGGTCTTCCGCGATGTCATCGATGAGCAGCTCCGATTGGCCGGCCAGTAACGGTGGACATCGGTTACGCCGGGGCATTCATCGGCGGATTGTTTGCGCTATTGAGCCCATGCTCAGTCATGCTGTTGCCGGCGTTTTTCGCCTATGCGTTTGGTTCAGCGGCAAAGCTTTTTGCGCGAACAGGATTGTTCTTTGGCGGCTTGGTGACCACGTTGGTTCCGTTGGGAGTGTTTTCGGCCACGCTGGGGTCACTCGTTAATGAGCATCGCGGTGCTCTCGTGGTTGGCGCAGCAATCGTGGTGATCGTCGCCGGCGCGATTCAGCTGTTCGGCATCCCGATTCCCGGTTTCAGCCGAACCGAAAACGCGGATGCCGCGACGGATCGAACCTCGGCAGTTTCCGTGTTCGCCCTCGGCATGGTTTACGCGGTCGCCGGTGTCTGCGCTGGCCCCATCCTCGGGTCGGTGCTCGCGGTTGCGGCTCTGAGCGGAAACGCTGCCTACGGTGCCATCATGCTTACGCTCTATGCGCTCGGGCTCACGGTCCCTCTGCTCGTGCTTGCTGCGGTGTGGAAGCGCGTGGGGGCGCGTGGTCGGTCATGGCTGCGTCCGCGCACGCTCACGATCCGCAGCTGGTCGAATTCGTGGACCATGATCATTTCTGGCGCGCTCACGATCGGGATCGGCATCCTTCTGTTGGTCAGCGACGGAACCGCGTCGCTGGGCGGTTTCGTCCCGATCACCGCTCAGTACCGTGCAGAGTCATGGGCCGCGACAACGGGCGCGAGCATCAACAACGTTGTGTTCTTGCTCGGGGTAGTCGCGGCTTCTGCTTCTGCCGGCGTCGTTGTGTGGCTGGTGTCGCGTCAGGCCCGGGCCAAAGCACTCCTGCAAGCGCCTGAACAAACCGAAGCGCCTGAACAAACTGAAGCGCTCGAACGCTAAAGCTCGGTCATCCATTCGTCGCCGGAGTCCGTGTTGTCTCTGCCGCGCAGTTTCTCAAGTTCTCGTCGCTCACGTTTGGTGGGACGACCGGCGCCACGATCACGCATCGGCGCGAAGGCACGTTCTTCGCGAGAAGGCGGCGGGGGAGTCTCGTCGATGTAGCTCTCGGCTGCCGTTACGGCTGAAACCCTTTTCACAATCGTCTGCCTAACGACCAGGATGCGGTCGAATCCGGCAATTCGAACCCGCACTTGGTCGCCGATTTTTACTGCCTGCGCTGCTTTAACACTCGTGCCGCCGACTTTCACGTGGCCGGCACGGCACGCCGTAGTCGCTTGAGAGCGGGTCTTGTAGACGCGGACCGCCCACAACCAGCTATCGACGCGAACTGCTCCGGCAGCCATTAGGCGGAGGCGAGTTCAGTTTTCCACTGCACGAGTCGCTGCACTGTGGCGCTGGTGTCCGCGGCGAGTGTGAGCATGGTGTCTTCGGGAACAAAGAAGTTGATCGCCAAGAAACCGCGCACGGTCTCCGAGGGGTCGTCGGCGAGCATCCGGAGAACGTCGCAGGGAGCGTATTCGTTGCGAGCCACACAGGCGCGCACCCCGTCGTCAGTATCGCGGGCGAGCGTTTCGAACACGTCGATGGGCGTGTTGTGGTTACTCGCGGCACTTTCGCGAATTTTCGGATTGGGGTCGGCCGCCAGGATGCGGATCCTCGCGATTTTGCTCGCGGTTATCTCGGGGGCGGGGTGGAGTTCCGCGGCTTCCGCGGCAGTGAGCATCGACGGGGCCATTGCCCGCATTTGTTCCCGCTGGGCTGGAGTGTTGAAGCGGATGCATGACATGCGTTCAAGGGTACGCCTGCGTCCAGAGAAGATTGAGTTGCTTTCTCGGCATTTTGCGCGCGGATGATCGCTAGACTTGGAGGGTGGCCACGCGCAGTTCACCCGAGATCAGCGATCGTGTGTGGACTGTGCCCAATGTCTTGAGCTTCATCCGGCTCGCGTTGGTTCCGGTTTTCCTCTATTTGATCATCTCGGCCCAAGATGCGCTGGCTCTGATCGTTCTAGTGTTTTCCAGCCTGAGCGACTATCTCGATGGCGTGATTGCTCGTCGTTTCAACCAAATCACGAGGCTCGGCCAGTTACTTGATCCGGCGGCTGACCGCCTGTTTATTTTTGCCGCGCTGATTGGTCTCGCCGCGCGCGACGTCATCCCCTGGTGGTTGTTCTTGGTCATTGTCGGGCGCGACATCATGCTGGTGATTTTGGGAATCATCTCGGCGAACTACGGTTTTGGCCCGCTACCGGTGCACCATTTGGGCAAAGTTGCCACGGCTGCACTGTTCTATGCGTTGCCGATTTTGATGCTGGGCCAAGCATTCCCGGCAATTGCAGGGGTTACTGATCCAATCGGGTGGGCGTTCGCGCTCTGGGGTGCGTTCTTGTATTGGTGGGCTGGCTTCATCTATGTTGCGCAATCCGTCCGTATTTCTCGCCTCCCGAGGGTCTGAGTTGTGCTCCGATCCGATACGCTGGTCAGTCAGGGAGGTTTGCGATGGTTGAGTCAATGAATAATGGTCACGGCGCCGACGTAGAGTCGGCAAATGAGACGTCCGCGCAGCCTATTGTCGAGCGGATCGACACCACTGCCACGTACAGTCACGAGTTTGCGGCTCAGGTCGCCGCTATGGGGGTCGACGTTTCCGTCGATGAGCAGGAAGCGATCGCCGCATTGCCTTCGGGGTCTGCGTTGTTGATCGTTCGCCGCGGCCCAAACGTGGGGGCGCGTTTTCTTTTGGATGCTGACATCACTACGGTGGGGCGTCATCCTGAGGCAGATATTTTTCTCGATGACGTCACGGTGTCTCGCCGTCATGTCGAGTTCTTGCGTTCAGGCACAGCATTTGACGTCAAAGATTTGGGGTCGCTCAATGGCACCTATCTTGGCGGCGATCGCATTGAGTCCACTGCTGTCCTTCGCGATCGTGCTGAGGTTCAAATCGGCAAGTACAAGCTCACGTTCTACCCGTCGCGTCGCGATCTTGCGTCGGCGGTTGGTAATTAGTGGCTGGGGTAGCGCGTCAGACGCGTTCGACTCCGGCACCAGCGCTTCTGAGCATTGGGCAGGTTCTTGCCAAGCTCAGCCCAGAGTTTCCTGATCTAACTCCATCGAAGCTGCGCTTCCTTGAGGAGCGCAAACTGGTCTCGCCGGCGCGCACAGCCTCGGGCTACCGCAAGTTTTCGTCGGCAGACATGGAGCGCTTGCGCTTCGTTCTCACGATGCAGCGTGACCACTACCTTCCGCTGAAGGTCATTCGTGGCTATTTGGAAGAGATGGATGCCGGGCGCACGCCTGAGCTTCCTGGTGGCGCCGTTGCTGCAGCATCCATGCTGTCGGCCGAGCGCAAGCTCACTCGCGACGAGTTGATCCGCGAGGCTGGTGCCAGCCCGATGCTGTTGGGCGATGCTATTTCGTCGTCTCTCATTGTTGCCTCCGATGTTTTTGGTGAAGATGCGCTTGCTGTTCTCAAATCGCTTGTGGAGCTTCAACGCAGCGGTATCGAACCACGACACCTTCGCGGCTTCCGCGCGGCGGCTGAGCGTGAACTGGGGCTCATTGAGAGCGCCCTAATGCCGGTTGCCCGTCGCAAGGACGCGTCAAGTCGAGCACGTGCTGCGGAGATGGCGCGCGAAATTGCGGGCCAGTTGGAGATTGTTCGCAGCAGTCTTATCCGATCCGCCCTCAGTCGGATGGATTCGTAGTACGGTCGATCTGTTGACCGTTTTTCGGCTCGCGCTGAACGCGGTTCCGCGAGGTTGGCCCAGTTTTATCCGACTGATTCCGACACGCCGCCGACTTTTTGCGAATGTCGTTGATAGAGGCGGTGGGCGTGACTACCGTGGGGTAACACGAAACACTAAGCGTCAACTTCAACATGAAGGTTCGTTGTTTTCGTGCTGGTCAATCAGAACTAAAGGGGCAAAGCCATGAGTGAAGTTAACCGTAGCGAAGAGTCACGCTACGACCTCGGCCTCCTCTTTACCGACGGAATGCCAGACCTCGACCACACCTCCGGCTACCGCGGCGCCGTCGCCGCGCGCGCAGCCGGCATTAGCTATCGTCAGCTCGACTACTGGGCTCGCACCCAGCTTGTTGAACCCACTGTCCGCAGCGCGGCAGGGTCAGGTTCGCAGCGACTCTATGGCTTTCGCGACATCTTGGTGCTCAAGCTTGTTAAGCGCCTTCTCGACACGGGAATCTCGCTTCAGCAGATCCGTATCGCTGTCAACCAACTTCGTGAGTCGGGCATTCACGACCTCGCTCAAACCACTCTGATGAGTGATGGTGCCGGTGTCTATTTGTGCACATCCAATGACGAAGTTATTGACCTCGTTAGCCGCGGCCAGGGAGTCTTTGGCATCGCCGTAGGTAAGGTTCTTCGTGAGGTCGAAACAAGCCTCATCGACCTCGACACGGTCAAGGGTGAAGATCCCATGGATGAGCTGGCGAAGCGCCGCGCATCCCGCGCCTCCTAAGCAACCCCTGCTGGGCGCCGCTTCCGGCATTTCTTCTTTCTGGCGCACAGTCGCTGCGCTGAATTTTTTGGCGCGCTCACGCCAGATACTTGCTGTGCTCGGTCGCGACAACACCGCTTAGCCAGACAGCGCTCGCCCTAACAATGACGTGCTTCAGCACCCCAGCGCAGGCCGGAGGTTCGTTGCTAGCCGTTGCTGTATTCGCCCATGCGTGCCGCACGCATGACGCGGTCGAGTAGTTGGTCGAAGTAACGCGCCATTTCTTGCGCGCTCTCACCGGGCCATACGTGCAGGGGCTTCGCGGCACCTTGAGCTTGCTGGAGCGACGTGCGCTCGGGAAGCTGTGGCGAAAGCACGAGTGGTCCAAACATGTCCCGCAGTTCTTTGATGCGGAATTGGTGCTCAAGCGATTGTGACCGCAGGCGGTTCACGATGAGGCCGAGCGGCTGAAGACGGGGGGAGAGGCCGCGACGGATCTCTTCGATCGCGCGCAGAGCGCGGTCAGCGGCGGCGACCGAGAAAAGGCCAGGTTCGGTGACAATGGCTACACGATCGCTGGCTGCCCACGCGGTGCGTGTGAGGGCGTTGAGCGATGGTGCGCAGTCAATGAGCACGAGATCGTAGTCAGCTTCGACGTTCGCGAGGGCTTCTTCAAGCTTCCAGATATCACGGATGCTCGGGTGCGGTCCATCGAAATTGATAGCCGAAGGCGAACCGATCAGAACGTCCACTTTGCCGGGGCGGCCCTTTGTCCAGCCACTCGGCGCGATCGCAGCACGCACGATCTTCTCTTTGGGAGAGGCGAGTACGTCAGCCACGTTCAGGTGGCCGGCGACATCAATGTCCATTCCGGTCGACACATCGGACTGGGGATCAAGGTCGACGACGAGAGTTCGAAGACCGCGAGCGAAAGCCGCCGAAGCGAGCCCAAGCGTGACAGTCGTCTTTCCGACGCCCCCCTTGAGGGAACTAACGCTAAGTACGTGCACGAGTAACGACGATACCTTCACTACTGTTAAGAAACCTAAAACACCGCCAACTTTTGCGCACCCTTGAGGAAACTGCCAGAGTTCAATCACTCTAGGCTTGGTTTTTGTCAGGAAGGACCGAATGTTTAAGAAGATTCTCGTTGCCAACCGAGGTGAGATTGCTATCCGCGCAATGCGTGCGGCTGTCGAACTCGGGGCAAGAACTGTGGCCGTTTTCCCTTACGAAGACCGAAATTCGGTGCATCGTCTGAAAGCTGATGAGGCTTACCAGATTGGTGAAGAGGGGCATCCTGTCCGCGCCTATCTCGATGTTTCCGAGATTATCCGTGTCGCCAAAGAGTCTGGCGCTGACGCGATCTACCCGGGCTATGGCTTCCTTTCTGAGAACCCTGAGCTCGCGCATGCTGCAGCGGATGCCGGTATCGCTTTCATTGGCCCACCCACCAAGGTGCTCGAAATGGCTGGAAACAAGGTGACGGCAAAGGAGCACGCGATTGCGGCGGGAGTTCCCGTTCTCAAGTCGACTCCTGCCAGCACGGATCTTGAGGAACTCATTGCGGGTGCCGAGGAGATCGGTTTCCCGGTCTTCGCCAAGGCTGTTGCCGGTGGTGGCGGGCGCGGTATGCGTCGCGTCGAGAAAAAAGAAGATTTGCGCGGTGCTCTAGAAGAGGCAATGCGTGAAGCCGACAGCGCGTTCGGTGATCCCACGATGTTTGTTGAGCAGGCCGTCGTTCGTCCTCGCCACATCGAAGTCCAAATCTTGGCCGACGCCCATGGCGGCGTCATCCACTTGTTCGAGCGTGACTGCTCGGTGCAGCGACGTCACCAGAAGGTTGTCGAGATCGCACCGGCCCCGAACCTCGACGAAGACACGCGTCAAGCGATGTACCGCGACGCGATCGCTTTTGCGAAGTCGATTGACTACGTCAACGCCGGCACGGTCGAGTTCCTGCTCGACACGGCGGGGGAGCGTAAGGGCGAACACGTCTTCATCGAGATGAACCCGCGTATCCAGGTCGAGCACACGGTGACAGAAGAAGTCACCGACGTTGACCTCGTGCAATCTCAAATGCGAATTGCCTTCGGTGAGTCGTTAGAAGATTTGGGCCTGCGTCAAGACGAACTGAAGCTGCGTGGAGCGGCTCTGCAGTGCCGCATCACGACCGAAGATCCCGCTAGCGGGTTCCGCCCCGACACAGGCAAGATCACGACGTACCGCTCACCTGGTGGCGCCGGCATCCGTCTGGACGGTGGAACGGTCTCTGCTGGTTCGCAGATTTCCCCGCACTTCGACTCCATGCTCGTGAAGATGACGTGCCGTGGCCGCGACTTCGCGTCCGCTGTGCGTCGCGCCCGTCGTGGACTCGCTGAGTTCCGTCTTCGCGGTGTCACGACGAACATCCCGTTCCTTCAGGGAGTGCTCGATGACCCCGAGTTTATTGCCGGAGATTTGAGCACCGCGTTCATTGATGAGCGCCCGTGGCTCGTCAACTCGCATCGTTCCAAGGACCGCGGAACAAAGATCCTTACGTGGCTGGCCGATGTCACCGTCAACCAACCCAATGGCGACGGTGCTGGCATCATCAGCCCGCAATTGAAGTTGCCTGCAATCGATCTTTCGGTCGAAGCTCCGGCCGGGTCGCGTCAGCGTTTGTTGGAGCTCGGCCCGGCCGGGTTCGCCTCGGCTCTGCGCGAGCAGAAGTCCCTTGCCGTGACGGAAACAACTTTCCGCGATGCCCATCAGTCGTTGCTTGCCACTCGAGTGCGCACTCGCGACCTTGTCGCGGTAATGCCGCACGTGGCTCGCATGACGCCAGAGTTGCTTTCGGTCGAGGCCTGGGGCGGGGCAACGTACGACGTTGCTCTGCGGTTCCTAGCCGAAGACCCGTGGGAGCGTCTCGCATCCATGCGCGAAGCCCTGCCGAACATCGCGATTCAAATGCTCTTGCGTGGTCGTAACACGGTTGGCTACACGCCGTATCCGACCGAAGTTACGGATGCCTTCGTGCGCGAGGCCGCTGATACCGGTGTCGATATCTTCCGCATCTTTGACGCGCTCAACGATGTTTCGCAGATGCGACCGGCTATTGATGCTGTGCTGAACACGGGCACTGCCGTTGCTGAAGTTGCCCTCTGCTACACGGGTGACTTGCTTGACCCGAATGAGGATCTCTACACGCTCGACTACTACCTCAAGCTTGCCGATCAGATCATGGAAAGCGGCGCCCATGTGCTCGCGATCAAGGACATGGCTGGTCTATTGCGTGCGGAAGCCGCTGAGAAGCTTGTGACGGCCCTACGTGAACGTTTCGATGCTCCGGTGCACGTTCACACTCACGACACGGCAGGCGGCCAGCTGGCTACTCTGCTGGCGGCCTCCCGTGCCGGTGCAGACGCAGTGGATGTCGCGAGCGCTCCCATGGCAGGAACGACAAGTCAGCCATCCATGTCGGCTTTGGTTGCGGCTCTCGCCCACACCGAACGCGACACGGGCATCTCGCTCGACGCGGTCTCCGATCTCGAACCGTACTGGGAGGCTGTGCGTCACGCCTACGCGCCATTCGAATCGGGCCTGCCCGGTCCGACTGGGCGGGTCTACCACCACGAAATCCCTGGTGGACAGTTGTCGAACCTGCGCCAGCAGGCGATTGCGCTGGGTCTCGCTGACCAGTTCGAGACGATTGAGAACCTTTACGCTGCGGCAAACAAGATGCTCGGCCGTCCGCCGAAGGTCACCCCGTCCTCGAAGGTCGTTGGCGACCTGGCGCTAGCTCTTGCTGCAGCGCACGCAGACCCTGCCGACTTCGAAGAGAACCCCGACAAGTACGACATCCCTGATTCAGTGATTGGCTTCATGGCTGGTGAGTTGGGCGAACTGCCCGGTGGCTGGCCTGAGCCCTTCCGCTCGAAGGTGCTGAAGGGGCGCAACGTCAAGATCGGCATTGAGGAAATCAGCGCTGAAGATCAGGCTGCTCTCGACGGTGAGCCGCAGGAGCGCCGTTCAGCGCTCAACCGGTTGCTGTTCGCTGGCCCCACCCAGATCTTTGAGACGGCTCGCGAAACCTATGGAGACTTGTCGGCCCTCGATAGCAAGGATTACCTCTACGGCATCCAGCAGGGTCACGAGCACGTCGTTGAGATCGAGAAGGGCGTGCAATTGTTCGTCGGTCTCGAAGCGATCGGCGAGGCTGACGAGAAGGGAATGCGCACCGTCATGGCGACCCTGAACGGGCAGTTGCGGCCGGTGTTCATTCGCGATCAGAGCATCAAGGTCGATTCGACTGCGGCTGAGAAGGCTGATCCGTCGAAGCCTGGACACGTAGCGGCGCCGTTCTCCGGTGTTGTCACGCTGCAGGTAGAAGAGGGCACAACTGTTGCAGTCGGCGACGCTGTAGCTTCGATCGAAGCGATGAAGATGGAAGCCGCAATCACGGCATCCGTTGCCGGAACGGTCAAGCGATTGGCCATTCCGAAGACGCAGCAGGTAGACGGCGGCGACTTGCTTGTGGAAATAGAACCCAGCTAAACCGCAGAAGTTTGTAGGGTAGGGACGTGATCGTTGTAACCACATCGGTCACGTCTCGCTCGTTAACGCGGTAAAGTGGTGTGTTTGCTTTCTGGAGGGGATCGATACGTGACTACGAAGCGCAATGAACCTGATGTGCAGCCGTCCGTCGACGCGCACGATACGTCGACCGATCACGATGCGAAGGAGTCGACGGTCGAGCAGGCCCCGAACACCGACAACGTGACCTTCACGCTCTCGCTGCCGGTCGCTGTTCGCGAGACTCCTGAGCATGAAGCTGCCGTAGCGATTGACGATGTTGCTGTCAACGCTCATCATGTCGATGTCGCATCCATGGCAACCACCACAATCACGTTCGCGCCGGAGTCGGTTGTGACTATCCCGCCCGAGTCCGTGCCTGAAGTGGCTGTTATTCCGGAGCTGCCACCAACAGACCGTCCGACGACCCGTCGCGGTCGCCAGCGCACCGAGGTGCGCACCACGACGCCAGAGACGGCGACGATGCTGACGGCTGAGCGCCTCATCAACCCTGGCAAGAAGAACCGCACCGCGGCGCCCGAGGGATTTTTCCAAGAACTCGTTTACGCTGCGACGTTCCATCTCGTGAACCTCGGCGATTCGTACCGCGTGAAAGAGCGCAAGGCTCTTGAGGCTCGTGTTACCAAGACTTTTGTCGGTGGAACGCGTTTCGTTCCTGTTCTCACGCGCAAGGGTGGGGTGGGCAAGACCACGATCACAGCTCTTCTGGGGATGGCCTTGGCAGATACCCGCGAGGACCGCATTATTGCGATCGATGCCAACCCCGACCGCGGAACGCTTGCCGAGCGAATCGACAAGCAAACTCGTGCAACGGTTCGCGATGTCGTGATGCGTGCGGAGTCGCTCCACACGTTTAGCGAATTCCAAACCGTGGTGTCTCGTGACGAGACTCGCCTCGACGTTTTGGCATCCGATACTGACCCGCATGTGTCAGAAGCGTTCGACGAAAACGACTACAACGTTGTCGCCGACATGGCCGAGCGTTTCTATTCGGTCGCTATCACTGACTGTGGCACGGGAATTGTTCACTCGGTTATGCGGGCAACGCTGCAGCGAGCTGACTCCATTGTCATCGTTTCCGGCGGCAGCGTAGACGAAGCGCGTCTCGCATCAGAGACTCTTACGTGGCTCGAATCCAACGGGCACGAAGATCTCGTCAAGAACGCTGTCGTGGCTATCAACACCGCCACTCAGGGCACCAACTTGGTGAAGCTTGAGGAGATCGAGGCTCATTTCAGGTCGCGCGTGCGTGAGATCGTTCGCGTGCCCTACGACCCCAGCTTGGCTACGGGGTCCGTTGTGCATTACCGCGACCTCAACAGGTTGACCAAGGCTGCTGCTCGCGAACTCGCGGCGGTTGTCATGGATGGTCTTCCCGCAGTTCGGGCTAACTGACACTATGGCTGTTCGTGAGATTCGCCTTTTTGGCGATCCCGTCCTTCGCTCAGCATGCGATCCCATTGTCATAGGCGATCCCCGTGCTGCTGCCCTCATCGACGACCTTATTGAGACGGTCAAGCTGCCTGGCCGCGCCGGCCTCGCCGCTAACCAAATCGGTGTCGGCTTGCGCGCATTCAGCTACAACATTGACGGCGATATCGGCTACATCATCAACCCGGTGCTTGAGGAAGTGTCGGGGGAGTCGGAACTGGTAGACGAGGGCTGCTTGTCTGTGCCCGGCTTCTATTTCTTGCGCCGTCGTTATCCTTTCGCCCGCGTCACAGGAGTAGACCTCGCGGGCGAGCCCGTCGAGCTCAGCGGCGAAGGGCTCATGGCTCAGGCGTTGCAGCACGAGACCGATCATCTCGATGGCCATTTGTATATCGAGGGCCTCGAGCCTGAGGCTAAGCGCGAAGCGATGCGCGCGATCCGTCAGGCGCCCTGGTACTAAACCTCAGCCACATCACGCCCCTCTCGCTTCGAGAGATCGCGTGTGATTGAGTGCGCCCGTTAGCGAACGTCTGCGGGGGATCACACGCTGAAGGCCCCGCCATACTTGCGTATGACGGGGCCTTCAGCTTTTGTAGTGTTACTTCAGCGAGATACCTTCTGTCGCCGGTGAGTTTGAGTACAGTGAGTCGATTACATCGGCAAAGTCAGCCAGAATCACATTGCGCTTGATGCTCATCTTGGGCGTCAAGTGACCGCTCTCTTCGGTGAGGTCCGCATCGAGGATGTGGAACTTACGGATTGACTCGGCACGGGAGACTTGAGAGTTTCCCACGTCAATCGCGCGCTGGACTTCGGCGAGTACTGCAGGATTTTTCGCCGCCTGCTCTAGGGTCCAGGTTGCGTCGAGCCCGTTGTTGGCGAGCCACACGGGCAACATTTCTTCATCGAGCGTGACGAGGGCCGAAATGAACGGACGCTGTTCACCAACGACGATTACTTGGCCGATGATCGGGTTAGCGCGGATGGGGTCTTCGAGTGCCGCGGGAGCAACATTCTTGCCGCCGGCAGTCACAATGATTTCCTTCTTGCGACCGGTGATCTCAAGGTATCCATCTTCGTCGAACTGACCGATATCTCCGGTCTTGAACCAACCGTCTTCAAAAACATCGTCGGTGGCAGCCTGGTTGTTCCAGTACCCGTCGAAGACGCACACGCCCTTGGCCTGAATCTCACCGTCGTCGGCAATCCGCACCGAAACGCCGGGGAGCGGCGGGCCGACCTTGCCGATCTTGAAGTTAGAGGGCTTGTTGACCGAAATGGGGGCGGTGGTCTCGGTGAGTCCGTAGCCCTCGAGGATCGTGAGGCCGAGGCTTCGGTAGAAGTGACCGAGGCGCAATCCGAGCGGTGCAGATCCGGAGACCGCATACTTGACGCGCCCGCCGAGTGCTGCGCGAATCTTGGAGAGCACGAGACGGTCGAAGACGGCGAACTGGATCTTGAGTCCCAGCGGAACGTGTCCTTCATCGAGAGCCTTCGAATGTGCGATCGCAACGTCGGCAGCCTTGCGGAAGATCTTGCCCTTGCCGCCAGCTTCAGCCTTCTGCTCCGAGGAGTTGTAGACCTTCTCGAATACCCGTGGCACAGCCAAGAGGAACGTCGGCTTGAATGACGCCATCGATGGCAAGAGCATCTTGGTGTCAGGCTGGTGTCCGACCTTGACGCCTCCGTGGACACAGAGGATCGAGATGAAGCGAGCGAAGATGTGCGCTGTCGTAATGAAGAGCAGCGTGCTCGAATCGGGGTTGACGACCTCGGGGATCGCCTTTTGCGAGTTGCGGCACAGCTCAACAAAGTTGGAGTGCGTGATGATGCAACCCTTGGGTTTTCCGGTGGTTCCCGAGGTGTAGATCAGCGTCGCGAGATCGGAGCCCTTGGCCAGATTACGGCGACGTTCGATTTCTTCGTCGGTGACGTCGGTGCCCGACTTGGCGAGTTTGTCGAGGTCTCCCAAATCGATCTGCCACAGATTGGCGATGCCGGGCACGTCGGCGCGAATCTCGTCGAAGCGCGCGAAGTGATCGGGTGTTTCTGTGATCATCCCGGTCGCGCCGGAGTCCGTGATGTTCCACAGAATCTGGCTGGGCGAGCTGGTCTCGTAAATTGGCACGAGCACTGCGCCCGCAAACCAAGTCGCGAAGTCAATGAGCGTCCACTCATAGCGGGTCTTGCACATGAGGCCAATTTTGTCGCCGGGCTCAATGCCAGCAGCGACGAGTCCCTTGGCGAGGGCTTTCACTTGGGTAAGAAATTCTGACGAAGTCACATCGCTCCAGCCACCATTGGCGGTGGGGAGCGAGAACAACGCATTGTTGGGTGTGGCCGCAACGCGATCCATCAATAGATCGGTAGCGTTTGCTTCCGGGTCAGCCTCAACTAGGGCTGGTACATCAAACTGTTTCACGGCAACTCCTTTGGCACCGGTAGGTGGTCTACTCCACTCTAGCGAGGTCAGGCTCGCCTAACCACGTGCGCATTGGCGCGTGAGAAAATTTGCACCCGTTTGTGGGGTACGTTCCGGCAAACGGTAGAGTGGGGAGTCCCGCGACGAGGAATTGAGGTGCCATGTTCTATTGGTTTATGAAGAATCTGGTTGCCGGTCCCATCTTGAAGACCGTCTTCCGTCCGTGGGTTTCCGGTCTTGAGAACGTTCCTCGCAAGGGCGGCGTCATCTTGGCGAGCAATCACTTGTCGTTCATCGACTCGGTGTTCCTGCCACTCATCATGGACCGCCGCATCTTCTTTCTCGCCAAGAGTGACTATTTCACTGGGCGTGGCATTAAGGGCTGGCTCTCGCGTGCGTTCTTCAACGGCACGGGGATGCTGCCGATTGACCGTTCCGGCGGCAAAGCTTCAGAGGCATCGCTCAATACCGGCCTAGCGGTTTTGGCTCGTGGAGAGGTGCTCGGCATCTATCCCGAGGGAACGCGCAGCCCCGACGGCAAGATGTATCGCGGCCGCACCGGAGTCGCACGCATGATTCTCGAAGGCCATGTTCCGGTTGTTCCTGTCGCGATGATCGACACTGAAAAGGTCATGCCCATCGGCACGAAGATTCCTCGCATGGGCCGTATCGGAATCGTCTTCGGTGAGCCGCTCGACTTCAGCCGTTTCGAGGGCATGGAGGGTGACCGGTTCATCCTTCGTTCGATCACTGACGAGATCATGTATGAGCTCAACCGCATCAGCGGTCAGGAGTATGTGGATGTCTATGCCACCTCGGTGAAGGACCGCGCCGCACGTCGTTAGTAACGGCGGGCTATTCACCGAAGCGTCTCGCCGTGCAGCAGTGCTGTAACGGTGACACTCAGCACCCACTTGTGCCGGTAGGCTCATAGTGGGTCACAAACCCGTTCATTTTCGCTGTAATTGTATGAAGGAAACTCCTCGTGGTCGACCCGTCAGAACCAGTCGTACTTGCTGATCCCGCCGTGATTGCGGGTCTAGACAACTGGCGCACGCTCCCCATCAAACAGCAGCCACAGTGGCCGGATGCCGACGCCGTTGGAGAAGCATCCAGCAAGATTGCGTCGCTGCCGCCCCTGGTTTTCGCGGGCGAAGTAGATCGTCTGCGCACTCGTCTCGCGCGTGCGGCTCAGGGCGAAGCGTTCCTCTTGCAGGGCGGTGACTGTGCCGAGACTTTTGCGGGCGCGACTGCGCAGCAGATCAGCGATCGTGTCAAGACAATCCTGCAGATGGCTGTTGTGCTCACGTACGGCGCGTCGAAGCCGATCGTGAAGATGGGCCGCATGGCTGGCCAGTTCGCTAAGCCTCGGTCGAGCGACACTGAGACACGCGGCGACGTCACGCTGCCGGCCTACCGCGGCGACATCGTCAATGGTTACGACTTCACGCCGGAGTCCCGCACTGCTGATCCTGCTCGTCTGGTTGAGGGCTACCACACGGCAGCCTCGACCCTGAATCTCATCCGTGCGTTCACGCAGGGTGGCTTCGCCGACCTTCGCCAGGTTCATTCGTGGAACAGGGGCTTCGCTGCCAACCCGGCGAATCGCCAGTACGAGAGCCTTGCTAAAGAGATCGACAAGGCAGTGCGCTTCATGGAAGCAGCAGGAGCCGACTTCGACGAACTCAAGCGTACCGAGTTCTACTCGAGCCACGAGGGTCTGCTCATGGACTACGAGCGTCCGATGACGCGCATTGATTCGCGCACCGGCACGCCGTACAACACGAGCGCCCACTTCTTGTGGATCGGGGAGCGCACGCGCGACCTCGATGGTGCTCACATCGACTACTTCTCGCGACTGCGTAACCCGATCGGCGTCAAGCTCGGTCCGACTACGACGCCCGAGACTATGAAGCAGCTCATCGACAAGCTTGACCCTGAGCGCGAGCCTGGCCGTCTGACCTTCATCACCCGCATGGGTGCTGGCAAGGTTCGCGACGCGCTCCCGCCGCTGCTTGAGGCCATCAAGGAGATGGACGCGACGCCGCTGTGGATCACCGACCCGATGCACGGCAACGGGCTCACCACACCCACTGGCTACAAGACGCGTCGTTTCGACGATGTTGTTGATGAGGTCAAGGGCTTCTTCGAATCGCACCGCGCCGCGGGAACCTACCCCGGTGGTATCCACATTGAGCTCACTGGTGACGATGTCACGGAGTGCCTGGGCGGTTCAGAGCAGATCGATGAGGCTACTCTCGCGACTCGCTACGAGTCGCTGTGTGACCCGCGACTCAACCACATGCAGTCGCTTGAACTCGCTTTCTTGGTAGCCGAGGAGCTTCGCGCTTTCTAGCGCCACTGAAAACGCCCGCCATCCCCGCACTCTCTCAGGAGAGCGTCACGGGTGCCGGGCGTTTTTCGCGGTGTAGCGAGCCACAGCCCACTTGGCGCTGTGGGCGAGAACCGAAGCTAGATCTGCGGACCGTAAACGGTGACTTCAGAGCCGCGCTTGATCGCCTCGCCCGCTGACGGGTCGGTGCCGGAAACTATGGCGAGGCCGGAACCCCAGAATCCCTGCGGCAGGTCGGTCTCGACGTTGACGATGAAGTCGAGTTCCTCGAGCTCTGCGATGGCCCCATTGATCGTCTCTCCGGAAACGTCGGGTACCTGCACGAGGTCCGGGCCCTTCGAGATGATCAGGGTCGCCGTATCGCCTTCGCGGAATGTGCGTGCAACCCCATCCGCATTCTTTTCGGAGTCGATGGCAACCACGGTACCTTCTTGGCAGTCGCTGAATACTTGGATGCCGGTCTCGGCGTTCAGCCCGACTCCGGCAAGGGTTTGCGTTGCTTCGTCGACGGTAGAGCACGTGACATCGGGCAGCGCGCCTGCGGAGATAACGAGGGTTACGTCTTGAAGCTCGCCGTAGTTTTCGGCTCCGAGAATTGATGCGGAGTCTGCACCAAGTACATCAACGACGAGACCCGCCGCAATATCGCTGTCGAACTGTTTGATGATGGGCTCGACGAGAGTGAAGGGGGCTGCTTCGATAGCAGCGCGCGCTTCTTCTTCCGTCATTCCAGAGAAGTCAGGCACAGCGAGTGGGCGTGGACCCTGCGAGATCAGTAGCTGCACGGGAGAGCCGTTCGGCACGCTCGCACCCACTTCTGGAGCGGAGTTCGCCACAAGGTCGACCGCGACCACTGGGTCATAGGTTTCGCCGAGTTCATCGCTGACGACGAGCCCAAGGTCTTCCAAGATTGCTTGGGCTTCTTCGGGCGTAGCATTGCGGATGCTGTCAGGAATCGTCACTTGTGAGCCGGGGCCAGCCCCGAAGTACCAGCCAGCACCGGCTGCCCCACCGACGAGCAGAACGATGAGGACGAGCAGCCACCAGCCGCGTGACTTTCGTTTCGTCGCGCGGGTCGACAGCGTGGTGGTGTTCTCGGACACTTGGGTCGGAGCCGGAGCGGCAACCTGCTGAAGCTCTGCGCCGAATACCTGGGTGTCTGCCGTCGAGTTCTGTGGTTCTTCCGCCGGAGCGCTCGGAAGCACCATCGTTCGCTGAACTGCAGTGGATGCCGTGGGCGGCAGCGCGGTCATGAGCGAACTGTGCGTTTGGTACAGCTGGTCGAGCAGCACTCGTGCGTCTTTGGGGCGGTCATCCGGCTCGCGCGCGGTCGCCCAGAGCACGAGGTCGTCTAGTTCTGCGGGAACGAGGTGGTTGCGTGAGCTGGGGCTCGGCACGGCGTCATTGGCGTGCTGATAAGCAATCTGCATGGGTTGCTCACCCTTGAAGGGTTGCTCGCCCACGAGCATTTCGTACATCATGATGCCGACGGCGTAGATGTCGCTACGGGTGTCAGCCAGTCCACGAGTCACAAGTTCGGGGGAGAGATACGCGATTGTCCCGAGCAGTGAGGCGCCGGTAGCAGTGTTGGCGCTAGCGGCACGGGCGAGTCCGAAGTCGGCGATCTTGATGCGGCCGTCGTCGGCGAGTAAGACGTTCTCTGGTTTGAGGTCGCGGTGAACGATGCCAGCTTTGTGGGCGGCGGCGAGGCCGGCGAGCACGGCTTCCATGATGTCGAGTGTCTGCTCGGTTGTGAGGATGCGGTGTTCGAGCAGTAGATCGCGCAGAGTGATGCCGGGCAGGTATTCCATTACCAAGTAGGCCATGTCGCTGTCTTGACCTTGGTCGAAGACATTGACGACGTTGGGGTGGGCCAACCGTGCTGAGGATCGAGCCTCTTGAACGAAGCGTTCCTTGAACTTGCTGTCGTCGGCAAGGTGGCCGTGCATTACCTTGATAGCGACTTTGCGTTCGAGCCGTTGGTCGGTGGCAAGGTACACGGTTGCCATGCCGCCACGCGCGATGCGCGAACGAATCTGATACCGACCGTCGAGCAGACGGCCGATCATCGGATCAGTAGAGTTCGCATTCACCTTCAGAGTCTAAAGTTCTGAGCTTCGAGAGTGCCGCTAGACACGGCTATTCTGGCGCTTAGCCGAGCTGTTCTAGCCAAGATCGGGCGGATGTCTCCCATTTTGCGTATGCATCAGGGTGTGCTGAGATTTGAACGGCCTGTGCTGCTTGGGTCAGGCTCATGTTCTGCCAGCCCGAGATTTCCAACAGTCCGCGCGTGATTCCCTTGTTGGGGTTGCTCGATCCGCCGTAGAACAGCCGCGCAGCATAAGACGGTGTGGTGAGTTGGCTGACAGTTCCCCAGCCTGAGCTTGGGCGCTGTTGGAAGAGGCCGACAGAGTCGCGGTCACCCCAGGTGAGGTTGCGCAAGCTCGACTCTTGCATGGCGGTGGCGAGCGCAATTGTGATGCCGTAGTCGGAGACGCCAAGATCGCGGCCGACTTGAATGATCACTTGGGCGTTCGCCTGCATTTCGGAGTTGAGGTAGGTGACACTTCCGCCGGTGCTGGCGAGTACAGAGCTTGACGAGGGGATCGTCAGTTTGTCGCCGATGAAGATCACGGTTGACGAGGTTAGGCCGTTTGCGTCGAGTAGCGCTTGAGTGGAGATTCCGGCGCGCGATGCGATGGAGGAGGCGGTGTCACCAGAAACGACTAGGTAGGTGCTTCCCTCGACAGGAGTCGGGGCCGTTTCAGCGATAGGCGCTGGTTCGGACTCTGGTTCCACGACGGGGGCTGGGGCTTCGACCTCAACCTCGACTTCGGCGGGAGTCTCGACGACATCCGCTGCGGCATCCTCGGTGACGATTGATGACGCGTTCTCGCTGGGGGCGTCGTCGTTATCGGCGGTGAAATCGTACTCTTCGGTTTCCTGGCTGGGGGAGCTCAAGTTGCCGGGAATTATCAGCAGCTGCCCCGGGTAGATGATGCTCGACCAGCCGAGACCGTTTGCCGACATCACTGAAATCGTTGAGACGCCAAATTTGTGGGCGATGCCGCTGATCGTGTCACCAGCGACGATCGTGTACTGACCGTTGGTGGTTTTGACGTGGTTCACGCTGGGGACGGTGTTGACGACGTCCTTCGTCAGCTTGAGCTCTTGTCCGGGGAAGATCATCGATGACCAGCTCAGCCCGTTCAATGCCAAGACGGATGCGGTGGAGAGTCCATAGCGCGAGGCGATGTCGCTGACAGTATCGCCTTCAGCAACGCGGTAGCTCGCCGGAGCGGGCCCGATGATTGTGGTTGACGCTTCGCTGATCGTCGTAGTCGCTACCCGAGTCGGCTTGGCGGCGCGTTCCGTCGAAAGTCGGGGATCGTCAGGCGTTTTAGCGTTGACAGGTTCTACTGGCCCGGTGAGGTTGAACGTCGCAGCGGCGAGTGACCCGACCAAGAGAACGGGAACGGTATTCATGACGCCACGGTTGACGCGGGCGCGCTGTTGAGCGATGCGTCGAGCTCGATCAGGTGATTCGACGGATGCTGCGGGCACTAGCCCAGCAAAAACGGTCGAAGCAATGTTGTCTGTGTCGTCAATTGTAAAATGTGTCATGGCGTTCTTCCTGCTCCCGGCCCCGAGAAGGTACATGTGATCACTGAGATCACCGGCTCAACGCTGTCACAGAAGCTTATTAGTGTCAACCATTGTGGCTAGCGTGACTGATGTGACTGGTGTTACCTAAGTTCACTAGTGAATATTCTGGGTATGCCGTGCTAACTGTCAGATTTAACACCTGTGTCGTGGCAGTCTTAACGTGTGACTGAATCACCCACCATCAACTGGCTTACTGTTCCAGACCTCACCGAGCTCCTCGGACTCAAGGTGAGCCAAGTGCGTCGCCTCATTGAGGAAGGCGCCCTCCTCGCGAGCAAAATCGATGGGGTGTGGCAGGTTCCCGACGTATTCATCGTCGACGGATCGCCGCTGCGCGAACTGAGGGGAACCGTGATCGTTCTTTCGGACGCCGGATTCTCGTCCGATGAATCAATGAACTGGTTGCTCACTAGCGAGCCGAGTTTGGGCGTCGCGCCCGTTGAGGCTCTCAGAGCTGGTCGCAAGGCTGAAGTTCGCCGTGTCGCTCAGGCCCTCGGTTTCTAAGCACGCTCAGCGCGGCAGCGCACTAGTGCACGGTCGGCCACACTCTATGGCACCCAGCGCTGTAATCGCGCGAGCTCACTAGCACCCTAGAACGATCGCGTTGTAGCGGCTTCGGCCAATTCGAGGAGGCGGGCACGCGCTGTCGGCGCGAGGTTTGCTGTCTCGATTGCCTCACACGCGCGTTCAAGGTTGCGGGCGATAACCTTCTCTACCTTTGCGACAGCACCAGACTCTTCGAGCGTTGAACGAATCATGTTCACTTGCTCATCGCTGAGATCGGGGTCACCAAGCAGCTCGTCCAGGATGGCGTTGGCGCTGGTCGAGAGTTTTTCGCGAGCGATCGCAATGATTGCTGTGCGCTTGCCTTCGCGCAGGTCGTCGCCGGCGGGCTTGCCCGTCACTTCGGGATCTCCGAAAATGCCGAGCACGTCATCGCGCAATTGGAACGCAACGCCAAGGGGAAGCCCGAAGCTGCGGAGCGCAGCCATTTGCTCGTCGGTGCCGGCACCCAAACTGGCGCCGAGCGCGAGCGGGGCCTCAACGCTGTACTTCGCAGACTTGTAGATTAAGACACGCTGCGCACGGTCGAGGGCTTCTGACTCGGGGTAGCTTGCCCACGCGCTTTCATCGTGGATGTCTAAAAACTGCCCAGCCATGACTTCTGTGCGCATCGTCATGAATTCTTTGCGCGCCGCCAGAGCTGAGGGGCGGGGGAGCGTAGCGATACCGCGCCCTAAGAGCTCGTCGCTCCAGCCCAAGAGCAAATCTCCGAGCAGGAGTGCGGATGATTCTCCGTATGCTTCGGCATTGCCACTCCATCCGCCGTCGATGTGCATTTTTTCGAAGCGGCGATGAGCGGAAGGCGCACCGCGGCGGGTGTCGGAGCGATCCATAATGTCGTCGTGCACGAGTGCTGCCGCGTGGAAGAGCTCGAGGGCGGATGCCGAAAGCAACACACCCGTGAGGTCTTTACTCGCGGAGTTCTCAGCGAATGGGTCGTCAGAAGAGGAGAGACCGGCGACTGATTGCCATCCCCAGTAACAGAACAGCGCCCGAAAACGCTTGCCGCCCGAGAGAAGCCCACCACCGACGTCGGTGAGGGCTGTCAATTCGGGAGCGATCGCATTAAGTTCATCGCGCTTCTCGGTGAGAAATTCGTCGATTTTCAGCTGGACAAGGTCAACTAACTGGTTACTCTCAGGCACCCGTCTAGCCTACCTAGTGAATGGGGGCGTACTATAGAGATCTAGCCGTGAATCCCAGAGAGAGGGGAACGGAATGCCGCTTTCAGAGCAAGAGCAGCGGGCCCTCGACGAGATGGAGCGCAGCCTCTATCAAAACGATGCCGACTTCGTCAGCGCAGTCAGCCCCCGCAAAGGTAAGCCCAACTATCGAATGATGGTTGTCGGCGTGCTTGTCGGGGTCGCCGGAATCATTGCGTTACTGACGGGTGTCATCATCCAGCAGCCTCTTGTCGGCGTGCTTGGGTTCGTCGTCATGTTTGTTGGTGTTTTGCTTTTCGTAGCGCCACCCCGTGCCGGAGACGCCGACGAAATACCTGAACCGTCATCTGCCTCGTCTGGCCGCTCGGCTAAGCGCGGCACCTCGTTTATGGACACGATCAACCAGCGTTGGGATCGCCGCCAGGACGGCAATAGCTAACTCCCACTCCCTCCACTTTCAAGGACCAGCCTTCGGGCTGGTCCTTTTTTTGTGCCCTGATTGGGGTTGACGACCCACAATCGGTCATTTTTGCTCCATTTTCCTCCACCCCAAAATTCCTTGTAATTGCTGGGCTCTGTGGATAACTTTTACGCAGTTTGCCGAGAAACCTTAGATATGTGGTTGAAAGTGGAGTAAAGTGGAGGCAACCAGAATCCGGGCCGGAGATTGAGGGGAGGGCGCCGTGTTTCTAGGCACCTACGCCCCCAAGCTCGACGACAAGGGCCGCATCATCCTGCCGGCGAAGTTTCGCGAGGAACTCGCATCGGGCGTTGTGGTCACTCGTGGCCAAGAGCGCTGCCTCTACGTGTTCAGCCAGCGCGAGTTTGAAGTAATGCACGAAGCGATTCGCAAGGCGCCGGTCACGAGCAAGCAGGGTCGCGATTTTTTGCGTCTCTTTCTGTCTGGCGCTAACCAAGAGACGCCTGACAAGCAGCACCGGGTAACGATCCCCGCTGGGCTACGCGAGTACGCCGGGCTGGGACGCGATCTGACTGTGATTGGCGCGGGTAATCGCGCTGAAATCTGGGACACCGAGGCCTGGAACAACTACTACGAGGCCACCGAGGCCGATTTCGTCAATACCACCGAGGAGGTGATTCCGGGACTCTTCTAGCTCTTCGACGCTGACTCCCAGCCGAACGCCCTGATTTTCTTCCCCGATATCAGGTCGAGTCGGATGGGGATCAGCATCTGAGAACTAGCCCTAACACCATGGCTGACAACACCATTCACACCCCAGTACTCCTTGAGCGCTCGATTGAGTTGCTCGCTCCAGCGCTGAACGCACCGGGAGCAGTTCTCGTCGACGGAACCCTCGGGATGGCCGGACATGCGGAGGCATTCCTCCAGCGGTTCCCCGGCCTCACACTCGTGGGCATTGACAGAGACGAGGACGCTCTTGCTATCGCTCGACGTCGGCTTGAGCCTTTCGCTAGCCGCACGCACTTTGTTCATGCTGTCTACGACGAAATTCCGCAGGCACTCGATTCGTTGGGAATCACGTCAGTCGAAGGCATCTTTTTCGACCTCGGAGTCTCATCCCTTCAACTCGACCGTGTTGAGCGCGGATTCTCCTATTCTCAAGATGCTCCGCTAGATATGCGCATGGATGCCTCGACACCGGTCACCGCCGAGCACATCCTCGCCACGTACAGCGAGCTCGAACTCCGTCGCATCTTCTACGCCTACGGCGACGAAAAACTTGCGCCGCGATTTGCTAGTCGCATCGTGCAGTTCCGCGAACAGCAGCCGCTGACGACATCCGCTCAATTAGTGGAGCTCGTCATTGCCGCCACTCCCGCGGCGGCCCAGCGTGCGGGACATCCTGCCAAGCGTGTGTTTCAGGCGTTGCGCATCGAAGTGAACCAAGAGCTGTCGGTTCTCGAACGGGCGATTCCCGCCGCTGTCGACTCCCTCGCCCTCGGCGGACGGATGGTCGTGTTGGCGTATCAGTCGCTGGAAGACCGCATCGTCAAGCGCGAGCTACAACGACGCGCCAAGTCCACCGCTCCGGCCGGACTTCCCATTGAGCTTCCCGAGCACAAGCCGGAACTCAAGCTGCTTGTTCGCGGATCAGAGCAAGCCAGCGAAGCAGAACAAGCCCTTAACCCCCGAGCAAAGCCCGTTCGACTGCGAGCGATAGAACGAATGCGAGTCATCTCATGAGCACTAACCTCGCTCACGCTCAGCCACTGCCGCTTCACCAGCCGACCGCGCGTCCGTCTCACATCGAGATCGTTACGACGAAAGCTCAGCGCAAAGCTCGACCGCGCATGCTGTACGCGGTGGTTACGGTCGCAAGCTTTTTCGTGATCCTTGCTGCGCAACTCCTGCTCAGCATTGTGGTGACTCAGGGTGCGTACCAAATTGACTCTTTGCAGTATGAGCAGAAGGTGCTTATCCGCACAGAGCAGAGCTTGCTCGAGTCCCTTTCATTGCAGTCGTCATCTCAAAATCTTGCTGCTCAGGCGGCTGGGTTTGGCATGGTGCCCAATGCGACACCGTATTCGTTGAACATTTCTGACGGTTCTGTCTTCCGACTTCCTGGAAGCGCAGATCCGACCGGATGCGGTGGCAGCTGTGGCCTTGTCGGCAACACTCTTCTTACCGACGTTCCGCTCGTGAGCGCGGAGACGGCGGCTGCCGCTGCGGCGGCAAAGACTGCTGCGGCGTCCGCCGCGACGACGGCTACTGCTACTGCCTCGGGAGCTGCTGCGACGGAGTCGGCTACCGCCGCGCCAGAGCCTGCGAATAACGCTATTCCTGCTCCTGTCACGCGATGATTGAGATGAACCTTCTGGGGGAGACTCGATGAAACCACGCTCAACTCGCGCGCGAGTGGCCTTTGTCATCCTCACAATCGTCGTCTTGACCGGCATTTTTGTTGTTCGTCTTGTTGACCTGCAGATCGTCCAGGCCGAAACGCTCAATGCGGAGGCGGACACCAAGCGAACGCTGACCCAGGTGACCTACGGAACTCGCGGCGACATCGTCGATACGAATGGTGCAGTGCTCGCTGACAGCGTTGAGCGTTTCGATGTCGTCATCTCGCCACGGGTGACTCTTCTGCGTGAGAATGCTTCTGTGGTGGTGCTTGAGGACTTGACGAAGATCACGGACATCATTGGGGGAGATCCCGATGAACTTCTCGCCATGATTCTGGACAACCCGGAATCCGACTTCGAGTACTTGGCGAAGGGCATCACTCTCGAGCAGTATCAGGCCGTTGGCGAGTTAGACATCACGTGGCTTTACTACGAGCTGAGCCCAGAACGCAGCTATCCGAACGGCGAAATCGCCGGTAACCTTGTGGGATTCATCGGTACAGACGGCCCTCAGGCTGGCGTCGAGCTGACGGGCGATGAGTGCCTCGCAGGCCAAGACGTTGAAGCGAGTTACGCGCGCGGTGAAGATGGCGTCGCGTTGCCCGGAAGCTCGGTGGAATCGATCGAACCGCAGGACGGTGGCACGCTCACGCTGACAATCGACCGAGATCTTCAGTTCTACGTTCAGCAGCGGATGGCGCAGACCGCGGAGTCGCTCGGCGCTACGTGGGCAACGGGTGTCGTGATGCGCGTCAGCGATGCTCACCTTCTTGCGGTTAGCGACTGGCCGACCGTGGACCCCAACAATGTCGACCTCGCTGATCGTGGCGCTTTGGGTTCGCGAGCATTCAGCACGCCTTATGAGCCTGGTTCGACGGTGAAGGCGTTGACTGCTGCCTCGTTGATCGACGCTGGAGTTGCCAACCAGCAAACGCAAGTTGTCTCGCCGTATGCGCTTGAACTGACAAACGGTGGCGGAACGATCAGCGATTCCTTCTATCACGAAGACCAGCGGCTGACCCTTGCGGGCGCTCTCGTTGAGTCATCGAACACGGCGATCGCGCAATACACGGACCTACTTGACGCGGCGTCTCGCCACGACTACCTGCAGGCCTTCGGGCTTGGCGAAGAGACCGGGATCGATTTCAACGGTGAATCGAGCGGCACGCTCTATGAAGCCAAGGATTGGGACGCGCGCACCAACTACGCGGTTCAATTCGGGCAGGGACTGAGCACGACATCCATTCAGATGGCGAGCGCCTACCAAGCTCTCGGTAACGATGGCGTTCGCCTTCCCCCCGTGCTCGTGGAGGGATGCGAATGGCCTGACGGCACAGTCACCGATACTCCGTCCACCGAAGGCATTCGGGTTATTTCCGAGACGGCTGCTGATCAGACTCTCCAAATGATGGAGATGGTGTACAGCTCGAGTGGTTCGGCTCCGAATCTTCAGATTCCCGGTTACCGGGTCGCGGTGAAGAGTGGAACGGCCCAGGTCGCCGAAAACGGTGCCTACGGCGGCGACGTAGTAATTTCCTACGCCGGCCTCGCCCCAGCAGACGACCCTGAGTACATTGTGATCGCGACAGCCGGGATCCCGGATAGCATATATTCCGGCGCCATTGCCTCGACGTTCCGCGACATTATGGCCCAAACGCTCACCACTTACCGTGTAACCCCGTCAAACACTGCGGGACCGGATCTGCCGTTGCGTTGGTGAGCTTCCCCCCGCGTCAACTACCCCTGGAGCACATCACGTGATCGAACTGAGCATTGCCGAGATTGCCACCGCCGTCAACGGAGAACTCCGTGATGGCAGTGACGGTCAGCAACGCCTCCCTGCGAGCAGCGTGCAGACTGATTCGCGTCTCAATACTCCGGGCTCCATTTTCTTTGCTCTGCGGGGCGAAAGCACTGATGGTCATCTCTTTGCTGCCAAGGCAGTGGAAAATGGCGCAGCGCTCGTGATCGCTGAACGACCGCTCGAGCTCGAGGTTCCGCAGATCATTGTGGCGGATGGGGTAGCGGCTCTCCACGCTCTCGCACGCACTGTCGTTGCTTTTGTGCGCAGCAAAGGTGATCTCCAAGTTGTTGCGGTAACCGGTTCCAACGGCAAAACGACGACGAAGAACATGTTGCGCGCGATTTTGGAGCGCCAAGGCGAAACGGTTGCCCCTGAGGGCTCGTTCAATAATGACGTCGGTGCGCCCATCACGATGCTCAACGTCACCGATTCCACGAAGTTTCTTGTTGTCGAGATGGGGGCAGATGGTCTCGGCGACATCACGCGCCTTCAGTCGATCGTCGTGCCCGATGTCGGTATTGTCCTGATGGTCGGCTTGGCTCACATCGGCAAATTTGGGGATGCCGCAGTCACGGCCCAAGCAAAGTCTGAGATGGTTTCCCATTTGCCGTCGACCGCGACTGCGGTATTGAACGGTGATGACGGTCGCGTGAAGGCTATGGCGCAGCAGACGCAGGCTAAGGTCGTCCTCTTCGGCCTCGATTCGAGTGCTGCGGTGTGGGCTGACGATATTCAGGCGACTGCTCACGGCACCGCTTTTGGGCTACACATCGGCGGCGAGACGATTCCGGTGCAGTTGCGTATTCTCGGCGAACACCACGTCACCAACGCGTTGGCCGCGATTTCGGCAGCACGCGCTGTGGGGGTAGACCCTGCTCGCGCGGTTGAGGCGTTGCAGTCCATCGAACGCGCGGAACGTTGGCGAATGGAACTGTTGGAGGCGCCCGGTGGCATCACAGTCATCAATGACGCGTACAACGCGAGCCCTGACTCGATGGCGGCCGCGCTCAAGACGCTCGTTCAGATCGTTGGCCCCGAAAATCGCTCCGTTGCGGTGTTGGGGGAGCTTGCTGAACTCGGAGATTATGCGAATGACGAGCATGACCGTATCGGTCGGTTGATCGTGCGATTGAACGTGCAGAAGCTCATTGTGGTCGGTCACGCAGCTCGTCATATCCATAATGCTGCGGGCCTCGAAGGTTCGTGGGATGGAGAGTCGGTCCTCGTGGATAGCGTCGAAGAGGCATACGCTGTGCTGCGTGAAGAACTGCGAGAGGGCGACGTCGTGTTGGTGAAATCGTCGAACTCTGCTGGCTTGCGACACTTGGGCGATCGGATCGCCGGGGTGACCGCATGATCGCGCTCCTTGTCGCTGCTGGCTTCTCGCTCTTCTTTACGCTGCTGCTTACCCCGCTGTTCATCAAGCTCTTTGTGCGCTTGAAATGGGGCCAGTTCATTCGTGACGATGGTCCCGAGAGCCATCACACCAAGCGTGGCACTCCCACGATGGGCGGAATCGTCTTCATTTTGGGCTCGACGATCGGTTATTTCGTCGGACACTGGGTTGCTAGTGAGCCCGTAACTCTTTCCGGGCTTCTCGTGATCTACCTCATGGTGGGTCTCGGCGTCATCGGCTTCATCGATGACTTCATGAAGACTCGCAAACAGCGAAGCCTAGGCCTTGGCGGTTGGTCAAAGGTTGCTGGCCAGGTCATCGTCGCCGCGGGTTTCGCGGCCCTCGCCCTCAACTTCCCTGATCCTGGCGGACTCACGCCAGCATCCTCAAAGATTTCGGGATTGCGGGACATCAATTGGCTCGACCTCGCCACTTTCGGCGTAGTTATCGGTGCTATTTTGTTCGCCATCTGGGTGACTTTGATCATCGTCAGCACGTCGAACGGTGTGAACGTTGCCGACGGTCTTGACGGCCTCGCGACCGGGTCAGCGATCTTCGCGATCGCGTCCTACATCGTCATCGGGTTTTGGCAAGCCAATCAGTCGTGCAGCAACCCCAGCATCGATCGTGAAGTGCTCTACAAGTGCTACGAGGTCCGCGACCCGCTTGACCTCGCCATCATCGCCGCAGCGATCGTCGGCGCGCTTATCGGCTTCCTCTGGTGGAATACCTCGCCGGCACAGGTCTTCATGGGCGACACAGGTTCACTTAGTCTCGGAGGCGCCCTCGCTGCTCTCGCGATCATGAGCCGCACCGAGCTGTTGCTTATCCTGATCGGTGGACTCTTCCTTATCGTTACCGGTTCCGTGATTCTGCAACGTGCTTACTTCAAGATCACCGGCGGTAAACGTATTTTCCTCATGAGTCCGCTGCATCATCACTTCGAGCTCAAAGGTTGGGCAGAAGTGACTGTTGTGGTGCGTTTCTGGCTTATTGCTGCGCTCTTCGTCGCGGCCGGCGTCGGAACCTTCTATCTGGAATGGATCAATCAGTAGTCGTGCGCGATTTCAACTCATTCACCAGCTGGAACTCGGCCTGGAGCGAACTGAGCGTCGCAGTCCTCGGGCTGGGGGCGACTGGCTTCTCAGCGGCCGACACCCTCACCGAACTCAAGGCTCGGGTTCTCGTGATCGCGGATGCGGCATCCGACAACCGCGTTGAAATGGCGAAGGTCATCGGTGCCGAGCTGGCGATCGGCGGCAGCACTGACGACCAGCTCGCTGCGATCACCGCGCATGCCCCAGACGTCGTCATCGTCTCGCCTGGCTATCCGCTTGATCATGTCCTCGTGGAGTGGTGCCGCACGAACACTGTTCCGATGTGGACTGAGATTGAACTCGCCTGGCGCCTGCGCGACAAAACGGGTACCCCTGCTGAATGGATTGCTATCACCGGCACCAACGGCAAAACGACCACGGCGCAACTGACCGCCCACATTCTGACAACGGCCGGTTTCCGGGCTGGGGCCGTCGGCAACATCGGGATTCCAGTGCTCGACGCGATTCGATACCCCGATGGCTTTGACTTTCTCGTCGTTGAGCTCTCGAGTTTTCAACTTCACGGGATGCCGCGCGAGGGCGCTGGTGCGATCTCACCGCTCGCGAGCGTCTGTCTCAATTTTGCCGACGACCATCTCGATTGGCACGGTTCCCGTGAGGCATACGCGCACGCAAAAGCGACCGTGTACGCCAACACGAAGATTGCCGCGGTTTACAATCGCGCGGTGCCCGAGACGCTGGCCATGGTCGAAAATGCTGAAGTGGTCGACGGATGCCGTGCAATCGGTTTCGGACTCGATACGCCGGGTCCCAGCGACTTCGGTATTGTCAGCGACCTGCTAGCTGACCGCGCGTTCGGCGATGACCGCCACAACGCTGCCCTCGAACTTTTCACGCTTGACGAGCTGCGCCAGCGCAACCTCGCGGCGCCGCACATGGTCGCCAACATTCTTGCGGCGAGTGCACTCACTCGAGCCGCCGGGGTGAGTATCGAAGCAGTGCGTGAGGGCGTAGCTAGTTTCGAAATCGATGGCCACCGTAATCAGGTCGTGCTCGTCAGTGGGGGAGTGACGTGGATCAACGATTCCAAGGCCACTAATTCGCACGCGGCGAGTGCTTCGCTTTCTGCAGCCGACCCTGTCGTGTGGATTCTGGGTGGCCTGCTCAAGGGAATCGATGTTGCGCCCTTGATCGAAAAACACGCTCCGAGGCTCAAAGCTGCAATCGTCATTGGTAACGACAGGCTGGCAATACAGGCCGCATTCCAGCGACACGCGCCGCAGATTCCGGTCTTCGAGGTTGACGCGACTGACACTAATCACGTGATGTCCCGTGCCGTCGAGATGGCGCACGGAATCGCTACCGAAGGCGACACCGTCTTGTTAGCGCCAGCGGCAGCATCCATGGATCAATTCACAAGTTACGCAGATCGCGGAGACAAGTTCGCAGCAGCAGTGCTCGAACGAGTAGGAGGGAACGACGATGACGCCTCCTCAGCGACCACACCGACCCCAGCGGCCGAGTAGCGGGTCCAACGACGATCCTCAGCCTTCACAGCCTGCCGTGGCCGCCGCTGGCTCCGCATCAAAGTCGAAGGAGCCTGTTGCCGCACGCGTCCCGGTCAAGCGCATTTTTTCGGGGGAATCGAGCAACTTTTTTCTGCTCTTGGGAACAACGCTCTTCCTGGTGATTTTTGGGCTTGTGATGGTGCTCTCATCGTCATCGGTCGAGTCATACGCCGCAGACCAAGGCTTCTTTGGTAGCTTCTTGCGTCAGGGATTGTTCGCGCTTTTGGGCATCCCGCTGATGCTCATCGCGTCACGCGCACCGACAAGATTCTGGAAGCGGTGGGCGTTCCCGGGGCTTGTGCTTGGCGCGATCTTGCAGCTTCTCGTTTTCGTTCCCGGTATCGGTTTGGAGTACGGAGGTAACCAAAACTGGATTCAAATCGGATCGTTCAGCGCACAACCATCTGAGTTCGTGAAGGTCGCCATCATTATTTGGGTGGCCGCGGTACTGTCCACCAAGCAAGACGTCCTTAGTGACTGGCGCCAAGTCGTACTGCCCGTCGTGCCCGTTGCCGGTGCGGCTATCGGATTTGTGCTTATCGGCAATGACTTGGGAACAGCATCCATCATGCTTCTCATCGTCTTCGCGTGCCTTTTCTTCGCCGGCGTGCGGTTGAAGTTCCTGTCGATCGGTCTCCTTGCCGTCGTTGTCGGGGCGCTGCTGTTCGCCACCACTAGTGCTTCTCGTACCTCGCGAATTGATATCTGGTTGAACGGATGCACCGAGCTCGACTATCAGGACTCGTGCTGGCAAATCGATCACGCGTATTGGGCTCTCGCCGGCGGCGGTCTCTTTGGTCGCGGTCTTGGCAACTCGGTCGCCAAGCGCGGCTGGTTGCCTCACGCTGACAACGACTATATTTTCGCGATCATCGGTGAGGAACTCGGTCTGATCGGCGCGATCGTTGTTCTGCTGTTGTTCGTTGTCTTGGCAATCGCTTTTATCCGCATCATCCGCACCACTAACGACAGCTTCGTTCGCATCGCGACCGCTGGTGTCATGGTGTGGACGGTCGGCCAGGCGTTCGTAAATTTTGCGGTGGTGCTGGGAGTTCTTCCCGTGCTTGGTGTGCCGTTACCGCTGATATCAACGGGCGGATCTGCGCTCATCGCGACCCTGTTGGCTATCGGGATCGTGTTGTCGTTCGCGAGATCGGACCACAAGGCCGCACAGTCGAAGCCCCGACCCTCTGGACCCGCAGCTCAACCAACATCCGCCCCAACGGCGGTGCCGACAGCGGCACCCGTTCAGACTGCAGCAGATCGCTCCCGCATGCTGGCGGCAAATCGAGCACGAGGACGCCGATGACTACTTACCTTCTTGCCGGCGGAGGAACCGCTGGCCACGTGAATCCGCTTCTCGCCGTAGCCGAACGTATTCGCTGGAGTGAACCCGAAGCCGAAGTGCTGATTTTGGGCACGGAGGAAGGGTTAGAGGCTCGTTTGGTCCCTGCCCGCGGCTTTGAATTGCTGACGATTGCGAAGCTTCCATTTCCGCGTCGCCCGAACCGGGCGGCGTTGAAGTTTCCGGCGCGACTGCGCTCCACTGTCGATGAGGTTGTCGCGATCATTGCCGAGCGCGGCGTGGATGTTGTCGTCGGCTTTGGTGGCTACGTTGCGGCTCCGGCATATTTGGGTGCGCGCAAGGCGGGAGTTCCCCTTGTCATTCATGAGGCCAATAGCCGCCCGGGAATCGCGAACCGTCTTGGTTCCTTTTTTACGAAGTTTGTCGGCACCGCTTTCGATCGCACGCCAATTCGTGGCGGTGTTGTCGTGGGGATGCCGCTGCGGGCCGAAATCGAGAAGCTCGATCGGTTTGCGGCACGCACCGAGGCCGACAGCTTTTTCGGTCTTGACCCTAAGAAGCCGACGCTTCTCGTGACCGGTGGTTCTTCGGGAGCCAAGCGCATCAACGACACCATTTCTGCTTCGATCACGCGCATTTTGGGCGCGGGCTGGCAAGTGCTGCACATCACGGGGGAGTATCGGGACGCTGTGGATGATCAGCAGCTCTCTGGCTATGTAGTCGTCAAGTACTGCGACCGCATGGAGCTCGCCCTCGCGGCGGCCGACCTCGCGATTGCGCGGGCGGGCACATCGACTGTCGCCGAACTAACGGGGCTCGGCGTTCCCGCTATTTATGTTCCCTACCCTGTTGGCAATGGTGAGCAGAAGTTCAACGCTCGAACGGCTGTAGAGGCTGGTGCCGCAATTCTTGTTATGGATTCCAACTTTGTGCCTGAATGGGTCAATTCCAACCTCGTTCCGATGTTGCGCAAGCGTGCCTTGATCGCAGACATGGCCGCCCGCGCCTCCAGCGTTGGTTCACTCGATGGAACTGACCGCATGCTCGAGCTCGTCCATCTGGCCCTCGACCGCGATCTACCATTGACATCATGATCTTTCCTGACTTGTCTATGCCGTTGCCCGGACCACTGCGTTCGGCGCACTTCGTTGGTGTCGGTGGCGCAGGCATGAGCGGAATCGCGCGCATGTTCTTGGATGCCGGAATCACGGTTACCGGCTCCGACAAGGCGGCGAACGCAAACACCGCATCGCTGAACGCAGCGGGTGCAAAGATCTCGATCGGCCATGACGCCACTCACCTCGGAGATGCGGAAGCTCTGGTGTACACGGGCGCGCTCTGGCCCGATAATCCCGAGTACCTCGCTGCGGTTGAGCGTGGCATCCCTGTCTTGCACCGTTCTCAAGCCCTTGCTTGGTTAGTGGGATCGACCCGCTTAGTTGCCGTTGCGGGTGCTCATGGCAAGACAACGTCGACCGGGATGATTATCACTGCGCTGCGCGAGCTTGGCACGTCGCCGAGCTTTGTGAATGGCGGAGTGATTCAGGGTCTTGGCACCAGTTCGGGCTCAGGGACCGATGATTTATTTGTGGTCGAAGCCGATGAGTCCGATGGTTCATTTTTGCTTTACGCCACAGCAGTAGCGTTGATCACCAATGTTGATGCAGATCACCTCGACCACTACGGCTCCCACGAGGCCTTCGATGATGCTTTTGTCGATTTTGCTTCGCGTGCTACTGAAGCCGTCGTCGTTTCCAGCGATGATGCTGGCGCGATTCGTGTGACCAAGCGACTCACACACGACAATGTGGTGACGTTTGGTGAGGCGGATGACGCCACCGTGCGCATCCATTCCGTCACGTCTCTCGGGCCCGTGGCGTTCACCGTCGTGGTTGACGGTCGCGAAGAGCGGGTGCAACTCGCTGTTCCGGGGCACCACAACGCTCTCAACGCTGCAGGCGCTATCGCTGTGCTGATCGGTCTTGGTCACGAACTGGGAGCCGCTATTGACGCAGTTTCCACTTTTGCGGGGACGCAGCGCCGTTTCGAGTTGCATGCTGTTGTCGATGGAGTGAGCGTGTACGACGACTACGCTCATCACCCCACCGAAGTCGAAGCAGCCCTCAGCGGCGCCCGCAGTGTGTTGGGCAACGGCCGGCTGATCGCTGTGCACCAACCGCATCTCTTCAGCCGCACTCGTGACATGGCGCCCGAATTTGCCGAGGTTTACGAACGCTTGGCAGACCACACCGTTGTTCTCGGAGTGTTCGGTGCGCGTGAGGACCCAATTCCCGGTGTCACCGGAGAACTCGTCTCATCTGGTTTTGTCGATCCTTCGCGGGTTGACTACCAGCCCGACTGGGAGTTGGCGGCGCAACGCGTCGCTGAGATTGCTCGGGAGGGTGACATTGTCATGACTCTGAGCTGTGGCGATGTTTACCGCATCATCCCGCAGCTTGTCGCAGCGATCGATCGTTATCCTGTTGTCACGGCATCCGAGACGGTCGCAGATCAGGTGCCGAGTGAAGAGGCCTGAAGGGTTCGATAAGTCTGCTGCTCAGCCGGATCCGCTTCCGGCGAAGTCTCGCTGGAAGCGTTCACCGCAGCCTGAGAAAGACAACACATCCGCCCGCGTGCTGAAGCCCGGTCCGTCCGTAGCGAACCCCGAAGCGAAGCCCACCGCAGCGCCGAAGCCCACCGCAGCGCCGAAGCCCACGGCCGAGGCGCGTCCGCGCCCCACAAAGCAGCGCAAAGAACCCAATCCTGAAGCTCACGCAAAGCGACAGCTTCGTCGTGCTGCGCGAGCTCGCAAGCGTGCGGAGAAAGCGGAGCTTCGCCGTTTCACGCGCCGCGCTCGTACTCGCAAGTTTGTGTGGCTCTCCATTTCGGGGCTCGTCGTGGTGTTGCTCGCTCTGATTGCGGTCGCTGTGTTTTCGCCGATTCTGGCGCTGCGCACGGTAGTGGTTGACGGCACGGACCGCATCGATCCCGCTGAGGTTCAAGCTGCCGTCGAAACCCAACAGGGAACGCCGCTCGCGCTCCTGGACTTCGACGCCATCAACGAAGAACTGTCGGTCTTTCCGTTGATCCGCAGCTATGTCACCGAAATTGTGCCGCCCGATACTCTGCTCGTGCACATCGTTGAACGTGAACCGATCGGGTCAGTAAAGATCGACGGAGTCTTCACGTTGGTCGATCCCGCTGGCATCACCATTCAGGAATCAGCAGAACGGATTCCCGGAGTGCCGCTGATCGATATCGGGGGAGCGGATGTCTCGAGTTCCGCCTTTACCGCGGCGACGGAGGTTTTGTTATCTCTGCCAACGGAGCTTCGAGCGCGGGTCGAAAGCGTTTCTGCGACTACCAAGGATGACGTGTCCTTTGTGTTGACTGGAGTCGGTCAGCGTGTGGTGTGGGGCAGCGCTAGCGATTCGGACGAAAAGGCAGCTTTGCTCGAAGCACTTATCTCTACTCGATCGTCGGACGAAGCGGGCGAGTTCGACGTGTCGGCTCCCAGCAATGGCATTTTCCGTCCCAGCTAGCTCTTCGCGAGCGCTGAGCGTGCGGCAAGGCCGCTAATTGCCAGAACACTTTCCGACACGCGGCCTGTTGTGCATCCGTGTGGGGTGCTGTCCGCATACTCTCAACAAAAGAAATACATACTGAGCATAACTTTAAACCTCAAGTCGAGGTTGATAGTTTCCAGTGGAGGCCGAAAAGTGACATCAAACCAGAACTACCTCGCAGTCATCAAGGTAGTCGGCATCGGTGGCGGTGGCGTGAACGCTGTCAACCGGATGATCGAGCTCGGCCTGCGAGGCGTCGAGTTTATTGCGATCAATACCGACGCCCAGGCGCTGCTCATGAGCGATGCAGACGTCAAGCTTGACGTCGGTCGCGAACTCACGCGCGGACTTGGAGCCGGCGCCGATCCTGAGGTTGGCCGTCGTGCTGCCGAAGATCACGCTGAAGAGATCGAAGAGGCGCTTGCCGGCGCCGACATGGTCTTTGTTACCGCTGGTGAGGGTGGTGGAACGGGCACCGGTGGTGCTCCCGTCGTCGCCCGCATCGCTAAGTCGATTGGCGCACTTACGATTGGTGTTGTCACGAAGCCCTTCGGCTTCGAGGGCAAACGCCGTTCGTCTCAGGCAGAGATCGGAGTGGAGACTCTCAAGAATGAGGTCGACACCCTCATCGTTGTTCCCAATGACCGCCTTCTCGAGATCAGCGATCGCGGCATCAGCATGCTCGAAGCGTTCTCGACCGCCGACCAGGTTCTTCTTGCCGGCGTTCAAGGCATCACAGACCTCATTACGACCCCTGGTCTGATCAACCTCGACTTCGCCGACGTCAAGTCGGTCATGCAGGGTGCCGGTTCCGCACTGATGGGTATTGGCTCATCACGCGGGGCCGACCGGGCCATAAAAGCGGCAGAACTTGCTGTGGCATCACCGCTGCTTGAAGCCAGCATCGATGGCGCGCACGGAGTGCTGTTGTCGATCCAGGGTGGATCAAACCTCGGTATCTTCGAGATCAACGACGCCGCTCGCCTCGTTCAAGAAGCTGTTCACCGCGAGGCCAACATCATCTTCGGTGCCGTGATTGACGACACTCTGGGCGACGAGGTTCGTGTCACAGTGATCGCTGCTGGCTTCGACGGTGGGGAACCTTCCGCCAAGCCTGTTGAGGGTCGCCGCACCAACTACGTTGTTCCTGAGCCGCCGGCTGAGCACATCGCAGCAGAGGAAAAGACGCCGAGCAAAGACACCGATTGGAAGTCGCAGCCGAGCGCAGTTCCCGCAACACCGATCGACCGCAGTTTCGATGACGACGACGAGAACGACAACGATCTCGACGTTCCTGACTTCCTGAAATAGGCGCGATGGTCGACCTGACCCCGTTAGGCGAACGACTCGCAGAGGTCGACGACAGGATCGCGGATGCCGCACGCTCGGCATCCCGCGACCTGTCGTCGATTACGCGCATCGTGATCACCAAGTTCCATCCGGCGAGCCTCGTTCGAGAGCTGCACGGATTGGGCGTTCGCGACGTCGGTGAGAATCGTCACCAGGAAGCGCAGCCCAAAGCGGCCGAGTTGGCTGACCTTGATTTGCGCTGGAGCTTTGTCGGTCAATTGCAGAGCAAGAAAGCACGTCAAGTGCGCGCGTACTGCCAAGCGGTGCATTCTGTGGATCGCGATTCCTTGATCACCGCGCTGGCCAGTGACCACGCAGAAAGCGCGCTCGACGTTTTTGTCCAGGTCAACCTCACGGACGATTCCGGTCGCGGTGGAGTAGTGCCAGCCGAACTTGAAGGCTTTGCGGACCGAGTAGCGGCGGCGCCCGGGTTGCGGCTCCGTGGCCTCATGGGTGTCGCGCCACTAGACGGCGACCCGAAGCCTGCCTTCGCCGCTCTGCGGGGGCTGTCCGAGCGCGTACAGCTGAACCATCCAGCGGCCGCAGCGCTGTCTATGGGCATGTCGGGAGACTTCGCCGAGGCTATTGCCGAAGGCGCGACACACCTACGAATTGGCACGGCAATCACGGGAAAACGACCCGACCATGGTTAATCTCGAAGCAGAAGCTTCACCATTCGGAGGATTATCATGGCCAACCCACTGCGCAAGACAATGGTCTACCTCGGCCTCGCCGATGAGGACTACGAGTACGAGCAGGGACCAGCCGCGCCGGTTGCCCCTGTTGCAGCAGCACCCGCACCAGCGAGTTCTAACCGTGCCCCGGTTACGCCGTTGCGTCGCGCTGCACCCAGCACTGCGGAGGCAGAGATGAACGAGATTTTGACGGTGCACCCGCGCCAGTACAAGGATGCCCAGCTCATCGCTGAGAACTTCCGCGAGGGTATCCCGGTAATCATCAACCTGTCACAGATGAGCGAGCCGGATGCTCGCCGTCTCGTGGACTTCGCCAGTGGACTCTCGCAGGGTCTCTACGGCAAGATCGAGCGCGTCACCAGCAAGGTCTTCTTGCTCTCTCCGGCACACGTTGCCGTGAGCGGCGAACAGGCTGAAGTTGAGTCTGACGTTGACGCTTCCTTCTTCGCTCAGTAGCCGCACTGCACGGCGGGCAATGTGAAGCCCGCTAATCTAGAGGGGTGAATCCCGTTTCTGTTATCGCCCTGGTGGCTTATTACGCCATCACTTTGTTCATGTTCGCGATGTGGGCTCGGTTCATTCTCGACCTCGTAGTCGTCTTCGCTCGAGGATGGCGCCCGAGCGGCGTTGGGCTGGTTCTTTCTGAGCTTGTGTACACGATCACTGATCCTCCGATCAAAGCGGTCCGCAAAGTTGTCCCGATGATTCGAATCGGCAACGGAGCGCTCGATTTATCGTGGATGCTGGTCATGCTCGTATGCATCATCCTTACCTCCATTTTGCGGGGCTTTTAGAACTAGCCGCTACAGATGTAGTCTTATCGGAGAGCATGCGGCAACTAATCAGGTTTCGTTACTACGATGTGATGCGAACGTTGAACGTTGTGTATACGTTGAAAGAAAGTGTTAGAGGTGGCGGAAATGGCTTTGACTCCAGAAGACGTGGTCAACAAGCGGTTTGAATCAACAAAATTCCGCGAGGGATACGACCAAGATGATGTCGATGACTTCCTCGACGAGGTTGTTGTTGAGTTGCGCCGTCTTAACCAAGAGAACGACGAGCTTCGTCAGCGCTTGAGCGCTGCAGAGGCTCGTGCAACTGAACTTCAGCAAAACGCGAGCAGCGCTCCCGCTGCTGCTGCTCCTGCAGCGATTGCCGCTCCGGCACCCGCCGCCATCGAAAGCGCGCCAGCTCCTGCTGCACCCGCTGCTATAGAGCCGGCTTCGTCGGTTCTAGACGACGCGAGCAGCACCAATAATCTTCTTCAGCTTGCACGACGCCTGCACGAAGAGCACGTCCGTGAGGGCGTTCAGAAGCGTGACGCTCTTATTGCTGAGGGTCAGGCATCCGCTGCTGAAATCCTCGCTGAGGGCAAGGCATCTGCCGCCGAGGTCGTCGCTGCCAGCAAGGCCACAGCCGCAGAACTCGTTGCTGAGGCTGAAGCGCAGCAGCGCGAGCAGATCGGCACTCTCGAACGCGAACGTGAAGCTCTTGAGGGGCGCATCGAGTCCCTCCGCAGCTTCGAGCGTGAGTACCGTGAGAAGCTCAAGAGCTACATTGAGGGCCAGCTTCACGAACTCGATTCTTCGAGTCTCGTCACCGCTGGTGGTTCCGCAGCTCAGCAGGGCCAGGCTCCGGCGTCGCAGCCTTCTGGTCACTTGACTCCGGAAGATTTCTCTGCGCCCCAGTCGGCACAGCAGCCTCCCGCCAGCTTCTCGGGATTCTCCGGTAGCTAGTTTTTCTGCAATGGCCGTCAGTCGGTCGGTGAGAGCTTCGGCTCCGCCGCCGCTGGCGGCTTTTGCTGTGTTCGCACCTAACCCAGCCATGCTGGGGGCGTGCGACACGTCCGTTTAAGCGCATCACTATCAAGGAGCATCATGGAAACCCGAAGCTTGCCGGTTCCTGAGGGCCTTGCGGGGCAGCGCGTCGACGCAGCTCTCGCCAAACTGCTGGGTTTCTCTCGCACCTTCGCCGCTGAGGTAGCCGCAGGCGGCGGGGTGACGATGGATGGTGTTGCCGTCGGTAAGTCTGACCGCCTTGTTGATGGTTCCTGGCTCGAAGTATCGTGGGTTTCCAAAACCGAGCCCCAGATCGTTCCCGTAGTTCTTGACTCTCTTGGCATCATCTACGACGACGAGCACATTGTTGTTGTCGATAAGCCAGCGGGAGTGGCCGCCCACCCGTCAATTGGCTGGGATGGCGTTACGGTGCTTGGCGCACTAGCCGGTGCGGGCTACCGCATTTCGACCTCGGGCGCTGCGGAGCGTGCCGGAGTCGTTCACCGTCTGGATGCTGGAACAAGTGGTCTGATGGTTGTCGCGAAGTCTGAGCTCGCCTACACCGAACTCAAGCGTGCATTCCATGACCGTGAGGTCAGCAAGATCTATCACTCTGTCGTGCAGGGGCACCCTGACCCGCTCGCCGGCACCATCGATGCGCCGATCGGGCGTCATCCGGGCTCCAGCTGGAAGTTTGCAGTGGTCTCGGGCGGCAAAGATTCGATTACCCACTACGAAACCTTAGAAGCGTTCCCGTCTGCGGCTCTGGTTGAGGTGCACCTTGAGACAGGGCGCACGCATCAGATCCGTGTTCATATGGCCGCGCAACGGCATCCCTGTGTTGGGGACACCATGTACGGCGCAGACCCCACGATTTCGTCGCGGCTGGGGCTAACCCGCCAGTGGCTGCATGCCCACAAGCTCGGT
Organism: Salinibacterium sp. SWN139; assembly: GCF_015864625.1. NCBI lineage: Bacteria > Bacillati > Actinomycetota > Actinomycetes > Micrococcales > Microbacteriaceae > Salinibacterium > Salinibacterium sp. SWN139. Next base: position 816,731 of record NZ_JADYWV010000002.1, on the reverse strand, counting down.
TTCGCGCATCCTGCAACGGGCGAACAAGTCTCGTTCGAGTCGCCGTATCCGGCTGACCTTCAGGCAGCACTTGAGGTGCTTCGAGCTGACTAGGGCGCGTCAGTTATAGTCTCGTCGGCTCGCTGGCTTAGGCTGGATTTCGAAAGAATTCGGAGTGTCTTTGGCTGCCAATAACGACTCGTTTGTGCATTTGCACGTTCATAGTGAGTACTCGATGCTCGACGGAGCGGCTCGCGTCGGTCCGCTGCTGGATGCCGCTGTAGAGCAGGGCATGCCCGCGATCGCTATCACCGACCATGGCAACATGTTCGGCGCTTACGACTTCTGGAAACAGGCGACAGCACGCGGTATCAAGCCCATTATCGGCACAGAGGCATACGTCACCCCTGGCACGTCGCGAAGAGATAAGACGCGGGTGCGTTGGGGCGGTAGCCACCAGACTCGTGATGACGTCGGTGGTAGTGGTGCTTACACCCACATGACGTTGCTCGCCCAGAACAACGAAGGCATGCACAACCTCTTTCGGCTGTCGTCACGAGCATCTATTGAAGGTTTTTATTTCAAGCCTCGAATGGACCGCGAGCTTCTGAGCGAGTACTCCAAGGGCATAACCGCCACAACCGGCTGTGTCGGTGGCGAGGTCCAGACGAAGCTCCGCCTGGGACTGTACGACGAGGCGAAAATCGCCGCGGCTGAGTTCCAAGACATTTTCGGCAAAGAAAACTTTTTCGCCGAGATCATGGATCACGGCATCGATATCGAGCGCCGCACAATGCTCGATCTTCTGAAGCTCGCTAAAGAGCTCGATATGCCTCTGCTGGCAACGAACGACTTGCATTACACGCACGCTCACGATGCCACGGCGCACGCCGCGCTCCTGTGCGTGCAATCAGCATCAACGCTCGACGACCCCAACCGGTTCAAGTTCGACTCGAATGAGTTCTATCTCAAAACTGCTGCGGAGATGCGGTCACTGTTCCGCGAGCATCCTGAAGCCTGCGACAACACTCTGCTCATCGCCGAGCGCAGTGAAATCAGCTTCGAGGGCCGCGACCTCATGCCTCGCTTCCCCGTTCCCGAGGGGGAGACCGAAGCGACCTGGTTCGAAAAAGAAGTCGCCCGTGGCATGAACAAACGGTTCAATAACGCACCGTCCGACGCGCACCTTGCACAAGCCAAGTACGAGGTCGATGTCATTCAGCAGATGGGGTTCCCCGGCTACTTCTTGGTGGTCGCAGACTTCATTGAATGGGCTAAGTCGCAGGGCATTCGCGTAGGACCGGGGCGTGGATCTGCTGCTGGGTCGATGGCGTCCTATGCCGTGGGAATCACGGAGCTGGACCCTCTTGCCCACGGACTTATTTTCGAGCGCTTCCTCAACCCTGAGCGCGTATCGATGCCCGACGTCGACGTCGACTTTGACGACCGGCGCCGTGGTGAAGTCATCCGTTATGTCACCGACAAGTACGGTGACGACCGCGTGGCCCAGATCGTCACCTACGGAACGATCAAAGCTAAGCAAGCTCTCAAAGACTCGGCTCGCGTGCTCGGAATGCCGTACTCGGTCGGCGAGAAGCTGACGAAGGCGATGCCCCCAGCCATCATGGGAAAAGACATTTCCCTCGGAGATGTGCGCAACAAAGATGCGGCACGCTACAAAGAAGCCGCCGACATCCGCGGCATCTTGGACACCGATCACGAAGCTGCGAAAGTCTTTGAAACCGCGGTTGGTCTTGAAGGACTGAAACGGCAGTGGGGCGTTCACGCTGCCGGCGTCGTGCTGTCCGCTGAACCCTTGCTCGATGTGTTGCCCATCATGCGCCGCGAAGATGACGGCGCGATCATTACCCAGTTCGATCAGCCGCCGTTGGAGAGCCTGGGCCTGATCAAGATGGACTTCTTGGGTCTTCGAAACCTCACGGTGATCGAAGACGCGCTCAAAATGATCGAAGCCAATACTGGCTCACCCCTGATCATTGAAGACCTCGATCTCGATGCCGACCAGAAGACGTACGATCTGCTGGCGCGAGGTGACACTCTTGGGGTATTCCAGCTCGACGGTGGCCCCATGCGTGCGCTGCTCAAGCAACTGAAGCCCACCAACTTCGAAGATATTTCGGCCGTGATTGCCCTGTACCGCCCGGGGCCCATGGGAATGAACTCGCACACCAAGTACGCGCTGCGCAAGAACGGCTTGGAAGAGATCGACGCGATCCACGCCGAACTCGAAGAGCCGCTGAAGGATATTCTCGGCACGACCTTCGGCCTCATCGTGTACCAAGAGCAAGTGATGTCGGTGGCTCAGAAGGTCGCAGGCTTCACCCTCGGACAAGCCGACGTTTTGCGTCGAGCGATGGGTAAGAAGAAGAAGGAAGAACTCGACAAGCAGTTCCTCGGCTTCGAGACCGGAATGCTCGACAACGGCTTCAGCAAAGAGGCTGTAAAGGTCCTCTGGGAAACCCTGATGCCCTTTGCTGATTACGCCTTCAACAAGGCGCACAGCGCCGGATATGGCGTGCTCAGCTACTGGACGGCGTATCTCAAAGCAAACTATCCGGCCGAATACATGGCAGCGCTGCTGACCAGCGTGGGTGACTCCAAAGACAAGCTCGGGATGTATCTGAGCGAGTGCCGTCGCATGGGTATCAAGGTTCTTGCCCCCGATGTTAACGAGTCGACTGTCAACTTCACCGCTGTGGCCGGCGACATTCGTTTCGGCCTTGGCGCCGTACGGAACGTCGGTGCTGCCGTCGTGGAGCAAATCGTTCGCGCGCGCACCGATAAAGGACGTTTCGAGTCGTTCCACGACTTCCTGCGGAAGGTGTCGATCCAAGTCGCGAATAAGCGAACCGTCGAGTCACTGATCAAATCTGGCGCCTTCGACTCGCTCGGAGCGACGCGTCGCGGTCTATTGGAGATCCACGAAGACGCGTGTGATTCCGCCGTCAGCCTCAAACGCAACGAAGCCAACGGTCAGGTTGACCTCTTTGGTGGCATTTTCGACTTCAACGAAGACGAAGATGGCGTTCCGGAACGGCCCGAGTGGTCAAAGCGCGACAAGCTTGCCTTCGAGCGCGAAATGTTAGGTCTCTACGTTTCTGACCATCCGCTGTCGGGCCTTGAGATCCAGCTGGCAAAACATCAAGACTTTACGATCACCGAAGTGCTTTCGGGCGATGTGGTGTCGGATGGCGAGCATGTCTCGATCGCTGGACTAGTGACGAGTGTGCAACACCGGGTCGCTCGCAATAGTGGCAACCAGTACGGAATTGTCACCGTCGAAGACTTTGCCGGTGAGATCGATGTCATGTTCCTGGGCAAGACGTACCAAGAATTTGCGCCGGGGCTAGTCAATGACTCCATTGTGGTGGTTCGTGGTCGAGCTAGTGCTCGAGACGACGGAATGAACTTGCATGCTGTGAGCATGTTCTCACCCGACCTTGGCGCGAGTTTGGGATCAGGTCCGATCGTTCTGACGCTGAAGGAACAGCGAGCCACGACAGACGTCGTCTCGGGACTCGGTGAGGTTCTCATCCGTCATTCCGGCACTATCGAGGTGCGACTACGACTAGTGCGTGATGATGTCGCTCGGGTCTTTGAATTGCCGTACCGGGTGAAGGTCTCAGCGGATCTTTATGGAGAGCTGAAGTCGTTGCTCGGACCAGGCTGCCTCGGTTAGAGGCGTGCGTGACGAGTTAGTTCTCGTCGTCCGTTAGCTCGACCGGGCGCATATAGGTGCGCTCGTGGTAGAGCAGCGCTTCGTCTTCCGCTCCAAGCGTGCCGTGGTCAATTTCGACGACGACGACAGCGTTGTTGTGCACGGGATGAACGTCAACGATGTGTCCGATCGCGATAGCGGTCGCTTCCTCAAGCAACGGCAGGCCCTTCTCGCCGGCGTGCCAGTGATCGCCCACGAATCGCAGCTCGTGATCGGCTGCCATCTTCTCGGCAAGGTGACGGCTACGGGGGCCCAGCATATGGATGGCGACCATGTTGCCAACGGTGATGGCTGGCCACGAGCTGGAGACTTGCGCCATGTTGAACGTAGCAAGCGGTGGCACCGCAGCAAGTGAGGCGAGAGACGTGGCGGTAAAGCCAACTGGACGCCCGTCGGGTGCCAGCGATGTGATCACGGCGACGCCGGCCGCGTGTCGTCTGAAGGCACCTTTGAAGGCGTCGATTCCGTCTGCTGCTTCTGAATTTTCCATGTGCTTACTACAACCCTAATTGGCTTGGGCGAATTCCTTGCAGATAACGAACTAGCATGGTTGAGCCATGTCACTGAATACTATTGATCTTCGGTCCACCGCTCTCAGCCGTGCGGAACTTTCTCGCGTCATCCCGCGCGCTGAGATGGACGTGTCTGTCGCGTCCGCTGCAGCCATCCAACTCATTGAGGATGTGCGTGAACATGGCGAGCAAGCATTGCTCGACCAGGCCGAGCGTCTCGATGGCGTTCTTCCTGAGCGTGTTCGCATTCATGCGGATGAGATCACGCGCGCCACGCGGGCGCTCGAACCTGCCGTGCGTGAGGCTCTCGAACTTGCCATCGATCGCGTGCGCACCGCGAGCAAAGCGCAAGTACCTCCGGCGATGATGACTCAGCTGGGAGACGGTGCTGAAATTATTCAGCGCTGGCAGCCCGTCAACCGTGTGGGTCTGTATGTTCCCGGTGGTAAAGCTGTGTACCCGTCGAGCGTGATCATGAATGTCGTTCCGGCGCAAGTAGCTGGTGTCTCGTCGGTGGCGCTTGCTTCTCCGCCGCAACGCGCGTTCGGTGGAGCAGTCCACCCGACGATCCTTGGTGCAGCCGGTCTGCTTGGCGTTGATGAGGTTTATGCGATGGGCGGCGCCGGTGCGATCGGCGCGTTTGCCTATGGTGTCCAAGAATTGGGGCTCGACCCTGTCGACATCATCACTGGTCCGGGAAACGTCTACGTTGCCGCGGCCAAGCGTGCCGTGCGTGGCGTGGTGGGTATCGATTCCGAAGCTGGTCCCACCGAGATCCTGATCATTGCCGATGCTTCGGCTGATCCTCGGCTTGTTGCTGCCGACTTGCTCAGTCAGGCCGAGCACGATGAACTTGCCGCTGCCGTGCTCGTCACAGATTCCGAAGAACTTGCGGATGCTGTGCGCACGCACTTGGCCGAGCAACTGGCCGTGACACCACACTCTCAGCGCGCGAGCGTTGCTCTCGCCGGTCAGCAGTCTGCGATCGTCTTGGTAAGCGATATGGCGGCCGCTGCCGCGCTCAGCAATGCGTATGGCCCGGAGCACCTCGAGATTCAGACGGAAGAGTCTGGCGCTGTGCTCGACATGATCGATAACGCCGGGGCAATTTTCTTGGGTGACCAGTCACCCGTGAGCTTGGGGGACTACCTCGCTGGCTCGAATCACGTGCTCCCCACCGGCGGTCAGTCACGCTTCTCTTCAGGGCTGGGGGCATACACCTTCCTTCGCCCACAGCAGATCATTCGCTACAGCCACGACGCTCTTCGGGAGCTCGAACCGCACATTGTCGCGTTGAGCTCTGCTGAAGATCTTCCTGCCCACGGTTCGGCTGTGAGTGAACGGTTCCGCGACCGCTAACCGGGTACTCTTAAGGGACTATGTATTGCCCTTTTTGTAGGCATCCTGACAGCAGGGTTGTTGATTCGCGCACCAGCGATGATGGTCTTTCGATCCGTCGCCGCCGGCAGTGCCCCGAGTGTGGTCGTCGTTTCTCGACCACCGAAACCGCTTCATTGAATGTCATCAAGCGCAACGGTGTTGTGGAGTCTTTCAGCCGCGAGAAAATCGTGAGCGGCGTGCGCAAGGCGTGCCAGGGGCGACCTGTCACCGATACCGACCTCGCTGTGCTGGCACAGAAGGTCGAAGAAGCGATTCGTGCGACCGGCACCGCTCAGATCGACGCCAACGAGATTGGCCTAGCGATTCTTTCGCCGCTGCGCGATCTCGATGAGGTCGCGTACTTGCGCTTCGCCAGCGTGTATCAGGCGTTTGATTCGCTCGATGATTTCGATGCCGCGATCAGCCAATTGCGGTTGGATCACGGCACCGCCTCCTAACTAAACCATCCGGTTTCGCTGTTTCCCGCCTTCTAACGCTGAGAGCACCGTTCGCTATGTACGACTTCTTCTTCCGCACCGTTCTTAAGCGACTTGATCCTGAGTTTGCGCATTCGCTCGCCTTTTCGGTGATCAAGGCGCTTCCTGTCATCGGTGTAGGAAAGCTTGTGCAGGGGGCGGCTGATCCCGCGCTTGAGGTGAAGACTCTGGGGCTCACGTTCAGCTCACCGTTCGGTGTGGCTGCTGGCTTCGACAAATCGGGCGCTGGCATCCAAGGTCTCGGGCAGCTGGGGTTCAGCCATGTTGAGGTCGGCACGATCACGGCCCTTCCGCAGCCGGGCAATCCCAAGCCGCGGTTATTCCGGCTTGTCGCCGATCGCGGCGTCATCAACCGTATGGGCTTCAATAACGCGGGAGCGTCCAAGGCTTCGATGGTGATTGAGCGAGCGCGCAGGCGTGCTGGGCGTCCCATCATTGGCATCAACATTGGCAAGTCGCGCGTTGTCGCCGTCGACGATGCCGTCGCGGACTACCTCTCGAGCACTCGCGCCCTCGCGCCGCTCGCGGACTACTTGGTAGTGAACGTGAGTTCGCCCAACACCCCGGGGCTGCGCGGTCTCCAAGAGATTGACAAGCTCAAGCCGTTGTTGGTTGCGGTGAAGTCGGCTGCCGGCAAGACTCCTGTCCTGGTCAAGATTGCCCCTGATGTTACGGATGACGAGGCTCGGGCCATCGCTCAGCTTGCGGTCGACGAACTCGACGGCATCATCGCCACCAACACCACACTGTCGCGGGAGGGCCTTGCGACCCCTGCCGACGTCGTTGAGGCCGCCGGAGCCGGGGGAGTGTCTGGCAAGCCTGTTGCTGCTCGCTCACTCGAGCTTCTGCGCATCATCCGCAGTGTTGTTCCTGCCGATTTCTGTGTGATTTCAGTCGGCGGAGTCGAAACAGCTGCGGATGTCGCTGAGCGTCTCCGTGAGGGAGCGACGCTCGTTCAGGGGTACACCGGCTTTATCTATCGCGGCCCGTTCTGGGCGCGCTCGATCAATCGCGGTCTCTCGAAACTGTTGAGGGCAGAGAACGCTGGATAGCCGATTCCCCAAGGAATCGGCCGGCCTTGCGACTAGCTCGGGAACTGACCGCGCTTAACCTGAGGCTTCGGCAAGCGCATGATGCGCAGCTGAAGCGAACGCATTGCGGCGTACCAGCGCACGCGCTCGGCGCGAGACTCACCAAATTTGGCGTTGATCAGTTTGCGCAAGCGCAATCCGAGTAGAACGGCGTCGATTGCGGCGATGATGAAGAAGCCCCACAGGAAGAGCAAGCCGAGGGCTTGAATCGTGGGGTCGTTGATAAACGTGAGGATAATCACCGCGAACATCACGGGGACAAGCAACTCGCCCACGTTGAAACGTGCGTCGACGTAGTCGCGCACGAAACGCTTCTGCGGACCGCGGTCGCGGATCGGCAGGTATTTTTCTTCGCCGTTCGCCATACCTACGCGAGCTCGTTCGCGTTCGACCTGCATTTGGGCCCGAGCAGTACGCTTAGCTTCTTTGCGGTCGTTGGAGACCAGCGGGCGCAGATTTGCCGCCTCGCGCTCTTTGCGTGTGGGGGTGGGGCGGCCCTTGCCTGAACTGGCGCTGTCGTTCGCGTCGGAGTTCTCAGGATTAGGGGTGTTTTCGGTCGAAGATGCTTTTGCCACGGGGGTTCCTTGCGTTGGTGTCGATCTAAGATTACTCGTATGACTCACACGCCGCAGCCGACGTCAGCGTCGACGACTCCCGATCCTTTGCTCGTTGCCCTTACTGAGGCTGTTGACGGCGCTTTACCTACCACGATTGCGGAGCTGTCAACGCTGGTTCGTATCCCTTCAGTGTCGTGGGACGGCTTCGATTCAGATCAGGTCGCTCGCAGTGCTGAAGCTGCGCGAGCGTTGATCGACGGCATTGGAGTTTTCGACACCGTTGAGCTGGCTCAGGCGCCGATTGATGGCGACACGCTCGGGCATCCGGCTGTACTTGCCACGCGCAAGGCGAAGAACGGAAAGCCCACCATCCTCTTGTACGCGCACCACGATGTGCAGCCTCCCGGTCAGGATGCCGACTGGGATTCGCCTCCCTTCGAGCCGACGGTGCGGGGTGATCGTCTCTACGGTCGCGGCGCGGCTGACGACAAGGCGGGGATCATGGCGCATGTTGCGGCCATCCGCGCTTTCGTTGACACCGTCGGGCCCGATTTTGATCTCGGCCTCGTTGCTTTCTTCGAGGGCGAAGAGGAATTTGGTTCGCGATCGTTTGCTAACTTCATCGTCGAGAACCGCGACAAGCTCGCGGCTGATGTGATCGTGGTTGCGGACTCCGACAATTGGGATGTGAACACGCCGTCGCTCACGGTTGGCCTCCGCGGCAACGTGACCTTCAAGCTGAAGGTGTCTACGCTGGCGCATGCCTCTCACTCGGGAATGTTCGGGGGAGCGGTTCCGGATGCGATGCTCGCTGCTATCAAGTTGCTCGCGACGCTCCATGACGAGAACGGTGCTGTGGCCGTCGACGGGCTCACGAGTCGCGAATCCGAGACGCCGGAGTTCAGCGAAGAGAAACTCCGCCACGAAGCGGGGCTGCTGGAGGGAGTCACGTCGGTGGGCACCGGCAGCGTGCTGAGCAGGCTGTGGGACAAGCCGGCCATCACTGTTACCGGCATCGACGCGCCCAGCGTCAAGAACGCCTCAAACACTCTGGCACCCACCGTCACGGTCAAGGTGAGTGCTCGTATCGCACCAGGGCAAGATGCGGAGGCGGCCTTCGAGGCTCTTCGCAGCCACCTAGTCGCACATGCGCCGTTCGGTGCGCATCTCGAGCTCTCCGATATCGACACTGGCAGCCCGTTCCTCGTCGACACCAGCGGTTGGGCGGTCGACGTCGTCAAGTCCGCCATGCGTGAGGCGTGGGGAAATGAACCGTTGGAGACGGGAATCGGCGGCTCCATCCCGTTCATTTCAGATCTTGTCGAAGTTTTCCCAGAAGCCCAGATTCTGGTGACGGGTGTTGAAGACCCAGAGTCGCGAGCACATAGTCCCAACGAGTCCCTTCATCTCGGCGTTTTCAAGCGCGCTATCCTCACCGAGGCGCTGCTGCTCGCAAAGTTGGAACGGCGGGCGTAGAATTACGTCATGACTGAATCCGCTGTTGAAACTGCCACCCACGGGGTCGCGCTCACGGAGGCTGCCTCGAACAAGGTTCGTAGCCTCATGTCGCAAGAGGGTCGTGACGACCTACGTCTGCGATTGGCTGTGCAGCCGGGCGGATGCTCGGGACTCATTTATCAGCTCTACTTCGACGAGCGCATCCTTGACGGCGACGTGAGCCGTGATTTCGGCGAAGGTGTCGAGGTTGTCGTTGACAAGATGAGTGTTCCGTACCTCGAGGGTGCGAGCATCGACTTTGAAGACACGATCGAGAAGCAGGGGTTCACTATTGACAACCCCAACGCCGAAGGCAGCTGTGCCTGTGGCGACAGTTTTCACTAATTTCATAGCAATTTTTTGAGAAGGTGCGCCGATTCGGTGCACCTTTTCGCTTGTGCGGGGCGAGCCGGTAATCACTACCCCCTCTCGCTGCATATACACTGGAAAGGTATTAGTCCGTGTTCTTCGAGAGGTCACAGGTGCGCTCTAACCGCCGAATTCGATTGGCAGCGATTCCACTCGCTCTGGTTACGATGTTGGTCCTGACCGGCTGTACTCAGGACCAGTTGCAGGGATATCTGCCAGGAAGTCCAGACACCACCAACCACACGAGTAGCGTGATTGGCCTCTGGGTCACATCATGGATCGTTCTTCTGATCGTTGGTGTCATCACGTGGGGCCTCATCATCTGGGCCGCAGTTGTTTACCGCCGCCGCCGCGGACAGACCGGCCTTCCCGTTCAGCTGCGCTACAACATGCCGATCGAGATTTTCTACACGGTTGTTCCGCTGATCTTGGTTCTTGGCTTCTTTGCTTTTACCGCGCGTGACCAGGCGGCTATTGAAGCTGTTGAAGTCAACCCGGATGTCCAGATTGAGGTCATCGGCAAGCGCTGGGCGTGGGACTTCAACTACGTCGACGAAAACGTCTACAGCCCCGGTGTTCAAGCAGACTTCAACCCCGATGGCACCATCAACGTTGACTCGTTGCCGCAACTGGTTCTCCCTGTCGACAAGAAGGTCGAGATCAAGGTAGAGGCGCGTGATGTCGCTCACTCGTTCTGGGTCGTGGACTTCTTGTACAAGAAGGACATGTTGCCCGGTAAAACCAACTACATGTACTTCATCCCGACCAAGGAAGGCACCTATCAGGGCAAGTGCGCTGAGCTGTGTGGTGAATACCACTCGCTCATGCTCTTCACTGTGAAGGTCGTCTCCGAGGCCGAATACGAGGACTACATCGACGCACAGCGTGCTGCTGGCTTCGAAGGTCAACTCGGTCTTGATTACAACGTGAACCAGAACTTGCCCGGCAACGGCAGCAGCGACGAGGAATAGGGCTCATGAGCGTCGAACGTAAGGGCAACGTCTTGGTGAACTGGATCACCTCGACCGACCACAAAACCATCGGGTACATGTACCTGATCACTTCTTTCTTCTACTTCCTTCTCGGCGGTGTGATGGCGCTTGTCATCCGTGCCCAGCTCTTTGAGCCGGGTCTGTCGATCGTGGCAACGGGTGAGCAGTACAACCAGCTCTTCACGATGCACGGCACGATCATGCTGCTGATGTTCGCTACTCCGTTGTTTGCTGGGTTCGCGAACGTTCTCATGCCGCTTCAGATCGGTGCTCCTGACGTCGCGTTCCCGCGACTGAACGCGTTCGCTTACTGGCTCTACAGCTTCGGTTCGCTGATCGCTGTCGCTGGATTCCTCACCCCTCAAGGTGCGGCATCTTTCGGTTGGTTTGCTTACGCGCCGCTGTCGAGCACCACGTTCTCTCCGGGAATCGGCGGAAACCTCTGGGTGTTCGGTCTCGCAATGAGTGGTTTCGGCACGATCTTGGGTGCCGTCAACTTCATCACCACGATCATCACGATGCGCGCTCCTGGCATGACGATGTTCCGCATGCCTATCTTCACGTGGAACACGCTCGTAACCTCGCTGCTCATTCTCATGGCGTTCCCGGTTCTGGCCGCCGCAATGTTTGGACTCGGCGCTGACCGTGTATTCGACGCCCATATCTATGACCCCGCCAATGGTGGAGTTCTGTTGTGGCAGCACCTCTTCTGGTTCTTTGGCCACCCTGAGGTGTACATCATTGCGCTTCCGTTCTTCGGAATTGTCTCTGAGGTATTCCCTGTCTTCAGCCGCAAGCCGATCTTCGGTTACACCACACTCGTGTACGCAACAATCTCGATTGCTGCCCTGTCAGTAACAGTGTGGGCTCACCACATGTACGTGACCGGTTCAGTCTTGCTTCCGTTCTTCTCACTCATGACGATGCTCATCGCGGTACCAACAGGTGTGAAGATCTTCAACTGGGTCGGCACAATGTGGCGAGGCTCAATCACTTTTGAGACCCCCATGCTCTGGGCTATCGGCTTCCTAGTGACCTTCACCTTCGGCGGACTGACCGGCGTTATCCTCGCTAGTCCGCCGCTCGACTTCCACGTTTCTGACACCTACTTCGTTGTGGCTCACTTCCACTACGTCGTATTCGGAACCGTTGTGTTCGCCATGTTCAGTGGTTTCTACTTCTGGTGGCCCAAGTGGACCGGCAAGATGCTCAACGAGCGTCTTGGCAAGATTCACTTCTGGTTGCTGTTCGTCGGTTTCCACATGACGTTCCTCATTCAGCACTGGGCTGGCGTAGTGGCGCTCCCGCGTCGTTACCGCACCTACCTTGCTGAAGATGGGGTCACGTGGATGAACCAGGTCTCGACCATTGGTGCATTCATCCTTGCGGTGTCGATGATCCCGTTCCTCTTCAACGTGTACATGACCACGCGCAAGGCTCCCAAGGTCACGGTAAATGACCCTTGGGGCTACGGGCGATCGCTCGAGTGGGCTACAAGCTGCCCACCCCCGCGTCACAACTTCACGTCGATCCCGCGGATTCGTTCCGAATCTCCTGCCTTCGATCTGAACCACCCTGAAGCAGGCATCCCTGTTGGTATTGGTCCCGGTAAGGATGCGCCTGACGCTCCTGTCTATGACCTTGCAGATGAGAAGGTGAAGTAACCGATGAACGCGAACGTCAAGCTGTACTGGATCCTCACGGTTTTCTTCCTCTTCCTCTCCGGTCTTTACACGACCTGGTCGCTCCTCGACGCGAACCACCAGCGCGTGGAGTGGGTCGGCACGATCACTCTGCTGCTGAGCGGTCTGTTGTTCCTTCTCATCGGTTTCTACTTGAGCAAGGTGCACGCGGCTCAGGGCGGCGAACTCGTTGAGGACCGTCTCGATGCAAATATCGAAGACGGCGAAGCCGAGCAGGGGCACTACAGCCCCTGGAGCTGGTGGCCAATCGTGCTTGCCGGCGCTGCCTCGCTCGTTTTCTTGGGCGTCGCTATTGGACCGTGGATCGCATTCATCGGCGGAGGTATTCTCGTCGTTAGCCTCGTAGGGTGGACGTATGAGTACTACCGCGGATACTTCGCCCGCTAAATCTGTGCAGATTCGTTCTGCGACCGCGAACGATGCGGCCTCCGTATTCGAGTTGCTGAAACAACTGGGAACTGAGTACGCACCCGACCGGGCTGCGTTCGACTCCGCCTTCGTGCACGCAGTCGAGGATCGCGCGACAACGCTCCTATTGGTCGCCGAACAGACGGACGGCATTGTTGTCGGCTACGCGTTCGCGACGATCGCACATCTGCTGCACACCAACGGCAGTTCCGCACAGCTTCAGGAACTCGTTGTTGATGGCACCGTTCAGAGCACCGGTATTGGCACACGGTTAGTAGAAGCCGTCGAGGCCGTATGCCTCGAACGCGGCGTACGCCAGCTCACTGTGCCCAGTCGTGGCTCCGCTGACTTCTTTGAGCGTATCGGGTACATGTCGACTGCTGACTTTCTCAAGCGCGTTTTCGACTAAAGCCACGATTCGTGTGTCGGTTCACAACGTTGACTGTGTCGAATGTTGGTTCGCTGAAGGTTATGGTGCTGACGGATCGATCCGCGTGACCCATACTGCACCTGCGAAGGTCGCAGGGACCGCCTGCGAACCGTCGGCCGTCGTGAGGTAGCACTCTCCATCGGCGCTGTGCGTATCGACGACTCTCCCCGGTGCAACCTGAAGCGTGACGGCTATTTCGAGGTTGGCGGCCTCCGCATCGGAAATTCTCTGCACCCGGTAACGTCCCGGTGCAGCGCTAGCGAGACGGATGGCGCCCCGTGCAGTGTTCGTGTGGCCTTCTGCGGTGGGTATGGGGTCACCGTGCGGGTCGCTCGTGGGGAACCCGAGCAAGGCGTCCATCCGGTCTATCAGCGTGTTTGTCGCGGCGTGCTCGAGTCGTTCCGCTTCGTCGTGGACTTCATCCCACCCGTAGTCGAGAGTCGTGACTAAGAACGTTTCGATGATGCGGTGTCGTCGCACCATTGCTATCGCAAGACGCGCGCCCGTCTTCGTAAGCTGGACAGGCTTATAGGGCCGATAGTCGACGAGCTGCTGCGCTGCGAGGCGGTGCAGAGTGTCGGTGACATTGGCGGGGCTGGTTCCGAAGCGGGCAGCGAGTGCTTTCGTGGTGATCGGCGGATCGCCCCATTCAGTGGCGCTCCAGATCGCCTTCAGGTAGTCCTGTGCTACAAAACTTATGGCGTCGACATCGGTGGGCTGCTCGTGCGGGATCGCCCCACTCATGATTCACCCACGATAATCAGCGCAATCAGAATTACGTTGAGCAGCACGATGAGCGCGGTCACGATCCACGCGAGCCAAGTGACAACACGGGGGTTCGTAAACTCGCCCATGAGTTTTCTGTTCTGGGTGTACGCGACGAGTGGAATCAAGGCGAAAGGGATTCCAATGCTCAAGAAAACCTGACTGAGCACCAGAGCGCTAGTGGGGTCGAAGCCGATCGCAAGCACGATGAGCGCGGGAATCAGAGTGACGACGCGTCGTAGTAGCAGTGGCACTCTGAGGTGGAGGAGGCCGGCCATGATCTGTGACCCTGCGTAGGAGCCTACTGACGTGGAGGCTAGTCCGGAAGCAAGCAGCCCGATGCCGAAAACGATGCCGACAACGGGTCCCAGCGCCGCCACAATCGCAGCGTGAGCTCCCTCGATGCTGTCGGTCCCCTCGACGCCGCGAAGGCTCGAAGCTGCGAGAAGCAGCATGGCGATGTTGACCGAGCCAGCGATGACGAGCGCGATCAGTACATCCCAGCGAGTTGCCCGAAGAAGATGAGTAATGCGCGTAGCGTCGATGCTTGCGCCGTGTCTGTCGCGTGCAAGTCCGGAGTGAAGATAGATTGCGTGTGGCATCACCGTCGCACCCAGCATGCTCGCGGCCAGGAGAACTGTCTCAGTTCCTTGGAATCGAGGTACGAGGCCGCCAACGAGTTCGCTGAGGGAGAGTGGGCTGACGACGAGGCCTGCAACGAACCCCACGGTGACAACGGCAAGAAGGCCGATGATCACGAATTCGAATGGTCGCTGCCCCCGTCGTGATTGCACCGAAAGCAAAGCTGTGGAGACAACGCCCATAATCAATCCCCCGAGTGGCAGGGGGAGCCCGAAGAGAATGTGAAGGGCAATCGCTCCACCAATTACCTCGGCGAGATCGGTGGCAGCGGCAATAGCTTCCGCTTGTACCCAAAAAAGTAAGCGTCCGCTCCGAGGTAACCGCTCGCCGAGCAGTTCGGGCAGGCTTTTGCCTGTGACTAAGCCCAGTTTTGCGGAGAGGTATTGGATCAGGACCGCCATCACGTTGGCGACGACAAGCACCCAGACGAGTAGGTAGCCGTATTTGGCGCCCGCTGTCAGGTTGGCTGCAACATTGCCAGGGTCGACATAGGCGATTGCGGCGACAAACGCGGGGCCGAGGAGAAAGAGAAGTCGTTTTTCTGGCCGAGGACTATGGGCCGATGGCTGGGGGAGCGACGGCTCGGGAACCCGCTCAGCACGCACATCACTCATAAAGTTAAACTAACTTAACTTATGAGTTCCCTTCGCCAGCTAGCTCTCGCGCCGTCACTCTGAGTGTGATCGATGAAGAAGACTTGGTGCCCGACCAGCCCTCGGCATCGAGTATGCGCGCCTGGTTAAACGAGTGTGGGCCTTACCGAAACTAGTTCGGTAAGGCCCACAACAGTCATTCAGGGGGAGCAGCTTTAGTGGTGCTCGTCTTTGGACTGTTCGATTTCTTTCTGCGACACCGGCGCGATGCGATCTTCGAAGAACCAGCGCGAGACGGATGCCCGGAAGCGTTGTCCGACGGTGATGCGGCCCTGAGCGTCCGGACGCACCATGAGCGGCTTGTAGTCCTCGTAGCTGACGAGCTTCCACAGTTCGTAGTCGTCGAGCTGCTCGTGCACCTCGATGTATTCACCGTGCGGCAAGCGCACGATGCGACCCGATTCGTAGCCGTGAAGAGCGATCTCGCGATCCTTCTTCTGCAGACCCAAGCACACGCGCTTCGTAATGAAGTAGGCAATGATCGGTCCGAAGATGAGCAGCGCCTGACAGGAGTGGATCACTCCTTCGATGGATAACTTGAAGTGCGTAGCCAAGAGGTCAGAGCTCGCGGCGGCCCAAAGGACTGCGTAGAACGTGACGCCAGCAGCACCGATTGCGGTACGGGTCGGAGCGTTGCGAGGACGGTCAGCAATGTGGTGTTCACGCTTATCGCCGGTGATCCACGCCTCAATGAAGGGGTAGAAGGCAACGATCGCAATGAAGAGGCCCAAGATCACCAATGGAGCGATGATGTTGAACGACCACGTGAAGCCGAACCACTCGGTTTCCCACCCTGGCGGAACGAGTCGGAGTGCGCCGTCGGCGAATCCGATGTACCAGTCAGGCTGGGTACCTGCCGAAACAGGGGAGGGGTCGTAGGGGCCGTAGACCCACACCGGGTTGATCGAGAACGTCGAAGCGATCAGCGTAATGACACCGAAGATGATGAAGAAGAATCCACCAGCCTTCGCAGCGAAGCCAGGCATGACGGGGGAGCCGACGACGTTGTCGTTGGTGCGACCGGGGCCAGCGAACTGGGTGTGCTTGTTGATCACGAGCAGCAGCATGTGAATACCGATTGCAGCGATGATGATCGCCGGCAGCAGCATGATGTGCAGGATGTACAGGCGGCTGACGATGTCGACGCCGGGGAACTCTCCACCAAACAGCAGGTAAGAGATCCACGTACCGATGACCGGAATTCCCTTGACCATTCCATCGATGATGCGCAGACCGTTACCGGAGAGCAGGTCATCGGGGAGCGAGTAGCCGGTGAAGCCCTCGGCCATCGCGAGTACGAAGAGTACGAAGCCGATGAACCAGTTGATCTCACGGGGCTTGCGGAATGCACCGGTGAAGTACACGCGGAGCATGTGCAGACCGATGGATGCCACGAACAGCAGAGCTGCCCAGTGGTGGATCTGGCGCATCAGGAGTCCGCCGCGGATGTCGAAGGAGATATCGAGCGTCGATGCCATAGCGGCCGACATTTCGATGCCCTTGAGCGGCGCGTAGGAGCCTTCGTAGTGGACTTCAACCATCGAGGCTTCGAAGAAGAACGTGAGGAACGTTCCCGACAAAAGAATGACGATGAAGCTGTAGAGAGCAACCTCTCCGAGCATGAACGACCAGTGGTCGGGGAAGATCTTGCGACCTACCTCTTTGACGAGGCCAGAGATGCTGGTGCGCTCGTCAATGTAGTTGGCAGCAGCTCCCGTGAAACGCTGTCCGCGAGTCTTGGGCTGTACGTCCTGGGCGGGGGTGGTTGTCATAGCTTGCGCTCCCAGAAGCTTGGACCGATGGGCTCAGTGAAGTCGCTCTTAGCGATGAGGTAGCCCTCTGAGTCGACCGTGATCGGCAATTGCGGAAGTGGACGCTTCGCTGGGCCGAAGATAACGGCTGCTTCGCGCTTGATGTCGAACTGTGATTGGTGGCACGGGCACAGCAGGTGGTGCGTTTGCTGTTCGTAAAGTGCAACCGGGCATCCAACGTGAGTGCAAATCTTGGAGTAAGCAACGATGCCGTCGTAGTTCCAGTCTTCGCGACCCTCCGATACCTCAAGATCTTCTGGCTTGAGGCGCACGAGGAGAACTGAGGCTTTCGCCTTCTCCTCGATGCGGTGCTCAGAGTCGTTGAGGCCTTCAGGGATGACTTGGAAGGCTGAACCAATGGTGAGGTCCGATGCTTTGATGGGGGTTCCGCTTGGGTCGCGCGTCAACCGCATGCCTTCTTCCCAGAAGGTGTGCTTGAGAAGCGTGACCGGGTTGTCGGCCGGAGCGAGATCACGGAACAACACGATTGCGGGAAGCGGGGTGACAACGAGGGCACCGATGAGCGAGCGACGCAACAGTGTGCGACGGCCAAACCCGGAGTCTTTGTTGCCGAGAGTGAATACCTCGACGGCCTTAGCGCGAGTTTCTTCGCTGCCTCGAGTTCCGTGGCGCTGCTCCACAAGGTCGTGACCCTGCATAAGTGCCTTGGACCAGTGAACGGCACCGATGCCGATGCCGAGTAGACCCAGCGTGATGCCGAGACCCAGGAACAGGGTGTTGTTACGCACCGACTGCATGTTTCCGGGCTCAATCGGGAACACGAAGTAAGCGACAACAGCAAGCACACTTCCCACAATGGAGAGGAGGAACATCGTCGAAACGCGGCGTTCCTGTTGCTTGTCAACCTTGGGGTCGAGATCCGTTACGCGTGGGCGATGCGGGGGGAACCCCGGGTTGGGTACCTCGTCGGTTGCGACGACGGCGGTACCTGCGCTGTGCGCAGGAGCCCCGTGCTGCTCGACGTCCTTACCCGCAGCGGTGCTGCCGGCGGTATCGCCGTGGTCGTCTGCCATTCTTATCCCTTCAACCGTCCGCTGTACAGCGGTCGCTAACTAGTTTGATTTAGCCGTGAGCCAGACCGTGATTGCCACGATCGCGCCAAGGCCGAAGATCCAGATGAACAGACCCTCAGAAACGGGGCCAAGTGATCCAAGCGTGAATCCACCAACAGAGGGCGTCTCATCGAGGTACTTGAGGTACGTGATGATGTCGGCCTTTTCTTCAGGCGTGAGATTCGTGTCGTTGAACACGGGCATGTTCTGCGGGCCCGTCAGCATTGCCTCGTAGGCGTGCTTGGCAGTCACGTCAGCGAGCGCTGGAGCGAACTTGCCCTCGGTAAGCGCGCCACCAGCACCGGCAACGTTGTGGCACATTGCGCAGTTGATGCGGAACAGTTCGGCACCGTTGGAGACGTCATAGCCTTCCCCGGTGAGGTACATGTCAGCGGGAATCGCTGGGCCGGGGCCCTGGGAAGCAACATAGACCGCGAGAGCCTGAATCTGCTCTTCAGTGAACTGAACGGGCTTCTGTTCTGCTTGTGGGCCCGAAATGGCTAGTGGCATGCGGCCAGTACCCACTTGGAAGTCGGTCGCTGCAGCGCCAACGCCGATCAGCGTAGGGGCTTGGGTGGTGCCTTCGAGGTCCAGACCGTGACACGTTGCACAGTTAGCGGCGAAAAGCTTTCCGCCTTCTTCAACAAGTGCTTCGGCGGATGCGCTGGTCTCTGCCGTTGCACTCGAGGTGAACAGCGCGTATGCGCCGCCCGTTCCCAGTAAACCAACGAGCAGGAGGGCTACAGTCGCAAGAGGATGGCGTCGACCGACAGGTTGTGACCTGCGTGACGCGCGAGCTGCCTTGGTGGCCATTACGTCTATTCCGTTCTTATTTGAGCACGTAGATGATGAGGAAGAGGCCGATCCACACTACGTCGACAAAGTGCCAGTAGTAGGAAACAACAATTGCGCTTGTTGCCTCTTTGTGTCCGAAGTTCTTGACTGCGAATCCGCGACCGAGAACCAGCAAGAAGGCGATGAGGCCACCGGCGACGTGAAGTCCGTGGAACCCGGTGGTGATGTAGAACGCCGAGCCGTAGGAGTCGCTCGAGAGGCTCACGTGTTCAGAAACCAGCGTGGCGTACTCGAAGACCTGACCGGTGACGAAGACTGCGCCCATGGAGTAGGTAAGGAAGAACCATTCCGTCATTCCCCACTTACGCATGTCGAAGAGCTTGCCTGTGCGACGCACTTGCATGCGCTCAGCGGCGAAGACGCCAAACTGGCACGTGACCGATGAGAGCACGAGGATGATCGTGATCAGGGTCGCAAATGGCACATTGAGCTTGGCAGTCTGCTCCGCCCACAATTCGGGGGACGTCGACTTCAGAGTGAAGTAGATGGCGAAAAGGCCGGCGAAGAACATCACCTCGCTACCAAGCCAAACGATGGTACCGACCGCAACAGTGTTCGGTCGCTGGACAGACTGGGCTCCAAGAGAGCGGTTGAGGGCAGCTGTGGTCACGTATCTATTATGGCTGATAACTGGGCGTAAGTTTTTCAATCTCCGGCCTGTCGGCTCAGGATCGGTAGGATTTCACTCATGTCTGCATCCCCAACTTGGCCAGAAATCCTTACAACCCTTGTTTCCGGCACTGATTTGTCAATCAGCCAAGCTGAGTGGGCGATGAAATCCGTTATGAACGGAGAAGCAACATCCGCTCAATTAGCAGCGATGTTGATCGCTTTGAGGATCAAGGGTGAGACAGTCGACGAGATTGTTGGTTTTCGGGATGCTGCTTTGGCGAGTGCCGTGCCGCTGCCCGTAGATCCCATGGCTTTGGACATCGTCGGCACCGGTGGAGACCCCTACGGTGCCGTGCTGAATATCTCTTCCGTCGCCTCGATTATTGCGGCAGCGGGGGACGTGCCCGTGATTAAGCATGGCAATCGTGCCGCGAGCAGCAAGAGCGGTGCATCCGATGTGTTGAGTGCTCTGGGGCTCAACCTCGACCTCACCCCGGAGCGGGTAGCCGAAGTGCTCAACGAAGTCGGCATTACCTTTGTCTACGCCGCCCTATTTCACCCCGGTTTCGCGCATGCTGGGCCGACGCGTCGCGAACTTGGGATCCCCACGCTGTTCAACATTCTTGGACCGCTCTGTAACCCCGCCCGCCCGCAGGCCTCGGCTGTTGGTGTCGGTAGTCGCGAACGCGTGAGTCTTCTCGTGGGCGTGTTCCAGACACGCGGTGCGACGGCGCTGGTGTACCGCGGCGACGACGGAATCGACAAACTAACGACCACCGGCCACAGTCACGTCTGGGAAGTGTCGCGGGGATTCGTGACCGAACACGACCTTGATCCTCTGGAATTGGGCATCCCGCGGGCGCCGATCGAAGCGTTGTTGGGCAAGGATCCTGAGTACAACGCCCAGGTCATTCGCTCAATTTTGGCGGGGGAGAAGTCGCCAGCGCGCGACGTCGTGCTGCTGAACGCTGCGGCCGGATTCGCCTCGTTTGAGCTGGCGAAAGATCCCGAACAAAGTCAGCGCCCATTGCTCGCACGGTTGAAAGAGCAGCTTGAGCGCGCCGAGCACGTCGTCGATTCAGGCTTGGCCGCCACGAAACTCGATGAGTGGGTCGCGGCCACGAACCGCTAGTCGGTATCTTCGTCGACCCAGTCAAGGGTCTTGGAGATGGCCTTTTTCCAGTTGCGAATGAGGCGCTCTCGCTCGGCGTCATCCATCTGGGGCTCCCAACGCTCGCCCTCGCTCCAGCGATCGCGCAGTTCATCGAGGCCGCTCCAGTAGTCAACTGCGAGTCCCGCAGCATAGGCCGCGCCCAAGGCTGTTGTCTCTGCGACCTGGGGGCGGATGACCGGCATGTTGAGGATGTCGGCCTGAAACTGCATAAGCGCGGAATTGGCCACCATTCCACCGTCCACTCGCAGTTCCGTCATCGCAACATCAGCATCCGCGTTGGCCGCCTCGATGACGTCGCTGGTTTGGAACGCTGTGGCCTCGAGTGCGGCACGCGCAATGTGGCCCTTGTTCACAAAACGGGTGAGTCCGAGAATCGCTCCCCGGGCATCCGGGCGCCAATGGGGTGCAAAAAGTCCTGAAAACGCGGGCACAAAGTAGACGCCGCCGTTGTCGTCGACGGATGCGGCGAGCGTTTCAACCTCCTCGGAACGCGAAATAATGCCGAGGTTGTCGCGCAGCCACTGGATCAGTGAGCCCGTCACCGCGATCGATCCTTCAATCGCATAGCGAGGAGCCTCGTCGCCCAGTTGATAGGCAAGAGTCGTGATGAGACCGTTCTGCGAACGCACGATGTCAGTGCCCGTGTTTGTCAGCAAGAAATTGCCGGTGCCATAAGTGTTTTTGGACTCGCCCGCGTCAAAAGCGGCTTGGCCAAAGGTGGCTGCTTGCTGGTCGCCCAGAATGCCGGCAACAGGCACTTCGCGCAGCAGGCTTGCGCTGGAAACAGTGCCGAAAACCCCGGAAGAGCTGCGGATCTCGGGCATGAGCGACGCCGGAATGCCTAGTTCAGCGAGAATCTCGTCGCTCCAGGTCAGCGTTTCAAGATCCATCAACAGCGTGCGGCTCGCGTTAGTGACATCGGTGGCGTGAACTCCGCCGTCGGGACCGCCCGTGAGATTCCAGAGCACCCACGAGTCGGGGGTTCCGAAGGCGAGTTCGCCCGCCTCGGCACGCTCGCGAACTCCGTCGACGTTGTCGAGCATCCACACAATTTTGGATGCCGAAAAATAGGTGGCGAGGGGAAGGCCGGTGATTTTCTTGAACTTGTCGGTGTCACCCTCGGCGATGCGGTCGATGATGGCCTGCGTGCGGGTGTCTTGCCAGACGATCGCGTTGTAGACGGGTTCGCCGGTCGTGCGGTCCCAGATAATGGCGGTTTCACGCTGGTTGGTGATGCCGACAGCGGCGATGCTGTGGCGAGTCACGTTTGCTTTCGAGAGAGCTTGGCCGATGACTTCACGGGTATTGAGCCAGATTTGGGCCGGATCATGTTCGACCCAGCCCGCCTTGGGGAAGATCTGGTCGTGCTCGAGCTGACCTGAAGTGACCGGCTTGCCGTCGTGGTCAAAAATAATCGCGCGGGTGCTGGTGGTGCCCTGATCGATCGAGAGTATGTAGTTCACCGGTTCTCCTTAGTTATCCGTCGAGCTCTACGGCGCCGAAACCGCGTTGCCTGAGCCGTGTTGCCAAAACCACGTCACCTAGACAGCGTCGACATAGAGCCACGCACCATTTTCGCGCACGAAACTGCTGTTTTCGTGTTGCTGGTCGGCGCTGCCGTCGTTGCGGTAATGAGCACGAAATTCGACAGTGCCCTGCGAATCAAACATGCTGCCGCCGGTGCGCGCGACGATCTCGAGGCGAAACCAGCGCACATCCGCATCGAGTTCGAGCGTTGCCGGGCGAGTAGACGGATGCCACGTCTGCAGCAAATAGTCGGTCTCGCCACGGACGTAGGCGCTGTAGCGCGACCGCATCAGTCGTTCAGCGGTGGGAGCAAGTGCCTCGCCGCGGTGAAATCGGCCGCAGCAATCGTCGTAGGTTTCCAACGATTGGCAGGGGCATGCTTTCATCCCCCCAGAGTAACTAGTTGTGGAGTGCCGTGCGTTTAGTCGTTCTCGTCGGTCTCGCCGTCGCCGGACGTGGGAGTGGTGAGCTCACACGTGCCGTTATGGTCGACGCAAAAGAGCATTTCTGTTGCCATTAGCTATGTCCTATCGCTAGGCGGCGCTCAAACAGGCGGCCGCGGATGGATTCTGGTTCAATCAGGATGTAGACGAAAGACTCGACGGGAACCCAATCGGGCAACGTCTTGAGCGCTTGAGCTGATACCTGCGAGGCGTCATCGAGTACTGTTGCCAGGCCTCGAGCTACGACGCTCCACACGTCATCCGGAGTCTTCACATCAACTTCGAACGCAACATGCATGTTCTCGGTGAGTTCGTGAAGTTTTGAACCCGATGCGGTGCGAAACAGAATTGTTTTCTTGTCGCAGTAATAGTTGACCGGGAAGATGTCCGGGCGCCCCTCATTGCTGAGGGCGAGATGACCAAAGCTCTTGCTGGCAAGCAGATCCAGGCTTGCCTGATCGGAGAGCTCAATGACAGGACCCTGCGGGGACCAGCCGGCTTCACTCATGTCATGAGACATTGCTGACCTCCGGACGAACAATGATCTTGACGGCTGTTTCTTTGTGATCAATCAGCGTCATGAAGCCCTCGTCGATGAGTTTGTCGAGGTGGATCCGACCCGTGATGAACGGCGCCAGATTGACCTTGCCTTCTTGAACGAGCGCGATAGTTGCAGGGTGATCGTGGGCGTAGGCAATGGTTCCGCGCAGATCGATTTCCTTGAGCACCAGTTTTTGCATGTCCAGCTGTGCCGGGTGTCCCCAGATGGAAACGTTGACGATCACGCCAGTCGGCTTCACCGCATCAAAAAGCTGGTCCAGTACGGCGTTGATGCTCGAGCACTCGAATGCGACGTCGGCGCCGACTCCGTTGGTCAATTCCATGACCTTGGCTACGGCATCCTCAACGCTGGGGTCAATCACGTGATCGGCGACCCCTGTAGAGAGCGCCATTTCGCGCCGCGCCGTGCCTGGCTCAGACATAATGACGGTGATTCCTTCGGCAGAGAGCACAGCAGCGAGGAGGAGACCGATAGGGCCTCCGCCACCGATGAAAGCGACATCTCCGGCTTTCGCGCCACTGCGCACGAACGCGTGATGGCCGACAGCAAGGGGTTCAATGAGCGCGGCCTGATCGAGGGGGATGTCACCGATGGGGTGAACCCAGCGACGTTCAACGACGATCTTTTCGCTCAAACCACCGCCCCCACCAGCCAGCCCGATGAAGCCCATTTTGGTGCAGAGATTGTAGTTGCCAGCGCGACAAGGGGCGCACTCGCCGCACACGAAGTACGGCTCCACGACCACGTTCTCGCCGACAGTGAGATCGGTGACTCCTTCGCCAAGTGCAGTGATTGTTCCTGAGAATTCGTGCCCCATAGTCACGGGTACTTCTTCGTGAGTCAGCGGGTGCGGATGCCCCGCTGCGGGGATGAAGATCGGGCCTTCGAGATATTCGTGAAGGTCTGTGCCACAGATGCCGCACCACGCGACATCAATAGCGACTGCGCCGGGGCGAAGCTCTGGTTTCGGAATGTCATCGATGCGGATGTCTTTGCGACCGTGGAAACGTGCTGCCTTCATGGTTTTCTTCTTTCTGTACGGAGAGCGGATGGAGACAAAACGAAGCCGGGCGGCTCCTGCTCGGTTTAGGCCGAGACATATTCTTTGACAGCGACGGTGATGTCCTTGAGCGCCTTCTTGGCGTCCGCAAAGAGCATCCCCGTCTTGGGATCGGTGAACAGCGGGTTCGTGATGCCCGCGTAGCCAGGCCGCATCGACCGCTTGATGACGACAACGGCTTTGGCATGGTCGGCGTCGAGAATGGGCATCCCGGAGACGGCATTGCCTGGCTTTCGAGCATCCGGGTTGCAGACGTCGTTGGCGCCGATTACGAGAGCAACATCGCAGTTGTCGAACGCTGCATTTGCCTCGTCGAGCTGGAGCATTTGTTCGTAGGGCACGTTGGCTTCGGCCAGCAGCACATTCATGTGGCCTGGCATACGGCCGGCAACCGGGTGAATCGCGTACTTGACGTCGATGTTATGCGCCATGAGCAGGGCAGCAAGCTCCGCGACTTCGTGTTGGGCTTGGGCTGCGGCGAGTCCGTAGCCAGGCACGATCAGCACGTGTTGCGCATAGGCGAGTTGAATGGCGACATCATCGGAGGTGAGGCTCCGCACATTGGCGAGATCCTCAGCCGCGGGTCCTGCCGTCGCCGTAGTCTCGCCGGTGCCGAAGCCTCCGACGATGATCGAGAGCACGGAGCGATTCATCGCTTGCGCCATTTGCAGCGTCAGGATGGTGCCCGCTGCGCCGACCAAGGCACCCGCGATGATGAGCGCCTGATTGTCGATCGCAAAGCCAGCCATGGCCACGGCGAGGCCGGTCAGCGCGTTGAGGAGCGACACGACGACGGGAGCATCGGCGCCACCAATCGCCAGCACCATAAGAATGCCGAGGATGAGTGCGGTCACGAGCACTACCAAGAGCAACAGCGTGTTGTGGGGAAGCATCACTGCCGCAACACTCGCACCGAGCGCGATCGCTGCAACCAGCGCATTGAGCAGACGCGAACCGGGGAACGTGACGGGATTGCCCGGGATGATGCCCTGGAGCTTTCCGGCCGCGATCAGCGAGCCGGAGAAGGTAATTGAGCCGATGAGGACATCGAGCACGACGGGGATAGAGACCGTCAATTCAAGGGGATCGGCACTCGTCGCGAGAATGAACGCGGCGAAGGCAATTGCGGCAGCCGCGCTGCCTCCGACGGCGTTGAACACGCTCACGAGTTGAGGGACATCGGTCATCTTTACGGTGCGAGCACGATAAACCCCGAACACTGCACCGACGAGCACGCCTGCGGTGAGGGCAACCCACGCAATCCATTCGCCGCCATCGACAACGAGGGCAAGCACAATCGTCGCGAGGACCGCAATAACCATGCCGACAGCAGAGAGGCGGTTACCGTTTCGGGCAGTCGCGGGTGCCCGCATCATGTGGAGCCCCACGACGAAGAGCGATGCCGACAGTAGATAGAGAATTCCGACGAGGAACTGGAAACCGGTCATGATGCGTCCTCCGTTGTGGTGGTGTCGACGGTTTTAGGAGGTGTGGGCCGCGTGAACATTTTCAGAATTCGGTCAGTGACGACATAGCCTCCGAATACGTTCGCGGCAGCAAAGGCACCCGCAATGAAGGTCAGGATGTAGCCGGCAGGGGAGTCAGCGAGTGATGCCGTGACAACGGCACCAGCGATTACGACCCCGTGGATGGCGTTAGAGCCCGACATCATCGGGGTGTGCAGCGTCGAGGGAATCTTGCCGATCACTTCGACGCCCACGAGAAGCGCGAGAACGAAGATCGCGAGGTTGCTGTACAAGGTTTCCATCAGTTGGCCTGAGCTTTCACAGTTTCGGTGGAGTCGAGGGGATCGAGGTTGAGGGCTGTGCGTACCGCCGCATTTGCCACATCTCCCGAATGACAAACGACGATGGCTTTGTGCACCTCGTCGGCCGGATCGATCACGATGGCGCCAGCGGGGGCGAGTGCTTCGACGACAGCGGTGATGTTGCGGCCGTACATTAGCGAGGACGAGGCAGGAAGATCAGCGGCGAGATTGCCACCGCCGACCACGACGACACCGTTCGCCGTCGTGAAAGTCTCCCCATCGATTGAGCCGAAGACATTTCCACCCTTGTCGCTCGCACCGAGGTCGACGCAGACGGTACCGGGCTTCAACTCGGCGAGAGTGTCTTGCGAGACCAGCAGCGGGGGAGTGCGGCCCGGCACTTTTGCGGTCGTGATGATGATGTCGAAGGCGACGAGAGCATCCGCAAGTTCTTTCTGTTGGATCGCTTGCTCTTCGGCGGTCATTGCGCGGGCGTAGCCGCCTTCACCAGCGCCGGCCGCAACGGACGACGTGAGGAACTTGGCGCCGAGCGATTCGACTTCGGTGTGGGAGGCTGCGCGAACGTCGTAGCCGGTGACCACGGCACCGAGGCGCTTGGTCGTGGCAATGGCCTGGAGCCCAGCAACACCTGTTCCAATCACGATCGCCTTCGCGGGAGTCGCGGTTCCGGATGCCGTAATCATCATGGGCAAGTAGCGACCGAATTTTTCGGCGGCCACGATGCCCGCTCGATATCCTGCCGCGCTCGACTGAGAGCTGAGCGCATCCATCTGCTGGGCACGACTCAGAGTTCGGGGAAGCAATTCGAGCGCCACGAGCGTGAGCCCTTGAGCCGCCAACGTAGAGACCCGGTCGAGGTTATTGAGAGGGTCAAGAAGTCCAATGACAGCGCTGCCCGACGAAAGAGCGTTAGTGACGTCTGACGCGGGGAGGGATAGGGCGGCGAGTGCATCGCACGACGCGATAATCTCAGATCGCGCGGCGAGAGTGGCCCCGGCGGAGAGGTAGCTCTCATCGGTAAAGCTCGCGTCTGAACCGCACCCGGCTTCAATAAGCACCGAGAACCCTGCCTGAATGAGCTGCTTGGTTGCGCTCGGGTCGAGAGCGACGCGGTGCTCACGCGAGGTTTTTTCGGAGAGAACCCCGATGGTCAGGCTTGTATCTGAGTTGGCCATTGCCATCCTTGGTCGAAACGGAACAAATTCCGCTGCCAAGGTCTGGAGCAACTAGTTAAAGCGTACACCCGGGTTCGCCGCCCGAATCTGAATAGATGCTGAGAGGGTTAGCCTCTGGTCGCCGCGGCGACAATGTGTTGCACCGTGATCTCGCGTCGGCTCACCATCTCTGACGCCGCCCGTAGCGTGAGATTGCAGTCCCGGGAGTATTTGCGGAGGAGAACGAACGCGTCATCCATGCTGAGCGATAGCCCATTCGCGATTACTCCCTTGGCCTGCTCAATGGCAATTCGACTGTTCAAAGCGTTCTGCAACTGCTCTTCGACGACCTGCGCTTGGTGAAGGGCTCGCTCGTGAGTGATTCCGATTGTCGCAACGTCGGCGAGGGCCTGAGCCACAGCCGCATCGCGTGAACTGACCGCTTCACTCGCCGCACGAAAGAGGTTCATCGTGCCGATAACCCTGCCGTGAACTTTCATTGGGATCGACAACAGCGAATTGAACCCCTGATCAACGGCAGTAGCACAAAATTCGGGCCACGCCACTGACGTAGAAATATCGTTGATGGCGACCGCTTCTCCTGTGCGAAAACACTCGATGCATGGGCCTGCTGCGTCAGCGAGCTGCATACTCTCCAGCATCATCGCCGCTTCGCTTGTCGACGTCATGAGTTGGAGATCATCAGCATCATCGACCAGCACTAGGCCGCCGGCATCCATGCGCACAATCTCTGCGCACCGTTCCACAAAGGTGTGGAGAACATCCACCATGTCGTGTTCGGCGGTAAGCGTTTCTGCAACGGTAACGAACGCTGCACTGATCTGGGCCTCGCGGGTTGTGCCGTCCATCTGATCCTTCTTTCCTGCGGGGGAGGTGGTTATTCGGTGACGGGATCGAACTCAAGCACGCGCGTAACTAGGTCACGTGCTACATCATCGACGGGGCGCCCAGTAGAGAATGCATGGGCTTGCAGCCGGGCAAAGGCATCCGGAGCGGAGAGACCTAACTGCGAAATAATGATGCCCGTGGCCTGATGGACTTCGCGCCGAAGGGCTGGTGCTTGTTCAGTCTCTGGCGAACTGTGTCGTTGAGCAGCGTGAAGTGCCCGTTCAACGGCCGTGAGCGCGACATTATTTGCCATGCTTTGAGCATTCGAAACGAAATCGGCGTCGGCCTCGTGAGGCGTGGTTGTGCTCAAGTTGACTGCTCCGACGACGGCGTTGCCGAGCACGAGCGGAAAACTGAAAACTCCGCGGACACCGAGCTCGCGCGCGGCATTCTGGAAAACGGGCCATCCTGTTTCAGAGTCCTGATCGAGATCAGGCCACAACACGGGGGAGCGGCTAGAGAGTGCTTGCCGCGCTGGTCCTTCGCCAAGCTCAAATTGAAGAGCATCCAATCGTGCAGCAAGGCGGCCATTGACGCAGACGGTCAATTGGTTTCCGTATTCATCGATGACTGAAATTGCCACGCCGGTGACGTTGAGCGTCGTTGCGAAAGGCGAGCAGAGGCAATCGTCAGCTGGCGCCGGTGTTGCTGAAACTTCTGGATTCGAAAGCATAATGGCCTTCAACGAGATGGTCACTCAATCAAGAACTCAGGCAGGGTGTGGACGAGTTCGGAAGGTGCTTACCTTCCGGGTGAGAGTTTATCACCGCGAAAGAGAACGCCCGGCTAAAGATAGCTGGTTGAGAGTAGCTGATCGATGATGCCGATTTCATACGTTTGGATGACATTCATACGTTCAGCGGTTGCTCGCACAGTGCTCACGGCGGCGTGTTCGTTCGCATAAGCGGCCATGTGGACGCCGCCGACGTGGTGGGCGCGCATGAGGTTCAGAAACAGTCGGCCCTGCGCCATCCCGGTGGTGGTGGAAAGGGAGGTCATTTGTTCGTCGGTCGCGAGCCCGGTCATATCGGCGGCCGGCATTTCCATCCCCATCCATGCCATCACTGTCTCGGGAGGCGCAGTGCTCTCGCCCCACACGGTAAGCCAGGTGTGCATCACTCCTCGCTCGAACGATTGATTTTGCAGGATGTCGGCGGCCAGTGCTTGAACAGAGTCGCCATTGTTGCGTCCGATCACGCGCTGGCACATGGCGAGGGCCTGCTCATGGTGCAACGCCATGTCTTTAAAGAAGCCGATATCAGTGTCGCTGGGCGTTTCTTCGGCGGCGCTTGCGCCCTCGGTAACGGTAGCGGTAGAGGTCGTACAGGCGGCGAGCGCTGAGCCGGCTGCGGCGAGTATCCCGAACGCGAGAAAGCTGCGGCGGGCGGGGTTCATCGCACCTGGCGCACGCTCTGTCGCCGTGATCATGCCGGGCCGCCACCGGGAGCGGCGGCGTTGTTGCCGCTCAGAGCGTCATCCGCAACATCACCGTGGTAGCAGCCGAGGAAGTAGGGGAATGTGGTCGTGGCGTAGTAACGGTACTGTCCGTCGCTGTCGACACGTCCGTTGCATTCGTCGAGGTCGCCAGAGCCTTCGACATAGCTGTGGGCGGCCCAGGTGTCGGTGGCGAATTGTGATTCGTCGGTGAGTTCCCAACTGCTCGTGAGCTGAGTCGTTTCACTGCACTCGTCATCCGAGCACACGATTCCGGACATGATGGGGTAGCCGTCAGCGGCCCAGCCCACGACGAGTGATTCGCCGGTTTCTACCTCGTCAGCGTCATAGAGACAATCGACACCATCCGCGTAGCCAAACCAATGGATGTGGAAGTCGGTTGGACCGCTGTGGCTGCCGCAGACCGAAAGGGCACCCTCGAGGGACTGCACATCTCCGCCGGTGCCTTCTGTAGGCCCGTAGATCGGTACTCCGTTGACCGCGACGCCGAGGGCACCAAGATAGGGCACAGCGCTTGGCTCGTCTGCTTCGGTGGGGGTGACCGGGATCGTCATGGTCAGTTCGGAGACTTTGGGCGATCCTGGTGTGGTCGCGATGTAGAGATAGTCGGGGATGCTGTTGCTGCTGATCGTGAGGGTGTCACCATCGCAGACTGCCGTGAGTTCGGGATCCGCGAGGTCAGCGTTCGCGCTTTCGACGTCTCGGAAGGTCGCGGCCATGGCGTCGCAATCACCCGTGGAGGCCGCAAAAGTGGCAGTTGAGGCGGTCTCAGCGGCTGTGGCAGTCGCTTCGGGGCTCGCTTCAGCGGTTTCTATCTCAGTGCTCGAGGCTGTAGTGCAACCGGCGAGCGCCATAACCAGCACGCTAGCTGTGGCCATGGTTTTAACAAGTCGATTCATGGTCTCTCCTGATCGTGAGGAGGCCCATGCTGGCGGAAGACTCTATGGATTCTTTATGAAACTTCTGGGATCTGCGGGGGAACATGCCCGGGAGCAGCCTGCTGCGTCTCACCCGATTGCGTCACGCTCGGCTGAGTCAGGAACACGATCAGAACGATGGCACCAGCAATAGGCACGAGGAGCCAGAAAATGTTGGTCCAATTGCGGCCAGTGTCGCGGAGGCGGCGCACAGTGACGGCGAGCTGAGGAATAAGGAGCGCGAGCGACCATGCGGTGCTGAGCCCCACCGAATACCCGAAGTTGGATCCCATGTGGCCAAAATCGTTGCCGCTGCTCGGGTCGAGCGACGCAGCGATTCCGGACGTAATAAAGGAGAACAGCGCGAACCACCAATATTCGGGGCGACTAGCAACCCCGGTGAAATCCGCGTATTTGCGGAATACGGTGGCGATGGACTCAAAGAATGTCACGATCTCTCCCCGGTTAGGTGGCGTGACTCAAGGGTACGGCTTTCGGGGGTGATCGCGCTTTACTGCGAGCCGCAATCTGGACGCTTCCTGAGGAAAAGGTGAAGAATGCCCCCGCTCGAGCGTCGTGAGCGTACCGTGAATAAGGAATGACTTGCTGGCGTTCGCGTCAACCGCCAGAGCGAGCACGCCAGCCGGCGACGCTCAGGGTTGTTCGGCAAGGAGCTAGCGTGCGTCTCACATCCGCCGTCACATTTGTTTCGGATCTCGATCGATCGGTCACGTTCTACTGCGATCTCCTCGGACTCACCTGCTCAATTCTTGACGAGTCGGCGGCTCTGCTTGTCGGCCCCGAGAACTACGAACTCTACCTTCGCGGCAAGCATGCCCAACCGAGTCGCGTTCTCGGCTCTGTTGGCATCCAGTACCTCATTTGGAGCGCAGAAAGCTTGGAGGAATTCGAGCGTTGTGAAGAGGCTCTGCGACGTGAGTCGGTGCATGTTCGTCGCGAACGACTCGATGACTTCGAAGTCGTTGAGGGCCGTGACCCCGACCATCTGCCAGTCATGGTTGTCTTTCCGGGCCCCGACGAGTCGGTGCGGCACGCCATCATTCCGAGAATCTATAGCTGGTAGCTTTCTGCCGCTTGCGTGGTGAACTCGAAGTTTTCCCTAGCTGCGGTCGCCCACATACGCCGAGAGGTATTCACCCGTGAGTGTCGATTTCGCGGCGATGAGATCCGCTGGCGTGCCTTCGAACACGATGTTTCCGCCGTCGTGGCCGGCACCGGGACCGAGATCGATGATCCAATCTGCATGGGCCATTACTGCCTGATGGTGTTCAACGACGATCACGGACTTTCCCGAATCGACGAGCCGGTCGAGCAGGCTGAGGAGTCGCTCGACATCGGCCAAGTGCAGCCCGGTGGTCGGTTCATCCAGAACATAAACATCGCCCTTGTCGGCCATCTGGGTCGCGAGCTTGAGGCGCTGCCGTTCGCCGCCGGAGAGAGTGGGGAGCGGCTGGCCGAGGCGCAGGTAGCCTAACCCGACATCAACGAGTCGGTCGAGGATGGTGTGGGCGGCGGGAGTGCGGGCTTCGCCTTCGCCGAAGAAGGCTTCGGCCTCGGCAACGGACATCCCGAGCACTTCACTGATGTCACGCCCGCCGAGCTTGTAGTCCAGCACCGAGGCCAGAAAGCGCCTGCCCTCACACACCTCACACGGAGTGGAGACAGTGGCCATGACGCCGAGGTCGGTGTAAATTACGCCGGCGCCATTGCAGTTGGGGCAGGCGCCTTCGGAATTGGCGCTAAACAGCGCAGGTTTTACCCCGTTGGCCTTCGCGAACGCTTTGCGGATGGGTTCGAGGAGCCCGGTGTATGTCGCGGGATTGCTGCGACGAGATCCCTTGATCGCAGCTTGATCGACGGAAACAACGCCGTCGCGGGGCACGACGGACCCATGGATAAGGGAGCTCTTGCCGGAGCCTGCAACGCCCGTCACTACGACCAGAGTGCCGAGCGGGATATCAACATCCACATTCTTGAGATTGTGGGTGTCGGCGCCGCGGATTTCCATCACACCGGTGGGGGATCGCACTTCAGTCTTGACCGAGACCCGGTCGTCGATGTGATGGCCGGTGACGGTATCGCTCTGGCGCAAGTCGGCGAAGCTACCCTCGAAGCAGATCTGACCGCCCTCAGTGCCGGCACCTGGTCCGAGGTCGACGATGTGGTCGGCAATCGAGATCGTTTCGGGCTTGTGCTCAACGACGAGCACGGTGTTGCCCTTGTCGCGCAGGCGAAACAGGAGCTCATTCATCCGCTGAATATCGTGCGGGTGGAGGCCAATGGTGGGTTCATCGAAGACGTAGGTGATGTCGGTGAGCGACGAACTGAGATGGCGGATCATTTTGGTGCGTTGGGCTTCACCGCCCGAGAGCGTGCCAGCGGGCCGGTCGAGCGAGAGGTAGCCGAGGCCGATCTCCACGAACGAGTCGAGGGTCTGCTGTAGCGCTTCAAGTAAGGGCGCGACGGAGGGCTCTTTCAGGCCACGCACCCACTCGGCGAGGTCGCTGATCTGCAGGGCGCAGGCATCCGCAATATTGATGCCGGCGATCCTGGATGCTCGAGCGCCCTCGTTGAGTCGGGTGCCGCCGCAATCGGCGCAGGCCGTGAACGTGACTGCCCGATCGACGAAGGCACGGATGTGCGGCTGCATCGCTTCGCGGTCTTTCGACAGCATCGATTTCTGAATCTTGGGGATCAAACCCTCGTAGGTCATGTTGATCGCCTGCATCTTGACCTTGACCGGCTCTTTGTAGAGAAAGTCGTGCAGCTCCGTCTTGGTGTACTTCTTGATGGGCTTGTTGGGGTCGAGGAAGCCTGACTCGGTGAAGATGCGCACCATCCAGCCATCGGCGGTGTAGTTCGGGATGGTGAGCGCGCCCTCGGCGAGCGACTTGCTGTCGTCGTAGAGCTGAGTGAGATCGATGTCGTTGACGGTGCCGCGGCCTTCGCACGTGGGGCACATTCCGCCAGTGATGCTGAACTCGCGCCGCTCTTTGGTAGTGACGCCGCCCTTCTCGAAGGTGACTGCGCCGGCGCCCGAGATGGACGCCACGTTGAATGAGAACGCCTGCGGCGACCCCACGTGGGGATCGCCGAGCCTGCTGAACACGATGCGCAGCATGGCATTGGCATCGGTCGCTGTGCCGACAGTGGAGCGAGCGTTCGAGCCCATGCGCTCTTGGTCAACGATGATCGCCGTCGTGAGGCCCTCCAGCACATCGACGTCGGGGCGTGCGAGCGATGGCATGAAGCCCTGAAGGAACGCGCTGTACGTCTCGTTGATCATCCGCTGCGACTCTGCCGCGATCGTGCCAAAGACAAGCGAACTCTTGCCAGAGCCCGAGACTCCTGTGAAGACCGTGAGCCGGCGCTTCGGGATGTCGACGCTCACATCAGCGAGATTGTTCTCGCGAGCGCCGCGCACCCGAATCAGGTCGTGGCGATCCGCCGCGTGGGCGCTGGGGGAGTCGGGGGTGCTCGTGCTGGCCATTTTGGGGTGCCTCCCTGGAGGTGCGGATGTCGCGGCACTGCGATATCGCGGATGCTTGTGACCATTATTGCGAGTGTTCAGGCGATTGCACGGAGACTCTAGTGTTCCGGTTCTCGCTGTGGGAATCTAAGATGATGATCCGTCACGATAGGGGCCGCGGTTGATTGAGTTTCGCCACCTTTCGAAGCGTTTCGGCGGCAAGCTCGCGCTGGACAACCTGAGTTTCACCGCTGAGCCTGGACGAGTAACCGGTTTTCTGGGGCCGAACGGTTCTGGTAAGACCACGACGATGCGCATCTTGCTCGGCCTTGAAACCGCGACAACCGGTGTAGCTCTGGTTGGAGGGGAGGCCTATGGGCGCATCAAGGACCCGATGTTTCAGGTTGGTGCTCTACTGGATGCCCGCAACGCGCATCCGGGGCGCACCGGCTTTGACCATCTCAGGGCGCTGGCCCTCACCCATGGGATACCCAACGAACGCGTGGAATTTGTGCTCGAGGAGGTGGGGCTCAGCGCTGTGGCCTCTCGTCGCGTCGGTGGGTATTCGCTCGGAATGCGGCAACGCCTCGGCATCGCGGCTTCCATGCTCGGTGATCCTGCCGCGTTCGTGTTCGATGAGCCCGTGAACGGCCTCGATCCCGACGGCGTGATCTGGTTTCGAGAATTGGTGAGGGGCTTCGCGGCGGAGGGCCGAACAGTGCTGCTCTCCTCCCATCTGATAAGCGAGGTGGCGCTCACTGCTGACCATGTCGTGATTGTCGGGCGAGGGAAGGTGCTCGCGGATTCTCCGCTCACGGAACTTGCTCGTCTCCATGGCGCTGAACGAGTCTTGCTGCGTTCTGGGCGCGCGAATGAGCTCATCGCGCCGCTTACTACCCTCGGCGCACGCGTAGAAGCGCAGGCAGACGCGCTCACTATCGAAGGCCTGAGCGCAGCTGAGGTTGGCGATGTAGCTGCTCGTCTCGGCATCCCACTCTCTGAATTGCGAACTCAGATTGACTCTCTCGAAGACACCTATCGGCAGCTCACTGACTCAAGTGTCGAATATCGGACAGGTTCGTAGCGGTGCGCGCGGTTGCTGCTAACCGGGCGCGGGGCGGATTCGCGGTCCCGCGGGCGGCGTGGAGACTCATGCGGTCCGAAGGAGTAAAATTGTGGTCGCTGATCGCGACGCGCGGCGTTGTGGCCGCGCTGGTTCTGCTTCCCATCGTTCTCGGGGCTGTACGAGTGCTCCCTGTCCCTGTCTATACGGATGAGTTAGCCCAGCGCGACGGCACTCCCATACTGTTCGAAGCAATCGCATTGAGCGCCCTGCCGGTGGCGTTTCTTGCTGCCATTCTGGGCGTCATTGCGATGAGTTCCGAATATGCGGCTGATGTACTTTCCGGCTCGTTGACTGCTGTGCCACGACGGTGGGCTTTGATCGTGGCCAAGGTTGCTCCGGCAATGGTGCTCGCTTTTCTCACAAGTATCACCGGGTCGTCCGCCGCAGCGTGGATCGCGTTCGTCACACTCGATTCGCGTGGCTACCTTGCTGCTTCGCTGCGTGAGACGACCGTCGTGATTCTGAGTGTCGCCGGGGGCAGTGTGTTGTTCGCGATTCTGGGTATCGCTGCCGCTGCGGTGTCACGGTCCACAGCGGTTGCGGTGCTGATCGTGCTCGGCACCGTGTTCTTGCTGCCGAGGCTAGTCCTTGTTGTCGCGGGCGAGGCGGGTCTGCGACTCATTGACTGGTTGCCAGCCTCAGCCCTTCAAGCGATGACCACGCATGAGCCAGCCCAGGCAATCGCGACGGACATGTCCCCGGCATCCTCGCTGACGCCGGGCGAAGGCTTTCTGTCGCTGCTCGTGGCTTCGGTTTTCGCGCTCGGGCTATCGATCGTCATCTTCTCTCGACGACGCCTGCACAGCGTTATTGGGGCCGAACGGGTGCGGAAACTGCTGCTTCAGCGTCGAAGGCTGCGAGAGCGTCCACTTCGTTCCAGCTTTGCGGGGGTGCTGCGCTCAGAATCGCTCAAGGCTTTCAGTACGCCCGCGGTGAGATGGCTGCTGGCGCTCAGCTGGGTAGCGAACGTCTGGTTGGCCTGCCAATGGGCGGGGTCCTCTACGCCAGAGCAGCAGCAGGTCAGCCCTCTAATTTCTGGCGACCTTGAGCTGCTCACTTTCAGTCAGGTGAACTTCAGCATCGCTGCGGGGCTTACTTTGAGCCATCTCCTCATCGCTGGCGTGGGAGCGATCATTGCGACGGCTGACTTTTCCACCGGAACAATCCGCCCGGCTCTGACTGCCGTGCCCCATCGGGGTCGGTTGGTTCTCGCGAAAGTGATCGTTTCGGCCACTGCGACGCTGATCGTGATGGCCACATCGCTCATCGTTGCTGCACCGCTAGTCGTGGTCATCTTGCAGCGGCAGGGCTACATTCCTTCTCTGGCAGAGCCAATCGTCGCGTTGTCGATCATCAGCGGCACGCTGAGCCTTGTTCTTACCGCAGTGATCGGCTGCGGAGTAGGCATCGTCGTGCGTTCAGCCGCAGGAACCTTGCTCGCCATAGCGGCAACCTTTATTGTTTTCCCGTACCTGTTGAGCTGGCTGCAGGAACCGACCGCGCGAACACCGTTCGTGTGGTTCGCCAACATCTCGCAGTTGTTTCCGGATCCCGTTGAGGCAGCATGGATTTTTTCCCTCAATTCCTCTTACCAAGTCTTTGACGAAGACAACCGAATGCACTTCTACTCGGAACAAGACATGCCGATGCTTGTGTTGTGGGCACTTGGAGCGGTGCTGCTTGGCTGGCTGAGATTGCGTCGCCGCGGCGTCTAAGCGAGGTTTGTAATGGCGCGCAACGCCAGTAAATGCCGCTCGTACGATCGGTAGCCAGCTGCTGTCGACGTTACCCAGGTTCGCGGGCGTTTGCCGACCGTTCCTTTGATCGCTTTCGCGTAGCCGGCATCCACTAGGTAGCTGATCGCTTTGCTGAGGGCGGAGTCTTCAACCTCCAGCAGAGCCTTGAGCGTGGCGAAGTCAATCTCATTACTGCGCCCGAGCGCTGCCATGAGGGAGAGCCTCACGGGCGTGAGGAACGCGTCATCCAACTGATGGCGGGGATGCTTCATGACGCATCCGGCGCTGGCGCTGGCGCTGGCGCCTGCACTGCAGAGAGCGACGCTGCATCGACAGGTTCTTCAATCACGGGTGCCGGGAGCGCAGCAGCCACGAGCATGATCGCGAATACTGCGATGCCTGACAAGACAGAAACTGCAGGGGAGACGGTGACCGACAGCGGGTTGAGCACGGCGAACAGGAAGAGCGTGCTGGTTGCCAGCGCGAATGCTGTCCACTGAATCCAGCCCCATTCGTAGCCGGCTCGCGGCAGAGTCCAGGGGGACTCGTTCAGAACGAACGAGAGCATGATGCCCACGGACGCTACGAGCATCACGAGCGTCGCGACGATCACGTTAGTACCGGAGGTAACCAGCAGCCCAGCAACCGCCCCTATGATCGCAGTCGTAAATCGAACGGGCCTGCTGAGCATCGCGTACGCTGCCGGCGCCTGATCATGGGGGCGAGGAGTGCGCACTAATCGAATTACTGCAGGGACAACTAACGGAATGAGCGCTGTTAGGGCCACCAGTACGATGAGCCAGCGGGGGTAAGGAATGTCGAACACCGAAAGGCCTGAGAGAGCGGCCATGCCGACAAGCGCCGCGACTAACGGAATCCAGATGAGTCGCGGGAGCGAAGTGCGGATGCCGAATCGCTCGCGAGCGCCGATCGTCAAAGTGCTGAACGCCAAGATAGGCACGATGAGGAGCGACGTCTGAGAAAAATTACCGGGGTGATTGTCGCCTGCTGTGCCGGCATCCGCGGAGAACGCGAACAGGAAGACCGCTATGTAGATCGGAGTCATCAGCCCGGCCCAGAGCTGGAACCACGCGAAGCCGCGCGACGGGCCGCGCTGCTGCACAGAGTCCCTCATGCTCGCGTGCTGCTCGAGTAGTTGAGAAGCGTCTTTGCCGGTCGGGGCCAGAGACGCGTCGGTGGCGCTAGGGGAGTCGTGAGATTCACTTTCCATCTGGAAAGCGTAACAGAAGTGAGATTTGCACGAATACGTTTCCCGGTTGTCGGGGCTACACCTCGTCGTAAATGCGCACCTCGGGAACTGCGTCGAGTAACGGACTTAGTTCGCGCACGACATCGTTCGTGAACAGCTCGCTCGCGAGGTAAGCGTTGGCGTTTTCGGCAGTGTCGAAGACGTGCAGTACTTGCACGTCTTCGGAGCGGATGAGGAGGTGCTTCGATGTTGCCCCCGCCGCACCGTCGAGAAACTCTTGCTTGTACTTGACATACACGGCTGCCGCGGCCGCCCGGTTCTCGTCAGAGACAATGAGGGTGATCTGTAACTGCGCCATAATAATTCCTTTGATCAGTCGGCTCCGGATGTGGGCATCGGGCTCGTAGAACCTATGATTGCAAGCAATCGGGTTCGCGAGAACCCTGACTTGATCATGGGGGCTATAAAGAAAATGTATGGCGAATCGATCACCGTTGTGCAGCTCGCTTATGTTCGAGCCGCCGCTCACTTCGGTTCCTTCTCACAGGCGGCACTCTCTCTCGGTGTTACCCAGCCCGCACTGTCGGTGGGGATTGCGTCCCTCGAGCGCACGATTGGAACGCAGCTCTTCGATCGCTCACCCAGTGGGGTGGCGG
Organism: Salinibacterium sp. SWN139; assembly: GCF_015864625.1. Classification (NCBI taxonomy): domain Bacteria; kingdom Bacillati; phylum Actinomycetota; class Actinomycetes; order Micrococcales; family Microbacteriaceae; genus Salinibacterium; species Salinibacterium sp. SWN139. The sequence continues at coordinate 777,958 of NZ_JADYWV010000002.1, read as the reverse complement.
TCACCACGCTGGGACGCACGATTCTGCCCCACGTACTCCAGATGCTGGGCTCAGTGGAAAGCATCGCGCACGAGATTGCGAGTGTTCGCGATAGCGCTCCACCGCTCCGCGTTGGCGTGTCTCCACTCCTCGCGTCGTCGCTCATTGGTCGAGCGCTCGAGGCAGCCAGTCGCGAACAGCTGGGCGCTCTCGTCCTTCGCGAAGACAATATGACTCCACTTCGAGAAGCCCTTGCGCAACGAGAATTGGACGTCTTGTTCATTCCCTCGGTCGCATCTGCCGGGCAATTCGCAAACCGCGTTCTCGAGAGCGAACCCCTGCACTACTTGCCGTCGGGCGCCGCTCGGGGCAATGGCGAGGCGATTGAGTTCTCGACGCTCGCCGCTCAGGCGCTCGTCTTGGTCGGTGACGCCTGTGGGCTCACCACATTCACCGAGGCGCTATTCACAGAGTCGAACCGCCCCTTGTCGCGTTACGCCGGAGAGGCTGACAGCTACCGCACGCTGCAGAAGTGGGGCGAGCTTGGGCTGGGAGGGGTTTTGCTTCCGCGATCGCAGTTTTCCCCGGACACGCGATCCCAGCCAGTGCTCCGGGAGGGAACCCCGTTGCTCATCAGTTACGAAGCAGTCTGGAATCCGCATTCTCCCCGTAGTTCCACTGTGGTGTCGTTGCTCGACGCGATGAGGGACTAACGCGGCTGCGCCAGACGCACGGTCGAGCACCGCGTCGTTAGCTCGCGTTCACCCGCGGTTTACACAGTTCCCCAAGACTGCGCTTGCCTCGCCACCCGGACGGGCATCCATCGACGAAGCCTTGAAGGGCATTCCTCATGCGCAGACGGCCCCTTGCCGCCCTGGTCACTTCCCTTGCTCTGGCAGTACCGCTGGTAGCTCTGCCGGCGGTAGGAGCCCCAGTGCCTGCTATCGCAGCGGCAGTGCCGAGCATCCTCATCAACGAAGTCGAGTCGAACGGCGATGACTTCGACTGGGTCGAGCTCATTAACACGGGAACAGAATCAGTTGATGTCTCGGGGTGGGTCGTCAAAGATGACAAAGAGGACCGCACTCTGACGCTTCCGGCCGACTCTGCGATTCTGGCTGGCGGGTACCTGGCGGTCGACGTGAACGATGACGCTAACCCAGACAACTTCGGACTTGGCAAGGCAGACACCGCGCGGGTTTTTCTTGCCGACGGGGTGACTCTGGTCGATTCGTACGCCTGGGACGGACACGCTGCGGTCACCTATGGGCGTTGCGCAGACGGTACCGGGGAGTTCCGCGACACGGTGGCTTCGACCAAGGGCGCGGCGAACGCTTGCGAGATCACTGCGGATGCCGCGGTGCGAATCAATGAGATCGAATCGAGCGGTGAGGCTGCTGATTGGATCGAACTCACGAACATTTCGGACTTTGCTGTTGATATCTCGGGCCTCGTGCTCAAGGATGATAAGGACAGTCGCACCGACCAGATTCCGAGTGGAACGACGATCGAGCCCGGCGCCTTCTATGCGTTCGAGCCATCGTTCGGCTTAGGCAGTTCGGATGCCGCGCGCGTCTTCCAGGTCGACGGAACGACGCTGATTGACAGCTACAGCTGGGCCACCCACGCGAGCAGCAGCTACGGTCGTTGCCCGGACGGTGTCGGCGAGTTCGCGACGACGAACAGCACGACACGGGGTGCCGCTAACGATTGTGGTGCGGCTGAACTCCCGGGCGTGCGCATTAACGAAATCGAATCGAACGGTGACGCGACCGACTGGGTCGAACTCGTCAACAGCGGCAGCAGCGCGGTCGACATCTCCGGCTGGATTATTCAGGACGACAATGACAGCCACGCCGCATCAATTCCCGCGGGCACCTCGATTGCTGCGGGCGCGTTCTACGTCGTTGACCAGCCCACTTTGAGCTTCGGGCTTGGCTCCAACGACTCCGTGCGAGTCTTCGCTGCCGACGGTGTCACCCTCATTGATTCACACAGCTGGAGTGGTCACTCGACGACAACGCTCGGACTGTGCGGCTCTGATTTCGGCGACACGACGAGTTCAACGAAGGGTTTCGCGAACGACTGCAGTGCGCCAATCCGCATCAACGAAGTTGAGTCGACGGGTGACTCGAGCGACTGGGTCGAGTTCAAGAACAACGGCTCTCATGCAGTGGATGTTTCGGGCTTCATACTGAAAGACAACGACGACGGCCATGTCCATACTTTCGCTGCCGGCACGACGATCGCCGCGGGCGACTATCTCGCGGTCGAGCCTGACTTCGGGCTCGGCGGGGGAGATTCGGCACGACTTTTCAGCCCTGACGGTGTGACGCTCGTGGATAGCTACGAGTGGGTTTCGCACGCCGCTACAACCTACGCGCGCTGCCCCGACGGAACGGGCGACTTCGAGACATCGAAGGCATCGACCAAGGGCGCTGCGAACAGTTGCGTTGGCGAACTCGAAACCTCGCCGTGGCCGGGCGGCTCGACCATCACTGCGGTCAACGAACTGGACGCGTTCAGTGACAATATGAGCGGGCTCGCTTTCGAAGCCGCGCCTTCTGGAGACGTGTTGTGGGCTGCCAAGAACGGGCCAGGCTCGCTCTACAAGCTCGTCTTTGACGGAGCTAACTGGGTGCCTGCGACGAGCGACTCGTGGAGCGATGGCAAGCGCCTGCACTACTCCGATGGAACCGGTGATGTGGATGCCGAAGGAGTTGCGCTTACCTCGCACGGAGCCTCCGGGGGTGTCTTCATCGCGAGTGAGCGGGACAACTCCAACAGCGCAGTGAGCCGCCCAACGATTCTTCGTTACGACGTCTCGGGAGCAGCATCCGAGTTGACGGCTAGCCAGGAATGGAACCTCACGGCCGACCTGCCGGTTATTGCAGCAAACTCGGGGCTCGAGGGCATCGCGTGGATTCCCGACAGCTACCTCGTGGCTGAAGGATTCGTCGACGAAAGCACTAACGCTCTCTATAGCCCCGCGACGTACGCAGATCACGGTGACGGACTCTTCTTCGTTGGTCTCGAAGCGAACGGCGCGATCTACGCCTACGCCCTCGACCAAACCTCCGGCTCGTTTCAGCGCGTTGCGACGATCGAGAGTGGTTTCGTTGGTGTGATGGAGCTCGAGTTCGATGCCGCGCTGGGTGCGCTTTGGGCCGTCTGCGACGACACGTGTGAGGGACGCAGCGCACTCCTCGAGATCACCCGGGATGGTGCCGCCAAGGGTTCGTTCGAAGTCGCCACTGTCTTTGAGCGTCCCTCTGGCATGTCGAACCTCAACAACGAGGGCTTCGCTGTGGTGCCGCACTCGGAGTGTGTCTCCGGTTCTACAAACGTTTACTGGTCGGATGACTCGAACACGCGCGGCATCGCGCTGCGGTCAGGCACCATCGACTGCACCGTGACAACCGACCCGACCGACCCGACCGACCCAACCACGCCGACGACTCCCGTTGCAGTGCCGGCCGCGAGCCTCGTAGAGGCGGCCCGAGGTTCGATCACAGCCCCGGCTCGGGCCAAGCCGGGCGAAACGATCACGATCGCTATGGGCGCGTCACCTGCTGGCACTGTCGTGAACACGTGGATCTACTCCACGCCGACTCTGCTGGGATCGCCTACAGTCAGCGCCGCCGGCACCGTCTCAGCAACCATTCCATTAGCGCTGTCACCCGGTGCTCACCGGTTGGTAGTCACCGCGACAGATGGCTCGTTGATCGGTTGGGCCGATATCACGATCACTGCACTGGAACCTGGTTCGCTCGCGTTCACCGGTTCAGGGTCAGCGCTACCGATTCAGCTGCCGTTGATGATCCTCATCGCTGGATTCGCGATGGTCATGATCCGTCGCCGCGAGGCGGGCGTTTCGTCCCGGTAAAGAATCGCGCTTGTTTCTGGCTCCCTAGCGGCGTTCAATAGACACAGACGCGCGAGGTCACTCGCGGGCAATCGCTTTACTGAGGAAGGCCGCACCATGAATTCAGATTCCACCGACTCCGGATTCGAGTATCCGAATGACGCAATCGATGCCGATGAGCTGGTGACCAACGATGCCGTCGCTGGCGAACCAGTAGTTCCTTTCGCGAAGGAGGGAGCGCCCGAAGGCTCGGAGCTCCGCGAAGTGTCCCCGGTGTATGACGAGCATGAACTCAATTCGGAGGATGGGCCACGCGACTGAGAAGAGAAGTGGTAGCACACTAAGCAACTACGGGTGGGACAGCGCCCTGTACGGCCAGGCTCGACGTGAGTCCGTATCCGGGAAACCGGTTCGGCACGCCGAGTCTTTTTTTGTGCCCTTTCGCGGCGCCGTAAAGGCGCGGAGAAACCTCAGCACGTTTTTTCTGGCAATTTACCGAAACTGGAAAAAGTCGGTGGCGGTGAGGAGTAGCGTAGCTTCTGTTGCTCCAGTCCTCGGCAGCGAATATCTTTCGCTATCGCCAGAGGAATGTTATGACCGCAACACTCGCCGCCCCAGTTTTAGCGCTTCGCGTAGGCCCTCGTATAGAGTCCGCGAAAGCTGATCCGCGGTCCCTTCTCGCCGCGCCGGCGGCCGCTCTCGTCCCGACCGAACTGGTCGGGATGTTCGGCGACGTGCGCGCCGTCTTCCGGTTTCCACCCGTGCTGGTTCCCGCGACCTGATTGGCCGCAGCGTTCCCGCCCCGCAATAAACAACACACGAAAGGATCCCCACAATGGCGTACCAAACCATTAACCCGTATACGAATGAAGTAGTCGCGACGTTCCCCGATGCAACGGTTCAGGAAGTCGACGAGGCCATCACGGCGGCGCATCAAGCGTTCCTGTCTTGGCGTGAAACTCCTTACTCAACTCGGATGGAGGTGCTCGCCAAAGCAGCGAAACTGCTGCGCGCGGATAAGCGTCGCTACGCGGAGCTGCTCACCTTGGAGATGGGTAAGGTGATCGCCGAGGCTGAGGCTGAGGTGGATCTGTCGGCCGACATCCTCGAGTACTACGCGGAACGTGGTGGCGCATTGCTCGAGACGGAGAAGGTTCCGGTCGCGTATGCCGCGGAAGGTGAAGTCGAGATTGTGAATGAGCCGCTTGGCGTTCTCCTTACCGTCGAGCCCTGGAACTTCCCGTACTACCAAGTTGTTCGTGTTGCGGCACCGCAGTTGGTGGCAGGCAACACGATCTTGCTCAAGCACGCGAGCAACGTTCCTCAGTCGGCGGCGATGTTCGATGACCTGTTTGCGCGCGCCGGACTTCCTGCCGGCGGATTCAAGAACCTTTTTCTTCCGCACAACCTCACTGAGCACGTGATCGCTGACCCGCGCGTTCGCGGCGTAGCGCTCACGGGGAGCGAAGAAGCGGGCTCGATTATCGCCGCCTACGCGGCGAAAGCAGTCAAGAAGAGCACCCTCGAGCTCGGTGGCTCCGACGCATTCGTTGTTCTTGAGGACGCTGATATGGATAAGACAGTCGAGTGGGCCGTGTTCGGTCGCCACTGGAACGCCGGTCAGGTCTGTGTTTCGGCGAAGCGAATGATCGTGGTCGATGCGGTCTTCGATGAGTTCCTTGAGAAGTATCGTGCCGGTGTTGCAGCGTTGAAGGCAGGCGACCCGATGGACCCGACAACGGCGCTTGCACCGTTGTCATCTCAGGCTGCTGCCGACAAGCTCGCAGGTCAGGTTAAGGACGCGATCGCTGGGGGAGCGAAGGCCGAAACCCTCGGTGCCCCCGTGCCATCGAACGGAGCGTTCTACCAGCCGACGATCCTCACCGAGATGGACTCGAAGAACCCGTGCTACTACCAAGAGTTCTTCGGGCCGGTATCCATCGTTATCCGCGTCAAGGATGAAGCCGAGGCGATCGCTGTCGCCAACGATTCACCCTTTGGTTTGGGAGGTTCCGTCTTCACGAAGGACACCGTTAACGGTGAAAAGGTCGCCAGGAAGATCGACACGGGCATGGTCTACGTCAACCACCCGACAATGGTGAAGGCCGACATTCCCTTCGGTGGTGTCAAGCACTCTGGCTACGGTCACGAACTGACCAACCTCGGTATTCAAGAATTCGTAAACAAAAAGGTCATCGACGTCGTGGACATTAACGCGGCGTTCTGATCCCTACCTCGGGTGGCCAGCTCCGGTCCGTGGGCTGGCCGTCCGATCAAACGAGTGGGAACTCGTGTGAGCGCGTCCCACTCTGAATCGCGAAGTGGGAGCATCCAATGGAACAGATGAAGGCGTGGAGCACAGGAGAGTCGCCAGGAACCATCAGTCTCGGTTCGAAGCCGAAACCTCTCCCTCATCCCGATGAAGTCGTCGTGCGAGTGATCGTGTGCGGGCTCTGCCGCACTGATCTTCATGTGGTCGACCAAGAACTTCAAACCCACGCGTCTCACATAACGCCGGGTCACCAGATAGTGGGTACGGTGGTTGCCCTTGGCAACCAAGTGAAACAACTGAATGTCGGCGACACCGTCGGAGTCGCTTGGCTTCGACGCACGTGCGGCGTCTGCGAGTGGTGCCGAAGTGGGCGCGAGAACCTCTGCCCCAACTCCGAATACACCGGGTGGGATGCTGATGGTGGTTTCGCCGAATACGCCACTGTTCCCGAAGCGTTCGCCTACCTCTTGCCTGCCAACGTCAATGCGATTGAGGTCGCACCGTTGCTCTGTGCCGGCATCATTGGCTACCGGGCGCTCTCCCGAGCGGCATTGCCCGATGGCGGAAAGCTCGGAATTTATGGCTATGGTTCGAGCGGCCATATCACCGCTCAGATTGCTCAGGCCGCCGGTGCGACGATCTACGCGATGACCCGTGGTGTGGCAAACCAAGACTTGGCGCGAAGTATCGGTTCGGCATTTGTCGGCGACGAAACCGAAGAACCGCCAGACGAACTGGATGCCGCAATTGTGTTTGCACCGGTGGGGGAGTTCGTGCCGGTAGCGCTAGCCGCGACGAAACGTGGCGGAACGGTGGTGCTAGCGGGCATCCATATGACTGACATTCCTGCCATGAATTATCAGGCTGCCCTCTTTAACGAGCGAGATTTGCGCACGGTGACCGCCAATACCCGTGCCGATGGCGCAGCTTTCCTCACTCTTGCCCACAACTTAGCGATCCGCCCGACGGTCACTACGTATCCGTTCGAGAACGTCGACACAGCGATTTCAGATCTCCGCAGCGGCCACGCATCGGGCTCCATCGTCATTACGATGCCGTAGGTCCAGACCCTGCTTTGCTCACGGCATCATTGTCATCCGTTGAGCCCGCGCTCAGCTTCGAACCGTATAGTCAAACTTGCATAAAGATTAGTCTCCACTCGAAAGGTTACTCATGAATCGCTTCTCAGATCGTGTCATTCTCATCACTGGTGGGGGATCCGGCCTCGGCCGTGCCGCTGCCGTTCGTCTTGCTTCGGAAGGCGCGAAGCTGTCGCTCGTCGACATCTCGGAGGCTGGCCTGGCTGACTCGGTGAAAGCAGTGGCTGAAGCTGCTCCTGACGCCGAGGTGCTGACAGTCGTTGCTGACGTTTCCAAGGAAGAGGATGTCGACCGCTACGTAGCAGAGACGATCGCTCGCTTTGAGCGCATCGATGGCTTCTTCAACAACGCTGGCATCGAAGGCAAGCAGAACCTCACGGAGAACTTCTCCGCAGAGGAGTTCGACAAGGTCGTTGCCATCAACCTGCGTGGCGTTTTCTTGGGTCTCGAGAAGGTTCTTAAGATCATGCGTGAACAGGGATCCGGCATGGTCGTGAACACGGCCAGCGTCGGCGGCATCCGTGGAATCGGAAACCAGTCCGGTTACGCCGCGGCCAAGCACGGCGTTGTGGGGCTCACCCGCAACTCGGGTATTGAATACGCTGAGCACGGCATCCGGATCAACGCCATTGCTCCGGGCGCCATCTGGACGCCCATGGTGGAAAACTCGATGAAGCAACTGGATGCTGAGAACCCGCGTGGAGCCGCCGAGCAATTCATCCAGGGCAACCCGACGAAACGCTTCGGTGAAGCTCCCGAGATCGCCGCAGTCGTGGCGTTCCTGCTGAGCGATGACGCGAGTTACGTCAACGCGACCGTTCTGCCCATCGATGGCGGTCAGTCATATAAGTACTAAATAGGCAGGGGAGTGGGTGGCGCGAACCGTCATCCGCTCCCCTTTTTTTCGCGAGCAAAATACCCTAGGGGGTATACTGTGTGGAGCGTTAGTTAAGCCGACGCCGTGTCGGACTAAGAAAGAGGGCTACAGGATGGCTGAGACCAGGCATCACTCGAGTACCAACGAGTTTCAGGGATCGGCAGCGCCCTTTGACGTCTGGTCGATGCGCGCGAATCGACGTTTCTCTCTGCGCGATATTTGCCAGATCACTCACGATGCCACTGTGACGTTTCGATACTTCCGCAAATTTCGAAAGGCTGTGGGGGAGAAGCGCACATCCCGAATCATGCTCGCGGTAACCGAAGTGAACGGTTGCGCGCTGTGCGCTTACGGGCACGCGAAGTTTGCACTGGATGCTGGGATCGATCCGGGCGAAGTTCGCGATCTTCTCGGTGGCGTCACGCAAGGAGCGCCTGACCGGGAGCTCGCTGGGATCGGGTTTGCTCAACACTATGCGGATACCGAGGGGCATCCCGATGAGGATGCCTGGGATCAGCTGGTGCAGTTCTACGGCCGCGAGGAGGCGCTCGGCGTTCTCGGCGCTACTCGAATGATGATGTGGGGGAATGCCGTCGGTATCCCTCTGAGTTCCTTGCGTGCACGCCTGAAGGGAAGCCCACATCCTGGAAGTAGCGTGACGTACGAGATAGGGACCATTCTCGGAGCGTGGGTCGTCGTGCCCGTTGCGGTCATTCGTGCGCTGTTCTCGCTGGCGAGACATCAGCCGCCGATCACCTTTCACCGCGGCTAGAGGTCTGGCTGGGCGTCGAGGGCTGGGCGTTGTGGCAAGAGGGGGCCGCTCAAGCGTGTGGTGCTCCCAATTCAGGCAAGCTGACATAATGTGCATTATCGGATACCCGATACGTCGCGGAGAGGGGCGACACGAGTCAGAGTTGCACAGGCGGCAGCGCAACGACCGTCACGGTCCAGGGCTGTTGGTTGTCGGTCGTCACCGCAACTGAGTAGCTGCCGTTGGCATCGATGTCCATCTCGTCTGTGTGGACTGCGTCATCTGAGTTTTCGCGACAGTCGTGAGAAGACTGTGCAACGTCGCCGATCGACACTGTCATGCGGCCAGCGCCGACACAATCTGAATACACTGCGATTCGTCCGGTCGTGGGGATGAATGGCGACACATCGATAGAGCTGCCGGCATTGGTGCTCGTCGCCAAGACAGCTTCGCCCTCAGCGTCGAATGCCAGCAATTCTGGAGTTTCTGACATAACGGAATCTCTAGCCGTGTTTGTGGGGTTCGGCGTGTGAACTCCGACTTCGACGCCTGACCCTGGGGCGCCGGTGCACCCGGTCAGCATCGCCACAATGGCGGCCGCAGCAGAAATAACGTAAAGCCAGCTGCGTACAGCGCTCATGACGCTCCCCCACCTGTACTCACGTCGTCATGACCCTAGAAACTCGGATTGCGGCTGCTAACGAACCTCGCCAGCGCCTCAGCAGCGGCTTCGTGATCGATAGCGTCAGGCTCCCCCGACATGGTCATTGTGCCGATAATGGCGCCGTCTACCCAGAGCGGAATCGAGCCACCGTGAGCCTTGTATATGTCGTGGTCGACATCCGTTCGTTCCTCAAACGGCGCACCGGCAGCGAGGTGACGCAGCTTGACCAAGAGCGAAGGTTCGCCGAAATGGTTTACAACTGCAGCTTTTCCCGCCAGCCAAGGGTCGTTATCTGCATTTGTCGACTTCAGTTTCGCCTTGAAGACAACATCACCGCGGAGAACAATTTCTACCGCGAGGTTGAGATCCCATTCCTGAATGACCTGCACGGCAATCAGCCCCAGCGCCACAGCATCATCATTGGTGATGTTGTCGAACTCAATCTCGTTCAAGTACTCAACATCAGGCACCGAGTAGTGCGGCAGCGGACGGCTCATCAATTCATCTCCTGGAGTTGCGTTCGAATGACCCCGACAAGCTCAGCGGGTTCATAGCGATCGGAGGTGGCGGCCAACTCATCAATGGTCCACCACCGGTGCGCCAAAACGTCGACGCGTTCTTCGGCCGTCCATTGTTCTTGCGACGGCTCGAAGGTATCTGTGTGAGCGAGGTAGAACTCGGCGTGGCCGGTGTCGTGATCAGCGTCATTCCACTCCACCGCGAAGTCGTGCGACCACACGGGCGCACCGAGATCTTCAACAACAAGCCCGGTTTCTTCTTCGAGCTCGCGAACCGCGGCCTCATGATGAGACTCCCCCGGGTCCACGCCACCACCCGGCGTCAGCCAGCGCGCGACACCGCTTGTGTCCGGTGCTTTCGTCAGAAAGAGCAAAAAGCGTTGCTCCCGGTCGAACAGCAGCACTCGACTGGTGGCTCGGTTGAGCGGCATCCGCAGCTCGTTACTTGGTGAGAAAGTCTGAGACGTCGCCGACGTAGCGAGTGTTGTTCTCCGGCACAGGCTCAACGGCGGCTGCGGCAACCTCGGCGGCGAATTCGCTCACGTTGTACAGGCGGCCAGCAGCCTCTTTGCGAGCCTCGATCGCTCCAGGGTTGGCGCGCTGCAGCAGCGTCGCCGTGATGGTTCCCTCGATCATGTCGCCCGAGACAACGACGAAGCCAATGCCCTTAGCCTCAAGCTCGGGAATAAGTTCGCGGAGCGCATCTTCGCCAGCACGCTTGCTGAGAGCAACCGGAACGTACTCGGGCATCGTCTCAACGGTGCGGATGAAGTGCGCCTGGTGGCTTGTCACGAAAACGACGCGTGATCCTTCGTGCAACAGCGGCATCATGGTCTTCAAGAAATTGACTTGAGCGTCGCGGTTGAGCTGCATGGCGTAGTCCTCAGCCATGCCACCCTCCATGCCGCCGGAGGCATTGAGCACCAGAATCTCGAGCCCGCCGAACTCAGTCTTCACCGTCTCGAACAGGGCAGAAACAGTCTCGGGGTCAGTGAGGTCGGCGCCAATGGCAATCGCCGAACCGTCAGTCTCGTTGAGCTGAGCAACAAGCTTGAGGGCGCGAGCCTCTTTGTTGCGGTAATTCACGGCGACGCGGGCGCCCGCTTCGGCGAAGTAGGCGGCCGTATCGGCGCCGATCCCCCGCGAAGAACCAGTGATGAGCGCGCGAGCGCCATCGAGCGAGTGGGCTGCCAGAGGATTCGAATTATCGCTGTTCACCCTACGACTTTAGCGGTCAATGCCGTGCTGTGCAGTGAGGTAAGTGCTAGCGTCGAGACTGAAGATTTGTCGAACCGCGCAACGATGAAGGGCGCCGGAACAATGCTTATTGATCTGACCCAGTACCTCTGGATTCTCTGGCTTGCCCTCGTCGTGTTGTTCATCGTGATCGAAGTCATGACTCTCGAATTCACGTTCCTTATGATCTCCGCGGGCACCCTCATCGGTGGGCTCGGCTCCAACCTTCTCGGCTGGCCGTGGTACATCCAGATTGCTCTCGCAGCAGCGATCTCTGGCCTTCTGATCTTCACTATCAGGCCGGTGTTGCTGATGAATCTTGAAAAGGGAGCCGACCCCGCAAAGAGCAACCTCGACGCTCTCCTTGAGCTCGGCGGTCGCGTTACCGGCCCCTTCGCTAATGGCATTGGCGAAGTGAAACTCGACAACGGCGAAACCTGGACTGCCCGCATTGGAGACAGCTCGCCACCGTCAGCGGTTCCCGTCGGCAAACGTGTTTCGGTCACCGATATCGAAGGTGCCATCGCCGTCATAGTCCTTGAATCTGCCAAACCCGGCTCCACTCAACCTCGTGCGACCAAAAAATCGCCGAGAAAGGAAGAAAAGTGACTGATCCCGCTGGCTTCATAGGCCAGATCTTTGTGATTATTCTGCTCGTCGTTCTGGCGATCTTCGTGATCGTCACGTTGTTCCGTGCAATCCGCATTGTTCCGCAGGCGCGTGCCGGAGTTGTCGAACGCCTCGGCAAGTACCGCAAGACTTTGCTGCCTGGCCTCAACATCCTTGTTCCTTTTATCGACCGGATGCTGCCCCTCATCGATCTGCGTGAACAGGTCGTCTCGTTCCCACCGCAGCCCGTTATCACCGAAGACAACCTCGTCGTCTCCATCGACACCGTCGTCTTCTTCCAAGTAACGGATGCCCGTGCCGCCACCTACGAGATCGGCAACTATCTCGGGGCTGTCGAACAGTTGACGACCACGACGCTGCGAAACGTCGTCGGTGGCCTCAACCTTGAACAGGCACTCACGAGCCGCGACAACATCAACTCGCAACTGCGCGTTGTTCTCGACGAAGCAACAGGCAAGTGGGGAATTCGCGTGGGCCGCGTCGAACTCAAGGCCATTGACCCGCCCCTCTCGATTCAAGACTCGATGGAAAAGCAGATGCGTGCCGAGCGTGACCGCCGTGCGCAGATACTGACCGCCGAGGGCACCAAGCAGGCCGCAATTCTCGAAGCGGAAGGTTCGCGCCAAGCAGCGATCCTTGAGGCTGAGGGTGAAGCTAAGGCTGCTGTGCTCCGTGCTGATGGTGAAGCTGCTGCGATCAAGACTGTCTTCGCTGCGATTCATGAGGGCGACCCAGATCCGAAGTTGCTGGCGTACGAGTACCTCCAGACGCTGCCTAAGATTGCAGAAGGTGATTCCAACAAGATGTGGATTATCCCGTCTGAACTGACGGAAGCGCTCAAGGGCATTGGTGAAGGATTCTTTAGTGGCAAAGGACCAGTCGCGCGTTAGCGCCAACTCGTCGTTCCTCTCCCCCGCACGTCCCCGTGTGCTTGCGCACCGGGGGCTTGCGGTGGAAGCACCCGAGAACACGCTCCTCGCGTTCGCGAAAGCTGTCGCGGCGGGTGCGCAATACATCGAGACGGATGTTCACGTCAGTCTCGACGGTGTAGCGGTGGTCGCTCACGACCCGAGTCTCACTCGCGTCGCCGGCCGGAACATCATGGTCGATCAGCTCACGATGACAGAGTTGCGGCGAATTGATCTGGGCGAGGGCCAAGGCTTCTGCTCGTTGGGAGAGGCTCTTGATGCCTTTCCCGAGACTCGCTTCAATATCGACGTCAAGAACAAAGGCGCTGTGCTTCCCACCGCGCGCGCGATCCGCGACATCCACGCGATTGATCGGGTGCTCGTGACCTCATTCGATGAAGCCCGCCGTGCCGCCACAGCCGAACAATTGCCAGGAGTGGCGAGTTCGGCATCCGCTCGACGTTTCATTCTGGCGCTACTCAGCGCCAAGACCGGAATTTCGCCCGCCGTTCGCCGTGTCCTCAGCGGACTGGTTGCCATCCAAGTACCCGAGAAGGCACTAGGGTTGCGTGTGACCACTCAGCGGATGATCGACCGCGTGCACACTCTCGGACTCGAGATGCACGTCTGGACGATCAATGAACCGCAGCGAATGCGTCACCTGCTCGACCTCGGTGTCGATGGAATCGTCACCGATCGAGCAGACCTCGCCCTCGAAGTTGTGAAATCGCGCGCCTGATCAAGGCAGCGCACACTCCACTTCTGGGCAGCGAAAATGTTGGCAAATGCTGACAAGTCGCTGTGAACAGTGCGCCCTTGGAAGCATACGTTCAGCAAGAGGGTTTATTACTTGTAGAAACCGCGAATTGAAGGAGGCCACACGATGGCAGATCGCAGCTTGCGCGGCATGAGACTTGGTACCCAGAGCTTACAGAGCGAAGAGGGTGTCGAGTTTTCCCCGCGGAAAAAGAGCGTATACAAGGCGGCCGACGGCACCACATTTGAAGTGATGTTTTCGTCTGACGCCGAAGTTCCCCAGCAGTGGCTTGACGCCAAGACGGGTCACGAAGGAACACTCCTCGATGACAACGGCGAGCTGGTAGAACTTGATGAGGTCGACGTGAAGGTTCCCCGTAGCCACTGGGACATGCTTCTCGAACGTCGCACCCGCCCCGAATTAGAAGAACTTCTCCAAGAGCGTCTCGACTTCTTGCGTGCCCGTCGCGGCCAGCAAAAGATCGGCGCCTAACTAACGACGTACTGTTTTCAGGGTCGCCGCTATTCCCCAGCCGGTGACCCTGAACAGTGCCTCTGCAACAATTCCTGCATGCATTTTTGATCGGCCTGTTGAGCGCTCAACGAATGTGATCGGATGCTCCGCCACTCGGTAGCCCGCACGTTCCAAGTTCCAAGCCATTTCTACTTGAAAGCAGTAGCCCTGCGACGAGACGCCGTCGAGGCCTAGCTCTCGCAGCGCGCTCGCGCGAAACACTCTGAACCCTGCCGTGATGTCCCGGATGTCGGAGTGCAGCACCGTACGGGCGTAGGCGTTTCCCATTTGCGAGATGGTGTGCCGAAACCATGGCCAGTTCTTGACGGAACCGCCGGGTACCCAGCGGGAACCGATGACAAGATCGTTGCCTGCTTTGGCGAGAGCAATCATCGCCGGAAGGTCAGACGGGTCATGGGAACCATCGGCGTCTATCTCCGCGATGTAGTCATAACCGCGCTCAAGGGCCAGCGCAAAGCCGGCGAGGTAGGCCTTGCCGAGCCCCTCTTTCTTGGCGCGGTGCAGCACAGTGATGCCCGGATCGGCGGCGGCGAGTTCTTCGGCCCGCTCCCCCGTGCCATCGGGGCTGGAATCATCGACCACCAGCACGTGGGCTCGTGGCACTGCTTGCCGGAGCCGACCAACGATCGAGGAGATGTTCTCGATCTCGTTATAGGTCGGGACGACCACGACGACGTTAGGCATTTTTTCTCCGACCGGCAACTGCTGCGACGATGAGTGCGCCGAGTCCAATTCCTGACACGAGCCACTCAAGCTCGCGACCCCAGACAACCGCCGGCGTGATGCTGGTGGAGAGCGGCACGTCTTCAACCATGGTGGCCGCCGTGTACCACGGCACTTCAGCAATTGTGGTTCCGTCGGGGGCGATGATGGCGCTCAACCCGACGGTCGAAATGTTCACGACACTACGGCCGAGTTCGAGTGCGCGAATGCGGGCCATCGCCAGCTGTTGGGCGCTCTCATCGGTGTGCCCGAAATCCGCGTTGTTGGAGGACGCGATGATGAGCTGAGCGCCCTCTTCGACGGACTCCGTAAGAATCTGGTCGTCGACGATGTCGAAACAGATGTTGACGCCGAGAGTGACACCATTCACATCGAAGACCATATCGGTACTGCCGATCGAATAGTCGCGCCCAATGAGTCCGATGAGATCGGGCGCAAACTGTTCCCAGATTTCGCGGTTGGGGACATATTCGCCAAAGGGAACGGGATGGCGCTTGTCGTAAATATCGACGACGCCCTCCCCCGGCATCCACAACAACTGACTGTTGTAGATGTTTCCGTCACGCTCGGTGATGTCGCCGGAAATCAGCGGTGCGTTGGCGTTATCGACGACGTAGTCGAAGGCTGCTGCCGCGTAACTATTGCTCAGCGGCGAGAGATCAGTGCCGCCCTCGGGCCACACCACGAGATCGAGGTCTTGGCCGTAGAGCGGCTCGGTGGCGGAGAGTTGCGCCTGGAGCAGATCACCGCGGTCGCGCTCGTCGAAATAGGCAGCTTTTCCGTTGCCTTGGACGGCCCCGACGCGGAGTGTTCCATCGAGAGTCGCGTGCCATGAGGGCGCGTTCACGAGGATCGCGAAAACAGCGACCGGCACGAAAGCAGTACGCAGCGCCCGTGAGACGTGTTGAGCGCGTGCATCCAAGGGAAGTTCGCGGTAGTGGCGCCAGGTGTATTCGGCAGCGGCAAGAGAAAGCGCGACAACAAGGACCATCACGAAACTGACGCCGGAGACGCCGAGCCACGGGAAGAGTGCTGCAAATGGGCTCTCCGACTGAGAGAGAGCCACGCGGCCCCAGGAGAAGCCCCCATAGGGCCACACGCTCATCCAGGCTTCGCGCGCCGTCCAGAGGCCCGAAACGACGACGGCGAGGCCCAACGTTGCTCCCCATCCCGCTCCAAACGCGCGCGGCAACCAGCGATAGGCCAACGTGATTGCGAGCCCGCCGAGCGCGACGAACAGCGACTCCAGAAACGAGAGTGCCAGCATCGGCACGGGGCCCAGAAAGAGAGATGCCCAAGAAATGTGCGTCAGGTAGAACGCGAAACCGCCAAGGAAGCCGACGAGAAACGCCCCACGGGAGCTCCGGCCGCGAAGGGCGATGAGCACGAGCGCGATGCCGACAAAGGTCATCGGCCAGACGCTCTTGTCGGGGAATCCTGCATCCAGAATAGGACCGGATGCCACGGCAACCACAATTGCAGCCCAGAAGGGCAGCACAGCAACGGGTTTATCGGGCATCACGCGTTCGAGCCTAAGCGACAGAACTGTAGGCGACGATTCCGCGACGGATGGCGTCGAGCGCCTTGCGCGCGGTCGGGCCGACATTGCCGTCAGCGACGACCGAGAGCTGGTCAAGAAGGTCGATGGTCTGCTTGGTGACGCGTACAAAGTCACCCGCAGCCATATCCGCTAGATCGAGAACGGAGTCAAGATTGGATCCATTCGCCCAGCGGTACATAGCGAGCGCGAGCCCGGCCGCGAGCGGTTGGCTGCCAGGGAGGCGGTTGTCACGCTCGAGATCGTCGAGCTCTGCCCACAGCGTGGTCGTCTTATCGAACGCTTCACGGAAGGCACCACGCGGAAGGTAACGATCGCTGAGGTCACCTTCGTCGCGACGGGGCTCATATACCAGCGTCGTGGCCATGGCGGCCAAGGAGGGGGCGTCGAGGTCGTTCCAGAACCCGTGTCGCAGTGATTCGGCGACGAGGAGATCGCGTTCTCCATAGATGCGTCGCAGCGTGCGGCCGTAGGAGTTGATCGTCATCTCACCGTTGGCTCCCGGTTCGATATAGCCGAGCTTGGTCAACACATCAGTGACGCGGTCGAAGATCTTGGCTACCGCTCCTGTGCGGTTCTGAATCTGGCGAGTGAGCTGATCCGTTTCGCGCTTCAGGCGCCACCAGCGTTCGGCCCAGCGTGCATGAGATTCGCGCTCCGGACACGCATGACACTCGTGTTTGCGCATCTGGCGACGCAAGTCCGCGAGCTTGCGCTGACGACGTTCGCGCTCGGCGCGGTGGGCGGCATCGTTCTTGGGCTGCGACTTCTTTTCAAGATCATTGAGTTCGCGCCGGATGCGGGAGTACTCGCCAAAGTCGCCCAAGTGGCATTCCATTGACTTGGCGTAGCCGTCGAGCGAGTTCTTCTGTGAACGAACCTTGCGAGCCAAATCAACGACAGCGCGGTCGGCTTGGAATTGCGCGAAGCTCGATTCCAGAATCTCGCGAGTGTGTTCGCGACCGAACAGCTCGATGAGGTTCACTGCCATGTTGTAGGTCGGCTTGAAGCTTGAGTTCAACGGGTAAGTGCGGCGTGACGCGAGGGATGCCACAGCCTGCGGGTCTAGCCCGTCCACCCACTGGATGACCGAGTGACCCTCGATGTCGATACCGCGGCGGCCGGCACGACCAGTGAGCTGGGTGTACTCCCCCGGGGTAATCGGAACGCGAGCCTCACCATTGAACTTTTCAAGCTTTTCGAGCACAACGGTGCGGGCCGGCATATTGATACCGAGCGCGAGCGTCTCTGTCGCAAAAACAGCCTTGACAAGCTTCTTCTGGAAAAGTTCTTCGACAACCTCTTTGAAGGCGGGAAGAAGGCCAGCGTGATGGGCGGCAACGCCACGCTCGAGACCGCTGAGCCAATCCCAATAGCCGAGAACAGCTAGATCTTCATCGAGAAGCGTGCGGCAGCGAGCCTCCACGATCTCGCGAATCTCGTCACGCTCCTCGGACGTCGTCAGGCGAACGCCAGCGCGCAAAACTTGATTCACCGCCTGATCACAGCCCATGCGACTGAAAATGAAGAAAATGGCTGGCACAAGATTCTTTGACGACAGCATTGCGACGACATCCGCGCGATCCATGCGAGATCGTGCCGGGCGACCGCCACGAGAGTCATGGCGACTGCTCTTTCGGCGATTGCCGACACTCTGGCTTCGACCACCGAAACGCGCCATCTGCGCGAGCTCTGGATTCACACGGTTCGTTGCGGCCAAGCCGGACGAATCGAAGAGGTCGATGAGCTTCGTGCCCACGAGCACATGCTGTTCCAAGGGCACTGGGCGGTCTTCTGAGACGATTACTTCCGTATCGCCCCGAACGGCCTGTAGCCAGTCGCCAAACTCCTCAGCGTTCGACACAGTCGCGCTCAGCGAGACCATGTGAACATCCTCGGGTAAATGGATGATCACTTCTTCCCACACAGCGCCGCGGAAGCGATCGCCGAGGAAGTGCACCTCATCCATCACGACCGTGCTGAGATTTTTGAGCAAGTCAGACTTGGCATACAGCATGTTGCGCAGCACTTCGGTGGTCATGACCACAATGCGCGCGCTGGCATTGACGTTTGTGTCACCGGTGAGCAGGCCTACGTTCTCAGGACCGTACTCGGCGACGAGCTCTTGAAATTTTTGATTGCTAAGAGCCTTCATGGGCGCGGTATAAAACACCTTCGGCCCATCGAGTTGCATGGCCCGGTAGATAGCGAACTCAGCAATTATCGTCTTACCAGCACCGGTGGGTGCCGCGACGAGAACGCTCTTATCGTCTTCGACAACCTGGCAGGCAGAGATCTGGAAATCGTCGAGATCAAAACGCTGGCCGGCGCGAAAAGCTTCGAGCACCGGGTAGCCCCGACGCTTCTTTGCCGCGGCGTACCGTTCGGCGGGAGACAGTTCAGTCATTGACTACAGCCTAAACGGTGATTGCTTAGCCCTCTGCTCGCAACTCGGCGTCGACGGCGGCAGCTTTCTTGGCCGCACGCCGATCATGGAGCCACGCGATCAACGCGGCGATGAAGTAAAGAATGATCATCGGAATGGCAAGCAGGAACATTGAGATGACGTCTGCTGCAGGGGTTGCGATGGCCGTGAAGATGCAGATCGTCAAAATGGCGACGCGCCAGCCCTTGAGAATTGCACTCGCTGACAGCACCCCGACCAGATTAAGGAGCACGACGAAAACGGGAAGCACGAAAGCGATGCCGACCGAAAGCAGCAGCTTCACGATGAAGTCGTAGTAGTACTTCGCGTTCAGATTAGAGAGATCTTGATCGCCTGCGAAGCCCAACATGAGAGTGATGATGTTGGGCATGACGTACCAACCGGCGGCACAGCCCGCGAGAAATAGCGGAATAGCGGTTGCTAAGAAACCGATCGCGTACTGCTTTTCTTTGCGTACGAGGCCGGGAACCAAAAATGCCCAGACTTGGTATAGCCACACCGGGCTTGCAGCAACGATCGCCACTGTAAACGCGATCTGCATACGGATATCGAATGCTTGAGTGACCGCGTCGTAGTTCAGGGCAGCACCGCGACCGGTTGAATCGGCGATGTTGGTGATCGGCGCGCGCAAGGCGTCGATAAAGAAATTCGCAAAGATGAATCCGGCAATAGCGGTCACGAGGATCGCGATCGCGGAAATGAACAACCGCTTCTTGAGCTCTATGAGGTGCGCGCCGAGTGACATCCGTTCTTCACTCTTGGAACGCCACCTCTCGGCGCGAACTGCCATAGGGGTTAGGGCTTAGGTGGAGTGTCGCTGTTCGAATCCGCCGAAGTGTCGGCTGGAGAGTCGGAACTGTTCTCGTCCTTCATTGTCTTGACCTCGCTGCGGAAGATACGCATTGACTGGCCGAGACTGCGCGCAAGCCCAGGAAGTTTCGGTGCACCGAAGAGCAAGAGGATGACGACCAAGAGGATAACGAGGTGCCAACCGCTGAGATTGCCGAGCATGGAGAACTTCCTTAAGAATCGAAGGCTGCGTGGGCTAATCATACCTAGATTCGCCTAGATACGCTGAACAAGGAACAGTTAGTGGGCTGAGAAATCGCGGGGTGCAAACTCGACCGGAAACCACCGCTGAGGCTGCTTGCCAAAGCCCACGAGCACATATTCTGAGCGACTGCGATGCTGAGGGTGGTAGAGCACAACCGCCGGTTTTGCGAGTAGTTGGGCATCGCCTGCGCTCACCAAGGACTTCACGGCAACGCGCTCGGTTCCCGCGTTGTCGGTGTAGCGCACGGCAATGCGGGGAGCTCGCCGCCCGCGTCGATACTCGCTACTGATACCCGCTGTCTGCGCGCCGGCCGTAAGCAAATAGGCCCGGATAGTTCTGCGTCTCAACCAAGTGGCGAACCAGAGCAACGCGACCAGAATGAAGCCGACAGCGAAAACCCACCCCACCTACGACCACTCCTGAGGCCACTGCATCGCAGAAGCGTCGCGTGTGGTGATCGTCTTGCCCCGCGCGATTCGGCGTTCATGCCGTGCGAGTTTCAGCTCAGAGCGATGGCGTTTCTGCGCTTCGCGGCGATCGCGAATCTCTGCCATCTCGGTGAGGATCGCGATCTGGGGCTTCGTGAGTTTTGCCGCCTCGACATCGAGCATCGACGTCTTGTCGACGACGTCCGAAAGATCCTTCATGAGCACCATTGCCTTGCGGAACAGAACCCAGGCGATAACGCCAAGCATGACGATCAGGATGAGTACAAGACCCACCCAAATGAGCACCCAACCCCACCATGCAATCATCACAACACCTGTCGTGGTTCTGCGTAAAGATCGGCGCCGGCTTGTGCCCAGCAGGCCACTGCGCGGCGTGCTTCGTCGGGAGCCACGACAGTCACGACTCCGGGAAGCCCCGCGATCAGTCGCTTGAGGCCGTGAAAATGAGGAACACGGACCACGGTGCGAACGCGATCATCCGCGGGAACAAGAATCGCGTCTTCGGGTACATAGTCGCCCAGCAAGCCGATGGCGCTCCGAGCCACCTCAACGGTGACCTCGATATCTTCGGCGGAGGTGTCGAACAGTGTTTCTGGCAGGTTCACGTCACCAGCGGTGTGCGTGATGGCCTCTGTTGTCATGGCCGGGTGGGAAATGCGGTCCATGCGGAACGTGCGCACATCCTCGCGTGAATGGCACCAGCCGCGCACGTACCAGTCCGCATCCACCGACTCAACCCGGAGCGGGTCAATCCGGCGACGTTCAGACTCGCCTCGTGAGTTGCGATAGTCGAACTCGATTTGGGTTCCCGCCGCAACTGACTCGCGGATGAGGGCAAGCGTCTCATCGAGAGCGTTCGACTCCACCGCGACAGCCGTTGGTTGCGCAGACGCGCCCCGTGACAGCTTCGAGGTAAGAGTCGCGATAGCTGCACGGTCAGCATGCTCAGGCAGGCTCGAGAGGTATTGCAAACCCGCGATAAGGGCAGAAGCTTCGCGCGCAGAAAAACGCGGTGTGTCATCGATGGCGACGAGGTGGGTTAACACGATTTGATCGTTGTCTTCGAAGTCATCCCACGCAATATCGAAAAGATCGCCAGCCTGATAGGTCGCGGTATCGCCAGGGATTCCGGAAACGGCGATGAGCCGCACAGCATCGCGAATCTGCTGCTCGGGCACGCCAAAGTGAAGAGCCGTTTCGGCGACGCTGACGCGGTCACGGTCCATGAGGTACGGCACGAGAGCGAGCAAAAAGACCAGCTTGTCTTGAGCGCGCAGCGGTGGGATCTTCTTAGCCATGGTCTGCCACCGTTCTCTTGAGTCGCTCGATCACTGCGGACCGCAGATGGGGCGGAGACACCGCCACGACCTCGGGGCCAAAACTCGCGAGTTCGTCAGCCATGATGTTGACGTCAGTGAAGTTGACCTCGAGAATGCAATCCGGATGCATTACTGCTCCGCGTCGCTTACCCAGACGCGTTGCAGCGTCGGTGCCGGGTTCCACCCGCAACATCGCGACGTTGGATTGCCAGACCTTCTCAAGCCCTGACAAGGCTTGAGCTGCAGCATCATCCGTGACGTAGTCAAAAGTCTTTTTACTGCGCTGGATGTCGCTCACAATGCGTCGCAACAGGAAAGTCTTGAACTGTTCCGTGTGCGGGTCTTTGGCGTACAGGTGCCAGCGGCCCTGATGTTGCACGAGCGCAAGCGGTGCCACCAGTCGAGTGGTGGAGGACTGCTCCCCCGGCTTCAAATATTCGAAGCTGACCAGCACGCGACGATCCATTGCTTCGCGCAGTGGCTCAAATGATTCGTCGCGCACCCGCAACTGTGGCGCGTAGCTGAGAACAGGTTCCGCCGTTTCGATGCCCAAGGACCGGAGTTTGACCATGGCGCGACGCGAACCCTCAGAGAGGGAACCCTCTCGCCACACCATTGCGGCGAGACCGAGCAAAGTTGACTCCTCCGCCGAAAACTTGATGTCTTCGGGAAGTTCGTAATCGACTCGAGGGATGCGGTAGCGAAGATTCTGATTATTACCCGCCTGCTCGGGAGGCTCGATGGTTTCGAGCGGAACCCCGAGCTCGCGAATGTCGTCCTTATCGCGCTCAAACTGGCGCTCAAGGTTCGCGTTATCCCCCGAGTGTACGAAGCGTTGGCGATAGCCCTGCACCGTCGACAGGATCTCACTCTTTGTGAGCCCATTTTCAGTGGAGAGCAACGCCAAAACGAGGCTAAAGAGCCGTTCTTCGTTGGGAACTTTCGGTGTTGGCACGAGTCAAATCCTATGTCTCTGACACCCGGCCGTGTCGTGGGTTGCGGTTACTGCTCTTGAATTCCGAGGATGTCGAACACGAAGACGAGGGTGGCACCGCTCGTGACGTCAGTCGGCAGTGCATCAGCGGCGAAGCCGACATCCGCGGGCAACACGATGAGCACCTGCGAGCCAACAGTCTGCCCGATGAGAGCTTCGGTGAGTCCGGGAGGGAGGCCCGAATCGGAGGTCTCGGTGCTCTCCATGAGGAAGGTTCCGGGAACGCCAGATTCTGCCCAGCTATTGGTGAATGTGCTCTCGGCACCCCACTCGATTCCGCTCACGTGCATAACGGCTGCATCACCCTCTTCGAGAGTCTCGCCGGAGCCTACCTTCAGCGCAGTGAACATGAGCTCACTCGGTGCATCGCCGGACGGGAAGGTGAAACCAGGCTGGCCATTCGGAGCCAGCACCACGGACGGGAATCCGGCAGGAGCGAGCTTGTCCGCTCCATCAGCCTTGCCGAGGTAACGGTTTTCGACGTCGCTCACCATCACGATGGTGTCCTCATCGGCCAGCGGAAGCTGATTCTGAGCAATGTTCTCTGTGCCCAGAATGTCGCCTGCCGTGCCGGTAGTGATGATGCGGGAACCGACGGTTGCACACTGTGCAATGTCGCCGAAGTGCGGTGCACCCTCGGTGACCGCGACGCGCAACCCCGCAGTGTCGTGGCCTGTGGAGATGAGCTGTTCACCGGTCTCGCCGCTGTAAATCGTGATTTGGAGGGTCGTGATGTCGCCAGCACCCACCTGATCGCCGTCGCCCTCAATAGCGAGCTCGTTCTCGACATCCGTTGAAATAAGCGGAGTGGGGAACTCGGCCTCGGGGTCGGTGCTGAGAGCGCCAGAAGCACTCACGAGCGCGGAACTGGAGCCAGAAGAATAAACCGGAGTGCAGTCCGCCAAGCTCAACGGACCATTGGCACAACCGGCCAACGAGACAACAACTCCGGCACTAAGGGCCACCACTGCAAGCTTGCGCACAAACACTCTTTTCATCGTCACAGACATCGCCAACACTCTACCGGTCAGAAGCCCCGGCCTCAGCCGCGGCCTTCGCTTCGCGTGCCGTTTTGCGCAGGCGTTTAGCGCTGGCACTACGTTCGCCGAGCGCTCCGGGAGTCCATACTTCGACATCCTCGTCCTTGAAGTCAGTTTTCGAGGCACGGCGCTTGAGCTCGGGCAGCACGGATCCTGGTGCAAGGCGGCGGGCCGTCATGAGGAAGCCGGTGTGGGCGACCATGCGGTGATCAGGACGAACGGCGAGCCCTTCAACGTGCCAGCCGCGCACCATAGTCTCGCTGGAATCGGGTTCTGTGAAGAGGCCAGTAGCGCGGATCGCCTCGGCGACACGCGACAGCTGGGTGACCGTGGCGATGTAGCAGAGCAGCACTCCGCCGGGAGTGAGGGCGTCGGCACACTCTTCGATGCACTCCCAGGGAGCGAGCATGTCCAGCACAATGCGGTCTACCGCACCTGGTTCAACTGTTGCGGGCAACTGCTCCTGCAGGTCACCAACCGTGACAGTCCAGTTCGTGGGTTTTGCGCCCAAGAACGTCTCAACGTTGGATTGAGCGATCTCGGAAAACTCTTCACGACGCTCGAAGGAGTTCAACTGCCCACTCGCGCCGATAGCGCGCAGCAGCCACAAGGAGAGCGCACCGGAGCCGACACCGGCTTCCACAACGTGAGCGCCAGGGAAGATATCGGCTTGACCGATGATCTGGGCGGCATCCTTCGGGTAAATGATTGCGGCGCCCCGGGGCATCGACATGACGAAATCGGTGAGCAGAGGGCGCATCGCCAAATATTCGATCTCGTTGGTGCTCGTAACAACGCTGGCATCCGGCTGACCGATGATGACGTCGTGGCTGAGGACGCCACGGTGAGTGTGGAACGCTCCCCCCGCTTCAAGAGTCACCGTGTTGAGGCGCCCTTTTGGCCCGGTGAGTTGAACACGATCCCCTTCACGGAAGGGGCCGCTCTGTCGTCGGAATACGTCGCTCATCGCGTGGTCACCTTTGCGTGCAGTTCGGAGAGATGGTTAAGGGTGCGGCCGTCGAGTGTCGGCCACAGGGCGTGGGTCTTGTCTTCGGGAATGTCCACCATGAAGGGAACACCGATGACAGTGGCACCCGAGGCGAACGCCGAGGTGGCACCGGGAGGGGAATCTTCGATAGCAACGCAATCGGTGATTTCGACACCGAGTGCCCCCGCGCCCGCGAGGTAGGCCTCAGGATGGGGCTTAGCGTTCTCGACATCGTCACCAGAAATGACGGCGTCAAAACCATGGAAGCCGAGATTGTCGACGACATGATGCGCCATCCGCCCGATCGACATTGTCACGACGGCGGTGGGAACACCGGCGCTGCGGAGCTCTTGGAGAAGCTCGCGGGCACCCGGGCGCCAGGGAATCCCAAACTCCTTGAGCTGGGCCATCACGCTGTCTGTCAGGCGATCCACGATCGTGACCGCGTCAAGGGTGACGCCCTTCGTTTGCATCACGCGGGCGGACTCTAGCAATCCCTTGCCCACGCACTCCATCGCGTCGTCATGCGTCCAAGCACCGCCAAACGATTCGATAAGCGTGGTTTCCGCAGAAATCCAGTACGGTTCGGAGTTGATGAGGGTGCCGTCCATGTCCCACAAGACGGCCGCCGGAGTGGAGTGAGTCACAACGCACCA
The DNA here is from genome assembly GCF_015864625.1 of Salinibacterium sp. SWN139. Classification (NCBI taxonomy): domain Bacteria; kingdom Bacillati; phylum Actinomycetota; class Actinomycetes; order Micrococcales; family Microbacteriaceae; genus Salinibacterium; species Salinibacterium sp. SWN139. The sequence continues at coordinate 752,640 of NZ_JADYWV010000002.1, read as the reverse complement.
TCGTAGTTCTATCCTTGGGTGAAGAACATTCCTGCCACGCACCACAAGGAGACCAGTGACTAACACCCCATTTGCGAACGGACGACTCCTCGTCGTCGCCTTCGAGGGGTGGAACGACGCCGGTGAAGCAGCGAGCGGCGCAGTGCGATCGCTCAAAGAGCAGCTCGACGTGTATCCCATCTCAGAAGTCGATCCCGAAGAATACTTCGACTACCAGTTCAACCGTCCAGTTCTCTCACACGACGACGACGGCAACCGCGTCATGACGTGGCCATCGGTCACGATGTACGGCCCGTCGCGCCCCAACGCCGAACGCCCCGAAAGCATCGCCGCCGATGCCGAGTTGCAGTTGAGCGCCAACAACCAGTCGAACATCTACCTCCTGCTCGGCACAGAGCCCTCGCGCTCCTGGAAAGCATTCACCCGCGACATTCTCGAGACCGTGGTCGACAACGGCATCTCCTCGATCGTGTTCCTCGGAGCGATGTTGGCCGACGTGCCCCACACTCGCCCCATTTCAGTCTTCACGTCGAGCGAAAATTCCGCCGTTCGCACAGCATTGGACATCGAGCGCAGCAGCTACGAAGGCCCGGTGGGCATCCTGTCGGTACTCGGTCAGGCAGCAGAAGCTAGCGGCATTACGACAATGTCGATCTGGGCATCCGTTCCACACTATGTGCACAACGCCCCATCACCGAAAGCGACCCTCGCTCTGATCGACAAGCTCGAAGAGATTGTGGATGTCGTGATCCCCCGCGGCGATCTCGTGACTGAGGCAACCGACTGGGAAACCGGTATTGACGCTCTCGCCGGCGAAGACGACGACATGTCGTCGTATATCGAGCAGCTCGAACGAGCCCGCGACACGGTCGACTCTCCTTCGGCCAGCGGTGAAGCAATTGCTCAAGAGTTCGAGAAGTACTTGCGGAGCGGCGACGACAAGCCCGATCCGGGTGCCGCCGGCGACGAGCCGTGGCGTGGCAAGGACTAAGCACAGCACCGCTGGTGTGATCGCGATGTCGCTTTAGCCAGCGCGAACGCTTCAGCCGCTGTGAACGCCTGACACGGCTAAAACGCGAGAAACGACTAAACCGGCTGAATCACGTTGAGCGACAGCAGCACGTACAGCGTCACGCCCAAGACCACGCGGTAGACGACAAACGGCAGGAACGAACGCTTTTCGATGTAGCGCATGAGGGCTGCGATCACGACATAGCCCACGAAAAATGCAATCACCGTGGCGACGGCCGTTTCGGCGTAGGTGAACACTTGGTTGGGCTCGCCGAAGCTGTGCACGAGCTCATAGAGTCCGCTGCCAAAGACGGCAGGGATTGCCAGCAGAAAGCCGAAGCGTGCCGCAGCAGGGCGCGTGTACCCGAGCGCAAGGCCGGCTGTCATTGTCGACCCCGACCGTGAGACGCCGGGTACCAAAGCGAGCATTTGGGCGAGACCGATCGTGATGCCGTGGCCGTAGCTCATGTCTTCGAGAGCGCGCGTGCGCTTGCCGAGGTAGTCAGCGATTCCCAAGATGATGCCGAACACGATCAGCACGGTTGCAACTAACCAGAGCGAACGGAACGTCGAACGGATGTACTCCTGCGCGAAATAGCCCACGAGCACGATGGGGATCGTGCCGATGATGACGAGCCACCCGAGCCGTACATCCGGATGATTCCGATCGATCTTTTCGCCGTGGGAGCCATGAGGCTTACGGAATTGCTGAAACCAGCGGCTCAGAATGCGAGCGATATCTTTGCGGAAAAAGAGAATGACGGCGAGCTCAGTGCCCAACTGGGTGATTGCCGTGAATGTGGCGCCGGGGTCACTCGCAGAGGGTAAAAACTCACCCATAATGCGCAAATGGGCACTCGAAGAGATCGGAAGAAATTCCGTGAGGCCCTGAACAAGCCCGAGAATTATGGCCTCGATGAACCCCATGGAACGCTCCCGTTTAGGTAAGAACTAGTACTTGAGAAGCAGGTCTCCCAAGACCTGCCTGCCAAAGACTAATGCGTCCAACGGCACACGTTCGTCAACACCGTGGAACATCCCCGGGAAGTCGATCTCGGGCGGCAATTGCAGCGGGGCGAAACCGTAGCCGGTGATGTCGAGAAGCTTGAGCGCTTTGTTGTCGGTGCCGCCCGACATCAGGTACGGCAGAACAGGCGCGCCGGGGTCGAAGACTCCGAGGCTTTCAACCATCGCATCGACCAGGGGACCATCGAAACTTGTTTCGAGGCCGATGTCGCGGTGCATCATCTCGATCTCGATCTCATCGGGCAAGAGCGCACGCACTTGCGCGAGCACCGCATCCTCTTCGCCGGGAAGAGTGCGAATGTCGACGAGCGCTTCTGCGACGTCCGGAATTACGTTGTGCTTGTAGCCGGCCTTCAGCAGCGTGGGGTTGCTTGTGGTGCGCAACGTTGCCTGCAGAAACCCGGATGCGGTACCGGTAGCCAAAATCAACTGATCGGGACCGACCTCTTCTGGATCAATGTCGAGAATGCGAGAGAGCTCAGAGATGAGCAGCTTCGTGGTGTCAGTGAGATGCACCGGCCACTCTTGGCGGCCAAGGATCGCGATAGCTTCTGCGAGCTTGGTGACGGCGTTGTCGCTGATAACACGCGAGCCGTGAGCGGCCATGCCGCGCGCGGTGAGCTTGATCCACATCAGAGCCTTTTCGCCCGTCTGCAAAAGGTAAGCGCGTTGGCCCTGGAGATCCACAGAGTAGCCACCAACCTCGCTGATGGCTTCGGTTGCTCCCGCAAAAATCTCGGGGTGCTTCTTGACCATGAAGTGCGAACCGTATTCGCCGCCATTTTCTTCGTCAGCGAAGAAGGCGATCGTGAGGTCGCGAGCGGGACGCTTGCCGGCTCCCAGAATGTCGCCGAGTGCGGTGATGATCATGGCATCCATGTTCTTCATGTCCACGGCGCCGCGGCCCCACAGGAGGCCGTCGCGAATGATTCCTCCGAACGGATCTACCGACCAGTTCTTGGGATCAGCAGGTACGACATCCGTGTGGCCGTGCAAAATCAGTGCAGGGCGCTCTTTCGCGTGAGGCGCAGAAGACGCGGTGTCGTAGCTACCTTCCACCTTGGCAATGACCGTCGTGCGGCCGGTGGCAGCATCGAAGTATTGAGTGGTGAGGCCCATCTCTTCAAGCAACGCACCCAAATATTCGGCGGCATCAGTCTCGCCGTTCGATCGACCCTCCCCATAGTTGGAAGTGTCGAAACGGATGAGATCTTGCGCAATGCGGGCTGTGCGCTCGAGTTGTGGCTCAGAAGTCATAACTCCACGCTAGCCGTCTCCCCAGTAAATATCTGCACGCCACGGCATACCCGAAACCGGACTCAGGAAGACCGTTGTTTGATGCGTCATGTGGTGCTCAAAAAGGATGCTATTCTCTTATCTCGGCGGTGCTCTTGTAGCGCCGCAGATGCGCGCGGATGGCGGAATTGGTAGACGCGCTAGCTTGAGGTGCTAGTGCCCGAAAGGGCGTGGGGGTTCAAGTCCCCCTTCGCGCACAGCGAGGTGTCGTAAGACATCGAAATAGCTCGGATCCATGTTTATGGATCCGAGCTATTTTTTTACCCTCGGCCGATAGTGCGGCCAAAACGCTCGCCTGCAGGAATCCTTGTGAACTCCCGCAGGCGTCTTCTGGGTTGCGCGCTACAGGGCGCCCGGGAGTAACCGAATGTTGCTTTTCGCAAGCTTTACAGCCTCGCCTGCTCCCCCGTTCATGACCACTTTTGACATTGCGAGTGCGAAACCGCGGGCCATTTCTCCGGTAATGGTTGGCGGTAGTGACAGCGCAAGCGGATCGGTGACGAGATCGACAAGCGCTGGCCCATCGTGGGCGAGCGCCGCTTCAAGCGCCGAGTGGATGTCGGTGGGCTTGTCTACCCGTTGCCCAAAGATTCCGAGCGCGTTCGCTACGGCCGCGAAGTCAACGGATGGAACGTCCACCCCGAAGTCGGGAAATCCGTCAACAAGCATCTCAACCTTGACCATGCCCAGAGTTGAGTTATTGAAGACGACGATCTTTACGGGGAGCTTGTTCGCGGCGACGGTGATCAATTCACCCATCAACATCGACAGTCCGCCGTCGCCGCACATGGCGATCACCTGCCGGTCAGGATGACTCGTTTGGGCGCCAATGGCCTGTGGGAGTGCGTTAGCCATTGAGCCATGAAGAAACGAGCCAATGAGGCGGCGCTGGCCATTGGGGTTGATGTAGCGGGCCTGCCACACGTTGCACATACCCGTGTCAGCTGTGAAGATCGCGTTGTCACTAGCGAGATCGTCAAGCAGTGATGCGGCGAATTCAGGATGAATCGGGATTTTCTTGTCGACATTCTTGGCATAGGCGTCAACCACGCTATTCAGCAGGCGGTGATGACGTTTGAGAGTCTTCTCCAGGAAGCTCCTGTTGGTGCGGTTCGTGATCAGCGGTGTCACTGCGGCGATAGTGGCTGCCACGTCGCCGTGAACAGGGATCTCAACGTTGGTGCGTCGTCCTAAGTGCTCTGCCTTCGTGTCGATTTGGGCAATTCTTTCGTGTGAGCCGTCTGGCAAGAATTGTTCGTAGGGGAAGTCGGTGCCGAGCAAGATGAGGAGATCGGCATCGTGGATGCCATCGTGTGCGGCGCCGTAGCCCAACATCCCCGTCATCCCGACGTCGAACGGGTTGTCGTACTGAATCCACTCTTTGCCGCGGAGTGTGTGGCCGATCGGAGCGGCAAGCAGATCGGCGAACGCAACGACCTCATCGTGGGCACCTTCCACTCCTGCTCCGGCGAAGATTGCGACTCGTTCGGATGAGTTGATGGCCTCAGCGAGGGCTGCCACATCGGTAGCTGCCGGGGCCAAGACTGGAATCCCAGGGCGAGCCAACTGTGGTGCGTTGCCCACAGCGTCGAGCCCGGCAATGTCTCCGGGAAGCGTGATGACGGAAACTCCGCCCAGGCTGATCGAGTGCCGAAGCGCGGAGTTCACGACTCTGGGCGCTTGTGCGGCGGTGGAAATCAGTTCGCGGTAATTCGAGCACTCAACGAAGAGACGATCGGGATGGGTTTCTTGGAAGTATTCGCTGCCGATTTCAGTCGAGGGAATCTGGCTTGCGATGGCGAGCACCGGGGCGCCGCTGCGGTGCGCATCAAAAAGCCCATTAATGAGGTGGAGGTTGCCTGGTCCACAGCTGCCAGCGCAGACTGCAAGTTCACCAGTCAATTGTGCTTCGGCGCTGGCGGCGAACGCGGCGGCCTCTTCGTTGCGCACATGGATCCAGTCGATGCCGCCTTTGGCGGATCCTCCGGTGCGTCTCACGGCGTCAACGATGGGGTTGAGGCTGTCACCCGCAATCCCGTAAATGCGCCTGACGCCTGCGTGTTGTAGTTGGCCGATGAGTTGATCTGAGACGGTAGCTGCCATGACCCCAGTTAACTCCCCCAGTCTGCACGAATACAGCGAACTGGTTCCTTCGTCGTTGCGCGGTGATCTGGTTGCTGCGGGTTAGCTGAAATTCCTGACGACAAGATTCTAACGATGTATCGTTGAGTATCGGCGAGGCCGCTCGTGCCCCGCATCCACCGACTGGAGGATCAGCATGAATAACTCATTCGGAACAAGTGGCCGAGATTCTCGACGCCCGTTCGCAGACGCGTTCGACCACGCAGGAAAAGGTCTCTGGGATGCGCTCGACAACGTGCGCTCAGAATTCGAACGTCGCGTAGTTCCCCGTATGGGCCGCGGAGACGTTCGCGTCGCCATCCTTTCCCTTCTCGCTGAGGAATCGATGCACGGCTACCAAATCATTCGAGAAATCGACAAGCGCAGTAACGGCGCGTGGAAGCCCAGCCCCGGTTCCGTTTACCCCACCCTTCAGTTGCTCGCCGACGAAGGGCTCATCGAAGCTCACGAAGCCGACGGCAAGAAAACTTACACGCTCACTGAAAAGGGTCACGACGAAGCCAAAGCTGGTCGCCCTGCACCGTGGGAGAATTCCGAAGCAAAAGACTCGTCACGCCCGACCGTGCTCCCCCACGCTGCCGCAAAACTGGCGGAAGCAGTCGTGCCGCTGATGCGTACCGGAAACCCAGAACAGGTAGAGGAAGCCATCAGCGTCATCGATGATGCGCGTCGTAAGCTTTACGCCATCCTCGCCCAAGACTGAGCGGACAAGCCGGCCACGTCGGCACTAGGGAGATTTGATGACCGACACTCGACAGCTGCGCGCCCGCTACCGTCGGATCCTGCGTTTTGCTGCCCGGTACATGGTCCTCGAATGGTGGTTCGAACTTGTTCTGCCCCGCTTCGGGCTCGAACGTGTTGCTGCTCGACGTCGGCTCGTGCGAGCAGCGCGCATCGCTCGTAGTTTTCACGGTCTTGCCGTTGATCTTGGCGGGCTCATGATCAAGGTTGGGCAATTCATGTCGTCCCGCCTTGACGTGCTGCCGAGCGAAATCACTCGAGAACTTGAAGGACTGCAGGACGAGGTTCCCGCAGTCGACTTCACCCTCATTCGCGAAAGCGTCGAGAGAGAACTCGGCATGCCCCTTGAGCGTGCGTATGAGTACTTCGACCCAACTCCCGTTGCCGCGGCATCCTTCGGTCAAGTACACCGAGCACGTCTGACAGCCAATGATGCGGTGGATGTTGGATTCTCCGCTGTTGTTGTGAAGGTTCAGCGGCCAGGCATCGCCGACATCATCACCGTCGACCTCGCAGCTCTGCGTCGTGTCGCGAGTTGGCTTAACCGGGTTCGCTTCATCTCACGACGCGTCGACTTGCCGGCACTTCTCGAAGAATTCGCAATCATTAGCCTGCGCGAGATCGACTACCTCAACGAGGGAAGCAACGCGGAACGCTTCGCTGAAAACTTCGCTGATGACCCCCGCATAGACGCTCCCGAGGTCGTCTGGGAGCGCTCGACGCGCCGCATTCTGACTCTTGCCGACGCGACCGCTATCAAGATCAACGACCACGAGAAGCTGGTCGCGGCCGGAATCGACCCCGCCGAAGTCGCCGACGAGTTGTCGCGCGCGATGTTTGAGCAGCTCTTCATGCACCGGTTCTTCCACGCCGACCCGCATCCGGGAAACATCTTCGTGACGCCGGCGGATCCTGACCGCGCCGACCAATCCACGCCCGAGTGGACATTGACCTTTATTGACTTCGGGATGATGGGCGACGTTCCTGAAAATCTCAGCCGTGGTCTTCAGCGCCTCATCATTGCCGCAGCGGCGAGGGATGCTCCGGGCCTTGTCGCGAGCGTGCGGGATATGGGCATCCTGCTCCGTAGCGCTGAAAGCGCGCCGCTCGAGCGCGCCTTGGGGGAACTGTTCGATCGCTTCGGCGGTATGGGCTTCAGCGAACTCCAACAGGTAGACCCCCAGGAGTTCCGCGCCTTTGGCAATGAGTTCAGTGAAGTCGTCCGCACGATGCCGTTTCAACTGCCCGAAAACTTTTTGCTGATTATCCGCGCCATCTCGGTCACCTCCGGAGTCGCCAGCGACTTGAATTCCAGCTACAACGTCTGGACTGCCATCGAGCCCTTTGCCGCGAGACTAGCCCGCGACGAAGGCGGCGGAACCGTGAAAGAGCTCGCGAAACAAGCTCTGTCATCCGCCGGCTTGATTCTGCGGCTTCCGCAGCAACTCGAGAGCGTTGCAACTCTCATGCAACGCGGTCAGCTCGCTGTCGAAACGCCAGGTGCAGATAAGCGCCTTCGTATGATTGAACTTCTGGTGCGCCGCCTGATCTCCGCGGTGCTCTTTACGGCCCTGCTTATCGGGGGAATTCTGGTGCGGGACACGGATCCGACCATCGGCCTCGTGCTTATCATCGGATCGGCACTCCCCTTGGTGCACGTGTTGTTTGCGGGCGTGGTGAACCGCAACCGACTGTTCTAACGGAGCCACGACGGAGCCACGCAGTCTGAGAGTCGCCCATGAATCTGCATGATCGGCTATCGTGGACGAGGACTCAGACACACCTACTGTCGTCCGTTCTCGTGTGACCAGATCATCTTTGGTCTATTGCCAGCACTGTCGCAGGCTATGAGCCGTGCACACATGCACTCAGGCTCCTCACTCTTTTCACCGCCACGCGGCCGCGTGGCACAGTCCGCAGGAGAATCTCATCGCCATTGCCCAAGCCCCCAAATCAAACCGGTATCGCGCCGAACCGTCAGTAATGACGGCGTTGCGCACGCCGCGCATCCTCACCAGAGAGGTTTTGGCCGGCTTGGTCGTGGCTCTCGCATTGATCCCCGAGGCAATCTCGTTCTCGATCATTGCCGGAGTCGACCCGCGAGTCGGGCTCTTCTCATCGTTCGTGATGGCAGTCTCAATCGCCTTCCTCGGCGGGCGCCCCGCGATGATCACGGCGGCTACCGGAGCGATTGCACTCGTCATCGCCCCCGTTGCCCGTGAATACGGCATGGACTACCTCATTGCGACCGTAATCCTTGGCGGGCTACTGCAAGTGTTCCTCGGCGTGATTGGTGTGGCCAAGCTCATGCGCTTTATTCCGCGCAGCGTCATGCTCGGCTTCGTGAACTCGCTGGCGATCTTGATTTTCATGGCGCAACTTGAGCACCTCTTCCACGTGCCGTGGATGGTCTACCCGCTGGTAGGCGCCGGGCTAATCATCATGGTGCTGATGCCGCGGTTCACTAAGGTGATCCCCGCTCCTCTCGTAGCTATCGTGCTGCTGACCGTCATCACCGTCACGATGGCGATTTCAGTGCCCACGGTTGGCGATCAGGGCGAACTCCCCCGCAGCCTTCCTGAGCTCTTCATCCCGAACGTTCCCCTGACTCTGGAGACTCTCCAGATTATTGGCCCGTTCGCGATCGCCATGGCTCTCGTCGGACTCCTTGAGTCGCTGCTCACCGCGAAACTCGTTGACGACATCACTGACACCCACTCACGCAAGACACGCGAAGCCTGGGGTCAGGGCGTTGCCAATGTGCTCTCTGGACTGTTTGGCGGAATGGGTGGCTGCGCAATGATCGGCCAGACCATGATCAACGTGAAGGCCTCGGGAGCTCGCACTCGAATCTCGACCTTCCTCGCGGGAATCTTCCTGCTCATCCTCGTCGTGGTTTTGGGCGACGTTGTCGCGATCATCCCGATGGCCGCGCTCGTGGCCGTCATGATCATCGTCGCGATCTCGACCTTCAACTGGCACAGCATCCGCTGGTCGACGCTCAAGCGCATGCCCAAGAGCGAGACCACCGTCATGGTGGCCACCGTTGCAGTTGTTGTCGGAACCGAGAACCTCGCGATCGGTGTGCTCGTCGGCGTGATCGTCGCGATGGTCGCCTTCGCGCGTCGAGTCGCGCACTTCGCAACGGTGGAGCGCACACTGCCCGAAGATGAGGCAGTGCCCACTGCTTACTACCGTGTCAACGGGGAGCTTTTCTTCGCGTCGAGCAACGACCTGACCACGCAGTTTGAGTACACGGATGACCCCGACCGCATCATCATCGACATGTCAAACTCCCACATTTGGGATGCTTCGACGGTAGCGGCCCTGGATGCCATTACGACGAAGTACGAGCGTCTTGACAAGCGGGTCGTTCTTGTCGGTATGAACGAGGCCAGCCAGTACATGCACGAGCGTCTCGCCGGGAACTTCGGCGAAGAAGGCTAGCGAAAACGCGCTGAGTGCGATGAGGGCCCGTTACGCCATGGCGTAACGGGCCCTCATCGTATCTCCGCTTGTGTAAGGGGTTAGCTCGCGAGCGGCTCAGCCGACATCGTTGACCGGTGCTTACTCTCGGTGCCGTATGACGCGGTGACCAAGATGGGCAAGTGATCGGAAACTCCCCGTCGCAGGGTCTCAACGCCCTCGATCGTGAACCCCTGCGACGTGACGAAGTCGAAGTGTCCGCGGAAAAACTTATAGTTCGTGTACGTGGTTCGGTCGCTCAACGACAGGTCGTACCCTGTCTGCTTCACGCGCTGTGTGAGACCGTCTTTGAACATCGGGTAGTTGTAGTCGCCGACCATGAGGATGGGCGAGCCTGACCCGAGGGTGTGAAGCATTTCGTGCGCAGCCTTGATCTGGTTGCGGCGAAGTGAGTTGAGCGCGGTCAACGGAGCCGCGTGAAACGAAGCCACGATCATGTCTTCGTTCGTCTTGCGATCGACAAGGTGAGTGCCTACTAGGCGCTCAGTAGTAGGAGTAAAGATGCGGTCGTGCATCGATTTCTTGAGCTCGAACGATTGGCTAGCGCGGTGCTCGTAGCGATCACGGCGGTAGTAGACAGCAAGGCCGAGCCGATTGTTCTTGGTGGAGTCTGCTAAATGCAGTCCCCCAATTTCGGTGGGCAGCTGAGAAGAGATGACCTCTTGAAGGCACAGCACATCGAGATCAGGGGTTTGAGCGAGCGCATCAAGTTCGATGGCGGCCTTGTGCTTGCGAAGGTTGTAGCTAATTACGCGAATCACGAACCTATTTACCTCTTTCTTAAGAGAGAACCAGCCTATGCGTCATGGTCAGAAAGTCTGCGAGATTGGCGATTGGAGAGCAAACGTACAGGAATCCCCATAATAAGGACTATTACTCCAACCACGAGACCAGCAACGGGAACCGTGACGACCAAAACGAGGCACGCGAGTGCCCCAAGAACATTGATAACCCGCGGAATACGACGCTGTATCGCAGGCTGTGAAAATGCGGCGAGGTTGGCCACAAAGTAGTAGAGCAGAACGCCGAAGGACGAAAAGGCGATCGCGCCGCGAAGATCCGCGACGAGCACAACAGCGATCACCACACCCGAGAGAGCTAACTCCGCCCGGTGAGGCACCCTGAAGCGTGGATGCACGGCGTTGAGCCACCGCGGAAGATCAGAGTTGCGCGCCATCGCGAGGGTAGTGCGGCCGATCCCAGCCATCAACGCGAGCAGGGCTCCTAACGCGGCCACACCCGCGGTGAGCGAGATGAGGCCGGTGGCCCGCCCCCATCCGGAGGCGATAAGAAGATCTGCGATTGGCGCTTGAGAAGCCGCCAAAGAATCGGGACCGAGCACTGACAGCATCGTGGTCGCCAACATCAGGTAAAGCCCTGCTGTGATTGCCAAGGCGATCATGATGGCCTGCGGAATAGCGCGACTCGGATTGGAGACTTCTTCGCCGAGCGTGGCAATTCGGGCGTAGCCAGCGAAGGCAAAGAAGAGGATACCGGCTGACTGAAGTATGCCGTACGCATCCATGCTGTGAGCAAACGAGATTTGCACCGGCTGTACCACGGGTGAGGCGGCGACAGCGATCAGTACTCCCACAAGTACCACGAGCACGAAGGTCACGATTAGCTTGGTCGCCGCTGCGGTGCGGGTGACACCGAGTAGGTTCACCACAGTGAGGGCGACGACGCCGAGAACCGCGACGGGCTTCTCCCAGCCAGCCGGGGCAACGTAGGCGGCGAAAACGAGAGCCATAGCGGCACAGCTGGCCGTCTTTCCCACAAGAAATGACCAGCCCGCCAGGTAACCCCACCACGGTCCAAGGCGCTCACGCCCGTACACGTAGGTGCCGCCAGCCACGGGATACACGGCAGCCAGCTGCGCGCTTGCTGCCGCATTGAACCAAGCGACTATTGCTGCGATACCCAGACCGATCAGAAGCCCGGCACCGGCTGCCTGAGCTGCGGGAACAAACGCAGCAAATACACCGGCGCCGATCATCGAGCCCAGACCGATGACCGTCGCATCGGCTGTGGTCAATCGCCGAGCAAGCGTGGCGTTTGTGTTCACAACTTCACCCTACTCCCGTGGTGAATGCTGTCAGCGGCGTGCAACTCCTGCGGTGGGTGAACGCTCGGTGTCGGCCAGTGAAACACTGACCTAGTAGTTCGCTATTCGACGAAGCGGATGCCGTTCGACAGTCGAGTACGAACGTCAAAGAGTTCGTTGCCGCCAATTTGGCGCCCGCGGGTGGACTCGGGGCCCGTGCGAAGCAGATGGGCGAGCACACTCTGACGCACGACAACAGCGGGTTGCCCCTTGACGGTGCCGAGTGACTCTTGGGGCTGAGCGAGTGCGTCATCGGGCACCACGATCACGAAGCACGTGAAATTCACTTTCAGCTGCCGACTGAGGGTTTTCGCGCGCGAGGCAAGTTCGTGCATGGGTTTTTCGGGCTGAACGGCTGGCCCGATGAGTTCACCGCGCCGCACTTTCACCGGCCCACCGAAGTCTTCGGAGAGGATCGCGTAGAGACCGGTCGGGCCAAGCACAACGTGATCAATCTTGCGCTCGGGTGGGCCGGTCGAGACATCGTGCCAAATGGTGAAGCCAATTCCGAGAGCACTCACCGTTCGCGCGGTGGCTTCTTCGGCAAGGGCATCGGCAAGAGTTCGGCGAATCTCTCGCGGAGCGCTCCGCACGAGTGCGGGATCGTACGGGTCATCAAGTGAGACGCCCCGGCCTGCCCATTCACGCATGCCGGCGAGGAAGCGTTCTCGGCGCCAGCCTCCTGGGTGACCGTGGGTGCGGGCGCGCGGGCGAGAGTCCTCTCGGGATGGCGCTGAGCCGCGCGACGAGAACGATGAGGAATTCCCTGAAGCAGAGCGCGAGTGCGAAGCAGAACCGGCATCGTAGCTTCGACGCTTCGCTGGCGTCCCGACACGCTCCCAGGCATCCTGAACGGCAGCAAAACGAGTGGGGTCACCCCCGGTGTCGGGATGCGTCTCCCTTAGTGCCCGCCGAAATGCTTTCTTCAGCTCAGGCTCCGATGCCGACGCCTCAACACCAAGCACCTCGTACGCGCTTGCTGACAGGGGACTATCCGGCATGAACTCACTTTCGGTGAACCGCACGAATGCGGAAGTGGGGAAACGCCCATTCTACCGATCCTCGCTGGCAACATTCGGAATGTCGTCGGCGCGCGTTCAGGCTGCAGGCGTAGTTTTGAGTAGTGACCGAACTTAGAGACATCCCCCTCACCACTATTGACGGCAGCCAAACAACGTTGGCGGATTATCAAGACAAAGTGGTGCTCATCGTTAACGTCGCATCGCGCTGTGGTTTGTCGCCGCAGTACGCGCAGTTGGAGCAACTGCAGAAGACATATGGCGATCGTGGTTTCACTGTCTTGGGCTTTCCCAGCAACCAGTTCTTGCAGGAGCTGAGTTCTGAAGAAGCGATTGCGGAGTACTGCTCTACAACGTGGGGTGTCACGTTCCCCATGTTCGAGAAGGTCAAGCTCAACGGCAAGTCAGCCCACCCCTTGTACGCCGAACTCAAGAAGACCGCGGATGGTTCGGGTAAAGCTGGCCGCGTCGCCTGGAACTTCGAAAAGTTTCTGGTCACGCCCGGTAACGATGTCACTCGTTTTCGCCCGACGGTGGTTCCGGATGACCCGGCCATCGTTGGTGCCATCGAAGCGGCACTTCCGGCCTAGGGTAGAGAGTTATGGCTACAGAGTTTCTGCATGAGAAGGATGCTGCGCGTTACGTCATGAAAGTTGATGATGCACTCGTCGCGGTTGCGGACTATCGCACCAACGGATCGTCTATCTCTTTCAACCACACCTATACTCAGCCTGCCCACCGCGGCAAGGGCTACGCTGCCCAGCTTGTGAAGTTCGCGGTCGATGATGTCGAAGTGAATTCAGCGCTGCGCGTGCTGCCCATGTGCTGGTACGTTTCCGATTGGTTCGAAGCGAACCCCCAGCGGGCCGAGCTGCTGACGCGTTAGCCTGCCCGGCAATTCTCGTGAGGTGCTGGCGCTCGTGAGGCGCCGACGCTCCGAGCGATGGTCCGCTACTTCTGACGCTGAAGTTGCACGAGCATCTCTGGCCCGTTGTCATCGAGCAGCTTTCCGCCCCAGCGCACCCCGATAATCAGCAGTGTGCCTCCCAGCACGAGTGCGACGGCGAGAGAGATCCAGCCGAATGACTGGTTGAACGTTGCGAAGCCGATAATGGCGAGCACCATTTCGGGAAGAGCCAGGAGCGCCAGTGCGGTCCACGATGCGAACATCGAGAGCATGAGGGTGAATCCCCCGCCAGGGCGGGACTTGAATGGATTGTCTCCGGGAGCGGGCACAGCGAACGCGAACCGTCCGGAAACAAGTGACGACAGTGCCAGGCCGGTGATGAAGAGGCCGAGGGAGATGCCGAGCATCCCGACCAATCGTTCCCAACTATCACTGACCCACACACTCGCAACCGTCAGGATGATGGTTGTGGGCAGAGCGAAAACGCTCACGGCAATGACTCTCCCCCACCGATCGGCGCGGCCGCTGACACCAGATTGTAAGTGGAGGCTGAATGCCGTGTTGTCGTAGGAGACATCGGTGTAGATGGACATCCCGAGCAGCACCGCGACGATAGGGCCGACGAAGAGCAAACCGCTGAGATCTCCGCTTGCGCCGCTATAAAAGAAGACAATTGCGGGAACCAGCGGCACGCTAATGAGCGATTGGGCATAGCGCGGGTCGCGCGCCCAATAGGTGAGGGCGCGAGCGGCCACCGCGCCCGTTGGCGTGCCGGAGAAGATGGCGAACCAGCCGAGTCCGCGTTGGGTGTGACTGAAGGACGTCGAGGTTGCGGGGCGCTCGAGGGCGCGATCCAGCGCCCAGCGCCACACCGCGGTCGCTGCGATGAGCGTGCCGATGCCGATGAGGGCGTGCAGCACTGCTGTGCCCGGCCGCCCGATAGCCAGATCGCCAGGAACAGCCCAAATAGCCCCGAATGGCGTCCATGCCACCACGTCGGCGATGATAGGAAGCACCGTTCGAAGCTCACGAAAAAGTGTGGACAGCGCGAGAATCGCCGGGCCGAGCAGCAAGAGCGGGATCAACACAAGCACTGTTTTTGCTTCGCGAGCTCGACGCCCCGAGGAGATTCGCACCGTCAGGGCGGCAAGCATCCGTGACCCTACGACGCAGGTGAGGGCGCCGATGGCGGCACAGAGCAGCGCGACGATCGCGACGAGGGGCGTTTGCCACCACACCAGACTCGTTGCAAGAGCGGCCAGGGTGGTGATGATTCCGGGGACCCCAAGAACACCGCTGACGGCGAGAGCCAGCAGCAACGTAGTGATGGGGATAGGGAAAGTCGCAAGCCGTGCCGGATCTACCGTTTCGTCGATGCCCGAACTCAGCAGCGGAAGAAATGTCCATCCCAACACCAGGATGGCGCCGCCAACGACGCTGACAGTGCGGCCAAGGCTGTCGGGAGCCGAACTGAGAAAGAGGAGGCCGACGACCACGAGGAACAGCATGAACATGCCGTAGACCGTGCCGAGCACTACGGCAACCGCCTGCCAGGGACTACGCGTGAGGGCGTTGGCAAGCAGCCTGAATCGCAGCCTTACGAGATGCGCAACCACTCGGGGCCCTTTCCATGACGACGTCCGCCGACGAGCTCCACAAAGCGGTCCTCGAGCGTCGAGGAGCCCCGCACTTCATCCGTTGTTCCGGATGCCAATACCCGGCCATCGGCAATTACTGCGACATGGTCGCACATGCGTTGGACCAAATCCATGGCATGGCTGGAGACGATGACGGTTCCACCAGATTCGACGAAGCCGTGCAGGATATCTCGGATGTTGGCACCAGAAACCGGGTCAACCGATTCAAACGGTTCATCGAGTACGAGCAACTGCGGAGCGTGGATCAGTGCGCAGGCGAGAGCGATCTTCTTGGTCATGCCGGCGGAGTAATCGACGACGAGAGTGCCGCTCACGGCATCGAGGTCGAACAGCTCGAGAAGATCAGCGGCGCGTTCGGCGACCACGGCACGGTCCATGCCACTCAAGAGGCCCGCGTAGGTGACCAGTTGAAGGCCCGTTAGCCGGTCAAAGAGGCGAACACCATCGCTCAAGACGCCGATGCGTTTCTTCGCCTCGACGAGGTTGCTCCACACATCAAGCCCGTGCACCGAAACCGTGCCAGCATCGGGCCGGAGAAGGCCCGTGGCCATCGAGAGCGTCGTGGTCTTGCCAGCACCGTTGGGACCGACAAGGCCGAAAAAAGATCCACGAGGAACAGTGAGATTGACAGCATTGACGGCGAGTTTCTCACCAAAACGCTTGGTAAGTCCGCTTATTTCAAGCGCAGGAACGAGAGTGGGGTTTTCGGGCACGGTACTACCCTAAAACCGATTCGTCCTCAGAGAGGTGTGCGCCGCAGAATCTGTGGTGATAACCAGCTACTAGAGTCGATAGGACGCGGCAGTTCTCTCACTCCGCGAGTTCTTCGAAAGGTTGTTATGACGATTACTGCTGCTGCTGACGGATCGGCGCTCGGCAACCCCGGGCCAGCCGGATGGGCGTGGTACGTCGACGACAACACCTGGGCAGCTGGCGGCTGGGATCACGCCACCAACAACCAGGGCGAGCTCATGGCGGTGCTGCAGTTGTTCCGCGCGACGGCCCATGTCGACGAGGATCTGTTGATTTTGTGCGACAGCCAATACGTCATCAACTCCATCACCAAATGGATGCCCGGCTGGAAGAAAAAGGGCTGGCGCAAAGGCGATGGCAAGCCCGTCATGAACGTCGACCTCATCAAGCAGATCGACGATGCCATCACCGGCCGCCGCTACCGCTTCGAATGGGTTCGAGGTCACGTGGGGCATCCGCTGAATGAAGCTGCGGACGTCCGAGCGCGTGGTGCCGCCGAGGCGTTCCAGCGTGGCTCGATCTGCCCCGAGGGCCCGGGTTACCCCGGAGCGACCGCGAGTGACGCCAGCCTGCCGGGCGCAAGCGACGAGATCGCTCCCCTGTTCTAACAGGCTGCCGCTGGAGTAGCTTGGCGATTAGCGCCGGTGCCCTCGAGCTGGGGGCGCCCAGCGCGCACTACTCGGGTGAGAAGAACGCTGCGATTGCTGAGCTCAACGCGAGCGGGTCAGCGACGCCGCACAATTCGCGAGCGGAATGCATCGAAAGCAATGGCAGCCCAACGTCAATAGTTCGGATACCCAAGCGGGTTGCCGTAATGGGCCCGATGGTGGAGCCACACGGCATGTCATTGTTCGACACGAACTCTTGGTACTCAACGCCAGCCTGACGGCACGCGCGAGCCCACTCCGCAGCGCCAAGCGCATCGGTGGCATAGCGCTGGTTGGCGTTGATCTTGAGCAACGGTCCCCCACCAAGGCGCGGACGGTTAGCGGGATCGTGACGCTCAGGGTAGTTCGGGTGTGCGGCGTGGCCGGCATCCGAGGAAAGGCACCAGGATTCAGCAACGGCGCGCATTCGGTCTGTTTCTGTACCGCCCAAACCTGCGCTGATGCGGGCGATGAGGTCGGCGAGGAACGGCCCGCCAGCACCAGAGCGGGATGCCGAACCAATTTCTTCATGATCGAACGCGACAAACAACGGAATGTGATCGAGCTTGGTGTCGAGCCCGAGCAGAGCGACGAGACCGGCGTGCACCGACGACAGATTGTCGAGCCGACCGGAGGCGAAGAGGGCGTCGTCGAGTCCGAAGACCGCTGGGGCCGCGGTGTCGGCGACCACGATGTCATACCCGTCAATGTCTTCCGCAGAACGGTCTTTTGCCTTCGACGACAGAATTGAGGCGAGATGACCGAGAACATCGGCATCATCGCGCTCGCCCAAGCCGAACATCGGGTTCATGTGCGCTTGGCGCTTGAGAGTGAGCTTGTCGTTGACGCCGCGATCAAGGTGGATGGCGAGCTGCGGAAAACGCAGCAATGGGCCGGTGCGCACGAGTTCGGTGCTGCCATCACGGAAGGTCACTCGTCCAGCGAACTCGAGCTCACGGTCGAGCCACGAGTTGAGCAGCGGGCCACCATAAACCTCAACACCGGCTTGAAGAACACCTTCGGAGCCGGTGGTCGGCTTCGGCTTGAGCTTGAAGCTTGGCGAATCAGTGTGGGCCCCAAGGATGCGGAACGGCGTCGTGCCGGTAGCCTTCGTTGGCTGAATCCATGCCGCAATCGCACCGTCGCGGATCACGAAGTACTTCGCTGCCTTGCGAGTGCGCGCCCCATTCCAGTCATCAGCCTCGTGCAATTCGCTGAAACCGGCGTCACGTAAGCGGCGCGCAGCCTCCGCTACGGCGTGAAAAGACGACGGTGATGCGGAAACAAAAGAGGCAAGATCGTGGACATGATTCAGGGCAGCAGTCATGGAATCATTCTCGCACTGTTCGCCGTGAGCAGCGCCCAGCAGCGCACGAGTGATGGCTAGAACCAGATGCTCAACCACGGCGTGGTCGGCGCGTGGAATACACGCTCCACCACCGCCGCAGCGCCTTCGGTCAATTCCGTAATGCGGCCGGCAGCAACCAGCGCTGACACGGTGACTCCACCGAGATACAGCGAGCTGAGTTCATTGACCGACAGCGAAACTGAAGCAATCGTGGCGGGAAGCTCTTCTACCGCGCGCACCTGCGGCATCCCACCCTCATCTGTCGAAAGCACAAAGCGGCCGTGGGCGAAGCCGAGGTCATCGTTGACATCAAAACCGAGCTCGGCGGCACCCGAATACGTCCGGGCGGTGAGCGACGCGGGCACATCAAGGATGCGCAACCACAAGTGATCAATCGGGGAAACCTGAGCGGCACGCATGTCGGACAGAAGCCACAGCAACGGTTCATCGACGGAGCGTAGCTCGGCTTTCACCTCACGCACGAGGTCGACCTCAAGCACAAAACGCCACAAGGCCTCGTAGGCCTCGGGGGTCTCAGCCAGCAGGTAGTCGACCGTGAGCTTGTGGTGGGTGAAGTCGGCTCCGCCGTCCTTCACGCGATACACCACGAATCCGCGCGGCGTTCCGCTCTCGTCATCGAATCGCACCACGCGGGTGTTCTTGGTGTACTCCTCATCGCCGGGCGCAGTGCCGGCGATCTGCTCCCAGCGCAGCGGCCACACGGCGATTTGTCCTGGAGTGGCCAGCCGGACACGTTCAAACACCGCAGGTGCTTCGCTGACGAAGACGGAGGGTGCCACGTGCTGCAGAGTGCCACGGCGCTCATGAGCCACGAGCGAAGCCCGAGTCGTATCGATCGTAAGATCAGCAGCGAACACGGCTTGACCGAATCCGAAACGGCCGTAGATCGTCGACTCCGACACGGTGAGCATCGCCATCGGCAGCCCCATCGCAGCCGCCGAGCGCAATTCCCCTTCGAGAAGCGAACGCGCGATGCCACGGCGACGATGCGTCGGCGAGACAGTGACGGAGCTGATAGCCCACGCATCAATGCTCTGACCGCCCGGAACGGTGAGTTGCTCGGTCCAGGAGCTTGTTGTCGCTACAGGAATTTCCGGGGCGACCAAGTGGTCATCCCACACACCGATCGTGCGGCGATACGTCACGCCGGCAAAATTAGAATCGACCTGTTCTTTTGACATGGCCGGACCGTGAAAACCACGGGAATCCGCTTGAAACCAGGCCTCGAATGCAGCACGGTTCGACGTATCGACTAAGTCGTAGCGCAATCCACTTGCAGCGAGGGCAGCAGCCGACGTGGGATCAACAGGGTGAAGCGAAAAGTCGTTGGTCATGCACCAACGGTACCGCGAACTTTACTGAATGAACCATGGTGGATACACAGCCACCTTCGTCTTAAACGAGGCGCCATCGAGGAGCGACTTCACACGCTCGCGAGCTTTATCGCTCGCGACTCCGACGAGTTGCACATCATCGAAAGCGAAGGAGCCGTGAATAAGAACCTCAGCGTCGTCGGTGAGCTCATCGGCACGCAGGTTGCCGAGCATCCGAGTGATGGCTTTTTCGTCTGTGGCAAAGCGAGTCAGACTTGCTGCGGCATCGCCATCGGCCAGAACGGCATCCTCGCCGAGAGCGCGAACGGTGCTGACGAGGAACACGAAATCTGTGGGTGTTGCAGTGCGGGCCGCGTCTGACCAGCGCGGTTCCGATGCTCCGGCACGCAGTTCACGCCAGGCTGCGGACTCTGGCACCAAGCTGAACGGAACGTAGCGGTCAACGGGCTCGCCGGTGCTGAGCGATGCTGCGCCGCGAAGCTCGCGGGTCAAGGGCGAACTGATGTCGAGAATCGCATCCTCAATTGACGCAGCAGCGACAAGCTGACCCTCGCGGAGGATGCTCTCCAAGTTGCTGATGTGCGTGACGTGATAGACACGTTGGTCCGACAACGACGGGACCTTCGCGCTCGACGCGCGCGGAGTGCCGGGAACTCGCTTAGTGCGAGAAGAGGTAGTGGCACGCGTTACCGGCTTGACAGGGACAGCCTTAGGGAAGCAAGAATCGCAGAGACCGTTTTCGAAGCCGTGGATGCACTCAGTGCCAGACATTGGAGCCTTTCTCGGAGTTCAGAAATGACCTCCGTATCCAAGGTACGGCAATTATCGGCTGCGTATCGCCGTCTCTGCACGATGAGCGAGTTCGCGGAGCAGCGTTTCGTAGCTGGGATCGAAGCGGCGCGGTGCGGTATCGAAGATACACACGGCACCGACGATGTCGCCGTTGGGGGCTGCGACCGGGTAGCCAGCGTAAAACCTGATGCGTGGACCTTCAACAACCCATGGATGGTCGGTAAATCGTTCGTCGTTCAGGGTGTCTTCCAAAACGACAAGACCACGATCAGTGAAAGCTGCACTGCAGAATGCTCCCGCTTCATCGCGTTGCATAGAGCCAACGCCTGATATCGACGTGAACCAGTGGGCGTCTTGATCATGGAAGGTGATGGCGGCGCCGGCGGTTCCAAAGAGAACTCGCGCAGAATGCATGATTGTCGCCAACGATGTCGACACCGTCTTGCGGGTGAGTGTTGAACTCTCAAATGCTGCCGGAGCGACGATCGAACCGGGGCGTTCAGCAGGAGGCACAGCCACCGCAGTGAGAGAACGCGCAACGGCGGGGGCAAGCGTGCGTGCCCAGCGTTCGTAGGTGGGGCTATCGAGTAACACCCGAGTGTTTCCCGCGGATGCCGTGGCAGGCACGAAGGTTGCTCCTGGGCGAGTAGAGCACAACTGCTCACTAATCGCGTTGAGGTTGGCGACGTTGTGATTGACGATGCGGAGTAATGGAGCGGGAAGCGACACGAATTCATCGAGCGGAGCTACGCCAACAATGAACGTGTGCATGGCGCCGCCACCGCACTCTTCGATCGTGTTCATCAGGTCAGTGATATCTCTTCGCCAAGCGAAAAGGGACCGGAAACGCAGGGCATCGCCCCCGCCGAGCGTCAGAACAAGGGCGTCATATCGTTCAAGGTTTGCCCAACGGATGACGACTCCGGTATCAGCGGCAGACATCGAGGGGTCAGAAACAATGTCGACGCTGCAGCCGCGCTGGGTCAGGGCTGACAGTTCTCGAGCGAGATGACCGCCGAGTCCGAGCTCATGCGTATGCACGCCATAGCCCGACGATTTGCCGGGACCGAGAAGGAGTACGCGATCAGGATCGGGCCCAATCGCTTCGACGCGGGGGTCATCAACGGGCAGAGTGAGCGCACGCCAGCGTTGTGGCTTCACCGCAAGCCACAGTGTGATTATTGGCCACGCCAATAGCGCAGCATAGCTACGTAGCAATCAATTCCCCACCCGAACGCCCAGACACGGGCACCCTCAAGTTTCCGAGTATAGATCTGAAAACTATTCAATACCAGCGGGAATGAGGAAAACTAGAAATTATTTACGAGCTGCCTTAGCCGCGCGTTCCGTCTTGATCCGCGCGTTCTCGTTGTTGACAGCGGCGTGAACCGCACGTTCCTCAACGAGCCACGCAGGCATTTCGACAAGAAGCGCCTTGATCTCTTCCGAGGTCATCACATCGGGCGCGCCAGCGCGGGCAAGTCCCGAGGTCGAAACGCCGAGCTTTTGCGCCACTACTTGGCGAGGGTGCGGTCCTTCTGCACGCAACTGCGTTAGCCACTCGGGCGGAGTGGCAAGCAATTCTGCGAACTGTTCGCGGCTGATCTCGGAATCGCGGAACTCTTCCGGGGCGGCGGGGAGGTAAATCCCCAGCTTTTTGGCGACGGTTGCGGGCTTCATGGTCTGGACTGGCACCCCCCAAGACTAACCTGAAGACATGTCTTCACCATTCACAGTCGCTTTTGTGCTCGGCGCGACTCCCGGTAAGTGGGCTCGCGTCTGGAATGAACGCCTGCCCGAGACGTCGCTTGATCTTGTTGCCGCCGAGCAGGACGCCGCCCTCGACATGCTGCGGGCGGGCACCGCTGATGTCGCCTTGCTGCGCCTTCCTGTCGATCGCGCTGAGAACAGCGACCGGCCACTCGCCGCTATTCCGCTCTATACAGAGCGCGCCGTCGTTGTTGTTCCCAAGGGGCATGCCATCGAAGCGCTTGATTCGCTCGCTCTCTCAGAGTTGGAAGCCGAGAACGTTATTCGCGGTGACTGGCGCGATGCGGTTGAGCTCGTCGCTGCCAATGTGGGAGTTGCTGTATTGCCTCAAGCGGTGGCTCGAGCGCTCACGCGCAAAGACGTTGTTGCTCGGATGCTCGATGACGGCCCAGAATGGCGCGTTGCGGTGGTCTGGCGCGATGGTTCTGTCGACCCTCTCGTAGAAGAGTTCATCGGAATCGTGCGAGGACGCACCGCCCGCAGCTCACGCGGAACCGCCGCCGCCAACGATGCTACCGAGGACACTCCCCCGAGCCGCACAGCCCAAAAATCGGGAAGCGGAAACAAGAAGGGTTCCGGTGCTCGTTCATCGGGGCGCACGCATAACGGCAAGAGCGCGGCGAAACGCCCCGCACGCGCGAAGAGTTTCCGTCCCCAACCGCGCAAGGGCTAACGGCTATTCGCTGACCGAGTCGCGCAGAATGAATTCTGCGATGTCCGGGGCCATAGCGTCGGCCCAGGCCCGATAGCTTTGACGACCGTCGATTGCCTCGGGGTCATCGATGGGTGGCGAGAAGTGCACATAGTGGGCATGCGCGCGGTGTGCCACCGTCCGCTCGATTTCGGTGTTGTAGCGCTCGGTCATCGTAAGGATGTGGCGTTGATAGCTAGCGGGAAAACGTGACATCTTGGGCGGCACGCATCCCAAGATGAACACTCCGACATCGGGTGCGGAGTTCTCTAATAGAAAATCGACGAGCCGTGCTAGGTCGCGTCCCCACGTGCGAGCCGGGGTAAAAGTAAGCGCCTCAAAGACACCGAAAGACAACACGACCGCTTTAACGTCGGCGAGGTCGCTCACTGCGATCTTTGCTTGCACCTCGCGTGTTGTCAGTCGAGCACCCGTGACCGTCGCAACTTCGATGCCGCGACCTGTCAGGGCGGCGAGTGAGCGGGCGAGCGATCCACCCAGCGCGAGTTCGTGGGAGGCAACTCCGTACCCCACGACAATTCCCGAGCCGCACAGCAGAGCCTTCTGGACATCGGGACCGTCGGCGAGCACGGGTGGGCCCGCCTCAGGTTTCGGCAGTCCGCGCCACGAATGAGGAGACGTGTAGACCCACGTGAGCATGAAAAATTTCATCACGACATGTCCAAGGCTGGCGAACATCTCGAACTCCGTTTCGGGCGATGTCGGAGTGCGCCCCGGAGGTTAATCGTGGCGCAAATACCCCGGCGGTGGGGCCTCTCTAGGTATCGGCACTTTAGCACCGTTGAAGCGCACTTCCTAGGTTATTCGCGAGTGGTCGCGCTCTCACGCTCAGCGCGTGCTGATGCTCGCGAACTTGCGTATCGCCAGCGGAACGAAGATGGCGAGCATCACCACTATGCCGATCAGCACCGTAAGAACGGGGTGCTGCTGCGACCACACATCGGACTGCACGGCCCCAGCGGGGGTGTTGCCGAACAACTCGCGGGCGGCCTGCACGAGGGCTGACACGGGATTCAACTCAGCGAAGGTGCGCAGTGGTCCGGGAAGGGTTTCGGCGGGGACGAAGGCGTTGGAGATGAATGTCAGTGGAAAGAGCACCAAGAACGAGACGTTGTTAATGACCTCTGGGCTGCGCACGCTCATTCCAATAAACGCCATCACCCAGGAGAGTGCGTAAGCAAAGAGCAGGAGCAGAGCGATCGCAGCGATCGCTTCGAATGGACTTGACTTGATGCGCCATCCGACGATCAGGCCTGTTGCCATCATGACGATCATCGAAAGCGAGTTGATGAGTAGATCACCGTTGGTGCGACCGACTAAGACCGCGGAGGGGCTCATCGGCAAAGTGCGGAAGCGATCGATGATGCCGTCTTTGAGGTCTTGAGCCATCGCCGAGCCCGAATAGGTTGACCCGAACACCACCGTCTGAGCAAAAATGCCGGCCATGATGAACTCTTTGTACGTGCTGCCGGGAATATCGATCACGCCGGCGTAGACATAGGTGAAGAGCAGCACAAACATGATCGGCTGCAATGTCGTGAAGACCAAGATGTCGGGCACGCGTTTGATCTTGATGAGGTTGCGACGGGTGGTGATCCAACCGTCATTCAACCAGTTCATGACCGATGACGTGGCGGTCGGGGTTGGGGCTGTCGTGGGTGCTGTGGCGGTCATTTCTGTGCCTTCTGTGCTGGTGCTGCATCCGTCGTATCAGTGTCGGTTTCGTCGGCGCTTGCCGTGTGGCCGGTGAGCTTCAAGAACACGTCATCGAGAGTGGGACGACGCATTCCGGCGTCGTAGAGCTGGATGCCGCGGCTCGCGAACTCCGTGAGAATCAGCTGCAGCGCGGCGGGAGCATCTTCCGCGTTTACGGTTAGGCCGCGGCCGTCGAGACTCACGGCAGGTTCGGTGCTGCCGAAACGAGTGAGGATCTCGTGGGCGGCGGCCGCATCATCCTTCGACACGAGGCTCACTTCAACTCGCTGACCGCCGATGGATGCTTTGAGCTCATCTGAGGTGCCCTGGGCAATGACTTTGCCGTCGTCGATGACCGAAATGCTGTCGGCAAGCTGGTCGGCCTCTTCGAGGTACTGGGTGGTGAGAAGCACAGTGGTGCCCTCCCCCACGAGCGTTGTAATGACATCCCACATGCCAATGCGGCTGCGCGGGTCGAGACCGGTGGTTGGCTCGTCGAGAAAGAGCACCGGTGGGCGCATAACAAGGGCACCGGCAAGGTCAATGCGGCGACGCATGCCGCCGGAGAACCCTTTGACGGGACGGTTTTGCGCTTCGGTGAGGTCGAAGAGGGTGATGAGTTCGCGTGCCCGCTCGCGAGATTGCTTGGCACCGAGGTGATAGAGCCGACCGACCATGTCGAGATTCTCAAAACCAGTGAGGTTCTCATCGACAGCGGCATACTGCCCGGAGACACCAATCATGGGGCGGATGCGCTCGGGGGAAGCGATGACATCGACACCGTTGATAGTCGCTGAACCTGAATCGGGGCGGATGAGGGTAGTCAGCACCTTGACAGTGGTCGTCTTGCCCGCACCATTCGGGCCAAGCAGAGCCGTTACTGTGCCCTGCGGAACCTCCAGATTGAGACCGTCGAGGGCATGCACGGGGGCTGCACCCTTAGGCGTATACGTCTTCTTGAGATCTACTGCTTCGATATAACTCACGGGGTAACGCTAGAACATGGCAACGACATCGCAAAGACACGCCGATGGATGTCGTACGCAATTGACACACTCGAACATATGTTCGAATATGAACAGGTGTCCCCTGTATCTGCCTCTGCCGCTTCAGCGACCGCTGAAGAGTTTTCGGCTGGGCGTGAGGCCTCTAGCGGTGCAACGCTGACGGCTGCAGAACGCGTCGCTGAACTGCAGTCCCGCATCAGCCAAATGCAGTCCCGCACGTTAAGTTCTACGCTCATCCCCACACATCCGGCCATTGCCTCACTGCTCCCGGGCGGCGGTTTGCAGCAGGGCAGCGTTTATTCGGTTGACAGCTCGGCGATGCTCCTTATGACGCTCCTCGCTGCTCCCTCCGCGGCAGGATCGTGGTGCGCTGTCGTAGGAGTGCCCGAGTTCGGGATTGAAGCCGCCCAGCGGTTCGGGGTCGATCTTGAACGACTCGTGCTGGTGCCGCATCCGGGCGATCAATGGCTCGCGGTGACGGCAGCGATTGCTGATGTCGTAGATGTTGTCGTCGCCCGCCCGCCCACGCGGGCATCCGATTCTGCAGTGGCCAGATTGGCGTCGCGGCTCCGGCAACGCAAATCAACACTGCTCATGGTGGGGTCGTGGCCGCAGAGCGAAGCGATGGTGTCACTGGGCGAGAGCCAGTGGCACGGTATTGGCAACGGTCATGGGCATTTGGCCGCGCGTGAAGTGACCGTCACGGTGACGAGCAAAAATGCGGGGCGACCACGCAGTGCACGCATCTGGCTACCCGATTCTTCTGAACAAATACGTGCTCATGGTGCGGCGGAGATGGCTCCTGCGCCGCTGACGGCTTTGCCTCACAAGGTCTCGGCATGAAAGCCGAATCGTCGCAGGGGTCACGGGCAGATGCAGGAGCGCTTCCCGAGTCACTCCCCCGAGTTCTGGTCCTTTGGGCCCCAGATTGGCCCGTGGTTGCTGCGCGACAACACGAAAAGCTTCCAGCGGATGCCCCGCTTGTCCTCGTGGAGAAAGGGCTTGTCTTTGCGGCGGCAGCGTCCGCTCGCGCTGAGGGCGTCACTCGCGGGTTACGGCTGCGGGAGGCGCAGTCGCGGTTCCCCGGGATCATCGACCGACCTTACGATCCTGCCCTCGACAGCCGAGCATTCGAACCGGTGCTCGCGGGGATCGAAGAATTGATTCCCGGAGTGCAAGTGTTGCGACCCGGCATGTGTGCCGTTCGCGTGCGAGGTGCTGCCCTGTATTACGGCGGAGAAAAAGCGGCAGCGTTGACTGTTATTGATCGTGTCAACGAGATTGCGGCATCCGATGCTCGGGTAGGTATCGCTGATGCTCTCTTCACTGCGGTTCATGCTGCACGCAGCACTAGTGCCGCAGACCCTCGTTCGCGAGGGGGAAGAGTGCGGATGGTGCCCGCTGGCAGCTCTGCCGAATTTCTGGCACCACTGCCGATCGCTGTGTTAGAGGAACCGCCTATCGTGACTCTGCTGATGAAGCTCGGCATCTCCACTCTTGGCGAGTTTGCCCACCTCGACCGCCTCGATGTCCGCACTCGTTTTGGGGAACTCGGCGGCCGATTGCACGCTCTCGCCAGCGGTCGGGATCCGCAGGTTTTCGTCGCGCGCACTCCCCCGCTCGACCTTGACGTCGTGATCGACTTTGAGCCCGCCCTTGATCGAGTAGATCAGGTTGCTTTCGGCATCCGCAGCCGGGCCGACGATTTTGTGGCCGGTCTTGTGCAAGCTCAACTGGTGGCGACCGCGATTCGAATCGAACTTGATTCGGAATCGGGTGAGGTTGCCGAACGGGTGTGGCTGCATCCCCGGTCGTTTAGCGCCAACGATGTTGTCGATCGCGTGCGCTGGCAAGTGCAGGGCTCTAACCTCATCGATGCGGGGCTCAGCTCGGGTATCTCTCGGGTACGCATTGTGCCCGAAACAGTCGACGAAATTGGCCATCACGAAACCGGGCTCTGGGGGTCAGGGCTAGAGCCGCGCATCCATCACGGGCTTTCTCGAGTGCAAAGCATGCTTGGCCACGGTGGTGTTCTTGTGCCGACGATCGAGGGCGGGCGCACTCTGCAGTCCCGTCAACGGTTCACCGCGTGGGGCGACCGCAGCGTCACTGAGCGATCGCCACAACGCCCCTGGCCGGGCGTTCTCCCCGCTCCGCTGCCGGGAACAGTCTTCTCCAGCCGTCACGCCGTGCACGTGTTTGCCGAGGACGGCACCACAGTGTCGGTGGATGAGCGTGGCCACGTTGCTGCACCGCCTGCCCAGTTTTCGACAAGCGATTCACGTTCACGCACTCTCACTGCGTGGGCAGGGCCTTGGCCACTTGCCGAACGATGGTGGGAGGCAGAATCCCCCGGGCGTTCGTGGCGCTTTCAGGCTGTTGACGACACCGGATGCGCGTGGCTGTTGGTGCTCGATGACGGCGGTTGGTGGGCTGAAGCGAGGTATGACTAATGGCGTGGTCTAACCCTCCCATCCCGTGGCGGCAGTTGGAGCGTACGCTGTCGGGTTTTGGTACCGTCACGCCGATTGGTGAAGCCGGTGACGGTCGAGCCATGTCGCTCGTCTCCAGCAAGCGCGCCCCCTACATCGCTCCCAGCACGCCGCCGAATGACGTGGCGTCAGAAGCGAGCCTGGCCGCCACGGTCGTGCCGTATGCAGAGCTGCACGCCCATTCGAGTTTTAGCTTTCTCGATGGCGCGAGCATGCCCGAAAAGCTCGCAGAAGAAGCAGCGCGGCTGGGGCTGAGCGCCCTCGCCCTCACCGATCACGACGGGCTCTATGGCATTGTGCGCATGGCCGAAGCAGCCGCCGAGTTGGGATTACGTACCCTGTTTGGCGCCGAGCTCTCGCTCGGATTGAGCGGGCCCCAAAACGGCATAGCCGATCCCGAAGGCGATCATCTTCTCGTGCTTGCTCGAAAAGAGGAGGGCTACCACCGTCTTGCCTTGGCTATTACGCGAGCCCAATTAGCCGGTGGCGAAAAAGGTCGCCCGCGTTACGACCTTGATGAACTCGCTGAGCTGGCCTCCGGACACTGGTTTGTGCTCACGGGCTGCCGCAAGGGAGCGGTTCGTCGCGCCCTCAGCGGCTCCGAGGGTAATGGCGCTCCCACGACGGAATCCATGCGTGCGGCAGGGGCAGAGCTTGATCGGCTCAGTGAACTGTTCGGGGCGGAAGCGGTGATCGTTGAACTCTTCGACCATGGTTACCCGCTCGACTCTGCTCTCAACGATGCTCTTGTCTTGCTTGCCGCCGAACGCGGACTGCGGGTGGTCGCGACGTCCAACGCTCACTATGCGACCCCTCGCCAGCATCACTTGCATTCAGCGATCTCAGCGGTGCGTGCTCGTCGCAGTCTCGACGAGATGGACGGGTGGCTTCCGGCTGCGGGCACAGCCCATTTGCGTTCGGGGGCTGAGATGGCTGTGCTTTTTGCGCGCTATCCCGCAGCAGTTGCTAACACCGTCGAGATCGCGGACGAGGCTGCGTTCGAGTTGAGGCAGGCGAAGCCGGCACTTCCCGATCAGGCTGTCCCCGAAGGGCATACCCCGGCGAGCTGGTTGCGAGAGCTGACGTGGGCAGGAGTGAAAGATCGCTCTATTGAACTGTCAGAAGCCAACCGGGCGCGCATTCAGCGAGAACTCGATGTCATCGAAGAGAAAAACTTTGCTGGCTACTTTCTGATCGTGCACGACATTGTGGCCTTTGCGCGCGGGCGCGGCATTCTCTGTCAAGGGCGCGGGTCGGCCGCCAGCTCTGTGGTCTGTTACCTGCTCAAGATCACGGCGGTTGACCCTCTGCGTTACAAGCTCCCTTTCGAGCGCTTCATCTCAGCGATGCGAGAAGAGGAGCCAGACATCGATGTCGATTTCGACTCCGAGCGTCGTGAAGAAGTTATCCAATACGTATTCGAACGGTATGGGCGCGAGAATGCGGCGCAGGTCGCGAACGTGATTCAGTACCGTCCCCGGTTTGCCGTGCGCGATATGGCGAAAGCTCTCGGGCATAGCCCAGGGCAGCAAGATGCGTGGTCGAAACAGATGGAGCGCTGGGGTTCCGACGTTTCGGGAGTTGACCATGACATCCCCGATTCTGTGTTGGATCTGGCCCAACAGGTGATGAAATTTCCGCGGCACCTCGGCATCCACTCGGGTGGCATGGTGCTCACCCAGCGGCCGGTCGGCGAGGTCGTGCCGATTGAGCACGCACGCAAAGATAAACGCACTGTGGTGCAGTGGGATAAAGACGACTGCGCCTGGATGGGGCTGGTCAAGTTCGACCTGTTGGGCCTCGGCATCCTGTCGGCGATGCAATACAGTTTCGATCTCGTTGATGAGGCCCTCGGCGAACGGTGGGATCTTGCGACCATCCCTGCCGAAGAGCAGGGCGTCTATGACCAACTGTGTCGAGCGGATGCCATCGGCGTCTTCCAAGTCGAGAGCCGTGCTCAGATGGGGTTGCTGCCGCGCCTTCAGCCACGCGAGTTTTACCATCTCGTTGTCGAGATTGCGCTCGTGCGCCCCGGCCCGATTCAGGGCGGTGCCGTGCACCCCTACGTTCGTCGCAAAATGGGTGCCGAACCGATCACCTATCTGCACCCCAATCTCAAGGAGCCTCTCGAGCGCACCCTCGGCGTTCCCATTTTTCAAGAGCAACTCATGCAAATTGCGGTTGCGGTTGGCGGATGTTCGGCTGACGACGCCGATCTTCTACGGCGCGCAATGGGCTCGAAGCGAGGAATTGAACGCATCGACAAGTTGCGCACCAAGCTGTATGCGGGAATGGCCAGCAACGGCATCGTTGACGCGGATGCCGACCGAATTTACGAAAGTATCCAAGCCTTTGCCGGGTTCGGCTTTGCTGAGAGCCACGCCTTGAGCTTCGGGCTGCTCGTGTATGCCAGTGCGTGGGTGCGGCTCCACTACCCCGCGGCGTTCTTGGCTGCGCTCCTGCGGGCGCAACCGATGGGTTTCTATTCGCCGCAATCATTGGTGGCGGATGCCCGCCGTCACGGTGTGGTCGTGCTTGGTCCCGACATCCAACGTTCGGGGGTCTTCGCCGGATTGGAAGCATTGGGCGATGGAATCGCGGCTACGGGCACTGATCGTTGCCTCGATGCTGAACAGCCTCCTGTGGGGCCGTTCGATCGTTCAGCACCCTTCGATACCGACGACCACCGCCGCGATGGAGCCTTTGCCGTGCGCCTGGGTTTTGATGAAGTAAAAGGCGTCGGAACAGTGGTTGCCGAGAAAATTGTGGCCGCACGGGAGTCCGGCGAGTTCGTGTCGATGAATGATCTGGTGCGGCGGGTAGGTCTCACGACGAAACAATTGGAGGCTCTGGCAGCAGCGGGAACTTTCGACTCTCTCGAACTCACTCGTCGCGAAGCGATGTGGAATGCGGGTAACGCGGCACAGGATCGCGAGGAGTATCTCCCCCACAGTATGGTCACCGTTCAGCCGCCGCTCTTTTCAATGTCGAGCCCGGTGGATGATCTGATGGCCGACCTCTGGTCAACGGGAATTTCGCCGGCAAGCCACCCGGTCGCCCACCTCAGGGAGACTCTGAGCAAGCGGGGAATCCTGAGCGCAACCGACCTGATGACCGCTGAATCCGGGCGTCGTATCGAAATTGGGGGTGTTGTGACGCATCGTCAACGTCCCGCAACGGCCAGTGGAATCACCTTCATGAACATTGAAGATGAGACAGGTCTCATCAACGTGATTTGCAGTGTTGGAGTGTGGGGGCGCTACCGCCGAGTGGCTCGTGACAGTGCAGCGCTCATCGTTCGTGGTGTTCTTGAACGCTCCGTTGATGGTGTGATTAATGTTGTTGCAGACCGCTTTGAATCGCTTTCGGGGCTCCCCCGCACCCGATCTCGAGATTTCCGCTAATGACGACTTCATTACCGTTATGTGTCTTTTTCGAAATAGATGACACATGCAGGGCTTTCCTGCTATAGCCTTATCCCATCGTTCATGTTCTAGACAAAGGCATGAATGCGGCCTCGACTGTCGGGGCCTGAGGAACGCTCCTGGAGGAGTTTTAAATGGCACTAGGTACCGTCAAGTGGTTCAACGCAGAAAAGGGCTTTGGCTTCATCGCCCCCGAGGACGGAAGTCCTGATGTGTTCGCCCACTACTCGGCCATCGCAACAAATGGCTACAAGTCGCTCGACGAGAACCAAAAGGTTGAGTTTGACATCACACAGGGACCCAAGGGTCCCCAGGCGGAGAACATCCGCCCCCTCTGATCTTGATAGTTCAGTAATGAGAACGCCCCTGGTCCTATACCGGGGGCGTTTTCTTGTTAAAAGACGGATGCACGGCTGCGCTCTTAGGGGTATGCGTGCGTGCAGCACCCGTCAGGCTGTGTGTCTCGCACGGTGAATCATGAAGCGCGTACGGCCCAGCTGTTGGCGACTAGTGCATGCCCTTGCGCAAGTAATCGATGCGGGTCTGCAATTGCGTCACCGTAGCCTGAGCGACCGCAGGGCCGCCACAGACGCGACGCAACTCCGCGTGGATCAATCCGTGCGGTTCATTAGAAAGCTTGGCTCTACGGCCCACGAGGTTGTTGAGCAGAGTCCGCTGCTCTTTGAGCGTGCGATACAGCGGCGGCGGCTGTTCCTCTTTGGGACGACTCTCTGCGCGCTTTGACTGGCGTTTTTGGCGTTGCAGCAACAGTTCTCGTACTTGCTCTGGCTCCAAGATGC
Source organism: Salinibacterium sp. SWN139 (assembly GCF_015864625.1). Classification (NCBI taxonomy): domain Bacteria; kingdom Bacillati; phylum Actinomycetota; class Actinomycetes; order Micrococcales; family Microbacteriaceae; genus Salinibacterium; species Salinibacterium sp. SWN139. The sequence goes on along the minus strand of NZ_JADYWV010000002.1, from coordinate 720,454 downwards.
CGGGAAGCCCAATGAAGTCGAGCTCTTCGTCACTGCCCGGTTCGGCAGCGAAACCAAACTCTGCGCCGTCGAACAGCACGCGATCGAAGTTCGCTTCAGACTCGATGGCTTCCCACGTGAACTCGTCAGCAAGCTCATCGCTCGTCTTCTCTTCACGATTCTCCGCATCGAGAAGGCTGTCATCGAGCAGATCATCAGGCGATTCTTTGCGATCGAGCGCGTGGTCACGCTCCTTCTCGAGCTTTCCCGCGAGGTTCATGAGGTTGGGAACGCTCGGCAAAAAAATAGATGCCGTTTCGCCACGGCGACGAGTGCGCACGAAACGACCGACTGCTTGGGCGAAATATAAGGGGGTGGATGCCGAGGTCGCATACACGCCGACGGCAAGTCGCGGAACGTCGACACCTTCAGACACCATGCGCACAGCCACCATCCAGCGACTATCACTTTCGGCAAACTTTTCGATGCGCGACGATGACTCTTTCTCGTCGGAGAGAACGATCGTGGCGGACTCCCCTGTGATGTCCTTGATGAGCTTGGCGTAGGCCCGAGCCGCGAGCTGATCGGTCGCGATGACGAGTCCTCCGGCATCGGGAACCGAATGTCGCACCTCGCTGAGGCGACGATCCGCCGCCCGCAGCACAGCCGGCATCCATTCGCCTTTGGGATCTAGAGCGGTGCGCCACGCCTGCGCGGTGACGTCTTTCGTGTCGCCTTCACCGAGGCGCGCCTCCATCTCATCGCCCATGCGGGTGCGCCAGCGCATCTTGCCGGCGTAGGCCATGAAGATAACCGGTCGGACAACCCCGTCTTCGAGCGCACGACCATAGCCATAGCTGTAGTCGGTGACCGAAGTGCGGATGCCTTCATGGTTGGGTGCATAGGTCACGAAGGGAATGGGGGCGGTATCGCTGCGGAACGGTGTACCCGTGAGTGAGAGTCGCCGAGTGGCACGACCGAAAGCCGTGTGGATGGCATCGCCCCAGCTGAGAGCGTCGCCGCCGTGGTGCACTTCGTCAAGAATCACGAGCGTGCGGGCAGAGTCGGTGATCTCTTGATGAAACGAGGCCTTCATGGCCACTTGGGCATAGGTCACAGCAACACCGTGGAAACGTCGTCCGCCCCAGGCATCGCCGTTGGAGAACGAGGGATTGAGCCGGATTCCGACACGGTTGGCGGCATCCGCCCATTGGCGTTTGAGGTGATCGGTTGGCGCAACGACGGTGACGCGATCGATCTCCCGGCGCGCAAAAAGCTCAACAGCGAGACGGAGAGCGAAGGTGGTTTTGCCGGCGCCAGGTGTGGCAGCGGCAAGAAAGTCGCGAGGTTCTCTTTCGAAGTAAAGATCGAGGGCTTCTGCCTGCCAGGCACGCAGTTTGGATGCGGTGCCTCGGGCGGCGCGTTCGGGGTACGACGGTGAGAGATGTTCCGCAGCGAAGGTGCCCACGGTGGGGCCAGGCAATGGAGTGCTCACTTGATAAGACTTTACCGTTCTCTACTGACAACCGAGTTCGTGACTGCTGTGTTTTGGTCGTGTGGGCAAAAAGTTTGCGAACGACTAGTCACGTTGACCGAGGCGCGGCCGTTCCGAGCGCTGTGATCCCAAGAGGCGCGCTGGCCCTATCGCGCCGGTTCCAAAGCGAGCGGATGCCGCCTCCATAGCTTGTTCCGCGTCGCGCCAGCCGTCGGTGGTGTCCCACAAACTCAGCTGCCCGCCGCCCGGCTCGACGAGTTGCTCTCCGCGCACGCCAACGAGGCGCACCGGCCGACCTTCGCGAGCAAAGTCGGCATAGACATCTCTGACGGTCTCGTAGATGGTGCGGCCGAGGTCGGTGGGGTCGGGCAGCTTACGCGAGCGAGTAATGGTGCTGAAGTCTTCGAACCGGAGTTTCAGCACCACGGTGCTCGCTTCCATACCAGCGCCACGCAAGCGTGCGGCGACCTTTCCGGAGAGCCGGAGCAATTCGCGGCGAATCTCGTTGGCATCCAACACGTTGTATTCAAAGGTGGTCTCGTGGCCGATGCTCTTCTCGGCGGCCCGTTCGACGACGTTGCGGGGATCGTTGCCCCAGGAGAGGTTGTGCAGCTTTACTGCGCCAGCTTCGCCGACCGCGCGCGTGAGGGTTTCCCGATCTGCGTGAGCAATATCGGCAATAGTACTGAAACCGCGGTGCTGCAGTGATTCCGCCGTCTTGCCACCGACGCCCCAGAGGGCGGTGATGGGCAGCGGATGCAGGAATTCGATTGTCTTGTCGGCAGGGATGACGAGCAGTCCATCGGGCTTAGAGAGGCCCGATGCAACTTTCGCCACGTACTTCGAGGCCGCGGCGCCGACAGAACAGACGAGCCCTGTTTCGGCGAAGACTCGACGACGCAGCAGTGCCGCCACCTCGAGGGGTGACCCGTAGATGGCCCGCGCTCCTGCAACATCCAGAAACGCTTCGTCAATGCCGAGTCGTTCTACCTTGGGGGTGAGTTGGTCGCAGATATCGAAAACGATGGAAGAAAAGTGTTGATAGCGCTCGAAATGTGGCTCAAGCACAATGGCGTTGGGACACCGGCGCAGGGCGAGGGCCATGGGCATCGCTGAGTTCACGCCATACTTGCGGGCCTCGTAGGTAGCCGCGGTGACCACGGAACGAACGGAATTGTGCCCGACGATGACCGGCTTACCAATGAGCTCAGGATGATCGAGGAGTTCGACGGAGGCGAAGAAGGCATCCATGTCAACGTGCAGGATGGTTGCGGTGCTGTCATCGACGCCCGGTGCGGTTACATGCCGCGTTCGACCGTCTTGCTTGCCCATAGTGCCATTCTCTCAGGTGCCTCTGACGCTCGCTCGCGGGACGCGGGATCGGCAGAGAGCCCCGGACACAGAAAAGGGGCGGTGCACCGCAGTGCACCGCCCCTTTTACCCAAGAGTGTTTAGCGACGTGAGCCGCGCGTAATCAACCCGTAAAGGAAGAGCACGAGCACTGAGCCGCCAATGGCGACCAGCCACGTTTCGATGGAGAAGAACTCTTCGAGGCCAATGCCAAAGATGGCGCCTCCCACGAATCCTCCGACGAGTGCTCCAACAACACCGAGAAGGAGTGTTGCGAGCCAACCGCCGCCTTGGCGTCCGGGCAAGATTGCCTTAGCGATAGCTCCGGCGATGAGTCCCAGTACGATCCAGCCGATGATTCCCATTGTGTGTTCTCCAAACGGTGGTTAAGTGGTCTTCGGTGTGAAAACCAACAGAGAAGAGATAACCACGTGCCCTATCCGAGGGTCAAAGCAATTCAGTTCACTCTCAGGAATCACCCGGGTATCGCACAGGCAAATTGTGAGACAGGCTAGACGTATGCAAGAACAACACCCGTGGAGCAGATATGTCGCTATCGGTGATTCCTTCACAGAGGGCATCGGCGACCCCGAACCCAACTCCCCCGGCGGCAATCGAGGCTGGGCCGACCGAGTCGCGGAAGTGTTGGGAGACCGTAAACCGGACTTTGCCTACGCGAACTTAGCCATCCGAGGCCGACTGCTTGACCAAATATCGAATGAACAGCTTGAGCCCGCGATGGAACTCAAAGCAGATCTCATTACTGTCTCAGCCGGCGGTAACGACATCATCCGGCCTGGTTCTGATCCCGACGAAGTCGCCCAGCGTGTCGACGCGCTCGTGGCACAACTGCGACGAGATGGCGCAACCGTGGTGCTTTTCACTGGACCCGATATCGGAATGACTCCCGTGCTCAATCGCATGCGTGGCAAGGTGGCGATCTACAACGAGAACATTCGTGCTGTCGCACAGCGCCATGATGCTGTTGTCGCTGACATGTGGTCCCTACGCGAGTTGTCAGACCCGCGGATGTGGTCGCGAGATCGTCTTCACTTCTCCCCTGTCGGTCACCATACAGTCGCTCGCATGGTGCTCGAGTCCCTGAACGTGGCGAATGAACTTGAGCCGTTCAATCCTGAGCCGCTTCCTCCACGTCGCTGGCGCGAGGCGCGCGTCGAAGACATTGGCTGGGCTCGCGAGCACTTGGTGCCATGGGTCTTGCGTCGAGTTCGCCACCAGTCGTCCGGAGACAACGTCACAGCCAAACGGCCCGGCTTCTAACGCTCTCAGTGGCACCATGGCCGCGCTGAGGCTAGACACAGCTCACATACGCGAAGAGGGCCCCTGCCAATGCGGCAGGGGCCCTCTTCGCGCGTTTCTCGGCTGACTATCCGGTGTAACCGGTGCGACCGGCTGCGGGGCAGTCAAAAGGATCTCCATCGGCACTGAGGCCGACTTCGTTGAGGTGGCGAATCACGATGCCGTACGACGTGACGAGTCCGACCTCGGTGTACTTGATGTCCTTCGTCTTGCAGTACTCCTTCACCATTTCTGCAGCGAGAGGCAAATGCGGCCGCGGCATAGTGGGGAAAAGGTGGTGCTCGATTTGGAAGTTGAGACCGCCCATGAAGTGGTTCATGAAGACACCACTACGAATGTTGCGGCTTGTCAGCACTTGACGGCGCAGGAAGTCAACCTTCGAGCCCTTAGGCAAGATTGGCATCCCCTTGTGATTGGGAGCGAATGATGCGCCCATGTAGAGCCCGAAGATTCCCATTTGAACGCCCAAGAAGGCAAATGCCATGCCGAGTGGGAGAAAGCTGAACACGACGGCAAGGTAGCCGATGTTGCGTACGAGCAGAAGCGTGATCTCGAGCCAGCGCTTGTCGACCTTCTTCTTGAAGTTGAAGACCTCTTGGAAGGCGTGCGAATGAAGGTTGAAGCCCTCAAGCAAGAGCGCGGGAAAGAACAGGTAGCCCTGGCGTTTCGCCATGAATTTAGTAATCCCCTTGAGGCCGACAGTCTTTTCCTTCTGGAAAATAATGAAGTCAGTCTCGATATCAGGGTCTTTGTCGACCGTGTTGGGGTTCGCGTGGTGACGCGAGTGCTTGTTCATCCACCAGGCGTAGCTAATTCCGACGATGAGGTCGGACATGAGCCGCCCCAGCGTGTCATTGAGCTTGCTGGACTGAAAAACTTGGCGATGCGCCAGTTCGTGCGTAAGAAATGCGTATTGCGTAAAGATGATGCCCATCGCCGCGGCGATCAACAAGATGTACCACGTGCCGGCAAGCATCGCGAAACCAACCCAAGCGGCGGCCATAGCGACGGTAATCACGGCAAAAGTGATGATGTAGAAGCGTCTGTTGCGGCGCAACAACCCTGCTTCGCGAACGGTGCGCAACAATGCTGCGAATTCGCTCATCGGGCTACCGACTCCGCGGGGCCCAGTCTTGATGATTCGTGTGGGATCGGCTGAGAGAGAACTACTCACGTGACCTCAGATGTTTTGAATGACTTCCCAGCCATTTGTCAATCGAGCAGGTGCTCCAGATGCACTCCACCTTATCGCGGCCTCCTGTGAGTGCCGTGTCTATTCGATAACTAAAACAAACTTTGTGGGTTGGTGAGCCTCCACCACGCCCCCGGGTCATCGATCTCCTCGCTGAATACCAGAGGAATTTCGAAAGTGTCTGACCCGATCTGCACGTGGAGCGCGCCCGCATTTTCCCCGGATTCCGCAAGGCGCACAGGGACAGCCTCGACCGTTACAGAGATCTCATCTTCGCCCCACACGACCATCTTGACGGTCGAGGCGGCCACCGCGGCAGACTCATCGCCCCACGGCGTGTCATAGTCAGCGAACTCCTCGCCGTCTGTTGCAACCTCTACCTCGGAGAACCCGGCAGTGGCATCCGCAATCAGCTCGCGGATCGCGGCATTAATCGTGGGATGGTCTGGCCCACCCACGACCGCGCCTACGAGGGTGATGACTTCGTCGCCGACGGTTACGTCAGCGGAGAACAGCAGGCACGACCAGCCGACGACGAGGGTTCCTGTCTTGATCCCATCGACGCCATCGATTCCGAGGAGTGCGTTGCTGTTACTCACTGCTCCGATGCCTGGAATCTCTGCGGACGACGTGGAAACGATGTCTGCGATGACAGGGTTTCCGATAGCCAGTCTGGCCAGTTCAGTGAGGTCAGCAGCCGTGCTTCGATTCGTATCTTGGATTCCGGAAGGCTCGGTGAGAGTCGTGTTCTCGAGCCCATGTTCTTGAAGCCACACCGCAGCGGCCGCGACAAAAGCGTCTTCAGAGCCAAAAGCCCAGTTCGCTAGAGATTGCGCGTAGTTATTTGCGGAAGGAAGCAGCACAACCGTCATAGCATCGCGTTGGGAGAGCTGGAGACCGTCATACACCGGTGACACTGACCCATACTGCGCTACCTGAGCGTTGTAGAAGTCCACGTCGGTTTGCCCGAAGGTAATCGTCGGGCCCGCTTCGTCCACCTCAAGCGGTTTGGCGTCGAGCACCACAAGGGCTGTAATAATTTTCGTGATCGACGCGATGGGAATCGGGTCAGTGCTGCCGGCTTGCGCGAGCACCCCGGGGCGGTCGAGTGCACCAATCGCGGACGCACCGTAGCTCGGCAAGGTCAGTTCGGGCTCAGCCGCTACCGGGGTTTCGACCGCGAGAACCTGGGCCGAAACTTCGTCAAGGGGCGCGAGAAGTGTCAGTGGCAAGTAGAACGCTGTCGCAAGCACAACACCGGCAACAGAGAAGACGACGATACGGCGACGGCGAAAAATTTGGCGTTGAGTCAGCGGCACCGGATAACGCTAACAGGTGAATCTATGGTGGCGGCTAGCGTGCTCGAAGCATGTACATCCCCACCGCGCTAGCGGCAGCAACATTGAGCGAATCAACGCCGTGCATCATCGGAATCTTGACCACGGTGTCGGCGGCCTCGATCGTGCTGCGCGAGAGGCCATCTCCTTCAGTTCCCAAGATCAGGGCGACCTTCTCGGGGGCGTTAGCCGCAAAGGTATCGAGGTCGACCGAGTCGTCGTTGAGAGCGAGAGCGGCCAAGTGGAATCCCGCCGCCTTCAGATCCGCGGCGTCGGCAGGCCAATTCTCGAGGCGGGTCCACGGCACTTGCAGCACTGTTCCCATGCTGACGCGCACACTGCGGCGGTAGAGCGGGTCGGCGCAGCGTGGCGTAATGAGCACAGCATCCGCTCCGAGCGCTGCAGCCGAGCGAAAAATGGCACCGACGTTAGTGTGATCAACGATGTCTTCCAAGATGACGATGCGGCGTGCATCCGCCACCAGCTCAGCAACGCTGGGAAGCACCGGGCGGTGGATGGATGCCAGAGCCCCGCGGTGCAGATTGAAGCCGGTGAGTTGTTCTAGTAGCGCTGACTCCCCCACGTAGACAGGAACCGGGGAATCCCCGAGGAGTTCCGCCACGTCATCGAGCCACTGTTCTAGCACGAGTACTGCGCGCGGCTGGTGTCCGGCTCTCAGCGCGCGCGCAATCACTTTGGATGATTCGGCAATGTAGAGGCCGCCGGCTGGTTCTGTGCGGCGGCGCAGAGCGACATCCGTGAGGTTGGCGAAGTCGCTGAGGCGAGGATCGGAGAGATCGGTGACCCGGATGACGTTCACGGTGTGTTCCCAACTGTGCGGTTTCGCCATCAGGTGAATCTGAGATGGCAGTGGATGAGCCCGAAGTGCTTACGCTTGGAGAGTGAACACACTCCCGATCAGCAACGACATTGATCGTGCTGCCGAGCTTCTTCAGGGCAAGCTCATTAGCGTACTCACCGGCGCTGGGATTAGCACCGATTCAGGCATACCCGATTATCGCGGTGAAGGCGCTGCGGTGCGCAATCCGATGACCTTCCAACAGTTCCAAGGCTCGCCCGAATTTCGTCAGCGCTATTGGGCAGGCAGCCATCTCGGCTGGAAACGTTTTGCCGCGTCGACTCCCAACCAGGGTCATGACGCTCTCGCGGAGTTCGAACGCCGCGGCATCAGCAACGGCATCGTGACTCAGAACGTCGACGGCTTGCACTTGCGCGCCGGCTCCACACGGGTTGTTGATGTCCACGGCAGCATCGACCGTGCGCGGTGCCTGCGGTGCGGACAGTACTTTGCTCGCACTCCCCTAGCCGCCCGCATCTCTGCGCTGAACCCGTGGCTCGAAGCAGATGACTCCCACACGCTCAACCCCGACGGCGATGCTGACGTGCACAACGTTGAGGACTTCGTGATTCCCGACTGCACTGTCTGCGGTGGCGTTCTGAAACCGGATGTCGTGTTCTTCGGCGAGTTCGTTCCGACCCGAAAGTTTCAACTTGGCGCGTCGCTCGTTGACCAGTCGGATGCCATGATCGTCGCCGGTTCGTCTCTCGTCGTCAATTCCGGCATCCGCCTTGTTGAACGAGCGATGCGCAAGCAGATCCCGCTCGTCATCATTAATCGTGGAACGACCAAAGCCGATAAACGCGCCGACGTTAAGATCGATGGGGGCGCTTCCGCAGTTCTTAGTGAACTTGTCGAACGCCTAGCTGCTTAGCAGCGCAGATCGCCCGAGTGTTCTGTGCTGGTCATTGTGTTGTGAACGGAGCGTTGTGTTCATTTATCTCGTGCGCCATGGAGAGACTGACTGGAATCTCGAACGTCGCATTCAGGGCAGTACTGACATTCCCCTCAACGAGACCGGTCGCGCGCAGGCACGCACCACGGGAGAACTCTTAGCCCGCCGGCAGTGGAACGGAATCTTTGCCAGCCCTCTCTCCCGGGCGATGGAAACCGCAGAAATTATCGCGGGCATTGTCGGGCTTGCCGCCCCTGAACCCGTAGCGGCGATTGTGGAGCGAAACTATGGCGTCGCCGAAGGCTGCACCGATAGCGAAATTGATGCGCTGTATCCGGCTGACGTTGACGTTCCCGGCCGGGAACCGCGCGAGGCTGTCGCACAGCGTGTCGTTCCTGCCCTCGTGAGCCTTGCCGAGCAGCATCACGGTGAGTCGATCATTGTGGTGGCCCACGGCGGCGTCATTGCAACCGTGCTTGCGACAGTCGCTCCGGGGCATCCGCACGGACGAATCGCCAACGGCTCCGTTCATAGCTTCCGTCATGACGAAGGCACCCTGACACTCATCGATTTCGATGATCCCATCGAAGAAGAATCAGAACGCCACGGCGGCGACGACTTCGACGAGCAAAACGCGTTAGCCCGACGCGAGAGCGGCGCGTAGGTCGCCGCTAGCGATTCTTCTTCGCTTGGCGGGCCGCAACGGCATCCTGAAGCACTTGGTAGAGCGTCGCGGCACCCTTCTCCCAGGTGAACTCTGCCGACCGCGCGCGAGCGGCAGTCGAACGCGCCTGCCACGTTGCGGGGTCCTCGAGCGCGTGTACTTCGCGAACCAGCTCGGCAGGCTTGTCTGGGTTGAAGAATCCGCCAGCGGGGCCGGAAATCTCACGGAAGATCGCAGTATCGCTGACGAGCACCGGCGTGCCGAGCACCATCGCCTCAACCTGAGGTAGGCCGAAGCCTTCATCACGGGATGCGCTTACGAGAGCGGTTGCCCGCGACAGAGTCTCCGAATAGACCTCGTCGCTTGCTCCGTTGTGGAAGATGAGGCTCGACTCTGGTGCGAGTGCCGTCAGCTCCGCCTTCGACCTCTCGTCGACTCGGCTCATGAGATGAAGGGTGTAGCCGGGCAAATCGTGGAGCGCCCGAGCAATGAGCCCCACATTCTTGTAGGGCATGTAGGAGCCCATGTAGACGAGCTCCCGTGTCGTCGGTGCCGCCCGGGGCACGTAATCGGCTGGACTATCGGTTCCTAGCGTTACCACGGCAATGGGATTGCGCGTGAGGTTGTGCTCCACCATCTGATCACGCGTCGTCTGGGAATCGGAGACGTGGGCATCTGCCCTGTTCAGAAGTGCCCGTTGGAACGCCCAGGTCAGATGATACGCACGCCACATCACACGCACTGCCCACGGCAGGTTGTGAGGCGGAGTGGGGTGCTTGTAGTAAATGAGATCGTGCACTGTCGTGACGAGAGCGTACTTGCGACCGAACGGGCCCATTGTTTGCATGGGAGTGAACACGACATCCGGCTTCAGCTTGTTGACCTGAAGAGCAACTAAGGGCTCCAGGATGCCGGTGGGTGACGACGCCATTTCCCAAGGCAGGTCTGGCAAAAGCTCGAGCTGGCGCTTATCGGAAACCAGCATGGTCACGGGGTGTAGTTTGCTCAACTCCTCGACGAGGCGAGAGCCATAGCGACTGATTCCATCGTGGCGGCCGATGCGCGTATAGCGACAATCGAAAACGATCTTCATGAGAGGGGCTCCGCAACTGTTCCCGCGTTCAGGAACCTAACAATCAGTTCGGCGGCTTCGCGCGGCCGTTCATAGTGGATGAGATGGCCAACGTCGTCGAAAATTTCGAGCTGTGAGTCGGCGAAGAGGGTGTGCAGTCGCTCCTGTGCTGGAACCGGGCTGATGGGGTCATTGCGAGCCCCGATCAAGAGCGTGGGAATGGTTATCTGCGGCGCGAACATGCTGACATCCGACCCGATCGATGCCTCGAAGGCTTCAAGGAGGCTGTCGCGATTGGCATAACTGCTGAAGTGCGCATGGTGCTGTTGGTGAACCCAGCGCCGAAGTTCGGGGTCGTGAGTCTTCACCATGGCAAGACTCATCACCCGCACGACGAGCCAGTTGCTGAGCATCGGCGCACCGATCGCATGCGGCAGAGCCCGGGCGAGTTGGTAAAACCAGAGCGTGATCTTGCTGAGCACGCCATTCGGGCCCGAGAGCGCCGGCGCCGCGATGGGATTGACGAGAATGAGCCGCGGCGTGACAAGGCCACGGGCAAGTGCGGCAGAGACGACAATCGATCCGAAGGAATGCCCGAGAATAATTGCGCGCCCGTCGAGGCCGAGTGCTTCGACGAAGCTCTGAAGCCAGAGCGCATACCCCTCGATGTCGTGTGCCCGACCGCTGAGCGGCTCGGAGGCGCCAAAACCCGGAATGTCGGGACTGATGATTCGGATGCCGCGAAGGTGAGCGCAGACGGCCTCGAGGCCGTGATGGTCGCCCCGAAAGCCATGCACGAGAACCAGAACGGTCTCGGCGTCATCGGGGCCGTATTCCCAGTAGTGGGTTGCAGCGCCGAGTACATCGACAACGGAGTGCCTCGCCGGGGTGGCGTCGAGCAGTGCTCCATATGGCGATGCGGGTCTCATTCGAACAATCTTATGCAGTGCGCCGCTCGTTGCTGACATTCTGGTTTCACATGCGTTGCCGCTCCAGTTCGACGCCGTAACTCCGCGAGCCGAGTTCCCGGTGTCAGTGTCTCGCCCTACGCTGAGTTCATGAGCAATTCCGGCACCCTAGCCACCTTCGATCTTGAAACCACCGGCGTCGACGTAGAGACTAGTCGCATCGTTTCCGCCTGTATCGCCCTCATCGACGGGTCGGGAGCGGTGACTTCTCGGTGGGATTGGCTTGCAGACCCCGGGGTCGAGATTCCGGATGGCGCTGCCGCGATTCACGGAATTACTACCGAGCGTGCACGGGCTGAGGGGCGCGACGCGGCCCTTGTCGTGTCAGAAATTGTCAACACGCTCAGAGACACCTGTGCCCGTGGTATCCCTCTCGTTGTCTATAACGCTCCCTACGATCTCTCGCTGCTGGACCGTGAGTGCCGCCGGCACTCGGTCGATGGTCTCGCAGAGCCCTACATCGTCATCGACCCCCTCGTTATCGACAAAGGCGTTGATCGTTACCGCCGCGGCAAGCGCACCCTTGAAGCGACTTCGGCGCTGTACGGTGTCGCTTTAGACGATGCCCATGATGCTGGTGCCGACGCGATCGCCGCTGCCCGAGTCGCGCAAGCGCTTCTGCTGAAGTACACGGAACAGCTCAGCATTCCCTTTGGCGAATTGCACGCGATGCAACGGCGCTGGTACGCCGAGCAGTCGGCAAGCTTTCAGGAGTTCATTCGCAGGTCTAAGGGCGACGAGAGCTTCGTGGCGAACTTGGAGTGGCCAGTACGCTCGTTCCCGCAGTAGCGCTCCCCCTAGCTTCGATCAGCAATGCGCGACGTTCCACGGAACGTTGCGCATTTTCTGTTGTTGCCGTTGCCGTTGCAGATACCGGTGCACAGTGATGGTGACGTTGCAGGGCGACGGTGCATGAATGCGATCGTGCCGTTAACGGCTGAAGGCGACCGGATAACCGGCCGCCTTCAGAAAAAACTGGGTGTTACTAGTTGCCGAAGCCCTTGTAACGGTTCTTGAACTTCTCAACGCGTCCTGCGGAGTCCATGATGCGCTGCTTACCCGTGTAGAACGGGTGCGACTCGGAGGAGATTTCGACGTCGATGACCGGGTAGGTGTTTCCGTCTTCCCACTCGATCGTCTTCTCGCTCGTCACAGTTGAACGAGTGAGGAACGTGGAGCCAGACGCGAGGTCGCGAAAGACGATGGGCATGTATGTGGGGTGGGTCTCGGACTTCATTGGATTTCCCTGGGTTCTTGAATAAATAAAAGACGTAGGCGGTCACGCGGACCGACACACAAGCCTATCAGAGGATTAGGCAGCACGCGCGGTGTAGCGGCCGGAGTCTTTTGTGATGATGAGTTCGAGACCGAAAGCGGCACTCAAGTTCTCTGACGTAACAACGTCATCGATCTTACCCGCGCTGTGCACGGAACCCTTGGACAAAACCAGCGCGTGGGTAAATCCTCGCGGAATCTCTTCCACGTGGTGCGTCACCATTACGATTGCTGGCGCGGTATCTGCCTGAGCGTATCCGCTCAGCAGTTGAACCAGTTCTTCCCGTGAGCCGAGGTCGAGGCTCGCTGCAGGCTCGTCGAGCAAGAGCAGTTCTGGGTCGGTCATCACGGAGCGCGCAATCTGCACGCGCTTTTGTTCGCCATCGCTCAGATCGCCGAAGCGACGTTCCTCTAAGTGCGAGAGGCTCCACTCGGCGAGGACACGACGTGCACGACGCACATCGACATTCTCGTACTCTTCATTCCAGCGACCCGTTACGGAGTACGCAGCGGTCAAGACAACGTCAAGAACACTCTCGTTGCCGGGGACCCGGCGGGCAAGAGCGGTCGAGGCAAAACCAATGCGCGGGCGCACATCGAAAACATCGGACGCGCCAAGAGTGCTGTCGAGCACGGTGACTTCGCCTGAGCTCGGATGAATCTGAGCCGCGGCCAGCTGCAACAGTGTGGTCTTGCCTGCCCCGTTGGGGCCGAGAATCACCCACCGATCGGAAGCTTCCACACTCCAAGAAACAGAGTCGAGGATCGTGTTGCCACTACGAGTGACGGTGACGTCGGAGAAGGTGAGAACGCTAGCCATGATGTCATCATCCTATTGCCTTGCTGGCTCCCGTGGGCGAGGCAACGAGGGTGATCCCGATAGTCTGACGGGTGAAGTCGTGCGGTTCTCGAGACCGACGACGTGAACCGTCGATTGAAGGGTCCTCGCCTTGGCACAATTTCTCGTAGTTTTTGACGTCGACTCCACGTTGATTGAGAACGAGGTAATCGAATTACTTGCTGCGCGGGCAGGCTCCGAGCCAGAGGTGACAGAGATCACTACGCGTGCGATGAACGGGGAACTCGACTTCGAAGAGAGCCTTCGGGCGCGAGTAGCAACCCTGGCTGGGCTGCCCGAGTCAGTGATTGCCGAGTGTGCTCGCGACATCCGCGTCACGAACGGCGCTGAGGAGCTCATCGCTGGTGTTAAAGCAGCCGGCGGGCACGTGGCAGCAGTTTCTGGTGGTTTCCATGAGCTTCTTGATCCTCTTGCGGCACGTCTCGGCTTGCGCTACGCCCGAGCAAACCGCCTTGAAGTGAAGAACCGTGTGGTCACGGGGGCCGTCCTCGGCCCGGTGATCGACGCTCAAGCCAAAGCAGACTCATTGCGGGAGTGGGCGGCCGACTCCGACACTCCCCTGTCTCGCACCATTGCGGTTGGTGACGGCGCCAACGATCTATTGATGATGGATGCCGCAGCACTGTCGATCGGTATCACAGCCAAGCCGATTGTGCGCGCCAATGCTGACGTACACATCGACAGCCGTGACCTCAGCTCGGTGCTTGCGCTGTTGGGGCTTCGGGGCTAATCGCCCAAACGCGAGCTTGCTAGTGGCCCATTCCGAGTCCACCATCGACCGGGATGACCGCGCCTGAGATGTAGCCAGCATCGTCGCTCGCAAGCCACGCGATCGCTTTCGCGACCTCGGCCGGGTGTGCGAAACGGTTGGCAGGAATCTGCTTGAGATACGCGTCCTGTTGCTCGACTGGCAGCGCTGCGGTCATATCGGTCTCGATGAACCCTGGAGCTACTACGTTGGCGGTGATTCCGCGGCTGCCGAGCTCGCGGGTGAGAGACCGGGCGAGTCCAATGAGTCCACTCTTGGAGGCGGAATAGTTGACCTGGCCAGCCGAACCGAGAAGGCCAACAACACTCGAAACGAGGATGACACGGCCAAAACGGGCCTTCATCATGCCTTTGGAGGCGCGCTTCACGACGCGGAAGGCTCCGGAGAGGTTGGTGTCAATGACATCGGTGAAGTCGTCATCACTCATACGCATGAGGAGCATGTCCCGGGTGATTCCCGCGTTCGCTACAACGATTTCGACGGGACCGAGTTTGGACTCTACCTCGCTGAACGCAGCGTCGATACTTGCGGGATCGGTGACGTCCGCGGTCACCGTGAGGGTGCCTTCTGGGCCGGTGCCCGAGCGGGCGGTAACGGCGACTCGGTAGCCCTGGGCCACAAACTCTTCGGCAATTGCCCGGCCAATGCCGCGATTGCCGCCGGTGACAAGAACGATTCGTGATTCAGTTGCTGTGCTGCTCATGGTTCCCAGCATATAGTCGCCAGCACGGGCGTAGGCTTAGGTGTAGTCACCTCGGCAACCTAAGAAAGCCCATGAACACTCCTGAGTCGATCACGTCGCTCCCTGAGCGGCCCGATGCTGAACGCCGTCGCCGCGTCATCAACTACTCCATAGCTATGGGGATACGAATTGTGTGCGTGTTGCTGTGCGTCTTCGTGCGGGGGTGGTGGCTTGTGTTGCCCGTGCTTGGCGCCGTCGTGTTGCCTTACGTTGCCGTCGTGCTGGCCAACGTCAGTATCCAGCGGGCCGGCGTTGTGTCCACGCCTGGTCAATTCGCGTTGAAATCGGGTGGCTCCTTCGCTTCACGCGGAACGGACGAGGCGGCTCGGTGATCGGTGAGAGTGGCCCGAGCACACAACAGTGCTCGCGCGCAGGGTGCACAGCGCGCGCGCAGTGGAACGTCAACTGGCGAAACCCGCGTATCCACGGGCTTGAGCGGGTGAAGGTGTGGTTGGCCTGCGCAGACCACGTCGACTACTTGCGCGAATACTTGACGACCCGCAACTTCCCTGTCCTGGTCAGCGACCTCGCGGATGACGTTTCAGTGGTTCCTGATGGGAGCGGCGCGTGAACCGGTGGCGTTTCGCATTTTCTCGTCGATGGTTTGGGTATTTGGCCTTGGTCATCGCCTTCGCAATTGGCTGCGTTTTTCTCTCGCATTGGCAGTTTGACCGGCGCGCGGAAGCGGCCGCGGAGGTCGCTCGCGTTAGCGATAACTGGGATGCAGCCCCCCAAGACCTCGAGAGTGTGATGCCCGAGCTCGACGAGTTCGATGTCGACAACAAGTGGATGTCTGTGGCCGTTACCGGGGAGTACCTGACTGCTGAGCAACTCCTTGTGCGCGGGCGGCCGTACGGTGGTCAGCCAGGCTTCGAAGTGCTTGTACCTTTCAAGCTCGACAGCGGCGAGATTATTGCTGTTGACCGTGGATGGGTTCCCTCGGGAAACAGCCAAGATGAACCCGATTTTGTGCCCGCTGCTCCCACGGGGCAGGTCGAGCTCGTTCTACGACTCAAGCCGAGTGAACCAACGGTCTACAACCGCTCAGCACCCGAGGGACAGATCGCAACCATTCACTTGCCGACCGTTGCGGAACTTGTGGGCGAACCAACCTACGTTGGCGCGTATGGCCTGTTGGCGTCTGAGTCCCCCGCGGTCGCCGATATGCCGCTGGCTTACCCGAAACCGCTACTCGATGAAGGCGCACATCTCTCCTACGCCTTCCAGTGGGTCGCTTTTGGCGTGCTTGCTTTCATCGGGCTCGCCTGGGCTGTGCGTCAGGAGTATCGTCTCGTCAACGAAGAGGATCCCGCTGAACGGGAGCGCGCTAAGAAGCGTCGCGACAAGGCAGTGAAACGCGGTCCTACTGACGCAGAAATCGAAGACGCACTCCTCGATTCTTAACCAGCGCCCAACGCTTCCGCTCGCGAAATAAGCCGGATGCGGCGTCCTTGCCGCGCTCCCCTAGCTACGCGAGGCTGATGAGGTCGGCGTAGTCCTTGTTCCAGTGGTCCTCGATGCCGTCAGGCAAGATCAGAACTCGTTCAGGGTTCAAAGCTTCGACAGCGCCCTCATCGTGGCTTACAAGTACAACAGCGCCCGTGTAGCTCGCGAGAGCACCAAGAATCTCTTCACGGCTGGCGGGGTCAAGGTTGTTAGTGGGCTCATCGAGGAGGAGCACGTTGGCGCCACTCACGACGATCATTGCGAGAGCAAGACGAGTCTTCTCTCCACCCGAAAGCACTCCGGCTTGCTTCGTCGCGTCATCCCCGCTGAACAGGAAGGAGCCGAGAACCCGACGCGCTTCCATCTCGGTGATGTTGGGCGACGATGAGACCATGTTTTCGAGAACAGAGCGCTTGACGTCGATGGTTTCGTGCTCTTGAGCGTAGTAACCGATGCGCAGGCCGTGACCAGCTTCGACTTCACCGGTGTCTGGCTCATCGACGCCGGCAAGCATCCGAAGCAGGGTTGTCTTTCCCGCACCGTTGAAGCCGAGGATGACAACCTTCGAACCGCGGTCGATCGCGAGGTCGACGGACGCAAAGATTTCGAGCGAGCCGTAGCTCTTGCTGAGGTTGTGGCCCATCAACGGCGTACGACCACAGGGCGCAGGATCCGGGAAGCGCAGAGCGGCAACGCGATCGGCGGTCCGCACGTCGTCAAGACCGGCAAGCAGTTTCTCGGCTCGAGCCACCATCTGGTGGGCAGACGCCGCCTTGGATGCCTTGGCACCGAAGCGAGCAGCTTGAGCCTGAAGGGTCGATGCCTTCTTCTCGGCGTTGGCACGTTCCTTCTTGCGGCGTTCCTCATCCGATTGGCGCTGGCGCAAATAATGCTTCCAACCCATGTTGTACTGATCGATAAGCTGACGGTTCGCATCGAGGTAGAAGACCTTGTTAACAGTGTCTTCGACTAGCTCGACATCGTGGCTAATCACGATCAGACCGCCGCTGAAGTTCTTCAGAAATTCTCGCAGCCAGACAACAGAGTCGGCATCGAGGTGGTTAGTGGGCTCGTCGAGGAGCATGGTGTCTGCTCCCGAGAACAAGATTCGAGCAAGTTCGATGCGGCGGCGTTGACCACCGGAGAGCGTCGAGAGCTGCTGGTCGAGAATGCGGTCGGGAAGGCTCAGATTGCTCGCGATGGAAGCTGCCTCAGCCTCGGCGGCGTATCCGCCCAGTGCCATGAACTGATCGTCGAGCTTGCCGTAACGATCCATGGCAGCGGTGCTCACCGCTGCATCACTGCTGCCCATCTCATCCTGCGCCTGACGCATCTTCAATACGATGCTGCCGAGGCCGCGAGCATCGAGGATCCGCGTCCGGGCGAGGTCTTCGGGGTTGCCAGAGCGGGGGTCTTGCGGGAGATATCCGATCTCACCGGTGCGCTCAATCTTGCCGCCTGTGGATTCGAGTTCCCCGGCGAGCGTCTTAGTAAGCGTGGTCTTGCCAGCGCCGTTGCGGCCAACCAGCCCAATTTTGTCTCCGCGATCGACACGGAAGTTGACGCCCTGCATCAGCATGCGTGCGCCAACGCGCAACTCGAGATCATGCACAGCAAGCACGGCAAAACGTCCAAATCTTGGGGGTTGGGGTTAGTGGGCGACAGCACCAACCAACTAGTCTACTTCCTACCGTCGACTGCGCAGTGCAGTTCCGAGAATAGGGAAGCGAGAGGCTGTCACCGTGAGCATCGCTACTCGATTGATCAAACCAACGATTGTTGATCTCATCTTTGGGCCAAGTTGGGCTGCGAGCGTGATCTTTGTTGCCGCCGGTGCAGGGTTCACTGCCCTCGCAGCGCAATTCGTCGTGCCGCTCTATCCGGTGCCCATCACTGGACAAACGCTGGCCGTCATGATCGTTGGTTTGTCTTTGGGAGCAACGCGCGCCGCCCTGGCGATGACGCTTTACGCGCTCCTCGGCGCAGTCGGACTCCCCGTGTTCAGCGACTCCAGTGGTGGCCTAGAGGTACTGACCGGATCCGGAGGCGGGTACATCGTCGGATACATTCTCGGCGCTTGGATCATGGGTGCGCTAGCCGAACGACACTGGGATCGCAGATTCTGGAAAGCGGTAGCGGCCGCGGCAATCGGAACCGCGGCAATCTACGCAGCGGGCCTGATTGGACTGGCGCGAGCGCTAACCTCGATGGGGCGTGACTACACCATTACGAGTCTCCTCGACATCGGCGTTGCACCGTTTCTGGTCGGCGCTGCAGTCAAAGTGATCGTTGCCGCAACTTTGCTTTCCTACGCCTGGAAAAAGGCAGCCCAGCACGATCCTCAGGCTGCAGAGCAGCGCTAAGCCACAGCCGACAACCTGGGACGCAGGCCCCGACTAGATCGAGAAGCCGACTAGATCGAGAAGCCGAGTGCCCGCATCATGTCGCGACCGTCGTCAGTAATCTTCTCAGGACCCCATGGTGGCATCCACACCCAGTTGATGCGGAACGCTTCTACGACGTTATCGAGAGACTGAGCAATTTGCTCCTCGATAACGTCCGTCAGCGGGCAACCAGCTGAGGTCAGCGTCATGCTAATAATGAGTGCGTTGTTCTCTGGATCCCAGCTGAGGTCATAGATGAGCCCGAGGTCAACAATGTTGACCCCTAGCTCCGGGTCAACGACATCTTTGAGAGCCTCTTCGACCTCGTCGAAAAGGGCGGGCGCCAAAACGGTAGACATACGCCTACGCTACGCTCGTGTCGGTCAAAAATCGATCGTAACCTTCGTTTTCAAGCCGATCTGCGAGCTCGGGGCCACCCTCTTCTGCAACGCGGCCGTCAACGAAGACGTGGACGAAGTCCGGTGTGATGTAGCGAAGAATGCGCGTGTAGTGGGTGATCAGCAGCAGACCGAGGCCTGTCGATTCCTGTGCACGGTTGACACCCTCTGACACGATCTTGAGTGCATCGACGTCAAGGCCGGAGTCGGTCTCATCAAGAATTGCGAATCGAGGCTTGAGGAGTTCCAGCTGAAGGATCTCGTTGCGCTTCTTCTCTCCGCCGGAGAAACCTTCGTTGACGTTGCGGTCGGAGAAAGTCTTGTCCATGCGAAGAGCCTTCATCGCACCGTTAACCTCTTTGATCCAGGGACGAAGCGCGGGGGCCTCTCCTGCCAGAGCGGTCTTCGCGGTGCGCAAGAAGTCAGCAACCTTAACGCCGGGAATCTCAACCGGGTATTGCATGGCAAGGAAGAGACCTGCGCGAGCGCGCTCGTCGATGCTCATGTCGAGCACTTCTGCGCCATCAAGCGTGATCGAACCGCTTTCGACGTGGTACTTGGGGTGACCCGCGATTGTGTAGGCAAGGGTCGACTTGCCCGAACCATTGGGGCCCATGATGGCGTGGGTTTCGCCCTGCTTGATCTCAAGGTCCACTCCCTTGAGGATCTGCTTCGTGCCCTGCTCGGTTTCGACGCTGACGTGCAGGTCTTTGACTGACAGTACTGACATTATTTCTTTCCTTAATGGTCTCGTATGGAGAGCGATTAGCTCTCGATGGCGACGGTGTCATCGGGGTCGATGTGAACCCCTCCGTCGTCGTCGATCTTCACTACAAAGACCGGTACAGGTTCATAGGCGGGCAAGCTTAAGGGCTTACCGGTGTCGAGCGAGAAGAGTGAGCCGTGGGCCCAGCACTCAATAGCGCCGTCTTCAACGAAACCCTCCGCAAGCGAAATATCACCGTGCGTGCACGTGTCGCCGATTGCGTGGACATCGCCAGCAGAATCTTTGACGACACAGATTGCGGTGCCGCCTAATTCCACCCGGTATGCCTTGTTGGTCTCGAGTTCATCGATACCGCAGACGCGCTGAGCGGTCACGAGATGGTTCCTTCCAGTTCCGCTTCAATAGCGGTGTGGAGACGAGCTTCGAGCTGCTCATCGCCGACCTTCTGCACGATCTCAGAGAGGAAGCCGATGACGACAAGACGTCGAGCTTCTGCTTCGGAAATACCGCGAGCCTGCAGGTAGAACAGCTGCTCGTCGTCGAAGCGACCAGTAGCGCTCGCGTGGCCAGCACCCTGAATATCGCCAGTCTCAATCTCAAGGTTCGGGATCGAGTCTGCGCGAGTTCCCTCGGTCAAGACGAGGTTACGGTTCTGTTCGTAGCTATCGGTGCCGGCTGCGTTCGGGCCGATCAGGACATCTCCGACCCAAACCGTGCGCGCTCCGCCACCCTGAAGGGCACCCTTGTAGTTCACGCGACCGCGAGTCTGCGCTGCTTCGTGGTGAAGGTACACACGCTGCTCGAGGTGTTGTCCCGCATCCGCAAAATAGAGACCGTAGAGTTCGCCGTCGGCGCCTTCACCCGACAAGTGCACCGACGGATTGACGCGAACAACCTTGCCGCCAAGCGACACAACCGTGTGCTTGAGGGTGGCTGAGCGGCCGACCTGTACGAAATGACTCGCGAGGTGGATGGCGTCGTCTGCCCAGTCCTGAACACTGACAAAATTCAGCGTCGCGCCTTCTTCAACAACAACCTCAACGTTCTCGCTAAGAAGTGCGGAGCCAGATGACTCCACAATGACGGTGCCGTTGCTATGTGCGCGCGCGGTAATCACAATGTGGCCGGCACGTGCTGTGTTGCCCAACTCTGAGCGAGAGATTCGCACTGTTGAGTGCTCTTCGCCCGAAATGGTGATGGCGAGGGCCTGCTTGAAGTTGGTCCAAGCATTGGCGGAGGCACGCTCTTCTGGCGCGCCTGCCGACGCAATGCGCGCGTCGTCACGCGCTACCCACTCGACACTGATGCCCTCAGGGGCATCGGTGTCGATCGTGTAGGGAGCGCCGTCAAGAGCGTCGTCAAGAAGCGGTTTGATGAGCTTCACTGGCGTGAGCTTCCACTCAGCTTCTAGTCCATTGACGGGAGCGAAATCGGTGTGTTCGAAAGACCGAGGGCGTGCTGAGCGAGTCTGAACGGGAACGAAGCCTTTTTCGCTTGCGTCCCATCCGCCGTCGCTATGAGCCTTGAGTCCGTGCTGTTCTGGTGTAACGACGGTCATTTAGCCGACGGATCCTTCCATGCTCAGTTCAATGAGCTTATTGAGTTCGAAGGCGTACTCCATGGGCAGTTCGCGCGCGATGGGTTCGATGAAGCCACGCACGATCATCGCCATCGCCTCATCTTCTTCCATGCCGCGCGACTGAAGGTAGAAGAGTTGTTCAGCGCTGACCTTGGAAACAGTTGCTTCGTGACCAAGCTGAACGTCATCCACTCGGATGTCGATCGACGGATACGTATCAGAGCGCGAAATCGTGTCAACCAAGAGAGCATCACAGCGAACAGTGTTTGCTGAGTGATGGGCCTTCTCGTCAACGCGGACTTCTCCACGGTAGCCAGCGCGCCCGCCACCACGGGCGACAGACTTCGAGACGATCGATGAGGTCGTGTATGGCGCCATGTGGATCATCTTGGCTCCGGCGTCTTGGTGCTGACCGGGGCCCGCGAAGGCAACCGAAAGGGTTTCGCCCTTGGCATGCTCCCCCACCAGGTAGATAGACGGGTACTTCATCGTGACCTTGGAACCGATGTTTCCGTCGATCCACTCCATGGTTGCGCCCTCGTGAGCGATCGCACGCTTGGTGACGAGGTTGTATACGTTGTTCGACCAGTTTTGAATCGTCGTGTAGCGAACGCGAGCGTCCTTTTTCACGATAATTTCGACAACCGCAGAGTGCAGGGAGTCAGACTTGTAGATCGGAGCGGTGCAGCCCTCGATGTAGTGAACGTACGAACCTTCATCAGCGATGATCAGAGTGCGTTCAAACTGGCCCATGTTCTCCGTGTTGATACGGAAGTAGGCCTGAAGCGGGATCTCAACGTGGACGCCCTTGGGCACGTAAACGAAGGAACCACCCGACCACACGGCGGTGTTCAGCGCAGCGAACTTGTTGTCGCCGGCGGGAATCACAGTGCCGAAGTACTCCTCAAAGAACTCGGGGTGCTCGCGCAGCGCCGTGTCGGTGTCCATGAAGATGACGCCCTTGGCTTCGAGCTCGGCGTTGATCGAGTGGAAGACAACCTCCGACTCATACTGTGCAGCAACGCCGGAAACCAGACGGTTGCGCTCAGCCTCCGGAATGCCCAGCTTCTCGTAAGTATCGCGAATATCGGCGGGAAGGTCTTCCCACGTCTGCGCCTGCTTTTCAGTGGAGCGCACAAAGTATTTGATGTTGTCGAAGTCGATGCCCGACAAGTCGGCGCCCCACTTCGGCATCGGTTTGCGACCAAAGAGCTCGAGGCCCTTGAGACGCAATTTGAGCATAGATTCGGGCTCATTCTTAAGCGTAGAGATGTCGCGAACGACCTCTTCGTTGATGCCCCGTCGCGCAGAGGCTCCCGCAACGTCGGAGTCAGCCCAGCCAAACTCATACTGGCCCATGCCATTGAGTTCCGGACGATCGATCAGCACGTCGGACATTGGTACCTCTTTTCCTGCCCCTATCAACCAAGGTGGCTGCGTTGGCATTCCTTCGCACAGCACTTTGCCGGGAATATTTAGTGGGGCCGCGTGCGCTGTGTCACAACACTGCGCGGGCGAACTTAGACTGAAACAGGACAAGCGAGAGATTATCCCGCTGTCAACATTGACTTCCCGGCGTGGGCTGTGTTCCTGAACGCAATCCATTCTACAGGCAGAAGCCCGAAATAACAGGAGGTACGGCCGTGAACGCCGTCATCGCACGATTGCCCCAATCTGTAGACGCTCGAGTGAAATTTTTTGCGGTGGCTACGCTCGTCATTCAAATACTGATCGTGGCGACGGGCGGCGCCGTTCGATTGACCGGTTCGGGGCTCGGATGCCCCACCTGGCCGCTCTGCACCGACGCTTCTCTTATCGCAACCCCGGAGATGGGGGTGCACGGCGCCATCGAGTTTGGCAATCGGCTGTTGTCGATAATCGTCGGATTCGTCGCGATTCTCATGGTTCTGATGCTGCTGCGAATCCGCCGTGAACGTCGCGACCTGATGGCGCTTGCGCTCGTGATTCTCGGCGGCACAGTGTTGCAGGGCCTCATCGGCGGCCTTTCCGTGCGAGTTCAGCTCGATCCCAGCATCGTGGGCGTGCATTACGCCATCTCAGCAATCCTGGTCGCGGTGAGTGCTGCACTTGTGTACCGAGTCTGGATCGGATTGCGCGGAAGCACGCTTGAAGTGTCGCGCCCCATCATGATCCTGACCCATGTGACCAGCCTGTTTGTTGCGCTCACGATCATCGCCGGCATCCTGACGACCGGTGCTGGACCGCACGCGGGTGACGACGGCACAGCGCGCAATGGTTTGGATGCGGGCATCCTGCAGCATGTACACAGCTGGCCTGGCTACGCGCTACTCGCTGCGACCCTCGCGCTTGTAATTCTGCTTGCCAGATCAGGCCACCGCCGCATCATGGACTTCGCTCTCATTCTGCTCGTGCTTGAAGTTATTCAAGCGACGATCGGAATCATCCAGTCGCGCAGTGGGCTGCCGATCCTATTGGTTGGCAGCCACATGGTTCTTGCCTGTGCCATTGCTGCCGCTATGACGGCAGTAGTGCTCTCGCTTCGCCCGAGCGTCAATCAACGGGCAGCCGCCGAAAAGAAAACAGTGGCCGCGCGCTAGTTCGTCGCGCGTGACTCGCTGGTGCTGAGTTCGTTAGAACGGCAGCAGCGGGTCGATGCCGACGGCAAGGAATACCAGCGTCAGGTAGCTGATCGAACTGTGGAACACACGCATGGCCTTGACCTCACCGTGGCGGATCGCCGTCGAGTACAACCGGTGCGATTCGATGATGAACCACGCACCGCTCAGAGTCGCAACGAGCGTGTAAACGATACCCATGTCAGCGACAGGTACCAGCAGCAGTGAACACGCGACGGTTGCCCACGCGTAGAGGATTACCTGAAGGCCGACGGCCGCACGGCCACGAACAACGGCAAGCATGGGAACGCCAACCGATTGGTATTCAGCGCGGTATTTCATTGACAGCGGCCAGTAGTGCGGCGGCGTCCACAAGAAGACCACAGCAAACAAGATCCAGGCTGCCCAAGAAAGATCGTTGGTGACGGCTGCCCAGCCGATAAGTACGGGCATGCAGCCAGCGATGCCGCCCCAGATGATGTTCTGTGGAGTGCGACGCTTCAAGAGGAGCGTGTAAACGAAAACGTAGAAAAGGATCGCGAACAGCGACAGTGCGGCTGCAAGCCAGTTGGTGAGCACACCAAGCCATACAACCGAGCCCACCCCGCTGATCCACGCAAAGAGAAGAGCTTCGCGGTCGCTGAGTTCGCCCGTCACGAGCGGTCGGTTCTTGGTGCGGGCCATGATGCGATCGATGTCGCGGTCGATGTAGCAGTTGAACGCATTAGCCGAGGATGCGCTGAGAATTCCGCCAACCAACGTGGCCAATACCAGCCACAGATTAGGGATGCCGCCAGCGGCAAGCACCATGACAGGCACGGTGGTGACGAGCAGAAGCTCAATAACCCGAGGTTTCGTGAGCGCAACGTAGGCGCGAATCTTGCGAAGGATGCCAATGCGTTGCTGCTGCGTGGGGGCTTCTAAAGTGACATCCATATCTACGATTCTAAACCGCATATCAAAATGTGCTGACCGTCACCGTAGTAAGGAAGCGATCATGTACCGGGTTCCCTATACTTGGGGTGCCCGCCTGTCGGTGGCATGCTCGCGCGCACCACCAGTGCACTACGGCAAAACCACTGACCGAGCCAATGATGGTGTGTGGCGGGTCGTTCACGTGCCCTAGCCATTTCTGGCTAGGCACTTCGCTTGCAGAAGGGTCATTATTCTCATGGCAGCTTTTCAATGGGATCACATCGACAACAAAGCGGTAGACACCGCTCGAATTCTGGCGGCAGATGCTGTTGAGAAGGTAGGTAACGGTCACCCCGGTACCGCGATGAGTTTGGCGCCTGCAGCGTACTTGCTCTTTCAGAAGGTGATGCGTCGCGATCCAAGCGACGATCAGTGGATTGGCCGTGACCGGTTCATCCTCTCGGTGGGCCACAGCTCGCTCACTCAGTACGTTCAGTTGTACCTTGCCGGTTACGGGCTTGAACTCGATGACCTCAAGGCTCTACGCACGTGGGGTTCGCTCACTCCGGGACACCCCGAGTACGGCCACACCAAGGGCGTAGAAATCACCACCGGCCCTCTCGGTCAAGGCATCGCCTCGTCTGTCGGCTTCGCTTACGCGGCACGCTACGAGCGTGGATTGTTTGATCCCGAGGCCGAAGCGGGCACGAGCCCCTTCGACCACTTCGTCTATGTCATCGCGGGCGATGGCGACCTTCAAGAAGGCGTGTCGGCAGAAGCTTCCTCGCTTGCCGGTCACCAGAAGCTCGGCAACCTCATTGCTATCTACGACAGCAACCAGATCTCTATTGAAGACGACACCAACATCGCTTTCACCGAAAATGTGCAGATGCGCTACGAGGCCTACAACTGGCACGTACAGGTCGTTGACTGGAAGAAGACTGGCGAGTACGTCGAAGACGTCGAGGCGCTCAACGCCGCGATCGAAGACGCCAAGGCCGTCACCGACCAGCCGTCGCTCATTATTCTCCGCACCATCATCGGTTGGCCAGCCCCCAGCAAGCAGAACACCGGAAAGATCCACGGATCCGCCCTAGGCGCTGAAGAACTTGCTGGCACAAAGAAGGCTCTCGGCTTCGACCCCGAGCAGAGCTTCGTCGTCGACGACGACGTTATCTCTCACACGCGTCAAGCTATTGACCGTGGAAAGCAACAGCGCGCTGAGTGGACAGAATCCTTCGACAAGTGGGCTGCGGCAAACCCCGAGCGCAAGACTCTGCTCGACCGTGTCCTCTCTGGTGCATTGCCTGAGGGCGTCGAAGAAGCACTCCCCCAGTTCGAAGCAGGCAAAGATGTCTCGACTCGTGCAGCAAGCGGCAAGGTACTCGGCGCAATCGGCGCCATCATGCCCGAGCTGTGGGGCGGCTCTGCTGACCTCGCCGAGTCGAACCTCACCACCATTGCCGGAGCGAAGTCGTTCGTTCCGAGCGAACACTCCACCGGCGAATGGAGCGGAAACGAGTACGGTCGCGTACTTCACTTCGGCATCCGTGAGCACGCCATGGGTGCAATCATCAATGGCATTGTTCTTCACGGAAACACTCGCGCTTTCGGCGGAACGTTCCTGATCTTCAGCGACTACATGCGTCCTGCCGTTCGACTGGCCGCTCTCATGGGTGTGCCGTCGATCTTCGTGTGGACTCACGACTCGATCGCCCTCGGCGAAGACGGTCCTACTCACCAGCCGATCGAGCAGCTTGCCAGCTTGCGAATGATTCCCGGCATGGATGTTGTTCGGCCAGCCGACGCCAACGAGACCGCGTGGGCGTGGAAGACCATCCTTGAGCGTCGTAACGGCCCAGCGGGTATCGCCCTCACCCGCCAAAACGTGCCCACATTCGATCGTGGGGATGCAGACGCGTCCGGTGAGACCTTCGCTTCCGCGGCGAATGTAGCCAAGGGAGCCTACGTGCTCGCTGAAGCGCCGAACGGAACTCCGGACGTCATCCTGATTGCCACCGGTTCTGAAGTGCAGCTCGCTGTGGAAGCCCGCGAGACGCTCAAGGCTGACGGAATCAACGCGCGCGTCGTATCCGCTCCTAGCCTTGAATGGTTCGCAGAGCAGACCGCGGAATACCGCGAGTCCGTTTTGCCTTCTACAGTGCGTGCACGCGTATCGGTGGAAGCAGGAGTATCCACCGGATGGCGCGAGTACGTTGGCGACGCAGGTCGCAGCATCTCGATCGATCACTTCGGAGCATCCGCCGACTACAAGACTCTGTTCCGTGAGTTTGGAATCACCACCGAGGCCGTTGTGGCCGCTGCACGCGATTCTCTGGACGCCGTCTAGGCGCCCCAGATAAGGAGACAAGAAATGACTAACGAAACACCTACCGCAGCGCTCTCGGGCCTCGGCGTAAGCATCTGGCTTGATGACCTCTCACGTGATCGAATCAACTCGGGCGGACTCCAGTCGCTCATTGCATCACGCAACGTTGTTGGCGTCACGACCAACCCCACGATTTTTGCTACCGCTTTGGCAAAGGGTGAGGCCTATGACGAGCAGGTTGCAGCTCTGGCTGCCAAGGGCACGAGCGTCACTGATGCTGTGTTCGAGATCACGACTGACGATGTTGCTGCTGCCAGCGATATTTTCCGCCCCGTCTATGACGCCACTGAGGGCCGCGATGGCCGGGTCTCTATCGAGGTCGAACCTGGACTGGCCCATGATGCCGCCGGCACGATTGCGCAGGCTCAGCAGCTCTGGGCGAAGGTTGCTCGCGAGAACGCGATGATCAAGATTCCCGCGACCGTTGAGGGCCTCGAGGCCATCACTGCAACGATCGCAGCCGGAATCAGCGTCAACGTCACCTTGATCTTCAGCTTGGCGCGTCACCGCGAAGTTATCGAGGCCTACCTCACTGGCTTGGAGAAGGCTAAGGCTGCCGGCCATGACCTTTCAAAGATTCACTCGGTCGCATCGTTCTTCGTCTCCCGAGTGGACACCGAGATCGACAAGCGTCTTGACGCGATCGGCACGGATGACGCCAAGGCTCTCAAGAGCAAAGCTGGCGTCGCAAACGCACGACTCGCCTACGAGGTTTACGAGAACGCTTTTGCTACCGATCGCGCTCAGGCTCTCATCGCCGCTGGTGCGAACAAGCAGCGTCCGCTCTGGGCTTCCACCGGCGTGAAGGACCCGAGCTTGCCTGACACGCTGTACGTCACCGAGCTTGCAGTTGGCGAGACCGTGAACACGATGCCCGAGAAGACGCTCGAAGCGACTTTCGACCACGGCGTTATCGAAGGCGAGCAGGTCACCGCTAACTACGATGCAGCCAACTTCACCCTCGATGCGCTTACGGCGCTGGGTATTTCCTACGACGAGGTGACCGCGCTTCTCGAAAAAGAGGGCGTTGAGAAGTTCATCGTCTCCTGGAACGAGCTGCTCGACACCGTGTCAGCCGCTCTTGAGGCCGCAAAATGAGTGTAAAACTCGCAGTATCGGGCGCGGCGGCGGAGGCCGTCGACCGCATCGTTCCGCAGCTGGTCAACGATCTCGTTGCCAGTCGCATCACCGGCGGCGACGCGACGCTCTGGGGCCCCGCAGCTGAAGAAGAGTCGGCCAAGCGCTTGGGCTGGGTTGAGGCTGTTTCGGTCGGTCGTCCGATGATCGAAGACATCTACGCCCTGCGCGACAAGCTGCGCGCCGACGGCGTGAATCACTTTGTCTTGGGCGGCATGGGCGGTTCGTCGCTTGCCCCTGAGGTCATCACTCGCACGTACGGAGTTGAGCTCACAGTACTTGACTCGACAGACCCCGCACAGGTGCAGGCTGCCCTCGCGGATCGTCTTCAGTCGACCGCGGTTGTTATCTCCTCCAAATCGGGCTCGACGCTCGAAACCGATTCGCAGAAGCGCATTTACGAAAAATTCTTCACGGATGCCGGAATCGACCCTCGGGAACGTATCGTGATCGTCACCGATCCCGGTTCGCCGATGGATGTCGCGGCTCGCGCTGCGGGATACCGCGTGTTCAACGCTGACCCCAACGTCGGCGGCCGTTACTCGGCGCTCACCGCCTTCGGACTCGTTCCGTCTGGACTTGCCGGCGTTGACCTCGCCGAGCTTCTCGACGAGGCCGAGGCTGTAATGGTCGAGCTTGCTGTCGACAACGAGAGCAACCCGGGTCTCGTGCTTGGCGCTGCGATTGCCGGAACCGATCCCCTCAAGGACAAACTCGGCATCGTGACCGATGGCACCCACATCCTTGGTTTCGGAGACTGGGCAGAACAACTCATCGCTGAATCCACGGGAAAGCTCGGCAAGGGACTTCTTCCAGTCGTGCTGCAGACCGACTCCCCCGAGCTCGCGGAAGGTTTGGACGACCTCCAGATCGTTCGTCTCGTTGGCGATTGGGATGATACCAAAGAGGTAGCAGAGGGCGAGATTGAAATCGCTGGTTCGCTCGGCGGACAGTTGTTGCTCTGGGAGTACGCCACGGTCGTTGCTGGTCGAATCCTCGGGATTAACCCGTTCGATCAGCCAGACGTTGAAGCTGCAAAAAACGCCGCACGCGAGCTCATTGATAACCCGACTCCCCCGCAGGCCCCGGCCTTCTCGGTCGGCGATATTGAGGTTCGCGGCACGGACGGCGTGGTGGCTGACAGCAGTGACCTCGCTGGAGTTGTTTCGTCGCTACTGTCGTATCTGGATGACGACGGTTATGTCGCGATTCAGGTCTACGCCGACCGCACTGGTTACCCGGAACTCGCCGAGCTTCGTGAGCGGGCAGCAGCCCGCGCAAAGCGCCCGGTGACATTCGGTTGGGGACCACGGTTCCTGCACTCCACTGGCCAGTTCCACAAGGGTGGCCCGGCAATCGGAGTGTTCCTTCAGATCATTGTGGTCGAAGAAACTGATTTGCAGATCCCTGACCGTCCGTTTACGTTTGGGCAGCTCATCCGGGCACAGGCAGCCGGCGACGCCAGCGTTCTGGCCGAACATGGCCGTCCTGTCCTGAGTCTCACGGTGTCGAACCCGAAGGTGTCGTTGCCGCAGGTTCTCGACGCGATCGGCTAGCTGCAGCACGTACGTGCCGCACATAGAGGAGAAGTATGTCCCCCGTTGACATCAGTGCTGAGTTCAATCCCCTGCGGTTGAGTTCTGACCGCAGGCTCAATCGCATTGCTGGTCCGAGCGCTTTGGTCATTTTTGGCGTAACCGGCGATTTGTCGCGCAAGAAATTGATGCCGGCTGTCTACGACCTCGCCAATCGGGGGCTCCTTCCCCCAGGCTTCGCCCTTGTCGGGTTTGCCCGCCGAGATTGGGAAGATCAAGACTTCGAAAAGGTCGTCCACGATGCTGTAAAGCAGTACGCGCGCACTCCTTTTGATGAAGACGTCTGGAAACAACTCGCTCAAGGCATCCGTTTTGTGCAGGGCGAATTTGACGATGCTGCGGCCTTTGAACGGCTGAAGGCAACCCTGTCTGACCTGGACAGTGAGCGTGGAACCATGGGAAATCATGCGTTCTACCTCTCGATTCCTCCGAAGTCGTTTCCACAGGTGACGGAGCAACTCCGCAACTCAGGCCTCGCAGAACAGCGTGATGGCCAGTGGAGCCGCGTGGTTATCGAAAAACCATTCGGTAGCGATCTCACCACTGCTCGTGAGCTCAATGACGTGGTGGAGTCAGTGTTCCCACCCGATAGCGTGTTCCGTATCGACCACTACTTGGGCAAAGAGACTGTTCAGAACATTCTTGCGTTGCGCTTCGCCAATCAGCTTTTTGAGCCGATCTGGAACTCCAACCACGTTGATCATGTTCAGATCACGATGGCGGAAGACATTGGAGTTGGCGGCCGGGCCGGCTACTACGACGGCATTGGTGCCGCTCGCGACGTCATCCAAAACCACCTGTTGCAGCTTCTCGCTCTGACCGCGATGGAAGAACCTGTTTCTTTCGATGCCGCTGACTTGCGCGCCGAGAAGGAAAAGGTTCTCTCGGCTGTACGTCTGCCTGAGAACCTTGGCGAGCACACCGCGCGCGGTCAATACGCCGGCGGTTGGCAGGGTGGCGAGAAGATTACCGGCTTCTTGGCTGAAGACGGGATGAACCCCGAATCCGAAACAGAAACCTACGCTGCGATCCGCCTCGATATTGGTACGCGCCGCTGGTCTGGGGTGCCGTTCTACCTGCGCGCTGGAAAGCGCCTCGGACGACGCGTCACCGAAATCGCCGTGGTTTTCAAGCGTGCTCCGCAGTACCTCTTCGAAGAGAGCCGCACGTCGGCACTCGGGC
This sequence comes from Salinibacterium sp. SWN139, assembly GCF_015864625.1. NCBI lineage: Bacteria > Bacillati > Actinomycetota > Actinomycetes > Micrococcales > Microbacteriaceae > Salinibacterium > Salinibacterium sp. SWN139. The sequence goes on along the minus strand of NZ_JADYWV010000002.1, from coordinate 689,329 downwards.
AAAACGCTCTCGTTATTCGCGTGCAGCCCGATGAGGGAGTCACGATTCGCTTCGGGTCGAAAGTTCCCGGCGCCGAAATGCATGTGCGCGACGTCACCATGGACTTCGGCTACGGCCACGCGTTCACCGAGGCCAGCCCTGAAGCTTACGAACGACTCATCCTCGACGTATTGCTTGGCGATCCGCCGCTGTTCCCCCGTCATGAAGAGGTCGAGCTCAGCTGGAAGATTCTCGACCCCATTGAAGAGTTCTGGGCCACGCAGGGTGCCCCGGAACAATACCGGCCTGGCACCTGGGGCCCGAAGTCCGCGGATGACCTCATGGAACGCGATGGACGAGTCTGGAGACGACCATGATTGTTGATCTGCCCAACACCACTACCGCGAAGATCTCGAAAGCGCTTGTACGGATCCGTGAAGATGGTGGAGCCGTCGCGCTCGGCCGCGTGCTCACGCTCATCATCGCTACCGAGTTCGGTAACGAAGAAGAAGCGATCGCAGCAGCTAACGATGCATCCCGGGAGCACCCGATGCGCGTGCTGGTCGTCTCGACGAGTAGCGCGTCATCCGCTCGCGATGAAGAAGCTCGCGTCGATGCACAGATTCGTGTCGGTGGAGATGCCGGCGCAAGCGAGGTAATCGTAGTTACCGCGCATGGGGACGCGGCTCTCGATCAAGAAAGCCTCGTTACCGGTCTACTGCTACCCGATGCTCCCGTCGTCGCCTGGTGGCCCGGCGAAGGCCCCGCAAGCGCCTCCCAGTCGCCACTGGGACGCATCGCACAGCGTCGCATTACGGATGCTGCTGCCAGCGCTAACCCACTCGATGCGATGCATCGCATGTGCAAGACCTACGTGCCCGGCGACACTGACTTTGCCTGGACGCGGCTCACACTCTGGCGCGCGCAGCTTGCTGCCGTACTCGACCAGCCCCCCTACGAATCAATCACCGCGGTTACCGTCAGCGGTGCCGCAGATTCCGCATCGACGATGCTGCTTGCCGCGTGGTTGCAGATGCAGCTCAAGGTCAAGGTCACCCTGCACGTAGCCGAGGGCTCCCCCGTACCCACCGGTATCCACGCTGTGATTTTCGAACGAGCGTCAGGAACGATAACGCTCGAGCGCAACATCGCCAACATCGCGACGTTGACACAACCCGATCAGCCCGTACACGACATCTCGTTGCCGCGTCGCAGTCTTCGCGACTGCCTCGCGGAAGAACTTCGTCGGCTTGACCCCGACAGCCTCTTCGGTGACGTGGTTCGTCACGGCGTCAGCGAGATCACGGGCGTTCAGATCAACAACTCTACGAAGGCGAAGAGCGAATGAGTAATGAACGTCGTGCGATAGTTCACACCGACAAAGCAAAGCTGGCGAAAGCGGTCGCTTCCAGATTCCTTTCGAAAGTACCGCACATCATCGCGGCGTTTGATGAAGCAACCGTTGTTCTTACCGGTGGAACCATGGGGCAAGCAGTTCTTAGAGCCATCAACAAGTCAGCTAAGCGGGATGCCGTCGACTGGTCACGCGTTAACTTCTGGTGGGGCGATGAACGCTGGCTCCCCGCGGGAGATCCTGAGCGCAACGATGTGCAGGCGCGTGAAGCGTTGCTTGACCACATTCCGGTCGAGCCGCGGCGCGTTCACGCTGTTGCGGCATCCGACGCAGGTCTCACCCTGGATGACGCGGCTCAGGCTTATGCGAACGACCTTGCAGCTCATTCCGCTCGAAATGGAAAGTACCCGAACTTCGACATTGTTTTTCTCGGAGTCGGCCCGGACGGTCATATCGCGTCGCTCTTCCCTGAGCGCGAGGGAATCCGTGAGACGGAACGAACGGTGATTGCCGTTCGTAACTCCCCTAAGCCCCCGGACGAACGTGTCAGCCTCACGCTTCCCGTGATCAATTCTTCGGTGCGTATCTGGGCCGTTGTGGCCGGCAGCGATAAAGCCTCCGCGCTTGGGCTGACGCTTGCCGGTGCAAGCTATAACGAAGTTCCTGCAGCGGGTCTTGAAGGCCGCCGCAAGACACTCTTCTTCGTCGACTCTGATGCTGCAGCCCAAGTTCCTGCATCGCTGATTGATCCAGGACAGTTTTGGACCAGCGCCGACTCCACTGACGAGCACTGAGTCTCAAACGCGCTTTCACGAGTAAAGGCCCCAACCGTTTCGGTTGGGGCCTTTACTCGTGAGGCTTGTGTTCATTCAGCATGCGGCCTTAGGCGCGGATACCGAAGAAAAGATAGCTACTCTGCAGTGGCGGTGCCACGACGAGTACGCAACTGCAGCAACGCCTCATCAAGGAGCTCGGTCGCTTCGTCATCGCTGCGGCGCTCTTTGACGTACGCAAGGTGAGTCTTATAGGGCTCTAGCTTCGAAGCCGACGGCGGATTTTCCTTGTCACGCCCCGCAGGGAGACCCGACGACGGGCAATCAATCGTCTCGGGAATCTCTTCGTCTGGGACGTTAGCAGAGAAAGACCTTACGGTTTCGTTTCCGAGAGCGTCCCAGTAGGAGATTTGCACGCGTTCAGCGTGGAAACCACGATCTTGTTCGCCCATGGGGCCCGAGCCAACGCGTGACCCACGAATTGCACTTCCGCCTGCTGCCACTGTGTTCCTTCGTTTGCTAAAACTGGAGGTTCTTAGGCGCCGTCGAATTTGGTGATGAGACCAAGAACTACGATGCAGCTGATCCACACGACGCCCAGAATCACCGTGATGCGGTTCAGGTTGCGTTCTGCAACACCCGATGCGCCAAGATTGGACGTGGTTCCCCCGCCGAACATGTCGGAGAGACCTCCACCGCGCCCGCGGTGAAGAAGGATGAGAAGTGTGAGCAGCAAGCTCGTAATGCCGAGCAATACCTGCAGCACAACTTGGAGAATTTCCACAAAGAACCTTTCGAACAGGCCGTTCCGGCCTCGAACAGTATAACGGCTAGGTGCCGACGTGCTTGGAGAAGCGCGAGATGCTGGCGAATTCCGCCACATCAAGGCTTGCACCGCCCACAAGAGCGCCGTCGATATTGGGTTCGCGCATGAGACTCGCAATGTTGCCAGACTTCACGGAACCGCCGTAGAGGATTCGTGTGGCCGCAGCGACATCGTCGCCAAGCACCTCGGCGAGCGTTTCGCGCAGTCGCGCTGCAACTTGCTCGGCCTGTTCCGGCGTCGCGGCCTTGCCCGATCCGATGGCCCAGACGGGCTCATACGCAATGACGAGTTCCGGCGTGCCCGATACCTCAGCGAGTCCAGCTTTCAGCTGAGCGACGGGAACGGCGCTAGGGCCGTGAGCTTCAAGATCATCGGCCGTCTCGCCGACGCACAATACCGGCACCAGTCCGTGCTTCACAGCTGCGGCGACCTTCCGAGCAAGTTGCTCGTCAGTCTCGCCATGCATCGTGCGACGCTCGGAGTGTCCAACCAGTACATAGCGGCAGTCGAGTGAGGCCAAGAATGCGCCCGAGATTTCTCCCGTATACGCGCCTGAATCGTGTTCCGAAAGATCTTGGCCACCGAAACGTACCTCAAGCTTGTCGGCGGCGACGAGGGTCTGCACCGATCGCAGATCCGTGAAGGGCGGGAATACCGCTACCTCTGCCCCTTCAACACCAAAGTCATGGTTCGCGTCTTTCAACGTCCATGCCAGCTTCTGTACGAAAGCGATCGACTGAAGATGGTCAAGATTCATCTTCCAGTTTCCCGCGATGAGTGGGACGCGCTTTACCTTTGCCATCCGAGTACCTCCAGTCCGGGGAGCTGCTTGCCTTCGAGGAACTCGAGGCTCGCACCGCCACCCGTAGAAATGTGACCAAACTGGTCGTCGTCAAAACCTAATGCGCGAACGGCTGCAGCAGAATCGCCACCACCGACAACGCCGAATCCATCTGTCTCAGTGAGCGCTTGCGCGACTGCTTTTGTTCCTGCCGCAAATGCGGGGAACTCGAACACGCCCATCGGGCCGTTCCAGAAAACAGTCTTGGAGGCGCGAATCACTCCCGCGAATCGTGCCGCAGTGTCCGGCCCGATGTCGAGTCCAATACCAGCAGCGCCGAACTCGGTCTCTTCAATTGCATGAGCCGGCGTTACCGTGTGAGCGGCATCCGGTCCGAACGAAGCGGCGACTGCAATGTCTGTCGGAAGAACAATCTCGACGCCCAGCTCTTGAGCCTGGGTGATATATCCCCGCACCGTCTCGAGCTGGTCGCTCTCGAGGAGGCTAGCTCCAACCTTGTAGCCCTGCGCGGCAAGGAAGGTGAAGAGCATTCCACCACCAACAAGCAGCGTATCGACGCGCGGAAGAAGCGCGCCGATGACGTCGAGCTTGTCGGAAACTTTGGATCCGCCCAGCACGACCGTGTAAGGACGCTCTGGGGTGACCGTAAGGCGTTCGAGGACGCCAAGTTCAGTTTCGATAAGCAAACCGGCAGCGCTAGGGAGGGCTTTCGCCAACTCGAACACGCTTGCCTGCTTGCGATGAACTACTCCGAAACCGTCAGAGACGAACGCGTCGCCAAAGCGAGCGAGCTTGGCAGCAAACTCTTCACGTTCCGTCTCTGACTTTGAGGTTTCACCGGAGTTGAACCGCAGATTCTCCAACAGCGCTACACCGCAATCGTCGAGCTCAGCAACCGCTTGTTCAGCGGCGTGCCCGACGGTGTCCTTCGCAAACACAACGGCTTTGCCCAACAGCTCCGAGAGACGCTGCGCGACTGGCTCAAGGCTGTACTGAGCATCGGGCTCACCACCGGGGCGACCCAAGTGAGACACGATGACAACGCGAGCACCCTCATTGATGAGTGCATTAAGCGTGGGCAATGATGCACGGATGCGGCCGTCATCCGTAATCTGACCGTCCTTGAGAGGTACGTTCAGATCACAGCGGACGATTACCCGCTTGCCGCGCAAGTCGGGAAGCGTCGAAAGAGTTCTGAGGCTCATAATCGTTGGATGTTAGAGGCGGGCGCCGACGTATTCTGCAACGTCAACGAGACGGTTCGAGTAGCCCCACTCGTTGTCGTACCACGAAGCGACCTTGACCTGGTTGCCGATGACCTTTGTCAGACCAGCGTCAAAGATCGACGAGTGCGGGTCGCCAACGATGTCGGTGGAAACGATCGGGTCCTCGGTGTACTTGAGGATGCCCTTGAGGGGGCCTTCAGCCGCTGCCTTGTATGCAGCGTTGACCTGCTCGACCGTAACCTCAGACGACGTCGTGATGGTGAGGTCAGTGATCGAACCAGTGATGACGGGAACGCGAAGGGCATAACCATCGAGCTTGCCTACGAGCTCCGGAATGACCAAGCCGAGTGCCTTTGCTGCACCCGTCGACGTCGGGATGACGTTCTGTGCTGCTGCACGAGCGCGGCGCAGGTCTCCGTGCGGACCGTCCTGAAGGTTCTGGTCAGCGGTGTACGCGTGAACAGTGGTCATGAACCCGGTGTCAATTCCGAAGTTGTCCATGAAGACCTTGGCCAACGGCGCGAGGCAGTTCGTCGTGCACGATGCGTTGGAGATGATGTTGTGGACGGCGGGGTCGTAGACACCCTCGTTGACGCCAAGCACCAGAGTTGCAACATCGTCGCCAGAAGCCGGAGCCGAAACGATGACCTTCTTGGCGCCTGCAGCGATGTGCTTCGCGGCATCCGCCGACTTGGTGAAGTGACCGGTCGACTCAATGACGATGTCAACACCTAGCTCACCCCACGGGAGGTTCGAGGGATCGCGCTCAGCGAAAACCTTGATTGCCTTGCCATCGACGACGATTTGCTCGTCATCAAACGTAACCTCAGCGTCTAGACGACCAGTGATGGTGTCGTACTTGAGGAGATGAGCGAGGGTCTTGTTGTCTGTGAGGTCGTTGACCGCAACAATTTCGATGTTGCTGTCCTTGGCCATCGCCGCTCGAAAGAAGTTGCGACCGATGCGACCGAAACCATTAATACCGATTTTTACGCTCACTGTTGCTCCAGAAAATCAGGCGTCTAGGACGCGTCGTGCTGTAGTGGTGGGGGTGTTGCTGTGGTGGAGACTGGGCTAAAGCCGGGGCCTAACCCGGCCACGATGCCGCTACGAGAGTAGCAGCAGACCGTTTGTCTTCGAGCGCGCTGCGCTGAAGCGGTCCTGAACGTTAGCCCAGTCAACGATGTTCCAGAACGCCTTGACATAGTCAGCACGCACGTTCTTGTAGTCGAGGTAGTAGGCGTGCTCCCACACATCAAGCATGAGGAGGGGAACGATGCCCGCGGGCAAGTTGCCCTGCTGATCGAAGAACTGGACAATGATGAGGCGCTCTCCGATGGAGTCCCACGCCAACACTGCCCAGCCTGAACCTTGCACGCCCATAGCGGTTGCTGTGAAGTGTGCCGTGAACTTATCGAACGAACCGAAGTGGTCGTCGATTGCACTCTCGAGATCTCCGGTGGGCTTGTCGCCACCGTTCGGCGACATGTTGGTCCAGAAAATGGAGTGGTTGATGTGTCCGCCCAAGTTGAACGCGAGGTCCTTCTCGAGCTTGTTCACATTGGCGAGATTTCCGGAATCGCGAGCTTCAGCAAGCCCCGCGATCGCAGCATTCGCACCAGTGACATATGCCTGGTGGTGCTTGCTGTGGTGCAACTCCATGATCATGGCGCTGATGCTTGGTTCAAGCGCGGAGTAGTCGTACGAAAGTTCGGGAAGCGTGTAATCAGCCATCGGAAGTCCTCCTAGGATCGTGATTCCTGCGCCGGCTGGCGAGCACGGTCAGGCGAGATACATCCAGTCTAACCACGTCCATCCGACGCACGTGCCGTATGGAGGGAACGCTAAGCCTCGTCCAACTCAGCGGGAAGGTTTGCTTCAGTACCCGCCACACCCAGGTCGCTTGCGCGCTTGTCTGCCATAGCCAGCAGGCGACGGATGCGGCCAGCAACAGCGTCCTTCGTCATCGGCGGATCCGCGTGGTGGCCTAATTCGTCCAGGCTTGAGTCTCGGTGGCTGAGACGAAGCTCGCCCGCGTAGCGCAGGTGCTGCGGCACGTCATCCCCCAAGATCTCAAGAGCGCGTTCGACTCGGGCACACGCGGCAACAGCAGCTTGCGCCGAACGGCGAAGATTTGCATCGTCGAAGTTCACTAGACGGTTGGCGGTGGCACGAACTTCGCGACGTTGACGCAGTTCGTTCCAGCTCACGACAGTCGTCTCAGCGCCCATGATCGTGAGCATGGCGCTAATCGCCTCGCCATCGCGAACAACGACACGGTGAACACCGCGAACCTCGCGTGCCTTTGCGGCGACACGGAGTCGACCTGCAGCGCCAACCAATGCCATTGCAGCTTCGTTGCCGGGGCAAGTTACTTCGAGAGCAGCGGAGCGGCCGGGGTCAGTGAGAGAACCGGCGGCGAGGAAAGCACCACGCCAGACAGCCGCCAATTCGCCGCGGCCTCCGGTCGTGACACGGTTAGGGAGACCACGGATGGGGCGCCGGCGGGCATCCAAGAGTCCAGTCTGTCGCGCGAGGGTTTCTCCCCCATCAAGCACGCGAACAAGCAGATTGTTCGTGCGGCGGCCGCCGGAAGACGCGACGCGCGAAATCTCCGAACGAACGCCGTAGAGCTCAGCAATGTCCCGACGCACCCGGCGCGCGAGCAACTCACTTTCGAGTTCCGACTCGACCGCGATACGGCCAGAGATCAAATGTAGACCGCCCGAGAATCGCAAAATTGTCGCAAGCTCTGCAGCGCGCTCAGTCGTCTTGCCCAACTGAATTCGTGCCAGTTCGTCTTTGACTTCAGCAGTTAATGCCACTAACTGGCCTTCCTTCCATGATGACGGTTCCGTAGGATGAGCAATCTATTCTCGTCCGCGGTCCCGATGTTTAATGCTTACGGCGACACCTGGCAGGCCACTAAGAATAGCTGACAGTTCTTCGGCAATAGCGACTGACCGGTGTTTGCCACCCGTGCAGCCGATCGCGATCGTTGCGTGTCGTTTATTCTCGCGTTGGTACCCGGCGAAAACAGGTTCGAGGGCTCGCGCATAATCTGCGACGAATTCCTGTGCTCCGGGCGCCCCGACCACGTACGCACGAACTCGTTCATCGAGTCCGTCTAACGCTTTGAGCTCGGGAACCCAAAATGGATTAGGCAAGAATCTGCAGTCAGCCACCATGTCGGCGTCTGCTGGGAGACCGTACTTAAATCCGAAGCTCTCAATAGTAATACGTAAACCGGCGTCGCTCTCCGCAGAGAACTTCTCGATGATTGTCATCGCCAATTGGTGAATGTTCAGGTCTGTGGTGTCGATGATGATGTCGCTACTCGAGCGAATCTCTGCCATTCTGGTGCGCTCCGCCGCAATGCCATCAAGCGGGGTGCCCTCATCTTGAAGCGGATGGGGCCTGCGAACCTGCTCGAACCGGCGAACGAGCGCGGCATCTTCAGCATCAAGAAACAGAACACGGAGCGACGTTGAACCACGGAGAGCTTCTATGGCATTCTGGGCATCCGAGAAAAGCTTGCCGCCGCGCACATCGATTACCGCTGCAACACGTGGGAGCGAGTCTCCGGCACGGTGAGCAAGGTCGACAAGAGGCAAAAGCATCTGAGGCGGCAAGTTGTCGACGACATACCAGCCGAGATCTTCTAGCGCGTTGCCGACCGTCGAACGACCGGCGCCCGACATTCCAGTCACGATAAGAACTTCTTGCTGCTCTGTCACGGGTTTCATGGTGGCTTCAGACTACCCGAGCTAGCGCTGACCGAGCTTCTCGATGATCGCCGCCGCTGTTGACTCCCCCACGCCCGGCACTTCGACGATCTGTTCCACCGTCGCGGCCTTGAGCCTCGCAACAGAACCGAAGTGCTGCAAGAGCGCCTTGATGCGAGACGGGCCGAGACCGGGAACCGTGGAAAGAATCGACGAAATATCTTTCGAGCGTCGTTGACGCTGGTGAGTGATCGCAAAGCGATGCGCCTCATCCCTGATGCGTTGAATCAAAAACAGGGCATCGCTGTTGCGCGGAAGGATCACCGGATAGTCGGAGTCAGGTAACCAGATCTCTTCAAGACGCTTAGCGATTCCAGCGAGTTGGATGCCGGAAACGCCAGATTCTTCGAGAGCCCGCTTTGCTGCCGATACCTGGGGTTGCCCACCATCGACGATGAGCAATTGAGGCGGATAAGCAAACTTGTGCGAGGGCACGACGGCATCAGTCTTAGGCTCTGCGGAGTCGGAAGCAGCGGCACCCGGATGCTCAGCATTGTGCGTCTCGTCGGCCGACGTCTGTGCTTCAGCGGCAGTGGGAACGGCGTCTCCCGCGGCCAGATAGGCAAGGCGGCGCTTGAGCACTTGATAGATAGAATCAGTGTCATCGGTGGTCTCAGCAATATTGAAGCGTCGGTAATGCTGCTTTTTGGGCAAACCATCCTCGAACACGACCATCGACGCCACCACGTTCGTGCCCGACAGGTGCGAGACGTCGAAGCACTCCATTCGAAGAGGAGCTTCTGGCATTCCGAGCGCCTCTTGGATATCGGCGAGAGCCTGAGACCGAGCGACGAAGTCACCGCTGCGCTTCGATTTGTAGAGCATGAGCGCGTTCTTAGCGTTTGTCTCCACCGTCTGAGCAAGTGACGCCTTCTCGCCGCGCTGGGCGACCCGTAGTCGCACACGTGCGCCAAGCCCGCGCCGTTGCGCAAGCCACTCTTCGAGCGCGGTGCTGTCCTCTGGCAATGCGGGCACGAGGACATCGCGCGGTGGGACGGTGTCGTCGTAGGCATTCTGCAACACCGACTCGACCAGTCCCCCGAGATCGACATCGAGTTCTTTGTCGACTACCCATCCCCGCACACCTCTGATTCGGCCGCCACGCACAATGAACTGCTGGACTGCAGCAGCAAGTTCATCATGCGCAATGCCAAAGAAGTCAGCATCCACGTCTTCAGAGAGCACAATCTGATTCTTTGCGAGAGCTGTCTCCATCGCCCCGATTTGATCGCGATAGCGTGCGGCAGCTTCATAATCCTGCGTAGCGGCAGAATCTGCCATCTTTACTCGGATTGAGTCGAGCATGCGGGAGTCGTTCCCCGCCATGAAGGACGCAAAATCGAGGGCAATCGATTTGTGTTCCTCAAGAGTCACACGCCCTACACAGGGTGCCGCGCACTTACCGATGTCACCGAGCAAGCAGGGGCGACCCGTTTGCTGAGCGCGCTTGTAGACAGACGTGGAGCAACTGCGCATAGGAAATGCTTTGAGCATCACATCGACCGTGTCGCGGATGGCCCACGCCCGAGAATACGGGCCGAAATATCGCGCGTTGGGAAGGTTGCGATTGCGAGTCACTAGCACCCGCGGAACAGGGTCTCCCATTGTGATTGCCAGATAGGGATAGGACTTGTCGTCTTTGTACTGAACGTTAAACGGCGGGTCAAACTCTTTGATCCACGTGTATTCCAGCTGCAGCGCTTCGAAGTCGTTGCCAACTATCGTCCACTCCACGTTGGTTGCGGTGAGCACCATCCGTCGAGTGCGCTCGTGAAGCGTCGTCAACGGCGCGAAATAGTTGCTCAGGCGAGCCCGCAAGTTTTTCGCTTTGCCCACGTAGAGCACGCGCTTGTTGTCGTCGGTAAACCGATAAACGCCGGGCTGGTTTGGAATGTCGCCTGCGCGCGGGCGCCACGCAACCGTGTTAGCCACGAGTAGCCCCTGACGGCCTAGACACGATTGCCACTCAGCACTTCAGCCAAGAACTGACCAGTGTGGCTTCCAGCGACCTTGGCGACCTTTTCCGGAGTTCCGACGGACAGCAACTCGCCGCCTCCAGAACCGCCCTCGGGGCCCAAGTCGATGAGCCAATCGGCGGACTTGATGACATCGAGGTTGTGCTCGATGACGATGACTGTGTTGCCCTTATCGACGAGCCCGTTGAGCACGAGCAGAAGCTTGCGAACATCTTCGAAGTGCAAGCCTGTAGTCGGCTCGTCAAGCACATAAACGCTTCGCCCCATCGAACGACGCTGAAGCTCGGTAGCAAGCTTCACTCGCTGAGCCTCGCCGCCCGAGAGCGTCGTTGCGCTCTGACCGAGACGAACATAGCCAAGACCAACTTCTTCGAGCGTCTTCAAGTACCGGTGAATGCTTGTGATGGCCTCGAAGAAGTCAGCGGCTTCGCTGATCGGCATATCGAGTACCTCGGCGATATTCTTCGCTTTGTACTTCACCGCGAGAGTGTCGCGGTTGTAACGCGCTCCCCCACACACTTCACACGCGACATAGACGTCGGGCAAAAAGTTCATCTCGATCTTGATCGTGCCGTCACCGGAACAGTTCTCGCAACGACCGCCCTTCACATTGAAACTGAACCGCCCGGGAAGGTAACCTCGCGCCTTCGCGTCAGCGGTCTCAGAAAAGAGAGTGCGAATTTTATCGAAGACACCCGTGTACGTGGCAGGGTTCGATCGTGGAGTGCGCCCGATCGGGTTCTGGTCGACGTGCACGACCTTGTCCAGGTTTTCGAGACCGGTGACTCGCGTGTGCTTTCCGGGAATCTGGCGAGCACCGTTCAGTTCGTTAGCGAGAACCTTGTAGAGAATGTCGTTGACGAGGCTCGACTTTCCGGAGCCACTGACACCGGTGACGGCCGTAAACGTTCCTAACGGGAACTTGACGGTGAGGTTCTTGAGGTTGTTCGCCTTCGCGCCCTCGACGACAATCTGACGGGCTTTATCGATTGGGCGACGCTTCTTCGGCGTTTCGATGGCTTTGCGACCCGACAAGTAGTCAGCAGTAATCGAATTTGTATTTGTGAGAAGGTCTTCATACGACCCAGAGTGAACGACTTCACCGCCGTGCTCGCCGGCGCCCGGCCCGATGTCGACGACCCAGTCGGCCGTGCGAATCGTGTCTTCGTCATGCTCAACAACAATGAGCGTGTTGCCGAGGTCCTTGAGTTTGACGAGTGTCTCGATCAATCGTCGGTTGTCGCGCTGGTGCAGCCCGATGCTGGGCTCGTCGAGCACATAAAGCACTCCAGTAAGCCCGGAGCCGATCTGGGTCGCCAAACGGATGCGCTGCGCCTCTCCACCGCTCAACGTCGCGGCAGCGCGGGCCAAGTTGAGGTAGCTCAGGCCTACTTCCACCAGAAACTCGAGTCGCAAGCGAATCTCACGGAGCACCTGGGCAGCGATCCGCGCGTCACGCTCAGAGAGAACCAACTCATTCATAAAGCCGTAAGCATCAATAAGGCTGAGCTCGCAGATGTCAGAAATGCTGCTATCGGCAACGGTTACTGCCAAGACCTCCGGCTTCAACCGCTTTCCATCACACACGGGACAGGGAATCTCGCGGAGATACGCAGCGTAACGCTGACGTTGCACATCAGTCTCTGCTTCGAGGTACTTGCGCTCGATGTACGGAATCACACCCTCGAACCCCGTCGAGTACTTCATCTCGCGCCCATAGCGGTTCTTCCACTTGACCGACACCTTGAAGTCGTTGCCGCGAAGCACAGCTTCGCGGACATCTTCGGGCAAGTCGCCCCAGGGCGTGTCGAGGGAGAAATCGAGGTCGAGTGCGAGCCCGCCGAGCAACTTCTCGAAGTAGTTGTAAAGACCCTTGCCCGAGTTCGTCCACGGCAAGATGGCGCCTTCGGAGAGACTGACCGAGTCGTCGGCGATGAGGAGCTCTGCGTCGATCGACATGCGCGTGCCGAGACCGGAACATTCCGGACACGCGCCGAAAGGGGCGTTGAACGAGAAGGTGCGTGGCTCGATTTCAGTGAGCTGAATGGGGTGATTGTTGGGGCAGGACAGCTTCTCGGAGAACGAACGCCATGCGGCATCCCCCTCTTCGTCAACGAAATTGATCGCGACGGTGCCGTCAGTGAGCCGCAGCGCCGTCTCGAGCGAGTCGGTGAGGCGAGTGAGGATGTCATCGCTCGCCACCAACCGGTCGACGACGACCGAAATGTCATGTTTGTACTGCTTCTTCAGCTTGGGAGGGTCACTGAGCTGAATGACATCGCCATCCACGATGGCACGGGAATACCCGCTCGAGGCGAGCTCCGCGAACAAATCGACGAACTCACCCTTCTTCTGCGAGACGACCGGACTGACGATCTGATAGCGTGTGCCGCTCTCAAGCTTCATCAGCTGGTCAGCGATCTGCTGGACTGATTGACGTTCGATTTTCTCGCCACACACAGCACAGTGCGGAACGCCGATACGCGCCCACAAAAGTCGCATGTAGTCGTAGATCTCAGTGATCGTGCCGACTGTTGACCGCGGGTTTCGGTTGGTGGACTTCTGGTCAATCGAGACTGCGGGGCTGAGTCCCTCAATGAAGTCGACGTCTGGCCGATCGACCTGACCAAGAAACTGACGCGCATAGGCCGAAAGCGATTCGACATAGCGTCGCTGGCCCTCTGCGAAAATAGTGTCAAACGCGAGGCTCGATTTACCTGACCCAGAGAGACCAGTGAAAACGACAAGAGAGTCACGCGGAATCTCGAGGTCAACGTTCTTGAGATTGTGAACCCGAGCGCCACGGACGCTGAGGTGAGAATTAGGGATCGACTGTGCTGTAGTCACACTTCCTATTCTACGGAGGCCACTGACATTGTCTGAACGTACGCCCAGCGCCGAGCGCTCATCACCCGAGATAATGGCGTATGCACATTGCGCACGTCACCAGCTTCTACTCGTCACCAGCGCTACTGCCCTCCAGCGTGGTGCGTTCTCGTGGCTTGGCCTACCAAGCTGCCGGGCATGAGTTCTCGATCATCATTCCTGGAGTCGATTCATCGGTAACGTGGACCGAATACGGAACCGTCGTTACCGTTCCGGCGCGCGGACGAGCGCTTACTCGCGGATTCGTGCCGATCGCCAAAGCTGTGCGCCGCGCTGTGGACACACTCGCTCCTGATCAGATAGAGGTCGCTGACCGTCTCAGTGCACGCGAATTGGGATCCTGGGCACAGCGCAATCGTGTGCCCGCAGTGCTGCTCATAGAGGACGGTGCTGCGGAGTGGGCCACCGGACGTACTCCCCTAGGTTTCGACCAGATAGTTCATACCGGTGCGGCGAACTTGGAGCGTCACGGTTCGTGCGGGGCCGAAGAAGCACACTCTCCCGCGATTGCCTCCGACAGTCGCGGGGCTGTCGATCGTGTGCTGAGCGTGCCATCCGGAGTGAACCTCGAAGTCTTTTCTCCTCTGCGGCACAACAGCACGCTCCGCGATTCAAGCGGAGCCGATCTGATCGTCGTGTGTGCGGCACCACTCACCGCCGCTGGTTCCGTCTCCGTCGCGATCGAGGTTGTGCGTGAGCGAGTCTCTCAAGGTGAGGACCTTCACTTGGTGGTGTTAGGAGACGGACCGCTGCGTGCGCGGCTCGAACGAAGCGCACTCGGGATGCCGGTTCAGTTTCTCAGCGCCCACGATCTCACCTTGATCGAGAGAGCAGAAGTCTTTGCAACGGCGGACGTAGCCATCGTGACAACGAATGGATCGTGGGGACACGCCAGCGCGTTGGAGTCGCTCGCGGCTGGTACGCCCACAATTCTCACTACCGCGTGCAATGAACGCCTGGCGTTTGTGGACGGAGGTGGGCTAACGGTAGCTCCGGATCTCACCCACATCGCTCACGCCCTCCGGGTTCTCGTTGACATCCCGATAGAGGAGCGCAGAAGCGCCGCGAGAAAAACCGCACTCCCCCATGATTCCCTCGCGCAGGAGCGTCGCATGATTTCGCTGCACGAAACCTTGGCGACTATTTCAAATGGCCAGCCTGCTCCATCTGACGCAGTTCCTTCTTGAGTTCCTGAACTTCGTCCCGCAATCGAGCGGCAAGCTCAAACTTCAACTCGGATGCCGCTTGAAGCATCTGTTCGTTGAGATCGCCAATGATATTTTCAAGATCATTTCCGCCGGCGGCAGCGATTCCTTCCCGCGCCAGTTTGGGCGTCGGAGTGCGTTTTTTGCCGTCACGGTTGCGAGTCGCGAGCAGCTCTGCAGTATCGGCGCCCTCACGGAGAAGCGCGTCAGTGATATCTGCGATCTTCTTACGCAGCGGCTGCGGGTCGATACCGTGCTCAGTGTTATAGGCGACCTGCTTCTCCCGGCGACGATCGGTCTCCTCAATCGCGAACGCCATCGAGCGCGTGACGACGTCGGCGTACATGTGCACCTCGCCCGAAACGTTTCGAGCGGCTCGTCCGATGGTTTGGATGAGCGACGTCGATGACCGCAAGAAGCCTTCTTTGTCGGCATCCAGAATTGCCACAAGCGATACCTCGGGAAGGTCAAGGCCCTCGCGAAGGAGGTTGATGCCAACCAGCACGTCATAGACGCCCTGGCGAAGTTCCGTGAGTAGCTCGACGCGACGGAGCGTATCGACGTCGGAGTGCAAATAACGAACCCGCACGCCATTCTCCGAAAGGAATTCGGTGAGTTCCTCGGCCATTTTTTTCGTGAGCGTGGTGACGAGCACTCGCTCGTTCTTCTCGACGCGAAGCCTGATCTGTTCGAGAAGGTCGTCGATCTGACCCTGAGATGGCTTGACTACGATTTGCGGGTCGATGAGTCCTGTCGGGCGAATAACCTGCTCAACAACGGAGTCAGTAATACCCATCTCATATTTGCCCGGAGTCGCAGAAAGGTAGATCTTCTGGCCTGCACGCTCAAGAAACTCTTCCCATTTCAACGGGCGATTGTCGAGCGCACTAGGGAGGCGGAACCCGTGTTCCACGAGAGTGCGCTTTCGAGAGGCGTCTCCCTCGTACATGGCGCCGATCTGAGGCACCGTAACGTGCGACTCATCGAGCACCACGAGAAAGTCATCCGGAAAGTAGTCGAGCAAACAGCTTGGTGGTTCGCCCGGTTGGCGGCCATCCATGTGGAGAGAATAGTTCTCAATGCCGTTGCAGAAACCGATCTGCTCCATCATTTCGATGTCGAAGGTCGTGCGCATACGCAAGCGTTGCGCTTCGAGGAGTTTTCCCTGACGCTCCAGCACGCCAAGCCGGTCGGCGAGCTCTTCCTGAATGGACACGATTGCGGTTTTGATTGTTTCGGGGCTTGCCGAATAGTGGGTGCCAGGGAACACCGACACCGAATCCATCTTTTTGACGATGTCACCGGTTAACGGATGCAGCGAGTAGAGCGCTTCGATCTCGTCTCCGAACATCTCGATTCGGATAGCAAGTTCTTCATACACTGGAATGATTTCAATGGTGTCGCCGCGCACGCGGAAGTTTCCCCGCGAGAAGTCGTAGTCGTTGCGCTGATACTGCATTCCCACGAACTTGCGGATGAGCGTCTCACGATCGATGCGCATTCCCACCTGCAGGGCGATCATCGCTTCGAGATAGGACTCAGCAGCACCGAGCCCATAAATGCTCGAGACGGTGGACACCACCACGGTGTCGCGGCGGCTGAGCAAGGAGTTGGTAGTGGAGTGTCGCAGTCGCTCGACTTCAGCGTTGACCGACGAGTCCTTCTCAATGAAGGTGTCTGTCTGAGGGATGTAGGCCTCTGGCTGGTAATAGTCGTAATAGGAAACGAAATATTCCACGGCGTTGTTGGGCATCAGGTCCCGGAACTCGTTCGCCAGTTGAGCAGCAAGAGTCTTGTTATGGGACATGATCAGGGTTGGACGCTGCACCTGCTCGATTAGCCACGCGGTTGTTGCCGACTTTCCCGTGCCTGTGGCACCGAGCAGCACAACATCTGTCTCGCCAGCATTGATTCGCTGAGCTAGTTCGCGAATAGCCTGAGGCTGATCTCCGGAAGGTGAATACTCGCTAATTACCTCAAAAGGACGTACTGAGCGAGTTGGTTCCATACCTCAAGTGTAGGCACCGGCACTGACAACGACCCGAAAACGGAGTCGCTAGGCCAACGCTTAGCGCGAACTCACTAGTTGGTCGCGAAGCAACTGCCACACGGCGTCAGCGTGACGTTCTGTATCCGCCAACTCAGCTCCAGAATCCACGACGAAGCCGGCCACCGCTCTACGATCGGCGCTCGACGCTTGAGACGCGACGCGCCCTTCTGCCTCGCTACGCGGCATATTGCGGTGCTCGATCAAACGCTGAATGCGAGTTTCTGGATCAGCCTCAACCGTCACTACTGCCGAGAACTTATCAACGGGTTGCCCTGACTCCACCAGTAAGGGGATGTCGTACACAATCAGCGCCTCAGGGTCACGATCGTAGGCGGCCGCGAAACGTCGCTGGGCGAGCCGACTGATCGCCGGATGGGTGATGCTGTTTAGAGCCTGACGGGCATCCGAGTCACCAAAAACGATACTGCCGAGAGCTTGGCGGTTGAGAGATCCATCGTCGTGCAGGACGTCTGCGCCAAAACGATCGACGATCGCGGCCAACGCCGGGGAGGCTGGCTCCACTACTTCGCGGGCGAGAGCATCCGCGTCGACGACGACAGCCCCGTGTTCGGCCCACCGCTTAGCTACAGTCGACTTTCCCGAAGCAATCCCACCGGTGAGCGCTATCAAGTGCATTCCTCAATGCTAACCTCAGCGTGTCGAAAGGGAGAGCGGATGTTCGAAGTACTCACCGGCAGCGGCCTCGCCGTCGCGGCTGGCCTCAACGCTTATATTCCGCTTCTCATCCTGGGCCTTGCCGGTCGCGTTTTCGACTTTGTAGAACTGCCCGCCGTATGGGCGTGGCTCGAAAACCCTTGGGTGATCGCGGTTCTCGGTGTGCTGCTCGTGCTTGAAGTCATCGCCGACAAAGTGCCCGTCGTCGATTCCGTCAACGATTGGATTCAGACCATCGTGCGTCCCGCAGCAGGCGGCATTGCCTTCGGCACGGGCTCCGCCTCTGAGACAGCAGTGGTCACTGATCCAGCATCATTCTTTACGTCAGATGCGTGGGTGCCCGTCGTCATCGGAATCATTCTCGCGTTCGGAACCCACGCCACCAAAATGGCTGCGCGACCCGTGCTGAACGCCGCCACCGCCGGCGCGGCTGCCCCGGTTGTGAGCGCCGCAGAGGACATCAGTAGCGTTCTGCTCAGCCTGATGGCGCTTATTGTTCCTGTCATCGGAACGCTTGCCCTCATCGGACTCATCGCGTGGCTCGTTATGCGAGTTCGACGAGCGCGACGCACCACAAAACGCCCAGCCTAGGCACAACGCACCAGGAACCCCAGCTCCGGCGCCGGCGCCGGCTCGTCAGCTGAGCAGAGATAGGCCCCGTCCGCTTGCGGTGCGATGATTCATCCGACGATCGTGGCTTGTTAACTGAGTGTGGCCAGCCTCCCGAAGGAGGCTGGCCACACTGTTCAGCTAAGTGTTACTAGTTGTTGCTCGAGAGCTTCTCACGCAGGGCGGCGAGAGTCTCGTCGTCTGCGAGCGTTCCCGCGCCTGCACTAGCTGCAGCGTCATCGTTGGAGAACGACGATGCTCCGGCGGGTGCACTGCTGATTGACTCTTCCTGAATCGCGGCAGCAGCAACCTGCTTCTTGTGCTGTTCCCAACGCGCCTGGGCTGCAGCGTAGTCCTGCTCCCACTTCTCGCGCTGTGACTCGAAGCCGTCTTTCCACTCGTTGGTCTCGGGGTCGAAACCATCGGGGTACTTGTAGTTGCCCTGGTCGTCGTACTCGGTGAGCATTCCGTAGAGCGCCGGGTCGAACTCGGTACCCTCGGGGTCAACGCCCTCGTTAGCCTGCTTGAGGCTAAGCGAGATGCGACGACGCTCGAGGTCGATGTCGATGACCTTGACGAATACTTCGTCGCCAACCGAAACGACCTGCTCGGCGAGTTCAACGTGCTTACCCGAAAGCTCGGAGATGTGCACGAGGCCCTCGATGCCGTCTGCGACGCGAACGAACGCACCGAACGGAACGAGCTTGGTGACCTTACCGGGAGCAACCTGACCGATTGCGTGGGTGCGGGCGAATACCTGCCACGGGTCTTCCTGCGTTGCCTTGAGCGACAGCGACACGCGCTCGCGCTCGAGGTCAACCTCAAGAATTTCAACCGTAACTTCCTGGCCAACTTCAACAACTTCTGAAGCGTGCTCGATGTGCTTCCACGAGAGCTCAGAAACGTGGACGAGGCCGTCTACGCCACCAAGGTCAACGAATGCACCGAAGTTGACGATCGACGACACGACACCCTTGCGAACCTGGCCCTTGGCGAGGTTGTTGAGGAACGAAGTGCGGCTAGCCGACTGCGTCTCCTCGAGGAGTGCGCGGCGCGACAGAACAACGTTGTTGCGGTTCTTGTCGAGCTCGAGGATCTTGGCTTCGATCTCCTGGCCGAGGTACGGCGTGAGGTCACGAACGCGGCGAAGCTCGATGAGCGATGCGGGGAGGAATCCACGAAGTCCGATGTCGACGATGAGTCCACCCTTGACAACCTCGATGACCGAACCGGTGACAACGCCATCCGATTCCTTGATCTTCTCGACGTCGCCCCAAGCACGCTCGTACTGTGCGCGCTTCTTGGACAGGATGAGACGGCCTTCTTTGTCTTCCTTCTGGAGAACGAGGGCCTCAACGGTGTCACCAACGTTGACAACCTCAGTGGGGTCAACGTCGTGCTTGATGGAAAGTTCACGAGAGGGGATAACACCCTCAGTCTTGTAACCGACGTCGAGGAGAACCTCGTCACGGTCGATCTTGACGACGGTACCTTCGATAAGGTCACCATCGTTGAAGAACTTCAGCGTCTTTTCGACTGCGGCGAGGAAATCTTCAGCAGATCCGATGTCATTGATGGCGACCTGCTTGGGTGCCTTGTCAGTCGTTGCGATTGTCATGTAGTAGTTGCTCCGGTATGGGTCACGCTTCGAAAAGCGCATAATTGGGCCGACGGCGAAATGAATCTGTGTGCTCGCCGTAGGCAGGCGAATAAGAAGTCACGAATGCGACACTCCAGCCTAGCGCTTCGACGCCACTAAAACCAACCACTAATCCGCCGTGTTTCGCGGTATTTCGGCGGGTGGAGGTCTCTCGCCCTCACGCGCGAGAGACCTGTCAAACGTTAGCTCGCGGCGTAGGGAGCCAGAAGAGCCGAGCGCAAGGTATCTAGCCCCACCCCACCCACGTTCAGCGCACGGCGGTGGAACTCCCGAAGCGAGACGTCAGCACCCTCGATAGCGTGGCATTCGTCACGCAACTGCTCCCAGATGCGCTGCCCCACCTTGTACGACGGTGCCTGTCCCGGCCAACCGAAATAACGGTTCACTTCGAAGCGAACGTTGGCGGGATCCAGCGTGACGTTATTGGTCATGAAGTCGAGAGCGTAATCCCAATCCCAGACACCCGAACCGGTGAGTTTGGGCTTGCCGAGATGAACACCGATGTCGAGAACGACGCGGGCCGCGCGCATCCGCTGACCATCAAGCATTCCAAGGCGATTTGCCGGGTCATCGAGGAAACCAAGATCAGCCATGAGGCGCTCAGCATAAAGCGCCCAGCCCTCGGCGTGTCCAGACGTGCCCGACAGTTGCCGACGGTAGGTATTCAGCTGATCGCGGTTATAGACAGCTTGGGCGATCTGAAGGTGATGCCCGGGGACGCCCTCGTGATAAACGGTCGTTGCCTCACGCCACGTCGTGAACTCCGTGACCGACTCGGGCACCGACCACCACATGCGACCAGGACGCGAAAAGTCGTCACTCGGGCCCGTGTAGTAGATGATCCCGTCGTGCGTGGGTGCGATCATGCACTCCAACGCGCGCATCGGCTCCGCGATGTCGAAGTGTGTGCCAGCCAACGCTTCGATGGCTTCGTCGCTGAGCTTCTGCATCCATTTCTGCAGGGCATCGGTGCCGTGCAGCGTTCGCGAAGGGTCAGAGTCAAGAAGCTCGATTGCTTCGGCGATGGATGCTCCCGGCTTGATCTCGTGCGCGATCTGCTTTTGCTCGGCAGTCATGCGCGCCAGTTCCTCAATCCCCCACTCATAGGTTTCATCGAGGTCGACCGTGGCACCGAGGAAGCGCTGAGACTGCAACGCGTAGAGTTCGCGGCCAAAAGCATCCTGAGGCGTCGCCCGCGGAGCAAGCTCGTCACTCAGAAAACGCTCAAGTTTCTGATAGCTGGATGCCGCAAGAGCAGCCCCGTCAGCCAGGGCTGATTGGAGAGCGCTGTCGCCGCCCACAGCCTCAGCTTGCGCAATGAATGACTCGAAGAATCCTCCGGGTGCTGAGATCTGGCGGGCTTGCGCAACAACTTCCGCAACTTGACGCTGCGCAGGCACCACTGCCCCATCGATACCGTGACGAAGAGTCGCGATGTAGCCATTGATCGCTTCCGGAATATTGTGCAGGCGCTCCGCAATCACAGACCAGTCTTCGCTGGATGCGGTCGGCATGAGATCGAGAACGCCACGAATCTCCTGGGCGGGACTCGCCAAATTATTGAGATCACGCTTCCACAATTGCGCGGCATCGGACTCTAGATCTAGCTTCAGAGTGGAAACCATGTCCGACTTTGTCACGAGGTCGACGTCGTCCATGACTGGCGCAGCTTCTAGCCGAGCAAGAATTTCCCTGGTCGACGCCACAACGTGAGCATGCCCTTCGGGCGAATAGTCGGCATACCCCGAGTGCTGTCCCGGCGAACCGATGTAAGTTCCGATGGTTGGATCAAGTTCAACCAGAGTGGTGACCCATTCCTCAGCAATCGCATCGAGCGGAGTAGCCTGGCGCCCCGAGGGTGCGGCAGCTGAAGTAGAGGGCGTCATATCGGACATCGTTGTCTGGCTCCTTGATTGATTGTCGGGAATTGATTGTCGGGAATTGATGGGGCGGGAATCCGCCCCGGGGTCGCGCTAGGGCTTATCGAGTTCGCGGCCGAGCAACTCGGCGAGAGACGCCAGCACGGGCTCGGCCCCCTCATCGTCGGAGCTGAGCGTGATGACATCCTGATAGCCGATGCCCATCGCGAGCACGCCGAGGATGCTGCCAGCGTTGATCGTGGAGCCTGAGGCATCCATCAGCATCACCGTGATTCCACACTCGCCGACGGCATGAGCGAACACCGAAGCGGGACGCGCGTGCAGCCCAACGCGTGAACCGATCACTACCGTTGTGCTACTCACCGCTGCTCCTTTGTGGGGTGCTCTGAGAGTGGATGCCGAACGGTGCGAGCCTAATGCGCGGCGGAATCCCAGTTGTGGCCGGTGCCGATCTGCACATCAAGCGGAACCGACAGGGTCGCAGCCCCTGACATTCGCTCATGAACAATAGTAGTCATTCGGTCGAGCTCGCCTCCAGCGATTTCGAAGACCAATTCGTCGTGAACCTGAAGCAGCATGCGTGACTTCAGACCTTCATCGCGGATGTCGCCATCGATCTGGAGCATCGCGCGCTTGAGGATGTCTGCGGCCGAGCCTTGAATTGGCGAGTTGAGGGCTTGGCGTTCCGCGTTATCCCGAAGCACACGGTTCTTCGATGTGAGATCTCCGAATGGCCGACGACGACCGAAAATGGTCGTGGTGTACCCATCTACCCGCGCCTGTTCAACAACATTGCGCAGGTAGTCGCGAACGGCACCGAAACGGGCGAAGTAGTCCGTCATGAGTGCTTTTGCCTCGCTCGTTTCAATGCGAAGTTGCTTGCTGAGACCAAAAGCACTCAGACCATAGGCCAAGCCATAGGACATCGCCTTGACCTTGGTGCGCATCTCGGGAGTGACATCGGCTGGCTCAACGCCGAAAATGCGCGAACCAACGAACCGGTGAAGGTCCTCCCCCTCGTTGAAGGCTTGGATGAGCCCTTCATCGCCCGAGAGGTGCGCCATGATGCGCATCTCGATCTGCGAATAGTCCGCGGTGAGGAGCGTGTCATACCCTTCGCCAGCCTCGAAAGCCGCACGAATCTGGCGCCCTGTAGCGGTCTTGACCGGGACGTTTTGCAGGTTGGGATCGTTCGAGGCGATGCGCCCGGTGCTCGATCCCGCCTGCTCATAGGTGGTGTGTACTCGGCCGGAGTCGTCGATCGCTTTCTCGATACCGGTGATGATCTGCACCAGCTTGGTGGCATCGCGGTGCTGCAATAGCAGGTCGAGGAAAGGATGCGGTGCTTGCTCTTGGAGGTCAGCCAGGCTCGCGGCATCCGTGGAAAAGCCTGTCTTGTTGGCACGAGTCTTCGGCATCTCGAGCTGCGTGAAGAGAACCTCTTGCAATTGCTTCGGGCTGCCCAGATTGATTTCGCGACCGATGACCTCAAACGCGTTACGGGCGACGTCGGCGGCTGTGGTGCTGAGCGAACTGCTGAGATCGGCCAACAGCTGGCGATTGACCGCAATGCCCGTGCGTTCCATCTGAGCAAACACCGGCACAAGAGGCATTTCAATATCGGTGAGCACTCCTAGCGAGCCCTCATCCAAGCGCCCCGCAAGATACGCCGCAAGACGCACGACGTACCACGACTTGGTCGCAGGGCTGAGTTCTTCTGTCTCCGGAACAAGTTGATTCGGATCGCCCTGTTCGATCGTTTCGCCAAGATAGTTGTAGACCTGAGTCTCGAGCTCTTCAGGCTTGCCACCCGGCTTCAGGAGCCACGCTGCGAGCGTGGTGTCAAACGCAACGCCTGCAACAGTGAGGCCACTGTTGGCGGCGATCTTAAGCTGAACCTTGGCGGAGTGCATGTACTTGGGGGCGTCGCTCGCGAGCCACTTCGTAAGCGCGTCATAATCGGGGCGATCGGCTGCCCACGGCACGAAGGCCGTCTCAGCGACTGTCGCGAGGCCTAGCCCGGTGACAACGCCATCGACGCTGGCGATCGTAAGCCCCAACGGTGTCGTGTTGCCGTTGCTGTTAGTGGCGATCCACTTAGCGAGCTCTTCGTCGACCATCGTGCGCACCGCGGGAATGGCGGCGGCATCCTCAAGAACCGTAGCGGTCGACGACGACGGAGCATCGCTGCCCGCTTCGGCACCAGAAATCTTCATCACGCGCTGCAAGAGCGTCTTGAACTGAAGACGATCGAACACCTCACGTACAGCAGTCTCGTCGATTGCGCGGCGATCGAGATCGCCGACATTCACCGGAAGCTCGACATCGGTGAGCAAGTGGTTGAGCTTGCGGTTGCGAACGGGACGATCGATCTGATCGCGAAGGTTCTGGCCTACAACGCCCTTGATCTCCTCGGCGTGAGCCAACACCTCGTCGAGAGAGCCGTAAAGGTTGATCCACTTGACTGCAGTCTTCTCCCCCACCTTGTCGACGCCGATGAGGTTGTCGCTGGTTTCGCCGACAAGTGCTGCGACATCCGGATACTGGTGAGGCTCAATGCCATACCGCTCGAAAACGGCGTCACGGTCGTAGCGTTTGAGTTCGGAGACGCCGCGAGCATTCGGATACAGCAGGGTGACGTTGTCGTTGACCATCTGAATGGCATCGCGGTCACCGGAGACCACGAGAACGCGGAAGCCGTTCTCTGAGCCCTCGTGTGCCAGCGTGGCGAGGATGTCGTCAGCCTCGTAGTCTTCTTTGCTCAGAGTTTGGATTCCCATGGCTTTGAGCGCTTCTTCAAGCAGCGGGATCTGCCCCACGAATTCCACAGGAGTCTCGCCGCGCGTTCCCTTGTACTCGGGATACTCCCGGGTGCGGAATGAATACCGCGAAATATCGAAGGCAACGGCCAAATGCGTAGGTTTCTCGTTCTGTAACAGAGAAATCAGCATCGACAAGAAACCGTGGATGGCATTGGTGTGCTGCCCATCGCGGTTCTGAAAACTGTCGACGGGGAGCGCATAAAAGGCTCGGAAGGCCAGCGAGTGGCCGTCAATGATCATAAGAGTAGGCTTTTGGGAATCCGACACGCAGCCAGCCTAGCCGCGGCTGCCGACAGCGGAAACGGCCTAACGCGAAGGACACCCTCTGTGAAGTACCCCGACGACCTCGATCCCGAACTATTTGCACGACTTGTCGAGTCGGGAGGCGGTTCGCTCACACGCAAAATGGGTATTGAGTTTCTCGAACTTGGCGCTGAACGATCCGTGGCAACGATGCCGGTTGAAGGCAATACGCAAGTAATCGGCATCCTGCACGGAGGCGCACACGTTGTGCTCGGAGAATCCCTCGGATCAATCTCGTCGGCCATTCATGCCGGCCCTGGCCGAGTAGCCATGGGGATCGAAATCAACGCGACTCACAGCCGCTCGGTGCGCTCCGGCATCGTGACGGCAACCTGCACGGCGATTGCTCTAGGGCGCACGCTGGCCACCCACGAAATCGTGATCCGTGACGAACAAGAGCGTCGGCTCTCGACGATCCGGATTACGAACATCCTGAAAGATCGCCCGGCAACGTAGCCGCTGGCGTGTCGAAGTGCCGCTGAGACTTCTCAACGGCAATTAGAGCGTTGCGCTGAGTCTCTGGGCCCTCGCCTAAGCGGGTGCTACTTCTTGGCGCTGAGCTGATCGATGATCGCCTGCGACACATCGTGCATCGTCAAACGACGGTCCATGGATGCCTTCTGAATCCAGCGGAAAGCGTCAGGCTCGCTGAGCCCCATCTTCTCGTTCAGCAGTCCCTTAGCGCGGTCAACGAGCTTGCGGGTCTCGAAACGCTCAACCAGGTCGCTCACTTCAGCCTCGAGAGTGAGGATCTGCGTGTAGCGGCTGAGAGCGATCTCGATGGCCGGGAGAAGGTCGTTCGGAGTGAAGGGCTTGACCACGTAGGCCAGGGCTCCGGCCTCAGAAGCCCGCTCTACGAGTTCTTTCTGGCTAAAGGCAGTCAGCAGTACGACAGGCGCGATGTGGTTGGCGCTGAGGCGCTCCGCAGCTGAGATTCCGTCGAGTTGAGGCATCTTGACATCCATGATGACCAGATCCGGGCGAAGCTCGGTAGCGAGCGCAACAGCAGTCTCGCCGTCACCCGCTTCTCCGACAACCTCGTAGCCGGCATCCCGCAGGATTTCGACAATGTCCATGCGGATGAGCGACTCATCTTCGGCAACGACAACGCGGCGGGGAGCATTTTGATTGGTGTTTTGGTCAGTCACAAGTGCAAGCCTACGGTATTCTATTCAGCGTTGTAGTCAGCCGAATTGGCGGAATGGTAGACGCGGAGCACTCAAAATGCTTTGTTCGAAAGGACGTGTGGGTTCGAGTCCCACATTCGGCACAACGAATTGCTAAAAAAACCGGGCGCAACTCAGTTGCTCCCGGTTTCTTTAGTTAACCGAGCGGCCGTCGCTGCGCATGGGGCAACCCCTGAAACTCTCTAGTGTTAACAACAACACCGGCGCGGACCTCAAGGTCCGACGCCGGTGTTGTTGTTTTAGCTGGCTGAAAAGCTACTTAGCTGCCCATACAGGAGCCTTAGCGTTGATCGCATCACCGAGGATGTGCACGCGCAAATCGTTGGTCGAACCCGAGATTCCGGGAGGGGACCCTGAAATCACTACGACCTTGTCGCCGACCTGAGCGAGTTCTTGGCCGAGCAGAATTTCGTCTACTTGGCGGTACATCTCATCGGTGTGGGTTACGCGGTCAACGATGAAGGACTCGATGCCCCAAATCAGCGACATTCGACGCTGAATTTCAGGACTCGGCGTGAACGCCTTCATGGGAATACGGAAACGCAAGCGCGACATCCGGCGAGCCGAGTCTCCGGACTCGGTGAAGACACAGACGAACTTGGCTTCGACGAACGTCGCAACCTCTGCCGCGGCGAGCGTGATAGCGCCACCCTGAGTCTTCGGCTTCGTGCCGAGTTCGGGGATACGGTCAAGACCGTGCTCTTCCGTGGAGGCGACGATCTTTGCCATGGTCTGAACCGTGATAACGGGGTACTCCCCCACGCTGGTCTCGCCACTGAGCATGACGGCGTCTGCACCATCGAGGATGGCGTTCGCAACGTCAGAAGTCTCAGCGCGCGTCGGCACTGGGCTGGAAATCATGGACTCGAGCATCTGAGTTGCAACAATGACCGGCTTCGCCATACGACGTGCAAGTTCGACGGTGCGCTTCTGCACGATCGGAACGGCCTCGAGAGGAAGCTCTACGCCGAGGTCACCGCGGGCGACCATTATGGCGTCAAACGCATCGATAATGGCTTCGAGGTGATCGACAGCCTGCGGCTTCTCGATCTTCGCGATGACGGGAATGCGACGGCCTTCTTCATCCATGATCTCGTGAACGCGAACGATGTCTTCCGCGTTGCGCACGAACGAGAGTGCAATCAGGTCTGCACCGAGCTTGAGGCCCCAGCGCAGGTCGTCTTCATCCTTCTCAGAGAGTGCGGGAACATTGACCGCAACACCGGGAAGGTTGATGCCCTTGTTGTTGGACACAGCACCGGCAACGACTACCTCAGTCGTGACGACGGTATCCGAAGCGCTGACGACCTTGACCTTGACCTTGCCATCATCGATCAGCAGGAAATCACCAGGGGCGACGTCCTGAGGAAGACCCTTGAACGTCGTGCCACAGATCTCGCGGTTACCCACGATGTCGTCGATCGTGATCTTGAAGATATCGCCGACCGCGAGGTCGTACGGACCGTCCTCGAACTTGCCGAGACGAATCTTGGGGCCCTGAAGGTCAACCATCACCGCTACTGGCTTGCCAGCATCCTCAGCGGCGCGACGAACGTTCGCATACACCTCTTCGTGGACGGCATAGCTTCCATGGCTGAGGTTCATCCGAGCAACATCGACACCTGCATCGATGATTGCCCTGATGTTCTCGTAGCTCGACGTAGCCGGGCCGAGTGTCGCGACGATTTTTGCGCGTCTCATAACTTCCTTTGACGGGTTGGTGGTGGTGGTGGTGGTGGTGGAACTTCTAGAGGGTCATACCGCGATCGTCCGGACGGACGGGGAACGGCAACAGCGTCTCCCCTTCAAGGTAGCGATCTACAGCGGATGCCGCAGCCCTGCCTTCGGCGATCGCCCAGACGATAAGCGACTGCCCACGGCCAGCATCTCCGACAACGTATACGCCGGGGGTTGCGGTCTCGTAGCTTTCATCGCGAGTCAAGTTGCCTCGCGCATCCGCCTCAAGAGGAAGTTGACGAGAAAGCGTCTCTGTTTCCGGACCGGTGAAGCCCAGTGCGAGAAGAACCAGGTCGGCAGGAATCTCCCGCTCGGTTCCAGCCTTGGGAACTCGACGGCCGTCGAGGAACTCGGTCTCAGCGACACGAATCGCGCGAACTTCGCCGACAGAGTTTGTCAAGAACTCCACCGTCGACGCAAGGTATTCACGCTCGCCGCCCTCTTCGTGGGCACTCGACACCTCGAACAGCGTCGGAGTCAATGGCCACGGCTGGTGTTCCGGACGATCCGAGGGAGGCTGCACGCCGATCGCAAGGTTTGTGACAGACAGTGCGCCCTGACGGTGCGCGGTGCCGATGCAATCAGCACCGGTGTCTCCACCACCGAGCACGACGACGTGCTTGCCTTCTGCGGTGACCTGCTCGCTCACGGTGTCACCGGCAACGGCACGGTTCGACTGAACGAGATATTCCATGGCGAAATGAACGCCAAGTGCATCACGGCCAGGAATGGGAAGGTCGCGCGGAACGGTGGAGCCAGTAGCGACTACGACAGCGTCATAGCGCGTACGAAGATCGCTCCACGAAATGTCGACGCCGATGTTGACGCCGGCACGGAAACGAGTTCCTTCTGCCTGCATCTGAGCTAACCGCAACTCGATGTGGCGTTTTTCCATCTTGAAATCGGGGATGCCATAGCGCAGCAGTCCGCCGATGCGGTCTTCACGTTCAAAGACGGCGACGGTGTGACCTGCACGCGTCAGTTGCTGGGCTGCGGCAAGACCAGCAGGTCCTGAGCCAACGACCGCTACAGTCTTGCCGGTCAACCGTCCAGGAGGATGCGGTGTGACGTTGCCATCAGCAAACGCCTGATCAATGATCGATACCTCGATCTGCTTGATCGTGACGGCAGGCTGGTTGATTCCCAGCACACACGAGCTCTCACACGGTGCTGGACACAACCGGCCCGTGAACTCCGGGAAGTTATTGGTCGCGTGGAGGCGCTCAATTGCTTCAGCGCTCTCCCCACGACGCATCAGGTCGTTCCACTCTGGAATCAGGTTGCCGAGCGGGCAACCCTGATGACAGAACGGCACACCACAATCCATGCAACGACCGGCCTGACGAGCCAATTGGCCCGACTCCTGTTGCTCGTAGACCTCTTTGTAATCCATCAGCCGCAGGCTGACGGGGCGCCGCTTCGGCAATTCACGCTCTTGAACCTTGAGGAATCCCTTGGGATCAGCCACCGGTTACCTCCCTAATTCGAGCCCAGGTAACGTCCCCGTCGGGGTCGAGTCCCTCGGCTAATGCAGTCTCTCGAGTCTGGATGACAGCCGCGTAATCACGTGGGGTGACCTTTGTGAACTGGGCTGCCGTGGCATCCATATCGGCCAGCATGCCTTCGGCAACCACTGACCCGGTCTCTTCGAGATGACGTTCGAGGAGATCCTTGACGATCTCAATATCGGCGCCGCCAAGTCCGCTCAGCTGGAGTTCACCAGAGCTCAGCGAATCACTGTTGACGCGCTCTTCACGCAGCTGGTGGATGTAGGCGGTTCCGCCTGACATTCCAGCGCCGAGGTTGCGGCCTGTGGCACCCAAAATGAGCACGAGGCCACCGGTCATGTACTCCAGAGCATGGTCACCAACGCCCTCCGCGACGGCCGTGGCTCCCGAGTTGCGCACCATGAATCGTTCGCCGACCTTGCCGCGAATGAAGATGCTGCCGCTCGTAGCGCCATAACCGATAACGTTTCCGGCGATCACGTTGGTCTCCGCAGCAAACGTGCTCGTGAGGTCGGGGCGTACGACGACAGAACCGCCAGACAACCCCTTTCCGACGTAGTCATTGCTGTCGCCATAAAGCTTGATCGAAATACCGGCTGGCACGAAGGCGGCCAACGACTGACCAGCGGAACCGTGCAGAGTGATCGAGATCGTGTCGGCAGGCAAGCCGTGCTCACCGTGGCGCAACGTGACATGGTGACCGAGCATCGTGCCGACCGCTCGGTCAGTGTTGCGAACGCGAAGATCAATCGAGACCGGCTCTTTGCGTTCAAGAGCAGCCTCGCTCAGGGCAATCAACTGCTGGTCAAAGTGCTCAGCAAGCTCGTGGTCTTGTTCGACGCCGTGCGTGCGAGGCTCAGTGTCGCTGAACTCCGGACCATCGAACACAGGCGACAGGTCGAGACCGTCAGTCTTCCAGTGTGAAATAGCGCGGTTGACGTCGAGAATTTCGTTGTGCCCAATGGCTTCCTCAAGAGTGCGGAAACCGAGCTCAGCGAGGTATTCGCGAACTTCTTGAGCCAAGAACTCGAAGAAGTTGACGACGAACTCTGGCTTGCCGGTGAAACGCTCGCGAAGCTCGGGGTTTTGCGTGGCAACACCGACCGGGCACGTGTCGAGATGACACACACGCATGAGGATGCACCCAGAAACGACCAGAGGTGCGGTGGCGAAACCGTATTCTTCGGCTCCAAGAAGCGCACCAATGATGACGTCACGACCGGTCTTCATCTGACCGTCTACCTGCACCACAACGCGATCGCGCATGCCATTGAGCATGAGCGTCTGTTGCGTCTCAGCGAGACCGATTTCCCACGGCGTTCCGGCGTGCTTAAGCGAGTTGAGCGGGCTAGCACCCGTTCCGCCGTCGTGGCCAGACACCAGCACGACATCAGCCTTTGCCTTGGTGACACCGGCAGCAACAGCACCAATGCCCTTTTGGCTTACGAGCTTGACGTGCACACGCGCCGAAGGGTTCGAACGCTTGAGATCGAAGATCAATTGCTTAAGGTCTTCGATCGAATAGATGTCGTGATGCGGAGGCGGCGAAATGAGGCCGACGCCAGGAGTGCCATGACGAGTGCGCGCAATCCAGGGGTAAACCTTGCCCGCAGGAAGCTGGCCGCCCTCACCAGGCTTCGCTCCCTGAGCCATCTTGATCTGGATGTCGTCAGCGTGCGTCAAGTACATGCTCGTGACGCCAAAGCGACCGGATGCCACCTGCTTGATTGCACTGCGGCGAGTGGGATCAAGAAGTCGATCGACATCCTCCCCGCCCTCACCAGTGTTCGAGCGCGCGCCGAGCTGGTTCATAGCAATAGCGAGCGTTTCGTGCGCTTCCTTGCTAATCGATCCGTAGCTCATCGCACCGGTGCTGAAGCGCTTGACGATGCTCGAGATCGGTTCAACCTCGTCAATCGGAACCGGCGTGCGGTCCGTCATGTTGAACTTAAAGAGCCCGCGGAGGGTCATCAGCGCTTCGGCCTGCTCATCGACCTTCGAGGTGTACTCGCGGAAGATGTCATAGCGGCGCGTGCGAGTCGAGTGCTGCAGCTTGAAAACTGTCTCTGGATTGAAGAGATGGGGCGGGCCCTCGCGACGCCACTGGTACTCGCCACCCGTGTTGAGTCGTTCATGAACCGTGGGCGCGCGGTCTTCGGGGTACGCCGCTACGTGACGGGCAGCGTTCTCGCGGGCAATCGCGTCGAGACCGACTCCCCCCAAGATGCTCGTGGTTCCGGTGAAGTACTGGTCGACAAAGGCCTGCGACAAACCAACAGCTTCGAAAGCCTGAGCGCCAGCGTAGGAGCTGACCACAGAGATGCCCATTTTGGACATGATCTTCAGAACGCCCTTACCGAGAGCGGTGATCAGGTTGCGAACAGCCTTGTCGGGAGTGATGTCGGTGATCGTGCCATTACGCACGAGCTCTTCAGCTGACTCCATAGCGAGGTAGGGGTTGATGGCGGAAGCGCCATAACCCACTAGCAGCGCAACATGGTGAACTTCACGCACGTCGCCAGCTTCGACGATCATGCCGACCTTCATGCGCTCTTCTTGGCGGATGAGGTGGTGGTGAACCGTTGCCAGCATGAGCAACGAGGGAATCGGTGCCAAGTCCTTGTTGGAATCGCGGTCGGAGAGCACGATGAACTCCGCGCCGTCGGCAATAGCGGCGTCAGCTTCGGCGCACATCTCATCAAGACGCTTTTGCATCGCAGACGGACCAGCGTCCACTCGATAGAGACCCTTGATCGTGGTAGCCAAGCGGCTGCCCGGATGAGGCTCGATGTGCTGGATTTTCGCTAGCTCATCGTTGTCAATCACCGGGAACGCTAGCGCGACTTGCCTTGCGTGGTCTTGAGTTGCGCTGAGCAAGTTGCGCTGCGGGCCAACACCGAGGCGCATCGACGTAACGACGGCCTCTCGGATCGAGTCGAGCGGCGGATTCGTCACCTGAGCGAACTGCTGCGTGAAGTAGTCGAACAACAAGCGAGGTCGTTGAGACAGCACCGCAATAGGAGTATCGGAGCCCATCGCACCCAGCGGTTCGGCACCGAGTCGCGACATCGGCTCGATGAGAATGCGAACTTCTTCCTCGGTGTAGCCGAAGGTACGTTGGCGGCGCGTAACTGACGCCGGCGTGTGCACGATGTGTTCGCGTTCGGGAAGTTCTTCGAGAGCGATGCGACCGCTCTCAAGCCACTCAGCCCAGGGACGCGACGCAGCAAGCTCGGCCTTGATCTCATCATCTTCAATAAGACGACCGGCAGCCGTATCGACAAGGAACATCTTGCCCGGACGAAGCCGACCCTTGCGCACGACCTTCGTCGGCTCGATGTCGAAGACGCCAATCTCACTCGCCAACACGACAAGGCCGTCGTCGGTAACAAGGTAGCGACCGGGGCGGAGTCCATTGCGGTCGAGAGTCGCGCCTACGAGCGAACCGTCGGTGAAGACCAGGGCGGCGGGGCCATCCCACGGCTCCATAAGCATCGAGTGGTATTCGTAGAATGCACGGCGACGAGGATCGGTGTCGGTCTGGTTCTCATACGCTTCCGGAACCATCATCATCATGGCGTGCGGCAGCGGACGGCCAGCGAGGTTAAGAAGTTCAACAACTTCATCGAACGACGCCGAGTCGCTAGCGCCAGGCGTGTTGACCGGCAGAATGTCCTTGATGTCACCAAAAACGGCAGATTCAAGCTGCGACTGGCGTGCGCGCATCCAGTTGCGGTTACCCTGCACCGTGTTGATCTCACCGTTATGCGCGACCATGCGGAACGGCTGCGCGAGCGGCCATGACGGGAACGTGTTGGTGGAATACCGCGAGTGCACGAGAGCGAGCTTCGAGGCAAAGCGTTCATCTGACAGGTCAGGATAGAACGGCTCGAGCTGCAGCGTCGTGACCATTCCCTTGTAGGTAATGGTGCGGCACGACAGGGACGGGAAGTAGACGTGCAGATCCCGCTCAGCGCGCTTGCGCAAGCGGTAGGTCTGGCGATCAAGGTGGATGCCGCGAAGCGTGCCCTTGAGATCGACCCGCTTTGACTGCAGGAACAACTGCTCGAATGCCGGCATAGCGCCCCGTGCGAGCGAACCAAGCTCGCCCGGCTGGGTCGGCACGGTGCGCCATCCCAACACGGTGAGGTCTTCCTCTTCTGCCAGCTCTTCGATGCCACGCTTGACGTCATCACGAGCCACGCTGTCGAGCGGCAAAAACGCAATGCCGACGGCGTAGCGGCCTACAGAAGGCAGCTCGAAATCAACCACGTCACGGAAGAAAGCATCCGGGATCTGCGTCATGATGCCGGCACCGTCACCGGTGCCCGCGTCGGACCCTACGGCCCCGCGGTGTTCGAGGTTGCGAAGCGCCTCGAGAGCGGTCGCAATAATGTCATGCCCTGGCGTGCCGCGAAGCGTCGCCACCATGGCAAGGCCACAGGCATCTTTCTCATTAGCTGGGTCATACATTCCCTGTGCTGCGGGAATGGAACCAAAGCGTTCAAAGGGTGGGGTAACAGCCATGCCGTACCGTCCTCACGTATTACTGGTGCGGAGAGGGACTTCTATGGCCCAAAGAAAATCAGTACCTGATTCAGGCCTGAGGGGGTGTGGCCGCTTGTGGCGGACTATTTCGAATCTACGACAGGAGCGGACTCCTCCGCAGCGCTGACGACAATGTCATGCTCGGAATATCTTTCATCGGAGTTTACAACACCATCGGCACTCCAGACGTGACCGTCAACGTAGGCGCTCTTTTCGCGGCCGACATGACGACGTGACTGAACGATGTAAAGCACGATGCCGAGCGCGACTGTGAAGATTGCTCCCCAGACGTTCACGCGCAAACCGAAGTAGACCTCACTGGGGTCAATCCGAATGGACTCGAACCATGAGCGGCCGATGCCATACCAAATCATGTAGAGCGCCCACACCTTTCCCCACTGCAAGCGAACGGGGCCCACTGCGGTGAAGACGGGCACGGTGAGGCCGAGAACGTGCTTTTTCACGAAGCCATACTGGCGCTCCATCGTGAGCAAGAAGACAATACCGACAACGTTCCAGATCATTTCGTAGAGGAACGTCGGGTGGAATAGCGTATCGACCGGCAATCCCGCGGGAATCGCAGAGTTGCCTGCCTCGATCTCGAGGCCCCACGGCAACGCCGTCGGCTGACCGAAGAGTTCGTGATTGAAGTAGTTGCCGAGGCGGCCAATGGCCTGAGCGAGCAGAATTGCGGGAGCAAGTGCATCCGCAAAGCTCCAGAAACGGATGCCTGTCAGGCGAGCACCGATGTAGGCACCGACAGCGCCACCGATCAGCGATCCGAAGATGGCGTTGCCACCGTTCCAGATGCGAATGATCTCCCACGGGTCTGCGCCCTCGTAGAAGTAATCACCAGGATGGGTGAACACGTGGTACAAACGAGCGCCGACCAGGCCAAGCGGGACAGCCCAGATGATGATGTCAATGACGATCCCGGGCTCTGCACCGTGACGAGTCAATCGACGCGAGGTTAGCCACGTTGCCGCGACAATGCCGATCAGAATGCAGATCGCGTAGGTGTGAATCACGACCGTGCTGCCGAAATTAAGGCCCAGGTTGCTAAACCACTGGCCGAACGGGAGGGTAACGAGCGTCGCCCATGAATCAGGCGGACTGGGAATGCTCAACGGCACTAGTGACAAAACGGTGACCTTTCTGAACTGCGACTAAGCAAGAGTACCGGTCGAAAGCGACGCGGCCGTTTTAGCGACAGCATCCACCCCACCGGAAGACAACGCACTAACGAAAACGGACCCCACAATGGCGCCATCCGCGTAGGTGAGAACTTCGCGAACCTGCTCAGCAGTAGAGATGCCAAGCCCGACACATGCACTCGTGGAACCTGCCTGACGCAGGCGTGCCACGAGCGTTTTGGCGGCGATATCAACATCGGAACGAGCTCCAGTGATGCCCATGGTCGATACGGCATAGACAAAACCGGTGCTGGCCTCAACAGCGCGCACGAGACGTTCGTCACTGGATGACGGAGCGGCCAAGAAAATGCGGTCAAGACCCGTGCGCTCGGAGGCGGCAATCCACTCAGTGGCTTCATCACTCACGAGGTCAGGCGTAATGATGCCCGCTCCGCCAGCAGCCTTGAGTTCGTCAGCAAAACGGTCGACACCGTACTGCATGATCGGATTCCAATAGCTCATCAGAACCACCGGAGTCGACACTCGAGACGTGATCTCGGCGACCGCGTCGAACCCGTCTTGCAAACGGAAGCCGTTGGAAAGCGCGAGCTGGGTGGCCTTCTGAATAGCAGGGCCGTCCATGACGGGGTCTGAGTACGGCAGGCCAAGCTCAATGACGTCTACGCCATTCTCGGCGAGTGCCACAGCAGCTTCGATGCTCTCAGCAACGGTGGGAAAACCGACAGGCAAATAGCCGATGAGGGCACCCGCACGGTCACGATTGGCCTGAGCGATTGCTTCTTCTACAGCACTCATGCCTTCTCCCCCGGAGCGTTCTGCTCGTCGGCCGCCTTTTTATCGGACGCCTTCTTGTCGGCCGCTGCAGCTTTCTCGGCCGAATCGATCAGATCGAAGTATTCCGCCGCAGTTTCCATGTCTTTGTCGCCGCGACCGCTGAGGTTTACGAGGATGACCGAATCCGGGCCGAGTTCCTTGCCGAGCTTGATCGCGCCGGCGAGGGCATGTGCCGACTCGATCGCAGGAATGATTCCCTCGGTACGACTGAGCAGGCGCAGAGCCTCCATGGCTTCAGCATCGGTAATCGGCTCATAGTTGGCTCGACCGATGTCTTTCAGCCACGAATGCTCGGGACCTACTCCGGGGTAGTCGAGACCGGCAGAGATGGAGTGCGACTCGATTGTTTGGCCCTCAGCGTCTTGCAGCATGTAGCTGCGCGCGCCGTGGAGAACACCGGGACGACCGCGGGTGAGCGTAGCCGCGTGACGTTCCGTCAGGTGGCCCTCTCCAGCGGCCTCGTAGCCATAGAGCGCAACGTCAGCGTCGTCGAGGAAGGCGTGGAAGATACCCATGGCATTGCTGCCACCGCCAACACACGCCACGACGGCATCCGGTAGCGCGCCCGTCAGTTTCAGGACCTGTTCGCGAGCTTCATCACCAATAACGCGGTGGAAATCACGAACCATCACCGGGAACGGATGCGGACCGGCAACGGTACCCATGAGGTAGTGGCTGTCATCGACGTTGGCGACCCAATCGCGCAAGCCCTCGTTGATAGCGTCTTTGAGCGTGCGAGACCCTGCGGTGACCGGAATAACTTCGGCACCGAGCAGGCGCATGCGGGCAACATTGAGCGCTTGACGCTCAGTGTCGACCTCGCCCATGTAAACGACGCAAGACATGCCGAAGAGCGCAGCGGCGGTGGCCGTCGCCACACCGTGTTGTCCGGCGCCGGTCTCAGCAATGAGGCGGGTCTTGCCCAAGCGACGGGCAAGCAACGCCTGACCGAGCACATTGTTTATCTTGTGCGAACCCGTGTGGTTGAGGTCTTCACGCTTGAGGATGATGCGGGCTCCGCCCGCGTGCTCGGCAAACCGCGGGATCTCGGTGATGATCGACGGGCGACCGGTGTAGCTTGCGTGCAGCTCAGCAAGCTCAGCGGCAAACTCCGGGTCGTTCTTGGCTTCGTTATAGGCCGCGTCTAGTTCGTCGAGAGCAGCAATGAGCGACTCGGGAACGAATCGACCACCGAACTCACCAAAGTAGGGGCCTAGTTCATCTTTCAGCATTAGCAGTCCAAAAAGTCTTGCAACGTGGCGATCGGATCGCCAGTGACGAGAGCCTCGCCAACCAGAACGACATCGGCGCCCGCGTTGCGGTAGTGCGCGACATCAGCAGCCGTCTTGACTGCTGACTCTGCGATACGGATGACTCCGCTAGGAATCTGATCGGCAAGCTCACCAAAGAGATTCTGATCGAGTTCGAAGGTGCTCAAGTTGCGCGCGTTGACGCCGACAAGGCTGGCGCCAACATCGAGAGCACGAGAGACCTCGTCTGCGGAGTGTGTTTCGACGAGCGGCGTCATGCCCAGCTCGACGATGAGGTCGTAGAGACTGCGAAGCTTTTCCTGTTCCAGAGCGGCCACGATCAGCAAGACGAGGTCGGCACCAGCGGCACGCGCCTCGAACACCTGATAGGGCTCCGCGATGAAGTCCTTGCGAAGCACCGGAAGTCGCACGATCGATTTCACTGTCACGAGGTCTTCAAGAGAGCCGCCAAAGCGACGCTGTTCCGTCAGAACGCTAATTGCGCTTGCTCCGCCGGTTTGGTACGACGTCGCAAGAGAAGCGGGATCGCTAATTTCGGCCAACGCTCCGCGAGACGGGCTTGACCGTTTGATCTCCGCAATGATGTGCACCTGCTCGCGCGGAGCCAATGCCTCAAGCGCATCCAACGCCGGAAGCGCGTCAGCAGCAGCACGTTCTACATCAGCGAGGCTGACGGACTCACGGCGGACGGCGGCATCTTCGAGCGCGCCGTCAACTAAATCGGAGAGCACTCTAACTGTGAGGCTTGGGGGTGAGCTTGTCTCCACCCACGCCATAGCCAAGCTTCTTCAGCACCTGGCCAACAATGAGACCAACGACGACCAGCCCAGCCGATGCGAATACGAGCCACGCAAGGTTGAACCAAAAAGCGAAGGTTCCGATCGTGAACGCGACCAACATGATCACTACGGCGGTCCATGCCGCCGGGGAATTTCCGTGGCCGGGGTCAGTATCAGTACTCATCAGGCTCCATTCTTTGCTGATCCTAAATTGTAGCGGGAGTAACCCGCTCGGCGTTGCCAATCAGCCCTTAGTCGGGTCTATTCCTCGACTTTGAGCATCCCACTGCGATGCCGGATCATCGGCAACGACAGCGGTAGTTCGATCATATTTCTTGGTCGCGGTAGGCCAGTGCTTCGCCGAAACAGCGGCCGCAACACCGACAACCATGATGAGGATTCCAGCGATGAGCGCCGTAACCGACCACACACTGCCGTCGACGCCAACCACTAAGGCCCGAATCGACTCAATACCGCTGATGCCGGTCGCTTCGGTAATCAACTCGGATGCCGCTCGCGCCGGATCAGCCAACGTTGCCTGACTGACTGCAACGACAATCCCGCCGACGATGGCGGCGATGACGCCGAGAACGCGGCGCAGGAACACCGACGCGATACCGAGGGCAGCGACGAGAGCAAACGTTGAGAGCGCGAGCGCAGCCAGCGCTCCCGCAACGTCGCTGCCGAGAACCTCAACGCTCACGTCATTCTGGAGGGTGATCGTGAACCAGCGTTGCGTCCACGAGAGCATCACCACTGCGCCAAGCAGCACCAGGCTGCTCAGCACGATCGAACGTGAGCGTTTCCAGTTCATGAACTGAGGTGAGTCATCGCGTTAGCGACCGCGACAGCGCGAAGGGGCGCCGCAGCCTTGTTCTGAGCCTCTTGGTGCTCGGCGGCCGGATCTGAATCGGCGACAAGGCCGGCTCCGGCTTGAACGCGAGCAACGCCATCCACGATCGTTACTGTGCGGATAGCGATCGCGAGATCAGCATCACCGGCGAAGTCGAAGTAGCCAACGACTCCCCCGTACACACCGCGCTGAGCCGGTTCGAGTTCATCGATAATCTCGAGGGCGCGAGGCTTGGGTGCGCCCGAGAGCGTGCCAGCAGGAAATGTAGCGCGAAATACATCGACGGCGGAGGCTTCAGGCCTCAGATCGCCTTCGACGGACGATACGAGGTGCATGATGTGGCTAAAGCGCTCAACCTGCATGAATTCGGTGACGGCGACGGTTCCCGGCGTGCAGACCTTCAAGAGGTCATTGCGCGCGAGGTCGACAAGCATCAGATGTTCGGCACGTTCTTTCGTGTCGGCCAGTAGCTCTTCGGCAAGTTCGAGGTCGCGCTCGGTGTCAGCCCCACGCGGTCGCGAACCCGCGATCGGATGCATGTGCACCCGCTTCTGGGAAACCTTCACGAGTGCTTCAGGACTCGCGCCGACGATCGAATACGGACGGCCATCCATGTCGACAAGCGACAGTAAGTACATATAGGGCGACGGGTTGAGAGTGCGCAAGACGCGGTAGACGTCGAGCGGCGTCGCCGAAACCTCGTGGTCGAAGCGCTGCGAGATCACGACTTGGAAGACATCCCCATCGCGGATGAACTCCTTCGACTTCTCGATCGCCGTGGCATACTCTGCCGGCGTGGAGCGCGAAGTCGGCTCCGGATCGATCTCGATATCTACATCAGCGAGAAAGGCATCCGTGGGTTGAGCAAGACCAGACTGGAGCACGTCGAGTCGAGATTGGGTTTCCGCCCACATCTCCTCCGGGTCTTGGTGCCCGTCATTCAGCGCAGTCGAGATGAGCATGACCGTGCCGAAACGGTGGTCGAGCACAACGAGATCGGAAACGAAGCTCAGCGCCTGGCTCGGAACCTCGAAGTCAGCGGGCGGCGCATCGGGAAGGTTCTCCAGCTCGCGAACGGCTTCCCACCCGATGAAGCCGACAAGACCACCGGTGAGCGGTGGGTGGCCCTCAACTCGGGGCGTCTTCCAACGCTCGTTGAGATGCGCGAGTGCTTCGAGAGGAGCCGTCGGGCAATCGTCGCCGAGGATGCGCTCGCGCGGCATCCCATAATCGATCCACTCGACGCCGTGATCGTGTTGGGTAAGAACACCGAAGCTGGCGACGCCCACGAACGAGAATCGCGACCAGATGCCTCCCTGACCTGCCGACTCAAGCAAAAACGTTCCCGGGTTTGCCTTGGCGAGCTTGCGATAGACGCCGACGGGGGTTTCACCGTCGGCAAAAAGCTGACGGATGACGGGCACAACACGATGACCGCTGGCGACCAGCGACTCAAATTCTTCGCGACTCGTCGTGCTATTCATCGGAGAACCCTTGGTGCGGCAGGAGCGGATCTACTTCGAAGCACGAGTGTGCGCCGGTGTGGCATGCCGGACCGACCTGCTCGACGCCGACTAACAGTGCGTCGCGGTCGCAGTCGAGGGCAGCGGTGCGCACGTACTGGCGGTGTCCGCTCGTGTCGCCCTTGCGCCATAGCTCTTGGCGGCTACGGCTATAAAACGTCACGCGACCCTCGGTTAGCGTTCGGGTCAGCGCCTCAGCGTTCATGTAGCCAAGCATGAGTACCTCTTTGGTGTCCCACTGCTGAATGATCGCCGGCAACAAACCATCGGCGGCGAACTGTGCGCGTTCGAGCACATCGCTGACGGTCTCCAGAGTGAGTTCGTCGCTCATCGTGTAACCAATCCATGACTGTTGAGTGAAGCTTTAACGTCTCCTACTGTCAACTGCCGACTGTGGAAAACGGATGCTGCGAGCACAGCATCAGCGCCGGCATCGATGGCCGGCGCGAAGTGTTCGACTTTGCCCGCTCCA
Organism: Salinibacterium sp. SWN139; assembly: GCF_015864625.1. Lineage (NCBI taxonomy): Bacteria > Bacillati > Actinomycetota > Actinomycetes > Micrococcales > Microbacteriaceae > Salinibacterium > Salinibacterium sp. SWN139. The sequence continues at coordinate 648,652 of NZ_JADYWV010000002.1, read as the reverse complement.
CCACTGGCGATGACCGGGACGGTCGCAAACTCGCTGATCGCGGACACAAGTTCGAGGTCAAAGCCCTCTTTCGTGCCATCCGCATCGATGGAATTGACGAGCAACTCGCCCGCTCCGCGCTCCATGGCTTCACGAGCCCACTCGAGCGCGTCGCGGTCTGTCTCGGTGCGACCACCGTGAGTAGTGACGATCCAGCCATCGCCGCGGCGTTTGATGTCGAGGCTCAGCACGAGGACCTGTGCCCCAAAACGGTGAGCGATGTCATCAATGAGCTGCGGGCGAGCAAGCGCAGCGCTATTGACGCCGACTTTGTCTGCGCCGTGGGCGAGGAGTTTGGAGACATCATCTGGCTCACGCACTCCGCCGCCGACAGTCAGGGGAATAAAGATTTGCTCGGCGGCGGAGCGTACGACTTCGTACATCGTCGCGCGACCTTCGACCGTGGCTGTCACGTCGAGAAACGTCACTTCGTCGGCGCCCTGCTCGTAGTACAGCCGAGCGAGAGAAACTGGATCGCCCGCGTCTCGCAAGTCTTTGAAGTTGACGCCTTTGACGACGCGACCGTCGGCGACATCGAGGCAGGGAATGACCCGAACTGCGACCGCCACTTTAGATCCTCGCTGCGTGAATCGCGCTGACCAAGATCGCGCGCGCCCCAACCGCGTGAAGCTCGTCCATGACCTGATTAGTATCGACGCGACGCACCATTGAGCGCACCGCAACCCACGCAGGGTCTTGGAGCGGAGAAACGGTTGGACTCTCGATACCGGGCGTTACCTTCGTTGCGGCCTCGAGGAGCGCAACCGGAACGTCGTAGTCGATGAGTACATATTGGCGAGCGACAAGCACGCCCTGGAGGCGACGCTGGAGTGTCGCGCTGCCGTCAACTTCGTTGCCTGAGCTAATCAATACAGCGGTTGAATCGAGGATGACGGGACCGAAGATTTCGAGACCCTGTGCCCGCAGCGTCGAACCTGTCGATACGACGTCGGCCACAGCATCCGCAACTCCGAGTCGGATCGCTGACTCAACAGCACCATCAAGACTGACGAGCTCGGCTGTCACACCGTGACGCTCCAGGAAGGCGCCCACGAGGCCGGCATAGCTGGTGGCAACGCGAACTCCGTTGAGGTCCGAAAGCTCAGTGAAGCGACCAGGCTCACCCGCAAAGCGGAAGGTGGAATCGCCAAAGTTGAGGCTGGCGATCTCTGTCGCGGTGGATCCGGAATCCAACAGGAGGTCTCGGCCGGTAATTCCTACGTCGAGGGCTCCAGAGCCCACGTAGGTCGCGATATCGCGTGGGCGAAGGTAGAAAAATTCGACGCCGTTGCGTTCATCGCGCACATTGAGTGCGCGCGGGTCGCGACGGCCAACGTAGCCCGCTTCGTAGAGCATTTCGGAAGCGGTCTCGCTCAGTGAACCCTTATTGGGCACTGCAACTCTTAACATGTCAGCTCTCAGTCAATTGGTGCGAAAAGGGGGCGTCGAGGCGTTAGAGATGTCGCCAGACGTCCTCAGGGCTGAGCCCCTTGGCAACCATCAGAACCTGAAGGTGATAAATCAGTTGGGAGATTTCGTCCGCGGTTTCTTCGTCAGACTGGTATTCGGCTGCCATCCACACTTCGGCAGCCTCTTCTACGACCTTCTTGCCGATCGCATGCACGCCAGCATCCCAGAGGGCAACCGAACCAGAGTCGGCGGGGCGTTCTACCGCTTTGCGGCTGAGTTCAGCAAAAAGTGCATCAAAGTCTTTCACACGTCAAGGGTACCGCCCCGGAGGGCGGTCCCTTGCCGCATGACGACTAACGCGTGGTGACTAGTTCGTGCCGAGCAGGTCGATGACGAACGTCAACGTGCGTCCGGAGAGCTGATGCCCTCCGCCAGCAGGCCCGTACGCAAGGTGCGGCGGGCAGATGAGCTGGCGACGGCCGCCCACCTTCATGCCGGGGATTCCTTCTTGCCACCCGCTAATGAGAGCCATGAGGGGGAAGTTGATGGACTCACCCCGGCTCCAGGAAGAGTCAAACTCTTCGAGAGTCTCAAAGTCGACGCCCAAGTAGTGCACGTCGACGGTAGAACCAGCAGTTGCTTCTGCGCCGGTTCCCTCTTCAATGTCAATAATGACGAGTTCGGTGGGGGCATCGCCCGCGTAGAACTCGACCTCTGGCTTAGTTTTTCCTGAATCGGTCATGCGACCAGTCAACCAGAAGAGCAGACAGAATCAGCGCTAGCGGATGCCCTGTATGCAGATGTTCGCTCTCGGCGGTGTGGACGAGAGCGCGCGGCTGTTTAGTGGCGGTGCGCGCTGGCGCGCTCACGGAGCTCAGAGACACGCAACGAAGGATCATCTCCGCGATAGACCGAAGAACCCGCGACAAAAGTGTCAGCGCCCGCGGCGGCAGCAATCTCAATCGTGCGCTCATCGACACCGCCATCAACTTCGAGCCACACGTCGAGACCGCGCTTGTCGACCAGATCCCGCAGCTGTCGCAGCTTCGGCATTGTCTCTTCCATAAAGCTTTGGCCGCCAAAACCCGGTTCGACCGTCATCACGAGAACCTGGTCGAATTCCTCGAGCAACTCGAGGTAGGGCTCGATAGCGGTGCCCGGCTTGACCGCGATGCCCGCTCGCGCACCCTTCGCCCGCAGCGTGCGGGCGAGAGCCACCGCATCCGCCGCCGCTTCGGCGTGGAAAGTGACGCCATAGGCGCCGAGGTCAGCGTACTCGGGGGCCCAGCGGTCGGGATCGGTGATCATCAGATGCACATCGAGCGGGATTGCTGAGACCTGCTGAATTCGCTCCGTCATTTGAAGACCGAACGTGAGGTTGGGCACAAAATGGTTGTCCATGATGTCAACGTGGACGAAATCCGCATTCGAAATTTTCGCGATATCGCGCTCAAGGTTGACGAAATCGGCGGCGAGAATACTGGGGCTAATACGCACTGACATACCGAGAGCCTATCTAGGAGTCTGCTTTGGCGAGGAGTTGGATGAACATGGCATCTGTGCCATGACGGTGCGGCCAGAGCTGGACATGAGTTGCCTCCGGCAGGTCGAGTTCTACTTTCGAGAAACTCTGAACCACGGATGGCGTATCCATCTTGGTGATGCCCTCGGCCTTGCGCAGCACAGAACCGACAATCGCCTTGGTCTCAGCGGCATGGGGCGAGCAGGTGACATATGCCAACACTCCACCCGGTTTCAGCGCCTTCAGCGCTGATTGCAGCAACGCCGTCTGAATCGCGCCCAGCTGAGCGACATCGCCGGGTTGTTTACGCCAGCGAGCTTCAGGGCGGCGGCGAAGCGCGCCAAGGCCGGTGCATGGCGCATCGAGAAGGATACGATCGAACTGCTCGGGATGCTCCTCGCCGATATCGATGCCGTCTTTCTCCCAGACCTCGGGCGGAGCGTCGAAGACCGCGAGGGCGTTGCGAACGAGCTTGGCGCGGGCCGGAATCAGTTCGTTGGCGGTGAGCACGGCACCACCCTCCAGAGCTTCCGCGGCCAGCAGAGCGGCTTTACCGCCGGGGCCGGCACACATATCGAGCCACGACTCCCCCGCCAGTATGGGCCGAACGCGGCTGAGCGCGAGTGCCGCGATCTGCGATCCTTCGTCTTGCACTCGAGCCCGCCCTGCCGCAATTGCCGAGTTCTTCGACGGGTCTCCTTCGCGCAAGGTTCCGCCCACCGGTGAATATTCTGCCGGCGTGACATCGATGTCGGCGATCTCCGAAAAACCAGGAAGCGCCGCGACCGAAACCCGGGCGGGAACGTTGTCTGCTGCGAGCAACCCTTCGAGCTCAGCTTCGCGACCCTCGGCAACCAACACCTGCCGAAAGGCCCGGGTCACCCACAACGGATGCGAATACGTCACCGCAAGAGCTTGCTCCCCCGAGCTAGCAGCACCAATCACTCGCTCGCGCCAGGTATCAGCATCGTGCTTAGTGATCGCGCGCAGCACCGCGTTGACAAACCCAACCGCGGAACGCGAGCCAATCGTCTTTGCGAGGCGCACCGACTCATCCACTGCCGCGTGCGAGGGAACGCGCATCGACAGCAACTGATGCGTGGCGAGTCGCAACACGTCGAGCACAGGCGGGTCAATCTTGGAGACATCGCGGCCAGCCGCCTGAGCGATTACCGCGTCGTAGTAGCCCTGCATACGCAAGGTGCCGTAGGTCAGTTCGGTAGCAAGCCCGGCATCCGCGCTCGACAGTTTCGCGCGCTCAAGATGCACGGGAAGCAGGAGGTTCGCGTACGCATCCGACTCGCGCACCGCCATGATGACGTCGAGCGCGACCCGACGGGCTGACTGTGCGTAGCTCACGAAGCCACCACCTCTGATTCTGAGTTAAGGCCGCGCCACCAGGCTGCGGCATCCATTGCTTTACGTCCCTCGGGATGAACCCGGAGAAGCTCGAGCGGTTCGGTTGCGGTACCGACCAGAACCTTCTTGCCGACGAAATCGAAGTGCCCCGGCGCGAGAGTCGGGACGTCGCGAGCGATCGCGGCCTCAAGAACCTTGAGCCGTGCTCCGTCGATTGTCGTCGAGGCACCGGGTTCGGGAGTCACGCCACGAATGCGGTTGTGCACTGTCTGAGCGGGCTCTGTCCAGTCGATGCGCCCATCTTCGAGCGACAACTTGGGCGCGAGAGTCACGTCGCCGGTCTGCGGAACCGCGGTGGCAGTGCCTGCGCCAATGGAATCGACCACGCCCCTGAGCAAATCAGCGCCCGAGAAGGACAGCTGCTGCAGGAGCGAACCTGCTGTTTGCTGGGCGCCAATCGGTTCAGTCATCGTCGCGAAAACATCGCCAGCATCGAGCTGTTCGACGAGTTGAAAGACGGCTGCGCCTGAAACGGCATCGCCGGCCATGATCGCGCGCTGCACCGGTGCAGCCCCGCGCCAGTGCGGCAAGAGGGAGAAATGCAGGTTGATCCAGCCGAGCCGCGGAATCGTGAGAACCGAAGCCGGAACAAGCCCGCCGTAGGCCACGATCACACCCAGATCAACAGTGAGGTCAGTAATCGCGGATGCCGCAGCGGCGTCGAGCCGATTGGCTCGAATCACGCTGATTCCGGCTTCTTCAGCGCGTGCGGCCACTGGCGTCGGTGTCATGACGCGTCGGCGACCCTGCGGTGAGTCGGTGCGGGTGAGGACGCCAGCCACCTCGTGCTCGGAGTTCACAAGCGCGTCGAGACTGGGAACAGCAACCTCGGGGCTACCGGCAAAAAGAAGTCGCAACGAAGTCATCCCCCAATTGTCTCGTGAAATAGCGCGAACGGGTGCACGCTGGGGCTACAGGTCGACAAACGGTTCCAGATCGTCGAGATGAACGCGAAGCCCGGGCGTCGGCTGGCTGGAGCGTGGAGCCCCCGGTTTGCGGCTGCTGCGGGAGACCGTCGTGGCCGCCACCACGAGTGCTTTGAGTTGCTCAGCGACGGCTGCTCCGTCTTTGTAATCGAAACGGATGATGGTGCGAACCAGCCCATCGGGCAGATCGACGGGGCCGAGCACATCGAGCGCAGCGACCGGCAGCTGGCTAATCGCATCCGAAACGAGCGGAATTTTTCCCGTGAGAGTTGCGACTCGCACTGCCGGCGGAAACCGCAACTCACGGCGATCGGCGAGTTCAGCTTGAGCGAAATCTTCTTGGCGCCACGTGACAAGTGCTGTCGCGAGTGAGCCGCCGACCCCAACAACGACCGAGGGGGCGCCATCCGCGCCGAGAGCAATCGCGTTCGACCACGCTCGAAGACAGTCCTCGGCAACACGCAAACTCTCTCGCGCCAACATTCCGGCGCCGTCAAGCAGGATGACGGCGCGGTAGCCGCCCTCTGCGATCGGCTCAGCACCTCGAGTCGCAATGATGAGCGATGGCTCGTTGGCCACCGTGAGGATCTGATGCTCACCATCGGCGACGATCACTCGATAGCCAGGGAAGGCGCGTCCTAGTTCGTCGGCGGTACGGCCGGTGCCCGATCCAACCATGCGCAGTCGGGTGCCGTCACATTCACGACAGCGCCACTTGACGGCAAGCGCGCCACACCAGACGCAGCTGGGAGTCGCCGATGCCGACCGTTGCGCAAGCGGACCGGCGCACGTGGTGCAGCGGGCAGTCTGCGAGCATTCGGCGCACGCCAAGCGGGGCGCGTAGCCGGGGCGCGCCACCTGCACGAGCACGGGACCTTCGTCGAGCCCGGCGCGCGCCGCCTTCCACGCTGATGAGGGAATACGAGCAAGGGCCGCCAGGCGGTCTTGGCTCTCCTGGTTTGCAGTGGGGATGACCTTCGGCGGTCGAATGCCGCCGGGGCTGATGGCCGCTAGCCACCCCACTTCAACGAGTCGTTGCACTTCAGTGCTACGCGAATGGCTCATGAACACCAGCGAACAGTGCTGTTGTTCTTGGCGGAGCAGTGCGGCATCCCTAGTGTGGATATACGGCGTGAGATTTTCGCTGTAGAGCGGGTCGCCGTCGTCCCACACTACGATCAACCCGAGGTTAGACGCTGGCGCATACACTGCAGAGCGATTGCCGATGATGACGAACGGGGTGTCTTCGTGGGTGCGCAGAAAGTTGCCGTAGCGTTTCTGAACGCTCTGGCGAGCATCCAATCTCAACACGCGTTCAGCGGGCAGCAGAGCACCGACGGCTGCCTCAAGTTGTTCCTGATCACGAAAGTCGGGGGTCGCCAGAATCGCGGTCGTGCCGCGAGCAAGAGCCTGCGAGGCGAGTTCGGCCATCGTGACAGCCCAACGGCCAACCCACACGCCAGGAGCGACCTCTGCTACGCCGGTCGGTGCGGCCAGCGCGGCCCGCTTGTGCTCGGCGATAAGAGTGCCGATGGCACCCGCGTCGAAGTACGACACTGCATGCGCTTCAGGGGGCGGATCGTAGGTAACCGTCGCGGGGTCGGGAAGTGACTTCTCCGCCCGAGCGTGACGTTTCGGGATGCCCAACCGCAGCACATCGGCTGCGTTGCCGGCCGCTCGATCCGCCGCCGTGCGCGCCAGAGTCCACACCTCTGGAGACAACACGGGGAACGGAGAGATTACCGCTTCGAGATCGCTGAGCTTGCCTGCGTAGGCGACAGTATCGGTGAGTTCAACAATCCAGCCCTCCACAAGCCGGCCGAGCGTGCGCAGCGGAACCTTGACGCGAACGCCAGCGCGCGCCTCGGCACGAAACTTCTCGGGAACCGCGTAGTCAAAGAGTCTGTCGAGTTGAGGCAGCGGCGAATCAATGAGCACCCGAGCGATGGATGCTTCACTCATCTCTACAGCCCGGCGGCCCCGCGAAGAGCCTCAACGCGGTCAAGACGCTCCCACGTGAACTCAGGAAGCTCACGACCGAAGTGACCGTAGGTTGCAGTCTTCGCGTAAATGGGGCGCAAGAGATCGAGATCGCGGATGATCGCGCCCGGGCGCAGATCGAATACCTCATGGATCGCGCCCAGAATGGCCTCGTCAGAAACATGACCGGTACCAAAGGTTTCGACGTACAGGCTGACCGGTGCTGCCCGGCCAATCGCGTAGGCGATTTGCACTTCGAGACGATCAGCAAGACCTGCGGCAACCGCATTCTTCGCGACCCAGCGCATGGCATAGGTCGCCGAACGGTCAACCTTCGAGGGGTCTTTGCCGCTGAATGCTCCCCCACCGTGACGGGATGCCCCACCGTAAGTATCAACAATGACCTTGCGACCGGTGACCCCGGCATCACCCTGAGGGCCACCAATTTCGAAACGGCCGCTTGGGTTCACAATGGATTGCAGGTTCGACAGATCGAGGCCGGCGCTTTCTGCAATCGGTCGCACGACGAGTTCTTCGATCTCACGACGCAACTGGGCGGTTGAAACAGACGGCGAATGCTGCGTCGACAACACGACGGTCTCAATGCTGCGCGGCACCGATCCCTCGTAGCCCACGGTGACCTGAGTCTTTCCGTCGGGACGCAAATAGTCGACCAAGCCCTCCTTGCGCACAGCCGCGAGACGCTCGGCCATGCGGTGAGCAAACCACACAGGGGCAGGCATGAGCTGCGGAGTCTCGTTAGTGGCGTATCCGAACATGACACCCTGGTCGCCGGCACCCAAGACATCCAGCGAGTCTGTTGAATTGCCTTCACGCGCTTCGAGCGCACGATCAACACCCTGAGCGATGTCGGGAGACTGGGCACCAATCGACACGGATACGCCGCACGAACGACCATCAAAGCCAACATCAGACGAGTTGTAACCGATTGAAGAAATGCGATCGCGCACGATGGCGGGGATGTCGGCATAGCCGGTTGTCGTCACTTCACCAGCGACATGCACGAGCCCCGTTGTCACGAGAGTCTCAACAGCGACCCGAGCACTCGGGTCTTCTTCGAGCAAAGCGTCAAGAATGCTGTCACTGATCTGATCACAGATCTTGTCGGGGTGTCCCTCGGTAACAGACTCCGAGGTGAAGGTGCGCAGGGGCGAAGTCATAAGCCGTCTCCGGTAGTGATGAATGGATATCAGCGGGCTGCGAACACAAGATCCAGAATGCGGTGAGCCACCGACAACTTGCTTCCGCTTGCCTCACCCACTCTATCGCCGACCTTATCGATGACGATCACGGTGTTACGGTCTGAGGCGAAACCTTCAGTCCACCCGACGCGGTTGATGACCAAGAAATCACAGCCCTTACGCGCGATCTTTGCGCGGCCCAGCTCAAGTAGCGCAGCGTCGTGCGCCTCGGTCTCGGCAGCGAAGCCAACGACGATTTGGCTCTCGGGGCTCTCTGCCGCCAGACCACGCAAAATGTCAGGGTTTTCTTCAAGACGCAACTCGAGGGTGCTCGAATCGCTGCGCTTCTTGATTTTGGATTGCGCAGTCTCCGCTGGACGGTAGTCGGCAACCGCCGCCGCCATAATGATGGCGTCGGCCGACTTCGCTTCAGCCTGCACCGCTGACTGCAATTCCAGAGTCGTAGACACCTGAACGCATCGAACCCCGACAGGAAGCGGAACCTCAAGATTCGCGGCGATGAGGGTGACATCAGCGCCGCGCGCCGCTGCGGCCATAGCCAGAGCAACGCCCTGTTTGCCGCTTGAACGATTGCCAATGAAGCGCACCGGATCGAGGGGTTCCCGAGTGCCGCCGGCCGTAACCAGCACCGAACGACCGACGAGGTCGCGCGACGAGACCACCGTCTCAAGAACCGCGGCGACGATGTCGCTTGGCTCAGACATCCGACCGGGCCCGCTATCGGAACCAGTCAGCTGACCGGATTCTGGCCCAACGATGCGGATGCCACGCGAACGCAGCGTCTCGATGTTGGCGACCGTCGCCGGGTTCTGCCACATCTCGGTGTGCATCGCGGGCGCCACAATCACGGGCGCTCGAGTGGCAAGGATGGTGTTGCCGAGGAAGTCACTCGCGTGACCGGTAGCGATCTTAGCGATCGTGTTCGCAGTAGCGGGAGCGACGATGATGACGTCTGCGGCTTGGCCGACAGAGACGTGCCGCACCTCATCCACGCCCTCGTAGAGGTCAGTGTGGACGGGATTGCGGCTGATTGCTTCAAGAGTAGGCAGCCCTACGAACTTGAGGGCGTTGCTCGTGGCCACGACATGGACGTCGTGGCCCGCGAGCACCAGCTCACGCACAACGGAAACCGCCTTATAGGCAGCTATTCCGCCGGAGATCCCGACGACAATGTTGAGCGCGGCCACCGAAAGGTTCTATTCGTTGCTGAGACGCTTGAGTTCGAGCTTGTTCTCGTTGATCTCGTGGAGAGCAACGGAGAGCGGCTTGTCGTCGATCGTGGAGTCTACGAGCGGCCCGACGTTGTCGAACAGGCTGCCCTCGTGGAGGTCAGCGTAGTAGTCGTTGATCTGGCGAGCGCGCTTCGAAGCGAAGATAACGAGCTGGTACTTGGAGTCAACCTTCGACAGCAGTTCGTCGATGGGGGGATCAATGATGCCCGAGTTCTTGTCAGCCATGAGGGTGCTCCTTGGAGTCGGAAGTGGTCGCGCCAGCGGGCGCATCCATCAATTCTACGACTTCTTGAGCCGCTTGGCTTACTTCTGTGTTCACAACTTTCACATCGAACTCTTCTTGAGCCGCCAATTCGACCTTTGCGGTCTCCAAACGGCGGGCCTGTTCGGCAGCATCTTCGGTGCCGCGACCGATCAGCCGGCGCACCAATTCTTCCCACGTTGGCGGGAGAAGAAAGACCAAGAGAGCCTCGGGCATGACGTTGCGAACGGAACGTGCGCCCTGCAGATCGATCTCGAGCATCACGCGCCTTCCCTCAGAAAGGGCAACATCGATTGGCGGGCGTGGCGTGCCGTAGCGGTACGAGTTGTGCACCACTGCCCACTCCAACAACTCATTCTTGGAGATCATCGCGTCGAACTCGTCATCGCTCACGAAGTAATAGTGAATGCCGTCGATCTCGCCCGGACGGGGCTTGCGCGTAGTCGCAGACACACTCAGCAGCACATCGGGGTGGTTGTCACGGATGAAGCTCGAGACGGTTCCCTTGCCCACAGCAGTCGGGCCGGCCAAGACCACGAGCCGCGTTGGCTCTGGCCCTTGGCGCTGCGAAAGGTAGGCCGCAAGGCGTTCGCGCTGCTTCGGCCCGAGGCCGCCGACCCGTTTGCGATCGGCGATCGCCAGATCGGCCATAATCGATTCAACCCGGGTTGGTCCGAGAGAGGGGACACTCATCAGCAGCTCGCGCACGAGCAATCGAGCTTCTGCACTGTCGGGCTGATCCCACGCTGTGCGCGCCACGCTGAGGGCGGTTCGAGCACGCTCAGCAACTTCACGTTTGACTGACGCCCGGGCGCGTCGCGCCGCAATAGCCGCGCGGGAGGCCGCTGCACGGTCAACGGCGGGTGGCTCCGGGCGAGGTCCCATTAGCGAACCTGCTCACGAAGTTGCGACCGTAGCGATCGAAGTTCTGCCGGGATCTGACTTGCACCCTCTTGCAGAACGCTGCGGGAAACGGTCACAATCGTGTTCGCCACGGCATCACCGTAGAGTTCGCGCGCCTGCTCGACCTGAGCACCTTGGGCTCCGAAACCCGGAGCAAGAACCGGCAGATCAACCAGTTCGCCATTGCGAATGCCGTAGTCGGCAACTTCGACGGTGGCGCCGATCACGACGCCAAATGACCCAAGCCCGCTTTCGGTGTTGAGGGCCGCCACATCGCGCACGACGCTAGCGGCTACAGTCGCCCCTTCGTGTTCACCTTCGGTGATGCGAGCCGACTGGATGGAGTGGGCCGAAGCATTAGAGGTTGCTGCCAAAACGAAAATGCCTTTGCCCGCTGAGCGAGCAAGTTCGAATGGGCCAGACAGCTCCGACACTCCCTGATAGGCCACAGCAGTCATTGCGTCGGCCTCGAGGGGTGAGCCCGGCGTCAGCCACGCTTGTCCATAGGCATCGACAGACGACGACAGGTCACCGCGCTTCACATCGGCAATCACGAGCAGCCCAGCGGAGCGCGCCAAGGCGAACGACTCCTCGAGAATCGCGTAGCCCGCGGATCCGAAGCGTTCGAAGAAGGCAACCTGGGGCTTGATCATTCCCACGTTGCCGGCTGCAGCGTCCACTGCGCGGAGAGCGAATTCGCGCACGCCGTGGGCGTCGTTGGAAAGCCCCCAGCTTTCGAGGAGGAACGGATGAGGGTCCACTCCCATGCACACTCCCCCAAACTCTTCGAAGGTCTGCGCAAGCCGTGAGGAGAAACTAGGCATTGTTGGCTACCTTCTCGAGCTCGGCGGCACGATCCAGAGCGTAATCCTGAAGCGATCGCACATCAAAGCCATCACGGATGGCCTCAAATGACGCGACAGCGGCCGCAAGCTGGGCCATAGTCGTGAAAATCGGCTTGTCGGCCGCGACCGTCGCGGTGCGGATTTCGTAGCCATCGGCACGCGCACTGCGGCCGCTCGGCGTGTTGATCACGACATCCACCTTGCCGTCGTTGATCATTTCAACGATCGACGGTTCAGCAGCATTTGCTTCCTGGCCCATGAAGTACTTGCGCACCACCTGAGCTTCGATGCCGTTGCGCGCGAGGATCTCGGCAGTTCCTTCGGTGGCGAGAATCGTGAAGCCCAGTTGGCTGAGACGCAGAACCGGCAGGATGACGGCACGCTTGTCGCGGTCAGCGACCGAGACGAAGACTGAGCCGCTGTCAGGCAGTCCGCCGTAAGCCGCTTCCTGACTCTTAGCGAACGCCTTCGGGAAGTTCGAGTCGATTCCCATCACTTCGCCGGTGGAGCGCATCTCCGGGCCGAGAACCGAGTCAACGACTTGGCCTTCAACAGTACGGAAACGGCGGAACGGCAATACCGCTTCCTTCACCGAGACCGGCGACGTCGATGGCACTTGCGAACCATCAAGAATCGGCAGCAGACCGCTGTCGACGAGTTGACGGATGCTTGAACCAGCCATGACGAGAGCAGCAGCCTTCGCCAGCGGAATCCCGAGTGCCTTCGATACGAACGGAACGGTGCGGCTCGCACGAGGATTAGCTTCGAGCACGTAGAGGATGCCCTGGCCGATTGCGAACTGCACGTTCAGGAGCCCGCGCACGCCGACGCCTTCAGCGATGGCGAGGGTAGCCTCGCGTACTCGATTAAGCACGTCACGCCCGAGCGTCACCGAGGGCAGGGTACAGGCAGAGTCGCCGGAGTGGATGCCGGCTTCTTCGATGTGTTCCATGATGCCGCCGACATAGAGTTCGGTCCCGTCATAAATGGCGTCGATATCGATCTCGATCGCGTCATCGAGGAACCGATCGACGAGCAACGGTGAGCTCGGCGAAATGATCACGACATCGCGAACCCGCTCGAAGTAATCGGCGAGAGCTTCGGAGTCATAGATGATCTCCATGCCACGCCCGCCAAGCACGTGCGAGGGGCGAACGAGAACCGGGAACCCGATGTGTTCGGCAATCTCGATCGCTTCGGACTGGTTAGTGGCGGTGCCGTTCTTGGGTGCGAGCAGCCCGGCGTTGTCGAGAATCTTGGAGAACAAACCACGTTCCTCGGCAAGGTCGATTGCCTCCGGCGTCGTTCCCAGAATCGGGATGCCGGCATCCTTGAGCCCTTGAGCAAGACCAAGTGCTGTCTGGCCACCAAGCTGCACGATCACCCCGAGGAGTTCACCGCTCTGGCTCTCAGCATGGATGATCTCGAGCACATCTTCGAGCGTGAGGGGCTCGAAGTAGAGCCGGTCACTCGTGTCGTAGTCGGTCGAAACCGTCTCGGGGTTGCAGTTGATCATGATGGTCTCGTAGCCCGCATCAGAGAGAGCAAACGAGGCATGAACACACGAGTAGTCAAACTCAATGCCCTGACCGATACGGTTCGGACCAGACCCAAGAATGATGACCTTCGTCTTCTCGCTCGGGGCAACTTCAGTCTCGGAGTCGTAGCTTGAGTAGTGGTATGGGGTGAGAGCCGGGAATTCCCCAGCACAGGTGTCAACCGTCTTGAAGACGGGGCGCACATCGAGTCCCCAACGCAGGTCGCGAACCTCAGCCTCAGTGGTCCCCCGAAGCTCCGCGATTTGCACGTCGCTGAAACCATGGTTCTTGGCGTGCGTGAGCAATGCGGCTGACAGCTCCGCGGCATCCGCAATGTCGACCGCAACCTCGTTGATAAGAGCGATCTGATCAACAAACCACGGGTCAATCTTGGTGGCTTCGAAGACCTCTTCGGTCGTGGCGCCCGCGCGCATCGCCTGCTGCACCGTGACGATACGACCGTCGGTGGCGATGGACGACAGAGCCAACAGTGCAGCCTTGTCGCCGACTTCGCCCTTCCAGTGGAAGCTCGAATCGCGCTTTTCGAGTGAACGAAGCGCCTTCTGCAACGCAGTCGAATAGTTGCGACCGATTGCCATGGCCTCACCGACCGATTTCATCGTGGTCGTGAGGCGGGTGTCTGCCGCAGGAAACTTCTCAAACGCAAAGCGCGGAACCTTCACCACAACGTAGTCAAGGGTTGGTTCAAAGCTCGCCGGAGTGACCTTCGTGATGTCATTGGGGATCTCATCGAGCCGGTACCCGATGGCGAGTTTGGCCGCAATCTTGGCGATCGGAAAGCCCGTTGCCTTCGACGCCAGAGCGCTCGACCGCGAAACACGGGGGTTCATCTCAATGACGATCACACGGCCGGTGGCGGGATCGATCGCGAACTGAACATTGCAGCCGCCGGTGTCAACGCCAACGGCGCGGATGATGTCGATGCCGATGTCGCGGAGATTCTGATACTCGCGGTCGGTCAGCGTGAGCGCCGGCGCGACAGTGATCGAGTCACCGGTGTGCACACCGACCGGGTCAACATTCTCAATCGAACACACCACAACGGTGTTGTCTGACGTGTCGCGCATGAGCTCGAGCTCGTACTCTTTCCAGCCCAGGATGCTCTCTTCAAGCAGCACCTCGGTCGTGGGGCTCTGGTGCAAGCCGTCAGTGACCATCCGGATCAGTTCTTCGCGTGAATACGCGAAGCCAGAACCGAGGCCGCCCATCGTGAAGGAGGGGCGGATCACGAGTGGATATCCGAGATCCTCGGCAAACTCAACCGCCTCAGGAACCGTGCGCGCGATGTACGACTTTGCGACCTCGGCACCACAATCGATCACGAGCTGCTTGAAGATCTGGCGGTCTTCACCACGGTTGATCGCTTCGAGGTTCGCGCCGATAAGTTCGACATTGTATTTGTCGAGGATGCCGTGAGCGTCGAGCTCGATCGCTGCATTGAGAGCGGTCTGACCGCCCAATGTGGGCAGCAGCGCATCCGGACGTTCCTTGGCGATGATCGACTCGATGACTTCCCACGTGATGGGCTCGATATAGGTTGCGTCGGCGAAATCAGGGTCGGTCATGATCGTGGCGGGGTTCGAGTTCACCAAGATGACGCGGATGCCCTCCTCACGCAGCACTCGGCAGGCTTGCGTTCCGGAGTAGTCGAACTCTGCTGCCTGACCGATAACGATCGGGCCGGAACCGATAACCAGTACCGAGGAAATGTCTTGTCTCTTGGGCATTACTTGCTGTCCTTTGCGTTCTCGAGAACAAGGTCGCGGAACCTGTCGAAAAGATAGTTGGCATCGTGGGGGCCTGAGGCCGCCTCGGGGTGGTACTGCACGGAGAAAGCGGGGATGTCGAGGGCGCGGAGACCTTCAACAACGTTGTCGTTGAGGTTGACATGGCTGACCTCGACGCGGCCAAAGCCCGCCGGTGACTGGCTGATTTCGCCGATAGGCGCGTCAACCGCAAAACCGTGATTGTGCGCGGTGATCTCGGTGCGCTGGGTCTGCACATCGATGACGGGCTGGTTGATTCCGCGGTGGCCGAAGGGCAACTTGTAGGTGCCGTAGCCGAGAGCACGACCGAGCAGCTGGTTGCCGAAACAGATACCGAAGAACGGCAGTCCCTTCGTGAGCACCTCGGTGAGGAGTGCAACGTGAGCGTCGGAGGCCGACGGGTCGCCTGGACCATTCGAGTAGAAGACGGCGACCGGCTCAATCGCCATCAGCTCGTCGAAAGTGACGGTCTGCGGCAGCACGTGAACGTCAAAGCCACGCTCAGCGAGGTAGTTGAGCGTTGACGTCTTCACGCCGAGGTCAAGAACAGCCAAGCGGCCGATGCTCTCCCCCACTGCGGCAACAACATAAGCCTCGGATGTCGACACTTCAGACGACAGACTCTGGCCGCTCATCTGGGCTGCGGCCGTGACTGCGGCAAGCTGCTCGTCATTGCTGAGTTCCGCATCCGCGCCGGAGAAGATTCCGCCACGCATGGAGCCGGAGTCGCGCAAGCGACGGGTGATCGCGCGAGTATCGACCCCGCTGATTCCCACGATGTTCTGGGTGACAAGTTCGTCGTCCAGTGACCCATCGGCGCGGTAGTTCGACACCACGCGGCTCGCATCACGCACAACGAAGCCGGAGACCCAAATTCGTGAGGATTCAGGGTCTTCATCATTCACACCGGTGTTGCCGATGTGCGGTGCCGTCATGACGACGATCTGTCCCGCGTAACTGGGGTCGGTGATCGTCTCTTGGTAGCCCGTCATACCGGTGGCGAAGACTACTTCGCCGAGGCGCTGACCGCGGGCGCCGTAGGCCTGACCGAGATAGCGCGTGCCATCTTCAAGGACGAGCACTGCAGGTTCAAAAGTCACAGGGACTGCCTTTCATTGCCGACGACTGTATCGAGAGCGCGTTCACACGTCTCGGGGTCGTCCATTCGGAAATAGCTATCGACTGCAGTGCCATCGAGTGTCCACTCGATCACCTGCAGCCCGTTGTTTTCGACCACGCGGTCGATGGTCCAGGTGGCGCGGGAAATGCCGCGCACCGTGTCACGAGCGAGCCAGAGATCGTCTGATCCCGCGCGCGAGACGACGATGCCTTCCGGATGCACTTCGAGCAAACAGTTCGCCCGGAATCCCAGGCCGTGCACGTTTACACGGTTGAGCTGATCGCCGGCAACAGTGGTCGATACGTACTTGCCACTAAAGCGCAGGTCAGTGTCGGCGAGGTCAGCCGGCGGCGCAACCGGGAGCCCGATGTGAGCCTGTCGTCGCTTTCGTGAATACCAGCCAGCAACCATGAGCGCCAGCAAGATAACCAGGATGCCGATCACGATGAGCACTGAGACGTCTTTAGACATTCGCTGCCTCGCTTTCAGCCAGTCTGGCCTGCTGAGCAACCTCAGCCGCATCGACGACGTCGCCATCTCGAACGGTTTCGTAACCGTTGTGGATGGTGGTCATCACGCGGCCGGGAAGTTCGCGTCCAAGGTAGGGCGAGTTCGTGCTCTTGCCCCGCAGCGACTCGGTAGAGAATGTTGACCGCGCGCTCGGGTCGACCAGCACGAGGTTCGCGGCTGAACCGAGAGCGAACGGTGTCGCGTACCCATCGAGGCGACCGATTTCGGCTGGCTTCTGCGAAAGGACGCGCGCGACATCCGTCCAGTTCAACTGACCAGAATCGACGACAGCCTGCTGAACGACGTTGAGAGCGGATTCAAGACCGATCATTCCGAACGCAGCTTCTGCCCACGAGCACTCTTTCGCCTCGGGCGGGTGCGGTGCGTGATCGGTCGCGACGATGTCAATGGTGCCGTCAGCCAGCGCGGCGCGAAGTGCGTGAACGTCTTCGTCACGTCGCAGAGGCGGGTTCACCTTGAAGCGCGCGTCGTAGCCGCGCACAAGTTCTTCCGTGAGGAGCAGGTGGTGAGGCGTCACCTCTGCCGTCACAGCAATTCCGCGAGCCTTAGCCCAGCGGATGACGTCAACCGACCCGGCGGTTGACAGGTGACAAATATGAAGGCGTGCCCCCACGTGTTCGGCGAGTAGCACGTCGCGCGCGATGATCGACTCTTCTGCGACGGCAGGCCAGCCCGCAAGACCAAGCTCACTGGATACTGCGCCCTCGTTCATCTGCGCATCGACAGTGAGCGTCGGCTCCTGAGCATGCTGGGCGACCACACCATCAAAAGTTTTCACGTATTCGAGCGCGCGACGCATGAGCAACGCGTTATGAACGCACTTGCCATCATCGGAGAAAACGCGCACGCCGGCTCGCGAATTGGCCATCGCACCGATCTCGGAAAGCGTGACGCCGTCAAGCCCTTCGGTGACAGCACCGATGGGCCGCACGGTCGCGTACCCGTGGTCGTTGCCGAGCGACTGAACCTGCTCAACAACTCCAGCGGTGTCTTGAACCGGCATGGTGTTGGCCATGGCGAAGACAGCAGTGAATCCGCCCATCGCTGCAGCACGACTGCCCGAGAGCACCGTTTCGCTCTGCTCGAAGCCAGGTTCACGCAAGTGAGTGTGAAGATCGACGAGACCGGGCAACGCCTGAAGGCCCGCGGCATCAATTGTGCGATCAGCCGCTGTCGCGTCGGTGAAGACTCCGCGCTCAATCGTGAAGTCGGCGCGCTCGCCATTCGGCAGAGTGGCGTTGACGATTCTGATACTCACGAGAGTCCTCTTCTCTGGGTTAGTACGCATTCAGGGGCGGCGGGCATGGTTCCCGCGCTCACCGCTCCACAGCTCCGGACAGCAAGTGATACAGCACCGACATCCTGACCGAGACGCCATTCGCCACTTGCTCAAGCACTGTCGATTGTGGTGAATCCGCGGCTCCCGCCGAGATTTCCAGGCCGCGGTTCATCGGCCCGGGGTGCATGACCATGCTACTTGTTGGCAGAGCGGTCATCCGTTCGTCATTGAGCCCCCATTGGCGTGAATACTCACGCGCGTTGGGGAAGAATGCGGCCGTCATTCGCTCGGCCTGAACCCGCAGCATCATGATGACGTCGGGGCCCTGCGCGATCGCGTCATCAAGGTCGTAGGAGGTCTCGACTGGCCACCCACTGAGGTTCACGGGAAGGAGAGTCGCCGGGGCAACCAGCGTCACGTGGGCGCCGAGCGTCGTCAGCAGCCAGACGTTCGAGCGCGCCACTCGAGAGTGAACGATGTCTCCCACGATCGTGACGGTCACACCGTCCAACCCTTTGCCCCGAGCAGCAGCCCCATGAAGACGACGACGAATCGTGAAAGCATCGAGCAGCGCTTGAGTCGGATGTTCGTGGGTGCCGTCACCGGCGTTCACAATTCCGGCATCGATCCAGCCAGCATCGGCAAGCGTCTTTGGGGCACCAGATGCCCAGTGTCGGACGACGACCGCGTCGGCTCCCATGGCAGCGAGAGTCTGAGCGGTGTCCTTGAGGTTCTCCCCCTTGGAGACGCTCGATCCCTTGGCTGCGAAGTTGATGACATCGGCGCTCAGTCGCTTCGCCGCCGCTTCGAATGAAATGCGCGTGCGCGTGGAATCTTCAAAGAAGAGGTTGATCACGGTCTTGCCGCGCAGTGTCGGAAGCTTCTTCACTTCGCGCTCAGAGACAGCGGCCATATCTTCCGCCACGTCCAGAATCGCGATGGCCTCATCGCGGGGCAAACCTTGAGTACTCAGTAGGTGCCTCATCCGATCGTCACCTCATCCGATCCGTCGATTTCTTCAAGGCGCACGTTAATACGCTCCTCCATCGAGCTGGGAAGATTCTTACCCACAAAGTCGGCCCGAATCGGAAATTCCCGGTGACCGCGGTCGACGAGCACCGCGAGGCGCACAGCGCGCGGGCGCCCGAGATCGCCGAGAGCATCGAGTGCGGCACGGATGGTGCGCCCGGAGTACAACACGTCGTCGACCAGCACGACCGTCTTGCCATCGATACCCCCGGCCGGGATGTCGGTCGGGCCAGTTGCTCGAGTGGGGTTCTGCGCCAGATCATCGCGGTACATCGTGACGTCGAGCACCCCTGATGTCACGGGTGTGGGGTCGACCGATTGAATGATCGCCGCAATCCGCTTGGCGAGGGTCACCCCACGCGTAGGAATACCGAGAATGACGAGATCGTCGGAACCGCGATTGGACTCGAGGATTTCATGGGAAATCCGAGTCAACGCTCGGGTGATATCAGCATGCTGCAACACAGTGCGTACAGACATTCTGACCTCCTTCCCCGCCTCTCTGGACGGAATTTAAAGGAAATCTGTTTCACCGACTATACCGCGCTCGCGGCAGCGCTACGACCCCCAGCGTTTTAGCAAGAAACGTTCGAGTAGGCCGACCGCACTATCCGTGCCCTTACCCAGAATTCCGAGCAGGATGATCGTGAGAAACAGTCGATCTATTCGGCCGTTCTGTTGCGAATCGACGAGCAAGAAGCCGAGACCGAGCGAGGCTCCAAGCAACTCCCCCGCGACCAAGAAGAGCCACGCCTGAGCCAGTGCAAGCCGCAGAGACGAGATCACGGCGGGAACTACCGCTGGCAATTGCACGAGGCTCAGCAACGCCGGACCGGAGTAGCCGTAGCTACGTCCCAGCTCCACAAGATGAGCATCCACATGCCGAAGGGCCGGGGCAACGGTCGTATAAACCGGAAAGAACGCTCCAATCGCGACGAGAGCGACTTTCGAGTCTTCATTGAGACCGAGGTAAAGGCCGAGTAGCGGCACCCACGCCAAAGACGGCACGGCGCGCAGTGCGCCCAAAGTCGGGGCGAAGAGTTCGGATGCCCGTGCCGAGAGACCCACAATCGACGCAAGCGCCAATCCGACAATCGCCCCAATTCCAAACCCAAGCAGTACGCGCTGCGTGGAGATCGCGATGTGTTGGTACAGCACTCCGCGCTCGTAGAGGTCGACTCCCGCGGCCCATACGCTCAGCGGCGTTGGGAGCCGATAGCTCGGCACCAACCCCGATGTCGCAATCGCTTGCCAGAGAACGATCACAGCAATCGGAATCACGGCACCGAGGACTGTGGCTCGCACCCACCGTCGCCGCGGGCGAGGCTCCGACGTGACGGGCACCGGGGCACCCGTCACGTCGCCCACCAGAGGCCTCTCGAGCACCGGCGTTCCGCTATTCAGCGACACGACTCGGGTCCGCAGCGTCGACATACGTTGTCTCGAACAATGACGCGAGAGCGTCATCGATTTGCGACTGCTCCGCAACGGCACCCGAGTCAACAAAGATCGGGCCAATCACGTTGAGCACGTCGAGCTGCTTCTGGCCTGGGGCAGGGTCAATGGCCAGATTGGTGCGTTCCAGCAGCACAGAGTTGGCAATCGGGAGATCGATGCCGGCGACATCCGCAAAGATCGCTGCGGCGTCATCCGGGCTATCGGCGGCCCACTGACGCGCCTTCTCATACGCATCAACGACAAGCTGCGCGAGGTCAGGCGATGTCTCGAGGAAACTCTCCGTGGCGTTGAGGAAGCCATAGCTGTTGAAATCTGGATTGTCGTACACGATTCGCGAACCTGCGTTCACGACCGATGCACTCATGAGTGGATCGAGCCCGGCCCACGCATCAACCGTGCCCGCTTCGAGCGCAGTCTTTCCGTCAGCGTGCTGAAGCTGAGTGATCGTGACCTCGTCAAGGCCTATACCGGCTTCCGCGAGAGTCTGGAGCAGGAAGAAGTAAGGGTCGGTGCCCGCATTGGCTGCGATGTTCTTACCGCGAAGGTCATCAGCCGACTGAATGTCTGAATCGGCGGCAACGACGATTGCTGACCAGTTGGGCTGCGAGTAAACATCGATCGTCTTGATCGGCGAACCATTGGCACGGGCCAGAAGCGCTGCGGAACCTGCCGTCGAGCCCACGTCAAGCGAACCGGAGCGAAGCGCGTCGTTCGCGGCAGCGGAGCCGGATGACTGAATCCAGGTGACTTCAACGTCATCACCGAGCGTCTCTTCTAGCCAGCCCTCTTCTTTGATGATGAGGCTGAGTGGGTTGTACGTCGCGAAGTCAACCGTGAGGTGGTCACTGCTCCAGCCAGCGGAGGTGTCAGGGGCATCGGGTGAGAGCGACGAGCCTTCACCTTCGACGCAGCCCGAGACGCCAAGAGCGAGAACAAGAACACCAGCGGCAACCGAAGCGATACGAAAACGGGGAGACATAGTTTCCTTCAGAGAGAGAGAAATGAGAATGGATGACGGGGAAAGTCAGTGTTACTAGCGAGCTGACAGATGGTGGGTGGGAACGCCAAGCCCTTCGAGCAGCTCAGCGCGCAGTTCGGCAAGATCTCCACTTCCCCGGTCACGAGGGCGTAGGCCCGGCACGACGACGGTGGAACGGATGCTGGCGTGCGCAGCGCTTTCCGTGGGGTCAATCGCGCCGAGCAGGATCACGCGGTCGGCGAGATACAGGGCCTCATCGACATCGTGAGTGACGATGACGATCGTCGCGGGCTCTGCAGTGTGGAGATCGAGCAACAGGTCCTGCATCGAGAGGCGGGTAAGAGCGTCGAGCGCACCAAATGGTTCGTCGAGCAGGAGAACGCCGGGTCGACGAGCCAATGCTCGCGCGAGCGACACACGCTGGGCCATGCCACCGGAAATTTCTCGCGGACGAAGATGGGCCGATGACGAGAGCTTCACCAGCTCCAGCAATTCGGCGACGCGGTCTCGGTCAGCGCTGGTGCGCTTTCCCCGTGGCAGGCCGACTTCGACGTTACGGGTGATCGAACGCCACGGCAGAAGGCGAGGTTCTTGGAACGCGATTGCGGAGCGAGCATCCAGTCCAGTAACGGGAAGGCCACCGATAGCGATGGAGCCATCGGTAGGGCTGTCCAAGCCACCGATGTGCCGCAGCAGCGTCGACTTGCCACAGCCGGATGGCCCAATCAGCGCAACAATCTCGCCGGCAGCGATCTCGAGTGAGAGCTCGTTCAAGACAACGCGGTCACCAAAGCGGCGCGACAACTCGCGAATGGAGACAGACAGCGCATCGGCTGGGGTGCTGGAGCGAAGGGTCGAAGAACTCATCCCTGAACGCTAGGACCGCGGGGATGCCGTGGCCAGCGCAGTCGTAACGTAGCGTCACGCACGGGCGTAACGCTACGTCACATAAGGCGAACTATTCGGTGCTGGCCGCGATGCGACCGAGCAAACCATTGATGAATCCGGCGGAGTCTTCGGTCGAGTGCACTTTGGCAGATTCGACTGCTTCAGAGATTGCGACTCCGGTCGGAACCTCATCGTTGTACATGATTTCCCAGAGACCGATGCGGAGCAGAGCGCGGTCGACCGCAGGCATGCGGTTCAAAGGCCAGCCCTGAGAATAGGTCTCGATGAGCTCATCGATTTCTTCGCCGTGTTCGGTGATACCGACCACGATGTCTTGAGCGTACGCCCACGCCGTAGCGCGAGCGGGTTCACTCATCGCGCGGGAAGATTCGGCCGCGAGAGCTGCGTTGATGCTCTCGCCGCGAACATCCGCGCCGTACATGACGTCAAGCGCGCGCTTACGCGCCTTGCTACGAGCCCCCATTTAGTCGTTCACGCGACCGAGGTAGCTACCATCACGAGTATCGACCTTGACGCGGGTGCCCTGCTCAACGAACAGCGGAACCTGAATCTGGTAACCGGTCTCCACGGTGGCGGGCTTGCTGCCACCGGTGGAACGGTCGCCCTGAAGGCCAGGCTCGGTGTAGGTGATTTCGAGAACAACGGATGCCGGAAGCTCTACATAGAGCGGCTCGCCGTTGTGCAACGCGATAACGACGTTCTGGTTTTCGAGCATGAAGTTTGCAGCATCGCCAACAGCGGTCTCGCTCAGAGTGATCTGGTCGTAATCGCTCGTGTTCATGAACACGAAGTTTTCGAGATCCTTATACAGGTACTGGAACTCCGAGCGATCAACGGTTTCGGTTTCAATTTTGGCGCCAGCGTTGAAGGTGCGGTCTACGGTTTTGCCCGAGCGCACGTTCTTGACCTTGGTGCGAACAAAAGCACCGCCCTTGCCGGGCTTGACGTGTTGGAACTCGATAACGGTCCACAAGCCACCGTCCATGTTGAGAACGACGCCGTTCCTGATGTCAGCGGTAGAGGCCATGCGTGAATCCGTTTCTGTTAACGAGTAAAAGCGCGATTAAGTCGACGAGCGACAAAAACCAACATTCGAGTCTAACTGAGTCGTCGAGCAACCGCGTCGAGGGCAAGGATATAGGAGTCGAAACCGAAGCCAGCGATGACGCCAGTGGCAACGCCCGAGATGACGCTGGTGTGGCGGAATTCTTCCCGCGCGTGCGGGTTGGTGATGTGCACTTCGACCAAGGGCAACCCCGCACCCGATACCTGAGCCGCGGCATCCCGAAGAGCGTAGGAGTAGTGCGTGAAGGCCGCCGGGTTCATGATCACGGGAGCACCAGCATCCACTGCTTCATGAAGCCATGAAACCAGTTCGGTCTCGCTGTCGGTCTGACGAAAATCGAGAACAATGGATGCCGCGTTGGGCAACGTCTGCACGTGAGCCTCGAGCTCAGCGCTCAAGTCGACGAGAGTTCCTCCGCCATAGACATCGGGTTCTCTGCTGCCGAGACGGCCGAGATTGGGGCCGTTAAGCACGAATACTGTAGTCACCGCTCCACTCTAGCGAGGAAGCCCCGCTAGACCCCGACTTCTTGGTACGCGGAGTAGAGCATGGCTTCGTCTGGTCCATTGAGCATCGACGTGTGGCCGACAGAATCGAGCACGACAAATCGGATCATGCCGGCACGGGCCTTCTTATCGCGCTGCATCGTGGCAAGCAACGTATTCCAGCGGCCGAGAGGGTAATCAATGGGAAGACTCAGCGACTGCAGGATACTACGGTGACGATCAACCACGTCTGAACTCAAAGAACCCGCGAGATGCGCGAGCTCGGCAGCAAACACCATTCCGACCGACACTGCGGCACCGTGGCGCCAGCGGTAGCGTTCAGCATGTTCGATCGCGTGCCCAAGAGTGTGGCCGTAATTCAGCGTCTCGCGCAGGCCCTTCTCCATAAAGTCTTCGCCAACGACGCGGGCCTTGAGCCCGATCGAGAGCTCAACAACACGACGGAACGACTCGGAATGCGGATCGGTCACCGCATCCACGTCGGCTTCGATCAGGTCGAGGATCTCGGGCTCACCGATAAAACCGCACTTCACGATCTCGGCGAAGCCAGCCAAAACCTCGTTACGAGGGAGGTCATCAAGCACATCGAGGTCAGCCACGACCGCGCTCGGCGCGTAGAAGGCACCAACGAGGTTTTTGCCCTCAGCGGTGTTAATCCCCGTCTTGCCACCCACGGCAGCATCCACCATTCCCGCAACACTCGTCGGGCACTGAATGAGCTTCACGCCGCGCAACCACGTTGCCGCGACAAAGCCTGCAAGGTCAGTTGATGCCCCGCCGCCGAAGCCGATGACGGCATCCGTGCGCGTGAAGTCGGTCTGGCCCATGATCTGCCAGCAAAATGCGGCGACTTCGATTCGCTTCGCATCTTCGGCATCCGGAACCTCAGCGAGAAGCACTTCGTAGTTTTCCGACAGCGAGTCGCGCAGGGCATTCGCTCGCGCGCCCAGCGTCGCCGGGTGGATGATGAGCACTTTCGCGACGCGCGGTCCGAGCTGTTCCGCAAGTTTCGGCAACAAACCGCGGCCGACGAGAACGTCGTAAGGATTGGTCCCGGCGACCGGGATGATCGTAGTTTCGGTCATTGTTGTTGGGTTCCCAACCAGTCGGCGATTTCGCGCGCGACTTTTTCCATTGGCTTCAGTGAGGTATCGATCGTGAGCGACGATAACTCGTCGTAAATGGGGCGACGAGCTTCGACAAGCTTCTCCCACTCGTCAGCGTTCTTCACCAGAGGGCGTTTGCTGCCAGCGATACGAAGTCGAGCGGCAGCCTTTGACATTGTTAATTGGACAACGCGGTGTGATTCGAGGTCGGCCCGGGTGTCGAGATTGAGCACTGCTCCCCCGCCCAGAGTGACAACAGCGGGTTCAAGTAGAGCGTTAGCGACTGCTTCGCGCTCGCGATCCCGAAAATACTCTTCGCCAAATTCGGCGAACAACTCCGGGATGGGCCCGTGGGATGCGACGACCACTTTGTCAGTATCGATCAGGGGAGCATCCAGAATCTTCGCCAGCTTCTTGCCGGCGCGCGTCTTACCTGAGCCTGGTGCGCCGATGATGACGACGAGCGCACCGCTGTCATTCAGCACGCGAAGCCCGTGTGGTGTTGAGCGAGTCTGGGATTGATGCAAGGTACGAGTCGAGGTTGCGCTTGGTCTCACCAAGCGAGTCGCCCCCAAACTTCTCGAGTACTGAGTTAGCGAGCGTCAACGCGACCATGGCTTCGGCAACCACTCCAGCGGCGGGCACGGCACACACGTCGGAGCGTTGGTGGTGCGCGACAGCAGCCTCACCAGTGGCGATATCGACGGTACGCAATGCCCGGGGCACAGTTGAGATGGGCTTCATGGCGGCGCGCACCCGCAAGACGGTGCCGGTGGTCATGCCACCCTCGATGCCGCCGGCGCGGTCGCTGAGGCGCGAGATGCCATCGTCATCCTGCACAAGTTCGTCATGAGCGACAGAACCGCGACGACCAGCGGTCTCAAAGCCATCCCCGACTTCGACACCCTTGATGGCTTGAATGCCCATGAGCGCGGCAGAGAGTTGAGCGTCGAGTCGGCGATCCCAGTGCGTGTACGAGCCGAGCCCGGGCGGAAGACCATAAGCGAGAACCTCGACTACACCGCCGAGGGTGTCGCCATCTTCGTGAGCCTGATCGACTTCGGCGACCATGAGCTCAGAGGTCGCGGGGTCAAAGCAGCGCAAGAGATCAGCGTCGAGCGTGGCCACGTCGTCCGGCGCAGGGAGCGGGCTTCCCTCGGGCGAACGAACGGTGCCGATCGACAAGGTGTGACTGACCAAACGGATGCCGAGCCCACCCAAGAAGGCGCGAGCAATAGCTCCGAGCGCCACCCGAGCTGCAGTCTCGCGGGCGCTGGCCCGTTCGAGAACATTGCGGGACTCGGCAAAGTCGTATTTCTGCATACCGACGAGGTCGGCGTGGCCAGGGCGAGGGCGCGTAAGCGCGGCACCGCGGCCCTTCGGCAGCGTTTCAGGATCGACAGGAACGGGGCTCATTACATCGACCCAGCGCGGCCACTCCGTGTTGCCGATTCGCAACGCGATTGGGCTACCCATCGTGGCACCAAAGCGGATTCCACCGCTCAGCGTGAGTTCATCCTGCTCGAACTTCATGCGCGCGCCGCGGCCGTAGCCGAGCGTGCGACGCACAAGATCCGCCTGAATCTGCTCAGGAGAAATGGGGACGCCCGACGGCATCCCCTCAAGGATCGCGACCAATTCTGGGCCGTGAGATTCACCGGCCGTTAACCATCGAAGCATGCGTCAATCCTCCCACATGCGCGCGTGACACTTTCGCGCCCTCAGCTACGAATGGTTATGGCCCTCGGGTTGCTCAATCGCAGCACGCATCGCGTCGATAGCGTCTGCCTCATGAGGCAGCGGCACGTCGGCAGTGCCTGCGGCAAAGATCCGCACTTGCGCGATTGCCTGATTAATCAAGAGATCATGGCCAGAGATCACGGTGCCGCCGGCGTCGTACCAGCTCGCCGCGATTTCGCTCGGCCACGGATCGTAGGCGACATCAAAAAGCACCGAGGTAGTGCGCACGGCTTCAGCGAAACGGAGATCCATTGCGCCTCCCGGAACCGTCGTGATGATGACAGTCGGCGCGGTCGTCGCGGTCGTCGCGGTCGTCGCTTCGCGCCATTGCCGCAGCGTGACGGTGGCGCCAAGAGACTCACCAAGCTCCTTCAGCGGCTCCGCCTTCGAAGGAGTGCGCGCAAAAATCTCAATACTCTGAGCACCCATTCGAATAGACGCCACGAGAAGTGAGGCTGCAGTGGCCCCCGCACCCAGAATCCACACGGAGTCCAAGTTCGAAAGGCCCGCGTCAAGAAAGCTGCGCAGCGCGCCTTCGACATCCGTGTTGTACCCGCGAAGGTGTCCCTCGCTCACGACGACGGTGTTCGCTCCGCCGACGAGCTCAACAAGGGGGTCTGCCCAATCAAGAAGTGGCACGACGTCACGTTTGAGAGGCATCGTGAGTGAGAGTCCCCGCCAACGACGGTCGAGAGCACCCAGAAATGCGGGAAGCGACTCCCCCGTTAGTTCAACCGCGTCGTACTCCCAGTCAAAACCGAGCGTCTGGTACGCAGCGCGATGGATAGCAGGACTCAATGAATGGGTAATCGGCGAACCGAGAACCGCGAGCTTGAAACGATCGTCCTTTTTGTCCGACATCTCAGAATTCTCTAGCAATAGCTTCCATTTTCGTCGCTCGCTGCGCACCAGTCGCGCAATTGCTGTGCCGCTGCTTCGTGGTCGTCAACGTTGGTAGTGAAGACTGTCTCGCCCGTAGCCAGGTTGATCGGCACGAAGAAGAGCCAGTCACCGTCTGCGGGGTTCATCGCCGCGTCGATTGCCAGCTCGCCTGGCAAGCCGATGGGGCCGACCGGCAAGCCGGGGTTCGCGTACGTGTTGTAGGGATTGCTCGCATCCGCACGTTCGGCATCCGTCGTCCACACCGTATGCAAGTTGCCGGTGCCATACGCGACGGTGGCATCGGATTGCAAGAGCATGTCTTGGTCGAGCCGGTTGTAAAAGACGCGTGCGATCTTGTAGAAGTCGTCCGTGTTTGGTCCGGCTTCGCGTTGTACCAGCGCAGCCATCGTCAGAATCCGGTAGCGGTCCTCCACAGCAACGCCCGCGGCATCCAACTTCTCGTACATCGTGTTGACCATCAGGTCGAGTACGGCGTACGGATCCTGGCTGCCATCGAGTTCATACGTCGCGGGGAATAGGTATCCCTCGAGACTCACGGCTTCCGCAGGAAGCCCGAAGTGCTCAAGGTCTTCGGATGCCGCGTGCAAATCTGCCAGGGCAATACCGGTCGTTTCAGAAATAATCTCAAGCGCATTCGGCAGCGTCGTGCCCTCGGTAATGAGAAGCCTGTCAGTCACGATATTTTCGGGATCAAGGAGCGCATCGAGAGCAGATTGCGCGCTCATCTCCTTTTGCAGCGAGTAGTTTCCGGGAAAGAAGGCCGGATCGGTTTCTTGGGCCAAGAGCAGATCATAGAACGCGTCAAAACTCATGGTGACGCCGGCGACATTCAGGCTGCGCGCGATGTCGGAGCCAATATCACCCGAGTTGACGGTGATGACAACTTCTTCGCCGTTGCCGGAGCCTTCGAAGTCGTTGGGAATCTCCCAGCCTAGAACTTCGCGGATCTTGTCCTCGTAGTTGACCCAGGCGTATGCCGCGACGCCAGCGCCGAGGAGCGCAATAATCAACAGCGGCAATCCGATGATGAGTCCCCAGCGGCGTTTCTTACGAGGGGGCTCTCCGCTGCTGTTGGGCGTGCCAGCGGCTGCGGCCGCACTCGCGTTGCTCTCCGGCTGCGTCGTGCCGGCGGTCAGTTCTTCGAAAGTTGCGAAAGCATCTGCTTCTCGAGCGGCCTGAGTCACCGCGGGAAGATGCGAGCCGTCGCCCCGTTTGGCAGCCGCAGAATCTTGCGCCGCCCGTGCTTCGCGCCGGGTCATGGGCTGACCGCTTCGCTGGGGCGTGCTTCCGACGTGAGGGGAGCGTGCAGGATCGACCGGAACAGCACCGTCAGCAGGTGTCGCCGAGTCTGCGGAGAGATCAGTGCCGTGAGCGGCCGCTTCGCGGGCTGACTTGGGCGCACTCTCGGCGGGTTGCTCGCCGAAAATGTCTTCCCAGTTCGGTTCGTCAGCCATAATTTAGGATCCTTGCGTCGGGTCCACGAGCTCTCCGGGCGGACGAGCCGCGGAGCGCTCGAAGTCGAGGGCATGTTGCAAAATTATAACGGCGGCAACCTGATCGACCACCGACCGTGAATTCTTCGTAGTGCGGCCGGATGCACGCAAAGCAGACTGCGCCGACATTGTCGTCATGCGTTCATCGACCAGTCGCACGGGCAGCGGTGACTTATCGGCGAGCTGCTGAGCAAACTGTCGCGCATCCCCCGTCGACGCGGTATCCCGACCAGAGAGCGCAATCGGCAGCCCGACAACGAACTCGACGGCGTCATACTCCTCTGCAAGCGCGAGAATGCGCTTCACACTTTTCTGGGCGCGCTGAACAGTCTCGACCGGTGTTGCTAGCATCCCGTGCGGGTCGCTACGAGCGACACCCACGCGCACCTTGCCGACATCGACGCCGATTCGGGTTCCCGAACGCATCCGTTACGCCAACAGTCTCGACAGAATCAGAGCGAGCGCGTCGGGAATGGCAGCGGGGTTCGCACCGCCACCTTGAGCGATGTCTGGCTTTCCACCACCGCCACCGCCGAGCACGCTGGCTGCAGCCTTGGCGAGATCGCCCGCCTTGAATCCGTGGGCCCGAGAGGCGTCATTGGTTGCGACGATCACGGCCGGCTTCTCGCCGATGGTCGCCGCAAGAGCGACCACCACGGCTTCGGCGCCCAACCGTTCACGCACCGACTGAACGAGACCGCGGAGGTCATCGGTAGAAGCCAACTCCCCAACGTTCTCGACGACCGCCGTGACGGATCCCACAACTTGAGCCGTCTCGACTAGAGCAGGAACGCGCTGTGAAAGCTGACCGGCCTCGAGCTGCGCAATCTTGCGCTCAGCAGCCTTCAGGTTTGCCAGCAACTCAGAGATGCGGTCAGGAAGCTGTTCGCGTGGCGTTTTCAGATTGGTGGTCAGCTCCGACACGATTGACCGCTCGGTCGCAAAGTTACGGAAAGCGTTGAGACCAACGAGGGATTCGATTCGACGGTTAGCCGAACCAACAGACGACTCCCCCACAAGCGAGATCAAACCGATTTCGGATGAGCGTGCCACGTGGGTTCCTGCACAGAGCTCGAGCGACCATGGGCCGCCAATCTCCACAACCCGCACGGTGTCGCCGTACTTCTCACCGAAAAGCGCCATCGCACCGAGATCCTTGGCATCGTCGAGTGCCATGATGCGCGTAGACACCTCGAGATTGTCGCGCACAGCAGTGTTCGCGACCTCTTCGATCTCGGTCTTTGTCTCAGCAGAGAGCGCTTGCGACCACGAGAAGTCGAGGCGCATGTAGCCGGCCTTGTTGTAGGAACCAGATTGATGAGCATCGCTGCCCAAAATTTGGCGGAGAGCCGCGTGGATGACGTGGGTCGCCGAGTGAGCCTGAGTCGCCCCCCGACGCCACTCAGCGTCAACAAGCGCAGAAGCAGGATCTCCGACTCCCACCTCGCCGGCCGTGACGGTGACCTTGTGACTGATGAGGCCTTTAACCGGGCGCTGCACGTCAAGAACTTCGAGGTGGAAATTTGCGCCGACGATGGCACCGGCATCCGCTTCTTGGCCACCGGACTCCGCATAGAGCGAGGTCTCCGCGAGAATCACTTCGGCGGTTTGCCCGGTCTTGGCGCGATTCACCGAGACGCCGTCGACAATGATACCGATCACGCTCGACTCGGTTTCGAGGGTGTCGTAGCCGGTGAACGTCGTTTCGCCGAGAGCCCGGAACGCACCGTAAACAGAAAGATCTGCCAAGAACTGCTTCTTTGACCCGGCATCAGCCTTCGCACGGTCGCGCTGCTGCTTCATCAGAGTGTCGAAGGCGTCGCGGTTAACGCTCAGTCCAGCTTCGGCCGCCATCTCAAGGGTCAGGTCGATCGGGAAGCCGAAGGTGTCGTGCAACAAGAATGCGGTGTCGCTTGGCAGCTCAGTCGCGCCGGACTTCTTCGTGTTCTCCACTGCAGTGTCGAGAATTGTGGTGCCGCTCGCGAGGGTGCGCATGAAGACGTCTTCTTCAGCGAGAACGATTCGCGAGATGCGGTCGTAATCTTTTTCGACCTCGGGGTAGGCAGCTTTCATAGCATCGCGGGATGCCGGAAACAGCTCGGCAAAGGTGGTGCCCTCTACGCCCAAGAGTCGCATAGCGCGCACGGTACGACGGAGCAGGCGGCGCAGCACATAGCCGCGGCCTTCGTTGCCGGGTGTCACACCATCCGAGATGAGCATGAGGCTCGAACGCACGTGGTCAGCGACTACACGCAGTCGAACGTCAGCCTCATGGTCGGCACCATAAGTGCGACCGGCTAGCTCCGCTGCCTTATCGAGCACAGGACGAACCTGGTCGATTTCATACATGTTTTCGACGCCCTGCTTAAGGAACGCAACGCGCTCGAGCCCCATGCCGGTGTCGATGTTCTGCTTCGGAAGCTCTCCGAGGATCGAGAACTCTTTGCCCTTACCCTCGCCACGCAAGTACTGCATGAAGACGAGGTTCCAGATTTCGACATAACGGTCGTCATCAGTGGCGGGGCCACCATCTGCACCGTAAGCCGGGCCACGGTCGAAGAAGATCTCCGAACAGGGGCCTGCTGGCCCTGGCTGCCCGGTCGACCAGTAGTTGCTGTCCATACCGAGTCGCTGGATGCGCTCGTCGGGCAGTCCGGCGGTCTCTTTCCAGAACGCAACAGCGTCGTCATCGTCTTCGTACACGGTGACCCACAGGTCGTCGGGACGAAAGCCGAGCCCGCCCTTATCCTCTGGCAGTGTCAGGAATTCCCACGCAAATTGAATGGCTTCCTTTTTAAAGTAGTCGCCAAACGAGAAGTTTCCGTTCATCTGAAAGAACGTGCCGTGACGGGGAGTCTTGCCGACCTCTTCGATGTCGAGGGTACGGATGCACTTCTGCACGCTTGTGGCACGGTCATACGGAGCCGGAACCAGACCGGTCAGATACGGAACGAAAGGAACCATGCCGGCGACGGTGAAGAGCAGCGTCGGATCGTCACTGACAAGCGAGGCGGAAGGAACGATCGTGTGGCCACGCTCACCAAAATAGGTCAGCCAACGTTTCTGGATTTCTGCGGTTTGCATGGGGATCCCCGGGAACTCAATGATGCGGCCCAAGGGCCCTGATGATGTTACTTAGAACGCTGAGAGAAGTCAGCTACTGCTTCTTCGACATCTGCTACAGCGTCGCGAAGCTCTGCTTCACGTTCGCGATAGCCATCGACAACAGCGCTAGTGAACTCACGAGCTTTGCTATCAACGTCGGAGAAGAACTGCTTTCCCTCTGGCGTTTTTGCGACTTGGTGTGCTGCCACGAACCCAACGGCAATTCCAACGACGAAAAGGACTGCGCCTTTCATGATTTCTCCTTCAGATTGGGGGTAACACGAACCGTATTAGCTTAGGCGGTTTCGATGCCTCAGCGACGGCGCTTAGGGCGAAGGCTCAGCACCGCGGCCCGAACTCCGGCGCTGAAACCTGCGATTTTAATCAACGGGCCGCCAACGGTGGCTGCGCCAAGGGCGACGAGGGCAGAAATGTTGCCCGTCGTTTCTTCCACATTGCGAGTGATGGCGTCCACGCGCGCGATTTGACGGTTGGTTTCCGAAATCGTTGTTGTGGCCTCCGTCAGCATGGGATCGAGATTATCGCTCACCCCACGGATAGCGGTGCTCGTTTCGTCAAAGACCTTCCCCAGCTTGAGAAGAGGAACAGCGAGCAATGCCACCAGCACTGCGAACACTCCGGCCGCAATGAGCCCTGCGATATCTCCACCAGTCATGGTTACTCCCGTCAATCTGAAGAAAAGGTACAAGTACACGGTATTCGACAATTGTGCCGAACTCCGCTGCAAACCAAGAAAGGGCCGGAGCAAAAGCTCCGGCCCTTTCTTTCAATAGTTAGCGTGCTGCGTAGTACTCAACAACGAGCTGAACTTCACAGGTCACCGGAACCTCGGCGCGCTTGGGGCGACGTACGAGACGTGCCTGCAGCTTGTCGATTTCAACTTCGAGGTAACCAGGAGTCTTCGGAAGAACATCCACGTGTCCGCCAGCTGCAGCGACCTGGAAGATTTCCATGCCTTCGCTGCGAGCCTTGACGTGCATGAGCTGTCCCGGCTTGACGCGGAACGAGGGACGGTCGACGAGCTGGCCGTCAACCAAGATGTGGCGGTGAACGATCATCTGACGAGCCTGTGCGGTCGTGCGAGCGATAGCCGAACGAACGAGCAGAGCGTCGAGACGCATTTCGAGCTGCTCAACCAGGTTCTCACCGGTCAGGCCAGCGGTCTTGCGAGCTTCCTCGAACTGAATCTTCAGCTGAGCTTCACGGATGCCGTACTGGGCACGCAGACGCTGCTTCTCGCGAAGGCGAACAGCATAGTCACTGTCCTGCTTGCGCTTGGTGCGGCCGTGCTCACCGGGAGCATAGGGGCGCTTTTCGAGGTACTTGGCAGCCTTCGGCGTGAGGGCAATGCCCAACGCGCGCGACAGGCGAGTCTTGCTACGGGTACGTGACTTAGTAGACACAGGATCCTTTTCGATTGATTCAAGTAAGAACAATCTGGCGATCACTCGCACGCGAACGCGCGTACACAACACACCAGACGAAGTAGAGGGATGACCCTAGGGAACCTGGTCGGCTACAGACCGGTGTTCCGCGATATTCGATTTCATTGCAGCCGCGCGCCGAAACCGTATCGTTGGGACGTGTAACTCTATCACGTCAGTCCCCCGTGAACCACGACTCGCCACACCGAGCCAAAGAGCGAGTTGAGGCAGTTATTCGCCCCGAATAATCTCTCGCAGTTTCGCGAGCCGGGCAGACACTTCGCGCTCGTTGCCGTTGTTCGTCGGAGTGTAATACTCGGTACCTTTCAGCACATCGGGAAGGTACTCCTGCTTCACCACTCCGAACTCTGAGTCGTGAGAATAGCGATAGCCCTTTCCGTGACCTAACCGCTTGGCACCGGGGTAGTGGGCATCGCGCAGCGGCTTAGGCACCCGGCCAATCTTGCCAGCACGCACATCGGCGATCGCTGCATCCAAAGCGGTATAGGCAGCATTCGATTTGGGAGCCGTTGCGAGATAGACAACAGCTTCTGCCAGCGGGATGCGCCCTTCGGGCATTCCGATGAGCTGCACCGCATCCGCGGCCGCTACGGCAATCACAAGCGCTTGAGGGTCGGCAACGCCCACATCTTCTGCGGCGCTAATAATCACGCGCCGCGCAATGAAACGGGGATCCTCTCCCGCTTCGATCATGCGTGCCAAGTAATGGAGTGCGGCATCGACATCGGAACCACGCACAGACTTAATGAAGGCGCTGATCACGTCGTAGTGTTCATCACCGTTTCTGTCGTAGCGCAATAGGGCGCGGTCAACAGCATTCGCGACATGTTCCGCCGTCACTACCGCTGGCGTTGCTGCGTCTTCGTCATTCGATGCAGAAACAGCGGAGGCTTCGAGCGCAGTCAGCACCCGGCGCGCATCTCCGGATGACAAGCGGATAAGGAGCGCGCGCGCCTCAGGCTCGAGCACCACCGCGTCCCGAAGTCCTCGGGGGTCTGAGACCGCACGATCGACCAAGTCCCCCAGATCGTTGTCATCGAGTTGGTTGAGCGTCAACAACAGGGACCGCGACAGCAGCGGTGAAATTACGGAGAACGATGGGTTCTCAGTCGTCGCCGCGATCAGAATGACCCAGCCGTTTTCTACCCCAGGAAGCAACGCATCCTGTTGCGCCTTAGTGAAACGGTGAATCTCATCAAGGAAGAGAACAGTAGACACACCATAAAGATCGCGCGCCGTGAGCGCCTCCTCCATGGTTTGACGTACATCTTTCACGCCGGCGGTGACCGCAGAAAGCTCAACGAACTTGCGTTGAGAACCGCGCGCAATCGCCTTAGCGATGGTGGTCTTTCCCGTGCCGGGAGGCCCCCACAAAATGATGGATGCCGAACCATGACTGCCTTCAGCGTCGTTCGCGAGGCTCATCAGCGGCGATCCACGCTGCAACAAATGCTTCTGACCGACGATCTCATCGAGAGTCAGCGGCCGCATGCGCACTGCGAGAGGCGTTGCTCCGCTGTGCAGAGTTGCGGAAGCATCCATACCTCAATGGTAATCGCCAGCACTGACCGTCTGCACAGCACAGCTTCATTACGTTCCGGCGTCGTGGCGTTTGGCTGAGATTCCCGCGAGACCGTAAGGTTCATTGTGGCGTTCCTACGACAGCGGCGACGTCCGCGATTCTTCAAGGAGTAATGGTGGCATCCAGCAAGAAGCATTCACGCGAGCAACGAGAGGCTCGAGAACGGCTGCGCCTCTACACTGCGCGTGGGTCCGTTCACGAACAAACCGTAGCCCGTCGCAAGCGCGACAACGTTCTCGCTGTGGGTGTCGGGCTCGTCATCATCGCGCTCGTAGCCACCGCTCAGGTCTTCTACTTCTCCGCCGGCCCGGGTACTCCCGAGCCAGCACCGTCGTTTACCGAAGAGCCTGAAGCCACTGAATCCGGCAACGTCGGGGATGTTCCGGATCCTGCTCTCGCCGAAGCCCGCATGTGGACCGGCGAACTCATTCTCAACGATGTCGCACTCGGCATCGAACTCGATGGTGCAGCAGCACCGCAAGCCGTGGCATCCCTCGTAGACTCCGCGGCGTCCGATTATTACATCGGCACCACGTGTCACCGGATGGTCGTCACCGACAATGCAGGCTTGATTCAGTGTGGCTCGCTCGATGGCACGGGTGCCAGTGACCCCGACTACGCCTACGGCCCCGTTGAGAACTCTGGCGTTGGCGGTTTCTACCCCGCTGGCACAATCGCCATGGCACGAACTGGCGACAACGCGTTCTCGAATGGTCGCCAGTTCTTCATCGTCTTCGACGACGCGATCATTCCTGATGACACTGCTGGCGGCTACAGCATCGTGGGTCAGGTCACCTCTGGACTCGACGCTCTCCAATCAGAGATCGTCGCTGGCGGCATCGTTGACGATGCCCAAGACGGGGCTCCGGTGACTGCCACGAGCATCACGGGCTTCACGATCCAATAACAGCGTCAGCGACCGTGAGCACGGTTGTCCTAAGCTTGGGTAACCCGGCAGCAACTTCCGGCATAAGCAGCAAGGTGAAGTAATTGGCTACAGAGAACCAGAACGAGTGGGGCCGCGTCGACGAGACCGGCACCGTATTCGTCCGCGAGGCGGACGGCGAACGTGCCGTCGGCCAGTACCCTGACGGAACTCCCGAAGAGGCATTGGCCTACTTCACCCGCAAGTATCACGAACTTGCTGGACAAGTGACGTTACTTGAACAGCGGGTCAAGAACGGCGCTCCCGCCTCTGACGTTGCGAAAGCTGTTACAGCCCTCAACGAGTCGATTGCCACAGCGAACGCCGTCGGCGACCTCGCAGCGCTGCTGACGCGAGTGCAGGCGCTTGGCGGTTCTGTATCAAAGCTCACCGAACAGCAGAGCGAAGAAGCAAAAGCTGCCCTCACGGAGGCAATTGCTGCCCGTAGCGCACTCGTTGTTGAAGCAGAGACACTCGCTGCTGGCGATCCGGCCAAAGCGCAGTGGAAGCAAGTCACCGCGCAAATGGACGACATTTTTGCGCGCTGGAAGGCTCACCAAGCCGACGGCCCTCGCCTGCCCAAGAACGAAGCTAATGAGCTGTGGAAACGATTCCGTGCGGCACGCAGCACGATCGATACCCACCGCCGCGCGTTTTTCGCAGAACTAGATTCCGCCCACAAAAAGGCTCGCGCCGACAAGCAAGCTCTCGTCGATGAAGCAGAATCTCTCGCGGCGCAGGGCGTCGAGGGCATCCATACATATCGTCGACTCCTCGATAGCTGGAAGGCTGCCGGCCGCGCAGGCAAGAAGTTTGACGACGCCCTCTGGGCCAAATTCAAGCAGGCTGGCGACGTGCTCTACGCTGCCAAGTCAGAGGTTGAAGCACAAGACAACGTCGAGTTCACCGCAAATTGGGAACTGAAGAAAGCGCTGCTCGAGGAAGCTGAGCCGCTGCTGAAAGCCACAGATCGCGTGCACGCGAAGAAGACTCTGCTCTCGATCCAAAAGCGCTGGGATGAGATTGGCAAAGTTCCCCGCGACAAGATCAAGACTGCCGAAGAGCGTCTCCGCAAGGTTGAGGCTGCCGTTCGCAAGCTCGACGAGGATCACTGGCACAAGAACAACCCCGAACGTCAAGAACGGTCAGAGGGCTTCTTGGGTCAACTCAACGAAGCTATTGCCAAGCTTGAGGCCGAACTCGCCGACGCCCAGGCGACCGGCAATGCGAAGAAGATTGCTGCAGCACAAGACGCACTCGATGCTCGCAAGGCATGGTTGGGCGCCCTCAAGTAGCTTGTTCTCCACAGGCGATTAGTTCTCCACCGAATCGCAGGTCTGGCTCTCGTGCGGTTGCTTCCGACCGCACGATAGAGACATGACACCACGACTCCCCCCAGTGTTGAGCTCGATCGATTTGCCGCTAGCGGAACTGCAATGTGCCGCGCTCGACGGTGAGCTGTTCGCTCTCGACCAGTGCTTCTGCCCCATTGATGAGTTCGACACGATTCATCTGCGGGCGCGAGCGCTCGGGGTGGTCCTCGACGCCCGAATCATTGCGGAACAGATGACCGCTGCGTGGGTATGGGGTGCTGCCCTAAATCCCCCACCTCGCCATCAGTTGTGCGTCGCTATCGGCGCACGCACTCGCCCGCACCCTAGTTTGAACGCAGTGCTCAGAGAAGTCGTGATCACCGACGACGACATCGATACGGTGTCTGGCGTCAGCGTCACTTCACGGCTGCGTACTGTGCTCGATCTTGTCCGCTTTAGCGAACCGTTCGGGCCACGACAAGAGGCAGCGGTCAGAGTGCTAATGACGGAGGGCAAACTCAACTTCGAGCACTGCGTCGATTCCCTCACTGCGCGCCGAAACTTGCCGCAGAAGCGCATCGCTCTTGCGCGATTGGCGGCACTCGAGTCCCCCGCACCGCTGGCCTCAGCGAGTTAGCCGCTATTGACCCTGTAGACGTCGTAGACGGCATCTACGCGCCGTACGGCATTGAGCACGCGGTCCAAGTGAGTGGTGTCGCCCATCTCGAATACGAATTTGCTGATCGCGAGTCGGGCCGTTGACGTATTCACGGTCGCGGAGAGGATGTTCACATGGGTCTCGCTGAGCACTTTGGTGATGTCGGAGAGCAGTCCGGCCCGGTCGAGAGCCTCAACTTGGATTTGGACGAGGAACAAACTCTTTGACGTCGGGGCCCACTCGACCTCGATCATGCGCTCTGGCTCGTCGAGAAGCGACTGCACGTTCTTGCAGTCCGCTCGGTGAACTGAAACGCCGGCTCCACGAGTGACGAAACCGACAACCTCATCGCCAGGAACGGGAGTGCAACAGCGCGCCAACTTCACCAGAATGTCCGGGGCACCGCGC
Source organism: Salinibacterium sp. SWN139 (assembly GCF_015864625.1). Taxonomy (NCBI): domain Bacteria; kingdom Bacillati; phylum Actinomycetota; class Actinomycetes; order Micrococcales; family Microbacteriaceae; genus Salinibacterium; species Salinibacterium sp. SWN139. The sequence continues at coordinate 609,990 of NZ_JADYWV010000002.1, read as the reverse complement.
ACCAGAATTCCGGAATCTGAATGCTTGTACGGTCGCAACTTGCCGGCTGCGGGGAAGGTTAGTTCGCCATCGTCTTCTTCAGTTCCGGAACTGAGAGAACCGACTAGCTTCTCGATAACCGATTGGGTCGAGATATGCCCCTCGCCAACCGCTGCGTACAGCGCGGAGACGTCTTCGTAGCGCATGTTCGCAGCCAGTTCCGCGAAGGACTCCTGGCTCATGAGCTTCTGAAGCGGCATATTCTGCTTGCGCATCGCTCGAGCGATGGCATCTTTGCCTTGCTCGATAGCCTCGTCTCGGCGTTCCTTCGTGAACCAGGCGCGGATTTTATTGCGCGCACGCGTGCTCTTCACGAAGCCAAGCCAGTCCTGGCTTGGTGCCGCATCCGGACTCTTCGATGTGAAGACTTCGACGGAGTCCCCGCTGTTGAGTTCCGTCTCCAGAGGAACCAGACGGCCGTTGACCTTGGCGCCCATGGTGCGGTGGCCAATTTCCGTGTGCACTGCGTAGGCAAAGTCGACAGGGGTAGCGCCTGCGGGTAGGCCAATCACCTTGCCCTGAGGCGTGAAGACGTACACCTCTTTGGCGCCAATTTCGAAGCGAAGCGACTCAAGGAACTCACTGGGGTCAGAGGTTTCTGCCTGCCAGTCAGTGATGTGCGCGAGCCACGCCATGTCATTGTCTGCAGGACCCGACTCGATCGCCTTACCCGCAGCGCGGTCCTTGTACTTCCAGTGCGCAGCGACGCCAAATTCAGCTCGATGGTGCATCTCGTTCGTACGAATTTGGATCTCGACGGCACGGCCATCTGGACCGATGACTGTGGTGTGAAGTGACTGATACAGGTTGAACTTGGGAGTTGCGATGTAGTCCTTGAAACGACCCGGAATCGGATTCCAGCGCGCGTGGATCGATCCGAGCACTGCATAGCAATCGCGTACCGAATTCACGAGCACTCGGATACCGACGAGATCGTAAATCTCGTCAAACTCGCGACCACGCAAAATCATCTTTTGGTAAATCGAGTAATACTGTTTGGGCCTGCCGGCGACGGTTCCCTTGATCCGTGAAGTTCTGAGGTCGTCTTTTACCGACGCGATAACCTGCTTGACGAATTGGTCACGTTGCGGGGTTCGCTTGGAGACCAAGCTTTCAATCTCGACATAGATCTTGGGATGCAATACCGCGAAGGAAAGATCCTCAAGCTCAGTTTTCATCGCCTGAATACCAAGCCGGTGCGCGAGTGGCGCGTAAATCTCAAGGGTCTCTTGCGCCTTGCGCGAGGCAGACTCCCGGGGAACAAAGCCCCACGTACGCGCATTGTGGAGACGGTCGGCAAGCTTAATTACGAGTACGCGAATGTCTTTCGACATCGCGACGATCATCTTGCGAACAGTTTCCGCCTGAGCGCTATCACCGTATTTGACCTTGTCGAGCTTGGTGACTCCATCAACGAGCATGGCGATCTCATCGCCGAACTCGAGGCGAAGCTCGTCGAGAGAATACTCGGTGTCTTCTACCGTGTCATGCAGGAGCGCAGCAGCAATCGTCTTCTCACCAATACCCAGCTCCGCAAGAATCTGCGCAACGGCGATGGGGTGGGTAATGTACGGCTCACCGCTCTTACGCTTCTGGCCGTCATGCGCCCTAAATGCTGCAGCATATGCTCGCTCGATCAGAGCAAGGTTTGCCTTGGGGTGACTCGCCTTGACGGTGCGCAGAAGCTTCTCGACCGAACCCGCCGGTTGAGCTCGCGAGAATAGACGCGGAAGGAGCGCGCGAAAAGAAGCTGATGACTGCTGCGAATCGCTCATTCCGCTACCTCCTAAATCGATTCTAGGACGCGTTTGATGGCACGAAGTTCACGACCGCAACGAGCGGGCGTTTTTGCTTGCGCACGAACAACCGTTCGTTCGCACACAGTGGCTACTTGCCGCCCTTGTCTGCAGCACGGGCAGCGGTTAGCCGCTTGGTGCGGCTAAGGATCGCTGGCTCGTTCTGGCGGAACTGGGCATAGAGCGGAGCCGCGATAAAGATCGTGGAATAGGTGCCGACAATAATTCCAATGAACAGCGCGAGAGCGATGTCACGAAGCGTTCCTGCTCCCAGCACATACGCACCGATGAACAAGATGGCGGCGACAGGCAGCGCAGCAACGACACCCGTGTTAATGGAACGCACGAGAGTCTGGTTTACCGCGAGGTTCACCGATTCTGCGAAGGTGCGGCGAGACTCGGAGCCGTCTTCTGACGTGTTCTCTCGGATCTTGTCGAACACCACAACCGTGTCATACAGCGAGAAGCCCAGGATCGTAAGGAATCCGATCACCGCCGACGGCGTGATCTCGAAACCGAACACGCCATACACACCAGCAGTGATCACGATGTCGTGAAGCAAAGCGATCATTGCAGCGATCGACATCTTCCAGGTTCGGAAATAGATCGCCATCATGACAGCTGCGAGAGCGATAAAGACGATGAGTGCACGAAGGGCTGAACTCGTGATGTCAGCACCCCACGAGGGGCCGACAAAGGACGCAGCTACAAGGTCGTTATCAACGCCGAAGGCATCAGCAAGCGCATCGCGCACGGCGTTCGACTCGTCGGTCTCGAGCTGCTCCGTCTGAATACGAAGCGAGCCAGTGCCGATAACTGTGACCTTGGGGTCAGCATCCGCTACAACATCAATAACAGTGTCGGTTGCCAGCGTCTGCGCTTCCGCGTTGGCGTCCGGATCCGAAAGCTGCTCAACGGAGTCAATCTGAAACTGCGATCCACCGGTGAACTCGATACCGAAGACATAACCGCCGCGCAGCGCTGGCACGACGATAGAAATTGCAAGCAATACCGCTGCGAGCGTGTACCAAACCTTGCGGCGACCGATGAAGTTGATCGATACATCGCCGGTGTAGAGGTCGTTGCCGAATTTAGAGAAGCTAGCCATCAGGAGTCCTTTCCATCTGAGCTGGCATCAGATGAAGTGCCTGTCAGCTCAGCAGCCTTACGTTCGGCAATAGTCTGTCGACGCGCAGCTTCACGGCTGGCGCCCGTCTTGTTCTTCGAGGCGACCGGGGTGCGGAATTGTGCTCGCCCACGATAGATGGCCCCGAGCGCGTTGGGATCGAGCCCGCTCAAGCGGTGACCGCTCGAGAAGAACCGGGTGGTCGCAAGTAATTGCAAGACCGGGTGCGTAAACAGCACTACAACCAGAACGTCGATGACTGTCGTAATTCCCAGGGTGAGCGCGAAACCTCGAACGTTGCCCACGGCAAGAACAAAGAGCACCACAGCGGAAAGCAGGTTGACAGCCTTAGCAGCGAAGATCGTGCGCAATGCGCGCTTCCAGCCTGCCTCGACCGCACCAGTCAACGAACGTCCATCACGGAGTTCGTCTCGAATCCGCTCGAAGTAGACGATGAAGGAGTCCGCAGTGAATCCGATGGCCACGATAAGCCCAGCAACACCAGCGAGCGAGAGGCGGTAGCCGTGACGCCACGACAGGTACGCAATCACCAGGTACGTGAGTACTCCAGCGACGATGAGCGACGCCACCGTGACCAGACCAAGAAGTCGGTATTGGAAGAGCGAGTAGATGACAACGAGAAGGAGACCGATGAGTCCGGCGATCAAACCAGAGTTCAACTGGTTGCTACCCAAGGTTGCCGAAATGTTTTCGCTGCTCTGAACTTCGAAGCCGATAGGTAACGCACCGAACTTGAGCTGGTCAGCAAGGATCTCGGCAGACTCTTGCGTAAAGCTTCCGGAGATCTGTGGGTTACCGCCCGTGATGATTCCCTGCGTGGTCGGAGCCGAAATGACCTGACCATCAAGAACGATTCCGAAACGGTTGCGGGGGTCTGTCTCATCGAAGCCGAAGAGGCGGGTCGTCATCTCGGCGACGTCCGCAGTGCCTTCAGCGTTGAACGTGGGGAATACGCCCCATTGCCCGGTACTGACGCCCTGCGAGCTTGTCACAAGTCCACTGGACGCGTCTGTGATCGTGCTTCCTTCAACCTCTACGGGGCCGAGGATGTACTTGTAGAGCCCGTCAGAGTCACACGTGATGAGCGGCTCGGCAGCGGGCGCAACGCTGAAGTTGTCGAGCGACGCACAATCGAAGTTGGTGAAATCGTCGAACAGCGCCTCAGTAATCCAGTTGAGGTCACTGGCGTCGGTAGGAACTGCAGTCGGCGTAGTCGCGAGCGTGGGCTCGGGAGTAGGAGTTGCCGTTTCGCCGTCAGCGGTAGCGGTGTCTGTGGGATCGGGCGTTTCTGTCGCCGTCGCCGTAGGAGCGACATCCGTGTACAGAACCGGGCGGAACTCGAGCTTTGCGGACGACTGAATGCGCTTGAGCGTCTCTTCATCCGGAATGCCGGGGATCGACACCACAACGTTGCTGGCGCCTTGAGTAGTCACCTCTGCTTCAGCAACACCACTCGCATCAACTCGATCACGAATGATCGATACGGCCTGCGCGAGTTGCTCGCCGGTTACCGTCTGGCCACTCTCGAGTTGAGGAGCGAGAACAATTTGCGTTCCGCCCTCAAGGTCAAGCGCTAGCTTCGGGGCCCATGAGGCCGAGCCAAACATGGAGCCAGCACCGATCAAAACGGTGAGCCCCACCGTGAGTGCTGTGAGCCAGACGATGGCTCGCCACGCGTTTTTCACAGGGGTTGTTCTTGCCACCTATTTGACTCAGCTTTCTTGACAGAGCAGTGCAGGATCGCACGCCGTTGGACAGTCGCCCCCGGGGAGGACGACTCTCAACACTAGTGGGTTACCAGGACTGGTACTTCTATTTGGAGGACTTGTCGTCTTTGGAGTCGGAAAGCTCGCCGAACTCTGGGTCGGTCTCGGACACAGCAGCTTCGCCAGCGGCTTCGCGTTCTTCCGCTTCGCGGTTAGCGATCTCCATTGCTTCCTCGACCGAGCGAGGAGCGCCATCTTCGACGGCGTCTTCAGCGACAACCTTCGCAAGAGTCTGGCTGTGAACCTTAACGATTACACCCTTGCTGATTTCGATCTCAGCTTCGTTCTTGACAGTGTCCATAGTGATGAGAGTTCCGAAGAGACCAAAGTTGGTCATAACCTCGACGCCAGGAACCATCTGCTCACGCAACTCTTCCATCTGAGCTTTGCGCTTGCGACTGTTGCGGAACATAAAGAAGATGAGCACGCCGAGGATGGCGAGCATCGCAATAGAAAGAGGATCCATGAGGTACCTTTCGGTGGTCTGTGGGCCTGGCGCTCAAGCTGATGCGCGTGTTAAGCCAGTAAAACTATAGTTCATCACTGAACAGCGACGAATTCCTGTCAGCCATTCCAAAGTGTTCCCACGCTGCGCGCGTCGCCACTCGGCCCCGCGGCGTGCGAGACAGCAATCCGATCCGAACCAGGAACGGCTCGACTACTGACTCGACTGTCTCGGCTTCTTCACCAACCGAAACCGCAAGGGTACTAAGCCCGACTGGTCCCCCATCGAAGCGACTGAGCACCGTGTGCATGACGGCGCGGTCAAGACGATCGAGGCCACGCTCGTCGACGTCGTACAGTTCGAGTGCCGCGCGTACCGCATCAGTGCTGGCAGGAATTCCGTTGACGAGCGCATAGTCGCGCACCCGCCGGAGCAAGCGATTGGCAATACGAGGAGTGCCCCGACAACGTCCGGCAATCTCCGCAATCGCTTCTTTATCGATATCGAGTTCCAGCATCGTGGCGGCTCGAGCCAACACTCGCTCGAGTTCCCCCTCATCGTAGAACTCGAGGTGGGCTGTAAAACCAAAACGATCGCGCAACGGGTTCGGCAAAAGACCCGACCGCGTCGTGGCACCGACGAGAGTAAAGGGCGCGATATCGAGCGGGATGGATGTCGCTCCCGCCCCCTTACCCACCATGATGTCGATGCGGAAGTCTTCCATCGCGAGGTAGAGCATCTCCTCTGCGGAGCGTGCCATGCGATGAATCTCATCAATAAAGAGCACTTCGCCGGGAAGCAGCGACGACAACACCGCCGCCAGATCACCAGCATGTTGAATTGCAGGGCCGCTCGACATGCGCAGCGGGCGGTCGCTCTCATGGGCGACGATCATCGCCAACGTAGTCTTGCCGAGCCCAGGAGGGCCGGCAAGAAGAATGTGGTCTGCGGTGCGATTCTGCATCGCAGCCGCACGCAAGAGCAATTGAAGTTGTCCGCGCACTTTGGTCTGCCCGACAAACTCGTCAAGAGACTTGGGGCGCAGGGCACCCTCGAAAGCGAGTTCGGCATCCGACTCGACGCCTGAAGTGACGACGTCGTCGTTATTCAGCATTAGAGACCAGCCTTGCCGGTCTGCGAACCAACGAGCAGCAGTGCACGACGAAGAATGGCCTGCACATCACTCTGCTCCGACTCGTCGGCATCCTGAACGGCACCCTCCGCTGCGGGTTGCGCAAGTTTCTCTGCCCAGCCCAAACCTTGGAGCGCCAATGACACCTGTTCGGACACAGAGGTGGAACGCAGCGCGGCAGCAGCGGGTCGGCGTGCGGACACGATGAGCTTGCCTGCCAAGTTCAGCACGATGAGCTTGGCGGTCTTGGGCCCGATACCCGACACTTTGCGGAATGCGGAGTCGTTTTCTTCAGCAACCGCGCGCGCCACATCGTCGGGGGCCAACGCCGCCAGCACGCCCATCGCGCTCTTGGGCCCCACGCCGGTGACACCACGCAACAAGTTGAATACCTCGAGCTCGTCAGTCGTGCGAAAACCATAGAGGGCTAAATCGTCTTCTCGCACGATTAACGCTGTGTTGAGTTGGGCTTCAGCGCCTACACGCACGGACAAGGCGTGTTCGGGAGTTACGCTCACGCTCAGGCCGACTCCCCCGACCTCAACAACCAGCGAAGTTCCGACCGCGGCGAGAACGGTGCCACGAAGGGAAGAAATCATAGGTTCAGCCTACGAGCACCCGCTGACTTCTCTGCTGACCGCCACGCCTCCTGAGCGGGGGTGAGCCCGGTTGAGCGTGACGATGCCGGCGTTGCGTCCCTCGCGCCGCGGCCAGCTGGGACAGGTGCTGCCGCGAAACCAGGGCCGCTCTTCCACGCACCACAGATTGCCAGAGCACACGCGTCTGCGGCATCTGCTGGTTTCGGCGCTTCGGCAAGACCGAGCACTCGCGCGACCATGGCGCCTACTTGCTTTTTCTCCGCACCGCCATATCCCGTGATGGCAAGCTTCACTTCGGTAGGCGTATGCAACGTCACCGGGATGCCGTGACGTGCGGCGACATACATCGCGACGCCACTGGCCTGGGCCGTGCCCATCACTGTGCTCACATTGTTTTGGGCGAAGACTCGCTCAAGGGCGAGCTGCTGCGGAGCGAACTCGGCGATGATGGCGTCAATACCGTCACCGATCTCGCGCAACCGCTCTTCCAATGCCATCGCTGGCGGAGTACGGACTACCCCGACGTACACCAAAGTCGCACGACGATTGGGCGCAACATCGACCACGCCGATGCCGCACCGCGTGAGCCCGGGATCGATCCCGATCACACGCAGCGTCACCGACTAGTCCTCGTCAAGCTCGGCTTGAACCTCAGGCGTGATGTCAAAGTTAGAGTAGATGTTCTGAACGTCGTCCGACTCTTCAAGCGCATCAATCAACTTGAACACTTTGCGCGCCGTGTCTGCATCAACTTCGACCTTGACGTTCGGAACGAACTCGGCCTCCGAGGCGTCATAGTCGATGCCAGCCTCTTGAAGCGCGTTACGCGACTCAACAAGGTGAGCTGTATCGGTGATGACTTCAAAGCCTTGACCGTGGTTCATAACTTCTTCAGCACCGGCGTCGAGTACTGCCATGAGAATGTCGTCTTCAGTGACGCCCTCAGTCTTGGTGATCGAGATGACGCCCTTGCGTTCAAAGTTGTAAGCAACGCTGCCGGGATCGGCCAACGAGCCACCGTTGCGGCTCATGATCGTGCGAACATCGGCCGCGGCGCGGTTCTTGTTGTCGGTAAGACATTCGACCAGGAGAGCAACACCGTTGGGACCGTAGCCCTCGTACATGATGTTGAGATACTCGATGGCGTCGCCAAGCTGGCCGGAGCCACGCTTGACCGCACGATCGATGTTGTCATTGGGAACCGACGTCTTTTTAGCCTTTTGAATAGCGTCGACAAGAGTCGGGTTGCCCGCAAGATCCGCTCCGCCAATCTTGGCAGCGACCTCGATATTCTTGATCAATTTCGCGAATGACTTCGCGCGGCGAGAATCAGTAATCGCCTTCTTGTGCTTGGTAGTTGCCCATTTAGAATGCCCTGACATGACGGCTATTCTATCCGGCCTTGAGCAGTCTCGCGTGCGCGAATCCCCGCCCTACGACCGATCGACTCTCGTGCGCACGCCGAGCTCGCTCAATTGGAGTTGGGCTAGCAGCGCAACGGTCGTGGTATTTCCTGCCCGCCACTCGGCGGCCGGGTGCGCAGAGACCTGAGACAAAGCCGTCAAATTCTGCGAGCCGAGCGCCCGAAGCGCAAGCAAATCGGCGCCACCGGGAGTGGCGAGAAGCTTCCTAGCTTCATTAGCGCGTACCGCGAAGCGAGCCCGCGGCAGCAACCAGACGAGCAAAATCAGCACAACCGGAACCACACCGATAAACACTCCAACTAACGTTGCCGCAGCCAGAACGGTCTCCTGCTGACTCTGGCCTGCGGCCTCCAATGCAGCTCCGGCATCGCTCGCGCCATCAAATGGGGTGCGGATGCCGGATCCGATCAAGGGAACGGCGCCGAGGGTGTCCCCTAGTTCCACCATCGTCGACCGAAAACCGGCACCGGCATCCTGCATCTGGACACCAAGCTGCTGGAAGGCTGCGATGAGTTGATAGATCCACACGGCAATCGCAATCCACACAACGATAAAAGCAAGCGAAAGCACGTCGACCGTGACCTGGCGAGCTCTGCGGGCGGGGTGATCTGCATACAGTTGCATTCCCCCATGATGCAGGATCTATCCGCTGGCGCGCACGCGAGAAATAAAGTACTCGTGAAAACGAGTGTCGCCGGTGATCTCTGGATGAAAGGACGTTCCGAGAACGTTCCCCTGCTCAACAGCCACAATCCTGCCGTCGTCGAGCGTGGCAATTGCTCGTGCTTTCGCCCCCACGGATTCCACTACCGGGGCCCGAATGAATATCGCGTGCACGGGCACGTCGCCCAACTCTGGAACGCGGATGTCTGTCTCGAAGGAGTCAGTCTGTGACCCGAACGCGTTACGGCGCACCACGACATCCAGCCCGCCAAAAGACCGTTGCCCGTCGATCGAATCGAGCACAGTGTCAGCCAGCATGATCAGCCCCGCACACGTGCCATAGACCGGAAGTCCGCCCGCAATCGCTTCGCGTATCGGGTCATACAGCCCATAGAGACGAGAGAGCTTGTCGATCACGCTCGACTCTCCGCCGGGAATGATGAGTCCAGCAATATGCTCAAGCTGCTGAGCGGTCTTGACCGCGATTGCGGTTTCGCCCAGCAGTTCGAGCACAGCGAGGTGCTCACGGAAGTCACCCTGGAGAGCTAATACTCCGATAGGGAGCTGATCGACTGTGTGACTACCAGCCACGCTCAGAGAGACGGTGGGGAGCAGCAAGGTCAGACACGTTGATGCCAACCATGGCCTCACCGAGTCCGCGCGAGGCAGCAGCAATAACGCTCGGGTCATCGAAGAAGGTCGTCGCCTTCACAATTGCGGCCGCGCGCTGCGCCGGGTTGCCCGACTTGAAGATTCCGGACCCGACGAAGACTCCATCGGCACCGAGTTGCATCATCAGAGCAGCATCGGCGGGAGTTGCTACGCCGCCGGCCGTGAAGAGTACAACGGGAAGCTTTCCCGTCTCCGCGATTTCGCGCACGAGCTCATAGGGAGCCTGAAGTTCCTTAGCCGCAACGTACAGTTCGTCAGCAGACTTCGAGCGCAGTTCGTTGATCTGGCCCTTGATAGTGCGGATGTGTTTGGTCGCCTCAGAAACGTCGCCCGTGCCCGCCTCGCCCTTTGAGCGGATCATCGCAGCACCCTCGGTGATGCGACGAAGCGCCTCGCCCAGGTTGGTTGCGCCACAGACGAAGGGAACGTCGAAGTTCCACTTATCGATGTGGTTGACGTAGTCTGCGGGGCTCAGCACCTCGGACTCGTCGATGTAGTCAACCTTGAGCGCCTGAAGAACCTGAGCTTCAACGAAGTGTCCGATTCGGGCCTTGGCCATAACGGGGATTGAAACTGCGTCGATGATGCCGTCGATGAGGTCGGGGTCACTCATGCGAGCTACTCCACCCTGCGAACGGATGTCAGCAGGAACGCGCTCGAGGGCCATGACGGCAACAGCGCCGGCATCCTCAGCGATCTTTGCCTGCTCAGCGTTGACGACATCCATGATGACGCCACCCTTAAGCATTTCTGCCAGTCCGCGCTTAACGCGGCTCGTACCGGATTCGTTGGATGAAGTGTTCTCGCTCATAGCTACAACGCTAAGACCGGAGCCCTCAAAAGAATGCAGCCAATTTGAACTCAGTGGTTCGTCGGCCAGGCCTTCGCCAGTTCTTCGCGAACCTCACCAAGCAGCCGAGGAATGGCCTTCGTTCCGGCCACAATCGGGAAGAAGTTCGAGTCAGTTGCCCACCGCGGAACAACATGCTGATGCAGGTGATTAGCGATACCGGCGCCTGCTAGCGCACCCTGATTCATCCCGATATTGAAACCGTGAGCCTTCGACGTTTCGCGGAGCACTCGCATCGCTGTCTGAGTGAGCGACGCGATCTCTGCCGTCTCCTCATCCGTCGCTTCGTCGTACAAGGGCACGTGCCGATAGGGGCACACCAAGAGATGGCCGCTGTTATAGGGGAAGAGGTTGAGCAGAACGAAAGCGTGCTCACCGCGCGCGACAATAAGCGCCTTCTCGTCGTCAAGGGTCGGCGCAACGCAGAAGGGGCAGTCGTCCTTGTCAGGCTGCGACTGATCCAAGATGTAGGCGATACGATGCGGTGTCCAGAGTCGCTGAAAGGCGTCGGGCACCGCGGCGAAGTCAGAACTCGACTCCCCCGCAGGCAACTCCGAACCGTCGTAGTCGCGCACGAACTAAACCTGCGCTCGCGTCGCGATCGCGTCAGTGATGCGCGTAACCGCATCCGCAATTGGAATGCCATTCTCCTGAGTTCCATCACGGAAGCGGAAGCTCACTGAACCGGCAGCCTGATCCTGTTCTCCAGCAATGAGCTGGAACGGGATCTTCGACTTCGTGTGAGTGCGGATCTTCTTCTGCATGCGCTCACTCGAGTCATCTAGCTCGGCGCGGACGCCGAGCGCCTTGAGCTGATCGATAACGCCGCCCAGGTACTCTTCATAAGCTTCAGCAACCGGGATGCCGACAACCTGGACCGGCGACAGCCAGACAGGGAACGCGCCGGCATAGTGCTCGGTGAGCACTCCAAAGAAGCGCTCAATCGAGCCGAACAGTGCACGGTGGATCATCACGGGGCGTTGGCGTGAACCGTCCGCCGCCGTGTATTCGAGCTCGAAACGCTCCGGAAGGTTGAAGTCGAGCTGCACGGTAGACATCTGCCACGTACGTCCGATGGCGTCGCGAGCCTGAACAGAGATCTTGGGGCCATAGAAGGCCGCACCACCCGGGTCAGGAACAAGTTCCAGACCGGACTCGGCTGCAACCTCAGCGAGGGTTTGCGTCGCTTCGTCCCACACGTCGTCATCACCGACGTACTTCTCAGGATCTTTCGTTGACAGTTCGAGATAGAAGTCGGTGAGACCGTAGTCGCGCAGCAAGGAAAGAACGAAGTTGAGGGTGTTGGTCAGCTCCTCCTTCATCCCCTCCTTGGTAGTGAAAATGTGCGCGTCGTCCATAGTGAGGCCGCGAACACGCGTGAGGCCGTGAATAACACCAGACTTTTCATTGCGGTACACGGTGCCGAACTCAAAGAGGCGCATCGGCAAGTCACGGTACGAGCGTCCGCTCGACTTGTAAATCAGGATGTGCATTGGGCAGTTCATGGGCTTGAGGTAGTAGTCAGCGCCCTGACGAGTGATCTCGCCCTCTTCGTTGCGGCCCTCATCGAGGTGCATCGGCGGGAACATGCCGTCCTTGTACCAACCCAAGTGACCGGAGGTCTCGAACAACGCCGCCTTGGTGATGTGAGGAGTGTTGACGAACGAGTAGCCCTCCTGCAGGTGACGCGTGCGCGAATAGTTCTCCATCTCGTGACGAATGATTCCGCCCTTGGGGTGGAACACAGCGAGACCCGAACCGATTTCGTCGGGGAAGGAGAACAGGTCTAGCTCAGCACCAAGCTTGCGATGGTCGCGCTTGAGCGCTTCCTCTTGACGAGCTTGGTATTCACGAAGCTCGTCTTTCGTCGGCCACGCAGTGCCATACACACGCTGGAGCTGTTTGTTCTTCTCAGAACCACGCCAGTAGGCTGCGGCGGTACGCGTGAGCGACCAGCCGTTACCGATCATGCGGGTATTCGGCAGGTGCGGTCCGCGGCAGAGGTCTTTCCAGTAAACCTCGCCCGTTTTGCCGTCGACGTTGTCATAGATGGTGAGTTCGGCACCGCCGACCTCGACCGATTCGTTGTCGGCATCCGCATCACCCTCGGCGACGGCGCCTTTAAGACCAATGAGTTCAAGTTTGTATGGCTCGTCCGCGAGCTCTGCACGGGCTTCAGCTTCTGTTACAACGCGTCGCTGAAAGCGCTGCCCCTGACGAATGATGCGATCCATCGCCTTGCTGATCGCCTTCAGGTCTTCGGGCGTAAACGGTTCTTCGACATCAAAGTCGTAGTAGAAACCGTCAGTCACCGGCGGGCCGATACCCAGCTTCGCCGCAGGATTGATCGTCTGAACAGCCTGCGCTGCGACGTGTGCCGCTGAATGGCGAAGGATGTTGAGTCCGTCGGGCGAGTCGATAGTGACGGCGTCGACCTCATCCGTGTCGGTCACCGTCGAGGCGAGGTCTTTCAACTCACCGTTGACGCGCATGGCGACGACGTTGCGGTCGGTAAATAGGTCGAATCCAGTCTTACTCACACAATAACTTTAGTGGCGATACCGACAACCCCGCGTCACTAAATGCTCTAGCCGCCAAAGATTTGGCTCGCCCACAGAGCAAGCGCCGTACTGGTAAGCGCGTTGGCCCACCCAATCAGGAGTTGCAAAACCCCCACGAGCGAGATCATCAGCGTTCCCCTGGCGCTTCGAGCAGTGGGGATAAGGGCGATAGCGAGAAGCGTCATCGCCATGAAAATATTTCCAGTGGAGCCGTTAGGCAAGAGTCCGAGGGCGAACCCGACGATAAAGGCAGCAAAAACTAGGGTCGAAATAATGATCGCACCGGGCCTGCGAACAATGAGCGCAACCAGCCATGCACTGACGAGGGGTGCAATCACGAATAGGCCCTCAGTAGTGCTAAAGAATTGGCCAACGACAACGAGTCGATCGCCGAATCCAGTAAACGCCGACTGAGTGGCCCCGGCGAAAGGACGCCCAAGAAAGAGAGCGTTGAGAACGGCGAGGGAAATGAGCGCGGAGACGGCGGGATAAAGAATGACGAGCGCGTTTGCCCGTCGAGCGCCAACTACTCCCACGCGACGATGGCGAAGGATAGGCGCGGAGAGCGCCGCAGCAGTGACGTAAACGAGTGCTGTCACATCGGTGAGCACCGCGACCATGAAGTAGATTCCGACGCGAAAACCAGACTCTGTGTTACCCCACGTCACAAATCTCACGATGTGTGACAGTCCAAGCCCGAAAAGAAGAAGCCCCAGAAAGGCTGCGTAGTTTTGCGTCGCGTTGTAGAAAAAGAGGGGGTTAAGCGCGAGGGCCATCATGAGAATAACGATCGTCGATCGCGCGAAGCGCCGCTGCACCATGATCTCAATGAGCTTCTGCAGGAAGACTCCGGCGCTCAGCGCTCCGATAATCGAAAGCGTCAGCGCCCCACCAGGCACAAATGCCGCGAGCAAGGTGCTGATGGGCGGGAAGATCTCTCCCAACCATTGGGCATCTGCCCGCTCCCAATCGATCTGGGTAGCTCGCGCAACAAGCGTGGCGTTCGGGGAGTCCGTCGCTCCCAGCGCGGACACGACGACCGCGAAGATGACGTAGGGAAGAGCGAAGATGCCACGGAGCAGCCAGCGGCGATGAGTTCGTCGCGGCCAAACATCGAGGCGAGTCCGTGGAGGTCGGGTCGCGATACGAAGCGCCCGCGTGTTCGTCAGCGGCTCACTCATGATTGGTCTGGCTCGTCAGGCCATGCTCCGTCTTCTCCCAGTAGTGCGGTTTCGTGATGAGCTGCCAGAGCGCCTTGTAGGACGCGATCGAGTGCAGAATCCAGTACAAGGGATTCAGTAGCGCCCAAGGAACGAGCGCGAATGTTCCCCGTTTATAGGGCCCCATCATCGACAAATACACCATGATCGAGCTGCCGATGATGAAGTTAAGGAAGCACACCCACAGCAACCAGACAGGAAAGAACTGCCCGACAAGCTCGGTGGGGAGCACGAGCGAAAGCACCGTGAGGATATAAAACGGCAGCACCCCCAAGAAGGTTGCTGGAGTGCCCGCGATGAGCAAGACGAAACTGCAGAAACGCCAGAAGCCGATCTCCCTCAAGAGGGCTACGGGCCGACGCGCATGCACGAGAGTCGTCTGCATGTAGCCCTTGATCCATCGACTACGTTGCCGGATAAAGTTGGGAATCGACTTGTTGGCTTCTTCCATCGTTGCTGAATTCACCACACCGACCCGGTAGCCGAGGGCACTCGCCCGAATGCCCAGATCGGCGTCTTCGGTGACGTTGTACGGATCCCACCCGCCCAGGCTCTTGAGGGCCTCAGTGCGGAAATGATTCGAGGTGCCGCCAAGTGGGATGGGAAGGTCGAGCGAATCAAGGCCAGACAACATGTAGTCGAACCAATAGCCGTACTCGAGCGAGAACATCCGGGTCAAAATATTTTCGCGCGAGTTGAAATAGTTCAACGCGGCCTGAACACAGACCGTCTTCTCTCCGCCACGCTGGAAGGAGATATACGCCTTCTTGAGCTGGTCAGGTTCCGGAGTATCTTCGGCATCAAAAATGACGAGGTAGTCCCCCGTGGCAAAAAATAGCCCGACGTTGCACGCACGCGGCTTCGTCTGGGGATGGCCTGCGGGAATCGTGATGATCTGAAAATGATCGGGAGGGGAACTGGCTTCGAACGCGGCCCTCGTCTCATCGTCCGATTCTTCAATCAACACGAAAACCTCAAGCCGATTTGTCGGCCAATCGATATCGCCGAGATTCTTGACGAGCTGAGCGACGATATTTGCCTCTTTGAAGACCGGCACAAGCACCGTGTATCGCGGCAGGTCATCGTCATTGAGTTCTTCGACCTCGCGATCGGAGACTCGTTCGACTAGATCGAAACGTGCTCCGCGCAAAGAGATAAAGAACTTGAAAGCTGTGCCGGCGAGAAATACCAGGCTCGTTATTGCGATGAGCGAGATCACTGTGATCGCCGGCCAGAGAACCAAAGCAACCACAAAGACGATCAGCAAAAGGATGAACCCAATTTTTTGGCCACGTGACGCAACCGTGCGGGCCGACAACACCGGGTTGCGGTTCCACAACTCATTCGCGGCCTGATCAGCGATCAGCGGCCCAAAAACGTCGAGGATCGTGTGCCAAATCTGGGCGGATGTCGCCGCGACAAAAACGACGTCTCGCCCCAGTGCGGCTGCGATCCGCTCGCTGCGCTCCTCATCCGGAACACGGGCCGTCGCAACAAGCGCACGACCGTCAGTCAGCTCGCGGAGTGGCATCCAGTTCTCGGCAATGTAGAGCTGTCCACTCCATTGGCGGGCGAAGTCACCATCTACCTCAGACATCGGCGCTCGCTCAATGTTCCACACTCGCGATATCACGTCCACCAATGTTGCGTCATCGAGGTGGCCGCGACTGGCGAGCGTTTGGTCGATGTGAACACCCGAGCGGGCTTTAACAGCGCGTGCTTCCGCGATTTGGCTGTGGGTTGCGAGCCCTTCACCGAGCAAGAGCTGGACAAAAGCTTCACTTTGCTGCGATGGTTCCCCGATTTTCCCCATGGCCCTATCGTCGCGCATTCTCTGGCCGCTAGGGGGTGCCACGCTGAAACCCGCACGCCTAACGGGTTAAAAAGCAGAAGCCCCGGCGAACCGGGGCTTCATCTGTGAGCGATACTGGGATCGAACCAGCGACCTCTTCCGTGTCAGGGAAGCGCGCTACCGCTGCGCCAATCGCTCATGCTATTTAGTTACGTAAAACACTCATTACGAGGTGGAGACGGGATTTGAACCCGCGTATACGGCTTTGCAGGCCGCTGCCTCGCCTCTCGGCCACTCCACCGCACATGGAAAGTGCCAGCGAGGCTGACACTTCCCACTTGAGCGGATGACGAGATTCGAACTCGCGACCCTAACCTTGGCAAGGTTATGCGCTACCACTGCGCCACATCCGCATTTACAAGCTATTCGGTTACCCGTTTTCGCGTGCTAGATGACTGTATACGAAGAGTGCGCGAAGTTCCAATTCGGTGGCGAGCGTGTCGTCGAGATATGCGAAGATTGATCTGCGGGCGATTGGCGCAGTTGGTAGCGCGCTTCCTTCACACGGAAGAGGTCATCGGTTCGAGTCCGGTATCGCCCACCGAATAATGCCCCATCAGGGTAGCCAACAAGCCTGTTGTGACGGGCGAATTGGCACCGTTCGCCCAGTAACCTTGGTTCATGGCCATTCCCTCGCAGAGACGCCCTTCAGTCATCCGCGAGTTCTTCGTTGGTGCAAGTTTTCTGTTTCGAGGTTTCCGAATTTGGATTACGGCACCTCGCCTCATGTTGCTTGGCATGGTGCCAGCAGCAATCGTCGGTGTCATCGCGATTGCCGTGCTCGTCACGTTGTTTGCGAACATCCAGTCGGTGGCCAGCTTTTTGACGCCGTTCGCCAATGACTGGGGAGAGCTCGCGCAGACTGCAACTCAGCTCGCTGCGGGTTTAGCGGTGGTGCTTGCCAGCATCTTGATTGTTGTCAATACGTATACGACAACGACGCTGATGGTGGGGGACGCGTTCTACCGAAAGATCTCCGCGCACGTCGACGCTATCAACGGCGCTCCCCCAGCGCAGCAGCCCCTCGGCTTCTGGAAGGACTTTCGGCGCGGTATCGGGGAAGGTATTCGAGTACTGATCCCCACAGTCGGGTTGGCCATTCTTGTCCTTGCGCTCGGCTTCATCCCCGAAGTTGGCTCTGCTGTCGCCGCGACCGCCGGCGCCCTTCTCGGTGGCTGGCTTCTCGTCGTCGAATTGGGCAACATCCCGTTTGAGGCCCGTGGCATACACCTCGCTGCACGGCGGCGCGCTCTTCGCGGCATTCGCGCCCGCGCAGTGGGCTTCGGAGCTGCCACCTATCTGGTGTTTCTGATCCCTCTAGGTGCGGTCGTAGCGATGCCTGCCGCACTCGCCGGCGCAACACTCCTGACGCGTTCAGCGCTGGGAGAGGATGCGCGGCCGACGTCCGCCAACGCCATTCCTGATCCGGCCTAGCAACCACCAGAAGACTGACGACACCACGAAGGCGTAGCTGGCAGTGGCAATAACACTCAGGAACTGTTGCTCGACGATGTAGGTCTGCCCCGTGAACAGAAACCCCGACCCGGTCGCGAGCACGCCAAGCGAAACCACGCCAATGCTCCCGCCCATCAAATGAGCGTTGACCAGAAAACGAAGTTGGTTCCCCAGCGGCGAACCCTTTCGAACCGTGAACGCGCACGCAACAGCTCCAGCGATCAACCCCGCAACCGCAGCTGAAACCGGCGTGAAAAGCGGAGCGCCGGCGCTGACAGCGATGAGACCGCTGACGCCACCTCCCGCCAAGGACCTGAGCGCGACAACCCCATGGTTGATCAGCTGTACCGTCACCCACCCGATCACGCCAAAAACCGCGCTGACAGCGCCGTTGGTGACGATGAGACCGACAACATCATCGAGCGCAAATTCGGCGCCTACGAGCCACAGGAGCCAGGAGAAGACAACCCCGACAAGGGCGGCGACCCCGAGGGGCACCGGCAGGGTCATTCGTGCACCACGGATGAGAGAGTGTCGTTCTACGACCAGCACCGCCAACATGCTCGCGCCTACAGCAACGCTCATGACGAGAGCGCCACCGTGGTCGATGGGATTCAACCCGAACGGGGTAATCGTGCCGAATGGCTCGAAAGTGCGCACGGCGATCGGAACGTAGACGCCTACCGCCCAGAAACAGCTGAAGATGACGCTTCGGACGAGAGATGCTCCCGAGCTTCGGGAGACGAGCGTGACGAGAAAACAACACACGGCGCCCAAGGCTGCCAGCGAAGGCATCATGACCAGTCGAAGACTTATACCCAATGCCGGAATGATCAATGTCCACGCCACGGCTCCGGGCACGGCGCAAGCCAGAGACTCCAGAACGAGACGCCGCCATGTGACCGCCGGAAGAGTGCTCGAGTACAGAAGAACGAGCGAGAAAAACAGCAGGACGAGCGCTACGACACCGATGGCTGCTGCTGTTCCATCTCCGACCACCGCTAGCCTCCCCAGCTCGACAGTTACCGCTCAGATTCCCCTAAACCGCCCGGATCGTGACATGCCGCCGCGATACAGCGAATCGTACTAGGCGTTGTTAGAGGTGAGAGCGATAAGGCGCGAAACTGCTCGGAGATACTTCTTGCTGTATCCCCCGTTGAGCATGTCCTCGGGGAAAACCGCATCCAGCGGGGTTCCCTCGGCGTACACCGGAATCTGGGCGTCGTAGAGGCGGTCGACGAAGGCCACGAAACGCAACGCATCGGTCTGATTTGTGAACTCATGCACGCCGGTCAGCGCAATCGCGTCGATACCTTCGATCAGCTTGACGTAGCGCGAGGGATGCACGCCGGCCAAGTGCTTGAGCACACCATCGAATGAGTCCAGGGTGACGACGCCCGACACAGCAGAGATTGCAGCAGCCGCATCGTCGACCGCTACGGCATGCGCACCAGTATCGCGTCGGCGGTAGTCGAGGCCATCAATTCGGATCGTCTCAAACTTGGCTGCGAGGGAGTCAATTTCGCGCATGAAGTCTTGGGCCGCAAAACGCCCCTCGCCAAGGGCATTGGGCGGAGTATTAGATGTTGCCGCAATTTTGGTTCCGGATGCAACAAGCTCTGAAAGCAGTCGAGAAATAAGACGTGTATCGCCCGGATCGTCTAGTTCGAACTCGTCAATGCAGACAAGCGTTGCCCCTTTGAGAAGCTGAACAGCCGGTGCGTAGCCGACGGCGCCGACCAAAGCCGTGTACTCGATGAACGTACCAAAGTACTTTCGGCCCGCCGTCTGATGCCAGAGCGCTGCCAGCAAGTGGGTCTTGCCTACGCCAAATCCACCGTCGAGGTAGACACCCGGCTTTGCCACCGGTATTTTCTTCCGCGAGAAGAGTTTTGCCTTCTGCGCACTGGTCAGAAAGTGCCGCATCGCTGCCACGGCAGCCCCCTGTGACGGGTAGTCGCGGTCGGGACGATACGACTCCAAAGTCGCACCGGTGAACTGGCGGGGTGGCACAAGTTCGGCAAGCATCTGCGCTCCGGTCAACGACGGGATACGATCGACTAGACGCTCAGGAGTCGTAGGCGCAGTAGCGCTCATTCTCAGCCTCGGTTATTTTTCGCAGTCTTACGGCAACGCGGTGTAATCAGCGGCGAATGCGTAATTTCTTGGGCAAGGGACCCATCAAGCTTAGTTTGAAGCCCACACCAGTTTTTCCACCCACAATCGGAGGTAGCTATGACTATCGAAAACGACCCAGCCCCGCAATTTGCTGAGTTCTCGCACCCGGAACGATTGGTCACTGCAGACTGGCTTGAAGAACGACTCGGCAAGCCCGGTCTCGTTGTAGTGGAATCTGACGAAGACGTGCTGCTCTATGAAACCGGTCATATTCGCACCGCCGTCAAGATCGACTGGCACACGGACCTCAACGACCCGGTCACCCGCGATTACATCAATGGCGAAGAATTTGCCGAGCTCATGTCACGCAGCGGCATTGCTCGCGACACCACGGTCGTCATCTATGGCGACAAAACCAACTGGTGGGCAGCCTACGCACTGTGGGTATTCACCCTGTTTGGCCACGAAGACGTACGACTCTTGGATGGAGGCCGCGCCAAGTGGGAAGCGGATGGTCGCGAGTACACGCTTGAGGTCCCCACTCCGACGCCCACCGAGTACCCGATCATTGAGCGCGACGATTCCGTGATTCGTGCATTCCGTGACGACGTGCTCGCCCACTTGGGAAACCCACTGATCGATGTCCGCTCTCCCGAGGAGTACAGCGGAGAACGCACAAGCGCTCCTGCCTACCCTGAAGAAGGCGCTCTGCGTGCCGGTCACATCCCGAGCGCACAGAGTGTGCCGTGGTCAAAGGCCGTTGCAGAAGATGGCACCTTCCGCCCTCTCGATGAACTCAACGCGATCTACCGTGATGGCGCTGGGCTCAAGGACGGAGACCAAGTAGTGGCTTATTGCCGCATCGGTGAGCGTTCGAGCCACACTTGGTTCGTACTGAACTACTTGATGGGCTTTGAGAACGTGCGCAACTACGACGGATCGTGGACCGAGTGGGGTTCCTTGGTCGCTGTTCCGATCACCGTGGGCACTGAACCCGGTGACGTACCGTCCCGTTAGACTGAAGTGGTGAGTGAGCAGCAGATCCCTACCCAGTTGGCCGAGATTCGTGACGACTTTCTGGAGCTTGAGCTGAGGGATCGGCTGCAACTCCTGCTTGAGTTCGCTAACGAGCTCCCTGAGCTGCCTGAGCGGTACCGTGACCACCCCGATCTCTTTGAGCGGGTTGAGGAATGTCAGTCTCCCGTTTTCATCTTTATTGAAGTCGAGAACGACATCGTTCATATGTATGCGACGGCGCCACCGGAAGCGCCGACTACTCGTGGCTTCGCGTCGATCTTGGCGCAAGGATTGTCCGGGCTCAGCAGCAACGAAGTACTTGAACTCTCCGACGACTACCCCCAATCGCTGGGTCTCGCTAAGGCCGTGAGCCCACTGCGACTGCGCGGAATGACGGGCATGCTGGCGCGTGCGAAACGACAGATCCGCCTGAAGAGCGTCGTCTAAGCCTGCTTTATCGATTCTCGAGAGTCGCCGGGGATTGCTCGACCTCCTGCGGTTTGCGAGCTCTAGGCGACGTCGGACTCTTCGGGGCCGGCATCCGTGCTCAATTGGAGCGCAAGCCACGTGCGAATCGCTAAGAGCCACCGCTCGCTGTCGTAGTTCCACAGTCTCGTGTGGCCCGCGGTGTCAAACTCTTCGTAAGTGACAATATCGGGCCGAGCTTCGGCTAGCGCTCGCGAGGGGTCAACCGGAACATATCCGTCGTCGTCGCTGTGCATGAGCAAAATGGGGCGGTCTAATTCTTCTGCACGATCAACAAAGTTGAGTGTGTCGAAGTCGAGCGGGTGTGCCGTGCCCACGAGAAGTTGAGCTTGGTCGCTGCCCAGTACTGCCACCGCAGCCCGGGGAATCATTGCGGGAATTCGATTCAAATCGCCGTGCAACTTGATGGTCGGCCCCCACGCAATCACTGGAGAGTCGAGCACTAGCCCGATAATCATGTCGCGGAAGCGAGATCGGATCAGAGTGTGAAGCGCGGTTGCACCACCCATCGACCAGCCCATGAGAATAATGCGCTCGGCACCCGCAGAGCGGGCGTACGCGATCGCTGCGTCGACATCGCGATACTCGGTAGAACCCAACCCGTAGCGCCCGTCCAGCGAATCCGGCGCCTCAGTGTCGTTGCGGTACGAAATCGACAGAGAAGTGATTCCGGCATCGTAAAACTCGCCAAGCGCCCGAACCGTTTCTGGCCGCTGCACACCTCGACCGTGAATGTGGATGGCCCACGTCGTGCTCGGGGAAGGTGCGGGAATGAGCCAGGCCGGCGCGAATCCCAGCTCTGTCTGAATCTGCACCTCAGAGAATTCAAGTCCCAGTCCAGCCGGCGTCAGATAAAACCATCCGCTCGTGCGCGCGTTGTCTCCCGGATGCGGGACACCGGTTTCAACGTCGATCAGCTCCCGCGCAACCCACTGCGCTCCCTGAGAAACCACAGGCCCGATGCGGGCGAGACCCGTTTCGTCGGCAAACCATAGGCTGAAGCGCCCTGGTGCTCGACTCTCTTCCGCTGAGGACAACACAATCGTCGACTCCCCGACCGCAAGAATCCGCAGATTGCTGTCGGCTCGTCCGGGAGGAGTTACCACGCGACGGGCGACAAAGACCGAGAGCACCGCCCCAGCCACGACACCGAGTGCGGCGATAGCGGCCGCACCGATCGCGACTCCGCCGGAGACTCCGGCAACAATGCGCAAGCGATCCCGTGCCCGCATATCAAAACCTCCGTCTCGCAGCCGCCCTAGCGCGGCGTGCCTCACTAGCGATCGTTCTCGTAAAGCCTAATCTTCAGTCGTGCCCGATTCGCCAGCTGGACCAACACCACCCGCGGCATTTGCTTCAGCGGTTGAGTCGCTTCGTGCTGCGACTTTGCGCCCTGAGCTCGCGATTACTGAGATTTCAGCACCCACGCAGATCGCTCCTTGGTCGTTTGCTCTTGCTGCGGATGTTACGCCTTCCCGCCATGGCGAAGACTCCGATCTCGGCACTGGCCGCTTCGTACTTCTGTATGACCCGGCGTCTCCCGAGGCCTGGGACGGCGAATTTCGCATCATCTGTTTCGCTCAAGCTCCGCTCGAGCCGGAGATCGGTGTCGACCAGTTCCTCAGCGAAGTCACGTGGTCGTGGCTCGTGGATGCGCTCGATAGTCGAAACGCACAGTACGACCAAGTATCGGGAACGGCAACCCGCATTCTGTCCACCGGATTTGGCGAACTCGAGTCCCAGCCGGATGGCGCACAAATCGAACTTCGAGCGTCATGGAGCCCCCAAGACCTCGATATTGCCGCACATGTGGAAGGCTGGAGCGAGTTAGTCTGCATGCTTGCCGGACTTCCTCCCACGAATGAAGGAGTCACTATGTTGTCGGCCCGTAGAGCTGGACGTGAGTAGCGCCACCGACAGTGCAGCCCCTGAGGGCGAGTCGCACGCTACCCAAGCCCCTCATGTTCCCGTTGACGTCATAGACGATCGGGACGAATATCTTGCCGCCGTGGCAGCCATTGCTGCCGGTCACGGCCCCATCGGAATCGATGCCGAACGAGCAAGCGGTTACCGCTACTCTCAGCGCGCGTACCTCATCCAGATTTTCCGCCGCGGGGCTGGCACCTTCCTCTTCGATCCCCCCGCCATTGGTGACTTCAGCGAACTGAACGACGTCATTGCAGCGGAAGAGTGGATTCTGCACGCGGCCACGCAAGACCTCACCTGCTTGCGTGAAGTTGGCCTCCATCCGACGCGCTTGTTCGACACCGAACTGGGTGCGCGCATCGCGGGCCTCCCCCGCGTGGGACTCGGCACTGTCGTTGAACATCTGTTGGGCATCCATCTCGCGAAGGAGCATTCGTCAGCGGACTGGTCTACACGGCCCCTTCCTCAGTCGTGGCTCGTCTATGCCGCCCTCGATGTTGAGTTGCTCGTTGATCTCCGCGAAGCGCTCGGCGATGTTCTGGAAGGCGATGGCAAGGGCGACATTGCGCGTCAAGAGTTCGAATCAGTTCTTGCTCGCGACTTGAGCCATGTGCGCGCCGAACCGTGGCGCCGCCTCAGCGGGGTTCATTCAATTCGCGGCGGTAAAAACTTGGCTGTGGCACGAGAGTTGTGGCTTGCACGGGATGCTTACGCTCAAGAAGTCGATACCGCCCCAGGACGGCTCGTGCCCGACGGCGCCCTGTTGGCCGCCGCCAAGCTATTGCCCGAGTCAAAGCGCGAATTGTCGAGCCTTCGAGAATTCAGCGGTCGCGCAAGCCGGACGCAGATTGATCGCTGGTGGCAGGCCATTTTGGCAGGGCTGGCATCTACTGACGTTCCTGCGTCGCGAGTAGCCAGCGACACGCTTCCGCCACCGCGGGTGTGGTCGGATAAGAATCCCGCAGCAGATCGTCGCCTCAAGGCTGCTCGCGCCATCATGGCGGAGTTCTCCGAAGAGATGTCTATCCCTATTGAGAATCTGCTGACCCCTGATCACTTGCGGCGGGTGGCGTGGAATCCGCCCGCAGAAATCACGCTCGAAAGCATCTCGGACGCTCTCACAGCACTCGGCGCTCGCCAGTGGCAACTTGACGTATCTGCACAGTCAATCGCCGAAGCCTTTGTCGAAGCCAACCAAACTCCTGAGGACTCGAACGACACCAAGTCGTAGGAACAATCAAAGGATTCCCCACGCTAATCTCCCCCACCTAGGATCAGTTCTACATCCAAGGATTTAGTGGAGGCATTGTGGCCAAGGAAACTGAGATTGTATTCGTAGATGGAGTCCGTACTCCGTTTGGACGTGCAGGCGAGAAGGGCATGTTCTGGAATACCAGAGCCGATGACCTCGTCGTCAAGGCGATGATCGGCGTGCTGGAGCGGAATCCCCAGATCCCCAAGGATCGCTTCGACGAAGTAGCCATTGCGGCAACAACTCAGACCGGAGATCAAGGTCTCACGATCGGTCGCAGCGCCGCGATGCTAGCCGGTCTACCGAAGTCCGTTCCCGGCTATGCGATCGATCGCATGTGCGCCGGCGCTATGACGGCCGTCACGAATGTGGCTGGTGGAATCGCGTTCGGCGCGTACGACCTCGCCATCGCCGGAGGCGTGGAGCACATGGGTCATCACCCGATGGGTTCGGGCGTTGACCCCAACCCCCGCTTCCTCTCTGAGAAGCTCGTTGATCCCGAAGCCCTCAACATGGGCAACACGGCCGAGAAACTGCACGACCGTTTCCCGCAGCTCACCAAGGAGCGCTCCGACGCATTCGCACTGCGCAGCCAGCAGCGAGCCAATGCGGCGTACGAAGCCAACAACATCCAGCCCGACCTCATCTCGGTGGCCACTAAGAGCGAAGCTGGCTGGGGATTGGCGACCCGCGACGAGGGCCTGCGCCCCGAAACAACTCTTGAGGGCCTCGCAGCGCTCAAGACGCCTTTCCGTTCACACGGACGCATCACCGCCGGCAACGCGTCCGGCCTGAACGACGGTGCAACCGCCAGCATCATCGCCAGCGGGGATGCCGCACGCGAGTACGGCTTGAAGCCCAAGATGCGCATGGTGAGTTTCGCCTACGCCGGCGTGGAACCAGAGATCATGGGAATCGGCCCGATCCCTTCAACAGAGAAGGCGCTCCGCAAGGCCGGCTTGACGATCAACGACATCGGCCTTTTCGAACTCAACGAAGCTTTCGCGGTTCAGGTGCTGTCGTTGCTCGATCACTTCGGAATTGACGACGAAGATCCTCGCGTCAACCAGTGGGGCGGCGCTATCGCCATGGGCCACCCCCTCGCATCGTCAGGTGTTCGCCTGATGATCCAACTTGCCGCCCAATTCGAGCAGCACCCTGAGGTCCAGTTCGGCCTCACCGCGATGTGCGTTGGTCTCGGCCAGGGTGGATCCGTCATTTGGGAAAACCCGAACTACAAGGGAGCAAAGTAGCCATGACCGAACAGTTTGCACGTCTTTCGGACCTCGCTAAAGACGAGGTAATTACCCACTCCTTCGTTCGCGATGTGCCGCTCTCCGCTGGCCGCACGCTCGCCCTCATCACTCTCGACAACGGCAAAGACCACACCCGCCCGAATACACTCGGCCCGGCAACTCTGCTCGAGTTTGCGAAGGTGCTCGACGAGCAAAAGGAACGAGCCGCTGCTGGCGAAATCCACGGTGTCGCCGTCACAGGCAAGCCCTTCATTTTCGCGGCCGGTGCTGATCTCTCGAAGGTCAGCGAGATTCCTGACCGCGAGACCGGCAAGCAAATGGCTCAGTTGGGCCACTGGGCGCTCGGTAAGCTCAGCGAGCTTGGCGTGCCATCATTCGTATTTGTCAACGGACTAGCACTTGGTGGTGGTGTTGAGATTCCCCTCAATGCTGACTACCGCACCATCGATAGCTCGGTTCCCGCCTTCGCTCTTCCTGAGGTCTTCCTCGGCCTGATTCCCGGCTGGGGTGGCGCATGGTTGTTGCCTAACCTGATTGGCATCGAAAACGCCCTCAAGGTTGTAATTGAGAACCCACTGAAGAACAACCAGATGCTCAAGGGTCCTGAGGCTTTTGAGCTCGGCATCGCGGACGCCATGTTTGGCCCCGCAAACTTCCTGGAAGACTCAATCCGCTGGGCCGACGGAGTCATCGCCGGCACCACGAAGGTTAAGCGCAAGAACGAGCCGGGCAAGATCGAACGCACGGTGAAGTGGGATGTCGCTATCGGCATCGCCGACAAGATGTTAGCTAACCGCATCGGCCGCGTTGCTAAGTCTCCCTACGCTGCTCTCGCGCTGCTGAAAGCCGCCAAGAACACCGACAAGAAGACGGGTTTCGAAGCAGAAGACAATGCTCTGGCCGACATGATCTCGGGTGACCAATTCCAGGCCAGCATCTACGCGTTCAACCTGGTGCAGAAGCGCGCCAAGCGTCCAGCGGGAGCCCCCGACAAGGAGCTCGCTCGCCCCGTCACCAAGGTGGGCGTCATCGGCGCAGGTCTCATGGCGCGTCAATTTGCGTTGCTGTTCGTCCGTCGTCTGCAGGTTCCGGTGGTCATTACTGACCTCGACCAGACCGCGACGGATGCCGGCGTCACAGCGATCCACGCAGAGATCGACAAGCTGCACGAGAAGGGTCGCCTCTCCTCCGACGACACCAACCGTCTCAAGGCACTCGTCACGGGAACAACCAACAAGGCTGACTTCGCTGACTGCGACTGGGTGATCGAAGCAATCTACGAAGAACTCGGCGCCAAGCAGGCCGTCTTCGCCGAGGTGGAACAATTCATCTCTGACGAAACCATTTTGGCCACAAACACCTCTTCACTCTCCGTGGAGCAGATCGGCGCCAAGCTCAAGCATCCTGAGCGTGTCGTGGGCTTCCACTTCTTCAACCCCGTGGCCGTAATGCCGCTGATTGAGGTTGTGAAAACGCCGCACACCAACGACGAGACGCTCGCGACAGCTATGGTTACCGCAAAGAATCTGCGCAAAAATGCAGTCATCACGACGGATACTCCTGGTTTTGTGGTGAACCGTATTCTCGCCAAGGTTCTCGGCGAGGCCATGCACGCTGTCGACACCGGAACCCCGTTTGAGGTTGTCGAAGAATCGACTCGCCCATTCGGCCTGCCGATGACACCGTTTGAGCTGCTCGAGTTGGTTGGCCTCAAGGTGGGAGCCCACGTGCTCGATACTCACCACGCTGCGTTCCCTGAGCGTTTCTTCGAGAGCAAAAACTTGCACAAACTAGCCGAGCTCGGATTCATTTTCGACCGCGACAGCAAGGGCAAGTCGAAGGGCGTCTCCAAGAAAGCCGTAGAGATTGTCAAGGGTGGAACATCCCCAATGACGGCTGAGGAACTTCAGATCCGCATCGAAGATGGCCTGGCCGATGAGATTCACCGGATGCTCGAAGACGGCGTAGTTGCCGCAGCAGAAGACATCGACCTGTGTCTCATCCTCGGTGCGGGATACCCGTTCCAAATGGGTGGTGTTACGCCTTACCTCGATCGCGCTGGCGCGTCAGAGCGAGCTTTCGGTGGCACGTTCCACAACCCGCCCATCCGCGGAGTGCAGTAATCCTTCGCCCTTAGTTAGCACACGACAGAGGCCCGGTTCAGATTATCTCTGAGCCGGGCCTCTGTCGTTAGACGCTCAATCGCGACAGCGCGTTGGGGATGTTCGCGGCGGTGTCGAGACTGCGAGCTAGCCGCGCTCTGCGGGCAGGCGGAACTCTTCTGAATCCTGCTGTGCAAGCGGACGCGCGACAGGGATCTTGCTTCCCAGTACTTGCGCAACAACATCGCGAGCGATGTGTTGTGGAGTCAAACCGACCTGGTTGAGGATGTAGTCGCGGCTGCCGTGGTCGAGGAAACTGTCGGGCAGCCCCAATTCGTTCACAGCGGTATCCACGCCACTGGCACGCATGTCTTGTCGGATTCGCGTTCCAATTCCCCCCACGCGCACGCCGTCTTCAATCGTGATCACGATCCGATGGTCAGCAGCAAAATCAATGACGCTCTTGGGCACCGGAACAACCCAGCGTGGGTCAATCACAGTGGCGCCAATGCCTTGAGCTGCCAGGAGCTCGGCAACTTGCAGACCAGTCTTAGCCATCGAACCGACCGTGACGATGAGAACATCGCGCTGATCGTCTTCTCGCAACACATCAACACCGTCGTCGGTGCGGCGTACGGCGTCGTATTCGGTGCCTACGGTGCCCTTAGCGAAGCGAACGACCGTGGGTGCATCGTCAACCGCTACGGCCTCCCCCAACTCCTCACGGAGGCGCGCGGCGTCGCGGGGCGCAGCAATACGGATGTTGGGTACGACCTGCAGCAGCGCGAGGTCCCACATGCCGTGATGGCTAGCGCCGTCTGGACCGGTCACGCCTGCCCGGTCGAGAACGAAAGTCACGCCTGCGCGATGGAGCGCGACATCCATCAAAACCTGATCAAATGCCCGGTTCATAAAGGTGGCATAGAGCGCGACTACGGGATGCAAGCCACCGAACGCGAGTCCGGCCGCCGACGTGACCGCGTGCTGCTCGGCGATGCCGACGTCGTGAACGCGCTTCGGGTACTTCTCTGCGAAACGGTGGAGTCCCGTAGGCCTCAGCATCGCCGCGGTGAT
Source organism: Salinibacterium sp. SWN139 (assembly GCF_015864625.1). Lineage (NCBI taxonomy): Bacteria > Bacillati > Actinomycetota > Actinomycetes > Micrococcales > Microbacteriaceae > Salinibacterium > Salinibacterium sp. SWN139. The sequence goes on along the minus strand of NZ_JADYWV010000002.1, from coordinate 581,138 downwards.
ACCGACGAGTCGAGGATTCTCATCAGCAAGCTTCACGATCTCCTCAGAGAACACAGACGTCCACGATTCCGCGCCACTGGGTTCAATCGGTTCGCCCGTTGCAGGATCAATCTGCCCCACCGCATGGAACTGATCGGCGACATCCATCAGAGCCGGCTCATAGCCGCGACCCTTTTCGGTGATCGCGTGCACAATCACAGGCGCACCGTATGACTTCGCCTGCTGCAGAGCCTCGGTGAGCGCGCCGATGTCGTGACCGTGAACCGGGCCTAAGTACTTGATATCGAGGTTGGAATACAGCGCCTCGTTATTGCTGACACGTGAGAGGAAACCGTGGGTACCACCACGGATGCCGCGATAGAGTGCGCGACCGGGACCTCCGAATGCACCGAAGAAACGCTCGCTTGAACCGTGCAACGAACGGTAGGAACGGCGCGTACGCACGCTGTTGAGGAAGTGCGCCATTCCGCCGATAGTTGGCGCGTAGGAGCGACCGTTGTCGTTGACGACGATGACCAGATTGCGACTGTTGTCGTCGCTGATGTTGTTGAGCGCCTCCCAGGTCATACCGCCAGTGAGAGCGCCATCGCCCACAACGGCGACCACATGTCGGTCACCCTGCCCGGTCATCTCGAAAGCACGAGATATACCGTCAGCCCATGAGAGCGAGCTCGACGCGTGCGAGCTTTCAACGATGTCGTGTTCTGACTCAGAACGCTGCGGATACCCCGCGAGACCCCCTTGCGACCGAAGTTTCGCGAAGTCCTTGCGGCCCGTCAAAATTTTGTGAACGTAGCTCTGATGTCCTGTGTCGAACACCACGGCATCCCGCGGCGAATCGAATACGCGGTGGATAGCGGTCGTGAGTTCGACAACACCGAGATTTGGGCCCAAATGTCCACCGGTGCGCGAGACATTCTCGATCAAAAACTCACGAATCTCTTGGGCTAGTTGAGTAAGTTGCGCCGTGGAGAGACCATCAAGATCTCGGGGACCGTTGATTCCCTCGAGTAAATTCATGCCTTCAGTCTAGGCTTCTTCTTCCCCGTTTTGAACAAATGTGCATGAGGTTCTGAGACGACCCACAGCCTCTACACGACACACAAAAGGCGCGCGGCGAGAGCAAAGCTCCCTGCCGCGCGCCTTCGGCGCACGCGCTAGTTAGACCAGCGAACGCAATACGTACTGAAGGATGCCACCGTTGCGGTAGTAATCAGCTTCACCAGGAGTATCGATACGCAGCTTCGCATCGAACTCGATCGTCGCCTTGCCCTCGGGCGAGTGCGCGGTCGGTTCGGCGACTACGTGCAGAGTGCTCGGGATGCGGTCGTCGTTGAGTTCTTCGACGCCCGAGATGCTGATGCTCTCGGTGCCGTCGAGTCCCAGCGACTCCCAGCTCTGGCCCTCAGGGAACTGCAGCGGCAGAACGCCCATTCCGATGAGGTTAGAGCGGTGAATACGCTCGAAGCTCTCGCAGATGACGGCCTTCACACCGAGCAAGCTTGTTCCCTTGGCTGCCCAGTCACGCGACGAACCGGAACCGTACTCTTTGCCACCAAGAACGACGAGCGGAGTCTCCTGCGCTGCGTAGTTCTGAGCCGCGTCGTAGATGAACGACTGCGCGGCATCCGGCGTGGTGAAGTCGCGAGTGTAGCCACCCTCGACTCCATCAAGAAGCTGGTTACGAAGGCGGATGTTCGCGAAGGTTCCGCGAATCATCACTTCGTGGTTTCCGCGACGCGAACCGTAGGAGTTGAAGTCCTTGCGGTCGATGCCGTGCTCAGCGAGGTAAATTCCGGCGGGGCTGTCACCCTTGATCGAACCGGCAGGGCTGATGTGGTCGGTCGTAACCGAGTCACCCAGCTTCGCAAGAACACGGGCACCCGTGATCGAGCTGACCGGAGTGATCTCCATGGTCATTCCCTCGAAGTACGGGGGCTTGCGCACGTAGGTCGACTCGTCATCCCACTCGAAAGTGGAACCGGTGGGCGTGGGCAGGTTCTGCCAACGCTCGTCGCCGTCGAAGACACCCGCATATTCGTGGGTGAACATCTCACGGTCGATCGACGAGTCGATCGTTGCCTGAACTTCAGCCGCGTCGGGCCAAATGTCCTTCAAGAAGACATCCTTGCCCTCCTGGTCTTGGCCGAGTGCGTCGTTGTCGAAGTCGAAGTTCATCGTTCCGGCAAGGGCGTACGCGATAACCAGCGGCGGGCTCGCGAGGTAGTTCATCTTCACGTCGGGGTTGATGCGACCCTCGAAGTTACGGTTACCGGAAAGAACCGCGGTGACCGCAAGATCGTTCTCGTTGATCGCGGTGGAGATTTCGTCTTCCAACGGACCGGAGTTACCGATACACGTGGTGCAGCCATAACCGACGGTGTAGAAGCCGAGAGCTTCAAGCGACTCATCGAGTCCCGACTTGGCGTAGTAGTCAGTGACGACCTTGGAACCGGGAGCCAGGGTGGTCTTGACCCACGGCTTCGACTTCAATCCCTTTGCAGCCGCGTTGCGAGCCAAAAGGCCTGCCGCGAGCATGACGGAGGGGTTCGAGGTGTTGGTGCACGACGTGATCGCGGCGATGGCAACTGAACCGTGGTCGATCGTGAACGACTCTCCACCTTCAACATTTACTGCGGTCGGCTGCGATACGGCCACCGGTGGGTGGCTGGCGTGGACGGTCGAGGGCACGTGAGCCCAGTCCTCGTCCTGCGGGGTGGTTCCACTGGGATCAGAGGCCGGGAAAGAACCCTCAACGGCAGCGTCAACCTTGGTGTGGTCCGTCGCCGCGTAGTTGCAGAGATCGATCTCGAACTGGCTCTTAGCCTTGGTGAGCTCGATCCGGTCCTGGGGACGCTTCGGTCCAGCGATCGAGGGAACAACGGTACCGAGGTCCATTTCGATGTACTCGCTGTAGTTGGGCTCGACGCTCGGGTCGTGCCAGAGCTTCTGAAGCTTGGCATATGCCTCGACGAGTTCGACCTGCTCTTCGCTGCGGCCGGTGAGGCGCAGGTAGTCAAGGGTCACGTCGTCGATGGGGAACATCGCAGCGGTGGAGCCGAACTCGGGGCTCATGTTTCCGATGGTTGCGCGGTTGGCGAGCGGCACTGCGCCGACTCCCTCTCCGTAGAACTCGACAAACTTGCCGACGACGCCGTGCTGGCGCAGCATCTGCGTGATTGTGAGAACAACGTCGGTCGCGGTGACTCCGGCAGGGATCGTGCCGTTGAGCTTGAAACCGACGACTTTGGGGATGAGCATCGAAACGGGCTGGCCGAGCATTGCTGCCTCGGCTTCGATTCCGCCGACGCCCCACCCAAGCACTCCGAGGCCGTTGACCATCGTGGTGTGCGAGTCGGTGCCGACGAGGGTGTCGGGGAATGCCCGAGTCTTGCCGTCAACTTCACGGGTGTACGTGACACGAGCGAGGTGCTCAATGTTGACCTGGTGAACGATTCCGGTTCCGGGAGGAACAACCTTGAAATCGTCGAACGCGCTCTGGCCCCAGCGAAGGAACTGGTAACGCTCTCCGTTGCGCTCGTACTCAAGCTCAACGTTGCGCTCAAGCGCATTGTCCGAACCAAAGAGGTCGGCAATGACCGAATGGTCGATCACGAGCTCTGCGGGGGCGAGCGGGTTGATCTTGGTGGGGTCTCCCCCAAGTTCGGCAACGGCCTCACGCATGGTGGCGAGGTCAACGATGCACGGAACGCCAGTGAAGTCCTGCATGACAACGCGTGCAGGAGTGAACTGGATCTCGGTGTCGGGGTCTGCACTAGGCACCCACGACCCGAGGGACTCGATTTGCGACTTCGTGACGTTCTTGCCGTCTTCTGTGCGCAACAGGTTCTCGAGCAGAACCTTGAGGCTAAACGGCAGCTTTTCGTATCCCGCTACCTTGTCGATGCGGAACACTTCATAGTCGGACGAACCGACTGTGAGGGTGTCTTTCGACCCAAAACTATTGACTGTCGACACTGTCATCTCCCTTGCTACGGTTCTTCAATCCTTGCGCGGAGCGTGCGCTGCATCCAGCAAGGCAAGCCTAAGGCTGAATCGCAAATAACGCGCTGCGATCGCGGCCAAAAGTATCTTGACGTCGAGATAAATATACACCATCGTCGTCCGGTCGCCTCGACGCCACGGCGATGACGAAGAACTACTCGGTGGTTGTGCGCCCGTAAGCAGTGCGCATAAGAAGCCAGGTGACCCAGAGCACTCCCGCGTAAAGCGGAACACCGAGCAAGAGCTTCATCGTCGCCAGCGCCTGAGTTGCCTCGGCGAAGTAAAGCGGAAGTTCAATCCCAAGCCGTACCGAGAACAAGCCTGCCCACAGCACGGTGGCGATCAACGCAACACGGAACTTTGCCTTGTCTTCACGCCAATCGGCAGCTGTCGGCACCAGCAACGCCGCGATGAGGCCGACGAGCGGACGCCTCGCGATGACGCTCACCACTATCGCTACCAAGAAAACTGCGTTGATAACGAAACCCAACAGAAAGTTGTCTTCGGCGCGCCCGGTAAAGAGCGCAAGGCCGGCGGAGAGAGCGACACCAACGACGCCGACCAGCGCAGACGACACTGGAGTTCTCGTCGCAAGACGAACAGCGACGAAGCCCAGCGCGACCACAACGGGCGCCACGACGGATGCGACCAGTTCTTGAGTAATCGTGAAAATTACCAAGAACGCGAGCCCGGGCAGAATAGACTCCACCAAGCCGCGCACACCACCCATTGCTTCGAGTAGAGCGCCCGAAGTAGGAGCCTCCCCTGGCGCCACATGGCCGACGGCGGAACGACGAGCCGCAGCCGCGAGTGCTTCACGAACTGTCGGATCCGCGGTCACCTGGTCATCTTCAGATTCGCTCGACGGCCCGCCGACTGAACTCACGCCTGAGGTTCCTTCTCACCCGTTGCAGGCATGTGTAGCGGGATGAGGTCGCGAGGGGGCATCGGAGTCGTGCCACGGATGACAACGATCGAACGGAACAGATCCTCGATCTTGGTTGCTGCTTCCTGGCTCGTCAGAGCTTCACCGGCGATTACTCCCCGCAGGAACCAGCGCGGACCGTCAACGCCAACGAAGCGCGCGATGCGCTTCTCGCCGGGCTTGCCTGCAACAGGAATTTCGGCAAAAACCTCAGGGCCAAACGGGCCGTCCGAGACCTTTGTAGTCCCGCCCTGCGAGTGAACCTGATCAATGATCTGCTGACGAATCTCGTGCCAAAGCCCGCTCGACCGCGGGGCCGCAAAGGGTTGGATTTGAAGCGTCGAACCAGCGTAGTCAAGCCCAACCGCAACGACGCGCTTGCTTGCTTCTTCAATTTCAAGGCGCAAGTGCAACTCTTGACGCGGAAGAATCTTCACTCCACCAAGGTCAACATACGGACGAACAGCATTTGCTTCGCTCTCGTCGAGAGGACCATCGCTCGCACGATTCTCCGGTGCCGACTTAGGGTGATCCTGCGGCTGGTCGGTTTCAGTGGTGTCGCTCACGAAGTGGCTCCTTGTTGTGTTGACTCTGCGCGGTATCCGGTCGAACCGAAGCCCGACTCACCACGATGACTGCCCGGAAGGGTGGAAACGGGAATGAACCTAGCCCGAGAAACGGGCATAACGATCATTTGCGCGATCCTATCGCCCGGCGCGATCTCAAAAGTGGATGAACTATCAGTGTTCAACAACGTAACGCGAATTTCGCCTCGGTAGCCAGCATCCACAGTTCCAGGGCTATTGACGATAGTGATGCCGTGACGGGCTGCCAGCCCGCTGCGAGGTACCACGAACGCTACGTAACCGTCGGGCAGTGCAATCGACACCCCCGTCGCGATGGTGTCCCGTTGGCCGGGCGAGAGAGAGTAACTGCCTGCAGAATACAGATCAGCCCCAGCGTCACCCGGATGCGCGTACGCAGGCGTCTGGCCGGCTGAGATGAGCACCTCTACGTTGTCAATCACGAGTCGAGGTTAGTGCAGATAGGGCGTCAGCCCGAAACGCCCGGCGCAAAATCAGTGTGTAATGGACGAGTGACTTACTACCGTGAACGCTTGTGGCCCACAGCGTGGCTCTACATCAGCACCGCACTCATCATTCCCGCGAGCATCTTGGTGTTCCTGCCGATCAATATCTTCGTGGGATACATCACCGCAGCAGTGCTCTATATCGGGATCGTGCTGTTCCTGCTGTGGTCTGCACCGACGATCACGGTAGACGACAAAGAACTTCGTGCGGGAAGCGCGCGACTGCCGATCGCTATCATCGGCGACGTGACGAGCTACAACGGGGATGAAGCGACTCTCGAACGCGGGCAGCGACTGGATGCGCGTGCTTGGCTGATGATCCGAGGATGGGTCTCGCCGGTTGTCAAACTTGAGGTACTCGATGAGAGCGACCCGACACCGTATTGGTTGTTGTCGAGTCGCACTCCCGAATTGCTTGCTGGAGCGATCGCGCAGTCTAGGCTGCACACTCCAGGCAAATAGCGCCCAGCTTGGTTGTGTGGTCTACCTGCGAGCGGTGCTTCACAAGGAAGCAGCTCACGCAAGTGAATTCGTCCGCCTGAGGAGGCAGAACGACCACATCGAGGTCCAGGTCAGAAAGGTCTGCGCCGGCGAGCTCAAAGTTCGCCGGGTTGTCTGAATCGTCGACGTCAACCGAGCCCGACATTTTGTCAGGAACACGCTCTTTAAGAGCCTCGATCGACTCGGAGTCGTCGTCGGTCTTACGAGGTGCGTCGTAGTCGGTGGCCATGCCCATCCACTTCTGTTTTACGTTGAATCACCGGAATCGGCGGGCACAGTCTCCATGAAAGCGAGGCGAATTGCAAACCGCCGATTCTGCATCACTGTGCAGCGCCTGTGATAACTGTTGATGGAGGCGTGTTATTCCCAAAGAAACCACCCAATGCGTGCGACCCTAAAGGGAATCGTGAGGGCTGGAGAAGTTCACTATGGAAGACCTTCGGGTAATCGAAGTACAAGACGGTGCGCTGATCGTGTCGAGCAATGATGGAACGCGCTTCCGACTCGCCGTCGATAACGTGTTGCAGTCGCGTTTGCGACAGAGCCGAGCGCAAACAGGCAGCGGCCCCAAGCTTGCTCCCCGGGAGATTCAGGCACATATCCGGGCAGGAATGTCCGCTCAGGACGTCGCGAATCTCACCGGCGCTGACATCGACTACATCGAGCGTTTCGAGGGGCCGGTCGTCGCTGAACGCGAATTCGTCGTCAAATCTGCGCTCGGCGTGCCGGTGCATGTTGCGGGTGAAACGGACTCGCTGACGTCGTCGCGCACGTTCGGATCCGCTATTCGCGAACGACTCGTCGACGTGAATGCTGCCAATGAGCGGTGGGCTAGCTGGAAAGATCCTGAGAATGGGTGGACGGTCAAGCTCTCGTTCAACTCAAACAGCATCGACCATGATGCACGTTGGCAATATGACCCCAAGCGCCAATCTCTTGTTCCGCTCAACAACGAAGCCAAGACTCTCTCCCAGCAGGGTGAAACGACCGGCGCGCTTATCCCCCGACTCCGCGCCGTTGCGCCCGCCGAAGGAACTGCCGACGCCGCACGCTTCGACAGCGGAGCGTTCGATGTCGATGAACTTCACGACGAGCCCGCGCCGATCAAGCCGGCGGAACTTCCTGTTATGCGCGATCGCAGCGCAGAAGCGGGTGTTGGCAACCAGACCGCAGATTTGCTCGACGCTCTTCGTCGTCGTCGCGGCGAGCGGGAGCCCGCGAACTTTGCGGCAGACGAGGATGAGACTGACACCACGACCGGTGCCGAACCGTCGATGCGCCTTCTCGATCCTCCCGCCGCAGAGCAACGCCGCGATGCACCAGCACCGCCGCAAGCGACCGCGCCACAGCCGACAGCGAAATCGCGTCGCCGTCGGGTTGCGATGCCGAGCTGGGACGACATCGTCTTCGGAACGAAGCCAGACGAAGACCCCGCTTAGCGAGCGAAGGCACCGAACTTCAGAAGGGGAACACGAAGTTCTTCGTCTGACCAGGATCCGTGCTGGCCGATCATTTTTCTGCCGGAGTTATTGGTAACGCGGGAGTCGTAGTAAGCGATCCCCTTGCGTGCGGCGACGATAATGTCGCCAATGCGCGCCCCGACATCTGGGGCGACCTCGCCAAACCAGCCAGCAGCAATTGCAGCGTCACGGCTTGCTACCCACGAACGCTGACCTTCTGCGTGCTGCCAACGCTCAAGGACCGCTTCCCGCTCGGCAGCCGTCAGTTCAGGCGCGAGATGCAGCTGGAGGCAGCGTGGCTCCCCCGCAACATGCGCGATTCCCTCAATAAGTTCCGGCGCCGTATCGAAGAGCACGTGCGATTCAGGAAGAACGTCAATCATTCCGTGATCGGCAGTGACGAGAAGCCCCTGGTCGTCAGCAAGTTCGCCCACCACGCTGCCCACCGCGGAATCGAGAGATTCAAGTGCGTGCGTCCACTGGGACGACTGCCAACCATTCGCATGACCAGCCATATCGAGCTCTGGCGCATAGACGTAGGTGAGCGAAGGTTCAGCGCTGGACTGTCCAACCGCCACCGCCACACGAAGCCGTTCTGCAAGAGAACCTGCAGCGACGTACCTAGCGCCGCGCAGCACCGCCTGTGTAAAGCCAGAGTCTCGATAGCGAGCCGCTCCTACCGCCACCGCAGAAAAGCCACGTTCGGTTGCGCGCTCGAAGATCGTCGGAACCCGCTGCCAGGTCGACGGCTGCATGCGGGAATCCCATCCGGAAAGTTGGTTGAGCACGCGATCGTTGAGCGGATCGAGAACGCTGTAGCCCACAAGACCATGCTGTCCCGCTCTCGCTCCCGTGGTGAGACTCGCGATCGCCACTGCTGTAGTGGTGGGAAATCCCGACTGAATCACGGTGTTCTTGGAGAAGGCTCCGGCCAAAGTTCTGGCATGCCCCAATCGCGCCTTAAGGTTGTGGGCCCCCAGTCCGTCAACAAGCAACACGACAGCGTGACGAACGGGAGGCAAGCTCAGTCGATTCTCCTCGCCCGCAATTGCCTGAAAGGAACTTGACAACACATCGGTTAGGTTCGCTGAGTCTGGGTTGAGCGCCGGTAACATTAGGGCAATCCTATGGCTACTCCCACTAAACCCACCCCAGACTCCCCTGCCGGCGAACGCATTGAAGACATCGATGTCACGACCGAGATGCAGGGCTCGTTCCTGGAGTACGCGTACTCCGTCATCTATTCGCGCGCACTCCCCGATGCCCGCGACGGCCTGAAGCCCGTTCAACGCCGCATTCTCTACCAGATGAGCGAAATGGGACTGCGGCCCGAAAAGGGTCACGTCAAGTCGTCGCGCGTCGTCGGCGACGTTATGGGAAAGCTTCACCCCCACGGTGACGCCTCCATTTACGACGCCATGGTGCGCCTGACCCAGAGCTTCATCCTCCGGGTGCCGCTCATCGACGGCCACGGAAACTTCGGTTCGCTGGATGACGGCCCTGCCGCACCGCGGTACACCGAAGCCCGCCTGCAGGCGTCCGCGATCGCGATGACGGACGATCTCGATGAAGATGTTGTCGACTTCGTGCCGAACTACGACAATTCCACGACCCAGCCCGAGGTCCTCCCTGCGGCCTTCCCGAATCTTTTGGTGAATGGCGCGAGCGGTATCGCTGTCGGTATGGCCACCAACATGGCTCCGCACAACCTCATCGAGGTCGTGGGGGCAGCGCGGCACCTGCTGGCTCACCCCGACGCAACGCTCGAAGAACTCATGCAGTTCGTGCCCGGCCCCGACCTCCCCACTGGCGGCAGAATCATTGGCCTCAGCGGCGTAAAAGACGCCTACGCTAATGGCCGTGGTGCCTTCAAGACCCGCGCCACTGTGGCGGTGGAGTCGATCACGGCCCGAAAGATGGGTCTCGTGGTCACCGAGTTACCATACTTGGTCGGTCCCGAACGCGTTATAGAGAAAATCAAAGACGGCGTCAATAACAAGAAGATCGTCGGAATCTCTGACGTTACTGACCTCACCGACCGAAATCACGGGCTGCGCCTGGTTATCGGCATCAAAACTGGCTTCAGTCCGGATGCCGTACTCGAGCAGCTTTACCGCCTGACTCCGCTCGAAGATAACTTCAGCATTAACGCCGTGACACTCGTCGACGGTCGCCCTCAGACCCTCGGCCTGAAGGCGCTCTTAGAAGTCTTCTTGAAGCACCGCTTGCAGGTCGTCACTCGCCGCAGCAAGTTCCGTCTTGCTCGTCACCTTGAACGCCTGCACTTGGTTGAAGGCTTGCTCATTGCAATCGTCGATATCGACGAAGTTATTCAGGTCATTCGCCAGAGTGACGACAGCGATCAGGCTCGCACGCGCCTGCGCGAAGTATTCGATCTGAGCGAATTACAAGCCGAGTACATTCTTGAGCTGCGACTGCGTCGACTCACCAAATTCAGCCGCATCGAGCTGGAAGCCGAGGCAGAGAAGCTTCGGGCCGAGATCGCTCGACTTCAGGCCTTGCTCGCCGATGACACTCTCATCCGAGCACTCGTCGGAAACGAACTCGACGCCGTGGCGGAGAAATTTGGAACACCGCGACGCACGCTGCTGACAGAAGCTCCTGCCTCCATCGCCACAACATCACGTGCAGCTGCGCGCAAGAACCAGCCTGTGCTTGAGATCGCCGACGAGCCCTGCGTGGTGCTGCTCTCGACAACAGGTCGAATCATTCGAGTCGGAATCAGCGAGGGCGACACCGTATTGGCCGGGTCGCGTCGATCGAAGCACGACGCAATCCGTTCACGCGTGACAACGACAAGCCGCACTGAGATCGGTGCGATCACGAACCGCGGCCGACTCATCCGCTTCACTGCAATAGACCTGCCCAATGTGCCGACGAGTTCTGTGCAGCTCGGTGCCGGCGCCAAGATTAGCGAGTACTTAACGCTCGACAAGAAAGAGCGTGTGTTGGCGATTGTGTCGCTCGAGAGTGATCAGCCCGTTGCTCTCGCTACCCGCCAAGGCACTGTCAAGCGCGTCACACCAGGCGTCTGGCCCTCAAAACCGGACTTCGAGATCATCTCGCTCAAGCCAGGTGACGAACTCGTCGGGGCGGCTCACAGCGCCGACGACGCTGAACTCACCTTTGTCACCTCCGACACCCAACTGCTGCACTTTACGGCTTCCGCTGTGCGCCCGCAGGGGCTCAGCGCGGGCGGCATGGCAGGTGTGCGGGTCAGTTCTGGTGCCGAAGTAATTTTCTTCGACGCACTGGATGCTGACTCCGAAAACGTCGCGGTCACGATCTCAGGTTCGAGCGTCACCATTCCGGGCACAGATCCTGGTCGGGTGAAGCTCAGCGAATTTTCCCAGTTCCCGGCCAAGGGTCGCGGCACCGGTGGAGTTCGCGCTCATTCGCTACTGAAGGGCGAGGACGTCCTCACTCTCGCTTGGGTGGGCGCTGTGCCAGCGACGGCCGTCGGACCGGATGGTGCCGTGCGCCAGCTGCCGACCGAACGTACCAAGCGAGACGGTTCGGGCATGCCGCTCGACAGCGTCATCGGATCCATCGGCTCGACGCCGTAGGACGGCGGACTTCCGGCGGCACAGAACACAGCTGCACAGCCGAGAGGGCTGCCACCTGATCGATTCAGATGGCAGCCCTCTCGCTGCTTCAGTCACCATCGGTGCCGCGGCGTCAACGACGCCCCGCATCCGCTTGGCAGCTAAATGTCAATACGGTCGCGGTCGAGACCCTGACCTTGAATGATGAATTCCTTGCGCGGCGCAACCTCGTTGCCCATCAGCAGCTCGAACACGGTTCCGGCGCTTTCGGCATCCGAAATATTCACGCGGCGGAGTACACGGTTGTTGCGGTCCATTGTGGTGGTTGCCAATTGGTCGGCGTCCATCTCTCCGAGGCCCTTGTAACGCTGGATCGGATCTTGATAACGCTTTCCCGACTTCTTGAGCCCGGCGAGCACGCCGTTGAGTTCCTTTTCGGAATAGGTGTAGATGGTCTCATTGGGCTTCGACCCAGGGTTCATGACGACGACTCGATGCAACGGTGGCACTGCGGCATATACACGGCCATCACGAATCATGTCAGGCATGTACCGGAAGAAGAGAGTGAGCAGCAAAGTGCGGATATGAGCACCGTCGACGTCAGCATCAGCCATGATGATGACCTTGCCGTACCGTGCTGTCGACAAATCGAAACTGCGCCCTGAACCAGCCCCGATGACTTGAATGATCGACGCACACTCTGCATTCGACAGCATGTCGCTGATAGATGCCTTCTGAACGTTGAGGATCTTGCCACGGATCGGCAAGAGAGCTTGGTACTCGCTATCGCGGCCGAGCTTTGCCGTACCGAGAGCCGAGTCGCCCTCGACGATGAACAATTCGCTGTTCGCCACGTCGTTCGAGCGGCAATCAACCAACTTCGCGGGAAGGCTCGAACTTTCGAGCGCGTTCTTGCGACGCTGCGTTTCCTTGTGAGCGCGGGCAGAAATCCGCGACTTCATTTCGGCGACGACCTTGTCGAGCACGAGCGCCGCTTGCGACTTGTCATCGCGCTTGGTTGACGTGAAGCGCTCTGAGAGCGCCGTCGCTACGACCTTGGCCACAATCGCACGCACCGCTGGCGTACCCAAGATCTCCTTGGTTTGACCTTCAAATTGAGGCTCCGGAACGCGAACGGTCAGCACAACAGTGAGGCCCGCAAGCACATCGTCTTTGTCGAGCTTGTCGTTACCCAGCTTGAGCCGGCGCGAGTTCTTCTCTGTCTCCGCACGCAGAAACTTGAGCAGGCTTTGCTCGAACCCTGCGAGGTGCGTTCCGCCCTTGGGCGTGGCAATAATGTTGACGAAGCTTTTGATCACGGTGTCGTAGCCGGTGCCCCAGCGCAGTGCAACATCCACGACACAGTCACGGGAAACCTCGGTGGAAACCATGTGGCCGTTGTCTTGCAGCACCGGAACGCTCTCAGTGAATCCGCCGGATCCGGTGAGGCGCCAAATGTCGGTGATGGGCGGATCGACAGCCAGGTGCTCGACGAACTCAGAGATACCACCCTCAAAGGCGAACGATTCGTGGCGCGGCTCATCGCCACGCTCATCCGTCACGTTTAGCGTGAGGTTGGGCACCAAGAACGCGGTCTGACGCAGACGGTCAATAAGCCCGTCAGATTGAAAACTCGCACCCTTCGTAAAGATCTGGCGGTCTGCCCAATACCGAACCCGGGTGCCGGTGCGCCCCTTGGGCACCTTGCCGATAACCCGCAACTCGCTGCCCGACACGTATGGGCTGAAGGGAGCATCCGGAGTCGGCTCCCCTTTATCGGCGAAAGTTCCTGGCTCGCCGCGATGAAAGGACATCGCGTACGTTTTGCCGTTGCGGTCAACCTCAACGTCGAGTCGCTCCGACAGCGCGTTTACGACTGACGCACCTACGCCGTGGAGTCCACCCGACGCGGCATAGGAGCCCGAACCGAATTTTCCGCCCGCGTGCAACTTGGTGAACACAACTTCCACGCCGGTGAGACCTGTCTTGGGCTCCACATCGACCGGGATGCCACGAGCCTTGTCGCGAACCTCAACGCTCTCGTCAGCGTGCAAGATGACGCTGATCTCTGAACCGTGGCCGTCGAGCGCCTCATCAACCGAGTTGTCGATGATCTCCCACAGGCAATGCATGAGCCCGCGTGAGTCGGTAGAACCGATGTACATACCCGGACGTTTACGAACGGCTTCAAGCCCTTCGAGTACGGACAGGTGACGGGCTGAGTAGTCAGAGCTCGCCATAGTGATCTCCTAGGGTTTGACGACGGAAGGCCATCTTCTAGAGTACGTTCTCCGCCTGACATTGCCGCTCACCGACACCCGCGGCCGCACGCACGTCGCTCGCCGCCAGAAGCGCTACGCGCTGAGCGAAATACCCGCAATGTAGGAAGAATCTTCAGGCACCCATGCTTGTATAGGCGTACGGAATAACAACCGCAAGCAAGAAGGAGTAGGCCATGTCAAACATTGCAACCGAAGACACCCCAGTCGATGAGATGGACTACACCCTCACGGCGGCTGACCGCTGTGACAGTTGTGGCGCGCAGGCATACATCCGCGCGACGCTCGCCAGTGGCGATCTTCTCTTTTGTGCCCACCACGGTGCCAAATTCAAAGACAAGCTGTTCCCGACAGCGATCAAGTGGCACGACGAGTCCAGCCGTCTGAATGCATAACGTAGCGTTGAGCATCATCAGATAGTTTGCTCGCCGCCGACACGTGTGTCGGTATGACCTTCGTAGGAGAACTGTGAAGCGCATCCGGCACTACGTGTCGCGACTTATCTCGCTCGACGTATCGAACATGCTCGCCGTCGCGCGAGCAATCAGCAAACGCAGCGGTACGCCCGTGATCGCGATCTTGCTGGACATGGTCTGGTGTTCCCTTGTCTACCAAGCGGGCTACCTCGACTATGAAGAGTTCGAGTTCAACGTTCTCAGTCGTGCTGAGCGCCGCACGTGGATTACGAGCGGCAACGCCAACTCCATCGTGGTGAAGTACAACCAGCGCGAGTACCGCGAACGTTTCTACGACAAGCCGACGTTCAACACCACTTTTGACAAGTGGCTCGGTCGCGCCTGGCTCGACTTGCGAACAGCTTCCGAAGCGGACTTCGTCGAGTTCGTCGCGCACCATGACCCCATCATGGTGAAGGTTGTCGACAGCATGAGTGGTGCCGGTATCGAAAAGCACGGCGGCAGTGATCTTGCTGACGCACCGGCCCTGTACCGCGAGTTGATGGACAAACGCCAATTTCTCGTTGAAGCGTTCCTCGAACAGCATTCCGGCATGTCTGCGCTCTGCCCTACAAGCGTCAACTCACTGCGAATGATCACCTTCTTCGACGGCGCCGACGTGCATGTGATGGAAGCGGTCCTGCGCATGGGCAATGGCGCCGAGGTCGACAACTACGGCCGCGGTGGCATGTACACCGTGCTGGATGAAAACACCGGAATCGCGAGCTACGGTGCCTTCGACAAGTTCGCCAACACTTTCACCGTGCATCCCCAAACCGGCACACCGATCGTAGGATTTCAGGTTCCGCTGTACGACGAAGTGCTCGCCATGCTCAACACTGTCAGCCGCATCATCCCAGAAATCCCCTATGTCGGGTGGGACGTCGCGATTACGCCGAACGGACCGGCGATCATCGAGGGCAATTACAACACGGGCGTCTTTCAGATGAAGCCGAGCCTTACGGGAATCAAGACAGGCCTGTTGCCCAAGTTCCGCGAAGTCATCGACTTCTAGGGCAGTACTCCCCCGGCCAGTTCACCTTGCGGTGGCCGGCTGGGGCCGACGTGGAACTAAGCTCGGCGGATGACGCCGAGCGGGGTGCTCTGGTGGTCTTGCCCCAGTGGGTTATCTTTCAATACTTTCAGCGCGAGCTCACTGGTGGCCTTGTTTGACGTCGAGCCCAGGATGTTGCCGCCGAAGTCATTGATGTCGACAACGAGAACCTCAATGTCGTGGCCAAGTGCGGTCTTAATATCCTGAGCGACGCCGTCTGGACGGGCCGGGCCGAGCACGACGTGCGAGTTATACGGCGGAATCGTGTTCTTCGTCGGACCATCGATTGCACGAGCCTTGGGCCCGGCAATGCGATAGAAGTCGCCACGACGCCCCACAAGCTTCGTCACCGCTGCAACAGCAGCAGCGAACAGTATCCGCGGCGTACCGCACTCCCGCAACGCCATTTCCATCGTTTCGGGCATACCTAAACCGATGCCGTGCGACGTCTTCGTGACGTACTTCGAGAGGAATGTGGCAAGCTTGCGCGGCTCCACCTCGGAGATCGGGTATGCCCGCCCCTGAGTGATTCCCACAATCTTTTCGGTCACAAAGAGAAGATCGCCATCCTGCACGACATCCGCGGCGTACTCCGACACCACCTGAACGATGTCGTCTTCACGAACCACCAACCGAGTCTTAATGGCAAGCCGTTCATAGACGGCTCCATCAACCTCGACGGTGAGACTCTTTCCCGTGTTCGCTTCAGCACCCATTATTGGCCTATTCGAGGTAGTCGCGTAGTGACTGCGAGCGTGACGGGTGGCGCAATTTCGCCATCGTCTTGGACTCGATCTGACGGATGCGCTCGCGAGTTACGCCGAACGTGTCACCGATCTGGTCGAGAGTTTTCGGCATTCCGTCGCCGAGACCGAAGCGCATGCGGATTACTCCGGCTTCGCGCTCCGAAAGGGAATCGAGGAGGCTCTCAAGCTGCTTCTGCAGCATGGTAAAGCCCACAGCATCCGCTGGTACGACTGCTTCGGTGTCTTCGATGAGATCACCGAATTCGCTGTCGCCGTCTTCACCAAGCGGTGTGTGCAGTGAAATAGGTTCGCGACCGTACTTCTGAACCTCGACAACCTTTTCTGGCGTCATGTCGAGTTCGCGGGACAGCTCTTCAGGTGTGGGCTCACGGCCGAGGTCCTGAAGCATCTGGCGCTGTACACGAGCGAGCTTGTTGATGACTTCAACCATGTGAACAGGAATACGAATCGTGCGAGCTTGGTCGGCCATTGCGCGGGTGATGGCCTGACGGATCCACCACGTTGCGTAGGTAGAGAACTTGAAGCCCTTGGTGTAGTCGAACTTCTCGACTGCACGGATCAGGCCCAGGTTGCCCTCTTGAATGAGGTCAAGGAATTGCATGCCGCGACCGGTGTAGCGCTTCGCAAGCGATACAACAAGGCGGAGGTTGGCGCCGAGCAAGTGGCTCTTGGCGCGCTGACCATCTTTTGCTACCCACTGAAGTTCACGACCGAGCGTCGAGCGCACTTCGCCGGGGGCCATCTGGGAAAGCTTGTCTTCAGCAAACAGGCCAGCCTCAATACGCATTGCAAGCTCAACTTCTTGAGCAGCGTTAAGCAGCGCGACCTTACCGATTTGCTTCAAGTAGTCCTTGACCGGGTCAGCTGTAGCGCCGGTGATGGCTGCTGAATAGACAGGAACTTCGTCTTCATCATCAACAAGCGAAAGCACGAGCGCGCCCGTGGGCAATGCTTCATCTTTGCTCGTTGACTTTTCTTCTTGCTCGTCTTCGGCTTTTGACTCTTCGCCGTCTGCCTCAACGATCTCGGCGGCTGCTGCTGCAGCGGCCTTCTTGGTCCTAGTCGCTGGCTTTTTTGCTGCCGGCTTCTTGGCAGTTGACGCAGCGGCAGTCGACTTCGTCGTCGCAGCCTTCCTGGTCGTTGCCTTGGCTGGAGTGCTCTCGGCGCCTTCGGCGTCAGTCGCTATTTCTTCGACTGCAGCGGCAGCTTTACTGCGCGTGCCAGCCTTTGCTGCTGCTTTAGCAGGAGCCTTCTTTGCTGCGGGTGTGGACTCTGCAGCCTTCGTTCGGGTCGCCATCTGAACACCTTTCTGAGGTTTTCGGGCAGTACTAAGACCCATGTCAAGTCTCTGGCCCATCTCACCGCATGGCGAAACAGATCTAGAAACAAGACCGGGTCTTACTCCTATTATGCCACGCTTTTCTCCTGCTTCGCACCATGAGGGCGAACGACCACAGCACTGGGCGTGAGGATCGCACTGAGACGCACTGTTGTTGCAGAACCGCGACTATTACAAAGGAAGTTCAGAGGTGCCGTCGGCATCTCCAGCTCGCTTGATAGCGAGGAACTTCTGCAACTCCGCGGCAATTTCGTCTGCCGAGGGCAATTCGCCGGCTTCATCGGTCAACGGCGACCGCATGGGGTTTTCTTCCATGTAGTTGTCGTGCCGCTCTTCCAACGTTCCTACGAGGCGAGCGAGCTCTTGATTGCTGTCAACTTGACCATCAATCTTCGCGACGAATTCCCGACCTTCTTCGCGAAGACGGTCGGTGGGGAAAATAAGCCCGGTTGCAGCGCTCACACTCTCGAGTGCCGTGACAGCAGCAGTGGGCCATTCAGTATCAGCTAGGTAATGCGGAATCAGGAGGACGAAACCAGCAACAGGATGCTCGAGCTCCTGCAAGCGGTACTCGATCACGTGCATTGCGTTGGCAGGCACTTGGGTGTGTGGCTTCCAGACGGAGAGCGAGTCGATAAGTTCCGATCGATTGCCGCTCACGGTCACTCCGATGCTGCGAGTGTGCGGCACCGGCATCGGGATGGAAC
The DNA here is from genome assembly GCF_015864625.1 of Salinibacterium sp. SWN139. Classification (NCBI taxonomy): domain Bacteria; kingdom Bacillati; phylum Actinomycetota; class Actinomycetes; order Micrococcales; family Microbacteriaceae; genus Salinibacterium; species Salinibacterium sp. SWN139. Next base: position 562,990 of record NZ_JADYWV010000002.1, on the reverse strand, counting down.
TGAGCCACGTCGTCGACTTGACCTCAAGCTTCGAAATGAGTCTCAACACTGCTGCCGAGAAGCGCTCCCACTGGAAGTCAGGTTCGTAACCGGTGAGAAGCAAGAAGGGTTGCCCCAACTCATCCTTGGCCAAATAGAGTTCAAGCTTGGCTGGACGGTAGTCGCTCAAATGGTCCTGATCGAAATAGATCATGGGACGACGTGCTCGGTAATCCAAGAGAGCGTCATTGTCGAAGGACGCAACAACGGTGCGCTCAAGGGTGTCGAGGAGATATTGGCTTACTTGACTGACGGCACCACCGGCATCCGCAAAGCCCGTGAGTCCCGCTACAAGAGGGAGACCGCGCGGTACCCCAGCAACATCGGTGGCGATGTCATATAGGCCGGCTGGATCTCGCATGACTCCACTCTAATCGCGGCCGCGGAGGCATCCCCCTGTTTCGGCTCCACAGCGTCAAGCTCCTAGCGAACATGAAGGCGGATGCTGGTTATCATGAGGACATGACCGTTGCTACGTTGCACTTGTCCACCGCGCCCGCCTCCGAAGTTGAATCCGATGTTCTCGTTATCGGGGTGGTGAAAACCGACACCGGGCCGAAGCTCGTGGACACGTCGTCGCAACTTGCAACCTTCGAGCAAGCACTGAGTCTCATTGGCGCGACTGGAGCGGCTGACGAACTTCACCGCATTCCTGCGATCGGAATCGCTGCTCCCGCAGTCGCCTTCATCGGCCTCGGGGACGCTATCCCGACGGCCGAATCGTTGCGCTATGCCGCCGGTTCTGCCGCTCGCCAACTGCGCGGTGCGCCGCACATCACTCTTTCCCTCGGAGCCGAGTCGAGCGACGAAACGCTCGCGGTTCTCGAAGGCGCAGCTATTGGCGCCTACTCGTACGACGCCTACCGCTCTACTGCTCCCGACGCCAGCAAAAAACTCGCAAGCGATATCACCATAGTTAGCCCAATCGACGATGCGGCGCTGATCGAGCGAGCAAACGTGATCGCCTACGCCACCCACGTGACGCGTGACATGGTTAATGAGGCACCGAAAGAGCTCTATCCCGCTACCTTCGCCGACCGCGCGACCGAGCTCGCATCGCTCGACAACGTTGAGGTCGAGGTTTACGCGGAAAAGGAACTCGAAGAGGGCGGCTTCGGCGGCATCCTCGGTGTCGGCCAAGGCTCCACTCGCGGTCCGCGCCTCGTCAAGATCAGTTACACCCCTTCTAACGCCGCGAAGCACTTGGCGCTCGTCGGCAAGGGAATCACTTTCGATTCGGGCGGGCTCTCCCTCAAGCCGGGACTCGGCATGATCGGCATGAAGTTCGACATGAGCGGAGCAGCCACCGTGATGGCGGTTGTCGAGGCATGTGCCAAGCTCGGCACAAGCGTGCGATTGACCGCGTGGCTCTGCCTCGCCGAGAACATGCCTTCTGGCAGCGCAATTCGCCCGAATGACGTATTGACGATCCGCGGCGGCAAGACAGTTGAGGTACTGAATACGGATGCTGAGGGACGACTCGTCATGGCGGACGGTTTGGTCGCCGCCAGCGAAGAAAACCCCGACGCCATCGTAGACATCGCGACACTGACCGGTGCCGCCGTTGTTGCCCTCGGCAACCGCTACGCCGGCACTATGGGCGATAAGGAACTCGTCAATCAAGTGGTTGCAGTCGCCGACCGTGTTGGCGAGCCTTTCTGGGCGATGCCCATCAGTCCTGAGCTCCGCCCGCTGCTCGCCTCCGATATTGCCGACATCGCCAATATCAAGCCGGGAAACACCGCTGGAGGCATGCTTATCGCCGCCGCGTTCCTCAAGGACTTCGTCGGCAAACGCCCCAACAGCACCGAAACCATCCCCTGGGCCCATATTGATATTGCGGGCCCATCAGACAACCGCGGCGGAGGCTGGGGTTACGTCGGCAAGGGTGCAACCGGAATCGGTGTTCGAACACTCATTGAACTGGCCGAGGAATTTTCTCGTCCGTAGTAAGGTTTTTTAAACGCGGGATCTTTCCGCACCATCCGGTCGCACTGACTACACATCGTGCGTGCCGACGAATAATTTCCTTACAGAGGAGCTGCTGTATTGGCTGAGCACAATTTTGACCTTGTCGTTCTTGGTGGAGGAAGCGGTGGTTACGCAGCTGCGTTGCGCGCCGCCGAACTAGGGATGACCGTTGGCTTGATCGAAAAGAACAAGCTCGGTGGCACTTGCCTGCACGTGGGCTGCATCCCGACCAAGGCACTCTTGCACTCCGCAGAAGTCGCTGACGTGACGCGCGAAGCAGCGAAATATGGCGTTACCGCCACGCTCGACGGCATTGACATCTCTGCGGTAACCAAATACCGCCAAGACATCGTCGCGAGCAAATACAAGGGGCTGCAGGGCCTCATCAAGATGCGCGGTATCACCGTCATCGAGGGCGAAGGCAAGCTCGTCGCGCCCAACACCGTTCAGGTCGGCGAAGACACCGTAGTAGGCAAGAACGTCATTTTGGCGACTGGCTCCTACTCTCGCTCGCTTCCGGGACTCGAAATCGGTGGCCGCGTCATCACCTCCGAGCAGGCACTCGAACTCGACTTCGTTCCGAAGAAGGTCGCCGTGCTCGGTGGCGGCGTCATCGGCGTCGAATTCTCGAGCGTCTGGAAGAGCTGGGGAGCCGACGTCACCATTATTGAAGGTCTCCCCCACCTCGTTCCCATGGAAGACGAGTCGGTCAGCAAGCAGTTCGAACGAGCATTCCGCCGTCGTGGCATCAACTTCCACACCGGCGTTCGCTTCAAGAGCGTCGAGCAGAACGACGACGGCGTCGTCGTTACTTTGGAAAACGGCGAGACAGTCGAAGCGGAGCTTCTGCTCGTTGCAGTCGGCCGTGGCCCGTCGACCGCTGGACTCGGCTTCGAAGAAGTCGGCGTTGAGATGGACCGCGGCTTCGTTCTCACGAACGAGCGCCTCGCCACCAACGTTCCTGGCGTCTACGCCGTCGGAGACATCGTTCCCGGCCTCCAGCTCGCTCACCGTGGATTCCAGCAGGGAATCTTCGTTGTCGAAGAAATCGCTGGCCTGAAGCCCATCGTGATCGATGACCTCCACATTCCGAAGGTCACCTACAGCGACCCCGAGGTAGCGTCCATCGGCCTCAGCGAAGCTAAGGCGATCGAAGCCCACGGTGCTGACAACGTCAAGGCCTACGACTACAACCTCAGCGGAAACGGCAAGAGCGCCATCATCGGCACTGCTGGTTCCATCAAGGTTGTTCGCGTAGTCGACGGTCCAGTCATCGGAGTTCACATGATCGGAGCTCGCGTTGGCGAACTGATCGGTGAAGCACAACTGATCGTCAACTGGGAAGCACACCCCGAAGACATCACCCCGTTGCTTCACGCACACCCCACCCAAAACGAGGCTCTCGGCGAGGCATTCCTCGCTTTGGCCGGCAAGCCGCTGCACGCGGTCTAGGCTCCGCCTAACCACGGAACTAAGCTATTGATGACAAGCATCACAAAGGAGCAGTACTGATGAGCGAATCCGTTAACCTTCCGGCACTCGGCGAGAGTGTCACCGAGGGCACGGTGACCCGCTGGCTGAAGCAAGTCGGCGAGCGTGTAGAGGTTGACGAGCCCCTGCTCGAGGTCTCCACGGACAAGGTCGACACGGAGATTCCTTCTCCCGTCGCCGGTGTCATCGAAGAGATCTTGGTTGCCGAAGACGAAACAGTTGAAGTTGGCACCGCGCTGGTAAAAATCGGCGACGGATCGGGTGGCGCAGATGCTGCTCCCGCCGCTGAGGAAGCGCCTGCTGAAGCGGCTCCCGCTGCAGCAGAAACTCCTGAGGAAGCGCCTGCCGCTCCTGCTGCTGAAGCCCCTGCGACTGAAGCAGCACCTGTTGCCGCAGCACCCGCTGCCGCGGCGCCTGCAGCTGCTGCAGCCGAAGCACCTACTGCGACCGAAGCGCCCGCTGCCGAGCCCGCAGCTCAGGCCGCTGAAACTCCGGCTGCGCCGACTGAAACACCTGTTGCTGAAGCTGCTCCTGCAGTTGAAGCCGCGCCTGCCGCTGAAGCCGCGCCCGCCACTGAGGCTGCTCCTGTCGCTGAAGCTGAGCCCGTTGCTCAGGCCGCAGTTGAAGCACCTGTTGCAGAAGAAGCACCTACTGCGACCGACAGCGATGACTCGCAAGCCGGTTACCTCACCCCTCTCGTACGCAAACTTGCGAACGAGCGCGGCGTTGACGTCAGCACTCTCACCGGCACCGGTGTAGGCGGACGCATCCGCAAGCAGGACGTTCTTGCCGCTAGCGAAGCTGCGACTGAGGTTGCACCGGAAGCATCCGCTCCCGCGCCTGCAGCTCGCGAAGTGTCGCCTCTGCGCGGAACCACTGTTCCGATGTCGCGACTGCGCAAGGTTATTGCCGAGCGTGCCGTGCTCTCGATGCAGTCGTCTGCTCAACTGACATCCGTCGTTGAAGTTGACGTCACTGCCGTTGCAAACTACCGCAACGCTGTAAAGGACGAGTTCCTGGCTAAGACCGGCACGAAGCTGTCGTTCCTGCCGTTCTTTGCTCTCGCTGCCGCGGAAGCGCTGACCGTTCACCCGATCGTCAATGCAACGATCGAAGACAACGCCATCGTTTACCCCGCTCAGGAGAACATAAGCATCGCCGTGGACACCGAGCGTGGATTGCTCACGCCCGTTATCCGCGACGCTGCGTCACTTGACATTGCAGGACTTGCTGGCGAGATCGCAGATCTCGCGCAGCGCACCCGCGACAACAAGTTGACTCCTGATGAGCTCTCGGGCGGAACGTTCACGCTGACCAACACTGGTTCACGTGGCGCTCTCTTCGACACTCCAATCGTGTTCTTGCCCCAATCGGCAATTCTCGGAACCGGAATCGTCACCAAAAAGCCTGTGGTGATCAGCGACGCCAACGGTGATTCCATCGGCATCCGTTCGATGGTCTACCTTGCGCTCAGCTACGATCACCGCATCGTCGACGGCGCGGACGCTGCTGGCTTCCTCGTTGATGTGAAGAACCGCCTCGAAGGCGGAGACTTCGCTGACAAGCTCGGAATCTAAGCACACGCAATTCACTCCGGAAGCGTATAGCTTCTGATTCGCCAACCGGCCTCGCCCTTCACTAGAAGAAGCGAGGCCGGTTTGCTTTCGTCTGCAGCAGAAAATTCGAAGAGCACGCTATCGCCCAACCGTTGAATCTCAACGGCATCCTCCGCAGTTATGAGCATCTCCGGGGAGAGTTCCGCACCGTTCAGCACGTTCGTAATCAGAGCAGAATCTGCGGCGAAGGCCGGAGAATCGGCACGAGCAACCGCGGCAAGGCACTCAATAGACAGATCCCGCAAGCACAAGTTACGGGTGGTCAACAACAATTCAAGAGCCTGGGCTGGGTCTGCTAGGAGGGTGTCCTGTGTGGCTTCCGGGTGAGCAGCTTGCGGGTCCGTTTCTGGCGATCGCACGGCGTCAGGCGCTGCCCCCCTTGGCTCGCTTTCGTCCCCGGGCGCCACCGCCGAAGATTCCCCGCCTGTAGACGCAACGGCAGTCGATGTTTCCGTGTTCTCCAGAGATGCAACCACGACTGCCAGCACCACGCACAGTGCGCCAGCTGAGGCCAACGCCCACGTGCGCTTTCGGATCGGGCGACACCAGTCGCGAAGCCCCACGATGCCGTTTGCTGCGCGGTGTTTGATTTCAGCCATAAGTTCTGCCAGCCGGCCCTGAAGCCACGGAGGAAGAGCCAGCACTGAATCGAGTTCGGTTCGGGGCTGAAGGAGAGCAGCATCCGCAAGCGCTCCACTGCTTCGTGTGAGCTGCGCAGGGTTGAGTGCTTCCGTTGCCTCAATGACACCCAAACGCACCGGTTCTGGGGCGCCCAAGGCGAACAGGCGACGTTCACATTCGCGCTGCCAGTCGCTGGTGCGGAAATGAGTGTCGCTGGAAAGCCAGGACAGAAGCTCCGCCATGGGTGTGCGAACGTTATGTTCGAGCGAGACGGCAGCAAGAACACCACTCGCCACGACGGCATATGCCTGGCGATCTTGGTGGAACCACGCGGAGTCGCACAGCTCGGCTGGCGTCGGAACGCTCCCGTGCAACCGCGCGGAGCTGAAGTCGGCAAAGAACGGCGCACCGGCGCTATCGAAGTGCACAGCATCCATCGTCACGTTGCCGAGCGTGACCCCAGCGTGGTGCACTCGGTTCAAGGCCGTAGCCAACGGCGCAAGGATCGTGATCGCTTCCCCCGGACGCAGCGTTTGTCGTTCACGCATGACTCGCCTTAACGTGCTCGCAGTCTGCCACTGTGTAATGAGTGCGGGCACACCATCCGGGGCTGCCCCGACATCTTCCACAGGGACGGTGTGATCGCCCTGGGCTAATGCCAAGCACTCGATCTCAGTAAGCGTCCTGAGGGCGAGGGCGTCAGGTGAGAAACGCTTGATCGCGTACACGCTCGACGATTCATCTCGCTCCCCATCGCTGTGGGCGCGGGCGAGAACAAGTCGCGAGGAGAAAGATTCGGCGAGCGTCCGAATGCTGAGGTAGCCAGCTATTGAGTCGTCATTCACAGCTCTATCCTTCGTCGCACGCACAAAGTTCCGCTCACGCTGCGACCAGTTGTGGAGAAGCGCAACAGCAAAAATTCGCTTAGGACAAGACGCTGGAGACCGCGCAAGACATGCTGCCGAGCGCCTAGCCGAAAAACTGCGAATCCACAGAAGCGCAAGAGGCCGTATCCTAGATGCATGGCACGCAGCGAAAAGACTCCGAAGGCTCAAAAAGAACCCGGTCGCATCAAGCAGATGTACCAGGTTTTCCAAATGACGAGGCGCTACGACAACCTCGCAATCTGGTTCTTCCTCCTAGCATTCCTGCTGCCCATCGTGATCGGGCTCGTCCTCGCTTTCGTGCTATCCGGAGACAACGTTTTCGGCTTTGTCCTCTACATCGTCGCCGGTGTGATGGCTGGCCTTCTCGCGTTCCTCATCGTTTTGGGACGTCGCGCTGAACGCGCTGCCTACTCGCAGATCGCCGGTCAGCCTGGTGCCGTCGGCGCCGTGCTCAAGAGTTCGCTCCGTCGCGGATGGACCGCGAGCGAAATGCCTGTCGCGATTAGCCCTAAGACGCAAGATGCGGTCTACCGCGCAATCGGCAAGGGCGGCATCGCACTCATCGGTGAGGGCCCGCGCAGCCGCACACAAAAGATGTTGGAAGATGAGCGCCGCAAGATGAATCGCTTCCTGCCCAACGTTCCCGTGCACTTCATTTATGTCGGCCCCGACGCCGACTCCGTCGCGTTGCACAAACTCGCGCCGACGCTTGGCCGCCTGAAGAACGTTCTTCGTAAGCCCGAGATCCTCGCAATCTCCAACCGGCTGACGTCGCTCGACAAGAACGGTCTCCCGATTCCCAAGGGCGTCGACCCGATGAAAGCGCGCGCACAGCGCTCACAGCGCGCTTAGGCATCCGCAACAATCGTTGGACCTTCAAAGTCGACGAGCCACTTGGCTCGTCGACTCTGTTGCGTTACACCCGCGGATTAGCGTCGAACGAGCAGTGTTCCCGCAATGCGGTCGTGCATTCCTCGTTGGTCGGCATCCCAAATGACGGCGGGAATGACGAGTGCCATCAACAGAGTGCGCACGATGGGCCGCCAGATGCCGAGGTAGCCCCCAGCAAGGGGAACGACGCGCATCCCCGTGATCAGATGTCCGAAGCTGCCGTTTGTGGTGATCAGCACAACAATCTGAGCTGCAACAAATACGCCAAGAGTGGCGAATGCGTCGTAGTCGAAGAACGCGATCGATACGAGGACTGCGAAACCCCAGTCGATAGCAAGGGCAACAAGCCTGCGTCCCAGTCGACCGATCGAACGCGGGCCTTCCGCTGGGAGTCCAATGCGCTTGCCTGGCCATTCGTCGGGAGCTGATTGTTGCTGATTCACTGGTTCAGCCTAACGAATCGTGGCTCCGTAACATGCCGGAAACAATTCGGAGATGATTGCGAAATCCATCTTCTGTACCCTAAGAGATGGTTGTAACGACAGCCGATCATCAAATGAACCCCTTGGAGTTCCACTCAATGTCTCATCCGAAGTTTTCCAATTCGTCTGAGGTTCTTGATTTTATCAAGGACACAGACGTGAAGTTCGTCGACATCCGGTTTACCGATCTTCCCGGTATCCAGCAGCACTTCAACATCCCCGCCGCCTCAGTTGACGAAGACTTCTTCGCCGTAGGCCAGCTCTTCGATGGTTCATCGATCCGCGGTTTCCAGTCGATCCACGAGTCCGACCTCCAGTTGATTCCCGACGTCAGCACCGCCTACGTCGATCCCTTCCGCGTCGAGCGCACGCTCGTTATCATCTTCGACATCTACAACCCTCGCAACGGCGAGATCTACGCTCGCGACCCGCGCCAGGTTGCCAAGAAGGCCGAAAAGTACCTCACGTCGACCGGCATCGCCGACACCGCGTTCTTCGCCTCCGAAGCAGAGTTCTATATTTTCGACGACGTTCGCTACGAAGTCTCGGCCAACAAGAGCTTCTACGAAGTTGACTCCAGCGAAGGTGCTTGGAACAGCGGACGCACGGAAGCCGGCGGAAACCTCGCCAACAAGACGCCCTTCAAGGGCGGCTACTTCCCCGTCTCCCCCGTTGACCAGCACGCTGACATCCGTGACGACATCGTCATGAAGCTCATCGATGTTGGACTCGACGTTGAGCGCAGCCACCACGAGGTCGGCACCGCAGGCCAGGGCGAGATCAACTACAAGTTCGACACTCTCGTTCACGCCGGCGATGACATCCTCAAGTTCAAGTACATCGTCAAGAACACCGCCAACGAGTGGGGCAAGACGGCAACGTTCATGCCGAAGCCGCTCTTCGGTGACAACGGTTCGGGAATGCACACGCACCAGTCGCTGTGGAACGACGGAACCCCGTTGTTCTACGACGAAAAGGGCTACGGCGGACTCAGCGACACTGCTCGCTGGTACATCGGTGGACTGCTCAAGCACGCACCTGCTGTGCTCGCATTCACCAACCCGACGGTCAACTCGTACCGTCGTCTGATCCCCGGATTCGAAGCTCCCGTGAACCTCGTGTATTCGGCTGGAAACCGTTCGGCTTCCATCCGTATCCCGATCACCGGAACGAACCCCAAGGCAAAGCGCATCGAGTTCCGCGCACCAGACGCATCGGGTAACCCTTACCTCGCGTTTGCTGCTCAGCTCATGGCTGGCCTCGACGGCATCAAGAACAAGACTGAGCCCCACGAGCCCGTTGACAAGGACCTGTACGAGTTGCCTCCCGAGGAAGCACGCCTGATTCCTCAGGTTCCCGCCTCGCTCGAGGACGCACTCGTTGCTCTCGAAGCTGACCACGAGTTCCTCATGGAAGGCAACGTCTTCACCAAGGACCTCATCGAGACTTGGATCGACTACAAGCGTACGAACGAACTGCTTCCGTTCGCACAGCGCCCGCACCCGTACGAGTACGAACTGTACTTCGGAGTCTAAGCGCTAACACAGCACGCAATAAGGGCCGCATCCTTCTGGATGTGGCCCTTATTATTTGTGCCAGCCGAGTCAGTAGGCACTCACGAGCTGGGGCGTGCGACGAGTCAAGTCCAGCCCAGTGCCATCGATTACAGGAGCACTCGACGACGACGCCCCTAGCCCGCTGAACGCCCAACCAGCAGCACGCCACGTTGCTGCATTGAGGCAATTACGGGCATCGATCATGACGCGGCGGCTGACGATTTGCCCTAGCGCCACAGGGTCGCTGGCCTTGAACTCATCCCACTCCGTCAAGACCAAGAGGGCGTCCGATCCTGCGGCAGCCTCGTCGACCGAGTCGACATAGGTGAGCGTGGGGAACATCCGCTGAGCCGTTGCGGATGCTTCGGGGTCGTAGACGACGACCTGAGCTCCCCTGAGATGCAGCGCGGCCGCAACGTTAAGCGCTGGAGAATCCCGCACATCATCAGTCAACGGCTTGAAGGCCGCACCAAGGATGCCGATTCTGCGGTTGAGAACCGAACCACCACAGGCATCGATCGCCAGACCGATGACTTGCAAGCGTTGGGACATGTTGATCTCATCGACCTGCTGCAGCAATGCCGCAGCTTTGGTAGCACCGAGCTCACTCGAACGGTGGATGAGCGCCCGGATGTCCTTGGGAAGGCATCCGCCCCCGAACCCCAGCCCTGCGTTGAGGAACTGCCGCCCAATGCGCACGTCGTGACCGAGTGCGTCAGCCAGGACTGCTACATCAGCGCCCGAGGCGTCACACACTTCGGCGATCGCGTTGATGAAGGAGATCTTTGTCGCTAAGAAGGCATTCGCGCTCACTTTGACAAGCTCCGCGGTCGGCAGATCGCACACGATCACCGGGGTTCCCGTCTCGATGGGAATGGCGTAGACCGCACGCATCGCTGTTTCAGAACGCGGTGATACTCCGCCAAGAACAATTCGATCGGGGCGCAGCGTATCTTCGACTGCTTTGCCCTCTCGCAGGAACTCGGGGTTCCACACCAACTCCACGTTTACCTCTGCCGGGGCAGAATCGGCGATGATGGATCGCAAGCGAGCTCCGGTGCCTACCGGCACTGTCGACTTGCCGACGATCAGGCCGTCATGGGTCAGATAGCGCGCGACCTGTCGCGTAGCTTCCTCCACGTAATCGAGGTTTGCGGCGTTACTCCCCCGCTGCTGGGGAGTACCGACACAGATGAAGTGGATGTCGGAATTCGCGGTCGCTTCAGCAAGGTCGGTGGTGAACCGTAATCGCCCGCTCGCAACGTGGGTACGGATGAGCTCCGGGAGTCCTGGTTCGAAAAAGGGAACCTTTCCTTCGCTGAGCTGTTTCACTTTGGCCGGATCGGTGTCGACGCCGATAACATCGAACCCCATTTCTGCCATAGCTGCGGCGTGAGTTGCACCAAGGTATCCGGTGCCGACGACGCTCAGTCGGGGACGTTCTGCGTCTCCATACTGACCGATGGTGTTCTGGGCTGAAGGTGCTGTGCTGTTCATGTTGTGCTCCTTATTCATCGGTTCAGCGTGCGGTGAGGGTGAAATCGCTGTCAGGTCGTGCCAAGCCCTCGATGAAGGCGGCTAAAGAATCTGCGCGAGAGTCGATGCGCCAGTCATTGGTCGAGCGCTCACCCTCGACATAGGTGGTCACCGCTAGGTTGAACCACGAGATCCCGATGATGTCGTCGTTCTCTGGCTTCGCCAGCGATTCGAAGAGACTGGTTACCCAGTCGGCTTTGTGGCCCCCCGTCTCGGATGCTCCAATTTCCGTCAGGAAGATTGGCTTGTTGGTGATCCGGCGCAACTCGTCCAAACTTGCGTCAAACGTGTAGCTGAAGGTGAAATCGTTCTCCGGCTTGTACGCGGGGCGAAGGTAGCCCGACAGTCCCACCCAGTCCACGTAATCGTCGCCCGGGTACAGTCCGTCGAGGAAGTCCGACGATTGATGGGTCGCAGGAAGGTTGTTGATGATGTTGGGTGCCCAGATCCAGATCACGAGATCGTTGGCGCCCTCCTCGGCGAAGATGTCGTGAACGCGCTGCCACATCGTGACGAAGTCACCAACGCGGTTCTCGTTAATCGAATTACCTTGCCCGTCTGTCTCGGACCATGGGTACCAGACACCGTTCATCTCGTGGTCCAGTCGGATGCCAAGAGGTAGGCCAGTCGCCACGATGTCCTTCGCGTACTGATGCAAGTAGTCGTCGAAGGTTCCCGGGGTGTTCGTCTCAGGATCGCCGATGATAGCCGGCAACGTGTAGTCGGGCTCTTCTACCTGATCGTTGCCAGAACCGATTGGTCGTGACTCCCAAGTAAGAATCGGAAGTATCTCCTTCTCCCACGAACGCGTAACCGCATTTGCTCGGAAGTCCTCATCCCAGCCGCCGAAGTAGCCGACCACGTTCGGGTTGCTGCCCAACTTGGTCGCGGTCGAGTCATAGGTTGCCCAGTTAAACGGTGCCTGCTCGGTATAAAGACCGAAATACGTCGAGGCGGGATTGACAATTTCTGCCTTCGACGGAGCGGTGATTACCGTGGGGCCGGACGAGGTGTTCGGTTTACTCGCAGGAGAGGGAGCAGCAACAGTCGAGCTTTCAGCGCGGCTGGCCTGGAGAGCCTTCAAAGTGCCTTCGACAGACCACAGTTCTTGTTGAATCGCTGCTGATTGCGCGTTCGTTTCTTTGAGATTGTCTTTGGCGACATCAATCGACGACTCAAGCTCGTCTATCTCCGAGAGCAGATTCTCTTTTTCTGCCTCCCACTCAGCACGCTCCTCGGCCAAGCTATCGGCTTCGAGAACTGTCTTAGCCGCGGTGGTGAGCGTTTGGTTCACCGTGCTGCTGGGCGAAATCCAGACAAATGCGCTTGTAGCGCCGAGCGTGAGCACGAGCACGGCACTGCCGACGCCCGTCCAGCGGGTTCGACTGTTGCTGACCGCCCACCATGCTGCTGCACCGTTTCGAACATGGGAACTACGAGAAGAAAACAATGGAAACCGCCTCTACTGCAAAAATTGAAAAACCGATCACGTAAGGCCAGGCGGCCTTGGGGTTGAGCCGACGTCGCTGCGGCGTCGGAGCTGTAGCTGCTCGCGTTGACCGCCTCGGAGGTGCTTCCAGCACGGCAACAGCTCCCGTAGGTGTGCTTGGTTCGAAGTCCAGGTCAGCGATCGTCGCGCTGTCTTGGTCGAGCTGTCCGACGATGAGATCGTTGGAACTGCCTCCCGCATAGGCACCAGCCCGGGTGCCCCAGCCGCTGGCATGGCCCATTCTGAAGAAGCCGATGAGTCGGATAGGCATCAGGAAAGCCGTCGACACGATGATGAAGGCCGGTAACCGGAAGAAGTCCATCGGCTTTTCGGAGAGATGCCGGATCTGACGGATTGCCATACTCAACACCGAAGACACCACCATGAGCGCCAGCACGAGAAGCACTCCGCTTTGAACGCCATATTCCGAGAGGAATCCTTCGTAGAAGTTGTACCCCTGACCGCTAATGGCTCGATAGATCCAACCGGCGATAACTCCGGCCAAAAGGAACGGAAGGATGATGTCCATCAGAAAGAAGACGGCGAGCACGGGAGCGTGCCCCAGCATCCACGGCAGCATGCGAAGCGTGTTGTACTGGCTGCCACGAGCCCAGCGCAGTTGTTGCTTGTAGAGCTTCTTGACCTCGAGCGGCGCATCCGTGTAGACGAGTGAGGTGTGCTGGTACACCGTGCGGTGACCTTCTTGAAGAGCGAGGTTGGTGAGAGTGCGATCGTCGCTGACTTCAAGAAACACCCCCATGAAACGTTCGTTCATGAAGCGATCCATTACCCGCGTCATGATCGAGCGACGGAAGGCAATGGTGCGCCCCGGCAAGCAGCCGACCTGTCCGAGCACGCTTTGAGCGGGCATCGAGTAGAGAGCGCGCGAGTTCTCCAGCCAGTCAGCCCAACGAGTGATCCAGCTTCGCTCTGGTTCCAGAATGCGCTGTCGTGTCGTGACGCCACCGACCTTCGCATCAGCGAAGGGCCGCACCAGCTCCGAAAGAGTGTTTTCGGTCCACACGGTGTCGGAATCGACGAGAACGGTGATGTCGCCCGTCGACAGCTCTGTACCGATCATTACCGCATTGCGCTTACCGGGAATCGGCGTGTGCACCCAGCGCACCAACGGAGCAAACTCTTCACTGATGCGTTCCAGCGTGGGGTTCGGCGCACCGTTGATGACGACGATTATCTCCGACGGTTGCTGTTCGACCATCCGAGCGAGTACATCCCGAAAGAGATCCTCAGGCTCGTCGAGCACGGGCACCACTACGCTCGTCGTTCCGGTGAACGTGCCCGTATACGGACGGTAGCGCGACGACAACACGACTTTGAGCAACCACAGCGCCCAGATGAGCGACGAGTAGATTGCGAACATGTAGATCTCGGGGTGACCCTCGATCATGTGGCGAAGTTGCAGAATAAATATGAACACGGATGCCCCCGACATTGTGATTGGAAAGGTGATCATCCGCCACGCTGAGGATGCTTCTCAGCGGTGAGTTGCTTGATTATTGCCCGATGGATTTGCCCACCGCAATACGTGCAATTCGCCGCATTGCGGCGCGAGGTGGTCTCACTTGGGTCAGGAGTTCGACGAGCGTGTCGGCACTAAGGCTGTCGCATTTTGCGCCGAATTTTGTACCCCACCACGCGGCAGCGAGCTGCTCGGATCACGGTGCGAACAGCGCCAACGCTGAGTTCGTCTGGATTCGGAAAAATGCACGTCAGAATCGCTTTTATAGGCAGTCTGGCGGCACCGACGAGGGTAGAATGGGTAGTCTGCCTCTAGCGCTCGGGGTGACGGTTCCCGACGATGCATGCACCCGCTGCCCCACAATGGGGTACACGCTTTTTCGACCACCGGGGGACGCTCAGTGGCACCACAAGTGGTTACAGGTTTAACACGCCCGTAACATTCGCAGTGGTTTCAGGGCAGCCTGTGCCTCTGGCAGGAACAGCGCGAATATGCCTCAGGCGTTACGACCGCGGCACATTAGCGACGCCGTAAAAGCGGCGTTCGAAGACGCGTCGAGCACGCCGTGTGGCACGCAAATAGTCCTCTTCGAGCTTGCTCGCTGAGCCCGGTGGATATTCGAGCATGCGGGCGACGCCTTCAAGTTGAAGTCGATCTGTGGGTAAGACATCCGAGGTCTTCGAGGTCCACAGCGTGATTGCCGACCGTGCGCGGGAAGCGAGAACCCACGCTTCACGGAGGCGAGCCGCGTCAGAGGCGGTCACGAGCTTCTCAGCGACAGCGGCATCCAAAGCATCGAGAGTCGAGGTCGTGCGCAGTCCCTCGACTCTGGCACCGTGCTGGAGTTGCAAGAGCTGCACGAACCATTCGACGTCGCTGAGCGAACCCCGGCCAAGTTTGAGGTGGCGGGACGGATCGGCGGCCTGAGGAAGACGCTCAGACTCCACGCGCGCCTTAATCCTTTTGACCTCACGCACGTCCTGCGGCGAAATCACGGAGGGGTAGCGCACGCGGTTGGCGAGTGCTTCGAAATCGGTGAGCAATGCCGCGTCGCCGGCAACGCCACGGGCACGCAAGAGCGCTTGGGCTTCCCACGTGAGCGACCAGCGGGCGTAGTACGCGGCATACGAATCGAGGGATCGCACGATGGCGCCATTCTTACCCTCGGGGCGGAGGTCGAGATCGAGGTCGAGCGGAAGCTTTACGTCCTCAGTGATGCGAGTGAGTCCCTTGGCGAGCTTGTCGGCTCGTTTGGCAGCTTCTTCGTTAGTACCGTCCGTCGCTCGGTAGACGTACATGACATCGGTATCGGAACCGAAACCTGCTTCGGCTCCCCCGTAACGGCCCATGGCAATAATCCCGAACTCGATTCCGTCAGGTTCTGGACGGAGAATTGCCAACGCTCCTTCGAGCATCATCGTTGTGACATCGCTGAGTCCGCGCCCCAGCTCTTGAATCGTGGTCATCCCCACGATTGAGCCGATAGCCAAACGTAAGATCTCACGGCGACGGGCCGTGCGCAACGCCTTGGCCGCGGCATCCTCGTGCCCTTTATGCCTCGCCACAATGGCCCGGGCTTCGTCTTGCAACACCGCAAGAGAACGCGGCTTGAGCTCTTTGTCGTGTTCCAGCCACGCAGCGGCTTCAGGAATCCGCTCGAAAAGCCCGCCCACATATTTGGATGCCGAGAGCACATGAGTCAGTCGCTCTGCGGCCCCGGACGAATCACGAAGCATCCGCAAGAACCAGTACGCCTCACCGAGAGCTTCGCTGAGCCGGCGGAACGCGAGAAGCCCATAGTCAGGATCCGCGCCATCGGAGAACCACTGCAGCATCACGGGAAGCAGAGCTTTCTGGATGGTGGCCCGGCGCGAGACTCCCCCGGTGAGCGCCGCAATGTGCGCTAACGCCCCCTTGGGGTCGAGGAAGCCAATGGCGGCCAGTCGAGCGACTGCTTGCTCGCTAGAGAGTGCGAGCCCTTCCTCGGGCAGTGCGGCCACAGCCGAAAGCAAGGGTCGGTAGAAGAGGCGCTCATGCAGTCTGCGGACCGCGATCTTGGTGCGCTGCCACTGTTCGGTGAGGTCTTTCGCACTCGTGGCGATACCGGTCGCACGCGCAAGTACCCGAAGTTCATCTGGATCGCGCGGCATGAGGTGAGTGCGGCGCAGTCGGGACAATTGGATGCGGTGCTCCAGCAGCCGGAGAAAACGATAATCGCGCGCGAACTCGCCGGCTTCGGTACGGCCGATGTAGCCGTGCTCAGCAAGCGCGATGAGAGCGCGGAGACTCGAGGTTTGACGCACGCCTTCGTCGCTTTGCCCATGAACAAGTTGCAGCAATTGCACAGTGAATTCAATATCGCGAAGCCCACCAGGGCCAAGCTTGAGTTGCACATCTCGTTCCTGCGGCGGAATGTTTTCGGTGACGCGCTCGCGCATCCTCTGCACCGATGCCACGAAGTTTTCGCGGGACGCGCTCGACCAGACCAGCGGGGCAACGCCCTCAATGTAGCGGCCACCCAGTTCACGGTCTCCCGCAAGCGGTCGCGCCTTCAGGAGAGCTTGAAACTCCCAGCTCTCTGCCCAACGGTCGTAATACGCCAGATGTGACTCAAGCGTGCGCACAAGAGCACCGTCTTTACCTTCGGGGCGAAGGTTGGTGTCAACTTCCCACAGCGCTGGTTCAACCGTGAGGTCCTGGATGCCGCGGATGGTTTGCACCGCCAGAGGCGTAGCGATCGTCACGGCACGGTCGGCACTTATGCCATCAGGTTCCGTGACGAAGATGACGTCAACATCCGACACATAATTCAGTTCACGCGCGCCGGCCTTGCCCATACCGATGATGGCAATTCGGGTTGCGGCGATATCGGCTGCCGGATAATTCACCGAGCGGCGAGCGACGGAGAGTGATGCTTCAAGTGCGGCACCCGCCAAATCAGCCAACGCCATCGCCACTCGGTCGACGGCTGCAAGCGGATCTTCTTGCGCAAGATCCCACGCAGTCAGTTTCGCGAGCTCTCGGCGGTAGCGCACCCGCAAAGCAACCCAGGCGTCTTCGCCCTCGAGACCGTTGGTGACTTCGGTGAGGAGCTCAACGTATTCTTCGGGCGAGTAGGGCTGCGCAATGGGTGAACACATCGCGTCGAGTTCTTGCGGATGCCGTACGAAGAAGTCGCCAAGCCCTGAAGACGCGCCAAGCACCCGCACCAGTCGCACGGCCGCCTCGTCATTAGCCAACACCGGGTTGAGCTGCTGCGGGGACCCCTCAGAGAGCTCCACGACAAACCAGAGGGCTTGATCGGGGTCCGCGGCGCGCGAAAACAGCGCTGCAGGCACTTCGGTGCGGTCGAGCGCGAGAAGACGCTCTCGGGCCTCGCTGAGTTCCAAGAAGCCCAGTTTGGCGAGTT
Organism: Salinibacterium sp. SWN139; assembly: GCF_015864625.1. NCBI lineage: Bacteria > Bacillati > Actinomycetota > Actinomycetes > Micrococcales > Microbacteriaceae > Salinibacterium > Salinibacterium sp. SWN139. The sequence goes on along the minus strand of NZ_JADYWV010000002.1, from coordinate 545,522 downwards.
CGGTGAGAGTGTATGGCGACGTCGACATGGTGACGGAGGGTCTAGAGGATCTCTAGGCTGCTCTCCAGTTCGTAAGGGGTGACCTGTGCGCGGTAGGCCTTCCACTCGCGACGCTTGTTCAGCAGCACGAAGTTGAATACCTGCTCGCCGAGCGTCTCCGCAACAAGCTCGGAGTTTTCCATGATGCTCAGCGCGTGGTTGAGGTTCGACGGAAGCTGCTCGTAGCCAAGCGCACGGCGTTCGTGCTCCGAGAGGTCACCCACAGCATCTTCGGCTTCGAGCGGGAGCTCATAGCCTTCCTCGATGCCCTTGAGCCCCGCAGCGAGCAACAGAGAGTATGCCAAGTAGGGGTTCGCCGCCGAGTCGAGAGCACGATATTCGATACGTGCGCTCTGCCCCTTGCCCGGCTTGTACAACGGAACGCGCACGAGTGCCGAGCGGTTGTTGTGGCCCCAGGTAACGAAACTGGGCGCTTCGTCGCCGCCCCAGAGGCGCTTGTAGGAGTTCACGAACTGGTTCGTCACCGCCGTGATCTCGGGGGCATGCTTGAGAACGCCAGCCATGAACTGGCGGCCGACCTTAGACAGCTGGTAGTGACCGCTCGCATCGTAAAACGCATTCTGGTCGCCTTCGAAAAGCGACATATGGGTGTGCATTCCCGAACCGGGCTGGCCAGACATCGGCTTCGGCATGAATGTCGCGTAAACACCCTGCTCGATGGCGACCTCTTTGATCACGGTGCGGAACGTCATGATGTTGTCTGCCGTGGTGAGGGCGTCGGCGTAGCGAAGGTCAATCTCGTTCTGGCCAGGGCCAGACTCGTGGTGGCTGAACTCCACCGAGATACCGAGGTCTTCGAGCATCCGCACCGAACGGCGACGGAAGTCGTGCGCCGTGCCGCCAGGAACGTTGTCAAAGAAGCCAGCGGAATCAACTGGCTGCGGGCTGCCATTCTTGAGCTTGCTCGACTTGAGAAGGTAGAACTCGATCTCAGGGTGAGTGTAGAACGTGAAGCCGCGCTCGGCCGCCTTCTCGAGGGTGCGCTTGAGCACATTGCGAGGGTCGGATGCTGCGGGCTGGCCGTCGGGCGTAGTGATGTCGCAGAACATGCGGGCAGTGGGATCGATCTCTCCACGCCACGGCAGAATCTGAAAAGTGGTGGGATCTGGGTGCGCGAGCATGTCTGCCTCGTACGCACGAGTGAATCCCTCAATGGCGGAACCGTCGAAGCCGAGGCCCTCAGCGAATGCACCTTCGATCTCCGCGGGAGCAACGGCAACGCTCTTGAGCGTTCCTACAACATCCGTGAACCAGAGTCGAACAAATTTGATGCCACGTTCTTCAATTGTGCGAAGAACGAAATCGCGCTGCTTGTCCATTGACATTAGTGTTCCTCGATCCGTGCTTTGCCGCGAGAGTGCGACATCGATTCTGCCGCTCTAAGGGTACTTGTTCCTTAGGGTCTCTGCAGCGCACTCGCCGCCGCAGTAGCCCAATTGAACCCTGCGTCGGTGTCATTAGACTGGCGGACATGACTGACTCTGCCGCTGCTGAAGCCCAAGCCAAGCTCAAACGAGTTCGCACTCGCCATTTTCAGACGGCGAAAGAGAACGGAATCAAGATTGTTGGACTCACCAGTTATGACCAGCTGACTGCGGGAATCTTCGACGAGTCAGGTATCGACTTCCTACTGGTTGGCGATTCCGCTGGCAACAATGTCTATGGCTACGACACCACCCTGCCCGTGAGCATCGATGACCTGATCCCCCTGACGCGCGCCGTTGCCGGCGCTGTCACGCGAGCCTTTGTTGTGGCTGATATGCCCTTCGGATCCTACGAAACAGGCTCCGAGGAGGCCCTACACACCGCGTTCCGCTTCATGAAGGAAACGGGGGCACACGCCGTGAAACTTGAAGGCGGTGTGCGCAGTGCCGAACAGATCCGACGCATCGTGGACGCCGGTATCCCCTTGATGGCTCACATCGGGTTCACTCCCCAGAGCGAGCACGGCCTCGGTGGCCACGTCATTCAAGGTCGCGGAGAAGGGTTTGAGCAACTGCTCGCCGACGCTCTCGCCGTTCAAGAGGCCGGCGCCTTTGCTGTCGTGCTCGAGATGGTGCCAGCGGATGCCGCCGCCAAGATCACTGAAGCACTGTCGATTCCGACGATCGGCGTTGGCGCAGGCCCACACGTTGATGGGCAGCTTCTGGTCTGGACTGACTGGGCGGGCCTTACCAAAGGACGCATCCCGAAGTTCGTTAAGCAGTACGCCGATTTGCGTGCAACGCTCGCGGGCGCTGTTGACGAGTACCGCGCCGATGTCGCTGCGGGTACATACCCGACAGAGGAGCACTCCTACTAGGAGTCCCCTCGGCCGGGAACGGTCCCGGAATACTCCGAGCCTTTAGTCTTCAGAATCTTCGCTTGCCCACTTGCGTGCGCGCTCCGCGATAATTTGCGGGGCGTGTTCTGCTTGAGCCCGAGTATCGAATGGGCCATCACGATCTACGGCTAGCGACTGCGGTCCTTCTTCGACTTCGCCGGTCTTGTGGTTGTACCACCATTGCTCCATGCGGTTCGTCCCTTCGTCGTGAGCAAGGCTACGCCGTTAGACTGCTGAAATGCCTCGGAATAACTCTGGTCACCTCGTTCCGGGAGTAATCCCACCTCAACTTGCCGTTCCCTCGGCTATAACCCGCCCCGAATACGTGGGCAAGAAGGCGCCGCGCACCTTCACTGGTTCGGATGTCTACACCGCCGAAGAAGTCGACCGCATCCGCGCGGCAGGAAAGATTGCGGCTGGCGCCGTCGAAGCGGTTGGTGCGGCGATCGCACCGGGCGTCACCACCGCGCAACTGGATCAGATCGCTCACGAGTACATGGTTTCCCGCGGCGCATACCCCTCGACCCTCGGCTACCGGGGCTTCCCCAAGTCGTGTTGCACGAGCATCAACGAAGTAATTTGCCACGGCATTCCTGATGACACTGTGCTCCACGACGGCGACATCATCAACATTGATATCACCGCCTACAAAGACGGTATGCACGGCGACCTCAACAAGACTTTCCTTGTCGGCAACGTGTCGGAAGAGGCTCACAATCTGGTTGAGCGCACCCAGGAAGCCCTCAACCGGGGAATCAAGGCCGTTGCCCCCGGCCGCCAAGTCAACGTTATCGGGCGAGCCATTGAGTCCTATGCGAAGCGGTTTGGGTATGGCGTGGTTCGCGACTTCACCGGGCACGGCGTTGGCCGTGCCTTCCACACCGGTCTGATCATCCCCCACTACGACTCTGCGCCACAGTTCGACGATGTTATCGAGGTAGGCATGGTCTTCACGATCGAACCCATGCTCACGCTCGGCTCCCACGATTGGGATTTGTGGGCTGACGACTGGACCGTCACCACCCGCGACAAGAGCCTGACCGCTCAGTTTGAACACACCATGGTTGTCACCGAACGTGGCACCGAAATTTTGACCCTCCCGTAATACCCTGACGCTCCCTAACCACGAGAAAGAGGACAGCATGACTCAGGCTCTAGGAATCGACATCGGTGGCACTGGCATTAAGGGCGCCATCGTCGACACGGACACCGGCAAGCTGGTGAGCGAACGCATGAAGATCGCGACGCCCAAATCGGGCAAGCCTGACGCAATCGTGAAGGTCGTCATCGAACTCATCGAGAAGCTCGGCGGGATTCCGGAATCCATGCCAGTAGGCGTATGTTTTCCGGCAATCGTTCGTAACGGTAAGACAATGTCCGCCGCGAACATCTCCAAAGAATGGATCGGCCTGGAGGCTGAGGCTCTCTTCGAGAAGGCTCTCGGCCGCGACATCCATTTCGTCAATGATGCGGATGCCGCTGGCGTAGCTGAAGTACGCTACGGCGCCGCGAAAGGCGTTCCCGGTCTGATTCTGCTGACCACGCTAGGCACGGGCATAGGCAGCGCGCTCATTTACAACGGAACCCTCGTGCCGAACTCTGAGCTTGGTCATCTCACTATCGGGCGGCGGGATGCGGAAAAGGGTGCCTCTTTCTCGGCAAAGGAACGGCAGCGCCTCAGCTGGAAAGCCTGGGCAAAGCGTCTCCAGCGCTATTACACGCACCTTGAACTGCTCTTCTCGCCCGACCTCTTTCTGGTCGGTGGCGGTGTTTCAAAGAGCTACGAGAAGTTTTTGCCGCTGCTCAAGCTAAAGACCCCTATCGTGCCAGCCAAACTACGCAACAACGCTGGCATCCTCGGCGCTGCAGCACTCGCGGTGAAGGAACAGCAATGAGCTTCCATACGAATGAACCGCACTCCGGTGATATCGCCGGACGTCTGAACTGGCTCCGTGCCGGGGTTCTTGGCGCGAATGACGGCATCGTCTCGGTTGCCGCCATCGTCGTCGGTGTAGCGGGAGCAACATCCGCTATCGCTCCCCTGATCACCGCCGGAGTCGCCGGACTCGTCGGCGGTGCCATCTCGATGGCGCTGGGCGAATACGTCTCTGTGAGCAGCCAGAGTGATAGCCAGCGGGCGCTCATTGAGAAAGAGCGTCGCGAACTCGCCGAGATGCCAGAAGAGGAACTCGCCGAGCTTGCGGCTATTTACGAAGCCAAAGGAATCAGTGCGGAAACAGCCCAACGTGTAGCCGAGGAACTCACAGAACACGACGTTCTCGCAGCCCACCTTGAAGCAGAACTCGGCATAACCGAGCACGCCGTCGTGAGCCCGTGGGAAGCGGCGGGCGCATCCGCCCTAGCGTTCACGATCGGTGGAGTGTTGCCCCTCGCCGCCATCTTGCTCGCGCCTGAACCCGTCCGCGTGCTCGCGACCTTCATCGCCGTGTTGACCGCCTTGGTGATCACCGGAGCGCTGTCGGCCCGTGTCGGCGGCAACAGTTGGGTACGACCAACGCTACGAATTGTGATCGGCGGAGCGCTCGCGCTCGCCACAACGTTCCTCATCGGTACCCTGTTGGGCACGTCGGGAGTCGTCTAGAGCTGCTGCTCTAGGAACACCAGTGTGAGCCGAGCGCCGCTCGTGGAGCGAAGCCTAAGACTGAGGAATGGGCCGGCTAGTACGCCGGGTTCTGTTCACACGAAATCGAAATCTCATGCTGGACGGTCATCTATCTACGATGTACGTTGCCGCACACCTCTAGCGATCTACCCGAAGACTCGGCGAGCAGCCTTAGCGTCTTCTGTCTGATCTTGCTCCGGACGAGGTTTACCTAGCCGACCGAGTCACCCCGGCCGCTGGTGGTCTCTTACACCACCGTTTCACCCTTACCCCAGGCCAAAGCCCGTGGCGGTCTGCTTTCTGTTGCACTGTTCTCGCGGGTTGCCCCGGGTGGGTGTTACCCACCATCCTGCTCTCTGGAGCCCGGACGTTCCTCGGTACCCTTAACGGATAACGCGACCGTCTTGCCGACCCATTCGACCTCAAGCTTAGCCTTCAGAAAGGGCTTAGAGTCCCGACTCGTTCGTGCGCACGAGAATGCCCTCGCTGCTGGCGCACATGATTACGGCGTCGGGCGCTGCGGCACGGATCTCTTGCATTTCGTTCTCGAGCAGCTTTACACCGGACGCCAGTGAGACTCCGCCACGCAACAACGAAGCACCGACGCCATAACGCTCACGCTGGCGTTCGTAGAGCGCCAAGAGATCGTCGGGGATGGTGGTCTGCAAAGCGGTACGACCGGTGCGCGTCGCGCCCAGCTCCGTCTCGATCACGACAAGAGCCTCATCGCGGCTTGCCTCCAGCTCAGCAGCCTGAGTCCGAAGATTGTCGGCCTGTTCCGCAAGGTTATCGACGACCTTCTGCTGCGCTTCGAGCTTCTCCATAACCGCGAGCTCAATGTCTTCGAGGTTGCTCAATCGGGTGCGCAGCGCGGTAAGTTCCTGCTCGAGCGCAGCGACATCCTTCGCCGACGAACTAGCGTCCAGGCGCGAAGTGTCCCGAGCAATGCGAGCTTCTACCACGGTGACATCCGACTCAATACGGCTCATCTCGAGCTCAATATCTTCTTTGATCCCACGCTCTTCGAGCATCGTCAGCTGAAGCTTGTCGCGGTGCTGCTTCAGTTCGGTAAGTTTTTCGTGCTCAGGAAGCTTCTTCGCACGGTACTCCAACTGGGCGATCTTCGTGTCAAAGGCCTGCAGGTCGAGGAGCAGCGCTTGGTCAGCGGGGCTAGCGGTCAATGCCATAGTCATGTTTCTCTCTGTATACCGGTGTGCTTACTGCACAACCGCAAAATCCCAAGGGTCGGTGCGCAATTCGCTCACCGTAATCGTTACGTCTGGTAGCAATGCCCGCAACTCTTCGGCTGCAGCGTCGAGCCACAACCATTCACTCGCCCAATGCGAGACATCGATCAACGCCGGGCCATTCAGAAGCCGAGCATTCTCACGAGCTTCAGACGCCGGATGATGCCGCAGGTCACTCGTGATGTAGACATCCGACGCCAACACGGCAGGCTCGTTCAAGTATGCGTCACCCGCTCCCCCACACAACGCCACCGATTGAACGAGTTGATCAAAATCGCCAGCAACACGCACTCCGGTAGCGGTAGGCGGGAGAATTTCTGCGATGAGGCGAGCAAGACGCCCGAGCGTCATTGGCTCCGGCAGTTGCCCCGTGCGGCCAATGCCGCGATCCGGAGTCTGACCGGCGACGATGGGGGCGATCGACGACAAGCCGAGCTTGGTGGCGAAGCGACCCGACGTTCCGGTTTCTACGACATCCGCGTTCGTGTGTGCGGCCAAGAGAGCGCACTCAGCACGCACAAGCTTGGTCAACACCGCTCCTTTGTAGCGGTCGCTGGCAATCGAAGTAACCCCGCGTAAGAGCAACGGATGGTGTGTGATGAGCATGTCCGCGCCACTATCGATCGCCTCGTCAACGGTGTCCATCACGGCATCTACGGCGAGAGAAATCGTGGACACCGGGGCGTCGAGGTCTCCTGCGACTAACCCCACGGCATCCCATGACTCGGCACCGGATGCGGGCCAGAGCCGTTCGGCCGCGGCAAGGACATGAGCGACAGTAGTAGACACGCGTTCAGTCTAGGCGGGACGCGGTGCGCGCTCAGGCTGCTCGGCCTCTTGACGGCGAATCGCGGGAATACCTGCCACCAGCGGCGTCAGGATTCCGAGGCCAAGCGCGACGAGCACACCGAGGTCGGTTCCTGCGAGGTCAGAACTCAGATCAATGCCGAGTGCTGTGAAGCCGTAACCCTGCCACGAAAGCCAGCTGATCGTCGCACTCGTCAGAGCGAAGCCGATCACCGAGATCACGATGTAAGCGCCGAGGTTGACCCAACGAACATCGGCATAGACGCCACCGCGGGCTAGGAGCCCAGCGCTGTCGAGCTTGCGAGTGCGAATCATCGTTTCAGAGGCGAAGATGCCAGCCCACGCAGCGGTAGGCACAGCGAGCGTGGTTGCGACATCCCGGAACAGTTCATTGATGCCACCATCAACGCCGAACGCGAACAGGATGCCAAGAGCACCCAGCACGACTCCAACGATCACGATCGACCATTGGCGCGGCACGCGCACCCCAATCGCCTGGAGCGCGAACCCACCGGAGTAGAGGCTCAGCGTGATACCTGAAAGCAGGCTCAGCGCGGCAGCCAACAGCAGCGGAATGGGGTACCAGCTCGGCAGCAGAAGCAGCAGCGTGTCGAGCGGAGAAGCGAGGAACCCGCGAGCAATCGCCGGGTCGGATGCGGCAAGAAGTGCACCGTATGCGATCAGCACGAAGGCGGGAAGCGCCGCACCGAACGTTGCAGACAGCATCGACGCGGGGCCGCTCGACGACGGACGCTGGTAGCGAGCAATGTCGGCACCGCTGTAGGCCCAGACCAAACCGAGGAAGCTGAAGACAAGCACGGCACCGGTTACCGTCAGCAACCACGAACCATCAGGAGTCGTGAGCGCCTGCGACACGTCGATGTACTGAGCAGTGAAGCCAATGAGGCCAACAATCAGTACTCCCGAAATGATGCTCAAAATCAACTGGATGCGCGCAAACAGCGGGTAACCCGCGAACGCAATCACGAGTGCAATAAGGAAGGACAATGCCAGGGCGATGAGAAGCAGTTGCCGGTCACCGAGACCACCATTGAGGTCAGAGCCGACCAGCACAATCGCGACCGACGAAGCCAATACCCACAACAGCACTGCTCCCCAGAAGAGTCGCGCCACGAGAGCGACGACCGAGGGCGCAATGTTGCCGAGGAGACCAAACGTTGATCGCGAAACCACCATTGTTGGCTGACCACTGCGCTTGCCGGCAAGAGTCGTGAGGCCCAAAGGAATGAATGAGAGCGCAACACCGGCGAGAATGGCGACGATCGACTGGCGAAGGCTCATCCCCACGGCGAACACTGCAGCACCAAGACCGAGGCTCACAATGGACGAGTTTGCAGCAAACCAGAGCCAGAAGAGACGTGCAGCATGACCGATGCGACGGTCTACCGGAGTCGGCTCAAGACCGCTCTCTTCGAGGCTGAACACGCGCTGAGCGGTGGGAGCAACTTCATCTAGACCGAGCGGCTGCTGAGCCACCACAGCGGTCGAATGAGCAACAGGCTGCGGCATCGAGTCAACAGGAGCAGCCGCAGCGCTCGTTTCGAATGCAACAGGTGCAGCGAGAGGTGCCGGAGCGCCGGTCGGCGCTGGCTGAGACGCGAGCGAAGCGCCAGCAACAGCGGCACCGCCAAGAATCGCGGTGCCCGTCGCTCCAGCAGCGAAGGGAATCACATCGTCTTCACTGTCATCGTCGTCATCACTATCGAGAACGGCAGCGTCCGCGGGCGCAGTACTGACATCAGCACCGAGTGCAGCAGTGGAAAGCTCAGCCGGGTACGACAGACGGTCGCTGTCGTCGACAGCCTCATCCGACTCTGAATCTTCTACTCCAGCTTCGAATGCGGCCTGGGCGACAGGCATCGAGCCGGTCTGCACCTCCGAGAGTGGATCGCCTTGCAGCGGCGGCGCTGCGTTGGCGAGAAGTGCCTGCAACGGGTCAACATCAGCTTCATCAGCGTCGGAATCGATGTCCGCGTCGACAATGTCGTCGGTCTTCAGTAGATCATCAAAGCTGATGGCCTCGGGGGCAACATACTTGGGTGTTTCGCTCGAGGCAAAGCTGAACGCTGCAGCAGAATCCGCTGGGGCTGCTTCGACGGCGACGTCAGCGGCCGTGTCATCAGGACTAGTTTCAACAACCGGCTCGGGTGTCACAGCAGACATTTCTGAGAAATCCTGGTCGGGCGATTCCTCAGTTGCAGCCGAAGCCAACGATGTTTCAGGGGCGATCGGAGCGTCCGCTTGGAGATCGAACGCGAAGGGTGCGTCGTTTTCCGGGGCGGCCGGCTCGGCAGCCGAAGCCCCAGAATCAGCAGCGCCAGTGTCACCGGAGGTGACCTCTGCCGGCGGCGGGGCAAATCCGAAGTCACCGAAGGAGACATGCTCATCCAAATTTGCACGTGGAACGCTTGGCGCAACATCCGGCTCTACAAGGGCTGGCGGAGCAAACTCGACCTCGTCGTAGTCGCCATCTTCATCAGCCGGGAACTCGGGTGCTGACTGAATATCGAAAGCAGTCGGCGCCGCGAAGACTTCAGGCACGGCCGGCGCTGCGGGAACCTCTGGAACTGAAGGGGCTTCGGCTGCGGCTTCGGGAACCTCAGGACTATCACCCAAGCGAAGGAAGCCGGAGTTGGCATCGGACTCAGAAGGTGCTGGCTCGGATGCTAGCTCAGCAGGTTCTGCTGCAGCGTCAGGTTCTGCCGGCACTTCAGCAGCAGGTGCTTCTGGGGTTACGTGCGCTTCAGGCGCAGCGGGAGCAGCGGGTGTTTCGGACTCGACTGCGGGAGCGGCGAATGATTCTGCGGCCGGCGCAGCGGGAACCGAAGGCTGCTCAGGGACATCGCCCACCGCAGGAAGGCTGAGTGACTCGGTCGGATCTGCGTGAGCGGCGAAGGGAATTTCGTCGTCGAAGTCAGCCGGAGGCGACCACGATTCGCTGGGTGGCGGAACATCCCACGCGGGCAATTGTGCTGCGGCCGCAGCAGGTGCTGGTGCTGGGGTCGAATCTTCCGGCACCTCGGCGAGAGCATCCGGTGTCGCGCTCGCGGTTTCGGGCGTTTCAGGCTCGGGCTGAGCTACCGCCTGATCTGCGGACTCTGCCTGAGGCGCGACTGGTGCGGGAGTCACATCCGCTGCTGCGGCAGCTTCATCTCGCTCCACGACATCAGCAAATTCAGACCGAACTTGCTCGATAACCTGATCGGCGACAGGGCCACCTCGAGAGCGGAACGTGGTTTCCCACTCACGGTATTCGCGAGCTTCTTCTTCACGCAAACGCAACTGAGCTTCGAGAACCTCAATGACGCTCAGCGTTCCCGTTGACTGACTCTCGGGGCTATCAGCCCAGTTAAGAATGTCTTTGTCAGCCATCGAACGGCGGGTGGGAGGCGTAGGAACGTCATCCTCTGTCGCAGTTTCTGCAGCCGCTGGCTGTTCTTCGGCAGCAGAGTGTTCTTCGGAAACTATCGCCTGATCCGCCAGAGGAGCGATTGGGGCCGCGGGGATCTCATCCGCCGCGGGAGCTGGTTCCGCGACCGGTGTGAAGGACGCTTCCGGAGCGAAGCTCGAGACGAACGGTGCTGCGGGAGCGGGACTTGCCTCGACTGTTTCGGCCGGCTCTTCTGGCGTTGCAGATTCTTCTGGCGCGGCAGATTCTTCTGACGCGGCGGGTTCTTCTGACTGAGGGAACTCAGCGACCGGCTCCACCGCGACATCTGACGCGGGGGCGGCTATGTCAGCAACCGCCTCGGAGATGATGGGGGCATCCAGCGGCTCAGGAGCAGCTCGAACTTCTGCAGTCGCAGGAACCTCTGGAGTCGCAGGAACAAAGTTGTCGAATGTCTCTTCGGCTTCATCCGAAACCGGGGCAGGCTGCTCTACTGGTACCGGGAACTCGGCCGGTGCTGCCAGCTCTTCTGACGGCGCGATGAATGATTCACGGTGACCGAAGAGCGATTCTGCGACGGCTGGTTCGGCTGGTTCGGCTGATTCGGCTGATTCGGCTGATTCGGCTGGTTCCGCAGAATCGTCGGTCGCTGCCTCGTCGGAGAAGGTCCGAGCAGGCGACTCGAGAACAGAGTCTGCTGCCGGAGCGGGGAAGAAATCGTCGAGAGGCTGTTCGGCGACTGGCTCGGACGCCGTTGCGGTGGTCTCGACCGGAGCAGCGGGCTCGTTGAGCCCAACCGGAGCAAAAGGCTCGGCGGACTCTACTGGCTGAGCGGACTCGGCGGACTCTACTCGCTGAGCAGGCTCGGCGGGCTCTACTCGCTGAGCAGGCTCAACGGGCTCAGAATCGAGCGCGCTAGCGTGTTCGCTCGTCGTTTCCGACTCTGCCGGCAGTTCTGGTGCCGCAGCGGAGTCGGGCTCGATCGCAGATTCGGGAGCGGGCGGTGCAAGAAACTCGCTCGTCGTAGGCTCAGCCGAAGTCTCGGGAGCAACGGCGGCCTCTCGAAAAGCTGCGTCAAGATCAAAAGCAGCAACGCTCTCGACCGGTGGCGCACTTGCGGCCTCCGGTGCTTCTGTGGTGTCAGCTTCGCGACCGATAGGTGCGTCCGCAACAGGTGCCGCAGTATCAGCGCCAGCATCGCTGTCGGTGTCGGTGTCGGTATCGGTGTCGGTGCCGACATCAGTGACAGAGTCGTCGCTCTCGACATCCGAATCGTTGGTCGCGGCAGGGAGCACGTCATCGAGCGAAAGGAATCCGTCGCTGCCGAGGCTCGGCGCGTCTACGACTGCCGGTGCATCCTGGCCATCGAGGTTCCACATCGGGGCACCATCGATGACGTCCTCCACTGGAAGCGGAGCTTCTGCCGCAGCCTGCGGTTCGACGGGCGTGGGTTCAGGAGCAGAACCCTGCACGTTGGGTTCGAGTGGTCCGAGCTTCCAAATGTGGTTCGCGGGCGCATCCGATTCAGCTGAAATCGGGTCGGAGCTGTCACCGGCAACCGGGGACACTTCAGCCCAGGGTGCGTCTCCAAACGGTGAGTCGTCCGTGGCTGCGTTAGTTGCTTGCGGCTCTGGTTCTTGCGTACCAAAGAGCGATTCGAAGCTGAATTCTTCGGAATCGTCTTCAGAGTCAACTGCGCCGAGATCAAAGGCACCGAGATCGTGATCGTAGTCAGTTGCCGCTGGCATGACGGGCTCAGAAACAACGGGAGCAGACTCGATCGGGGCAGACTCGATCGGGGCAGACTCATCCGGCGCGAAATCAACCGCTGCAGGAGCCACGATCTCGTTCTCGACGGCCTCCGCCTCGACCGCTGAAGGCTCGATCGGCGTGGGCTCACCGGCAGCTGCGGCTTCGCCCGCTGCGAGAGCGGCGGCTAGTGCATCGTTCTCTGCGTCTACTGCCGCAGCCTGAGCTTCCATCTCCTCAGGTGTGCGTCGTCGAGAAATGCGCGAAGCAAAAAAATCGGGTGTCGTGTAATCGGCCGGAATTTGGTACGGGTCATCATCGTCGTCGTCGTCGTGAGACGCAGCGGACGGTGAAGCGGGCTGTTCTGCATCGCTACCGCTCGGCGCATCAAGTTGCGAAACGGCCTGCGTTGGGTCAGGAGCAGGCGCCATTGCCCACGGGGGCATGCCTTGGTCGAGTGCGTCTGCGACGTCGGAGCGCTGGAACTCTTCATTGAGATCAATCGGCGCAAAACCCGACGTGCCTACGGGCGGCGTGGGCGGCGTGGCAGAGTCTGCGGGCGGCACAACCGGCTGGGACGCGTCTGCGTTGAGCGCAGCATCCAGATTAAATATGCCCTCAGTGGATGCTTCGCTCAGGTCGACAAGACCGTCAGCGGTCGTGTCGGGTGCCGAATCTGAACCGGAAGAAGTACCGGTTGCAGGCTTCGGGAAAGGTAGTTCGAACTCATGCTCTGAAGACGTTTTGTCGTTCGCATCGTTCGCGTCGTCAACGTCGTCGTGGAATGCCATGCACAAATTCTAAGGCGATACCAATGTTTTGCGGGTATGCCGAGCCGTACTCAGAACAGATACTGCAACAAATATGAGGGATATGCCGATCCAGAAGACTGCGGTTTGCCCCTCTCCCCCACTGTGGCCGCGCCGATGAACGCAAACGGCCCGACTCTGAATGCTGCAGTTGTCGACATGGTCCGCGCGCATCGCCACGGAACCGAGCGTCAGTGCAGGCCGCGAAAAAGAGACAGAATCGCGGAAGCGCTTCGCGAAACGTCTTCTGCTGAAGTAGCCCAGTTGGTGACCGATACGCGCATCGCGGCGTGGCCGTTCCACGTTGTTCCGCTCACCCAGCAGGTTCCTTCTTTTTGAACTCCAGCCACCACCGCCCGCGTGATGTCATCATCGTTGGCGAAACGCACCAGCACCTGGTTCAGAACAACATCGTTCAGTATCAGCACTCCGGCATCCTGCCCCAACAACGCAGCCATTTGCCGAGCTCGTGCGCAGCCACGATTAATGAGATCGGCAATACCGTCGAGCCCGAGTGTGCGCAGAGCCGCATAAATGGGGATCGCTCTCGCCCGTCGCGAAAGTTCAGGAACCCAATCGATCGCATCCCGCTCAACTCCGTGAGTTTGGATGAGGTATTCAGCCGACGACGTCATCGAGGCACGATGATCCGCCGAGTGCCTCACAATCGCGAGCCCGCTGTCGTAGGGAACGTTCAACCACTTATGCGCATCCGTCGACCAAGAATCTGCGAGATCGATTCCATCCGCGAACGGGGCGAGCTCTGCGCTCGCTCGTGCCCACAAACCGAATGCTCCATCGACGTGCAGCCACGCGCCGGCATCCCGAGCAATCTGTGCAATTTCTCTCACCGGGTCGAAGCACCCGCTATTGACATTGCCGACTTGGGCACAAATGATCGTCGGCCCGTCGAGCGTCGCCACAAGATCGCGCAGACGATCCGCACGCATCCGTCCTTGACCATCAGATTCAACGACATTCAGTGAACGAGTGCCGTACCCGAGATAACGAAATGCAACATCAATGGTGATGTGAGCCCCTGCCCCCACCACCAGATTCACGTGCGGCGCCCCCGCAACGCCGTCGAGTTCGACATCCCACCCGACGCGCCTCAACACGTTGTGTCGCGCCGCTGCAAGACACGTGAAGTTCGCCATTTGGCCGCCGGTAACAAAACCGACAGAGGATTCACGCGGGAGATCGAGCAGCTCCAGCATCCATTCGGCAGCAATTTCTTCTATCGCTGCCGAGAACGGTGAGATCACATGGATGCCGGCATTCTGATCCCAGGTCGACACGAGCCAGTCTGCGGCGAGGGCGACCGGTTGCGTGCCACCGATCACGAAGCCGAAGTACCGCGGTGAGCTACATGCCGTCATGCCGACATCAGCCTGACTCGCCAGCAGATCGATGACGGCCGAGGGGTCCTCTCCCGACACCGCAAGCGGTGTGCGCAAGTTCGCCATCATCTCGTCGCGACCGTGCCGACTTCCGACATGTCGCGTGGCTAGTCCGTGGAGATAGCGGGTGGCGTGATTGCGTGCCGTGTCCAGCACAGGATCCAGTGACTCATTCGACATGATGTCCCACCTCGCAAGGCGACGTCGACCCGAGTGTATCGACGTCAATCGTGCACGGATCATACCGCTGAAAACGGCCGGAAAACGAAGAAAACCCCCGTCAGTGACGGGGGTTTTCTGTTGCGGTGGGCCCTACCGGGATCGAACCGATGACATCCACGGTGTAAACGTGGCGCTCTACCAGCTGAGCTAAAGGCCCGCAGCGACGCAATGCGAAGCAGCGCTCGATAATGTTACACGGCTTTTGACGACCGATTGCACACACCCACAAAATCTATGAATCGGCGGCGGAAGTGAGCGCCACAATTGCGTGCTCGTAGTCAGAAAACGCTCGCGGCTCCCCCAACGCAGACTCGATAACGCTCTGCACTACACCGTTGTGATCGATGAGAAAACTCGCTCGACGAGCAAATCCCTTGTCCTCCAGAAACACCTCGAACTGCTTCGCGACCGCGCCATGAGGCCAAAAATCCGACAGCAGCGAGAGGCGGAAGCCCGTGTCATCCGACCACGCCCGCAGCGTAGCCACAGAGTCAACCGAAATCACCACAACTTCGACTCCCGCGCTGGCTGCGATGTCATGCCAGTCGTTAAGCTGGGCGACCTCAGCGGCACAGACCGGCGAAAATGCGAGAGGAATGAAGACAACGAGCACCGCACGCCGCGAAAGCAACTCCTGCAAACTGACCGTCTGCCCGTGCTGATTGCGCAACTCGAAATCGGGCGCAACAGCCCCTCGCGTGATTGTCATACGAAACCCTCCCCCAGAAAACCGTTCAAATTCCCCACAATTGCGGGAGAAATTGGCCCGGTTCGAATCTTGCCGCATTCGACAACTAGAATCGATGGGCGTAGTCGATCCCATCACATCCGCAACCCGGTAGTGCCTCGACTCGCACGACTCTGTTCTCTACACGAAAGAGGTCAACGGTGACGGTAAACGACCAGGACCCATACTCGGTAACCAACACCGATAAGGACCCGGAGGAGACCGCCGAGTGGAACGAATCACTCGACTCCCTCGTTGCAGCACAAGGCCACGAGCGCGGTCGCGAGATCATGCTCAGCCTTCTCAAGCGTTCTAAAGACTTGCACCTTGGTGTGCCGATGGTTCCGACAACGGACTACATCAACACCATCGCCAAAGAAGATGAGCCCGACTTTCCGGGTGACGAAAAACTCGAACGACGCTACCGTGCGTGGATTCGCTGGAATGCCGCGATCACTGTGCACCGCGCACAGCGTCCCGGTGTCGGCGTTGGCGGACACATCTCGACGTACGCGTCGTCTGCTGCCCTCTACGAAGTAGGACACAACCACTTCTTCCGTGGTGCAGACCACGAATCTGGTGGAGACCAAATCTTCTACCAGGGTCACGCCTCCCCCGGCATGTATGCTCGCGCCTTCCTCGAAGGTCGCATGAGCGAAGACCAGCTGAAGGGCTTCCGTCAAGAGAAGTCACAGGCACCGAATGGCATCTCGAGCTACCCGCACCCGCGCCTCATGCCGGAATTCTGGCAGTTCCCCACAGTCTCGATGGGTCTCGGTCCGATCAACGCGATCTATCAGGCCCAGAACAACAAGTACATCAGCAACCGTGGCATCAAGGATGTGTCAGAGAAGCAGGTCTGGGCATTCCTCGGTGACGGTGAGATGGACGAGGTCGAAAGCCGTGGCGCCCTTCAGTGGGCAGCCAACGAGAAGCTCGACAACCTCAACTTTGTCATCAACTGCAACCTGCAGCGACTTGACGGCCCCGTTCGCGGTAACGGCAAAATCATTCAGGAGCTCGAGAGCTTCTTCCGGGGTGCCGGCTGGAACGTCATCAAGGTTGTCTGGGGCCGCGAGTGGGATGACCTGCTCGCCAACGACACTGAGGGCGCACTACGCGACCTCATGAACCGCACTCCCGACGGCGACTACCAGACCTACAAGGCAGAGTCTGGCGCTTACGTTCGCGAGAACTTCTTCGGTCGCGACCCGCGCACGCTCAAGATGGTTGAACACCTCTCGGACGACGATGTGTGGAACCTCAAGCGTGGTGGCCACGACTACCGCAAGGTCTACGCCGCGTTCAAGGCAGCCAGTGAGCACAAGGGCCAGCCGACGGTCATCCTCGCGAAGACGGTCAAGGGCTACGGCCTCGGCCCCAGCTTCGAGGGCCGCAATGCGACCCACCAGATGAAGAAGCTCACGCTCGACAACCTCAAAAAGTTCCGCGATGAAATGCACATCCCGATTACGGATGCCGCGCTCGAAGCAGATCCGTACCAGCCCCCGTTCTACCACCCGGGTGAAGACGATGAGGCCATTCAGTACATGCAAGAGCGCCGGCGCGAACTTGGCGGCTATGTGCCTGAGCGTCGCACTAAGTACACGCAGCTCGAGCTTCCCGAAGCAAAGACCTATGACGTCGTCAAGAAGGGCTCCGGCAAGCAGGAGATCGCCACCACCATGGCCTTCGCCCGTCTGCTCAAGGACCTCCTGCGCGACAAGTCCATCGGTAACCGCATTGTGCCGATCATCCCGGATGAGGCACGCACATTCGGCATGGACGCCTACTTCCCCACAGCGAAGATCTACAACCCCGCCGGGCAGCACTACACCTCGGTAGACCGCGAGCAGTTGCTGGCCTATAAGGAGAGTCCGCAGGGCCAGATCGTGCACGTTGGCATCAACGAAGCAGGAGCATTTGCTGCTTTCACGGCCGTCGGCACTTCCTACGCCACCAACGGTGAGCCGCTTATCCCGGTCTACGTCTTCTACTCGATGTTCGGGTTCCAGCGCACGGGCGATGCCATGTGGGCTGCCGGCGACCAGATGGCGCGCGGTTTCATCATGGGCGCCACTGCCGGTCGCACGACACTGACGGGTGAGGGACTGCAGCACGCTGACGGACACTCGATCCTGTTGGCATCCACCAACCCCGCAGTGGTGAGCTACGACGCTGCGTACGGCTACGAGCTCGGGCACATAGTGCGCGCGGGTATCGAGCGGATGTACGGCGGCAAGCACGAAGACCCCAACGTCATGTACTACCTGACCTTGTACAACGAGCCACTTGTTCAGCCTGCTGAGCCGGAGAACTTCGATGTCGAGGGTGCGCTGAAGGGTATTTACCACCTGTCGTCGCCGACTATCACTGGCCCTAAGGCTCAATTGATGGCATCCGGTGTCGCAGTGCCGTGGGCGCTCGAGGCTCAGCAGATTCTGGCCTCAGAGTGGGGCGTTGCAGCCGATGTCTGGTCGGTTACATCCTGGACCGAGCTTCGTCGCGATGGAATTGCTGCTGAAGAGCACAACTTCCTTTACCCCAACGAAGAACCTCACGTTCCCTACGTCACGACAAAGCTCGCGGATGCCAAGGGCCCGTTTGTTGCCGTCACCGACTTCATGCACGCGGTCCCCGATCAGATCCGGGCGTTCGTTCCCGGCGAGTTCGCGACTTTGGGTGCTGATGACTTCGGTTTCTCAGACACACGAGCTGCTGCACGCCGCTTCTTCAAGATCGACAGCCACTCGATGGTCGTTCGTACTTTGGAGATGCTCGTGAAGCGCGGCGAGATGGATCCTGCTGTTCCGGCTCAAGCGATTGAGAAGTACAGCCTTCACGACGTCAACGAAGGCACCACCGGTTCTGCCGGCGGCGAAAGCTAGGTCGCAACCATTCCCCCGGTACAAAAAACTAAGGCGCAAACACTCGCCTGGTTACGTGTCATCACGGGCGAACTCTCGACAGCAACGCTCAAGCGGCTTGAGGACACGCTGCCCTGGTATAGCAAAATGCCACCAGGGCGGCGTTCCGCTGTCGGCTTAGTTGCTCAGGCTGGCATCACGAGCTTCATTAGCTGGTTTGAAGACCCGACGACGACGCCGTGGATTGCGGCGGACGTGTTTGGGGCTGCCCCGCGAGAACTTTTGCGTTCAGTTTCACTGCAGCAAACGCTTCAACTGATTCGGATCGCCGTCGAAGTTGTTGAAGCGCGCGTGAAAGCGGATGACGACGTCTTGCGGGAAGCGATCCTGTTGTACTCGCGGGAAATCGCGTTTGCCTCGGCAGATGTCTACGCTCGTGCGGCAGAAGCTCGTGGACTCTGGGATGCCCGCCTTGAAGCCCTCGTCGTGGACTCGATTCTGAGTGGCGAGTACGACAACGAACTTCCGAGTCGCATCGCGGCGCTGGGATGGAATGGTCACGGCGAGGTCTGTGTCCTCGTCGGAACGTCTCCACGCCAGCTCGACGTCGATCAGCTTCGGCGAACAGCTCGTCATCTCGACGCTGACGTTCTCATCGGGGTGCAGGGCAGTCGACTCGTGCTCGTTATTGGTCGCGCAGCTCCCCGTTCAGAAAAGGCGGAAGATGCTGAGCCCCTGCCGTTCATCACGATCGCCGAGCAGCTCGAGCCGGGATTCGGAAGCGGGCACCTTGTGCTCGGGCCAGAAGTGCCGAGCTTGGTCGACGCCTCCAAGAGCGCAAAAGCTGCTCTTGCCGGCTTTGCGGTAGCGCGCTCCTGGCGCAATGCGCCTCGACCGACTATGGCCGACGACCTGCTGCCGGAGCGCGCGTTCGCGGGTGACCCGTTGGCACGGTCGACTCTCATCAACAAGATCTACAAACCGCTTCAGGCACACTCGACCGATCTACTGACGACTCTGTGGTGCTACCTCGACAATGGTCGCTCTCTTGAAGCCACTGCTCGCGAACTCTTTGTGCACCCCAACACGGTGCGCTATCGCTTGAAGCGAGTCAGCGAAGTGATTGGCTGGGATGCGACTGGTGCACGGGAGGCGTTGATTCTGCAAGCGGCCCTCATCGTGGGGTCCATTTCTGATCCCGAGCCGGGACGCGCCCGCTAACTATCCCGCTTTGGTGAGTTCACACAACGATCCCTCCAAGCTTTGGTGGGCTTATCCAAGCGATTCCGACGAAAGATTGGCAGACTAGCTAAGTGATTGTTGTAGTAGCGCCCGGACAGGGCTCCCAGACCCCCGGTTTTCTCGAGCCATGGCTCGAAGATTCCTCTCTGCGCGACCAACTCGGCGCGATCTCAGAAGCCGCCGGCATCGACCTGATCGCCCACGGAACGACGTCGGATGCCGACACCATCCGTGACACCGCAGTCGCTCAGCCGCTCATCGTCGCCGCTGGACTACTCACGTTGAGCGCACTGACGGCAGGCGATCGCCGCAAGCACATCGGTGCGGTCGCTGGACACTCGGTCGGCGAGATCACGGCTGCCGCGGCATCCGGAATCCTCTCCGAAAGCGACGCGATGCGCTTTGTCGTCGAGCGTGGTGCGGCAATGGCTTCTGCCGCCGCGCTGGAATCCACGGGCATGTCCGCCGTCATCGGCGGAGACGAAGAGGCGCTGCTTGAGCGTCTTGCCGAGCTGGGACTGCAGCCAGCGAACTTCAACGGTGGCGGACAAATTGTTGTTGCCGGAGCGCTGGATGCTCTCGCGAAGCTCTCCGAAGACCCCCTCAAGGGAACGCGGGTTATTCCGCTTCAGGTCGCGGGAGCCTTCCACACCCGCTACATGCAACCAGCTGTCGCCCACCTCGAGACATTCGCTGCGACCCTCACGGCACACGACCCCACAGTGCCGATCTACACCAACCGCGACGGTTCGCTCATCGAGAGCGGGTCACACTTCGTCGATCTCCTCGTGGGGCAGGTGTCGTCGCCGGTTCGTTGGGATCTCACGATGAACTCACTGGCGGATGCCGGCGTCACCGGAATTATTGAACTTGCGCCCGCTGGCGCTCTTGTAGGCCTCGCCAAGCGGGGACTCCGGGGCATCCCGGCCGTCGCCGTGAAGACACCAGACGATCTATCCGCAGCATTTGACCTGATGGAGGCCAACGCATGACCGCACCCACCCTCACCCAGTCCGCCGGGTCACAGTTCACCAAGATTTACAGTTATGGCGCTGCCCGCGGTGACCTGATTGTGGACAACAATCAGCTCGTCGAAGCAATCGACTCGAGCGATGAGTGGATTCAGCAGCGCACCGGCATGATCACCCGCCGTCGCGCGTCAGCGGGCATCCTCGCGGTCGATCTCGCCACAGATGCCGCTCGCGAAGCGATTGAGAAGTCTGGCGTCGACCCGTCGGAGATCGACCTCGTCATCATCGCGACGATCAGCAATGTTCTGCAGACACCCTCGATGTCTGCAGTTGTCGCCGACCGCGTGGGAGCCAACCCCGCCGCGGCGTACGACGTGAATGCTGCCTGCGCAGGCTTCAGCTACGCGGTCACTCAGGCTGATGCTTTGATTCGCGCGGGAGCGGCCAAATACGCCCTCGTGATCGGCGCCGAGAAGCTCTCTGATCTTGTCGATCCCACCGACCGCAGCATCTCGTTCCTTCTGGCTGATGGTGCCGGCGCTGTCGTTATTGGCCCGAGCGACACCCCTGGCATCTCGGCTCCGGTCTGGGGCTCGGATGGCTCGAAGGCTGACGCGATCAAAATGAACGCAACCCTCGTCGACTTCCGCGAGGGCGAAGCAGCGTGGCCGACCCTCCGCCAAGAGGGCCAGACCGTTTTCCGTTGGGCAGTCTGGGACATGGCAAAGGTTGCCAAGGAAGCTTTGGATGTCGCGGGAATCACCGCAGAAGACCTCGCTGCGTTTATCCCTCACCAGGCCAACATGCGCATCATCGACGAGTTCGCGAAGCAACTGAAGCTGCCCGAGTCTGTAGTGATCGCTCGCGACGTTGCTGACATGGGCAACTCGTCGGCAGCATCCATCCCGCTCGCGACACACCGTCTGCTCGAAGAACACCCCGAATTGAGCGGCGGCCTCGCCCTTCAGATCGGTTTTGGCGCTGGTCTCGTCTTCGGCGCGCAAGTAATCGTTCTGCCGTAGTACCCCGCTCGACGCGGCTGCTGGCCTACACTGGCTAACGGTCAATTTACATCCCAAGGAGAAAAACATGGCACTGTCCACTGAAGAAGTTATGGCCGGATTGGCTGAGCTCATCAACGACGAGACCGGCATTGCGACCGACACTGTTGAGATGGGCAAGTCGTTCACCGATGACCTCGACATCGACTCCATCTCGATGATGACGATCGTTGTCAACGCCGAAGAGAAGTTCGACGTCAAGATCCCCGACGAAGAGGTAAAGAACCTCAAGACCGTCGGTGACGCAGTGAACTTCATCACCAACGCTCAGGCGTAACACCCGCTCGACGTGGATGGCCAACCGCACTGGATGCGGTTGGCCTCCGCGCAGCACTGCAGAAGTCTGCCGTTGGCGGGCTTTCTGAGCCATGCACTCAAAAGGAACGTGAAATGACCAAAAAGATCGTTGTCACCGGTATCGGTGCCACTACGCCCATCGGCGGAACCGCGACCGAGTCGTGGAACGCCCTTCTCGCTGGCGAATCCGGAGCCCGCTCTCTCGAGCAGGACTGGGTTGAAAAGTATTCTCTCCCCGTAACGTTCGCGGCCCAGGCTAAAGTGCGCCCCGAAGAGGTTTTGGAGCGCGTCGAGTACAAGCGACTCGATCCCTCCAGCCAGTTCGCCCTCATCTCGGCGCGCGAAGCGTGGGCCGATGCGGGCTCACCTGACGTCGACCCTGAGCGTATTGGTGTTGACTATTCCACCGGTATCGGCGGACTCTGGACGCTCCTGGACGCGTGGGACACTCTGCGCGAAAAGGGACCGCGTCGCGTCTTGCCGATGACGATTCCGATGCTCATGCCGAACGCGGCAGCTGCCGCCATCAGCATGGCGATCCCGTCACGTGCCTATGCTCGCACTGACGTTTCAGCGTGTGCCTCCAGCACCGAGGCTCTCGCCAACGCCTACGCTCACCTTCAGGCAGGGCTTGCGGATGTCGTGATCGCCGGCGGAACGGAAGCAGTGGTTCACCCGCTTCCCATCGCCGCCTTCGCGTCGATGCAGGCACTCTCGAAGCGCAATGACGACCCGGCAACTGCCTCGCGCCCCTACGACATCTCGCGGGACGGCTTTGTACTCGGCGAAGGAGCAGCAACGCTCGTTCTCGAGACCGAAGAGCACGCTCTTGCCCGTGGTGCTCGCATCTACGCTGAACTCGCTGGTGGCGCTGTGACGAGTGACTCGTTCCACATCACTGCTCCCGACCCCGAGGGAACCGCTGCAGCCCGCGCTGTTCGCGACGCTCTCGAAGCGGCCGGAGCAACACCAGAAGACGTTACCCACATCAACGCGCACGCGACGAGCACGCCCGTCGGTGACATTGCCGAGTACAAGGCGCTTCTGCGAATCTTCGGCGACCACCTGCCGAATATTCCCGTCTCCGCCACTAAGGGCGCCACCGGGCACCTCTTGGGCGGCACCGGAGCACTCGAGGCCATCTTCACGGTCTTGGCTCTCCACCACCGCACGGCTCCCCCGACGATCAACCTCACCAACCAGGACCCCGCGATTCCGCTGGACGTCGTCACGTCGCCCCGCGACCTCGGCTCGGGCCCCCAGCTGGCCATCAGCAACTCGTTCGGCTTTGGTGGACACAACGCTGTCGCCGCATTCCGTTCGGTTTAGCCACGGAGCCAGCTCGGCCGCTTTAGCGAGTTGAGTGTTAACGAAGAATCGCCCGTCCGATCAATGATCGGACGGGCGATTTCTCGTTAAGCGTTGTCAGTGCGTGAACACGCTCCGTGAGGTTCGAGCGCTAGTTCACCGCGCCGTCTCCCGCGAGAACGCCGCCGTCAATGATGAATTCAGATCCGGTCGAGTAACTTGCGTCCTCGCTGGCGAGGAAGAGAACCATTTTGGTGACTTCTTCCGGCTCTCCCAGACGAGGAATCGGCGTGCTTGAGTCGTCGATCTCCAAGCCATCAGTCATGGGAGTGCGGATGTTACCGGGGTGAACAGAGTTGACTCGCACACCCTGGTGGCCGAGTTCCATAGCGACAGACTTCGTCAAGCCGCGAAGGCCAAACTTGGAGGCTGTGTAGCCGTGGAGGGCGGCGAAGCCCTGCATGCCGGCAGTCGACGAGATGTTCACGATCGAGGAGGTCTCGTTCTTGACCAATTCGGGTGCCGCCGACTTGATGCCGAGGAAGGCGCCGGTGAGGTTAATCCCGATGATGAGCGACCAGTCCTTAGCGGTATAGGTGTCGAGAGTACCGAAGTTGGCGATTCCGGCGTTATTGATCAAGACGTTCAGTCCGCCGAAGGTGTCGACCGCAAGCTTCACTGCCGCAAGCCACTCTTCCTCGTTCGTGACATCGAGGTGGGCATAGACGGCACTCTCACCAAGTTCGTCCGCGAGAGTCTGACCCTCAGCATCCAGAACGTCGGTGATGACAACCTTGCCGCCCTCGGCGACAATGGCACGACTGTGGGACTCACCCATTCCGCGGGCACCACCGCTAATGAGAACTACTTTTCCGTCAAAACGAGACATGATGTTCCTTCCAAATCCTGAAATAGTTTCAGCCGGAAGAACAAAGTCCGAGGACCCGGGAACGGTCCGTTGTGGCAACCGTGCCCGAAAACTTCCGGCCACGTCTCAACGCTACGCCGGGAGTCTACTGGAAGCCACCTGAACGGCACGCTCGCAGCGAACAAACAGTCACACAAATGTGCAGACCGCGGGGACTAGAGGATGGAACGACATCCATCATGGAGAGAGCACTCTCCATCGAAAGTGGAATCGACGGAATCGAGCACGACGTCAACGCAGTCACGCCATTCGATGAGCGGAATCCGAGTGTCAACCGCAACTTCTGAGAGAGCCGTGCGTTCGGAAATCATCGTCAACCTACCTTGTGAAGCCACACAACTGCAGAATCTTGACTGGCGTGACGGAACGACTCAAGTTCGTCGTCCCACGCCTGGCCGAGAGCAAGGCGAAGTTCGCGGTGCAGCTCGAAAGCATCGGAACCCGCAGCTTCCATCGCGTAGCGCAAGCGGTCTTCCGGAATCACCATGTTGCCGACGCTGTCGGTCTGCGCGAAGAAGATGCCGAGGTCGGGCGTGTGCATCCAGCGTCCGCCGTCCGAACCCGGACTCGGGTCTTCGGTGACTTCGAAACGGAGGTGTTCCCATCCACGCAGGGAGGATGCAAGCGTGGCACCGGAGCCCTGCGGCCCCTCCCAATAGAACTCAGCACGCTGAGAACCTTTGAGCACGGGTTGATCGTCCCAGTCAAAGTTCACGGCACGTTCAAGAGCGCGACCAGCGGCCCACTCGATGTGTGGGCAGAGCGCGCGAGGAGCAGAGTGCACGTAGAGCACTCCGCGAGCGTTTTGTGCAGTCACGATATCTCCGTTCCGTTGGATGCGACTTCCCCATCGACCCACGAACGGTGCCTGTGACGGCACGGAGCTGTTAAATTGTGCGGCGAACCGCTTGGGGACATTATCCCCGAATAATCCGCCAAAACACAAGCGTGTAGTTACATTTACGCAATTTGGTCGCAATCGTACCCACGCGAAAGGAACCGCTGACGCGGATTATGCGCGGTCGAGGGCCTCGGGAAGCGTCATCCGCCACTCTTCTGGAGCGTCTGCCGCCGGTGCAGCAGGCAGGTTGCCCTTGCCGTCAGGCTCGGGAATCGCCGAGATGAGCGCTCGCGTGTACGGATGCACTGGGTCATTCCAGATCAGATCCGAAACGCCAGATTCGACGATCTTGCCGCGGTACATCACCACGGTGCGGTCGGCAATGAGGCGCACGATAGCGAGGTCGTGAGAGATAAAGAGCAACCCGGCGCCAGCATCGAGCGCGAGCTTGCGCATCATGTCAGCGACGGATGCCTGGCTCGACGCATCCAGAGCAGAAATCGGTTCGTCGGCGACCAAGAGATCGGGTCGCGCAGCCAAGGCGCGAGCGATAGCGACACGTTGACGTTGCCCACCCGAGAGTTCGTGAGCGTAGCGCGCCACCATCTCGATAGGGAGCCCGACACGTTCGAGCCACTCTTCGGGCTGCGAGCCTTCGTCGCCACGTTCAACGGCAGCGCGGATGCCTTCTGAGATCTGCTGCCCCACGCGAATCCGCGGGTTCAGGGATGAGTTGGGATCTTGGAAGACCATCTGGATCGACGTGAACTGTGCGCGACGACGGCGAACACCCAACAACGGAACTTCAGAACCGCGATAGGTCACAGCGCCCGCACGAGGCTTTTCCATTCCCACAACAGCGCGGGCCAAACTCGACTTGCCACAACCGCTCTCCCCCACGAGTGCCAGCACTTCGCCGGGAGCAATCGTGAGCGAAACGTGGTCGACCGCGCGCACGACAGTCGCACCGTGGTACTCGATAACGAGGTCTGAAACCTCAAGCAGTTCACTCATTCGCTTGCCTCCTCGAAGCCAGCAGCGCCCGGTAGTGACGCAAGCAGCTCGCGCGTGTACGCGTGCTGCGGGTTCACGAAGATCTCGCTTCGCACATTCGACTCCACAATCTCGCCATGACGCATCACCGCAATATCGTCGGCGATCGCGCTCATCACACCAAGATCGTGGGTTACGAGCAACACTGCGAGCTGGCGCTCATCGGCCAAGTCGCGCAGAAGGTGCAGGATGCCAGCCTGAACGGTCACGTCAAGAGCCGTAGTCGGTTCATCCGCGAGCAACACGATAGGGTCGCACGCCAAGGCAATGGCGATAGCGATGCGCTGACGCTGGCCGCCCGAAAACTGGTGCGGGTAGCGGGCAAGGGCTTCGGCCGGATTCGGGACTCGAACCCGGTCAAGCAGCTCGATAGCGTGAGCTCGGGCCTGCTTGCTAGACATCTTCATATGCCGCTTGACGTGGTCAGTGAGCTGTGTGCCCACCGTTAACTGCGGGTGCAGACTCGATGAGGGGTCTTGGAAGATCATCGCAATACGACGCCCACGAATCTCGTTCAGCTGCCGATGAGTCATCCCGACGAGCTCGGTATCTCCCAAACGAATTGAGCCCCCGACAACGGCGTTGCTCGGCAACAGGCCCAACATCGCGAGCGACGTGACGGTCTTGCCCGAGCCCGACTCCCCTGCGAGACCTTGGATGCGTCCGGGGGTAAGCGCGAGGCTGATGCCTTTAACGATGGCCTTCACGTTCTTACGCGAGCCGATGCCGATCGTGAGGCCGTCGACCGTGAGCACCGGCGTGGTGCTTGCGGCTGCGGCATCCGCAGTCTGAGGTGTGGTGATGTCGCTCATGAGCGTGCCCCCGCTCGCGATACCTGGGAGGTGGGATCGAAGATGTCTCGCAGTGAGTCACCCACGAAGTTGAACGCCATAACGACGGTGAGGATGGCCAGTCCAGGGAACAACCCGATCCACCAGCTGTCGAAGTTTTGGATGGCGGCAGAAATCATGGAGCCCCACTCGGCCGTCGGCGGCTGAGCGCCGAGACCCAGGAACGAAAGACCAGAAAGCAACAGGATCGCGGTTCCCACATCGAGGCTCGCGAGAACCAGAATCGGACCAACCACGTTGGGCGCGATATCGACGCGCAAAGTTTTGAACGGCGAGAAGCCCATAAGGCGGCCAGCCATGACGTAGTTTTGCGTTCGCAACCCCAACACGATACTTCGCGTCATTCGGGCATATTGCGGCCACGAGACCACAAACGCGGCGATGACGGCGTTGAAAAGCGACGGGCCAAGAGCGGCCGCAACGACCATTGCGAGGATGACCGTGGGGAACGCCATGACGAGGTCCGTCAGGCGCATGAGCAACTCATCGACCCACTTGCCGAAGTAGCCGGCAATGGCACCAATGAGCGTTCCCACGACGAGCGACATCAGCACGAGCATGAGCGCCAGCGGGATCGTGACGCTGGCACCGGTCATCAGGCGCGAGAAAATGTCACGGCCGAGAGCATCCGTACCCATCAAAGTGTCGATGCCGGGGGCCTGCAGTCGCGGCAAGTCTTGCGACAGCGGATCGAAAGGAACCCACAACCGCGCGGTGAAGGCGATGCCCACCCATGCGATGGCGATAACGGCACCAATGACACCGAGCGGAGTAATCCACGCGGCGGGAATCTTTAGCCAACGCTTTCTCATGCGAGCCTCACCCTCGGGTCGAGTACACCGTAAAGAAGGTCGACGGCGAAGTTGATAGACAAGTAAACAACGCCAACGACGAGACCGACGCCCATGACGCCGGGCAGATCGAGGCTGGTTGCCGAGTTGTAGGCGTAGCTGCCGAGGCCGGGCCACGCGAACACTGCCTCGACGAGCACAGTGCCCGAGAGCAGCGTTCCAAACGCAAGACCCACGATCGTGAGGATGGGCAGCGATGCTCCGCGAAGCACGTACCCGAAGAGTAGGCGGGGACCGCTGAGCCCCTTGGCACGGCCAGCACGCACATAATCGGCATCCAACACCTCGAGCACAGAAGTGCGAACGAAGCGCGTCAGGAGCCCAATCGTGAAGAGCGACAACACAAAGACGGGAAGCATAAGGTGCGCGAGCGCATCAGTGAATGTCACCCACTGGCCGGCCAGCAGCGCATCGACCGTGTAAAAACCAGTCACGGTAGGCGGCGGCGCGAGAGCCGGCGAGAGACGCCCCGAACCGGGCGCGATGCGCAGCTGCAGGAAGAAGAAGTTGAAGCTGACCAGTGCCATCCAGAATGTGGGGATGCTGAGGCCGATGAGCGAAAACACGCGAACCAGTTGGTCGCTGATCTTGCCGCGGCGGTAGGCCGCAAGCGAACCGAGCGCAACACCAACACCGAGACTCACGACGATGGCCAGCAGCGCAATCTCGACCGTGGCGGGAACAGCCTGAGCAAGGTCGTCAGCCACCGGCTGGGTAGTGCGCAGGGAGATACCCATGTCGCCGTGGAACAGGCCGCTGATGTAGTTGGCATACTGCACCGGGAGCGGCTGGTCGAGGCCGCGCTCCTTGATGTACGCCTCGACGGTGGCGGGGTTGCTCGCCGCCCCTTCACCGAGCGCTGCCGCAATGGGGTCACCCGGCACCAGGTTCGCGAGAGCGAACGTGACAATAGTGACTCCGAAGAGGAGCAGGACTGAGGTTCCGAGGCGACGAAGCAGGTACCCGACCAGAGGTGATCTGGCCGAGTACCTGCGGGTCGCGCGGGGTGTATTTCCCACGCTAGAGATTCTTTCTACTTAGCTTGCAGTTCAGCGATGTCCATCGTCCAGGTGGAGTTATACGCGACTCCATCAATGTACGAGGCGGTCGCAATGTTCGAGCCAGGAACGATCAACGGAACAAACGGTCCGCTCTGCTGGAGGGCCTCAGCAAAGTTGCTGAAAGCAGTCTCACGCTCGTCGAAGTTCGTAGCGTTCTCTGCTGCCGCAGCGAGGTTTACTACGTCAGTGTCCTGCTCGGCGGTCCAACCGGCGCGCAGTCCGACCTTCTGTCCAGCCGAGAACGGCAGGAAGTTGGCGGAGTCAGCGTAGTCAGGGCCCCAGAACCAGATGCTGAAGGCTTCGGTTCCGTTGACGTAGCTGTCGATCTGAGTGGTGAACGGCGCCGGAGCGAGCTCGATGGTGATGCCGGCATCGGCAAGCTGCGACTGAACGCGCTCGGCGAGAGGAGTGAAGTTCACGCCACCAACCGGGTAGTCGTTCGGGTATTCGAGCGTGATGCTCTCACCGTCGTAGCCGGACGCTTCGAGCGATGCTGCTGCAACGTCGAGGTCCTGCTCCACACCGTTCTCCAGCGCGCCGAGGAATGACGGCGGGATAACACCGGTTGCCTGCTCAGAGCCGGCACCAGCAAGTTCGAGCAATGCCGGGTAGTCGAGTGCGTAACGAACCGCATTCGCGAAGTCGGCGTTGGCGGTAACGCCACCTACCTCTTCGCTCTGGTTGATCAGAAGGAAGATCGTCTGAGCCGACGGTGTCGAGAAGATGTTGATGCCATCGCTCAGGCTCGCGACCTGGTCACCGCTGAGGTCAACGGCTACCTGCGAGTCATCGCCCTCAAGGTTGATCTTCTGGGTTGCGGCCTCAGAAACGTTGCGGATAACAACGCGAGTGAAGTCGATGTCTTCCTCACCGTTGTAGTTCTCGTTCTCGGTGAGCACTACCTGTGACTCGAAGTTGATCGAGTCGAGGATGTACGGGCCGGAGCCAGCCGACGTCTCGTTCAAGAATGCTTCAGCAGCATCCGAGTCATCAGTCGTTCCACCGTTTTCGATCACGAGGGCCGAGTTGAGGATGGCGAGCGACGGGTTCGTCATGAGGGCCGGGAGCTTAAGCGACGGGGTTTCTGTGCTGAGCTCAACGGTCATGTCGTCGATCTTGGTGACGGTGATGCCGTTCATCAAGAAGTTCGCCTTGCTCTCGGTCATTCCCGCAACGCGGTTGAGCGAGAACACGACGTCATCAGCAGTAATCGCCGAGCCGTCGGAGAAGACGCGACCGTCTTCGAGGGTGAAGGTGAAGACCGTCGCATCGTCGTTGGACTCGTACGAGGCGAGGCCGTTAACGGGGGTCGACTCGTCGGAGCCGGCAAAGTCGAGGAGCGTCTCGTAGAGAGCCTTCGACACCATGTAACCCGTCGGAACGTAGTTGCGTCCCGGGTCGCTGGTCTCGAGTGTGAAAGCGGTGTCAATAACGATGCTGTCGCTTGCTTCGGGTGCTGCTGCAGCGCAACCGGCGAGTGCCAGTGATGCAGTCAGTCCGAATGCGGCCGCTACGTAGCGGAACTTAGTGCGCAAAGGGAAACTCCTTGTGGTTATAGAACAGCCTCTGGACGGCTGTGCTTGAGATTGGCACAATTCCAGCTAGTCTGTCCAATCAAAGGCCTAATCATTCAGACCATGGCTCAAACATGAGGGAGATTTCACTCAATATGTCCACCAAAGCCCCTACCGGCTCGTCCAGCACTGGACAATCACAGCCCGTATTGGACGAGATCAACCTGAAGATATTGAGCGAACTCCGCTATAACGGACGAATATCAATGTCGGCTCTTGCGGAGAAGGTAAATGTCTCGCGCGCCAATGTGTACACGCGCGTCGAGCAGCTCATGTCTGATGGCGTGATTACGGGATTCAGCGCCCGAGTCGATCCGGCAAAAACCGGGCTAGGAATTTGCGCGCTCGTGTTTCTCTCTGTGCATCCGCAGACCTGGGCAAGCTTCCGCGACCGCATCACCGACATGACCGAGATCGAGTCCTGCCGCATCACCACCGGTGAGCATGACGCCATGCTACTGATTCGTGGACACGAAGTTGGGGCCATCCACGATTTCATCGTTGGAGTGCTTTCCGTGCTGCCCGAAGTGAAGTCGCTTGAGACGGTGTTGGTGCTCGATGAAGTCTTTCAGCGCCCCTACCTGCTGCCGACAGATCTTCCGGAACGGCCGCAAGAATCCGCGCAGTTGGGACTTACCCGATTCACCCGCGCCGACCCAAACCGCGCCGGGCTCAACAACTAGTCCCTAGACGGTCTGCACGCAGACACTCTTGCCTGGAACGCCGTCGAGAACAAACTCTTCAACAAGTTCGAATCGGCCA
Organism: Salinibacterium sp. SWN139; assembly: GCF_015864625.1. Classification (NCBI taxonomy): domain Bacteria; kingdom Bacillati; phylum Actinomycetota; class Actinomycetes; order Micrococcales; family Microbacteriaceae; genus Salinibacterium; species Salinibacterium sp. SWN139. The sequence continues at coordinate 514,479 of NZ_JADYWV010000002.1, read as the reverse complement.
TCAGCACGCAACCCTAGCGTTGTACTGCTGTCGCCCAGAAGCGTGGCGTCGCTAGCGATGACGTGGTGCACGAAAAACTCATCGAGCACGCCATCGCGGTAGCGCCCTACGCAGTGGCCTGACGTCACCGTGTCCCCGTAATAGAAACCCCACAGCACTCCCGAGTTCTCAGAGAATTCGAACCGAGTGGGTTCCACTGCAACGGTGCTCGCGCTCGACTCTTCGAGGATGAACGTCGTGCCATCGAGCTGCGGTTGCGTGCGCAGAGCCGGGTCAAGTTCTGGCCACGCGGCGCAACGATCCGCTTCGACACAAATGCTGACCTGAGGTTGGCCATCCTTGTCAAAAGTTTCGTAGAGCTCGAGCGTGCCCTCAGCGTTCCATTGGATGGTGCTCTCGGCGTGGCCGAGCACGACCTCGCCACCAGAAACGAGCCGGTGCGCGAAGCTAATCGACACGACGTTTCCGCTTCGACGCCCGACAAAACGTCCCACTGAGACAGTGTCTCCGTAGTACTGGCCCCAAATCATGTGGCCGTCTTGGTGATACCGAAACCGTGTCGGTGATTCGGTAGACACAGCGCTGCCCGATGACGAAACTAAGACGAATTCGCGATCATTGATCGACTCGGGAACGGGTTGCGCCTCCGCTGGGGCCACTGATGCATCACTCACGCAGATGAGTATGGGCCGTGAGTCGGTCTGTGCGAAATCCGGCACGAAGAGTCCAGTTCATCTTGCAGTTGCTCTAGATGGATGGACATTCTCGTGCAGCCGAGGGCTTGTCGATGCGATTAATCCACCGCCCAAAATGAGCATCGCCACGACAAAGTCGCGAATTCGGCGGCGCGAAGAACTCGACACACCGCGGAACAACGGCCGCGCATCCGCCTCGTAGCTATCGTCGTTTAGTACATACTCAGTATCGACTTACCCGGAAGGTCTGGCATGTCAATCCGCCACAGCCTGCTGATAATTCTGGCGCAGGGCCCCTGTTATGGCTATCAGTTGCGTTCAGAATTCGACCGGCGCACCGGATCGACTTGGCCGCTCAACGTCGGACAGATCTACAACACGCTCGATCGCCTCGTGCGCGATGATCTCGCGACCAAAGCGAGCGCACCCCACGACGCAGACCCTGACTCCTCACAACAGACGTATTACACGATCACGGATGCCGGAAAGATCGAAGCGGAACACTGGCTCACCACCCCGGTTGACAGCTACTCCGTGAGCCGCGACGAACTAGCAATCAAACTCGCAATTGCCGTAACTCTCCCCGGCGTCGATGCGCACGCCGTGATCGAACACCAACGCGAGGCGACGCGAGGCGCTGTTGACGCGCTCTCCCTTACCGCCGCAGTACGTGAGGATGCCCGCGACGCCAGTCAGTTCGCTGAGCAACTCGTCACCGATTCACTTTTCGCCCACGCCGAGGCCGAGTTGCGCTGGCTAGACCACGTTGAGGCGGCGCTGACGACCGCCCAATCGCATGGCCTCGTTGACGCGTTTCCCCTGAACCTCACCAAGCCCAAACGGGGCCGCCCGGCCACGGATTCCCCGGCGAACGAGGCGGCGAACGCATGACCGATCCGAGGGACGCTGCCCGCTAAAGTGCCGCGGCTCCGTGCGCGCCGCTATTTAGCTTGATCGTAGCGATCGACGATGGCGGTCGTGAGCGGAAACGTGACCGGAATATCGCCAAACACAAGGCGTCCAGCATCTGCCGCTGCCGCCGTAATGTGCTCGGCGACCCTGTCTGCGAGTTGGTCCGGAGCGTGCACCACGACCTCGTCGTGCAGGAAAAACACGAGGTGGGGCGCATCGGTAAACCACGCGGCATCCGAAAGCTGTCCAAGGCGATTGCGGATGCTCGCCATCCAGCAGAGCGCCCACTCGGCAGCGGTTCCCTGCACGATGAAGTTTCGCGTGAAGCGGCCCCACGACCGCCCCCGTTCTTGAGACGCCGCACGTTGAGCGGGCGACTGCGAATCGTCGTAAGTTGCCGCGTGGGTACCGGGAGGGGAACTGCGACCCAGTTGAGTGCTCACGACTTCGCCGCGCTCGCCTGCCCGAGCCGCCCGCTCGACGAGGGCAATCGCCTGCGGGTAAGCCCGCGCTAGCCGAGGCATCAATCGGCCGCTCTCCCCCGAAGTCGCTCCGTACATCGCGCCGAGCATCGCAAGCTTCGCGTGAGCACGAGTGTCGACCGCACCACTGGCCACAATGCCCTCGTAGAGGTCCCCAGAAGCCCCAGCAGCAACCATTCCGCGGTCACCGGCCAGAGCTGCCAGAATGCGTGGCTCGAGTTGAGACGCATCGGCGACCACAAACTTCCACCCCGGGTCGGCCTTCACAGCGCCGCGGATGAGGTGCGGTAGCTGCAAGGCCCCTCCGCCACTCGTCGCCCACCGGCCGGTAACGACGCCGCCGGGCACATAGTCGGGACGGAAGCGCCCGTCGACCACCCACGAGTCGAGCCACGACCATCCATTGGCCGTCATGAGACGTTGCAACTTCTTGAACTCGAGAAGCGGTTCGATCACCGGATGCTTCAGCTGTTTGAGTTCCCATGAACGTGTTGTTGTGGCTTGAATTCCTGCAACGCTGAGTGCACGTAAGAGCTCGGCGGGAGATTCAGGTGTGAGTCGCGGCGAGTCGAGCAGGAGGCGGATCTGATCGACGAGCATCTGGAGCTTCACCGGGCGTTCACCCTCAACACTCGGTCGCGACCCCAACATCTCGGTCAGAATCTCGTCATGAGCTTCGGCACTCCACGGGAGGCCAGCAAAACGCATCTCGGCTGCGATGAGCGCGCCCGCAGACTCCGCCGAGAGTAGGCGTTGCAGCCGGCCAGCCTCGGTTGAAGTTGCCACGGCATCGAGCTGATGTAAAAATTCAGCGAGTACGTCGAGTTCTGTGTCGGCAACCTGCGCCTGGTCATCGTCAAAGTCGAAGAGCGTCGAATGTTGCGGGGCACGGTGCTCGATGGGAGCTTCGACTCCGGCTTGAATAAGCGCATCCCAGCGGCTTGGCGGTGCCTGTGCCAGCGTTGACTCACGAGTGAAAGCGGAGTTGCGGAGAATCGCGTGACAGAGCCGAAGGTCGAAGCACCGGTTCACTCTGACGTGGGCAGCCAAAAGCCCCGGGTACCAGGCTGCAGTGTCGTGCCATACCCAGCGAATGTCGGGCTCAGCGCGTTGGGACTGCACCACGAACGCCGCCACATCCTCAATCGCGTGCTCGGCAATGACCGCGCCGTCTGCAGCCACTCGGGTGGCGGTGAGGGTGCGGCCGCTAGTCGTGAGCACGAGGTACACATGACTAGTCTGCCCTGCGCCGCCGACAGCAATTGCCTAACTAAACGGTTCGGCAGTCTCCATGAGCGTCGAGCGAATCAAGAAACGCACTCCCTCCGGCGCCTCAAGAGAGAATCCGCTGCCGCGACCTTTGACAACATCAACCGTCAAAAACGTGTGGCTCCAGTAGGCGAACTGTTCGACCGACATCCAGAATTCGATCGGCTGCTCAGGCTGACCCCGGGGCGCAATATCGAACACCCCCAGAAGAACATCGCTCGCTCCAGTGACGAACTCGCCTGCGGCAAAACACATCGGCGAGCTGCCATCGCAGCACCCGCCAGACTGATGAAACATGAGTGGGCCGTGTGTGCGCCACAGTGCTCGAAGCAAGTCGATGCTTTCGGCCGTCATGGCTAGGCGGGGTTGGGTTTCTCCCGGGATTACAACGCTGGCATTAATCATTTCCTGGCTCCTCGCCGCGGTAGATAGCGGAGCGGCGGCCAGCACGTCTGCACTGGCCGCCACTTCCTCATGCGATCCCTGGTTTAGAAGAATCCGAGCGCGTTCTCGGAGTATGAGACCAGCAGGTTCTTGGTCTGTTGGTAGTGGTCAAGGGCGAGGGCACTATTTTCGCGGCCGATTCCCGAGCTCTTGTAGCCGCCGAACGCGGCGCCAGCGGGATAGGCGTGATAGTTGTTGACCCACACGCGACCCGCCTGCAGGTCGCGTCCGGCCCGGTAGGCAATGTTGCCATTACGTGACCAGACACCGGCACCCAAGCCGTAGAGCGTGTCGTTGGCGATGGAGATACCGTCGGCGTAGTCGTCGAAGCTTGTTACCGCAACGACCGGCCCGAAGATCTCCTCCTGGAACAGGCGCATCTTGTTGTGACCTTCGAAGATTGTCGGCTGCACATAAAAGCCGCCACTCAGATCGCCACCCAGATCAACCCGTTCGCCGCCGAGCGCTAGTTTCGCGCCCTCCTGCTGACCGATGTCGATGTAGCTCAGAATCTTCTCAAGCTGGTCGTTCGAGGCCTGAGCACCCACCTGCGTGGCGGTGTCGAGAGGGTTGCCCTGAATCGCACGGCTCGTCCGCTCCACGGCATCGCCCAAGAAAGAGTCGTAGATCGACTTCTGGATCAGAGCCCGGCTCGGGCTCGTGCACACCTCACCCTGGTTGAAAGCAAAGAGCGCAAAGCCCTCTTGCGCTTTGTCGTAGTAAGCATCGTCGCGGTCCGCAACATCCTCGAAGAACATGTTCGGGCTCTTTCCGCCCAGTTCCAGAGTCGCCGGGATGATGTTGGCACTGGCGTACTGCAGAATCAGTCGGCCAGTGGTGGTCTCCCCCGTGAACGCGATTTTGCGGATGCGCGGGCTTGAGGCGAGCGGCTTCCCGGCTTCGACGCCGAATCCGTTCACGATGTTGAGGACACCGGGCGGGAGGATATCCCCGATGAGTTCGATGAGGACCAAGATCGAGGCGGGCGTCTGCTCCGCCGGCTTCAGGACTACCGCGTTACCCGCGGCCAACGCTGGAGCGAGCTTCCACACGGCCATCAGGATCGGGAAGTTCCACGGAATGATCTGCCCAACCACTCCGAGCGGTTCCTTGTAGTGATACGCCGTCATGTCGCCATCCATTTCGGCGAAGTGGCCCTCTTGCGCCCGAATGGCGGCAGCAAAGTAGCGGAAGTGATCAGCCGCGAGCGGAAGGTCAGCGTTAAGTGGCTCCCGAATCGGCTTGCCGTTATCCCAGCTTTCGGCGACAGCCAGCATCTCGAGATTCGCATCAATGACATCCGCGATCTTGTGAAGAACCGCTGCGCGCTCGGTGGTGGAGGTCTTGCCCCACGCAGGGGCCGCCTTGTGGGCTGCATCGAGAGCCAACTCGATATCTTCCGCAGTGCCGCGGGCTACCTCGGTGAACGGGCGTCCATTGACCGGGGAGAGGTTTTCGAAGTACTGCCCCTTGACCGGAGCGACCCACTCACCGCCAATCCAGTTCTCGTAGCGTGGTTTGAAAGTCATGAGAGATTCGGGTGTGCCGGGGGCTGCATAGATGGTCATGAGCTGACTCCTGTCGACGTCGTTGTCTGGGATGCGACGGCACAACTCGTGCCGTGGCCAGAACTCTAGGTGCGGGCAGGTTGCCGCAACGTTGCAACTTCTTGCGAAGCAGTCGGCGGCGAGGCAGCGAGGAAGTTAGGCGAGCTCGGCGTTGATACGTTCGAGGCGCGAGACGACCGAGGCCCGTTTCGGAGATTTGGCGGGCAATCGGGCGAGGCAGGCCGTCCACACTTCAACGTCGTAGGCGGCCTCATCGCTGCGGGCATAGGTCAGCAGCGTGTCGAGCGAGGCGTCGGTCAACATCGCGTCGCGCACCCGGGAGCAGACTTCATCCCGAATCGAACGAATACCGGGAGCGACAGAGCGGGGCAGCACCGGCCCCGAGTACCCGGCTAACGCCACACGATGCGCGCCGCGATCGAGAAAAGAGAGCACCCGACGGGCATCAAGATCGAGGGCTCGCGCGAGCTTATACGGGCGCGAAGTCGGGACAAGACTCGGGTCAGCTTTCTCGAGCACCCGACGCAGTCTGACCATTTCGGGCCGAACCGTATCGACTGAGCACCCCAATAGTTCAGCGAGCCGCTCAGCAGAGAGCCCCGCGGGATGCCAGGCCAACAACACCAGAATCTCGGCATGGCGCACGCTCAGCTCGATTACCGTGCCCGAGAGTTCGAGAGCACCTCCTTCGAGACCGAGAACAGAGAGTGCCGGCAGCGCTTCAGGCCGCACAACCGCGCGGTGGATCGTGCGCCGCGGACGAGCTCGCTCGGCATCGAGGGTTTGAATGCGCAGCTCTGACTCGACAGCGGCGACGGCTGCTTCCATCAGAGGGAGCGTCGCGGGCGCGACTGCGTCATCGCCACCGGTGATGTCGATAACGCCGAGCATTGCGCCGGTCGACGGATCATGGACGGGAACAGCGGTGCAGCTCCAAGGATGCACGATCCGATTGAAGTGTTCGGCTCCATGAATTTGGATGCCGTGGTCGAGAGCGAGCGCTGTGCCGGGAGCGCTTGTTCCCACGGCTTTCTCACTCCAGTCCGCGCCTTCGACGAATAGCATTCCCTCCGCGCGGCGGCGGAGCGTGCGATCTCCGTCGATCCACAGGAGGCGGCCATCTTGGTCGCCGATCGCGACGATGAGGCCGGCGTCGAGGGTGTGACGAATAAGGAGGCGGTGAATCGTGGGAAGAGCAAGTGACAGCGGGTGAGAGTCTCGATACTCGCGCAGGTCGTGGTCGGTGAGTTGTCGCGAGTCGAGCGGCTGATCGGGATCAAGTTCGAGTTGCAGCGATCGTTGCCACGATTCATGTACCAAACGGCGAACGCCGGTGGCGACCGAACGATCACCGATCGCAGTGTTGTGCGCTTGCTCTACGAGGGCACGCGCGCTGGATTCAGCGGTGGACATCCACGGGCTAGCCACTGGCACTCCGATCAACGTTGGTCGAGTGCCCTCATAATACGCGGCTAGCCCATGGACGGGTCAGGCAGCAGTCTCGCGGGGCTGTTCTACGAGATAGCTGCTGTAGGCGCTGAGCGTGAGGAAGGTGGGGAAATCATCCTCAAGCGTCACTTCGCGGAACACTGCCGCAGCATCATCGAAGCGGTCGCCCGGGGTGCGCTCGAGCGTCGCGAACACGTGGGCGAGTTCTTCCTCAATGCGCCGGTGCGTGATGGGTGTACCCTCGGCGGTCACGACGCGCTGGTGCATCCACTGCCACAGTTGACTGCGACTAATCTCTGCTGTCGCCGCATCCTCCATGAGGTTGTCGATGGCGGCGGCGCCGACTCCGCGGAGCCAGCTCTCGATGTAGCGCAACGCGATGGAGACGTTGGAACGCACTCCGGCATCCGTTACCGCACCATCGATGCGCAGGTCGAGCAAATCGTCGGCGGTCACGTGAACGTCGTCGCGCAGGCGGTCGACCTGGTTGGGACGCTCCCCCAGTACCGCGTCAAACTCGGCGCGAGCAGTGGGGATGAGATCCGGATGCGCGACCCAAGTGCCATCGAAGCCATCGGTGGCCTCGCGGCGCTTGTCTCGTGTCACGGCGTCGAGGGCGCGAGCGGTCACTTCGGGGTCACGACGGTTCGGGATGAACGCGCTCATGCCTCCGATGGCATGTGCTCCCCGCTTGTGGCAGGTCGCAACCAGTAGTTCCGTGTAGGCCCGCATGAACGGCACCGTCATCGTGATGGCGGAGCGGTCAGGGAGCACAAAGCTCGCCCCGCGACCACGGAAGTTCTTGATGATCGAGAAGATGTAATCCCAGCGCCCTGCGTTGAGCCCAGCGCAGTGCTCGCGCAGCTCGTAGAGGATCTCTTCCATCTCGAACGCCGCAGGAATCGTCTCGATCAGTACCGTCGCGCGGATCGTGCCGTGCGGAATGTTCAGAGCGTTTTCGGCGAACGTGAACACGTCATCCCACAGGCGCGCTTCGAGGTGATTCTCGATTTTAGCGATGTAGAAGTACGGGCCACTGCCGCGCTCGATGAGTTCGTGCGCGTTATGGAATATGTAGAGCCCGAAGTCTACGAGGGAGCCGGATGCCGGCGTGCGCAACCCTGCTCGGTCGGTGTACCGGAGGTGCTTTTCTACCAGATGCCAGCCGCGCGGTCGCATCACGATCGTTGGCGTCTCTTCGCCGAGAGCATAGGTCTTGCCCTCGTCAGTAGTGAAGTCAATCTGGCGACGGATCGCGTCGTACAGGTTGATCTGGCCGCCGATGACGTTGTGCCAGGTCGGGCTTGTCGCGTCTTCCTGATCGGCAAGCCATACCTTCGCCCCCGAGTTCATGGCGTTGACGGTCATCTTGCGATCTGTCGGCCCTGTGATCTCCACCCGACGGTCATCGAGGCCAGGACCGGCACCGGCAACGCGCCAGCTGTCATCCTCCCGAATCGCTGCCGTCTCCGGCAAAAAGCGCAAGTTGCGCCCGTTCGTGATGTGCTTGCGCGATTCCATGCGAGCCGCGAGGCGGTCATGGCGGCGACCAGCGAACTGGTCATGCAGCCGAGTGAGGAAATGCAGCGCATCCGGGGTCAAAATTTCGTCGAATCGTTCCTCCGATTCAGCGATCGGTTCCATTCTGCGAGTAGTCATAATCTGTCCTTAGAAAGTTGTGTAGTCGAGGGGTGGCGGTGCCGATTTAGTGGCGGTGCCTATTTAGTGGAATTGCGCCGTTTCGGTGCTGCCGACGAGGGCGAGGGTTTCGCTCGTGGGGTTGAGGGCCGTCGCGATGCGATCGAAGTACCCTGTTCCGACCTCGCGCTGGTGGCGCGTTGCCGTGTAGCCGTCTGCTTCAGACGCGAACTCTGCCTCTTGCAGTTCCACATACGCACTCATGTGACGCTCGCTGTAGCCCCGAGCAAGGGTGTACATCGAGTGGTTAAGGGCGTGGAACCCGGCAAGAGTGATGAACTGGAAGGCGTAACCCATCGCCGCCAACTCGCGCTGGAAGCTCGCGATCTGGTCATCGTCGAGGTGACGCTTCCAGTTGAACGATGGCGAGCAGTTGTAGGCGAGCTTCTTGCCGGGGAACTCCTTGTGGATGCTCTCCGCAAAGGTGCGCGCCAGCTCAAGATCGGGCTTCGCACTTTCGACCCAGAGCAGATCTGCGTAGGGCGCGTAGGCGTGGCCGCGACTGAGGACTGTTTCAATGCCCGGAGTGGTGCGGTAGAAGCCGTCACTGGTGCGCTCCCCCGTCAAGAATGGCTTGTCGCGGTCATCCACATCGTTGGTAATGAGGTCGGCAGCAAGCGAGTCGGTGCGAGCAATGATGATGCTCGATACCCCGGCAACGTCAGCAGCGAGTCGAGCAGCGTTGAGTGTGCGAACGTGCTGTGCGGTCGGGATGAGAACCTTGCCGCCCATGTGGCCACACTTCTTCTCTGACGCGAGCTGATCTTCCCAGTGAACGCCAGCCGCTCCGGCTTCGATCATGGAGGACATGAGCTCGTAGGAGTTAAGAGGCCCACCAAAGCCGGCTTCTGCGTCGGCCACAATCGGCGCCATCCAATCAATTTTTGGAGCGCCATCCTCGGCGGTCTCAATCTGGTCGGCCCGCATCAGCGCGTTGTTAATGCGACGCACAACGGCCGGAACGCTGTTGGCTGGGTAGAGGCTCTGGTCGGGGTAGGTCTGGCCCGACAGGTTCGCGTCGGCGGCGACTTGCCAGCCGCTGAGGTAAATCGCTTCGAGGCCGGCGCGCACTTGCTGCACGGCCTGGTTGCCGGTGAGCGCGCCAAGCGCGGCGACCCATTCGGTGTTGTCGCGCTGCAGGAGGTTCCAGAGGTTCTCGGCGCCGCGACGAGCAAGCGTGCGGTCTTCCCTAACACTTCCGCGGAGGGCAATGACGTCTTCGGCGCTGAAATCGCGTTCGATTCCGTTCCAGCGTGCATCCGTCTTCCACTCAGTTTCGAGTTCGGCTGCTGTCTGGTTTTGGTCGCCGGGGCGGTTGTTCGTCATTGCTGGCTCCTTCGTCAGTGGTTCATCGGTACTTCGTTTCTTCGACTCTGGTACCCCTGCACTAGTTCTTCACCACGATTTGTTGCAGAATTATCTGGATTCTTCTGTTTTTCGATAGAAGACCATCAAGGAGGATGTTCGGATGACCCCACGCACGCGTACGCAGGCAGACGATGAGGACATGTTCGATTCCCTCACTGTTGGCCGCCGCATCCGTCAACTCCGCACCGATCGCGGTCTCACCCTCGATGACCTGGGTGCCGCACTCGAGCGTGCGGCCTCTCAGGTCTCCGTTATCGAGAACGGCAAGCGAGAGCTCAAACTCAGCGAGTTGCAGAAGATCGCCCACTTCTTTGAGGTGTCGGTGGATGAACTGCTGAGCTCAGAGCCGCCTTCTCGGCGTGCTGCCCTCGAGATCGCTCTCGAACGCGCGCAGCGCGGTCCGCTCTACAACTCGCTCGCGCTGCCCGAACTGCCGGTGCGCAAGACCCTCAGCGATGAGGCAATCGAAACCGTGCTCGGCTTGCACGACGAGCTGCAGCGCTTGCACCGTGAGCGTGCGGCAACGCCTGAGGAAGCCCGCCGCGCTAATACCGAACTGCGGCGCATGATGCGCAGGCGCAACAACTACTTTGGTGAACTTGAGACGACAGCCCGAGAATTGTTGGATGCCGTCGGCCACACCGGCGGACCGCTCTCCCAACGGGTTGCCTCTGACCTTGCCTCCCACCTCGGGTTTTCACTGCACTACGTGCCCGATCTGCCCGCCACCACTCGCAGCGTGACGGATCTGCGCAATGGCCGTATCTACTTGCCGGTGGCGCAGGGCGAAGGAACCGACCCACGCTCGACGCTGCTGCAGGCACTTGCGGGGCATGTGTTGGGCATCCGGGAGCCTGCTGACTACTCCGAGTTTCTGTATCAGCGCGTGGAAACCAACTATCTGGCGGCGGCCCTCATGGTGCCGGAGAAGACCGCGGTCGACTTTCTCACTGCGGCGAAAGCGCAGCGAGAACTTTCCGTCGAAGATCTGCGCGATGCATTCGCGGTGCCGTACGAGACGGCAGCCCACCGCTTCACCAACTTGGCGACCGAACATTTGGGCGTTCCGGTGCACTTCTTGAAGGTGCACGAGGGCGGCACAATTTCCAAGGCCTACGAAAACGACAGTGCAGCGTTTCCGACGGATGCGCTTGGCGCAATCGAGGGACAAATCGTGTGCCGGCAATGGAGTGCGCGCCAAGTCTTTGACGTCGAGGACCGCTTCAGCCCGTACCACCAGTACACCGACAAGCCAGGCGGCACTTACTGGTGCACGTCGCGCATCCAGTCGGGCCGACGCGGTGATTTCTCGGTGAGCCTGGGCACGCCGTTTGCGTCAGCAAAGTGGTTCCGTGGGCGCGACACCACGAATCGTGCCGTCTCAACGTGTCCTGATGAGGGATGCTGCCGCAGCGCGCCCGAGAACCTGTCGTCGCGCTGGGCGCAACATTCGATCCCGAGCGCGCGGCTCAACAGTTCGCTGCTCGCGGCAATGCCCACCGGAATGTATCCCGGGGTTGACACCACCGAAGTATTTGAATTCTTGGAGTCGCACTCGCCGCGCGGCTAGTCGTGAAGCAGCGAGCCGTCCTTCTTCAGAACGTTCTTTTCACCAGCCTCAATGGCGACCGCGAAACGGTTCTGTTTCGGCGGCATGGGGCAGTTGAAGTTGTAGCTGAAGGCGCAGGGCGGCAGGATCGCGAGGTTGAAGTCGAGAACGATGGTGCCGTCGGGGTTGGGGGCGACGAACAGAAAACGACCGACGCTATAGGTGTCGACGCCGCTCGTAGCATCCGCAAAAACGAGCTGAAGGGCACGACCCGACTTGAACGCAGCGAGGTTGTAGTCGACGCCATCCTTCGTGAAGGAGATGTCACCGGGAATCGGCTGCTCGCGCTCCTGGCCGTCATCCTTGAGGTGTTCGAACCCGAGCGTGGTGCCTTCAGGGTTAGGCGTGAAGGCGGCGGTGATCACCCAGTCCGGGTTGTAGGCGTAGGCATCAATCGTGCCGAATTCTTGGATGGCGGGCGAGTTGCTGTCCCACACACGCAGGGCGTGGTTTCCCTCAGGCGCCTTGATGACAAAGCCCGTGACCGTTTCACCGAAGACAACCGCGCTGGGGTTCTCGTGGCTCTTGCTGCGCACTACGGCGCTGCCTTCCACGAGGGTGCCGTCAACCACGATGTTGTCTTCTGCGGTGGCCGTGACCGTGAGCCCATCCTCGTGGGGAGCCCACGTGCCAGGCACGCCCCAAATGGTCTGCTCAGCGTCCACCCACTGGGTATTGGTGAGAGCAAGGTTGCCGTTCTGCTGCACGACCGCCTGGTCGCGACGTTCGCGGAAGATAGCGAGCTTGGCTTCGGGCGTGAGTGTGGGCGCAGCAGTGTCAGTCATAAGTCCATCCTTGTTGAAGTCCATGATGCCAACCACCGCCGACACGGGATTATTTCAGGAAAGCCAGATCGGTCGCGCGACCAAGCTAGATCAGCTTGGTCGGGAAAGCCACGCCGCTTCGCTCGAACCCCACTCGACCGCAGGGGCGCTGAAGCGTCCAGGCCCGCCCGCGTAGGCCGGCGCAGGAACGGCACTAGTCACCCCGTCGTGAATCGTCACCGTCGGGGTGAAACCAGCGGATGCCGTCGGCGCGTGCCGCGGACGTCGCTGCTGCAGCAATTCGGTCGCCAGTCGCGCGAGCGATACCTCCACTAGCCATGAGTAGCCCGCATCGATCCGGCGGCGTACTGCCGTCGTGATGCCTGCCGCAAGCAGATAACCAGCGGCATGGTCCAGAGCTTGAGCAGGTAGAGCGCCCGGCGTTCCCTTGCCTTCGCCTTCGACCAGCGCGATTCCTGTTGCTGCCTGAACAATGCTGTCGAAGCCACGGCGCTCCGCCAACGGTCCGACTGTTCCCCACGCTGAAAGGCGGCCCACGATGATTCCCGGGCGACGCTCGGCGAGAGCCGCGGGCGAAAGACCGAACTTATCTAAGGAACCGGGGCGATACGCGGTGAGTACGACATCCGCGGTCTCGAGCAGTTTCTCGAAGGTCGTGCGGTCGGCTTCGATCTCAAGGTCGAGCAAGGCCGAGCGCTTTCCGGCGCCGGTGTCGAGGTGCTGCCAATGGATTTCGGGATGCTGTGGACTGTCGATGCGCAGAACGTCTGCACCCCACAGGGCGAGGGTGCGGCCGGCGACGGGTCCCGCAATCACCCGAGTGAGGTCGAGCACCCGGAGCCCCGCAAGGGGCGCATCGACGGTTGTTTCGGTCAGTTGAGCCGGTTCAGTATCGCCGAGCGACGTCAACTCGATTACCGGCAGTTCGGCCAGAGCACGGGCCTGTGGATGCTCGGACCATTCCTCTGCGGTGCGCACGACGGTCGCGACTCCCCCGGCGGCAACGACCTTGTCCTCGACGTCGGCCGCACGCATGGCGTGGAGAGCGAGCATGAATTCGTCAGCGCCCGTCTCTTCGGCAAGTTCAAGGGCGCGAAGAAGGGCTGCGCGGTGGTGCGGATAGTTCGCATGTGTGCGAACCCAGCCATCGCTGCAGGGCCAGAAACCAGAAAGCTCCGCCCAGGCCGCCATGGGTTCACCGTTCAGGCGAAAATGCTTGTCGCTCGTGACCGCTGTCGCCACTTTCAGCGGATTGAGTTCAACCGAAGGAACCGCGCATCCGACCCTCCTCGCGGCAAGCAGCGAGGCAGAAAATGATGCCGCGGCGATCGCATCATGAACAAAGCGGCCCGACGGGAGCGCCCCAGCGAGGGGCACAGCCGTGCCATTGTCACGCACTAAGGCGAGGGCGGCAGCATCTTCCCCCAGGGACTGCCACGCAGCATCCAGCAAACTCATAACTTGATAGTGCCATGCCCAGTAGATTTAGACCATGGAACCTATTAGCTTCAGTTTTGGCATCGTCGGACTCGTCGTCTTCATCATCACCGTGGTCTCGATCGCCAAGAGCACCAACCATGGTGTCGTCGGCAAGTTCCTCTGGATCTTGGTGGCGTTCTTCCTGTCGATTTTCGGCTCGATCTTGTGGCTCATCTTCGGTCGTGGCAAGGTGCGCAGCTAACCTCTCGCGCGGCATCATGATGGGCGTGGCGGCGCAGGCGCACTGAAGGGACACGGGATTTCCGTGCCTGCGACTGCATGCCGCCACGCTGAACTCATCGAAATTGGGTGTGGAATCTGATGAGTTCGAGGGATGGGCCGTTATTGGCCCTTACGCGGCTTGATAAAGCCGGTGTCGTCGAGCTTGGCCCGCTTCTGCGCCCGCTTGTCTTTGATCGACAGCTTGGCTTCCTTTTTTGTACTTCCTCTAGGCGATTTTCCAGCCATGATTACTCCGCTTCCCCTTGTCTCAGTTGGCGTGCTAACCCTGACCATAGCCCATTCCTCAGCGGAAAGCACTTTACCTCTGACCGGCTTTTTTATCGCCCGAGAACGCTAGCGCACCACAGTCAGATAGCGACCCCAGCAGACTCGTGCTGCCGTTATCAGGCGGGCGCTCGGTACTGCGCGTACCGTAGGGAGTCACACGCTGAGCATGCGCCATTGACGGCCGGATCAGCCGGACTAGTGGGGATGCCATGACGAGCACACGAGCGACAATTTTCTTCGACGTCAACGAGACCCTCTCCGATCTTTCGCCCGTCGGAGACGCATTCGAAACCGTCGGTGCAGCCCGCGGACTCGCGTCGTCATGGTTTGCCAGCATCCTGCGGGATGGCTTCGCACTCACCGCGGTCGGCAGCGAGGCCCGTTTTCTCGACATCGCTGCGACGAACGCGCGAGACGCCCTCAGCAGTTCCGCGCTGAGCTTGCCGATCGATGACGCCGTGGATGCGGTGATCGCCGCGTTTTCGAACGTGAGCCTCCACAGCGACGTGGTCCCCGGCATCCGTTCACTGCACGAGGCCGGCCACCGACTCTTCACGCTCTCAAACGGGCCCGCGAGCAATGCCGAACGCATGCTCACGGAGGCCGGAGTCGCGGATGCCATGGCCGGCTTTTTGTCAGTGGAAGAGCATTCCTCTTGGAAACCCGCGCGCGCGTCCTACGAGACCGCGCTGGCCCGCACCGGCACTGCCCTGGACACGACCGCTGTCTACCTCGTGGCAGTGCACCCTTGGGACATCCACGGTGCCGCCGCAGCAGGGCTTTCGACGGTGTGGGTAAACCGCAGCGGCGCAAACTACCCCGAGCACTTCACCGCACCGACCATGACAGTGGAGCAGCTCGACCAACTTCGCCCACGCCTTGAATAGAAACAGAAGTAGGGCGGATGGGACTTGAACCCATGACCGACGGATTATGAGTCCGCTGCTCTAACCAGCTGAGCTACCGCCCCGTGCCTGCACTGCTGCAGGCGCGTATCTACGTTACCGGCAATTCGGACTACGAAGGGCACGCCACTGCGCGCAACACGTGCCGTCTACGAAAGCGACCACCGCACGCTCAGCTTCCTCTCACGCAACGTTGAGCCAGCATCAAACCAACGCTCGTACGGTGGAGCCATGACTGATTCACAGAAAGCGCAGACCACAAGTCCGGCCAAATCTGGGGCTCGCAAAACTCGCCAGCAGAATGCTGAGCGCGGCTTTACCGCCTCCAAGGGCTTGGCAGATCGTCTTCAGCAGGTTCTCGTAGAGCTGCTCGAGCTTCAGCTTCAGGGCAAGCAGGCCCACTGGAACGTCGTGGGCAAGAACTTCCGCGACACTCACCTTGTGCTTGACGAAATCATTGATGCTGCACGCGGCTTCAGCGACACCATCGCCGAACGGATGCGCGCACTCCACGCCACCCCCGACGGCCGCAGCGACACCGTGGCCGAGACCACGACTCTTCCCGCATTTCCGGCTGGCGAGGTGGACACTGCCCACACCATCGACCTTCTGACAGAGCGCCTCGAAGCAACAATCGAAACGATTCGCGAAGTGCACGATCCCATCGACGAAGAAGACCCCACGAGCGCGGATCTACTCCACGGCATTCTCGAAACGCTTGAACAGTACGCCTGGATGGTATCGGCCGAAAACCGCACCCCCGCAAAGAAGTAGGCTCCACGCCTACACTCACGAGCCGATTGCTGTGGCTCCCACGAGAGCGTCTCCGCTTAGGAGGCGCTCTCGTTCTTTTTGTCGGATGACACCGCTGCAGAGACCTCTTCGCCGCGATACATGCTCTCGAACGTGTCCAATGTGCGCTGGATGTCGTGGGCAGCCACAATTGCCAAGCTTTCTTTCTTGAACTTCAGCACCTCATCCGCTGGCATCGACAGCACTCGGGTGAGTTTTGCGGCCAGATCCTCGACGTTGCCGGGCTCGAACAGGAACCCGTTCTCCCCATCGTGCACAAGGTGAGGCAGAGCCATGGCGTCAGCAGCAACGACGGGCAGCCCAGACGCCATCGCTTCCATTGTTGAGATGCTTTGCAGCTCCGCGATCGATGGCATCGCGAACACTGAACCACGCTGAAGCGCATCACGCAGTTGATCTTGCTCGACAAATCCGGTGAGGGTCACACGATCCGCGACGCCCAAAGAGGCTGCAAGGGCACGAAGTTTTCCTTCGAGCTCTCCCCCGCCCACAATCTCGAGCTTCGCGTCGAGCGCAGGGTCAAGAATCGCGAGAGCGCGAATGAGTTTATCGATCTGCTTCTCGTCGGAGAGGCGCCCCAAGAACACAATGAGATTCTCCGGCTTGGGCTCAAGATTGCCGTTGTAACCATCGGCATTGATCCCACACGACACCGCAACGACGTTGCGCACGTTCGTGTTTGCTTCGAGATATTCGGCGGCGCGCCGGGTCGGAGTGGTTACCCACGCGGCACGCAAGAAGGAACGTCCGGCAGCAGCCCACCCCGCCTGAATAGCTTTTCGGCGCAAGAATTTGGGAATGATGTAGGCGTGATCGAGCAAATTCTCGGGCATGAAGTGATTAGTGCCGACGAGACGAATTCCTCGCTTTTCGCCCTCGATCGTCATGCCGCGGCCGACGATGATGTGCGACTGAAAGTGGATGACATCGGGCTTCACCTGATCAAGAATGCGTGCCGAATTTTGCCTGACTCGCCACGGCATCATGAACCGAAGCCACGGGTGGCCGAGCCAGCGCCACGAGTAGAGGCGATGCAGGGTCATTTTCTGCCCCTCATGCTCCTCGACCATCGCGCCCAACTTCTTGTTGGAGTACGAGGGAGCCACGATGTGCACATCATGTCCGCGCTCAGCGAGACCAGCGGCCAATCGAGCAATGAAGGTCGCTGCACCATTAATTTGTGGCCAGAAAGTGTCGGCACCGATCAGAATGCGAAGTCGCGGTTTGCCCTCGTGGGGCGAGCGTCTCACAGCGGAAGTCACAGTCGAAGAGTTCCTTAACAGTTGTGCGTCACGAGCCAGTGCGTTTACGACCCAGTCAGGTCAACGGCATCTAATAACGTACCTCACGCGGCCTGCACGCACGGGCTGCTCGACCGAGCGCCTCGAAATACTACGACTTCAGTTGCGGGTGGTGCTTCGACAGCGAGAACACACCGAAAATGGCCACGGCACCCGTAATCACAAACGCAATGATTGCCCAGAGCGGCGCATCGGCTGCTTCTCCCAGAACGAGGATGCCGACCGTCACCGCAACGAGCGGGTCGATAACGGTGAGTCCCGCCACCACGAGGTCTGGCGGGCCGGAGGCGTATGCGGTCTGCACGAAGTACGAACCGAGAAGGGACGCAGCGATGAGCCCAACAATGCACAGGATCGTAAGAAAATCCGTGCTCTCAAATCCAGAACCCGAAATCATGATCGTCTTGATGCGGTCGATGACAACCTTGGCGAGCGTCGCGACGAAACCAAACAGCATGCCGGCACCCAAGATATAAAAAACAGGGGACGCGTTCGTGCGGAAGACCAGGAACAGCACGATCCAGAGTGCCAAGACGATCGCCAAGACGATGAGCACAATTGACAGCTCACGCTGGGTGATAACCGTGGACTTGGCGAACATCGCGGCGATTCCGACAAACACACCAACACCGACAACGCACATCACGATCGCTCGAATGGAAATGGCATCCAAGCGCACCTTCGCGACGCGGGAATTCATGATCGCGGTCATCACGAGCGCAACGGCGCCGAGGGGTTGCACCACCATGAGCGGGGAAAGCGACAGGCTCGAAAGCTGAAAAACGATGGCGAGCCCGAGAAACGCCGTGCCGATTACCCACGACGGACGGGCAAGCAGCGCCTTGATCTGGGAAAAGTTGAGGCCTGCGCTGGCTTCGCTGCCATGGTGCTGCTCCATGCGGGCAACGCCACGATGTTGAAACTGCGCTCCCAGCGACAACAGGATCGCGCCGATGAGGGCCAACGGAATACCCACCGCTTGCAGCGGCGTCAGGCTTATCTGATCGCTGAGGTCAAGTATGTCCGGCGGCACTCGTCAAATGTACTCGGTTCGCACGGGATATTCTGGGTACATGGCCGTTCTTCCCATCATTATCACCGGCGATCCGGTGCTCCACACTCCAGCGAGCCCGGTGACGGCCTTCGATAGCGAGCTCACGACTCTCGTCAACGACATGATCGAGACGATGGAAGAAGCACCGGGCGTCGGCTTGGCCGCGCCGCAGGTCGGCGTCGGCTTACGCATCTTCGTCTACGACTGGACCGACGACGACGACACGCACTGGCACGGTGTCGCCATCAATCCCGAACTTTGGCAAAGCTCCACCCCCGTGCTCGACTCCGACGACGCGGATGAAGAGGGTTGCCTCTCGATTCCCGGCGAACGCTACCCGCTTGCCCGTGCCGACCGCGTCATCCTGCGCGCCTTCGACCTGCAGCAACAGCCGTTCGAAATTGAAGCGTCGGGCTGGCTCGCCCGCATCTTCCAACATGAATACGATCACCTCGACGGCGTGCTCTACGCCGACCGCCTGCAGGCTCCGGATGCCAAGGCGGCCGCGAAAGCGATTCGCAAGCAGGGCTGGGGTCAGCCTGGGCTCTCGTGGTTGCCCACCGAGGAACAGCTCGACGCCTAAGTCAGCGCAACCCCCGCACGGAAAAGCGCTCTACGTCAGCGCCCGAATACCGGCGGCTACGAGAGCGGCCGCGATGATCACGACTATAAAGGGCACTCGCAGCGAGAAAAGCATGGCGGCGACGGCGACGGCCGGAAGCCGGGCATCCACTTCAAAGCCGCGCGCTGAACCGAACGTCTGAACAACGATGAGTGCCGCCAATAGCGAGACCGTGAGCAGATTAGCGAGCCTCGCCACCGTGGGTTTCTCGGCCCACGCCGCGGGGATCGTGAAGCCCGCGAGCTTGAGGGCGAGCACGGCGATCGAGGCGATCAGAATGATGTGCCAGACCGTCATCGCTCCCCCATCGGATCGGGTTCAGCTTCGGCGAGGTCGCTCTCGCGGGTTCCCAGCCAGTTTGTCAGGCCCACGGCGACAGCTACGAGCGTCGCGGCGAGCACCGGCAGCCCCGCGGGCAGAACGGGCATGAGCACCGCGGCAACGACTGCGGCACCGACCGCCACCACAATGGGTTGCAGCTGCTTCAATCGCGGCCACAGGAGCCCGAGGAACGCTGCTGCGGCAGCGGCATCTAATCCGTACTGGCTCACGTCGCCCAGTTGGTCGCCAATGAGCGCCCCGACGAGGGTCGTCAGGTTCCAACCGACGTAGATGATGGCGCCAGTCCACCAGAAGCCCGCACGCTGGCTTGCGAGGGTGGGCTGCGCTGTGGAGACGGCTGTACTCTCGTCGATAGTCCAGTGGCCCGCCAACAGTCGTTTGGCAAACCCAGAGCCGATCATGGGAGCCACGCGCAGGGCGTACAACGAGTTGCGCGCACCCAACAGCACCGCACTAGCGATCGCTGCACCGCCGGCCGCTGTGCCACCCGTCGCGAGCACACCAACGAGAGCGAATTGGGAGCCGCCCGAAAACATCAACAGGCTGAGCACGCAGGCTTGCCAGACATCCAGCCCCGCCGCTACTGCCAGTGCGCCAAAGGAAATTCCGTACGCGGCAACAGCAAGGCCCACCGCAAAGCTGGAGCGGATAGCCGCCGAGACTTCGGGAGACCGTGCCGGGTGCCGTTTTCTGTGTGCGACACCGTCTGCAATGCCATCCGTCATGCTGCTCGTCACACCGCCCGCCCCAGCGAGACAAGCCCGGTCTCATACGCGATCACGACGAGTTGCACGCGGTCTCGGGCTGCAAGCTTCGACATGATGCGCGAGACGTGAGTTTTGGCCGTGAGCGGGCTCAGGAAGAGTTTGGTACCGATCTCTGCGTTGGTGAGCCCCTGGCCGACAAGGGCCAGCACCTCACGTTCACGATCGGTAATGGCCGACAAGATGGCATCATCGACGGCCGCATGAGAGCCGCGAGCAAAGCGTTCGAGGAGTCGTTTGGTGACGCCGGGACTCAAGAGTGCATCGCCTGAGGCCACAACACGAACCGCTCGAATCAGTTCAACAGGCTCGGTGTCTTTCACAAGAAAACCGCTGGCGCCAGCACGGATAGCCCGAGCGACGTACTCGTCCACTTCGAAGGTTGTCACAACAATGATGCGCGTATCAGCGAGTTCGGGATAGGTCGCGATCTGTTCGGTCGCCCACAAACCGTCACCTTCGGGCATCCGAATGTCCATTAAGACAACGTCGGGGCGCTCACGACGAACCACCTCAATGACCTCGGTGCCGGTTGCCGCTTCGCCCACCACTTCGATGCCCTCTTCGGCGTTGAGGAGGCTGCTGAAGCCGGCACGGATCAGCTGCTGGTCATCGGCAATAACAATCCGGATCATGCGGATGCCGAACGGCGCGGAATTCGAGCCGTCACCACGGTGCCGCGCGGCGCACGATCACGCACCGTCATCGCGCCCCCGAGTAGTTCAGCTCGCTCTCGCATGCCCAGCAGCCCTCGCCCCTCCGTGTGACCATCGGTATCGATACCGACACCGTCATCGGTAATAGTAACGAGATAGTCGTCGCCCTCGACCACCAGCGAGACAACCGCAGAGGTCGCCGATGCATGCCGCACCACGTTCGTGAGTGACTCTTGCACGATGCGATACAGCGCCAGCTGGACGGCCGCGGCAGTGTGCTCTGAGATCTCTGAAGTGAGATCAACCTCAACGCCTTGCGCACGCACAGAATCGGCGAGGCTCGCGAGGCGAGAGAGATCTGGCTCGGGGACGAGCGGCGCATTATCGGCAGCACCCTCCGCAGCGCCCGAGTCCTCACTGCGCAGCATCCCCAGCAGCGATCGCACTTCGTTAAGCGCTTCTCTGCTCGAGATTTTGATGCTCGCGAGAGCTTCCTCGGCCTGTTCTGGCTGCTTGTGCATGAGGTGAAGACCGACGCCGGCCTGCACGTTTATCTGGCTCAGGGAGTGTGCCAAGACGTCGTGCAACTCACGCGCGATTCTCGTACGCTCGGCGCGCAGCTCTTCTTCACGACGACTCGCAAAAGCGGCGTGGAACTGCTCGAGCTGTTCACGCCGACGACGATTCACTTCAGCAAACCCGAGCACCAGCAACAGACCGATCGTGGTGGGGACGATGCGATACGGGTCGAGCTCGATGCCCACGACCAGAGCGGCAAGAAGCGTTGCCTCCCACACGACAATCATCGACACCCACGTCCAGGTGCGAGCACCGTGCGAGATCGCAATGACAATCGCGAATGCAAGTGCGAGGTACGGCGCGGAGAGCACCGAGTAGCCAATGAGAAAGTCTGCCGCCGCCAACGCCGAAATCACAGCGATGATGGGCCCGGGATAACGCCGAATCCACAGCAGCAGCAGCGGGCCAACAATCGACAGCGCGATGGCGACAATCGCGCCGGCACCAATACTGCTCAACTCAAGAACAGTAGTGAACGGCAGTTCGGATGCCGCATCACCGTACTCCGCATAAGCACCCGTCCAGATCACCCCCACGATCGTGATGGGCACCTGCACCAGTAGCGAAATAACGACGGGAATCCACCGCCGCAAACGACGCGACCGCGGAGACTGCGATGCGCTGACACCCGTGCCGTTCACGACGGCGTCGAGCATCGCCTTCGATGCGCGCGGCGTCGAGCGACGGGATGACGAAGACATCCTTTGATGGTAGTTGGCGCGGGGTACTACCGCGTCGGCTCGGCGGTGCAGCGTGCCCTACTCCCGGCGGAGTAGAGAAAGATTCTCGGTGCCAGGCTGCAGTCGCGACAACGCGAGAAAACTCGCCCACAACTTCGCGGGAAAAGCACCTCCCGGAAAGCACGAAGTCCCGGCCACCGAAGTGACCGGGACTTATAAGCTCCTCGACTTGGACTTGAACCAAGAACCTACGCATTAACAGTGCGTTGCTCTGCCAATTGAGCTATCGAGGATCGCTGTGCGACTCAATTACTTTAGCAAATGATTTCGCACTTGAAAAACCATCAGCCGATTCTGGCGAGGTATGTTGGCGAAAGCACCCGGGTTGGTGGGGCAATCAGCTGCGGAATACCGTTGAGATCAATTCTGAAACTAGCCACTTCGTGCGAATACTGGTTGCAGACGTGAAGAATGTCGTCGCTCATGATGATGTGGCGCGGCCAGTTCCCCTCGCACGACACAGAAGTGAGCGGTGCAACGCTTCGGCCATCGTCAGCAATCGTCATGACCGCAATCTGATTGCTGTGGCGCACCCCAGCGTAGGCGAAGCGGCCGTCGGCTGAGATTGCGATGGCGGACGCTTGGTCGCCTTCCACAGCACCAGGCAGCGCGATGGAGCACAGTTGCTGCAGTGCACGGTTCTTCCACTCGAAAACGAGCAAGCCGCATCCGTGTTCTCCGAGCACATAGAACAGATTGCCGGGGCGGGCGACGATATCGCGCGGTCCAAACCCTGCCGGCGTAGCGACCTCGGCGATCTGTTCGATCGCGAAATCGACGTAGCTGAAAACGCGGATGAGGTCGGCGCCCAAATCGAGAGTGAAGAGCGTGCCGTCATCGACGAAAACTGAGGAGTGCGCGTGCGGGCCCTCTTGTTGCGGTCGTGGACCGAGCCCGACAGTCTCGACGACCTGACGCGTGTCGAGCGCCGTGGGTTCCGCCGAAGCCTCGATGACTCCGAGCGTGCCGGTGCCATAGTTTGCGGCAATGATCGTGGAGCCTTGGACCGCGATGTGGCAGGGGTATTGGCCTCCGCTGGCGGTGAACGTTGGAGTGCTGAGGTTCTCGCCGTCGCGGTCGAATACTGCGACCTGGCCTGATCCTTCGAGCGTCGAATACACGCGGTCACCATCGACCACGATAAAGGATGCCGAGGGCACCTCCGCAACGCGTTGCGCGAGCTCGAGCGACCCATCCGGCCTGCTGCGCAGGACAGAGATGCCTTCGGACTCGCACTCCATATCCGCACCCCAGCCGCCCACCAACCAGGTCGAGGCGGGCACGGGGTTTACGTCGGGCGTTATTTCGTTAGTGCTGTTCACGTTCGAGCTCCACAAGTGAGTGGGCGAGCCCCTTCACATAGGGGTGCCACGGGTCGGAAAGGACTTCTGAAAGTTCACCAGAACCAACGAGGATGCCGCGATGCATGATCGCAACATTCGTGGCGACCCGGCGGACCGCGGCCAGGTCAGCGGTGACCAGCAGTGCCGAGAATTCGCGTTGCGCTTGCAGATCAACGATGAGGTCGAGGATGGCTGCGCGCACGTTGACGTCAATACCGGCGGTGGGGTCGTCGGCCACGAGCAGTTGCGGCTCAAGGATCATGGCACGTGCAATCGCAACGCGCTGACGCTGCCCCTTGCTCAACTCGTACGGGTACCGGTTCATGACCGAGAGCGGCAAACGCACAGTGTCGATGAGGGTCGCAACAGCTTCGGCGGCTTCCCGCTGGTTGAAACGACGATCCCGCACAAAAATCGGTTCAGCAATGTTCTCGCCGATCGTGAGCCGACTATTGAGGTGGTTGCCCGCATCCTGAGGCAGATAGCCCACGCGCAAGCTCAATCGATCGCGCTTGCGTCGACTCACCGAGCGCAGTTCGGTGCCGAGCACCGCGAGCTCTCCCCCGCTAAATAGCGGCGAACCGTAGGCGCCCGTCTCAGCATGAAGTGCAACCGCTTTGGCAAGAGTGCTCTTGCCCGAGCCACTCTCGCCCACAACGGTCAATACTTCGCCAGCGGCGATCTCAAAACTCAAACCATTGACAGCAATCGAACGCGTTTCAGGGTTGCGTGACGGGTAGCGCAGCGACAAGTCGCGGGCGCTCACGGTGGGCTGAGTAGAAGTCACCTCAATAATCTACGTCAGTCAGCGCCCTCAGTGCTTCACGGCGCTCGGTCTGCTCGCGAGGATCCGGTACGGGCAGCGAGGCCAACAGTCGTTGAGTGTACGGATGCTGCGGATTGCCGAGCACCTCAGAGCCAACACCCTCCTCCACGAGCTGCCCCTTGTAGAGCACCGCAATGCGATCCGACAGCATGTCGACAACCGCAAGATCGTGACTAATGAACAAGGCCGCGAAGCCGAGATCCCGTTGTAGGTCCGCGAACAGTTCAAGTACCTTCGCTTGCACCGACACGTCAAGTGCACTTGTCGGTTCGTCGGCGATCAGCAGTCGAGGTCGCAACGCGAGTGAACGCGCAAGGCTGGCGCGTTGGCGCTGTCCGCCGCTCAACTCGTGCGGAAAGCGATCCCCAAAGGCTTTCGGCAACTGAACGGCCTCGAGAAGCTCATCAACACGTCCGCGCGCATCATTCGGGTCTTCGGCCTTGCCGTGCACGATCAGCGGCTCAGCAACGCACTGAGCGATGGTGAGCAGCGGGTTGAAGCTGGAGGCAGGGTCTTGGAAGACAAACCCGATGTCGCTGCGCAGCGGCCGGAACTGACGTTCTTTGAAGCCCAGCATTTCGTGGCCGAGAACAGACAACGAACCACCGGTGATTTTGTTGAGCCCACCAATGGCACGACCGATCGTGGTTTTGCCCGAACCGCTCTCGCCGACCAGCCCGAGGACTTCGCCGGGTGAGATTGTGAAGCTCACGCGATCGACAGCACGGAACGGCGCGCGACCGAAACGGCCAGGGAACTCGATCTCGAGGTTGTCAGCAATGACGACAGGTTCGACATTCTTTTCGCCGCCCGCGGCCGCACGATCAGATACACGTGCTGCTGCCCGCGACGCACCCGAACCGATACGGGGAACGGCGGCAAGCAACTTCTGCGTGTAAGGGTGCTTGGCCGAATCAAACAACTGCTGAGCTGGGGCTTCTTCAACCAGCTTGCCCTGATACATCACGGCAACACGATCGGAGAGATCGGCGACGATACCCATGTTGTGGGTGATCAGGATGATCGCGGCACCGAACTCATCACGGCACCGGCGCAGCAGATCGAGGATTTCCGCCTGAACGGTGACATCCAGAGCGGTTGTTGGCTCGTCGGCCACGATGAGCTCTGGCTCGAGCACGAGCGCCATGGCGATGACGACACGCTGCTTCTGTCCACCCGAGAACTGGTGCGGGTAGTAGTCAACGCGCGACTCTGGCTCCGGAATGCCCACCTTGCGCAGGATCTCGATCGCTTTCGTTCGAGCCTCGCGCTTGCTCACATTGCCGTGGGCGCGAAGCCCTTCTGCGATCTGCCAGCCCACCGTGAAGACGGGATTGAGCGCGGTGGATGGCTCTTGGAAAACCATCGCCACATCTACGCCGCGAAGCTCACGCAAACGCTTGCCGGACATTCCAATAACTTCTTTGCCGTTAAGCACGATGGCACCGCGTGACACCGCAGTCTCGGGCAACAGCCCGAGAACAGACTTGGCCGTCACACTCTTGCCACTGCCACTCTCGCCGACGATCGCCAGAACCTCGCCCGGGGCGAGAGTCAGCGACACATCATCGACAGCTTTGACGTCTCCGCCATCGGTCGCGAACGTTACTTCGAGATTCCTGATCTCAACGATGTTGCTCATGAGCGAGCCTCCAGCGGGTCAATAGCGTCGATATCGTCGTTGAGGGCGAGCGTCGAGATGGGAGCAGTTTCTAACGCTGGCGCCGACTGGTCGGCACGACGACGCGTGCGCAAGCGAGGATCAGCGAGGTCATTGAGCGACTCCCCCACCAGAGTGATCCCGAGGACCACGAGAACGATCGCGAGCCCGGGGAACAGTGACGTCCACCAGATGCCGCTCGTGACATCCGAAATCGACTTGTTGAGGTCGTAACCCCACTCAGCCGCAGCGGATGGCTCAATACCGAAGCCGAGGAAGCCAAGACCCGCGAGAGTCAGGATGGCCTCAGAGCTGTTGAGTGTGAAGATCAACGGCAGAGTGCGCGTAGCGTTGCGGAACACGTGGCGGAACATAATCCGCGGCGTGCTCGAGCCAATGACCTTCGCCGATTCGACGTAGGCCTCCGACTTGATTCGCACCGTTTCAGCACGGATGACACGGAAATACTGCGGGATATAGACCACGGTGATCGATACTGCCGCCGCAAACACTCCACCCCAGAAACTCGACTGGCCACCGCTAATCGCAATAGCCGCGACGATCGCTAGCAGGAGCGTCGGGAACGCGTATACCGCGTCGGAGATGACCACGAGAACGCGGTCGATCCAGCTGCCAAGGTAACCCGAGACCAGACCGAGAAGCACTCCGGCGAAGATCGACAGCGCAACGGCAACGACGATCACGAGCAGCGCGGTACGCGAACCCCAAATCACGCGCGAGAGCACATCGTAGCCACCAACGGTGGTGCCCAAAATGTGTTGACCGCCCGGAGGAACCTGCGCACCAAAGGAACCCTCTTCGTCTCGCAACTGCGAGAAACCGTAGGGAGCAAGCAGCGGAGCAAAAAGTGCCGTCAGCAAGAAGATGCCGGTCAGAATGAGCCCGGCAACGAGCATGCCGCGCTGGAGTCCTACCGACTGGCGAACCTGGTGAACAATAGGCAGTTTGCGCCACACAGCCACAAAACGTGAGGGTGTCGTTGTCATGATTAGTACCTCACCCTCGGGTCGATAATCGCCGCAATGATGTCGACGATGAAGTTGGTCAGTGCCACGATCACCGCGAGCAGCACCACAATGCCCTGCACCGCCACGAAGTCACGAGCACCCAAGTACTCGACGAGTTTGAAGCCGAGGCCCTTCCACTCGAAGGTGGTTTCGGTCAGCACCGCGCCTCCCAGCAGGAGGGCGATCTGCAAGCCGATAACCGTGATGATCGGAATAAGCGCGGGTTTGTAGGCGTGCTTGCGCACGAGGCGGTATTCGCTCACTCCACGGGAGCGCGCAGCATCCACGTAGTCCATCGACAGTGAACCAATGACGTTGGTGCGCACGAGCCGCAAGAAGATTCCGGCCGTGAGCAGCCCAAGCGCGAGACCAGGAAGCACGGCGTGCGAGAGCACATCGCCGATTGCTGCCGGGCTGCCCAGACGGAACGCGTCAATCAAATAGATACCCGACTTGTTGTCGAGCGATGTCAGTTGCAACTCTGTGCGAGTGGATGCTCGGCCTGCCACCGGCAATACCTTCAGCCAGACGGCAAACACGAGCTTGAGAAGCAGCCCCGCGAAGAAAACCGGAGTCGCGTAGGCGAGTATCGCGGCAACCCGCAGCACGGCATCCGGCCACTTGTCGCGGTAGTACGCCGCGACCATGCCGAGCGGAATACCCACGATGAGAGCCACCAGCACCGCGTAGAACGCGAGCTCAAGGGTGGCGCTGCCGTAAGTGACCAGCAATTCAGAGACGGGACGGCCATCAGTGATGGCGGTGCCGAAGTTGCCGGTGAAGACCTGACCGAGGTACTCAAAATACTGCACCACGAGCGGGCGATCGTAGCCTGCAGCGCTAATACGTTCCGCAAGCTGGGCTGCCGTGAGCCGGTCGCCCAGAGCAGCCGTGATGGGGTCACCGATCGAGCGCATCAACAAGAACACCATCGTCACGAGGATGAACACGGTCGGGAAAATCAGAAGAAAACGGACTATAAGAAAACGAGCGAGAGGATTTGTGATCCCCCGAAAACGCCGGGTGGGCGGTTCTGACTGTGCCGGATTGATCACGGCGGGAGCGGACTGCGACATACCTACCTATCGTGCAGAGAACGAAGACGAGGAGGTGACCCACATCGTGTGTGGGCCACCCCCTTGAGTCATTTTGCTAGGCCAAGGCCTAACTAGAGCGAATTGCTCCTACTTGGCCAAGCTGCCGTAGCGGAACTTGAACGAACCGTCGAGCGTAGCTCCGGTAACGTCCTTGCCCGTCACGGCGATCTGTGCTCCCTGAAGGAACGGAACGGTCGACAGCTGAGCCGCAACCTTCGCCTGGATGTCCTCGATCATTCCCTCACGCACGGCAGGGTCGAGTTCGGTTGCTTGAGCCACGATTAGATCGTTGACTTCAGCATCCGCATAGTGATTTCCGAGGAAGTTGCCATCACCGAAGAACGGGGTGAGGTAGTTGTCAGCATCGGAGTAGTCCGGGAACCAACCCAGCTGGTAAGCCGGGTAAGCATCGGCCGTACGCTCACTCGCGTACGTAACCCACTCGGTCGACTGCAGGTTGACTTCGAAGATTCCGTCAGCCTCAAGCTGGCTCTTGACCAACGCGTACTCGTCACCCGAAGACTCACCGTAGTGGTCTGGGTTGTACTGGAGGTTAAGAGCTACCGGAGTCTCGACACCGGCATCCGCGAGACGCTTTTGCGCTGCTTCAACGCTCGGGCCGCCGTCGCCGTCGCCGTAAAGGTCCTTGAGAACCTCGGTAGCGCCGGTCAGTCCGTCGGGAACGTAGGAGTACAGCGGCAGGTAGGTGCCCTTGTAAACCTGGTCAGAGATTTCCTGGCGGTCGATGAGGTCAGCAACAGCACCACGAACAGCGAGCGACTTCTCGGCGTCAGCCTCGGGAGTCTTCGCGCCGTAGGGCTGCGTGTCGAAGTTGAACACGATGTAACGGATTTCTCCGCCGGGGCCAACGATCACATTGACGTTGTCGTTGGTCTCGAGGTCAGCGACGTCGGTTGCAGACAGGCTGCGGTGCGCGACATCGATGTTGCCCTCTTGAACATCGAGCTTCAAGTTCGAGGCATCGGTGTAGTACTTCAGCGTGATGCTGTCAGTAGCGGCAGCGCCAAGAACACCCTGGTAGTCAGGGTTGGCCGTGAACGACACGATGTTGTTGAAGTCGTAGCTGTCGATGACGTACTGGCCAGCGAAAGCCATGCCGTCAACGATCTCTTCATCGGGGGTAACCGAGTCAGCAGAGAATACTTCTTCGTCAACAATCGGGGCAGCGGGGCTCGACAGAATCTGAGCGAACGTCTGGTCGTTGCCGTTCTTCAAGTGGAAGATAACGGTGGTGTCATCGACGGCTTCAACGCTGTCAATGTTTCCGAGAAGAACGGATGGGCCGTTCTCGTCGTTAATCGCAACCTGACGGTCAAAGCTGAACTTCACGTCTGACGACGTAAGGTCGTTGCCGTTGGCGAACGTGAGGCCCGATTTGAGTACAACGGTGTATTCATCGTCGCTCGTGTACTCCGCGGACTCGGCAATGTCAGGTTCAACATCAGAGGTGCCGAGCGGCGAGTTGAGCAGGAACGGGAACACCTGGTTCATCAGGGCAAAGGAACCGTTGTCGTACGAACCGGCCGGGTCGAGGAACGTGACTTTGTCAGTCGTGCCCACGATAAGCGACTCGGAACCGCCAGAGCTGGAGTCATCTCCAGCTTGGCAACCGGTCAAAGCGAGCGCGAACGCTGCTGTGCCGGCAACTACAGCAAGGACTCGCTTGCTGCTCTTGGATGCGGATGTCATATCCGTCTACCTCTTCCTGTTGCGTGCAGAAAATGCGACGGCGCGTTTGTAGGCGCCGCACATCCTAGTTCCTCAGTAGTAACACACGAGGAACCTTCGAGACTAGGTCGTCCGCCCCCGAACGAGGGATATTTACACGAACGCAACCAAAGAGCAGTAGTTAGGCGTCATCGCGGAGCGCACGACGCTCCGCTTCGATCCGCATGAGGTCGCGCTGAGTCTGCACATAACGCTCGGGATCACTCTCGCGATCCATGCGCTGGAGCACCCCAAGAAGTTCACGCTTTTGCCTCAAGAAATCACGCTCAATCAGGTCGGTCGTCACCTGAACGCAATACACCGGGATTCGTTCTTCGCGCTCCGGAATCGGCGCAACACTCAGTTGCTTCACGAAGGTAGAGAACGACGACGGCACTTCATCGGCAATCGCCGACGCCCAGCCCGGCTCAAGTGCTCGGTCGGCGAGAGAAGCGATCGCATCGCGAACCACAGCAAGCGAAGGCTCAGCAATAGAAATCTGGGTGAGCTTGCCGATCAGCTCGGCGCCCACGACATCCGGATGCTGCAACACCGCCATAAGGGCGTCGCGCTCCAGTCGTGTAATGGCATCAACGCGCAGGTTCATGATCGACGGCCCCGGTTGCGCTGGAGCCTCCCCAAAGCCCTCCGGCGGCACCTGTGACGACGATGCAGACTGTGACTGCTGCGGTGCCTTCGAGGGCCCAGACGGTGCAACGTGACGCTTCGCCTCGGTGACAGCAGCCTGAACCTCAGTGGGCTCCATACCGAGCCAGCCCGCCACACTGCGGACGTAGCCAATACCGAGCGCCGAGTCACGAATACCGGCAACCACGGGGGCCGCAGCGCGCAAGGCAGCAACACGACCCTCAACTGTTTCGAGATCGTGCACCGCCAACTCACGACGAATCTTGAACTCGAACATCGGCTTGCGTGTAGTGACGAGACGACGCACGGCTCCGTCACCCTTCTTGAGTCGCAAATCGCACGGGTCGAGACCGTCAGAGGCCACCGCAACGAAGGTCTGCGCGGCAAAACGGTGCTCCTCGGCGAACGCACGGTTCGCGGCCTTCTGGCCCGCCTCATCCGGGTCGAACGTGAAGATCACTTCGCCCGTGGCGGTGGTGTCTGCGTTGTCATAGTCGCCGATCATCCGACGAACAATCTTGATGTGGTCGACGCCAAACGCGGTTCCACAGGTAGCGACAGCGGTCGTGACTCCCGCAAGGTGGCAGGCCATGACATCCGTGTAGCCCTCGACCACCACGATCTGCTTGCCGCGGGAAATGTCTTTCTTGGCCAGGTCGAGCCCGTAGAGCACTTGGCTCTTGTGATAAACCGGGGTCTCGGGAGTGTTCAGGTACTTGGGGCCTTTGTCGTCATCGAGCAACCGGCGGGCACCGAAGCCGAGCGTCTGACCCGTGACATCACGGATGGGCCACACCAGCCGGCCACGGAAACGATCGTAATAATCGCCTCGCTCCCCCTTGCCGATGAGGCCGGCAACAACCAGCTCTTCCGACGAAAAGCCGAGGGTGTTGAGGTGCTTCATGAGAACGCCACCGCGCGGCGCAAAGCCAATGCCAAAACGCTCGGCGGCCGACTGGTCAAAACCGCGTTCTCCAAGAAAGCTACGACCCGGCGCTGCTTCTGGCGTCGCCAGTTGAGCAACGAAGAAGTCGGATGCCGCCTGATTAGCAGCCAAGATGCGGGCGCGATTGCCGTGATCGGTTGCCGCGCCGCCATCCTCATAGTGAAGTTCGTAGCCGAGGCGCCCAGCCAAGCGCTCAACGGCCTCGGAGAAAGAAACGTGATCCATGCGCTGCAGGAACGTGTAGACATCGCCGCCCTCACCGCATCCGAAGCAGTGATAGAAACCGACCTGGGGTCGCACATGGAAGCTAGGGCTGCGTTCTTCGTGGAAGGGACAGAGGCCCTTCATCGAGCCAGAACCAGCGCTCTTGAGAGTGACGTAGTCGCCCACAATATCGGCGAGGTTCGTGCGCGAACGCACCTCGTCGATATCGCTTCTTTTGATCAGGCCAGCCACAACCGTAATTCTAGGCTCACCGCGGTGGGACTCTAGCCAACCAGACGTGTATGCCACGCAATCGCGGACTGATCGGTGAGGCTAGCCACCTGATCTACTACGGCCCGCTTGCGCTGGTGATCGTTCTCAGCGGAATTCCAATCGGCTGTGAACCCGGAATCGAGGTTCACCGGAGCCGTCCACAGCAACACATCGGCAAGCTCAGTGAGAACATCACGCTGCTGCTGATAGATCGGGCGGCGAGCGTTTGTCGACATCACGAATGCAGCAACGATGCCCTTAAGCACGGCGATCTCCGCTTGGATCTCAGCCGGGATCACGAGGCTGCCGCCGAAGCGAGCGAGCGCATCGGTGGGATGAGCTTCGCGCGTGGCCTGAACGGCGGCACCGGCGAAGCGGCCAATGAGCTGACTCGTGAGGTTCTTGAGGCGACCGTGGGCGGCACGGGAGCCATCCCACTGATCGAGCCACGGGTCGAGAAGATCGAGACGATCAAAGGCCGCAATGAGTTCGTCGTGCGTGAACTCGCCACCGATCCACTCAAACATCGACTTCACAAGGTCGTCGTGGTTGACGCGGGCACCGAGCGCGGTGACATCAATAAAGTCACCGACGATGGCGTCTTCGAAGTCGTGCACCGAATAGGCGATGTCGTCAGAGAGGTCCATGACCTGAGCCTCTATGCAGCGCTGACGGTCTGGAGCGCCGGCGCGTAGCCACTCGAAGGCAGCCGTGTCATCGTCGAAGAAGCCGTACTTGCTGCGACCGCTCGGATCAGGAATCCCCTGGGCACTCGGCCAGGGGTACTTCGTGCTCGCGTCCAAACTGGCCCGTGTGAGGTTGAGACCGTAGCTCTTGCCGTCGGGGCCGAACACCTTCGGCTCGATGCGCGTCAGCAGGCGCAGCGTCTGTGCGTTGCCCTCGAAGCCGCCAATGTCAGCCGCCCACTCATTGAGCGCACGCTCGCCATTGTGGCCAAAGGGCGGATGCCCGAGGTCGTGCGAGAGACACGCTGTGTCGACAACATCAGGATCGAGGCCGAGGCTGTCGGCAAGCTCGCGGCCCACTTGAGCGACCTCAAGCGAGTGGGTGAGACGGTTGCGGGCAAAATCGGTGCCCATCGTGGGGCTCAAGACCTGAGTCTTGGCGGCTAGACGGCGCAGCGCGCTCGAATGAAGCACTCGTGCACGGTCGCGCGCAAAATCGCTCCGACGACTCGAATGCTGCTCGGGAAACCAACGCTCGGCGTCAGCCTCGGTATAGCCATTAGCCGCCACTGGTGCTCAATTCTGCTTGGTTGAGTTCACTACGGTGAGTCTCCTGCAGTTCGCGGCTATCGAGCCACCCCTGCGGAAGTGATGGCTTCTTCGGGGTTCCCGCGCGACCACGTTGGCCTTCAGCGTCGGCACCCGGGTACTGCTGGCTCCAGTCGAGCTGAGACAACAGTTCGTCGAGCTGAGCGAGGTCGTGCACGGTCGCCATTGCTGCGCGCAACTCTCCGCCGACCGCATAGCCCTTGAAATACCAAGCAACATGCTTGCGGATGTCGCGGCACGCACGATCTTCATCGCCGAAGAATTCCACCAGCAGTTCGGCATGACGCTTAAACGCAATGGCGACTTCGCCGAGTGTTGGCTCCGCCTTGAGAGACTCTCCTCGGAAGGCGGCAGCAAGGTCACCGAACAACCACGGGCGGCCGAGGCAACCGCGACCGACCACGACTCCGTCGCATCCGGTCTCGTCGACCATGCGCAGAGCATCGGCGGCACTCCAAATGTCACCGTTACCGAGAATCGGGGTATCGGTGATCGTGTTCTTAAGCTTTTCGATCGCGGACCAGTCGGCGTGCCCCGAGTAGAACTCCGCAGCCGTGCGGGCGTGCAATGCGATGCTGGCAACCCCGGCACCAGCACCAACACGAGCAGCCTCAAGGTAGGTCAAGTGGTCAGAGTCAATGCCTTTGCGCATCTTGATCGTCAGCGGAACATCGCCGGCAGCTTTCACCGCACCTTCGACGATGTCGCGGAACAGATCGATCTTCCACGGGAGCGCTGCTCCCCCACCCTTGCGAGTGACCTTGGGAACGGGGCATCCGAAGTTCAAGTCAATGTGGTCAGCGCGGTCTTCGGCCACCAACATCGTCACCGCTTCAGACACCGTCTTAGGGTCAACCCCATAGAGCTGGATGCTGCGGGTCGTCTCCGACTCATGGTGCGTGATGAGGCGCATGCTTTCGGGCGTGCGCTCGACGAGGGCGCGGCTGGTGATCATTTCGCTGACGTACAGCCCAGCGCCGTATTCGCGGCAAAGCCGACGAAACGCGGTATTGGTGATGCCGGCCATGGGCGCCAAAACAACAGGAACATCAAGGTCGAGGTTCCCGATGGAGAGCTGTGGCGCGACACGCGGGTCGGCAGGGGCAAGAATAGTCACGTAGCAATTGTCCCACGGCGCGCCTGAACCGGCGCCGCACATACCGGGAGGCCCCTAATGACGGCAGGAACCGACCGCGTCCGCGACGACGCCGAGCGCCGCGGCATCCCGATCGAGATCGTCGAACGGGCACCAGCGACCTCCCTGGAACACGCCGCCGAACTGCTCGGCATCACCCCGGCCGAGATCGTGAAGTCACTCGTCGTCAAACGCAGCGACGGCAGCTACCTCTTTGCCCTTGTTCCCGGTGACCGCCAGATTTCGTGGCCCAAGCTGCGCGCCGTCGTCGGTGTCAATAAATTGCGGATGCCCGAAGCCGCCCTTGCGCTCGAGGCCACCGGATTTGCGCGCGGCACCATCACCCCGCTCGGTAGCAGCACCGCTTGGCCCGTGTTTGCCGACGAACGCATCGCGGGCAAGCGAGTATCAATGGGCTCGGGAGATCACGGGTATACCACTTGGGTCAATGCGAATGATCTCATCACCGGCTTAGAGGCGACCGTCGCCGACATCACCAGCGAAACAGGAACCGACTAATGGCCCTCGAGGAACATCCCAACGTCTTTCGTTTCGAAGCCCGCCTCTGGGTGAGCCCGGCGCCGCGAGAAGAAGCCCTCGCGCAACTGCGCGCCCAGCGGGCGTGGGACAAAGAGAACGCGAGGCTTCAGCGCTGGTGGGTTTCCTTCGGCATTGGTGCGGCGGTTGGCGTTGGCGGAATTTTGGCGGTCGGAACAGCATCGAACCTCGACCCCACCCTCTACCTGCTGCTGTTGCCTCTCGGCTTTGGCGGCGGCGCCATCCTCGGAGCCCTCATCAACAAGCGCTTCAATGCCCCCGAAGCGCAACATGCATCGCTACCAGCGCGCCCCACCACGGTGCCGCTCACACTCATCCCCTCGCGGGTCGCCAAAGCGGTGCCAGAGTTTGCAACCGCAGCCGAAATAATCGAGTGGTCGAACCGCGGCTTTGTGGGCTAACTAACGCGGAACAGATGACTGGCTAGACGAGGCCTTCATCGATCTGACGATTCACGAAGGCTTGCGAGCGGTGATCGTCGACGACGACACAGGCATCACCTTCGCACGCTACGGCATTCGGGTCGCCGAGTGGCTGAAGGGCGAAGGTCGGGATTGGCTTCGTTGCGGCATCCATGTGCTAAACGTCTCTTTCGGTAAGTACTTGTGTGAGTACGTTAGCGAACGTTTCGCTTTCTTGTGCGCCCGAAACCCCATACTTGCCCTCGATCACGAAGAACGGCACGCCCTGGATGCCGTACTGCATGGCAGTTTCCATGTCGGCCTTCACCGCGGGAAGGTACTCGTTCGACTCAAGAACACGCACTACTTCGTCGCGATCAAACCCGATGGACGCCGCGATATCGGCGAGGTCTTCGACGCGTCCGACGTGCTCAGTCTTCACAAAGTAGGCCGCGAGAAGGCGTTCCTTCATCTCAAGCTGACGGCCCTGAGCCTTCGCGAAGTGCAGGAGCTCGTGCGCCTTGATCGTGTTGGTCTGGTGAATGTGCTCGTAGTCGTAGTCGAGACCGAGGCTCGTGGCGATGTCGGTGACGCGCGTGAGCATCTCTTCAACCTGCGGGACCGCCAGGCCCTTGCGCTCGCTCAGATACTGAATCGGAGTGCCTTCGTATTCAACCGGGGTATCGGGAGCCAACTCGAAAGAGTGGTACTCGATATCGACGGCGATGCCGGAGCTTTCGACGGCCGCTTCAAGGCGACGTTTTCCGATGTAGCACCAAGGGCACTGAACATCAGACCAGATGTCGATTTTGACGGGGGCAATCGGGTTTGCTGAATCATTCACCTCAGGGTTAACGCGTTGACGCCCTAGGTATTCCCGTTCTGAAGCGACCGCGACTGGTGTGTTCGGCTCCCTCCCCTCGGAAACTCAGGAGAATCCGTATCGGGGACGCGTGAAGCCGCCAGGCAACGGGCTAGCTCTTCCCATTTGCACCGAATCTCCTGAGTTTTCGAAACCAGAAGTTGAACGTAGGGAGAGCGCACTGTCGAGCGCGTGCATAAACAGATCCCACTGTGTGAAAACCATTTTGGCGCTTACGTTCATGGCGTGAAATCCGGCGATGGTTATCTCCAGAGCCTTGAGGCGGTCCTCTTCAAAAGTGTGAGCGTGGAACTGTCTGCCGTCGATTTCCAGCCCCACGACCCCGTTGACCACGAGATCGATGCGTTTGAATCCCACGGGGACCTGAATAGCGACCCGGTGTCCCTCTCTTCGGAGGCGGGTGCGGGCGAAACTCTCCGGCAGGCTTTCACACCGTCCGTCGACCCACGAACGGATCCATCGCTTATGCCGGGGTAAGGCGAGGAACAGCCGCTCGAAATCGAATGCGTCGATGCGGCCAGCGTGCAGTGCCCAGTCAATCGCCGCGACTGCCGTCTCAAGATCCTCATCGAGAATCACCCGTCGAAGCGCATCAAGAATTCCCACGTGCCAGTTTGTTCCCGTCTCGCTGATGGCCGGCGGATCCCAGTGCAGGCGAAGCCCTCGACGCACGCCGAGGCGGCGTCGTCGATTCCATGGGCTGCGCAGTCGCGCTGCGTTGTGAGGCAAAGAAACGTGAAGAGGGTGCTTGTCTAGAACCCAGCCGCCCCAGTCTGCGATCGCAGAAATTCCCGTAAGGCGACCGCCAACTCTCACCGCTCTCACTTTCGACTCCGATTCCTCAGCGGTCGTGTACCAACCCTGACGCGCCCGCACTACCTCGCCACGCTTAACGGCGCGAGTGAGATCAAAGTCCTGGGCACCTCGTGCGACCAGCTGTCGTTTTTGCGCGAGCCCACCAAGCTCATCGACCATTTCACGGATATTGACCATGAGAGCAGCATTGTGGCCGTGTGCTTGCGGAAAGCTACGACGCAACGATCGGTGAAGTAGCGCGCATATCTCGCGCTGTGGATGACTTGCCCGCCACGGAAATTCAGGAGATCCCGGAACTCGTGACGATTGAGGGCCGGGATTCCGTGATTACCTTGGCAAAAACTCTTGGTACTGCAGAGATCTCCTGAGTTTCCGAAGGCAGTAGTGGCAAAGGGGCAGGAGGCGGGAGGCGAGCGCAAATGGAAATAAACGCAGAGAAGCGGGCCCGGACTGTGTCCGGGCCCGCTTCTGTCCGCAGTACGATCACCTGTCGGCGACCGACGCGCGGGACGTTCTAATTCAACGCGGTGGCTAGCAGCCGATGAGCTCCTGCGCGAGGTAGCCCCGCAGCTCTTCGATCGGCATGCGCTTCTGCTCCATCGAGTCACGCTCGCGAATCGTCACGGCGTTGTCGTCGAGCGAGTCGAAGTCGATCGTGACACAGAACGGGGTACCGATCTCGTCCTGGCGACGGTAGCGACGGCCAATGGCACCGGCGTCATCGAAGTCGACGTTCCAGTACTTGCGCAGGTCAGCAGCAACAGCGCGAGCCATCGGTGAGAGGCGCTCGTTGCGCGACAGCGGCAGCACAGCAACCTTCACCGGCGAGAGACGACGGTCGAGGCGCAAAACGGTGCGCTTATCGACTCCACCCTTAGCGTTGGGCGCTTCGTCTTCCGCGTACGCGTCGATGAGGAAGGCCATGAGAGCACGGGTGAGTCCGAACGCGGGCTCGATCACGAAGGGCGTCCAACGCTCATCCTTGGCCTGGTCGAAGTACGACAGGTCGGAACCCGAGGCCTCTGAGTGTGTGCGCAGGTCGAAGTCGGTGCGGTTGGCGATACCCATAAGCTCGCCCCACTCGCCGCCGGCAAAGCGGAAACGGTATTCAACATCCACAGTGCGCTTGGAGTAGTGCGAGAGCTTTTCTTGAGCATGCTCGTAGAAGCGCAGGTTTTCGGGGTTGATGCCGAGATCGGTGTACCACTTCATGGATTCGTCGATCCAGTACTGGTGCCACTCTTCGTCGGTGCCGGGCTCGACGAAGAATTCCATCTCCATCTGCTCGAACTCGCGGGTGCGGAAGATGAAGTTTCCGGGCGTGATTTCGTTGCGGAACGACTTTCCGACCTGGCCGATTCCGAAGGGCGGCTTCATGCGAGCAGCGCCCATGACGTTGGCGAAGTTGGTGAAGATACCCTGAGCGGTTTCGGGGCGCAGGTAGTGCATGCCCTCTTCGTTGTCGACGGGGCCGAGGAACGTCTTAAGGAGCCCTGAGAAGTTCTGCGGTTCGGTCCACGATCCAGGCTGACCGGTGTCAGGGTCGCGGATGTCGGCAAGCCCGTTCACGGGAGGGTGACCGTGCTTCTCTTCGTAGGCTTCGAGAAGGTGGTCGGCGCGGTAACGCTTGTGGGTGTGCAGCGATTCGACGAGCGGGTCAGAGAAGACCTCGACGTGCCCGGATGCTTCCCACACCTTGCGGGGCAGGATGACGGCCGAGTCGAGCCCGACGACGTCTTCGCGACCTTGAACGAAGGTCTGCCACCACTGCTTTTTGATGTTCTCTTTGAGGGCGGTTCCCAGCGGGCCGTAGTCCCAGGCTGAGCGTGAACCGCCGTAGATCTCTCCCGATTGGAAGACGAAACCTCGGCGCTTGGCGAGGTTGATTACGGCGTCGAGGGGGTTAGGCGTAGCCACTAAAAACTCCAATAGTCAGCCGAGCTGGATGCACGGTCGGCGGACATCCAGTTTAGCTAGACGCGCAGCGCAGCGATAACCGCCGCGACGTCTTCTTCGGCATTCCAGAGATGGAATGCGGCGCGAAGGCGACCGGCACGACCGGAGGCGGTGATTCCCGCCGCCGTGAGCTTGGCAAGATCGGCACCCGATTCATCCGGCCACGTGACGATGGCTTGATTCTGGCGCTCGATTCCGAGGGCATCGCAGAGTTGGTTCGCAAGGCCCGTGCAGTGCTCCCAGACTTCGGCGATATCGAGGTCGGCAAACATGGCGATTGGATGCTCGGCCCCCACCCAGGCCTGCCACGCTGGCGATACGTCGAACTGGCGAGCATCCTTCGCAAGGTTCATCTCGGTGCCGTACACGCTCGACCACACGTCTTCTCCCGCATACCAACCCGCTTGCACGGGCGTGACGTGCTCGGCGAAATCCTCGGAGATCGTGAGAAACGCGACGCCGCGAGGCGAACACAACCACTTGTAGGCGTGGCAGACTGTCGCGTCGAATTGGGTGGCATCCACGGGGTAAACGCCGGCGGCCTGGGTGATGTCGCAGAGAGTTCGCGTTCCGTGTGTGGCTGCCGCTGCGGTGATCGCCGCAACGTCGGCGACTTTGCCGTTACAGGATTGGATGAGCGAGAACGCGACGAGCGCAGTGCTGTCGGTGATGGCATCCGCAAGTTCGGCCAGCGGCACGGCGCGAACCGCGAGGTCGGGGTGTTGCAGAAACGGGTACACGATCGAGGTGAAGTCGGATTCGACGACAAGCACTTCTGAGCCGGCCGGCAGCGAGCACGCAATAAGCGAGGCCATGACCGAAGTTTGCGAGCCGATCGCAACGCGCGCGACGTCGATGCCGACAAGGCGGGCGTAGTGGCCGCGCGTGCGCTCCACGATGTCACCGTAGTTCATGGGGTTGCAGGTGGCGGTGGCCCACAGTTGAAGTTTCTGGGTCATCTCGGTGACTGCCGCACACGTCGGCAGTCCCATGGTGGCGGCGGAGAGGTAGCCGCGAGTGTTCGCGAAACTCTCGATAGCGTTCGTGAGGGCCGGTGATGTCATGCCTCCATAGTGCTCTCGTGCTATTCATGCGACAAGAGCATGATTGGGATATGAACTATCACGTCTAGTTATGCTTGAGTCATGGACACCACGCCCGATCTGCTCACGCTGCGCATCGTTCGCACCATTTCCGAACACGGCACCATCAGCGAAGCAGCGCGCATCCTGGGCTACAGCCAACCCGCGCTCAGCCAACACCTCACCCGTGCTCAAACCCGCTTGGGGTTGGCGCTCGTCGTTCGCGCTGGCCGCGGAGTGCGCCTCACCGAAGCTGGCCGCGCCCTCGCCAGCCATGCCGTCACCGTGCTCAATGCGGTGGATGCCGCGAGCGCCGAACTAGCTGAGCTCGCCGGCCTCTCGAGCGGAACGGTGCGCATCGCGGCCTTCCCGACGGCGTCCTCGACGCTCGTGCCGCGGTTGATTCGTCAGCTGCGGCAGCAGCATCCGAATTTGACGGTGAATTATGTCGAAGCCGAGCCTCCGCAGGCGTTGCAGCTGCTGCGGGATGGCGCTGCGGATGTCGCGATCACGTTCTCCTACCCTGAAGACCGGGCTGACCCGCATCTGTCTCGCGATGGCGGGCATACGACGGTTCCCCTTTTCACAGAGCCCGTGGTCTTGGTGCTTCCCGATAGTCACGCGCTCGCGACAGCGGATGACGTGGGCTTGGCAGATCTTGCCAATGACGCCTGGATTGCGGGCTGCACTCTCTGCCGAGGTCATTTATTGGCACTGTGCAATCTTGAGGGTTTCGCTCCCGAGATAGGTCTGGAGACCGACAATGCCTTAGCGGTGTTGAATTTCGTGTCACGGGGGCTCGGCGTAGCTCTACTCCCCCAGTTGGCACTGTCGTCGCTGACTCTGCCGGAGGGCGTGAGTATCCATTCTCCGCAGCCGTCGAGTGAGCGCACCATTCAGTACGTGATTCAGCCGGGGGCGACGCGCATTCCCAGCGTGGCGGCCACTATTGCGATGTTGACTGCTCTGGATGGCGCGTCGTGGGGTTTGCGGGACTACCCCGAGAGTGAGCGCACCGCGCGGTAGGCGGTTTCGATCTCCGCGGCGACCGTGGCGAGTTCTTCGGCCGTGGTTTCGCCGTTGAGGCTGAAGCGAACGGCGGTCTGGGCGATGGCTTCATCAACGCCCATGGCGAGCAGCACGTGAGAAGCGTCATCACTGCCCACCGCGCAGGCAGAGCCCGCCGAGCAGATGATGCCGGCACGGCCGAGTTCAAGCAGGAGTGATTCGCCGCTGGTACCGGGGAAACAGAATGACGCGTTGTTGGGAAGGCGAACGGATGCAGTAGCGGTCGTCTCGCCGAGCTCCGGCCCCGTAAGGATCACCCCCGGCACTCGAGCCTGCACGTCGGCCACGAAGTCAGTGCGCAAAGCAGCGATGCGTTCTGCCCGTTCGACACGGTCGCTCTCGGCGAGCGCCAGAGCGTGAGCAAAGCCGACAGCCCCGGCAACATTCTCCGTACCGGAGCGCTTGCCGCGTTCTTGACCTCCCCCGTGCAGCACAGGTTCGAGGCTTCGGCGTCCTTTAACGATGAGTACTCCGATGCCTTTCGGGGCACCGAGCTTGTGCCCAGACAGGCTAAGGGCATCGACGCCCAACACTGCAGGGTCGAGGGGAAGCCAGCCGGCTGCTTGTACGGCATCCGTATGCAGGGGTATTCCGTGAACGCGGCAGAGTTCAGCGATTGCCGCAATGGGCTGCACGACGCCCACCTCGTTGTTGGCGTACATGATCGTGCAGAGGGTGGTGTCGGGGCGAAGAGCCTGACGCACCTCGTCAAGGTCGACTAGGCCGTGGCTATCGACCGGCAGTACCGTCACTTCGAAGCCGTGGATGCGCTTCAGGTAGTCAACGGTCTCCAAGACGGCCTCGTGCTCAACCGCACTCGAGACGATGTGGCGGCCGCGAGGGTCAGCGAGTGCGA
This sequence comes from Salinibacterium sp. SWN139, assembly GCF_015864625.1. Lineage (NCBI taxonomy): Bacteria > Bacillati > Actinomycetota > Actinomycetes > Micrococcales > Microbacteriaceae > Salinibacterium > Salinibacterium sp. SWN139. The sequence continues at coordinate 472,632 of NZ_JADYWV010000002.1, read as the reverse complement.
GCCCTTTGATCGCAAGGTTGTCTGACTCTGTGCCACCCGACGTGAAGATGACATCGGATGCCCGACACCCGATCGACGCGGCAACGCTCGTGCGCGCGCCATCCAGGGCACGCTTGGCGGACTCCCCCAGCTCGTGATGACTAGAAGGGTTGCCGAAGTCTCCCGTCAGCAGCGGCCACATCGCTTCGAGCACCTCTCGGCGCACCGGCGTGGTTGCTGCTGAATCGAGAAAGATCATCGCGCTGCTGCGCTCACCGCAATATCGAGACCAAGGTCAAGCGAACGCACACTGTGGGTGAGTGCCCCTACGGAGATGACATCGACTCCGGTGGCCGCAATAGCGGCAACCGTGTCGAGGTTCACTCCTCCACTGGCTTCGACGATTGCCCGGCCAGCAACCAGCGCAACACCGGCACGCAGGTCATCGAGCGAAAAGTTATCGAGCATGATCGTGTCTACGCCCGCGGCCACTACAGTCTCAACCTGGTCGAGGCGATCGACCTCCACCTCAAGATGGGTGGTGTGCCCAATGTGTTCGCGGGCACGACGAATCGCTTCGCCGAGATCGATACCCGCCGCAGCGAGCACCGCCAAGTGGTTGTCTTTCGCCATCACGGCATCCGAGAGACTAAAGCGGTGGTTGTAGCCACCACCGCTGCGCACGGCGTGACGCTCAAGCGCACGTAGCCCCGGAGTCGTCTTGCGAGTGTCAACGATGCGGGCGTGCGTACCCGCCACCTCGGCGACGTAGGCCGCCGTCTGGGTAGCGATGCCTGACATCCGCTGGCTGAGGTTGAGAGCGATGCGCTCCGCCCGCAGCACGCCACGTGCATTGCCGGAGACGGTAGCCAGTTGCTGGCCAGCGGTGAAGGTGTCACCATCACTGGCCTGCAGCGTGACCTCGGCCTGAGCATCCACCAACTGGAACGTGCGGGCAAAGACATCAAGCCCACTCGCGACCCCCGGCTCGCGTGCGTTGAGAACAGCGGTCGCCGCAGCGTCGTCGGGCACAAAGGCGTCGCTCGTCACGTCACCCCACGGTGCATCTTCGGCAAGCGCCATCAGGATGACATTATCAACGAGTTGCTGATTCATCGCTTGACCGTCTCTGCTTGATCTTCGGCGGGGATGAAATCCCCGGCCACGTTCACTGCGGCCCACCGGGTGGAGAAGGCAAGCTCTTCGCGTGTTTCGGGGAAGTCGGTGCGTTCGTGGGCACCGCGAGACTCTTCGCGGCGCAGGGCCGCAACAACCACGAGACGGGCAAGGTCGAGAAGATTGGCGTTCTCCGCGCCCTCGACGGTGTTCGACTCGGAGTGCCAGCTGGCCAGAATTGCGGCGGCTTCGCTGAGGCGCGTCGCGTCCCGCTCAAGACCGACATGGCTCCACATGAGTTCGCGCAGTTGATCTCGAGTGAAGGCGTCTTTACCCGTGATCTCGAACTGCGGCTCGAGCGCGTCAACCTCGATGGCCCGCTGGGGCTCGTTGAGAGCATCAGCAGCGCGCCAGGCGAAGACGAGAGACTCGAGCAGGGAGTTGGAGGCCAGGCGGTTAGCACCATGCACACCGGTGCAGGATGCTTCTCCCACGGCATAGAGACCACGCACGCTCGTGCGGCCATCGATGTCGGTGCGGATGCCGCCCATCCAATAGTGGGCCGCCGGCGTCACTGGAATCGGCTCAGTGCCCCAGTCGAAGCCGTGCTCTTCGCACACCTCGGTGATACCGGGGAATCGCTTCGCGAGAAACTCGGAACCGAGGCCCGTGGCATCGAGCATGATGGGCCGGCCGCCCTGCTTTTCCATGGCGCGAGCGATACCGCGGGCAACGACATCGCGCGGGGCGAGCTCGCCATCGGGATGCACGTCGAACATGAAGCGCTTGCCGTGCTCATCGAGCAGCGTGGCGCCTTCACCGCGAACAGCTTCTGACACCAGCGGGTTGCCGGGCACCGCGAGCGACGTGGGGTGGAACTGGAAAAATTCGACATCGGCAAGGGCGGCACCGGCACGGTACGCCGCAGCCACTCCATCCCCCGTCGTGACAAAGGGGTTGGTGGTGTGCTTGTAGAGCTGACCGGCACCACCGCTCGCGAGAATGACGATGTCGCCGTCGATCACGCGCGAGTTACCGTCGGGGGCGATCACGTCGATGCCGGTGACGCGAGGCGTACCGTCGTCATCCGTCTCCGTCACCAAATCGCGCATGAAGGTATACGCGTAGGTCTCTACCGCCAACGCCTTGACTGCCCGCAGGAGCGCCACTTCGATCGCGAGCCCCGTAGCGTCTCCACCGGCATGGATGACGCGCCGCGACGAGTGCGCCGCTTCGTGTCCCCGAGCGAGCTCACCATTGGCGACCCGATCGAACTCGACCCCGAGAGAGATGAGTTCTTGTACTCGCAACGGACCTTCGCTGCAGAGCACCTCAACGGCATCCCGTTCGCACAGGCCAGCACCGGCAATCATCGTGTCGGAAACATGGCTGGCGACCGAGTCATCGGGGAACAGCACGGCAGCCACGCCACCCTGGGCGTACTTCGTATTGCTCTCCGCCATCTCCGCCTTCGTCACGAGAACCACATCGTGGTGCGCGCTCGCGCGGTAGGCGGTGATAAGACCGGCAATTCCCGTGCCGACAACAATGACCCGTGCCATGATTACGCTTCTTTCGTCGCTACCGGAGGCTTCGCGGCGAGCATGCGCTCGAGAGCGATCCTCGCTGGTTCTGCCACATCGTCGGAGACAGTGATCTGGTTGAGCACCTCGCCGCGGACGAGCGCTTCGAGCACCCACGCCAAATAGCCGGGGTGGATGCGGTACATCGTCGAACAGGGGCACACCACGGGGTCGAGACAGAAGATCGTGTGCTGCGGATATTCGGCAGCGAGACGGTTGACCATGTTGATCTCAGTGCCGATCGCGAACGTCGTCGGTTCGGTCGCGGCAGCAACAGCCTTTTGGATGTAGTCGGTCGACCCCGCCTCATCAGCGGCGTCCACCACCGGCATGGGGCACTCGGGGTGCACGATCACGCGAACACCGGGGTGCTCAGCGCGAGCCTTCTCGATCTGGCCGACGTTGAAGCGCTTGTGCACGCTGCAGAAGCCGTGCCAGAGCACGACCTTCGCCTCGTTGAGTGCCTCTGCATCGTTGCCGCCGAGAGGCTTGTTGGGGTTCCACATCGGCATGAGATCGGTCGAAATGCCCATCTTCTTCGCCGTGTTGCGACCGAGGTGCTGGTCAGGGAAGAACAGCACGCGTTGGCCGCGCTCATAGGCCCACTCCAGCACTGTCGTCGCGTTCGAGCTCGTGCAGACGATGCCGCCGTTGCGACCGCAGAAGCCCTTGAGCGCTGCCGAAGAGTTCATGTAGGTCACGGGGATGATCGGCACGCGGCCATCAGCATCCGGCTCGGTTCCGTAGATCTCGGTGAGCTGTTCCCAGCACTCTTCTACCGAGTCGATGTCGGCCATGTCGGCCATCGAGCAGCCAGCGGCAAGGTTTGGCAGGATCACGGCTTGATCGGAGCGAGCCAGGATGTCAGCGGTCTCGGCCATGAAGTGCACGCCGCAGAAGATAATCGCTTCGGCATTCGGCACCGTCTGGGCGGCGTTGGCGAGTTGGAAAGAATCGCCCAGGAAGTCAGCGTGCTCCACAACCTCATCGCGCTGATAGAAGTGGCCCAAGATAACCGCACGGTCGCCGAGGGTCGCTTTAGCGGCAACAATGCGAGCGTGGAGGTCTTCGTGGGAGGCCTTCTGGTACTCAACAGGAAGCTGACCCTGACGCGGCGCGCCCGTCGGGATGACGTCGCCCATCGAAGCCCCTGGCCCATAGCTCGGAACGCCCAGATCGAAGGTCCACGGACCATCGGCTAGCTCAGGCGCACAGGTTTCCCCGTCGCCCGTTGTGGTGATGCGCTGAATAGTCGAATCAATGGATGACACGAGTGCTCCCTGTCTTTAGGCGGCCGAGCGGGCCATTGTCGACGAGCTCAACGCCCTCGTCATAGCGGTACAACCTCGGAGGCCGGTGACGCCCTCCCGAGACCACGTGATCAGTGGGAACCAGTGAACCTGAGTTCTCAATCTGTCGACGGAAATTGGCGGGATCGAGCTGCTTCTGCAACACAGCCTCGTGCACAATGCGCAGCTCGCTCAGGGTAAAAGTCTCGCCCAGGAATGCCCGGGCGATGCGCGAGTACTCCATCTTGGTGCGCAGTCGCCAGAGCGCGTAGTCGACGATGACATTGTGGTCAAAGGCCAACTCGGGCAGGTCATCTGCCGGGAACCAGCGCACATTCTCACCCTCAGTGGCTCGATCTGCCTCTTCTTGACGCACGAGAGCCCAATAGACAATCGACACCGCGCGAGGACCAATTGAACGCTCAACTTCACCAAAGGCGTAGAGCTGTTCAAGGTAGGCCGGTTCGAGCGCGGTCGTCTCAAGCAGATTGCGGGCTGCCGCGTCTTCGAGGCTCTCGTGGTTGTCAACCCAGCCACCGGGCAACGCCCACTGACCGTCATACGGTTCGCGGGTGCGACGCACGAGCGGAATCCAGAGCGCGCTCTCCCCCGACTCCGGAAGCGGGCGCAGGGCAAAAATCACGGTGGATACCGCGAGCGAAATTGCTTGCTCACTCTGTTGCATCGCGGCTCCCTTCGGTAAGAGTCATGCTGACCTGAACACAGAATACACCTTAAAGTCATCCCGACCAAAAGAGGTGCTACCCTCAGTTTTGGGTGCGATCAGCCTCGAACGACGAGAGAAAGCGTGCGGTCTATTGAGAGTCGTCCGTTGGAGCATCGACGGCGCCACCGAACCGGCGCGAGCGGCCGGCGTAAATCTCGATCGCCCGCCACAGGTCTTCGCGGGTGAAATCAGGCCACAGCGTGTCCAAAAACACCATCTCTGCATAGGCACTCTGCCAGGGCATGAAGTTACTCATCCGCTGTTCCCCCGAGGACCGCACAAACAGGTCAACATCGGGCAATTGTGGTTGGTAGAGCCGCTTCTGGATGAGCTTCTCTGAGACCGCAGACGGCTTCAGTTTTCCTGCCGCCACATCATCCGCAATCGAGCGCACGGCATCCGCAATCTCATTGCGTCCGCCATAGTTGACGCACATCGTGAGCGTGAGCGTGCTGTTCTTCTCGGTGAGTTTCTCGGCGAACTGCAACTCTTTGATGACCGACGTCCAGAGTCGAGGCCGACGGCCGGCCCAGCGAACGCGCACGCCCCACTCATTGAGCTGATCGCGGCGACGGTGCAGCACGTCGCGGTTGAAGCCCATGAGAAAACGAACCTCTTCGGGCGAACGACTCCAGTTCTCCGTCGAGAAGGCATACACGCTGACATGCTTCACCCCGATCTGGATGGCGCCAGCCACCACATCGAGCAGGCTCGCCTCGCCCGCTTTGTGGCCCTCCACGCGCGTCAAACCTCGAGCGTTCGCCCAACGACCGTTGCCGTCCATGACGATGGCAATGTGCTCGGGAACAGAACCCTTCGGCATCGCCGGAGGCTGGATGCCCGTCCAGTCCAGCGGACGAAACTCGACGGCATCTTTGTGAGTTTTTGCTACGCGGCTCATGCGCTCCGATCCACATGCTGAATGGAACGAAGACTGCGTTCCAAATGAAACTGGGTATAGGCGGCAACGACGCCACTGGCCTGGGAACGAGACCGTTCCTCGGATGCTTCTGCGACATCCCACTGGCCTGCCAACAAAGCGCCGAGCAATTCAAGCGTATCCGGGCTGAGTCGAGGTGAACCGGGCGGGGCAACCTCATCGGCAACCACACCACCCATTTGCGCCACGAAAACCGAATGCGGGCCCGGCGCTCCGGTCACCGCACAATCAACAAAACTGGGCGCCCAACCTGCGATTGACAGGCTGCGCAAGAGGTAGGAGTCGAGCGTCAGACTTGGGTTGTGCTCGCGCCGCGACAGAGACCGCAACGCGCCCACCAGCAACAGATATTGCTGAAGGGAACCATCATCATCCGTGACCTTGTCAGCCGTCTCGACCATTACACTCGCCGCGGTATAGCTCGCATAGTCGGCCGTAATCTCTGAGCCATACGACCCCAGAGACTCGGCCTGCTGGATGATGTCGAGGTTGCGCCCGATGTAGCACTGGATGTCCGCGACCATAAACGGTTCCAGTCGCGCCCCAAACTTGGAGGCCGTGCGACGCACCCCTTTGGCTACCGCCCGGATCTTGCCGTGCTCACGCGAGAGCATCGTCACGATACGGTCGGCTTCACCCAGCTTATGGGTGCGCAGCACAACGGCTTCATCACGATAGGTAGGCACCCGACAAGTATCCTCCGCTTGTCGCAAGTTTGCTGAGCGACGGCCCGCACGCGGCCTGTTTCGCTGAGCGACTCCGCCGTCGCGTCTCACCTTCGGAAACTCATTCGGAAACTCAGGAGAATCGCGTGCGTCGGACGAAAAACGACCCGTTTACCCGCCCCGAAGGTGACGGCGGGGCTAATTCTCCTGAGTTTCCAGAAGGTAGCACGGGGATTGCGCCCGCGGAGTCCCGCTCGGCGCAACAGAACGCAGCGCACATCGCCCCACGACGGGTCACACAGTGCGCGCGCTCACAAGTGCACACCGTAGCCCCCCGGAAATTCAGGAGGTCTTTGCGCTGCGCAGATCTCCGAGGCCGATTCTCGTGCAGGCTAAACGCCCACTGGCGCAGATCTCCTGAGTTTCCAACACACGCGGCACGCGGGTACGGGTACGGCGCTGGCAGCGCATCGAAAAAGGCTCAACACGGCGCGGGAAAGCACGAACCGCGGCTGCGATCGCAGGCTTGCCCAGAGCACAACAGCGCCGCCCGCCCGGGTCGTGGTACGAATGGTGCGTGAACGAGACTTTTGAGATTCCACTGTGGGCTGGCCTCCTCGCGGTCGGCGTTGGCGCGATGCAGGGCGCGATGTTTGCAGCCCAGTTTCGTGACCGCCGCTTGGATCTCCTCGGCGTTGCAATCATCGGTATTTCTACGGGGTTTGGCGGCGGCATGGTGCGTGACATCGTGCTGTCCGAAGTCCCCGCCGTTCTCACGACAAACTGGTATCTCTTGGTCGCGACCGGTGCCGCGCTCTTCGGCATGCTTCTCGAACGCCTCATCGCGCGAATGGGCCCTCTTATTACTCTGCTCGACGCTCTCACCATTGGGCTGTTCGGTGCCATCGGCACCACGAAAGCTCTCGCCATGGGTCTGCCCGACGTGCCTGCCATCTTCGTTGGAGTTATCTCGGCCGTCGGCGGCTCGATCCTGCGCGACTTGCTGCTCTCGATGCCCATTTCCCTCATGCACGTGGGGTCGCTCTATGCCGTTGCCGCAGTGTCGGGCACGACAAGTCTTGTGATCATGCGCAACTATGACGTGCCCGTGCTCTTGGCGGCGTCAATCTGCGTGGGCATCACCGTGGGCGTCCGGATTCTCGCAGTGCTCTTCAACTGGACGCTGCCCGAACAGCGCACTATCAGCGGGATGCCCAAATTCCGTCGCCCGTCACGCTAACGAGCGCCACCGGGCGCCTCCCCCCGCGGTGACAGCCCCCATTCAGCAACTCTGCCTCGCAGCAGCCCGGCAGCCCCGCCGCCCTTAACGCACGAACGCCCCACAGCACAGAGCTGCAGGGCGTTCGTAAAGCTCAGACTTAGCCTGCGACGAGTTCTGACTCGGGAGCATCCTGAGTGGCACGCACCCAACGGTTGACCGCAGACACAATTGCTTTAAGAGACGCCCGCGAAATGTCGCCATCGATGCCGACACCCCAGAGGCGCTGGCCGTTGATGTCAAGCTCAACGTAGGCAGCAGCCTGCGCGTTGCTTCCGGCGCTCATGGTGTGCTCAACGTAATCGTAGAGTTTGACCGCGATGCCTTGGCCCTGGGCGGAAAGCATGCCCAAGAAGGCATCGATCGGGCCGTTACCGCTGTGACTGGCGTCGGTCTCGGTGTCATCGACGCGCAGGCGAGCTTCAAGGCTCACCTCGCCATCGTTGGCGCTCGTTGTGCGGGTCGCCAGCAATTCGTAGCGCCCCCACTTCTGGTCTGCGTGATCTGCGGATGCCGGCAGGTATTCGTCTTGGAACGAGGTCCAGATCTGCTCGCTTGAGACCTCACCACCCTCGGAATCCGTCTTCGACTGCACGACACCGCTGAACTCAATCTGCAGCTTGCGCGGCAGATCTAGGTTGTGATCGGCCTTGAGCAGGTAGGCAACGCCACCCTTACCCGATTGTGAGTTCACGCGAACAACGGCTTCGTAACCGCGCCCGACATCCTTGGGGTCGATCGGCAGGTACGGAACAGCCCAAACCAAATCGTTGACGTGCTTGCCTTCACGTTCGGCCTGCGCCGCCATCGACTCAAAACCCTTCTTGATGGCGTCTTGATGCGATCCGCTGAAGGCCGTGTAGACAAGGTCGCCGGCCCAGGGGCTGCGTTCGTGCACCTTCAACTGGTTGCAGTGTTCTGCAGTCCGGCGAATCTCGTCAAGGTCACTGAAGTCGATCTGAGGGTCGATTCCTTGAGTGAAGAGGTTGAGGCCCAGAGCGACGAGGTCGACGTTTCCGGTGCGCTCACCGTTGCCGAACAGGCATCCCTCGATGCGGTCGGCACCGGCCATGTAACCAAGCTCCGCCGCAGCGATTCCGGTTCCACGGTCGTTGTGCGGGTGTAGCGAAATGATGACGTTCTCGCGGTGGTTCACGTGGCGCGACATCCATTCGATGGAGTCGGCATAAACGTTGGGGGTAGCCATTTCGACCGTGGCCGGCAGATTCAGGATTACCTTGCGCTCGGGCGTGGGCTGGAAGACTTCGAGGATCTGGTTACAGATATCGACTGCGAACTCGAGCTCGGTACCGGTGTAGCTTTCGGGCGAGTATTCGTAGTAAACCTCGGTGCCGGGGACCATTGCTTCTGACGCCTTGCAGATGCGAGCACCGTTGAGCGCGATGTCGACAATGCCCTGCTTGTCTTTGCGGAACACGACATCGCGCTGCAGCACGCTCGTGGAGTTGTAGAGATGAACGATCGCCTGCTTGGCGCCCTTAATCGATTCGTAGGTGCGCACGATCAGCTCTTCGCGCGCCTGCGTCAGCACCTGAATGGTGACGTCATCTGGAATCGCGTTCGTCTCGATGAGCGAGCGAACAAAGTCGAAGTCAGTCTGGCTAGCCGAAGGGAAGCCGACTTCGATCTCCTTGTAGCCCATCTTCACGAGCAGATCGAACATGATCCGCTTGCGTTCGGGGCTCATCGGGTCGATCAGAGCTTGGTTACCGTCGCGGAGATCAACGGCACACCAGCGGGGTGCCTGAGTGATGTGCTTGGACGGCCACGTGCGGTCCGGCAAATCAACGGGGATGATCTCGTGATACGGACGGTACTTGTGGATCGGCATCGATGATGCGGACTGATTGTTCTTCATGGTGTGCTCCTGCTGTTCTCAAAGCCTTGTGGGCCACTCGTTACGGATCTGGTCAGCCAATGACAAACACCGCGACGAGGGAGGCCTCTATTAGGACTCGTCGCGGCAGCTAAGGAGGAGCAGACCGAACAACACATTTTCAGACTAGCACTGCCTGTGCCGCAACGAGTGATTGGTTACAGAACCGCTACCTAGAAGCCGAGGCGGCCCAGTTGCTTCGAGTCGCGCTGCCACTCTTTGGCGACCTTGACGCGCAACGAGAGGAAGATCTGCTTGCCCACGAGCTTCTCGATCTCCGCACGAGCGCGCGCTCCCACATCCTGCAGGCGCTCACCACCCTTGCCGATAATGATGCCCTTTTGGCTATCGCGCTCGACGAAAATGTTCGCGAAGACTTCGAGAAGGTTTTTGTCCTCGCGCTCAATCATGTCGTCGATCGTGACGGCAATCGAGTGCGGAAGTTCATCCATGACGCCCTCAAGCGCGGCTTCGCGGATGAGCTCCGCGACTCGGGATTCCGTCGACTCGTCGGTGACAGCATCATCCGGGTACAGAGCGTTGGAGACCGGCATGAGCTTCACGAGCTCGGTCGAGAGAATGTCGAGCTGAATCCTGTCGAACGACGAGATTGGAATGATCTCGTCCCAGTCGCGCAGTTCCGCCACAGCCTTCAGCTGCTCGGCGACACCGGGACGCGATGACGCATCGATCTTGGTGACGATCGCGACCTTCTTGGCGCGAGGGAAGGAATCCAACTGCTCGTTGATGTAGCGGTCGCCCGGACCGATCTTTTCATTGGCCGGAATGCACAGCCCAATGACGTCGACTTCACCGAGGGTGTCTTGCACGATCGAGTTGAGTCGTTCACCGAGCAACGTGCGCGGGCGGTGCATACCGGGAGTATCCACGATGATGAGCTGGCCGTCTTCACGATGCACGATCCCGCGGATGGCGCGGCGGGTAGTCTGCGGCTTCGATGACGTGATCGCCACCTTCTCCCCCACTAGCGCGTTGGTTAATGTGGACTTTCCCACGTTGGGTCGACCAACAAAGGTCACGAATCCTGCTCTGAATTCACTGGCATCGGTCACTGTGATTCACCGTTCTCTCGTTCATTCGAGCGTGGGTCGTGCTGATCTTCAAGCCAAGGGTCGCGAGACACCAGCACTGTGCTGATGCGTTTGCGACGCCCCTCAGTACGTTCTGCGGTGAGGACAAGCCCGGAGTAATGCGCCACGGCACCGCTCTCGGGCAGTCGCCCCAGCGTTTTCATGATGAGCCCGCCGACAGAGTCAACTTCGTCATCATCAAGTTCGAGCCCAAAAAGGTCACCCAACTCGTCGATCGGCAGTCGGGCGCTCACTCGGAATGTGCCATCAGCCAACTCTTCGAATTCGGCAACTTCACGGTCGTACTCGTCAGAGATGTCGCCAACAAGTTCTTCGATGAGGTCTTCCAACGAGACTAGTCCCGCGATCCCGCCGTACTCGTCGACCACCATCGCAAGGTGATTCGATTCGAGCTGCATTTGCCGCAACAAGCTATCAGCACGCTGCGACTCTGGCACGAAGAGGGCTGGTCGTGCGAGCTCTTGAGTCGTCATCTTGTCGGCTTCTGCCGGCTGTTCGTAGACCACTCGGGCAACGTCGCGCAGGTACAGCACGCCCATCACCTGGTCGATGTCTTCGCCAATGACTGGCACGCGAGATACACCACGACTCAAGAAGAGGCCCATCGCGGCGCTGGCCGTGACCTCCGCCTCGACGGTGACCATGTCGGTGCGCGGAATCATGACCTCACGCACCACAGTGCTGTTGAACTCAAAGATTGAGTGGATAAGGTCACGATCGTCTTGATCAAGAACTTCGTGTTCAGCGGCTTCATCCACCATGCTGAGCAGTTGTTCTTCGCTCGAGAATGTTGCCGTACGCGGCCGACCAGGAGTCACTCGGTTGCCGAGCGCCACCAGCGCATCCGCAATCGGACCAAGAATTACGCGGATGCTGCGCACCAGCGTCGCTGAGACCTGCATCACCTTGCGAGAGTGCGCGCGTCCAACACTGCGGGGGCTGGAACCGACGAGCACGAACGATGCCCCGGTCATGATGAGCGCGCTCAGCAGCAGCACGAGCCACCACTGCTCGAAGGCAGAGGCAAACACGAGAGTCACCAATACTGCTGCAGTGGTTTCCACCACAATGCGCATGAAGTTGAGCGCGTTGATGTGCGCGCCGGTGTCGAGCGAAATCGCCGTGATTGACTTTTTGGCACGACTGCGAGCCGCAAGTTCGACGAGGTCGGTGCGGCTCATGACACCGAGTGCCGCGTCTGCGGCCGCGAGCAAACCACCGAGCGACACCAGCAGGACCGCGGCGGTGATGAATATGCCGATCACCATGACCGGCTACTTATTTCGGTCGGCCAGGGCAAAGCCCGCCAGGATTTCGCGCTGAAGGCCAAACATTTCTTTTTCTTCTTCTGGCTCGGCGTGATCGAAGCCGAGCAAGTGAAGCAGACCGTGAGCCGTCAGCAGAAGCATTTCGTCCAGCGGCGAATGGCCGGCAGTTTCGGCTTGGGAGAGCGCAACTTGCGGGCACACGACGATATCGCCGAGTAATCCAGCAGGCGTCTGTCGGTCTTCCGTGCCGGGGCGCAGTTCGTCCATGGGGAAGCTCAAGACGTCGGTGGGGCCCGGCTCGTCCATCCACTGCACGTGAAGCTGTTCCATGGCGGCCTCGTCGACGAAGACTATGCCGAGCTCGGCATCCGGGTGCACGTGAAGCTGGTCGAGGGCGAAAGTGCAGAGGCGCTGGAAGGCGTGCTCGTCGACGTCGACGCCCGACTCGTTGTTGATTTCAATCGACACGCTAGCGTCCCTCGTGGTTGCGGCTGCGTTTCGGCGACCGATTTTTGCGGTTGTATTCGTCACGCTGCTTTTCAGCGTCATAGGTTGTATAGGCATCCACAATTTGACCGACGAGGCTGTGACGAACAACATCGGCACTCGTCAGCTCAGCGAAGTGGATATCGTCGATGTCTCGAAGCACGTTCGAGACGAGTTTAAGCCCACTTGCGCCCTCGGGCAGGTCGACCTGAGTGATGTCGCCAGTGATCACCATCTGGGAATCGAAACCGAGGCGCGTGAGGAACATCTTCATTTGTTCTGGCGTGGTGTTCTGAGCTTCATCAAGAACGACAAACGAGTTGTTGAGGGTACGACCGCGCATATAAGCGAGCGGGGCAACCTCAACGGTGCCGGCCGCCAGCAACTTAGGCACAAGTTCCGGATCCATCATGTCGTTGAGCGCGTCGTAGAGCGGACGCAGATACGGGTCGATCTTGTCGGTCAAAGAACCGGGCAAGAATCCCAAACGCTCCCCCGCCTCAATGGCAGGTCGGCTCAGGATGATGCGGTCAACTTCTTTGCGCTGCAACGCCTGTACGGCCTTGGCCATCGCCAAGTACGTTTTACCGGTGCCGGCGGGGCCAATTCCAAACACGATCGTATTGTTGTCCATCGCGTCGACATACTGCGACTGACCGAGTGTTTTCGGTCGAATCGCTTTGCCGCGTGCCGTGAGAATTGTTTGCCCGAGGAGCGTTTTCGGGCTGCCCTGGTTCTTTCGCAAGATGCGCGCCGAGGAGTCAACCTCGATCTCGCCCAAGTCGTGTCCACCGCGCACCATCGTGACCAATTCATCGACGAGTTCTTGAGCAGATTCTACCGATGCCGGTGGACCACTCAGAGTGATTTCGTTGCCGCGGACATGCATTTCAACGTCGGAGAATTTGCTCTCCACCACACGCAGCAGGCGGTCTTGGGGACCAAGCAATCGCACCATGGCGACACCATCTACTTCGATCGAAACGCTGACGCGCTCTGTGGAACGTTCGGACTCAGAGTCACTAGTGACCAAGGGTGCCTTCCTCGAGGTTTCCACCGAGCACATGAGCGTGCACATGGAAAACAGTTTGACCAGCGTTTTCGCCGGTATTGAAAATCAGTCTGTACTGTCCGCCTGCGTAATCGTCGGCAAGCTTCTGCGCCACCGCGACGATGTCGGCCAAGAGTGCAGGGTTGCCAGCAGCAAGTTCTGTCACATTGGCGAACTCTTCAGTCTTCGGCACAATGAGCAGGTGCACGGGCGCCTTCGGGGCGATGTCGCGAAATGCGATCACCGAATCTGACTCGAAGACAATATCGGCGGGAATTTCGCGAGCAATGATCTTCGTGAAGATCGAGGGGGAATCAGACATGTCTCTAGCCTAAACCTCTAGCTCCAACGGCCAAGCTTGACGTTCAAAGCCGCCAACGCTGCAGGGCCCGCTGTTGAGGTACGCAACACTTCACTGCCCAGCCGAATCGTGGATGCACCGGCCGCTGTCAGGAGCGCTAGCTCGTGATCCGCGACACCGCCCTCCGGCCCCACGACCAAAACGATGTCACGGTCGTCAACCTCAAGGTCGGCGAGCGTCTCCGTGGCTGTGGGCTCGAGCACGAGCATCCGCGTCGTTGACGCGAATGCCGCCAATTGCTTTGTCGTCACAAGATCGAGCACGTCAGGAAGCCACGTGCGCAACGACTGCTTGCTCGCTTCGCGCACAATTGCTGCCCAGCGGTCGCGCCCCTTGGCAACTTTGGGGCCCTGCCACCGCGAAATACTGCGTGCGGCCGACCACGGAATCACGCCATCGACGCCGAGCTCAGTGGCCACTTGCACCGCGAGCTCATCACGGTCGGCCTTAGCAAGAGCCTGGGCGAGGAATACCGCGGGGGTACGCCGGGGCGACTGCTGCACTTCGGCAACCTCAATCGTGAGTTGCGTGTGTTCTGCCGTGACAACCGGCCCCGAGACCACAAGACCCGCACCGTTGCTGATGGCAATGACTTCGCCAACTTTCAACCGTGAAACGGTAACTGCATGGCGCGCTTCGGCGTTGCCGAGCGAAACGGCATCGCCGACACTCGCGTCACCGAGCTCCTCATCGATATAGAGGTGAGCCACGGCGGCCTAGAGGAACCGGTCGCGGAGCTTTGCAAACAAGCCCTGCTGGAACTCGGCAAAGTGCGGTTGCTTGCTCTTGCGTACGGCAGCCAGCTGCTTGAACAAGGTCTGCTCGGCGCCGCTGAGCTTAGTCGGAGTGACCACCTGGATGCCCAGTCGCAAGTCACCACGGCCACCACCGCGAAGGGCCGTGATTCCACGATCCCTGACGGTAAGAACTTCGCCGCTCTGCGTTCCCGGCTTGATCTGCACCTCAACCTCACCGTCAAGTCCGTCAAGCATGACTGTGGTGCCCATGATCGCATCGATCATCTGCACCTCAACGGTCGCGAGCAAGTCGTCGTCAGAGCGGCTGAAAACATCGTGATGGCGAACCTTGATCTCCAAGAACAAGTCACCGTGCGGTCCGCCAGCGGGGCCAACTTCGCCTTGACCAGGCATCTGCAAACGCAGACCCGTCTCAACTCCGGCGGGAATATCGACTGAGATCGTGCGCTGAGCCCGAACGCGGCCCTGGCCTGCACACGTCGCGCACGGGTTCACAATGATGTTTCCGTAGCCGCGGCACGTGCCACACGGGCTTGACGTCATGACGTTGCCGAGAAGGCTGCGCACCTGACGCTGGATCTGGCCGCTGCCCTGACAAATATCACAACGAATTGGCGAGGTTCCGGGTGCCGTGCAGCTGCCCTCACACGTTTCGCAGAGCTCAGCAGTGTTGACCTCGATGTCGCGCGTGACGCCGAACATCGTGTCTTTCAGGCTCACCTCAACGCGGAGTAGCGCATCCTGGCCACGCTCACGACGCGAACGAGGACCAGCGGTCTGGCCGCCACCCCCGCCACCAAAGAATGTTTCGAAAATGTCGCCGAATCCGAAGTTGGCTCCGCCGAATCCTCCGCCGCTGCCACCCATGTCGTACTGCTGGCGCTGCTGCGGATCGCTCAACACGTCATACGCGTGAGTTACCGACTTGAAGCGTTCCGACGCATCCGCGCTCGGATTCACGTCGGGGTGCAGCTCGCGAGCGAGCCGGCGGTATGCCTTCTTGATTTCTTCCGGTGTCGCTTCGCGCGCAACGCCGAGGGCTTCATAGTGATCTGCCAAAGTTCCGATTGCTCCTTACGAGCTCAGTTGTCTTCCAAAAGTCGTGACAGGTACCGCGCTACCGCGCGAACCGCTGCCATGTTGTTCGAATAGTCCATGCGTGTTGGGCCAAGCACTCCCAGCCGCGAAAGTCCGCCGCCGGAGGAGGAATACCCTCCTGTGACGACCGATGTCTCTTCTAATCCAAATTCTGCGTTCTCTCGCCCGATGCGAGTAGAAACTGATCCATTTGCTACTTCCATCTCCCCAAAGAGGCGCAACAACGTTACTTGCTCTTCTATTGCCTCAAGTACAGGAAAAATGCTGCCGGTAAAGTCTTGCTCGGTTCGTGCAAGATTTGCTGTGCCAGCCAACACGAGCTTGTCGGCACGGTTAGCCAACACCTGTTCCACCAAACTCGAGGTCACTAAAGCGACAAAAGGCCGACGTTCAACAGGAAAAACCTCAACGAAACTGGCAAGTCGCTCAGCAGCCTCGGGCAATGACTGCCCGTTGAGAGCCGAGTTGAGTTTCGCCCGCAACTCGCCCAAGAACACATCATCAAGCGCCTCTGGAAGATCAATAAGTCGCTGCTCTACCCGACCAGCGTCGGTGATAAACACCGTCATGATCCGCGTCGCCGTGAGCGGAACTAGCTCCACATGGCGCACCCTGGCCGTTGCCAGCGATGGGTACTGCACGAGTGCGACACTGTTGGTGAGCTGCGACAGCAGGCGAACTGACCGCGCGAGCACGTCATCCAGATCGTCGGCTTGGCCGAGGAACGACTCGATTGCTTGACGCTGCGCACTCGTAAGAGGTCGCAAGTCAGCCAGTTGGTCGACAAACATGCGGTAGCCCTTATCGGTGGGCACACGCCCCGACGAGGTATGCGGCGCCGTAATGAGTTCTTCGTCTTCGAGCAAAACCATGTCGTTGCGAATCGTCGCTGCGGACACTCCAAAAGAATGCCGTTCAACGATCGATTTAGAACCGACAGGCTCGCGCGTAGCAACGTAGTCCTGCACGATGACTCGAAGTACGTCAAGTCCGCGGGCGGAAACCATGCCACCACCCACCTTTCCTGATTGGCACTCAATCCGTTCGACTGCCAATCTTACTCGACACACCGCGACACACCCGTTGCACCGCGCGAGTCATACCGCTAGCGTGTCTTTGTACTTGAGCGCTACCTTTTTGTGGAAATGCTCAGGTGTGACACCGAGCACTTTGATGAAACCCGGGAAGTTCCCTCGTTCACCTGAAAGGCACGAACACATGACTGACGCAAATCCGCAGCCCGCAGCACCCCAGCCGGCCGCACAACTGACCGCTACCGAGGACAACCAGTGGGCATCATTCGCTCACTTGGGCGGAATCATCGGCTTCCTTCCCTCGCTAATCATCTGGTTGGTCTTCAAGGACCGCGGTGCTTTCACTAACACCGAAGCCAAAGAAGCACTGAACTTCCAGATCACGATGGCGATCGCCTACATCATCTCGAACATCCTCACGGTTGTATTTATCGGTGCAATCTTGATCCCGATCGTCTTCATCGTGTCGGTAGTCTTCTCGATCATCGGCTTCACCAAGGCGAAGGACGGCACGAACTACCGTTACCCCTTTGCACTGCGCCTCATCAAGTAGGGTCTTCTTCGCAGTAATGGCCCACATCGGCTAGTCCGAACGGGTTTCGCCCCGAGAGCTTCGGCTCTCGGGGCTTTCTTTTGCCCAACGGGGGCTTGCGGACTAGATTCAGGGTTTAATGGGGTCATGTCTGATTCCACACCACCAACCAACTCGCCGTACGCGCCGATCCAACCAATGAGTCCGAGCGACGAGAAGCTCTGGTCGACGCTGATTCACGTCGGCGGAATCTTCTTCAGCTTCATTCCCGCTCTTATCGGGTACCTCGTGCTCAAGGACCGCGGACCGTTCGTGCGGGCCCACACTCGCACCGCACTTAACTTCCAGATCACGATGGCGATTGCTTACGCGATCGGTGTCGTCCTCACCACGATCTTTATCGGCCTCTTCTTGATCATCGGTGTCGGCATCGTGATCATCATCTTCAGCATCATCGCCGCCGTCGCCGCCAACAAGGGCGAGGCCTACAAGTACCCGCTGACCATCGAGTTCATCAAGTAACTCGACGGTACCGCCCTCACACGGTTTCGCTCTAGACAGGGGCGTCTGCTAGCAAACGTCGCACTACGGCATCCGCTAGCAGGCGCCCCTTGAGCGTGAGATTGATGGTTCCGCCGATCGCGGCCCGGGCATCCACGAGTTCATCAGCGATGAGGCCGGCAACCGCCGTACGGCCGTCTGCATCGAGCGTCGCCGTGGTCAAACCGTTGCGAACGCGCGCCCGCAACAGCACGTGCTCAAGATATTTGCTCGAGTCAGCGAGTGTTTCGCGCCCCGCGCCGGGTGAATGGCCCGCCGCGATACGATCCGCATACGCCGCCGGATGCTTGACATTCCACCAGCGCACACCACCAACGTGGCTGTGGGCTCCGGGGCCAACACCCCACCAGTCATTGCCCAACCAGTAACCGAGGTTGTGACGGCTTGCGTGACTGATCTCGGGATTCTCGTCGCGCTTGGCCCAGTTGCTGACCTCGTACCAGTCGTAACCTGCCGCAGCGAGCTTCGCGTCAGCCAACTCGTACATGTCGGCCTGCAGGTCATCGTTGACCGGGGCAACATCCCCACGCTTGATCTGCGCAGCCAGCTTCGTACCGGTCTCGATAATGAGCGCGTAGGCAGAAATATGGTCGGGATTCTGAGCGATCGCATAGTCAAGCGAGCGCTCCCAATCGGCCAGCGACTCCCCCGGAGTTCCATAAATGAGGTCGAGGCTGACATCCAAACCAACATCGCGCGACCACTCGACAACGAACGGCACGCGCTCGGGATCGTGGGTGCGTTCTAGCGTGGCCAACACATGGGGCACCGCGGACTGCATGCCGAACGACACTCGAGTAAAGCCAGCCTCTTTGAGCGCGAGAAGGTAATCGCGGTCGACAGAGTCGGGATTTGCCTCTGTCGTGACTTCAACATCCGGCATAAAGCCCCACGTATCGCGGGCGGCGGCGAGCATGCGAGTCAGATCAGACACGGGCAGCAGGGTTGGGGTACCGCCGCCGAAGAAGACTGTGGAAGCCCTGCGCGGTGCAACGCCCGCTTGGGTGAGAATCGCGGATGCCTGCGCGATTTCAGCGATCGCTTCGGTCGCGTAGTCAGAGCGCTTTGCCCCACGCAATTCTTCGCCCGTGTAGGTATTGAAGTCGCAGTACCCGCAACGAACCCGGCAGAACGGCACGTGAATGTACACGCTCCAATCCCGGTTCGCCGAGTCAACCGCGACACTCGCGGGCAGCGCTCCGTCGAGAGGAGCAGGATCAGCAATCGGCAACGCACCTGGCACGAACTAATCCCCTTAACAAACGGTGAAGAAAGCGTGCCAGCACTATGACCAGCGGGCACACGTCAATTGTCTCACCTCGGACATGGGAGCATGGATGCGTGACTATGCACATCCTGTGGGACATCGACGGAACGCTCATCCACAATTCGACAGACGGCGCTGCGGTGTACCTCGACGCATTCACCCGCGTCACTGGTGGCCCACCACAGAAGCTCATCACGAATCCCCACGGCAAGACCGAAGGACAGATCCTCACCGACCTGCTCGTGCTTAACGGGTATCCTGCCGCTCTGCTCGAGGATGTCCTCGCCGAGCTCGACATCCGCACTCAAGCGCTGCACGACAACGGCTATGTGCGCTCCGCGGTTGCCGGAGGGCAACACGCCCTTGTCGCCGCCACCGACCGCCGCTGGACAAACGCGCTGCTCACCGGCAACGGACTTCAGCATTCTCGCGTCAAGCTCGTCGCGGCGGGCTACGCAGCCGAAGATTTCAACTGGAAGAACTCGTTCTTCGGTGATCGGTCACCCGACCGCCACCACCTCACGTCCCTTGTGGCGACTGTGCTCGGAGACCAGCCCAGCGTGATCGTCGGCGACACCCCGAATGATGGCCTCGCCGCCGATTCGGCGAAGATCCCGTTTATTGCGGTAGCGACCGGCGCCTACAGCGTCGCTGACCTGCGCGAAACCAGTGCGCTCGTTGTGGTCGAGAACCTTGAGAGCGGCCTCGACGATGTGCTCGAGGCAATCGACCGGCTAGCGACGCGCGGCTAACAGCGCGAGGCAGCGTTGCGCGCTAATCGTGCGCATAGGCAACGAGAACTACTCTGCAGGCTCGATGGGAGCAGCGCCACCGTGCTCACCCGGCAGGCTCGCGGGAATTGCTCCAGCGAGAGCGCGCAAGTAGCGGCTCACCACGAGGTACTGGAAGATTCGCAAAGCAGGTGAGAGCAACATCCACTTGAAGGATGCCGGCCGCGAGAACGAACGCACCGTCATCCACACCGAGTTGTCGTCACGACGCTCGATCATGAACGACTCTTCGCCGCGCAGAGGATGCCCCTCGAGCGTTCCGTAAGCGAAGCCGGCAACCGTGGTGTCATCAACGACATACACAACGCGCACTGGTTCGTGCGCCGTGTAGCGGCCGCGGCCCACCGAGAGCACAATCGTGTCGCCGGGGCGCACGAAAGGATGATCAGCGCTATCGGCAGAAAGGTCCTGCAGTTCGCCATGCGGATCACGGGGCAACAAAGTGACACCGAAACCGCTGCGACGCTTCACACCCCAGGTAAGAATTTGCTCGCGAGCAAAAGCCCAACGCTGCTCACCATGCCCAATGCGGGCACTTCGCTGCACGCGGCGGAAACCTGCGGGAGGAAGCACCGTGAAAGTGCTGCCGCGCGTAGCACCGACCGCCCCGTACGTGACGGGAGCATTGGGATAGGTGCGGGCATCCACAGGGCTACTTCTTCTCTTTCCCGGCTTCAACTTCACCGGAAAGTGCGGCAATGAAGGCAGACTGAGGAACTTCAACGCGACCGACCATCTTCATGCGCTTCTTGCCCTCCTTCTGCTTCTCAAGGAGTTTACGCTTGCGGCTGATGTCACCGCCGTAGCACTTAGCAAGAACATCTTTACGCATGGCACGGATCGACTCGCGAGCAATAATGCGCGCACCAATCGCGGCCTGGATGGGCACCTCAAACTGCTGGCGCGGAATCAGGTTCTTCAAGCGCTCCGTCATGAGCACGCCATAGGCGTAGGCCTTGTCGCGGTGCACGATTGCGCTGAACGCGTCAACGGCTTCGCCCTGAAGAAGAATGTCGACCTTCACCAGGTCAGCTTCTTGGTCGCCACTGGGCTCGTAGTCGAGGCTTGCGTAGCCCTGAGTGCGGCTCTTGAGGTGGTCGAAAAAGTCGAACACGATCTCGCCAAGCGGCATTGTGTAGTGCAGCTCAACGCGGTCGGTTCCGACGTATTCCATACCCTGCATGGTGCCACGACGCGACTGGCAGAGCTCCATCACGGTTCCGACGAAGTCTTTCGGCGTCAGAATGGATGCCTTCACCATCGGCTCAGAAACACTGGCGATCTTGCCGCCAGGGAACTCGCTCGGGTTCGTGACCGTCGTGAACTTCTTGTCGTCGCCCATCACTTCGTAGATAACCGACGGAGCCGTCGCGATCATATCGAGATTGAACTCGCGCTCGAGACGCTCGCGCACAATCTCCAAGTGCAGCAGGCCGAGAAACCCACAACGGAAACCAAAGCCCAACGCCACCGACGTTTCGGGTTCGTAAACCAGCGCAGCATCCGAGAGCTTCAACTTGTCGAGAGCTTCACGCAGCACCGGATAATCGGAACCATCGATCGGGTAGAGACCAGAGAACACCATCGGCTTCGGTTCTGAATACCCCTGAAGCGGCACACTCGATGGCTTCGCGAAGTTGGTGACCGTGTCGCCAACCTTGCTGAGGCGCACATCTTTCACGCCAGTGATGAGGTAACCCACCTCTCCAACACCAAGGCCCTTAGTGGGCGTTGGCTCGGGCGCACTCACGCCAATTTCGAGCAACTCGTGAGCCGACTTAGTCGACATCATCATGACCTTCTCGCGCGGCGAGAGCTTGCCATCGATCATGCGGACGTACGTGATTACACCGCGGTAGGCGTCGTAGACGGAGTCGAAAATCATGGCGCG
Organism: Salinibacterium sp. SWN139; assembly: GCF_015864625.1. Classification (NCBI taxonomy): domain Bacteria; kingdom Bacillati; phylum Actinomycetota; class Actinomycetes; order Micrococcales; family Microbacteriaceae; genus Salinibacterium; species Salinibacterium sp. SWN139. The sequence continues at coordinate 450,947 of NZ_JADYWV010000002.1, read as the reverse complement.
GGCCGGAGCATCCGCGTCTCCCACCGGTGCGGGGATGAGTCGTGTTGCCTCATCGAGCAGCTCGGGCACGCCGACGCCGGTCTTGCCGGAAACGCGAAGTACAGAGGCCGGATCGCAACCAATGAGGCCAGCGATTTCTTCGGCATACTTGTCGGGATCGGCAGCGGGCAGGTCGATCTTGTTCAGCACGGGAATGATCGTGAGATCGTTCTCCATCGCTAAATACAGGTTGGCGAGCGTCTGGGCCTCAATGCCCTGCGCTGCGTCTACCAAAAGAATTGCGCCCTCGCACGCCGCCAAGGAACGTGACACCTCATAGGTGAAGTCAACGTGGCCGGGTGTGTCGATCATGTTGAGCGCGTAGGACTGCTCCTTACCGTTCTCATCAGTGAGCGCCCAGGGCATGCGCACCGCTTGGCTCTTGATCGTGATGCCTCGTTCACGCTCGATATCCATACGGTCGAGGTACTGCGCTCGCATATCGCGGTCGCTAACGACCCCTGTGACCGACAGCATGCGGTCAGCGAGGGTGGACTTGCCATGATCGATATGCGCAATGATGCAAAAGTTGCGGATAAACGCAGGATCGGTCGAAGCAGGCTCAAGTGTGTAAGAGGCGCGAGGAGACATCCGCCCAATTCTCCCATGAAGCCGACGATCCTGCGCGCACCCACCGTTGCGACAGGCCAAAGCCCGCACCGTTACCGGTGCGGGCTGGACTCCAAGACGCCTAAAAAGCAGCGCCCAGAAGGATAAAGGGCAAAGAAAACAGGGCGCCAGCAACAACGATGAAAACCCAACCGAACGTTGCGACGCATGCTAAGACGATGCCCCAGATAGCGAAACCGCGGCCGGCTGGTTCATCGCGCAGTCCAAATACGCCAAGAATGACGGCCGCCAAGGGCACAACAACGGTCTGGGCAAAAATCAACGACGCGATACCCAAGCTGAGAGCGAGAATGCTCATTGTGGGAGCACTCGACTTCGCAGGAGCAGCGGATGTTGCGGCGTGGGGTTCCGCCGGACCCGGCTGGGAGTCCCGAGTGTCGCCATCACGCTCGGATTCGGATTCGGGGAGAACGATAGTGGACGAAGAAGCGGTTGAAGAAGTCATGACTCCACGGTAGAAAAACTGCAGCGGTGCGGGTAGCGGGGTAACCCCCGAAATGCTGGGTGGGGCGACCAGATGCTCTGCGGCAACCCACCTGCACCACTTAGGCGTGGCATAAAACGGGAAGTGCTCAAGGTCAGTACTCTGGGAGAAGCCAGCGGGGACATCGCGCAGCGGCGTCCCGCAATTGCCGAAGCTTTACCGAGAAGTCCGAACTAACCCCGTTTGTTCGGCGCTGGGGTCGCGCAATTGTTCCGCAATTGGCATAGCTTCACTGGAACCGCGCAAACAAGTTTGCACGGCGCTGGGGTCGTGCAATCGTTCCGCAATTGCCATAGCTCCACTGCGCTGGTAATGTTGCCTGTTGGCTTATGCATAAGGTTCTTCGTCGAACAGTATGCGCATCGCGGCCGGGAATCAGAACGTCGATTCTCTTCCACGGCCGCCCACCATCTCTGATCCACAAACAAGAAAGCACATACACGTGGCAAATATTAAGTCGCAGATCAAGCGCATCGGTACCAACAAGAAGGCACAAGACCGCAACCGCCAGGTCAAGAGCCAGATCAAGACCGCTATCCGCGCAACGCGCGCAGCGATCAAGGCTGGCGACAAAGACGCCGCTCTCGCGAACCTGAAGGTCGCTTCCAAGTCACTCGACAAGGCAGCTGGCAAGGGCGTAGTCCACAAGAACCAGGCAGCCAACCGCAAGTCGGCAATGGCCAAGCAGGTCGCAGCACTCTAAATACCTCGCTCGATTTAACGTCGAACACACAAAAGCCCCTCACCGTTCGCGGTGAGGGGCTTTTGTCGTTAACGAGCTAGCTGTTGCCGCGGGCAGCGACCACAGAGATCATGCGTTCTAGGGCAAAGACAGGGTCGCGCCCCATACCTTTTACCTGAGCATCGGTGTCAGCGATTGCTTCGATGGCGGTGCCGAGCCCCGCGTCGCTCCAGCCCCGCAGATCTTTCATCGCCCGATCGGCCTGCCACGGCGCCATGCCGAACATCTTTGCTGCTTGCCCAGACGACATCGAGCCGCCCGAAAGCTTTGCCATAGTGCGCAATTTCGAGGCGAACGCCGCCACAATTGGCACCGGGTCGGCGCCCGAAGCGAGCGCATGGCGCAAAAGTACAAGAGCCTCACCAGATCGACCGGCGATCGCGGAATCCGCTACCTTGAACGCACTCGTTTCGACCCGACCCGAGTAGTAGCGGGCGACAGTAGCTTCGTTGATCTCATCAGCATCATCGGCGAGTAGCTGCTGGCAGGCTGCCGCAAGTTCAGCCAAGTCAGCAGAAAAGGCAGAGACGAGCGTTCGCAGCGCCCCGGGGGTGACCCGCCGACGCTGTGCCGCGAACTCTGCGGAGGCAAAGTCGTACTTTTCGGCATCCTTCTTCATCTCGAGGCACGTGATTTCGATTCCACCGCCCTTGCCTGCCCGGATGGCGTCGAGCAGTTTCTTGCCGCGGACTCCCCCCGCATGACGCAGCACAAGGTAGGTGTCGTCTGCCGGAGACTCAAGGTAGGACAGGGTTTCGGTGATAAATGCGTCGGTGCATTTCTCGACGTTCGTCACCCGAATCAACCGGGGCTCGCTGAACAGAGAAGGGCTGGCAAGACTGATGAGTTCGCCAGGACCGTAATGGTCTGCTTCAAGGTCGTTGACCTCGAGACTGGGATCTTCGACCCTCAAGGTGTCGCGCAGCATGCGGATAGCACGGTCGGCCAAAAAGCCTTCGGTGCCGCTGACGAGAATGATCGGCGCGGGACGCACCTTGTTCCACGCCAACTGCGGGATCGCGACTTTAGATTTCGCCGGCGATCGGGCGGGGGTTCTGGCGGCCACAACACTCCTCAATTTGAACTGCGAACCCAGCCTAATGCCGGGTGCCCACATCCTTCTCCGACCACACTGAAACCACACCGGGCTGCGCCGTTGACGAGACTAATACCAAGCCGTCTTCGTCACTGCGGGCTACTGCCGTACCAGCGTCATCGAGCATGACGAGCGCATCGTCCGTGGGATGGCCGTAACCGTTATCCGCTCCGACACCGATGAGTCCGAGGGTGGCTTTCAGCTCGGTATAGAGGGTCGGATATTGGTCACCGGAGCCATGGTGACTGACTTTAACGACGTCCACTTTTCTCAGGGCGTGGGCAGCGGCGAGGCGCGCTTGAGCACTCTCGCCGAGGTCACCGAGGAACACCGCGCTGAGACACTGCTGGACACAATCCGGGCGAGGAATGAACTCGATGACCACGCTGGCGTCGTTTCCTGGCTGAATCCCCGACAGCGGCGCAGTCGGCCATAGGGCGCTCCACTGCAGTTCACCAAACTGGCCGCGGTCTCCCGCGCTCACCTCCGTGACACGGGCACCCGCCGACTCCAGAACGTCGAGTAGTGCTTGGTCGGCTGGTGATCCGACTGGCCCCACCATCACCAGCCCCACGTGCCCCACCACGGCCTCAGTTCCGCCAACATGGTCGTGATCGAAATGCGTTAACACCAACAGATCGATGTGGTCGACCGATAACCGGTCGAGACAGCTTTCAAGGCGTTTAGGCTCAGCACCGGTGTCGACGAGGGCAGTCTTGCCCGCGCTACGAACGACAACGGCGTCTCCTTGGCCGACGTCGCATTGAGCGAATTGCCAGTCGTTCGGCCACGTCAGCGCCGCGCTCACGGCGGAACCCGCGACAACGGCGACAGCAACGGTCACTGCGATGAGCAACAAGGTCATCGCGCGCGCTCGCCACACACCACTCGTGACGAGAGCACTGAGGAGGAGCACCGTAAGTACGCTGAGGGTCACGACGCCCACCCAGCCCTCCCACCACGGGATGCGGGCCCACGGGGCGTCAGCGAAGTATTCAGCTACTGCTGCGACCCAGGCAGAGGGAAGCCACGCGATCCACATGAGTCCCAGCCCGAGAAGCGGAAGAACGGAGAGCGCCACACATGCCGCGAGCCCGACGACCGTAGCGATGGGCGCGGCGGGCGCGGCTAGTACGTTCGCGAGCACTCCATACGTCGGCAACGAGGGTTGCAAGAGAAGGAGAACAGGCTGGCAGGCGAGCTGAGCCGCCAAGGGCACGGCGATGACGAGGGACAGCCAGCGGGGCATCCAGCGTCCGAGAAATTGCGCAAGAGGTTCGGCAAATAGCAGTAGCCCAGCGGTAGCGAACACGGAGAGAACGAAGGCGAAGTTGCGTGAAAGCCACGGATCGAACACAAGGAGTGCGATCGTGGCGAGGGATAGAACGGCCATCCCCCGGATCGGCCTACCACTGCCGAGCGCGATCAGCACGAATGTGGCCATCAGGGCGGCCCTCAGCACGCTCGGGTCGGGGGTAACCACAATGACGAAGGCGAGGAGCACGAGAATTGAAAGGGCGATGCGCAGCGCACGGTGAATTCCGGCCCGCCCGCCAAGCGCCATGATGAGTCCGACCACGATCGCGCAGTTTGCCCCCGAGACAGCCGTGAGGTGGCTCAGCGAGCTTGTCTTCATCGCATCATCCAGATCGTCGCTGACGGCGCTGGTGTCCCCGATGGCGAGGCCTCCCAAGAGTTCGCCACCGCCACCGGGTAGTTGGATCGTTGCGGCGGCAAACGTGCGGCGCAGCTGGTTTGCCCAGTCGAACTGCCAATTCGGAGCTGCGCGCCACTCTGGAGAATCCGAAGCGAAGAGGAGCACCGCGCGCCCGTCGCCCGGTTCGGTGTTGGCGAGAGTGCCAGTGACGGTGAAAGTGACGCCGATCCCCCACGGCACGTTGTCGCCCTCGGAGCTAGGAAGCTCGAGGCCGTTTGGGGAGTCAGCTACCTCCGTTTCGCTCGCGCCGAAACCGCCGCGTTCGCTGAAAATGAGTGCGGGAGAATCGAGCTCTAGAATTTCACCATCGAACTCCAATTCGGTGATGTTCGCGTGAAAGAACTCTGCATCGTCAAGCACCGCGGCGGTCGTCACTGCTGTCGCAGTGACTGTCGAATGTTGTGCAGTAATCTCTGCGAGCACCGCTGGTTGTCGACTCTCGGCTTGGAGTGCGACCGAGGTCGAGCAGAGAGCCGCGAGGGCACATCCGAGAGCTAGGCTCGGCAACAATCGGCGCCCGGTCACGAGCGCAGCTGCCGCATACACGCCAGCCCCGAGCCACGATGCAATCGCTACCTGGACAGACCACGCGGGCGCGGCGATCAATAAGACTGCCACGATCCAGGCGGCGGCAACCGGCAGGCTCAACCGCAGGTCGAGATTCATACCGTGACCAAGTCGCGCAATCCGTCAAAGGTCGCATCGCCAATTCCGGCCACGTTACGCAAGTCATCGATGCTCACGAAGCGCCCATTGGCGTCACGCCAGGCCAGAATGCGTGCCGCCATCGCGGGGCCGATGCGGGGCAGCGTATCGAGCGCTGCAGCATCCGCGGTATTCAAATTGACCCGACCGTCGGACGCAGTGGTCTCAGCCGCGTCATCGGCGCCGGCGGCGGGCACGGCGAATTGTTCGCCATCCGCCAGTAGCCGCGCGAGATTGAGCTGATCGCGGTTGGCGTCGTCAGTGAATCCCCCAGCCGCCGCAATCGCGTCGATTACCCGCGATCCCTCCGCCAGCTCAAAGAGGCCGGGGCGAGCCACAGCACCAGTGACGTGCACAAACAGAGACGGCGTCTCAATCACAAAGCTGTCATCGTCACCACCGACCTCGCCCCGAGCGATCTCGAGGGCTGCCGGACTATCAGTGAGCGCCGTCGCCAGCACCGCACATCCCAGCGCGACGAGCACCACAACAATGACGGCGCCCACGCGCACTCGCAGCCGTGCTTTGCGAGCCTGCTCAAACTCTTCCACCCCCAAAAACTAAGCGCGCCCCGATTGCTCGGAACGCGCTTAGTTGAACGTGTGGAGTGTCTTAGCCTTCGGTCGGCTGTTGACGAGTCGCGATGTTCACGATCTTGGGAGCACGCACGATGACCTTAACGATCTCGCGGTCGCCGACGGTGCGCTTGACCGCTTCGGACGCCATGGCGAGGGCTTCGAGATCGGCACCATCGATCTTGGGCGAGACTTCGAGGCGGTCACGCACCTTGCCATCCACCTGAACCACGGCCGTGACCGAGTCCTCAACGAGGAGAGAGGGGTCGGCCTTGCGCCAGCCGGCGAGTGCAACGGTGGGCTCGTAGCCGAGCTTCTCCCACATCTCTTCTGCCGTGTGGGGCGCGAACAGGCTGAGCGCGATGGTGATGACTTCGGCAGCCTCGCGCACTGCAGCGTCGCCGCCGCCGGCACCGGTGTCGATCGTCTTGCGCGTCACGTTGACGAGGTCCATGATGCGAGCGACGAGCACGTTGAACTTCAGCGACTCGGCGAGACCTGGGCCATCGGCGAGGAAGCGGTGGGTGGCGCGACGAAGCGTTGTGTCGCCCGTCTTCCACTCGATCTCGGGAGCACTCGTGACATCCCGCACGACACGGAACGCGCGAGCCAGGAACTTGTGTGATGCCGCAGGCGACACGTCTTCCCAGTTGATGTTCTCCTCAGGCGGGCCAGCGAAGGCCAGCGTCAAACGAAGCGCATCGGCACCGTGCTCGGCGATTTCGCCCGAGAACGTGACAGCCTTGCGGCTGCGCTTCGACATCTTCTTGCCCTCAGAGAGCACCATGCCCTGGTTCAGCAGCGCGCTGAAGGGCTCCGTGAAGCTGACGTAGCCGAGGTCGAAGAGCACCTTGGTGATGAAGCGCGAATACAGCAAGTGCAAGATCGCGTGCTCAACGCCACCGACATACTGGTCGACCGGAGCCCACTTTTCTGCTTCTGCCGGGTCGAAGGCCTGCTCAGAGTCGTTCGGCGACAAGAACCGCAAGAAGTACCACGAGCTGTCGACAAACGTGTCCATCGTGTCAGCGTCGCGAAGGGCAGGGCTGCCATCGCGCGGGTCTTCAACGTTGATCCAGTCTTCGGCTGCGGCGAGAGGCGACTTGCCCTTCGGCTTCAGGTCGAGACCCTCCGTCGACGGCAGTTCAACAGGCAGCTGGTCGAAGGGAACCGGAATCAGCTCGCCATCCGAACCGTGGATGATCGGGATGGGGGTTCCCCAGAAGCGCTGACGGCTGATCAGCCAGTCGCGCAGACGGTACGTCTTTGCAGCACGACCGGTGCCAGCAGCCTCAAGCTGCTCCACGATCTTCTTGATCGCATTGTTCTTGCTCAGACCATCGAGAGGGCCCGAGTTGATCATGCGGCCATCGCCCTGCAGCGACTTACCCGTCTCGCGCGGGTTCAACGGCGGCAGGTCATCGGGGAGGATAGCCATGCCGTTTTCGTCGAGCTCGAGAACGGGAATCAGGCCAGTGATCGGCGCATTTGTGTCGAGTACGACACGCACCGGCAGGTCGAACTTGATCGCAAACTCAAGGTCGCGCTGGTCGTGGGCAGGCACAGCCATGACCGCGCCATGACCGTAATCAGCCAGAACATAGTCGGCAGCCCAGATCGGGATGCGCTCGCCCGTGACCGGGTTGATAGCAAAGCGATCGAGAGGAATACCAGTCTTCTCCCGACCGGCATCCTTGCGCTCGATCTCAGTCTGCTTCTGGGTCTGCTCAAGATAGCTAGCAAACGACGCCTTCACATCGTCGCTGGCGTTCTCCACGAGTTCAGCAGCTAAGTCACCGTCAGGGGCGACGACCAAGAAGGTCACACCGTAGAGGGTGTCGGGGCGCGTGGTGAAGACCGTAACCTTACCGTCACGACCTTCGATCTCGAAGTCGACATCCGCACCGACCGAGCGGCCTATCCAGTTGCGCTGCATCGTAAGAACCTTCGACGGCCAGGCGCCCTCAAGCTGGTTGAGGTCGTCGAGCAGACGGTCGGCGTAGTCGGTGATCTTCAAGTACCACTGCGTGAGCTTCTTCTTGACAACGACGGCGCCGGAACGCTCGGACGTGCCATCAGCCAGAACCTGCTCGTTCGCGAGAACAGTCTGATCTACCGGGTCCCAGTTGACCCAGGAATCCTTGCGGTACGCGAGACCTTTTTCGTACATCTTGAGGAACAGCCACTGGTTCCACTTGTAGTACTCGGGGTCGCTCGTGTGCAGAACGCGATCCCAGTCAAAGGAAACGCCATAGAGCTTCATGCTCTTCTTCTGCTGATCGATGTTGTCGTAAGTCCAGCCGCGAGGGTCAATACCGCGCTCAATAGCGGCGTTCTCAGCAGGAAGGCCGAAGGAGTCCCATCCGATGGGGTGAAGAACGTTGAAGCCACGCTGACGCCAGTACCGCGCGGCGATGTCACCGAAGGCATAGGCCTCGGCATGACCCATGTGCAGATCGCCCGAGGGGTACGGGAACATGTCGAGAATGTACTTGCGCGGGCGCTTGTCTTCGGGGTCGCTCGTCGCGAACGGCTTAAGCTCTTCCCACTTGGCTTGCCACTTAGCGTGAATGGCGGCTACATCGTAGTCCGAGCCACTCTCGCGGTCGTCGTGTGCACCAGCAAAGTTGGGCTGCTCAGTCACGTAAACACTCTCAATTCGTTACAGGGAAGATCTAAGATTACCCAACTCACGGCCGCGCTCGCGGGGGCCAAAAAGTGTCGGGCAATTCCATTGTCTATGAGTTGACGTCTCTCACAGTACACAGCCCCACGGTAGACCGGTGGTTCGCTGCGGTTGAGAGCGGATGCGCGGCCGCTCAGTCGGCCGGAACACCGAGCACTCGTAGCAGTGCAGCCGCCTTCAACTTGACCTCGGCCAGCTCCTCCGCTGGCACCGAGAGAGCCGTGATGCCACCGCCGGCGCCGATCGTGGAACCTCGGGCATCCATCACGATGGAGCGGATGACCATAGCAAGGTCAACGGAACCGTCAAGCCCCACGTACCCAAAGACGCCCGAGTAGATGCCGCGCGGGGCACGCTCAAGAGAATCGAGAATGAGCGTCGCCGAATGTTTGGGCGCTCCCGTCATCGATCCAGCCGGAAACGACGCCCTGATGGCATCGACAGCGCTCACATCAGGCCGCAATTGACCCCGGATGGTGCTCACCAGCTGGTGCACGGTCGCATAACTTTCTACGTCGAACAGCTTCGGCACCGTCACCGAACCGACCTCACAGACGCGACCAAGGTCGTTGCGCATGAGATCAACAATCATGAGGTTTTCGGCGCGTTCTTTGTCACTCGCGAGTAGCTCGGCGGCGAGCCGGTCGTCGTCACTCTGGTCGGAGCCGCGGCCGCGCGTGCCCTTAATTGGCTTAGTCTCGATTAGCCCGCTCGGGTCGATAGAGAGAAACTGCTCGGGAGTCGAACTCAGCAGCGCTGTCTCCCCCACCCGCATAAATCCGCCATGGTGGCTAGGGTTCGCGGCGCGGAGCGCCAGATAAGTGCCCGCAGGATCAGCGACCTCATCGACGTGCACACTCGTCGTGAGACACAACTGGTAGGCATCGCCCTCAGTTATTGCGCTCTGGCAGGCTGCGATCATGGCGAGATAGTCAGCATCGGAATCGCGCCAGATGGCGCTCGGCGGCGGTGTCGCGGAGCGTGGTGAGCGCGCCTGCGGTGCGGTTGCAGGCACTACCGGCACCGCGGGATGGCCTGCTTCACCCGCCGCGGCAACAAGCGCCGCAATGTCGTCGCGCCACTGCGCGAGCTCCGATGTCCAGCTCTCGCCGAGAGCGAGCAAGCTGAGCGACTGAGACGTGTGGTCGAACACCAGAGCGCGGTCTACCCACAGCCAGGCGGCATCCGGGGTCTCGGCCAGTTTAGTGATGGGAACCCCGAGCGATTCGCCCCGCAGTTCGTAGCCGAGCCAGCCAACCCAGCCGAGACAGAAACCCTCTGGTGCGGAAGACACATCGACGTCGGGCACGGCGAACTCGCGCTGCATCCAGTCGAAAACGGGTTCCGTGAGGTCAGTGCTGAGCACGGCGCGCTGCGAGAGCGCAAGGTAGCTGCGACCGGTCGTCGCGCTCACTCCGCTGTCGAGCCAGATTGCGCCTGCCGCACTATCGGCACTCTTCAGGAGTTCGCTAAACACCGCCGCGGGGTCGACCCAGCGCGGCAGGTCAGCAATGAGAACGCGAGAGCGCATAACCTAAGCCTATGAGTGCGGACGCAATTTACCGGTGGCAGAACGACCAACTCCTCGAAGTTTCCCCCGACGACGTGCCCGAAACCCCCATGAAAGTCGCCGATTCGTGGCTCGTCGACTCCGGCAAGGTGCTCGCCCTCAATCTTCACCAGCAACGATTCTTGGATGCCGTGCCCGCTGCCCAGCAAGAAACTGCTGAAAAATTCTTCACGGCTGCGATCGCCGCTCTCCCCCGCGCTGGCGCCTGGTTTCCGCGCGTCGAGCTTCGCGGAACGGAGTTCTTTCTGCGCTTGCGCGCCAACCCCGAATTGCGCCGCTCAGCGAAGGCGATCAGTTTCACGGGGGAGGATCCTCGGAGCCAGCCCAGCGTCAAAGGGCCAGACATTGCTGCCCTCGGGGCCTTGCAGGTTGGCGCTCGCGCTCACGGCGCCGACGAAGCGATCATTCTCACCGACGAAGGCTTCGTTATCGAGGGTGCGTACAGCGCGATTTTGTGGTGGCGCGGCGAAATTCTCTGCGGTCCCCCGGCGGAGTTCCTACGCGTAGACAGCGTGACCTCCCGCAGCGTGCTCACGCTGGCGCGGGCGCTCGGGCTCGACACCCACGAAGAAGCCGTGACTCCGGCCGAACTCGCCGAAACCGAGGTATGGGTAGTGAATGCTCTGCACGGCATCCGTATCGTCTCCGAGTGGGTTGAAGGGCCAGCTGTTGCGGAGAAGCCGGGCCGTCTCGCGCAGTGGCGCACCCGGCTCGGAGCCCTCGCTCGCACCATATAGCCAGTCTGCTTTCGGCTTGGCTCGCTAGGCTGATTCTGTGGATCCTGCTTACCTTGCCCTCAACACCGCAGTCGTCGCTGCCGGCGTTGATATCGGCCAATGGGTCAACGATGCGCTGAGCTACATTCTTGACACCGTGCAGTCGGTTGATCCGGTGCTGCGCACCATCCTTGCGGGCGTCGCGATCATGCTCGAGACCTCGATCTTGGTCGGGCTGCTCGTGCCCGGCGATACCGTGGTCTTAGTCGCCAGCTCAGCAGTGGGCAGCGTTCTTGAGGGTGCCATCCTCATCGCGGTCGTAATCGTTGGTGCCCTCATCGGTGAGAGCGTCGGGTTCGCGCTTGGGCGCTTCTTCGGCCCAAAGATCAGGCACTCGAAGCTCGGCAAGCGCATTGGCGAGCAGCACTGGGTTCAGGCCGAACGTTATCTTGGGCGCCGCGGCGGCATCGCGGTATTCATCTCCCGCTTTCTGCCCGTGCTGCACTCGTTGATTCCGGTAACGGTCGGCATGAGCACCATGCGTTACCGCACGTTCATGGCGTGGACCGTTCCTGCCACCAGCATCTGGTCAATCGGCTACGTCTCCGTCGGCGCGCTCACTGCTGGCAGCTTTCGGGAGCTCCTCGATCAGTTGCATTACGCAGGGTATATTTTCGTCGCCGTTGTGGCGGCGCTTGCCATCATCACGTTTGTCGCCAAAAAACTATTGCACCGCTCTCAGCAACGCCATATGGAACATCACGACAGCGAATAATCGTTAACGGCAGAGGGACGGATGCTCGTGCATCCGCCCCTCAGCGCTGAACTAGTCAGCAGTGCTGAACTATTCAGCTAGGTGTTGTTGCTTGGCCAGTGCTAGCTGAGACCGTTTTCGCTCAACCACGCGCTGGCGATGTCGTCAGACGACATCTTGTCAACGGTGCTCTGAACGTTGAGGGCTACGAGGCCTTCGGGCGTGAGCTTGGCGCTCACAGCGTTGAGCACGTCAGCAACAGAGTCAGCGATATCTGCATTTACGAGCGGAACAACGTTGGATGCCAAGAAAAGCCCCTCAGGGTCAGTCAGGCTCACGAGGTTCTCGGTTTGGATGCGCGGGTCGGCGCTGTAGACGTTTGCGATGTTGATGGTGCCCGCAACGAGAGCATCAACCGTCGTGTCGCCGGTGGCGGTGAAGCTCACGGTTGCACCGTACGTGTCTTGAAGACCGGCAGGTCCGTAGGGGCGCTCTTCGAGTTCAGCGTTGCCGCCGAGCTTGAGGTCGCTCACGCCAGCCAAGTCCGCGAGCGTGACGAGCGAGTTCGCTGCGGCGAAGTCAGCCGTCACGTTGTAGGAGTCTTGGTCGGTAGCAGATGCTTGGTCGAGAACGGTGAGACTCTCAGGAAGTGCGTCAGCGAGCTCTGCATAGACCTCGTCTGAAGCGGTAGCCGTTGTGTCGGCGCTGTAGAACTGGAGAAGGTTTCCCGTGTACTCGGGCATGATGTCGACTTCGCCGCTTTCAAGAGCGGGAAGGTAGGCGTCGCGCTGGCCGATCTGGAACTGACGATCAACGTCGAAGCCGGCGTTTTCGAGTGCCTGCGAATAGATTTCCGCAATGATTTCGTTGGAGTAATAAGCCTGCGATCCTACGACGATGGTGTCGCTGCTGGCGTTGTCATCACTCGATCCAGTGTCCAAGGGATCACTAGTTGCACACCCTGACAGGGCAATTGCAACCCCGACCGCGGCGGCGCCAAGCGCGAGCCGGCCTTTGTTCTTAGCTGTGAACATTTCTATCCTCTTCTTTCTTGGGCAACTTTTGCTGCCACCGGACGTCGTCGAGGTGACGACGTTCGGACATCTTTAGCACGCCCAGCCGAAACTCCGCGGGGAACCGCGAATTGTTGAAGCAGAGCGAATATTCCATCGAGAGCGAGCGCGAGCGCCGCAATCAGCAGGGCACTGCCGAGCATCTCGTCATAGCGCTGGAGGGGAAGGCCGCGGAAGATATAAATTCCGAGACCGCCAAGGCCGACGTAGGCCGCCAGAGTCGCAGTGGCAACGACTTGCAGCGTTGCCGCCCGCAGCCCGCCGATCAGCAGCGGAAGCCCCAGGGGAACCTCCACTTTCCAGAGGATTTGCCACTCGGTCATGCCAATAGCGCGGGCCGAATCTATGACTCGGCGGTCGACAGCCTCGATGCCCGCATAGGCACCAGCCAGAATCGACGGGATGGCGAGCAACACGAATGCAGTGACGGCCGCAATTTGCAGTTGAGTCTGGGCCACGCCGAAGAGCAGAACCAGCAGCAGGATGAGACCGAAGGACGGCAGGGCGCGAGCCGCACCAGAGAGCCCGACAGCGAATTCGCGTCCCTTCCCAGTGTGACCGATGTAGAACCCCAACGGCACTGCGATCAAGGCGGCGATCACTACCGAGAGGAAGGTATAGAACAAGTGCTCTTCGACGCGAACGGGAATGGGGTTGCTGCCGCCAAGACGTTCCGGTGAGAAGAGCCACTGAATTGCTTCTACTAGAAGGTTCATACGAGTTCACCTTCCTTCACTGGTTCAGGCACAGGCTTCTTTTTCTTCGCCACTGTTGCCCACGGCATGAGAAAGCGCCCGAGGAGCACGAGGGCTCGGTCGATAAGCAGAGCAACCACCACAGTCATGACAACGCCGGAGAAAATCTCCTCGATGATGCGACGCTGAAAACCGTTGGTGAAGAGATAACCGAGGCTCTCGACTCCGATCAGAATTCCGACCGTCACGAGGCTGACGGTGGAGACCGCTGCCACGCGCAATCCGGCAAGCACGACGGGCCCGGCGAGCGGAAAGTCGACCGTCCAGAATCTACGCCAGCCGCCAAAACCGACGGCGGTGGCAGATTGACGAATTGCGGGATCGACGGAGGCGAGAGCATCCGCTACTGACCGCGCCATGATGGCCACCGCATAGAGCGTGAGCGCAATCATGATGTTGTACTCGCTCAAGAAAGGAATCCCCAACAACGGTGGCAAGATCACAAAGAGCGCGAGCGAGGGAATCGTGTAGAGCAGCCCGGCAAGGGTCAGCAAGATGCCCCGCGTGAGCTTGAAGCGATATGCGAGCCACCCGAGGGGGATCGAAATGAGGAACCCAAGAACGATCGGCGGAATGCTCAACCGAATGTGTTCGAGCGTGAGGCCCCAGATCAGATCAAGATTATTGATGATCCAGGTCACGCTAGGTCTGACCCTCCTACAAGAACGCCGGCGCCGCGGCCTTCACTGTCGACGAGAATTGTTCCGTTAGCGGTCTTTTTGAGCGTGAGCGCTCGCTTGCCACGGTCAGTCCCGATGAAATTGGCGACGAATTCGCTGGCCGGTGCTGCCATGATCTCGGTCGGGCTGCCGACCTGCGCGATCTTGGCGCCCTTTTCAAGAATGACGACCTGATCGCCAAGCAAGAATGCTTCGTCGATGTCGTGGGTCACGAACACGATCGTCTTGTCGAGCTCATGCTGCAACCGAATGGTTTCTTGCTGCAACTCAGCACGCACGATCGGGTCAACCGCACCGAAGGGCTCATCCATCAGCAGGATATTGGGGTTGGCCGCAAGACCGCGCGCCACACCGACGCGTTGTTGCTGCCCGCCCGAAAGCTGGCTGGGGTAACGGTCCGCCAAAGAGCGGCTCAGGCCGACGGTGTCGAGGAGCTCGAGCGCCTGCTCTCGTGCCTTCTTCTTGGGCACTCCGTTGAGCATCGGCACCGTGGTGACGTTGTCGATCACCTTGAAGTGCGGCAAGAGCCCGGAGTTCTGCATGACGTAGCCAATGCTGCGCCGGAGAGCGACCGGTTCTTTGCTCATGATGCTGACGCCATCGATTTCGATGTCGCCATCCGTGGGGTCAACCATGCGGTTGATCATTCTCAGCAGCGTTGTTTTACCACTGCCCGATGACCCGACGAAGACCGTAATCTTTCGCGACGGAATCACGAGATTAAAGTCTTCTACGGCCACGGTCCCGTCGGGGAAACGCTTGGTTACTGCTCGAAATTCAATCATAATTTCGGCTCATTCCTCGCGCCTCTACGCGGATCGACACTTGCCAGCACTATTAGCTAAACAGTATTCGACGCCGCTGTCATTCCCGATTGGGTATAACTAAGGCAAATTCGCACAGAGCGAACTGAACTACCAGCCGATGTTCTCCATAATGAAGCCTCGAACATACGACGTGCTCACCGTAATGAATTCGTCATCGCCCTGAGGGTTCATCAAGAATGCGCGCGCCACAAGGGCATCACTCATCTCGAGAGCCGCTTCAAGCGTGAACCGCGTTGCCGCAGAGTTCTCTACGCCAAAACGAGCCGACAGTGCTTCAACGATGCGCTCAGCAACCAACGACTTGTGCGTGCGGCCGTTCGGCAGCGGGCGCAAGTCAAGCTGGTCTCCTACGCGCAATCCGCGGAAACCTGGTTCGGTGCGGTACGTGTAGATAACGGATTCGAACGCGGTGCTCAGCGCTGCACGCCAGTCGGCGTGGGCTGGGTCATTGATCGCATCCGTGATGCGAGTCATGACGCGCTCAAAGTTGCGCGAACCCAAAGCCTGAAGCAGAACGATGCGGTCGGGGAAGTAACGGTAAACGGTACCGATCGACGCTCCCGCGCGTTCGGCAACCATAGCGGTGGTGAGTCGCTCAATGCCGACCTCGTCGACGATGGATGCAGCTGCATCAAGTAGTGCGGTTAGACGAGCTGTGCTTCGTGCTTGCACGGGCTCGTTGCGTAGCGAGACTGCTGGTTCAGTCACGATTTCAACGGTGGTTGTTTGTGCGGACACAATGGCCCCCTTCTCGGTGTCTGATCAATCCTAACCTTTAGAACGATTGTTCTACGTGGGGTAGAAGCTCACTTTTTCTGACAAAGAGCCGTAAAATTCATATATGTGCGGTCGATTTGCTATGGACGACACGGTGAATCAGATGATCACCGAATTTGTTTCGGCGACCGGTAGACCACCTGAGGAGTGGCAAGCTGACTGGCTAGCAACCCCCATCGCGCGGCCAACCGATCAGGTGCCGATCCTGCTCAAGACGACGAGCGACCGCGACGACCCAGAGTCAGAGGTGATCCGCCGAGCCGCACTCGCCCAGTGGTGGCTTACTCCCCCGTTCTCTCCTGTGCTGCGCGGAAAGTATCCAACCTTCAACGCTCGCAGCGAGACAGTGACCGAGAAACCCACTTTTCGCTCCGCCGTAATCAGCCAACGTGCCGTGTTGCCCGCGATCGGATACTTCGAAACGCAGAAGAGCGGGTCGAAGCCTGTTCCCTATTACATAGCGCCACCCCAAGGGCTCCTCTTCTTCGCCGGCCTCTACTCGTGGTGGAAAGATCCCGCAGCTGACCCGAGTGATCCCGCGCGCTGGCATCTGACGACCACAATGTTGACGCAGGCGGCAACCGGAGCACTTGCCGACATCCACGACCGGATGCCGGTCATTGTCGACCAGGAATCAATCGACGAATGGATCGACCCTCACACCCGCGGCGACCGGTTATTGGTCGACGCGATGGTTACCGCATCCGCAACGTTGAGTGAACAATTGCGCGCTGAGCCGCAGCGTTAGGCCACCGGAGCGAACGCTTGTGCACCCCGGATGACCACCAGTCGCCCTAGGCTGGAGTAATGGCTCGAACCAGCGCATCCAGCAGTCCGTCGAAAACGGCGGGCGAGTTCCTTCATCGAGCCGCCCGCATCGAGGATTCGTTTCACCGGTGGCGCGAACGTCGTGGTCGCAAGCGCGGCCTCACCACCACGATCATCCCGTACAGCAGTTATGGTGCTCCCGGCTGGGCCCGAGTGCTGTGCCGTGTAGTGCTGACTCGAGGAACCGAGACATCAAAGAAGCGCGCCGAGAAGGTACGTGGCTGGCGCAGTTTCTTCAGCATCCCCGTTGATGACGAAGTAGTCACCGTGACCATCGGCGGAACGAAAGTGGAAGTCACCCCGAGCCGCGGTGGCGTTATAGATACTCAAATTAGTGCCACCCTCAGCCCCGGCTGGCAGACCGCCACCCTTGATTCCGCTGGTGCGGAACCCGCGACCGCGCACATCTTCGTGGTGGACCCCCAGTCGACTTTCGGCGTGATCTCTGACGTCGATGACACCGTCATGGTTACCGCGCTTCCTCGCCCGCTTCTCGCCGCCTGGAACACCTTCGTGCTCGACGAACACGCCCGACGCCCGGTAGCGGGCATGGCCGTGCTGTACGACAGAATCGCTCGCGCGAACCCCATCGCTCCCGTGATTTATCTCTCGACCGGCGCGTGGAATGTGGCCCCAACGCTCACTCGCTTTCTTCGGCGCAATCTCTACCCCCGCGGAGCAATGCTGCTCACCGACTGGGGCCCAACCCACGATCGCTGGTTCCGCAGCGGCGCTGAGCACAAACGTGCCGAGCTGCGACGTCTAGCCGCAGAGTTTCCCAGCGTGAAGTGGCTCCTTGTGGGCGACGATGGCCAACACGACGAAGAGATCTATGGCGAATTCGCTCGTAGTCATCCCGACAACGTCTCCGCCGTCGCCATCCGCCAGCTCTCGACTGGTGAAGCAGTTCTCGCCGGTGGACGGAGCCGGTTGGCAGAGGACGAAGAAACGTCCTCGATTCCCTGGCGGTTTGCGCCAGACGGTGCCCGCCTCGCTATTGAGCTGCGTGAACTCGGCCTCATTAACGACTAGCGTCACATTCTTTGTTAAATTTGGCGCACGATGCGCCGATGTACAGGGTCACAGCCTTTTACGCTGCAATGATTGAACAATGGCGTTACCTATCGAAGACTATGCCCTCATCGGCGACTGTCAGACTGCTGCCCTCATCGGAAAAGACGGCAGCATTGACTGGCTGTGCTTTCCGAGATTCGACTCCGCATCAATGTTCGGAGCGTTGCTCGGCAACGAAGACCACGGCCGTTGGCTAGTGGCTCCGCGGGCGAGTGTGGATGCTCCCGCTACCGTCACAACGACGCGCAAGTACCAAGACAACACCTTCATCCTCGTCACCAATTGGGTAACAGAAGACGGCGAAGTTGAAGTCACCGACTTCATGCCCCACGGCAACCGCCGGGCCGATGTCATCCGTCGCGTGCGCGGAATCCGCGGCAGCGTGGAGATGTACGCCGAACTGTTGATTCGCTTTGGCTACGCCACCGCTTTGCCGTGGCTGCACCAAGCGCCCGAATCGGGCGGTCACGCCATCATCGGCGTTGCCGGCCCCGATGCCATCGTTGCTCGCGGCGTTGAGATGCACGCGTCAGACCACACACACCGTGGTGAATTCACCGTGGGTGCTGGCGAGGTTCGCGACTTGACCATGACGTGGTACCCCGCGCACCGCAATCCACCAGCCGCGGTCAACGTGGATTCTGTGCTCGAGACCACAAGTCAGTGGTGGCTTAACTGGTCGGCACATTGCGAGCCGACGGAACAGTATCGCGAGATCGTCAAGCGATCGCTACTGGTTCTCCGCGTGCTCACCCACGAAGACACCGGCGGAATCGTGGCTGCGGCGACGACCAGTCTGCCGGAGTGGTTCGGGGGCACCCGCAACTGGGACTACCGCTATGTCTGGCTCCGCGACGCGGCGCTCACCCTGCACGTGTTGCTTGACCACGGCTATGTTTCCGAAGCCGAGGCCTGGCGCCGGTGGTTGCTCCGCGCCATCGCCGGTGACCCCGCCGATGTTCAAATCATGTACGGCCTCTCTGGCGAGCGCTGGTTGGAGGAGCGCGAGCTCACTTCCCTGCCCGGCTACGAGGGTGCTTCCCCCGTGCGCGTCGGCAACGGCGCCTTTGACCAGTTTCAAGGCGATGTCTTTGGTGAAGTCATGGTGGCCCTCCAAGCTGCTCGACGCTCTGGCGTTCACGAGAATGACTTCTCTTGGCCCCTGCAGCGCGCGCTCATGTCGCACGTCGAAGACAACTGGCAACGCCCCGATAACGGCATCTGGGAGATCCGTGGGCCAGAACGTCACTTCACTCACTCTCGCGTGATGCTGTGGGCGGCGATGGACTGTGCGATTACCGCTGTCGAAGAGTTTGGACTCGATGGTCCCATCGAGACGTGGAAAGAGATCCGCGAAGAGATCTACCAAGAAATCGAGCGCGAAGGGTGGGATGCCGAGCGTGGCACCTACACGCAGTATTACGGTGGCACCGGCGTCGACGCTTCACTTCTGCAACTCCCTCAGGTCGGCTACCTTGCCGCCGATGACCCCCGCATGCTGGGAACAGTCGCGGCGATTGAAGACGAACTGCTCTCCGACGGACTCGTGTTGCGATACCTCACCGAAAGCGGTGTCGACGGGTTGCCTGATGGCGAGAATCCGTTCCTCACGTGTTCCTTCTGGTTGGTTGAGCAGTACGCTGCGTCCGGCCGAATGGCTGACGCAACCACCCTCATGGATCGCCTCGTCGGCTTCGCAAACGATGTCGGTCTCATTAGCGAGGAATACGACACCGTGAACAATCGCCAGGCGGGAAACACCCCTCAAGCACTCAGCCACCTGGCACTCGTGCGCGCCGCCGATGCGATTTCGGAAGCAAAGACACCCCGGTGAAGTTCGTAACGACGCTTGTTATTGCGCGTCGTTCTCCGCTGCTGCAAGTACTCAAAACATCTGTTGCCGCGGTAATCGCGTGGCTCGTCGCGGGTTTCGTCGTGCAACAACCGCTGCCCATTTTTGCGGCGATCGCAGCACTCCTCGTGGTGCAGCCGAGCGTTACGCAGTCGATCGAAAAGGGCCTCGAGCGCAGTATTGGTGTTGTCGCGGGCGTAGTGATCGCTCTCGGGGCCGGGCAACTCTTCGGAGACTCAACCTGGGTCATTCTGATGGTGATCGTGCTCGCGGTCGTCGTCGCTTGGGCGTTGAAACTCAGCGCGGGGTCTGCCAACCAGATTCCCATCAGCGCCATGCTAGTGATCGCGCTCGGCGGCCAGAATGCTGAATATGCCGTTGACCGCATCATCGAGACGATCATCGGTGCCATGATCGGCCTCATCGTGAACCTCGCGATCGTTGCCCCCGTGATCGTGAGCCCCGCCCACACCGCGGTGTCGTTGCTGACCAAGCACACCGCTGCGGCCCTCGAGTCCTTAGCCTCCGCCCTCCGTGTGCCCAAGACGGATGCCGAACTCGAGGTGCTGTTGGCAGATTCGCGCCACCTCAAAGAGCTTCGCGACGCGGCCTCCGCAGCACTTCGCAAGGGAACAGACAGCCTGACGTTGAACCCCCGCCGCAGCAAACACCACCGCATGCTGCGCCGCGACCGCGACCTCTTTGCAATGCTCACTGTGATCGTCACTCGAACGCTCGGGATGGCGCGTGCCATTCACGACCGTTACGATTCCGACCTCGCAACCGACCCCGTTGCGCTGTCGATTGCGGGCGAACTCGAACGCGCCGCCCACGACTTGCGGCTGCGCGGCCGCTCACCGAGCGAACGGGAGACCGCGCCGCCGACGCGGGAACTTCTCACGCTCACCGCTCCGCTCACGGTGTTGACGCCGCATCCGCAGCATTGGATCTTGATCGGTTCGCTGCTGGAGGATGTGCGTCGCGTTCACGAAGAAATTGTCGGCGACAAGCCAACCGGCTAGCAGCTGAGCAGGCGAGCGTCGCTCGTTAGCCTGCGATCGTGACGCAGCCGGCTAGACAGTGCACGAAGCGACCGGTCTCGCCGGAGAGGCCGCGGCGCATTTCAAGCAGCTTCAGCGCAGCCTCGTCGATGACGGCTTCATCGAGTTCGCCCTCGTCAATAGCGTGCGACACGGCGGTCACAATACCGGAGGCGTCAACAGCTCCGACGTAGAGCAGCATCGTGTTGCCCGCCTCGATCGCGCGCACCGCGTTGGTGACCTGATTCGAATATTCTGCTACTCCTGAACGCTCAAGCATGCCCATGTCGTCGGTGATCGATACCCCATCAAATCCGAGATCGTCGCGCAAGATTTCGTGCCAGCGAGCCGAGAACGTCGCCGGTTCCTGGTCGACCGCGGTGAACTCAAGATGCCCGAACATGACCAAGGGGGCGCCAGCGGCAATACCCTCCTCGAACGGCACCGCGTGAGTGGATTTCCAGTCGTCATACGACAGTGCCGTCGTCGGGATGCTCGTGTGCGAATCCCCTTCGGCTGCACCATGCCCCGGAAAGTGTTTGAGCGTAGAAAGAATGGGAGATTCGCCCTCAACGGCCTCAGCAACGCGCGCGCCCGCCTCCGCTCCGGTACTGCCAAATGAACGTTCGTAGATGAAACTCGACTGATCGCTGGCAACGTCGGCGACGATTCCGAAATTGACCGATACCCCCACCGATTCGAGCAGGGCACCACGTTGAGCGAAGGCGTCGAAGGTGGCTTGCGGGTCACGATCGCGCAGTTCGAGGGCAGATGCCGCGTCATCCGTCGGAACGCGACGCACGATTCCGCCCTCCTGGTCGGTGGCCACCAAAACAGGCAAGCCCGACTCGTCACTGAGAGCAGCGGTATCTGCGGTGAGTTGGCTGAGCGTGCTCGGGATGTTGTCGCCCATGAGGATAAAGCCGCCGACATCCGCAAAATCAGAACTGATGCGATCGGCCGGAGAAACCCCGGGGATGTGGACCATGAGCATGCTCAACACTTTTTGTCGCAGTGACATCGTGGACAGTCGATCACTCGCGTACTGCGCGACTGGATCGACCTGCACGGGCGCTACGCGTGGCGCAAAAGTGGGTGCTGGCACCACAGCAGACGGTGACGTCGCCGTACAGCCCACGAGAGTGAACGAAACAGCCAGTGCAACCGCAAACGCGGGGACTCGGCGCGCACTCGTCATGCTGCGATGGTACCCGGGATCAGAAAATCGGGGTTAAGAAAGCCACGTGAGGGAGGCAAAGTCTTCGGCAGTCAGACCAAACTCTTCTGTGGCGTGCGCGACCGTCGTGCGCACGTCAGGAACTTCAACGTCTTTGCGCGTAATGATGTCGATTCCCGAAGGCGTGAGCCGGGAACGCGAGAACCGCAAGACAACCGTGTCGAAGGCATCATCAGCCCCCACAACCTGCCAGCGGCTTGTCAGCACTTTGAGCCAGCCCTGACCGCGCCACACAAACTCGTCTCCCTGGAGGCGGTCTGTGCCCACGATGGTCTTGGTTTCGCCCGCGCGAGTGGTGTAGCTCACGGTGTCGGCAAGCGTGAGCTCATCGCCCTCTGCAGGCTCATAAGTGAACTCAGGATTGTGACGGGTGCCATCGAGCCACATCGGAAAATTGGTCGCGGCAATCGCCCACGTACCTGGCAGCTTGGCGGCAAGCACCGAAGCATCAAAAACATCACTCACAGAATCAACATAGGTCACAATGTCTGTGAGTAAGCATCACGACTCTGCCAAACGCTACTCTTGCCTCATGTTGCGTGCCCTTGCCCGGTCCACCCACCCGGGACCAACCGTTGCGGTGACGCTCATCGCGTGCGCGTTAGCGTGGGGTGCCGGCCTTGACGGATGGCGCGTGGCTGTAGTGACCGTCACGATCTTGTCTAACCAACTCTCCGTTGGCCTCTCGAACGACTGGCTCGATGCGGCACGGGATCGCCGGACGGGACGCACCGATAAGCCGATCGCGAGCGGCGAAGTATCGTCACAACTCGTGGCGACCATCGCGATCATCGCGGCCGCAACATCCGTCGGGCTGTCGTTGACGCTTGGCCCCCTTGCGGCTCTGGCTCATGGGGTGTTTCTCGCGAGCGGCTGGCTCTACAACCTCGGGCTCAAATCAACCATCGCCTCCGTCGTGCCGTACATCATCGGTTTCGGCGCACTGCCCGCCATCGTGACTCTCTCTGGCCAGCCGCCACAACTCGCCGCAGCGTGGGTAATTGTCGCCGGTGCCCTTCTCGGTGTTGCCGCTCACTTCAGCAATGTGCTGCCCGATCTTGACGACGACCGAGAGACCGGGGTGCGAGGGTTGCCACACTACCTTGGCTCTGCTGCATCCGGAGTCGTTATCGCCGTCAGCCTTGTCGCAGCGTCTCTCGCTATCGTGTTCGGTCCTGGCACCCCGCCCACGGCGGTCGGCCTCCTGGGCGCCGCCGCGATACTCGCGATTGCGATGGTGAGCCTGACGCTTATCATCCGCAACGTTATGAAGCGGATGCTGTTTCGACTCAGCATCGTCGCCGCGCTGATCAGCGTGGTACTTTTGCTGCTCTCAGCACCACAACTCCGCTAACACGCGCCTCGCACTCCGTTCGGATGGGCGACGCCAGCTCAGGCCAGCGGCGGAGAAGCATCCGGAATGGGAGTCTCCGTCGGAGCAGGATTGCGGATGCCTAGGAACGACACCAGCGCCCCGGCGAACAGCAGCGATGCCATCACGATGACAACCCGGTGAAAGTTTTCGGGGGCAAGCGGCCCCACGACGATCACACCGACGAGGGCGACGGTGATGAGCCCGGCGATGCGGGACACGGCGTTGTTGACGGCAGAACCGATGCCCGCCTGTTCCGCGGAGATCGCCCCCAAGATGGCTGACGTGAGTGGAGCAACGGTCATCGACATGCCCACGGCGAAGAGAAGCACGCCCGGCAAGACCTCGGTGAAGTAATTGACCGTCTCTCCCATACCCAGGAACGTGATGTAGCCGCTGGCGCCCAAGAGCGGCCCGAGCGTCATGAACCAGCGAGGCCCATACTGGCCACTCAACCGACCAAAGTACGAGGACAGCAGGATGATGCCGATCGACGACGGCAGAAACGCGAGCGCGGCAGAGGTCGCCGAATAGTTGGCCACCTCTTGCAGGTAGATCACGACGATGAAACCGCCAAGAGCGAGGCCGCCATAAATGAACATCGTGGCGATATTCCCCCAGCTGAAATTGCGGTGGCGAAAGAGCTCGAGCGGCAACATGGGATGCGGAGCTTTGCCCTGCCACAACAGAAAAGCAACGAGGCTCAGGATGCCGACCGTGAACGGCACAAAGACCACAGGGCTGTCCCAGCCGAAATTTCCTTGCTCGATGAGGGCGAAGACGGGCCCGCCGAGACCCACGATTCCCAAAGCAGCACCGAGAAAGTCAACGCGGGTGTTCACTTTACGTTCGTCTTTGTGGCCGAGTAGCACGATCATCCACAGCGTCACAGCAATCGGAATCACATTGATGGCGAAGACGAGGCGCCAGCTCAGAAGGTCAACAAAGAGCCCACCAAGAACGGGGCCAACAAGAAATGCGGCACTCGTCCACGCGGTCCATTGGCCTATTGCGGCGGCTTGGGCTGCACCCCGGAATGACGACATGATGAGTGCCAACGAGCTCGGAACCAGCAGAGCTCCCGCGATTCCCTGAACCCCGCGGAACGCAATCAAAAATTCTGCGGTGGGCGCCACGGCGATTAACAGCGATGCGGCCCCGAAGCCAATGAGCCCGACGCGCAGAATCACAATGCGACCGAACACATCAGAGAGCGAACCAGCCAACAAAATCAGGGAACCGAGCGTAATGAGATACGCATCGACAACCCACTGCTGGGTGCTCAACCCACCGCCCAAATCGGCGCTGATCGCAGGAAGGGCAACGTTGATGACGGAGCCATCGAGAAACGCGACAAAAGACGCGAGAATCGCGACCACGAGAACGAAACGCTGAGAGCGGAGCATAGAAGAATTCAACACCGAACTGGGCGCGATTATGCCGAGCCACCGCTAATCAAGACGGGTGAATCCCGTCACGCGAACCACAGCAATACCCTCAACGGCAGATTCGGCGAGGTCAACCGTCGCAGTAATCGCCCAGTCGTGGTTGCCCGCGGGGTCTTCAATGATCTGACGCACATGCCATTGGCCCGGCTCCTCGGTGATGGCGATCATGGCGGGGCCGCGCGCGTCACCCGCCACAGAGATGGTGTCGTGCTCGTCGAAGTAGCGGTCGAGCGCCTCGCCCCATGCCTCCTCATCGAAGCCGGCTGCGGCATCCAACTCACCGAGTGCGACCGCGTCGTCGCGGGCGGCGAGCTGCACTCGGCGGAACATTTCGTTACGCACAAGCACGCGGAAGGCCCGTCCATTGGTGACAACGGATGCCGGAGTTGGCGGCAGCACTGGCTCGCCGCTGGTAGCGGAGTCGACGCCGTTCGTCATGGCCTCCCACTCGTCGATGAGGCTCGAGTCGACCTGGCGCACCAGTTCGCCGAGCCACTCGATGAGGTCAAGAAGTTCGTCGGTTTTGGCATCATCCGGAATCGTTTGACGGGTCGCTCGGTAGGCATCGGAGAGATACCGCAACACGAGACCTTCGCTGCGCGCAAGACCGTAGAAACCGACGAAGTCAGCGAAGGTCATGGCCCGCTCGTAGAGGTCGCGCACGACAGTTTTGGGGCTGAGTTCGAAATCGCCGATCCAGGGCTGGCTTGCGCTGTACATCTCAAAGGCGGCCGTAAGCAGTTCTTCAAGCGGCTTGGGCCAGGTGACCTCTTCGAGCAGTTCCATGCGCTGGTCGTACTCGATGCCCTCGGCCTTCATTGCCGCGACAGCCTCGCCGCGCGCCATGAACTGTTGCTGCGACAGAATCGGCCGCGGGTTATCGAGCGTCGCTTCAAGCACCGAAATCATGTCCAGCGCATACGTGGGTGATTCCTTGTCGAGCAGGTCGAAGGAGGCTACAGCAAACGGCGAGAGCGGCTGGTTGAGAGCGAAGTTCGCCTGCAGGTCAACGGTCAGTCGAATCTCAATGCGTTCGTCGAAGCTCTCGACCTCTTCGACATCCACAATCATGGTGTCCGAGACGCGGTGTTCTTCGACAATCTCGGCGGTGCGCAGGGTGCGGTAGATCGCCAGCGCTTGCTTCGCCAGTTCACGTTGCTTGGTTCGGGGTTCGTGGTTGTCTTCTACAAGAGTGCGCACGTTGGTGAAGACGTCTCCCCCGCGGGCGATCACGTTGAGGATCATGGCGTGGTTCATGCGCATGTTGCTCGTGAGCTGTTCTGGCTCGGCGGCGATCATGCGGTTGAAGCTCGCTTCGCTCCAAGTCACAAACCCGTCGGGAGCTTTCTTGCGCACGAGCTTGCGCAGCTTCTTGGGGTCGTCTCCCGCTTTGGCCACCATCTTGGCGTTGTCAGATTCGTGTTCGGGGGCTTGAGCAACCACCGTACCGGCGGTGTCGAAACCGGCACGACCCGCTCGGCCCGCGATCTGGTGGAATTCGCGAGCGGTGAGCTGGCGCATCCGCGTTCCGTCGTACTTCGTGAGCTGGGTGAGCAGAACGGTGCGGATGGGCACGTTAATGCCGACGCCCAAAGTGTCGGTTCCGCAAATGACGCGCAGCAGCCCGCGCTGGGCCAGTTGTTCGACGAGGCGACGGTACTTAGGCAGCATGCCGGCGTGGTGCACGCCGATGCCCGAGCGGATGAGGCGTGACAGCGTCTTGCCGAACACTGTCGTGAAACGGAAGTCACCGATGGCATCAGCGATCTCGTCGCGTTGCTCGCGCGTCACGACCTTGAGGCTCGTCATCGCTTGGGCACGCTCCAACGCTGCGGCCTGCGAGAAATGGACAATGTAAATCGGGGCCTGGCCCGTCGAGAGAAGATCTTCGACCGTCTCGTGAATCGGCGTGAGCGCCCACGAGTAGTGCAGGGGAACAGGACGTTCCACCCCGGTGATGAGGCTCGTCTCGCGGCCCGTGCGACGGCTGAGATCATCCGCCAACGGCTGCATGTCGCCGAGCGTGGCCGACATCAACACGAACTGCACGTTGGGCAGAATGAGCAGCGGTACCTGCCAGGCCCAGCCGCGATCGGGGTCGGCGTAGAAGTGGAACTCGTCCATCACTACCTGGTCGACCCGGGCATCCGCCCCTTCACGGAGAGCAAGGTTGGCAAGAATCTCTGCCGTGCAGCAAATGATGGGCGCATCGGCGTTGACGGACGAGTCTCCCGTGACCATCCCGACGTTTTCGGCACCGAATACCTCGACGAGGGCAAAAAACTTCTCGCTCACCAGCG
The DNA here is from genome assembly GCF_015864625.1 of Salinibacterium sp. SWN139. Taxonomy (NCBI): domain Bacteria; kingdom Bacillati; phylum Actinomycetota; class Actinomycetes; order Micrococcales; family Microbacteriaceae; genus Salinibacterium; species Salinibacterium sp. SWN139. Next base: position 423,970 of record NZ_JADYWV010000002.1, on the reverse strand, counting down.
CCTTGATCGGGGCTGTATAGAACGTGCGTTGGCCCTGGGTCAGCGCGATGGCGTGAGCGGCAATAGCTACGAGAGACTTGCCGGTGCCCGTGGGGGTCGAGAGGATCACATTCGCGCCCGAGACGAGCTCGATGACAGCTTCATCCTGCGCAGGATAGAGAGTCAATCCGCGATCGGATGCCCACCCGACGAAAGCGTCATAGGTTGCGTCTGCGTCAAAGGGCGTCGGAAGCGCATCCAGAAGTGAGGCCATTGTTCCACCGTAGCCGGGTCAGCACCCCTCTGAGCACGCTAGCTGAGCGCGAGCATCACCGAAGCGACGAGGGCGAGCAGCATTCCGAGAAGCTGAATACGGCTGACCTTCTCGTGCAGTGTAAAGCGAGCGAGCACAATTGTGGCGAGCGGATACAAGCTCACGAGCACCGAAACAACCGCCAAGCTTCCCGCCTGGAGAGCGAAAAGAATGAACGCATTGGATGCCCCAACGAGCACACCACCGGCGGCGGCAAGAATGCGTGCCCGGCTCACACTCACGACGGGTCCGCCCTCGGGCTGGTGATCGAACTGGGCGAAGAAGTCGTGCAGCGGAGCACTCAGCCGGGTGAAAGCAAGCAGCAGGAGCATGACGGCAAGCCCAACCACAATCTCGACGACCGCGGTAGCGAGCCCCGCGGATTCCGGGGCATGGTCGAGAGCAATGAGGGCACCACCGAGGCTGACACCGGACACAATGCTGACCAAGACGGTGCGGGGGCGAACCCGCGCAGCAGAATCTGATCGAGTGACCGACACCAACAGAGCGCTGACGAGCGCGAGCACAATGGCGATCCACGCTTGCGCTGGGAGTTGCTCGCCCGTAATTACCGCAAACGCGACCGGAACCACCGCGCCCACGACCGCAATCAAAGGCGCGACCAAGCTCATCGGGCCATCCGCAAGGGCAGCGTAGAAGGTGAGCAACCCTACGATGGCGGCCACGCCGGAGACGCCGCCCCAGAGCAGGGCACCCGGTTCGAAACGCACGGGAACAAAGAGCATCGCAATCAGGAGAGACACGGTGGCGAAGACGTGGATGATCGTGGTCGCGGGTACGACCCGCAAGCGTCGAGTGCTCAAGCCTCCGAAGAAGTCTGAGACACCATAAAACACGGAGCCGGCGAGGGCGAGCACGACGCTGAGGATCATTCCGCCAGCATACGGCTCGTACGCTCCCGTACGAGCCAAACGGGGCTGCCGGCGCGGGTAGAATCGGGTGTGCTTAATTCCAGCGATCTCCCTGAACATGACCCCGCCGTTGTGGATCCCGGTGAGCTCGAAACCACTCTCAAAGTGCTCAGCCAGATGGCAGGCATGGACGAGGAGCACCCCGACTTTGTGACAGTGCGCCGCGCTACCGCCGCCATGTTCAAGGCCGTCAAGAAAGAGCGCCGCCTCGAGAAACGCGCCGCCATCGCCGACGCCGACCGCGAAGTGATTGCGGCAACTGCCACAGGCGCTGCCGACCGCATCGACGACGAGACTCGCGGCATCCCGATTTCGACGAACACTGAAGCTCCGACGGCGGGCGAGCTGATCAAGGCGCGCCCCTGCTACATCTGCAAGCAGCCCTATACGACCGTTGATTCGTTCTATCACCAGCTCTGCCCGAGCTGCGCGGCGTTCAATCACGCCAAGCGTGACGCCCGCACTGACCTCACTGGAAAGCGTGCGCTGCTCACGGGTGGTCGCGCCAAGATCGGCATGTACATCGCGTTGCGTTTGCTGCGGGATGGCGCGCACACCACCATCACGACCCGCTTTCCGCGGGATGCCGTTCGTCGTTTCTCGAGCCTGCCCGACTCGGCAGACTGGCTGCACCGCCTTCGCGTGGTCGGAATCGACCTCCGCGACCCCGCCCAGGTGATCGGGCTGGCCGAGTCCGTTGCGGCGCAGGGGCCGCTCGACATCCTCATCAACAATGCGACTCAGACGGTGCGCCGCTCCCCCGGTGCTTACCAGCCTCTCGTGGATGGTGAGCTTGCTCCGCTGCCCGATGGCCCGTTGCCCGAGCTCACGACCTTTGGCCACACCAACGACCCGCACCCGCAGGCCCTCGCGCAGTCTGTATCGGCGCATCCGATCTTGGCCGCCGCTGCCACGCGCGCCGAAGAACTGACCGAACAGGCCATGACAGCCGGCTCGAGTTCGCTCGAACGTCTCGCTGCGGGCACGGCGATTGATGCTGGCGGGCTCGTTCCCGATCTCGACTCAATCAACTCGTGGACCCAGCATGTCGATCAGGTTGATCCGCTCGAGATGTTGGAAGTTCAGCTCGCTAACACGACTGCTCCCTTTGTGCTGATCTCGATGCTGCGTCCTTCGATGGCCGCCTCGACTGCGCGACGCAAATACATTGTCAACGTGTCGGCAATGGAAGGCGTTTTCGGTCGCGGTTACAAGGGACCCGGGCATCCGCACACCAACATGGCCAAGGCTGCCGTGAACATGCTGACGCGCACCAGCTCTCGCGAAATGTTCGAGACCGACGGCATTCTCATGACGAGCGTTGACACCGGCTGGATTACGGATGAGCGCCCCCACCCCACGAAGGTGCGACTCGCAGAAGAGGGCTTCCATGCGCCCCTCGACCTTGTCGATGGTGCGGCCCGGGTCTATGACCCCATCGTGCGCGGCGAGGACGGCGAAGACCTGTTCGGCATCTTCTTGAAGGACTACGACAAGAGCTCATGGTGACCCCGATGGCTACCCCGGCAGAGTTTCTGAAGGCAACCGCGAGTGGAACCCGTGTGGTGGTGCGCCATCTCATCGAGGATGGACGGGCCACCGACGCCCTCGGCTACTTTCACCTGGCCGACGATACGCACTGTGTTGTTGCCACCAAGCGCGGATTAGAGACCATCGAGCTCGCGAAAGTTATCGCGGCCAAAGAAGTGCCGCCACCGCCAGCGCCACGCCCGCGGGCCGGGTCGCCCGAATAGTAGGGGATGCGCCCGAACAGGCGTAGGCTGCTCGCTGGACTATTGGCCACAATCGAATGGGTAAGTTGGAACCGTGGGCGTAAGAATCGAACGAATTGACCTTCCCGGGTTTGGCGTACGCAACGACGTCATCACGAACTCAGGATGCCGCGTCAGCGTGGTGTCGCTGCGCTCGGGTGAACGCGACCTCGCCTTCTTCAATGCGGATGACCCCGACTCCAACGCGGCGTCAATCTCGCTGAGCGATGATGAAGCCTCGGCCATCGCAGAAGTTCTCGGCTCGTCGCTTACGCTCAGCCGCCTGTCTGCGCTCGGAGAAAAAGCTGAAGGACTCTTCACCGAGGAGATCTCGCTGCCCAATGGATCCGGCTTTGTCGGTCACCCCATGGGCGACATGAAAGCCCGCACCCGCACGAGTGCTTCTATCGTTGCCATCGTGCGTGGCAACGATGTCGTCGCCTCGCCCGGCCCCGAGGTAGTTTTCGAGTCGGGTGACGTCATTGTTGCTGTCGGCACGCGCCAGGGTCTCGACGCACTCGGCAAGCTCATCAATAACGGCCCCAGCTAAGAGCCGCGTATGCATGAGACGACGCAGCTACTCATCGAGGTTGGCGCTCTCCTGCTCGTGCTCAGTGTGCTCGGCAGAGTTGCCGCACGCTTCGGGTTCTCAGCGATCCCTCTTTACTTGCTCGCCGGTCTCGCTGTCGGCGAGGGTGGGCTTCTGCCCCTTCAGGCCAGCGAAGAATTCTTCGAGGTCGGATCTCAAATCGGCGTCATCTTGCTGCTGGCAATGCTCGGTCTCGAGTATTCGGCCGACGAGCTCATGGCGAACCTGAAGACATCACGGATGTCGGGGATCTTGGATGGCGTGTTCAATGCGCTTCCCGGCGCACTGTTTGCCATTCTGCTCGGGTGGGAACCCGCCGCAGTGGTGGCTCTCGCTGGAGTGACGTGGGTGTCGTCATCCGGCGTTATCGCCAAGGTCATTCGCGACCTCGGGCGACTCGGTAACCGTGAGACGCCAGTGATTCTTTCGATCCTGGTGATGGAAGACCTCGCCATGGCGTTCTATCTGCCGGTGCTGTCGGCGCTCGTGATCGGCGCCGGGTTGCTGCAGGGTTCTATTACCGTCGCGATTGCTGTTGCGGTTGTCGTCACCATTCTCTACGTGGCGCTGCGCCATGGTCGTGTCTTGTCGCGCCTGCTCCCCCAGAAGAACGCTGAAGCCTTGCTGCTCGGAGTAGTCGGTCTCACGATGCTCGTCGCGGGCCTTGCAGAGGCTGTGAATGTCTCAGCGGCCGTAGGAGCGTTCCTCGTCGGCATCGCCATTTCGGGGCCCGTAGCGCATCAGTCGGCCCAACTCATCACTCCCCTGCGCGACCTCTTCGCTGCCGTCTTCTTCGTCTTCTTCGGCATCTCGACCTCGCCCGCCGACATCATTCCGGTGCTGCTGCCCGCCTTCGCCCTCGCTGTGCTCACCATCGGCACCAAAACGTACTCCGGATACCGCGCCGCAAAACACGCTGGTATCGCGGCCCCTGGCCGTTGGCGTACCGGGTTGGCTCTGACCCCGCGCGGAGAGTTCTCCATCGTCATCGCAGGCCTCGCCGTCGGCGCTGGCATCGAACCGATGCTCGCCCCGCTCGCCACCGCCTACGTGCTCATGACGATCATCGCGGGGCCCCTGCTGGCGCGTGTGCCCGACACCGCGTGGTTCAAGGCGCGCGTGCGCAAGCCCGCGTCGGCGCCGCCGACGACGCCGATCGCTACGCGCTAGCGGCCCGGCAGCTCAGCCGCGTGTCGAAGAGCAGACGCGACACCGTGAGGCCTCTCGAACGTTAGTCGTCGCCCTTGTTCAGGTCGGAAAACTTCTCGGCCATGGTCGGGTTACCGCGCGTGAGCTTCTTGATCGTCACGTCTTGAGCCTTGTCGTTGGCGAGGCGCAGGTTCCGGTTCGTGCCGAGCAGGGCGTCCTTGGTTTTCTGCAGGTGGTCGATCGACTTGTCGATCTCATCGATCGCCGTCTGAAACTTGCGGGAGGCCAAATCGAAGTTGCGCGCAAACCCTGACTTGAATGAGTCCAGCTCTTCCTCAAAGTTCGTCACGTCAATGCTCTGCGCCTTCACGAGCGCGAGCTCGTTCTTGTAGGTGAGCGAGTTGAGCGCCGCGTTGCGGAGCACCGTAATGATGGGGATGAAGAACTGGGGGCGCACGACGTACATTTTCGGATACCGGTGAGAGACATCCACGATCCCGGAGTTGTAGAGCTCGCTGTCTGGCTCGAGCAGGGACACCAGCACCGCATATTCGCAGCCCTTTTCGTTGCGGTCTTTGTCGAGCTCTTTCAAGAAGTCTTCGTTGCGCTTCTTGGTGGCGGTCGTGTCGGCTTCGTTCTTCATTTCGAACATGATCGAGACGATCTCGGTGCCCGACTCATCCGCCTCTTTGAAGATATAGTCGCCCTTGCTGCCGCTGCGCGCGTCATTGTCTTTCTCAAAGTAGGCGCGAGGGAAGGCTGTGGCACGAATCTGATTGAACGTCGTTTCGCAATGAATTTCGAGCGTCTCGCCGATCATCTTCGTCGAGAGCCGCGCCTTCATGTCACGTAGTCGCTCAATCGCGTCATCGCGATCCTTGAGCTGGGTCTCGTACTTGTCTTTCATCGAGGTCTCGGCGAGCTTCTTCTCCAGCTCTACGCGCTCAAGAGTGCCCTTGAGACCATCGCGCTCTTTCTCGACGGCACCCACCGCTGCGGAGAGCGCCAATTGCTGCTCTGAGCCAGCGGCCTGTAGCTTCGCCTTCAGAGCTTGGATCTCGGCTTCTTTCTCTGCGGTGGCGGCTTGGAGCTCGCTCACACGCTTCGCTTCAGCCAGCTCGGCGGCAGACTCCCTCTCTCGCTTGGCTTTCTCGAGTTCGTTAGCCAGGGCATCCCGCTCGGTCTGCACGGCGCTCAGAGCCTCGGACACTGCCAGCTTCTGGGCAACAGCGCCGGACTCCAGCTGCGCCTTCAGCTCTTGAATGGCGGCATCCTTCTTCGAGGCCTCCGCTTGCAGCTCTCGTGCGATCTTCGCTTCCGCAAGCGCGATCTCCGCCTTCTTGGTGGCCTCGGCCGACTCAAGCCGCTCGTGAAGCTCACTCTCGAACTCCCGGTCACGAATCTGCTTCACGATGTCGGCATACCCAGCCTCATCGATCGTGAACGCTTTGCCACAGTGAGGGCAGGTAACTTCGTGCATCGGCGCGTCTTCCATTCAGCTCTACTGGGAGATGGATGCACGCCGGCTGCAGTTACTTCGCGCGGCGCACTCCAGATCGTTCTCGCTCAGGCTAATGGCTGCTCCGCGCCCGCGGGGGTTGCCGCACGGCGTTGGTGCACGGCGACCCCGGCCGGAGGAAATAAACGCTCCGAGGAACGGACACGAAAAAGCCCCGCAATCTTCACGATTGCGGGGCTAGATGGTGGATCCAAGGGGATTCGAACCCCTGACCCCCTGCATGCCATGCAGGTGCGCTACCGGGCTGCGCCATGGACCCATCTGTTTTGTTTCCTTTCGAAAACGCAACTTGTCAAGATTACTACACGCTTGGCGCATCCAGAACCATCTGAGCGATTCCCAGCCAATTGTCTCCGAAAATTATGGGGAAAGAGTAAGGGGCGGCCGACATCCCAATGGATGACGACCGCCCTTTCACAGCGACGTGCAGTTCACGCGGAGCGCGACAGCTTCGCGACTAGGAAACGGGGATAACGAGGCCGTTGTAGAAGTCGTTGATGTACGCCTTCGTCTCGTCGGAGGTCAGCAGCTCGTAGAGCGTGGTGACGCGAGGGTCGCTCTTCAGCTCATCGCGCGTGGCGAGGATGTTGTAGTACTCGCTCGCGGTGCCCTCGGTGACCAGCTGCAGGTCACCCGAGAGGCCAGCAGCGCCCGCGTAGTTGAAGTTCACGATCGCCGCGTCCTGGTCATCAAGAGCGGACGGCAGGCTTGCTGCGTCAATCTCGATGAAGTTGTAGTCGTTGGGGTTGGCGGTGATGTCCGACACAGTCGACGGGGCGTCCGTGGTTTCGATGAGTCCGGCGTCCGCCAGCAGCAGCAGCGCACGGCCCTCGTTGCTCGCGTCGTTAGGTAGCGCGATCTTGGCGCCATCAGGCAGGTCAGCGAGGTCGTCTACGGTCTTCGAGTACAGCGCCAGCGGAGGGAGGTAAACCTGGCCGACAACAGCGAGGTTGTCACCCGTGTTCTCGTTGTACAGGTCGAGGAACGGTGCGTGCTGGAACAGGTTGACGTCGAGGCTGCCCTCGCTCAGTGCGGGGTTCGGCGTGGTGTAGTCGGTGAACTCAACGATGTCGAGTTCAAGGCCAGCAGCTTCAGCCTGTCCGCTGTCGATAACGAACTGAACGATCTCGCCAGCCGGCGTTGCCGTGGCGCCGACGGTCAACGAACCGAGGGTGCCATCAGTCGGCGCGGCCTCTTCGGCGGGAGCCGAGCATCCGGCCAAGGTGAAAGCGAGCACGCCAGCGGCGGCAACGGTCGAGAGTGAGAAGAATTTGGAGCGTGACATTACTAATCCTTTGGTGAAGGGTGAAACAGATGGGATAAAAGAGAACTACGTGGGGGTAAGCCGCCGACCGCGTCAGCGGTGAGACATTCGGTTGGCCAGGCGCGCGCCGACCACTTGAACGATCTGCACAATCGCCACCAACACGATAATGACCGCCACGATGTGGATGACGCTGTAGCGCTGGTGACCGTAGCGAATAGCAACATCACCCAGACCTCCACCACCAATCGCGCCCACAATGGCGGAGTAGTTCACAATCGACACCACTGTCGTTGTAAAGCCTCGGATGAGGCCAGGAACAGCCTCGGGAATGATGACCTTCGACACGAGTTGCCAGCGAGTAGCACCGAGCGAATGACCGGCTTCAACAAGCCCTTCGTTGACTTCGCGCAGCGAGATCTCGACGATACGGGCATAGAACGGGATCGCCGCCACGGTCAGCGGAACAATCGCCGCCGTGACACCAAACGCCGAGCCAAGCAGCAGCCGGGTGAACGGGATAAGCGCGATCATCAAGATGATGAACGGAATCGAGCGACCAAGGTTCACCACGGTTTGCGTAACCGCATTGATGATGCGGCCGGCCACGATGCTGCCGAACGGGCGTTCAAGGATGCCACCGCGGTCGGTGACCACGAGCAGCGTTCCTAGTGCCAACCCGATCACGAGCGTGATGATCATCGTGACGCCCACTTGGTAGAGGGTCTCCCCCGTTGCCTTCAGGAGGGTTTCGAACAGCTGCGGCCAGAAGCCGGGAGCAGTGGAATCGATCATCGTCCGCTCCTCACAATCTCAACCACGAGGCCCTGAGCTCGCAGGTCATCAATCGCAGCAGTGTGTTGCTCGATGGTTCCTGGTAGTTCAAGGCGCGTACGACCAGACTGTGCGCCTCCGATAGTTTCCATCGCAGCGCCGAGCAGACCAACATCAAGGTGATGAGTTCTAGCCAGCTGGGCAACGACAGGGCGCTCAGAAGACAGCCCCACAAAAGTGACGTCAATGACCGTGGAGTTGCCCGCTGGCAATTCGCCAAGCGGAAAGAGACCACGAGCCAGCTGCGAGCCTGGTTGACTCAGCAAGTCGACTAAGCGGCCGTGCTCGAGGATGCGGCCACCACTCATGAGCGCAGCAGAATCGCAAATGCTTTTGACGACATCCATCTCGTGCGTGATGAGCAAAATGGTGAGTCCGAGCTCTTTATTGAGGCTGCGCAGCAGCTGCAGGATCGAGTCGGTGGTCTCGGGGTCGAGCGCACTAGTCGCTTCATCACTGAGCAACACCCGAGGGCGGGATGCCAGCGCACGGGCGATACCGACACGCTGCTTCTGACCGCCCGAGAGCTGAGCCGGGTACTGCTGAGCTTTGTGCTCAAGGCCAACAAGTTCGAGGATCTCATTCGTGCGTGCGGTGCGCTGACGACGCTCTACGCCCACAATTTCAAGAGCGAGCTCAACGTTTCCGCGAACGGTGCGGCTATCGAGCAGGTTGAACTGCTGAAAGACCATGCCGATCTCGCGGCGGGCCTGAAGCAGTTCGCGGTCGCTCAGCGCGGTGAGTTCGCGGTCAGCGACGGTAACCGTTCCCGAGTCGGGACGCTCAAGAAGATTAACCGTGCGGATGAGCGTGCTCTTGCCCGCACCACTCTGGCCGATAACCCCGAAGATCTCGCCACTGGCGACGGAGAGACTCACGTCGTCAAGGGCGCGAACTGGATTCGCGGCATCACCAAAAGTCTTGGTGACGGAAGAAAGCGTAATCATGAAACCCCAGTGGGAGAAGGTGACTGGTGAAGGTCGCCCCGGGGTCGAACTGCCCGGCTAAAACAAGCAAACCAGCACGGCGCAACCCACACAAATTGGGTTACGAAGTGTGAAGTTTGTTACTCCGAATCAGACTCAACGTCTGTGGCAACGGGCGTGATGGTGATCGGGATGACGGGGCAGTCGCTCCAGAGTCGCTCGAGCGAGTAGTAGAGGCGGTCTTCTTCGTGGAAGATGTGCGCAACGACGTGGCCGAAGTCGAGCAGGATCCAGCGACCCTCAGCACGACCTTCGCGACGCAATGGCTTAGCGCCAGCGGCGATCATCTTCTCTTCGATCTCGGAGGCGATCGACTGCACGTTACGTTCGTTGCGACCGGTCGCGAGGAAGAAGATATCGGCGTAAGGCATGGGACCGGTGACGTCGAGAGCAACCATGTCGGTCGCCTGCTTGGCGTCGGCGGCATTCGCGACGATGGAAAGTAGCTCGTTGGCACGAGGAGAAGCAGTCACAGGATCCTTAATCGGAAAAAAGCTGAAGGCAAAGAGTTAAACCTACAACATGTTGAAGGCGAAGGCTGCCACGAGCAACCCAGCCACGACAACAGCCATTGACGCTGCTGAGATGAGCAGTACCGTCAAAGCACGCGTGCCCTTGGGTTTCTGCGTCTGCGTAACGGACTGGTTGGAGAAGGTGCTGACGGCCTTAACCGCGCGCACGGGCGCCGAATCAGTCGACACCATGTCGCTGTCGTTGAGATCCAGGAGAGAGTCAATGTCGCCCTTGTCGAAGCGGTCAGAAACACCGCTTGCCGAGAGAGTGCTCGGGAGGTCGATTGAACCGGTAAGCATCGCTTCGCCACTCGAGGTCAGCGGACCACGGATGTCGGTAGCAAACGGAATCGCTGGCAAGACAAGAGCGTTCGTTGCGCTGCTTCCGCTGCCAATGGTGCGCGTGACGATCGCGTTGTTCGCCTCTTCGTCAGACTTTGTCTGGCTAGACCAGTGCCCGATCGAGATACCGGATGCCGCAATAACTGGTGCCGCAGCGGGAGCCGGTGACGCACTCGGTGCAGCGGGAGCCTGTGCAGCGGGAGCCGGAGCAGCGGGAGCCGGAGCAACGGGTGCATTCGCAGGCTTCACGGCGGGAGCGGCAGCGACTTCGCCATCAAGGCGTTTACGCGCGAGCTCATCAAACTCTGCTCGCGCATTACTCAATGTGGTCTGAGCCGAAGCGGTGGGCGTCGACGACGCTTGCGGCTTCGTAGCCGCTGGCGCCGGGTCGAACCCGAGAAGGCCTTCAACGGTGGGGCGGGTCGACTGTTCAGGCTTTGTAGGCGCGGCAGCCATATCAGACTTCGCACCTTGTTCGGGCTTGGCCGCTGGAATCACCTTGGTGACAGGGTCAGCCGTAGTGCGCGCGCTCGGCACGGCAGCAACGTTAGGTGCAGGAAGATCTGCGAGCGGTGACCGCGGAGCTGCCGGAGCGGGCGCACCCGTGACAGAACCGTCGGGGTTAGCCAGTAATGATTCAAAAGCGCTAAGGGCATCCGTGGGAGCGGCCGCAGTAGCCGCAGCTTCGGGAACGACAGCCAGAGGGTCGACTAGAGCTGGCGGCTCGATGTAGGCCTGGGCTGCTGGCGTGAACGACAGTTCTTCGGCCGTTCTCGCAGGCTTCACCTGAGCCGCAGCGGATGCCGCCGCAGCAAGGTCAGCCAAGCTCGGACGAGCGGCAGGCGTTGAAGCCGGTGCCTGTGAAGGTGCAGGCGCAGTGGATGCTGCAGGCTGAGCAGGAGCAGCTGGCGCGGATGCGGCGGGAGTCGGCGCAACCGGCGCGGCCGCCGCCGGAGCGACCTGAGTAGGCGCTGGCTGAGCAGGCGCTGGCTGAGCAGGTGCGGCCTGAACGGGAGCGGCCGGAGCGGGCGCTGCCGGAGCAGCAGTTGTTTGACTGGCTGCTTCTTCGCGAGCACGCAGTTCGCGCAGCTCACGGCGCGTCAACTGGCTCACGTCAGTACCCGCATCCGATGCCGGAACGGCGGAAGCAGCAGGAACGACGGGTGCCGGCGGCGCAACAGCAGAATTGCTCTGACCATTGACGTTGGGTGGCGGCGCAGTGAGATAGGCAGCGGCAGCGGTGGGCTGCGAAGCGGCAGGCGGCGCGACAGGAGCCTGAGCCGGGGTTGCCGGAGGCGTGGCGGGCGCACTGCGAGGTGCTTGGTTAACGTCAGAAGCGTGCGTGTCGTCGCTTTGCGACGGGAAGGTGGTGAATCCTTCTACTGTGGGCTGCTCGTCGGACGAGTGTGTGCGCTCACTCTGACGCGCCGCGCGTCGCGACTGCGGCGGCGGATCGTGAAAAGTGGTCATGAAATACTCCGATATAGGTGGTGCTTGGCGATGTACTGAACGACACCATCCGGAACCAGATACCAGACCGGGTAACCCCGACTGACCCTGTTTCGGCAATCGGTAGATGAGATCGCAAGCGCCGGCACTTCCAACGAGCTTACGCCTTGCTCAGGCAATCCACTAATGGTTAAGGCGTGTCCTGGCCGTGAAACTGCTATGAAATGGGCGAGTGTCCAGACCTCGTCAACGTCCTTCCATTCCATGATTTGAGCCACGGCATCCGCGCCCGTAATGAAGAAAAGGTCGGCGTCAGGATAGGTCTTGCGCATGTCGCGCAGGGTGTCGATTGTGTACGTCGCCCCTTCACGCTCAAGGTCAGCTCTGCTGACATCGAACCCGGGGTTGGCCGCGGTCGCAATGACCGTCATGAGGTAGCGGTGCTCCCCCGACGTTGCGGTGTCTTTCATCCACGGCTTGCCGGTGGGAACAAACACGACCTGATCGAGGTCGAACTGAAGCTGAGCTTCACTGGCCGCAACAAGGTGGCCATTGTGGATGGGATCGAAGGTTCCACCCATGATGCCGATGCGGGCGCGGCGCGGCGCCGTCTCGGCGGTCACAAAAAAGCCTTAGTGGCCTGCGCCGTGAGCGTCGCCAGCCTTCGCCGGCTTAGCTACGTGACGGTTCGCCACATCACGGAAGCTCCACGTGACAAAACCGAGGGTGGTCAACACGACCGCCGCAATGAGCGGGAAAGCAAGCGCGGGCAACACGAGAGGCGCAAGCTCTTCACTCGACGCAAGAACGTTCAGAAAAATCGACATCAGATCTCCATTCACAAAACCAATAACAGTCTAGCCGCGGACTTGACCGCTGCCGCGCACAACCCACTTGGTACTCGTAAGTTCCGGCAGCCCCATGGGGCCTCGAGCGTGCAGTTTTTGGGTCGAGATGCCCACTTCAGCACCAAAACCGAACTCAGCACCATCGGTGAAGCGAGTGGAGGCGTTGACCATGACCACCGCGGAATCCACTTCGGCGAGGAAGCGATCCGCATTCGCGAGATCGTTTGTGATGATCGATTCCGTGTGCTTCGTGGAGTATGCGTCGATGTGTTCGATCGCAGCGTCGAGGTCGGCAACGACCCGCACAGCGACATCCAAACTCAAGTGCTCAACAGACCAGGCGTCGGCGTCAGCGATCTGTGCTGCGGGAAAGAGCTGCCGCGTGCGCTCATCCGCATGAATTGTGACGCCTGCCTCGGCCAATCGCGCCAGCACCGCAGGAATCAGTCGTTCAGCGGCGGCCTCGTGCACAAGGAGCGTCTCAAGCGCATTGCAGACGCTCGGTCGCTGAACCTTCGAGTTGTACACGATTTCGACGGCGGTGGTTTCGTCGGCGGACTCATCCAAGAAGATATGAACGATTCCTGCGCCAGTTTCAATCACGGGAACAGTCGACTCGGTGACGACGGTCTGGATGAGCTGGGCACTGCCACGAGGAATGAGCACGTCAACAAAACCACGGGCTTGCATGAGCGCCTTCGCCCCCTCGCGGCCAAACTCGTCGACCGTTTGCACGGATGCCGGATCAATCCCGACGCTCGACAACGCTGACTGAATTACGTCAACGAGCACGCGGTTGGAGTCTTCAGCTGCTGAGCCTCCACGAAGGAGCACCGCGTTGCCGCTCTTGAGCGCGAGGGCAGCGATATCAATCGTGACATTGGGCCGAGCTTCGTAGATCGCCCCGATGACGCCAAATGGAACTCGGGTCTGCGCCACAGAAAGGCCATTGGGCAATACAGAGCCGCGTACTACGGTGCCGACAGGATCAGCAAGCTCAACAATTTCGAGCACCGCGGCGGAAAGCTGGGCGATTCGTTCCGGAGTAAGCCGGAGGCGGTCTTGCAGCCCGACCGTCATCCCGGTGCCGCGACCACGCTCGAGGTCACGGCCGTTCGCTTCCACGATGCGGTCGGCGTGAGCAACCACACCGGCTGCAATAGCTTCGAGCGCGGCATTCTTCTGCACCGTTGTCACAGTGGCAAGAGTGCGCGATGCTGCGCGTGCGGCGCGAAGTTTGTCGTCAATAGAAAGCGCGGTTGCGGCTGAATCACCCATGATCAGAGTGTAGCGGCGCTCGGCGATGCCAATCGAACGTTACAGAGCGGCGGGATCGGCCTCGAACCAGGTTCCGATGGACGCCCCCGCCAGAGCGGCAGCGACGCTGCCTGTCTCGGCGAGCAATACCGGGATGCCAGCGGCCGCAGCATGCTTGGCAGCAGCGACCTTCGTTCCCGCGCCTCCGGTTCCGACTCCGGCCGCACCGATGTCGCCAAACGTGACATCGGTGAGGTCATTTGCAAAGGAGACAACATCTATGCGCTCAGCCCCTGGCTCAGAAGGCGGCTTGGTATAGAGCGCGTCGATATCGGAAAGCAACACGAGCACGTCAGCACGCACCAAAACAGAGACGAGGGCCGCAAGGCGGTCGTTGTCACCGAAGCGGATCTCGTGGGTGGCGACAGTGTCGTTCTCGTTCACGATGGGCAAGATTTTCAGCCCCAGCAATCGTTCGAGCGCGCGCTGAGCATTGCTGTGGTGGGTGGGGTTTTCCATGTCCCCCGCCGTCAACAAGATTTGCGCAGCGACGACGCCGTAGCGGTCGAAGCTCTCTTGGTAACGGTAGATGAGAACGTTTTGGCCCACGGCAGCCGCGGCTTGCTGAGTCGCGAGGTCGGTGGGGCGAGCATCCAATTTCAAGAAAGGGATGCCGGTAGCGATCGCGCCGGACGAGACAAGAATGACTTCAGAACCAGTGGCATGAGCTGACACGAGAGCATCAACTAGAGCACCGATCTGGCCCACGTTGGCACCGCTCACCGACGAAGAGCCGACTTTGACAACGATGCGGCGCGCACGAGGAATCTCGGCGCGCACGGTGGGCTTGTTAGTCACGATCCTCCGGCTCATCGTCACGCTGAATAGCGAAACCTTCATCGTCTTGCCACACGCCAGCTTCGCGCTCACCCTCAAGCTCTGCACGGGCAGCGGCCTTGGCATCCATACGCTCAAGGTAGTTGCGGCGACGGCTGCGGTTGGTCTCGCGAGGGTTGTCGTCGAGTCGCGGGTCAGTACCACGCGGCGCAACAATCAGTTCTGCGGCAGACGACAGTGTCGGCTCCCAGTCGAAGACAACACCTCCGCCTGCACCGATGATGACGGTAGAACCGGGAACGGCGCCAGCCTTGAAGAGGTCGTCTTCGACGCCGAGGCGTGCGAGGCGGTCGGCGAGGTAGCCCACCGCTTCTTCGTTAGCGAAGTCGGTCTGAGCAACCCAACGCTCAGGCTTCTCGCCCACCACGCGGTAGATGTTGCCGTAGGTGCCACCCTCGACCTTGACCGCGAAGTCTTTCGCGTTCACGGCGCGGGGACGCAAGACAATGCGTTCCTTGACGGGCTCAGAAAGGCGGGCTTCGCGGTCAGCGAGCACGAGTGCTGCCAGCGCGAAGGAAAGTTCACGGAGCCCGTGACGCGAGACTGCCGAAACTTCAAAGACGCGGTAGCCACGCCCCTCAAGCTCAGTCTTGACCATGTCAGCGAGCTCATTGCCCTCAGGAACATCGACCTTGTTGAGAGCGATGATTTGTTCGCGCTCAAGGAGAGGCTTCTGCCCCTCGGGAACGGGATACGCCGCAAGCTCACCGAGAATGACATCGAGGTCAGTGATCGGGTCGCGGCCGGGCTCCAACGTTGCACAGTCAAGGACGTGCAGCAGAGCAGTACAGCGCTCAACGTGGCGCAGGAACTCAAGGCCGAGCCCCTTGCCCTCGCTGGCACCTTCGATGAGACCGGGAACGTCAGCGATCGTGTACCGAACCTCACCAGACTCCACCACACCGAGATTGGGGTGCAGAGTCGTAAAGGGGTAGTCAGCAATCTTGGGCTTAGCGGCGCTCATAGCGGCGATCAAGCTCGATTTGCCCGCAGAGGGGTAGCCCACGAGGGCGACATCAGCGACGGTCTTGAGTTCGAGGTAAATATCCCCCTCGGAACCGGGCGTGCCGAGAAGTGCAAAACCGGGAGCCTTGCGCTTAGTGGATGACAGCGCGGCGTTGCCGAGTCCGCCCTGACCACCGGGAGCAACGATCAGTCGCATTCCCGGGGCATCCATGTCGATGAGTACTTCGCCTGAAGCATCACGGACGACGGTGCCAACCGGAACAGGAAGCAGCAGCTCTGCACCAGCGGTGCCAGCCTTGTGGTCACCCTGACCGGGCTGACCGTGCTGAGACTTGCGGTGAGGTGAGCGGTGGTAGTTGAGAAGTGTCGTTACCTGCGGGTCACTGACGAGAACGATGTCTCCACCGTCACCGCCCTTGCCACCGTCGGGGCCGGCGAGAGGCTTGAACTTCTCGCGCTTGACCGAAACACAACCATTGCCACCATGGCCTGCTACGAGATGAAGGGTTACCTGGTCGACGAACGATGCCACAATGGTTCCTCCTGTTCTCGTGAGCTAATGACTGGCCTGTAGTGCCATCTTAAATGGCGAGAGCGAGCCGAAGCTCGCTCTTCGCTGTAACGCGTGCCTGCAAGCAGGCTGCGTGGAAATGCCGCGGAAAGTTACGCGGAAACGATGTTGACGACCTTGCGGCCGCCCTTTGCGCCGAACTGAACTGCGCCCGGTGCGAGAGCGAACAGAGTGTCGTCGCCGCCACGGCCGACGTTAACGCCGGGGTGGAAGTGAGTGCCACGCTGGCGAACGATGATTTCGCCGGCGAGAACCTCTTGGCCGCCGAAGCGCTTTACGCCGAGGCGCTGAGCGTTGGAATCGCGGCCGTTACGGGTGGAGCTTGCGCCCTTTTTATGTGCCATCTGTCTAGAAGTCCTTTACGTCCGTCAGCAGTTACTTGATGCTGGTGATCTTGATACGGGTCAGTTCTTGACGGTGACCCTGGCGAACCTTGTAGCCGGTCTTGTTCTTGAACTTCTGGATAACGATCTTGGGACCGCGCTCATCGTTCAATACCTCGGCAACGACCTTGATCTTCTCAAGCGCCTTGGCGTCGTGAGTGATCTTGTCGCCGTCAACGAACAGAACTGGAGCGAGCTCAACATTGCCGTTCTTGTCGGCTGCGATGCGGTCGAGAACGACAATCGTGCCGACCTCTACCTTCTCCTGCCGCCCACCGGCGCGCACAACTGCGTAAACCACTTTTGACCCTTACTTAACGATTGAATAGCTAGAACTACTGAAGCTTGTGGCGAATTCTGCGGGCTTTGCCCAGCACACGCCAAGGATCAACAATACTCGACGTGGGCACTCCCGGTCAAACGACACGCTGCAGTAGCTTTCGACTGAATCAATCATGATCTTGACCCGACGAAAACGAGAACGTGTACACCAACATTGGTCACGATCTCAACGATCGGAACCACAACTCGGGTGCAGCAGAGTCCATAGTACGTTGCGAACGGGCATTGGGTCAAAACCTCCCCCCAGCGATTCGTCGTCAATTAGGCTCGCAGCATGACCGTGTTGATCGACCAGCCAATTTGGCCAGCCCATGACACGGTGTGGGCGCATATCGTCAGCGATGTGTCTCTCGAGGAATTACACGAGTTTGCGAGCAGGGCAGGCATCCCCCGCCGCGGATTTGACCTCGACCACTACGACGTCCCCGCCCGCATGTGGACTGAACTTGTCAGCCTCGGAGCGGAACCCGTTGGCGTGCGCGAGTTCGTGCGCAGACTCGAAGCGAGCGGGCTGCGCGTCGCTCAACGCGACCGCCCAGCGAAGTAGCCAACGCACGCCTGAGGCGCGCGTTGGGCGATGTGCAGCCTGACTAACGAGCGGACGCCTGCAGGCCGCGTAGCGCCGCCACAGCGGCATCCGTGGATTCGACAGAAACGAAGATGTGGTCATGGTGATGGCCAGCGATCACATTGCAGCTGATCTGAACATCACCGAGCGCCTGCGCGAACGCCGCCGTGAGGCCAACGGCCTCGAGGGCAGACGTGACAGTGAGAGTGATCCACGACGAGCGGAACTCGTGGGCGATACCCTGGCGCACAGCATCCGACTCGGTCATCACCACGGAAAGCCCCTCAGGCTCCTGCATCAATGCCACGATCGACGACGCATCAACCTCCGCAAGCGAATCCACCGTCGCGAAGACGAAGACACCCTCATTGAGATGGGGCTCCATCGAAGCAAGCAACTCGTTGAGGTCAGAAATCGCTGTCATACAGCGAATCTAGCGCCACACGAGGCCGAAGCCTTCAACACTGCGCGTCACCGCTCCGGTCGCAATCTCCACCAGATAGGTCGTAACGCTCTGCGGCCGTGGATTCATCACATACTCATCAGAGTCAAAGTTCGACACGTTGGGCTGCACTTCCACCGCTACAAACTGATTGTTCGGCGATACGTGGAAATCCAGAATCGCGCCCTTGTCATCAACCGTTTGGTACAGGATGCGCGAAAGTTCGCCATCGTCGTAGGCGAGCACACTGCTAAATGAACCACCGTCGGGGCTAACCAACACCATCTTGGCGACAAGGTTTCCCGCCGCATCCGCATCCGTTTGACCCAAGAATGGCTGCTCGCCATCGATGGGCGAGGGATTCAGGCGCACCTCTTCGCCGTCAACCAACGCGACTGACGCGCTGCCCCGCGCGTCAACGACCACCACGGTCGAACCGTCGGCAGACACTCGGTCAAACTCAAAGTAGCCGCCAAGAGGAACGACCAAACCGGATGTCGTATCAACCCGCACCAGTGTGCTCTCCGTCGTGAGCGCCACAATCGTGGTGGTGCCAGGCACGAACTGCCAGCCCACAACGCGCATGGGCTCGCCGTCCAGGCCAGTGACGGCAACGACATCCCGCCCCCGATTAACATCCAGTGTGTACAACGTGTGCGAAACCGTGGGGATAGGACCAGGGTCGAGACTCGAAATGGTGAATCCGAGGAGCGAACTAGAGCGAGCGGCATCCAGATCGGCGACCTCGCCAACTTCGGGAAGCAACACCTGTTCGGTAACGCCCGTGTCAGGGTTCACCAGCGTGAGCGCACCCGTGCGGTCAGCGGCTGCCGTACTAACCGCGAACACATCGCCCACTGGAACAAATTCTTCAATGCCTTCGCCCGAGTACACAACAGTGCGCTCTTGCGAGCTCATCCCGGTCTCAACAATCTCGTCGTTCGGCTCGCCGCGGTCGAGATAGTAGAGCGTCGGCTCAGCAGTGGTGAACGAATAAGTCAGAGTCGACTCAGAGCCACCAGATGGGCTCACGACGCCCTCAACCGACACCGTGTATTCGGTGTTGTAGTCCAGCGCCTCCGCAAATTGCACAGAAATCAGATCGCCATCGCTCGACACCGTGGCAGCAACCGCCGGATCCACCGAGACTGCGCCGGCATCCACCGCTGCGAGAGTCTGGTTCGCAAAAAGACGCAACGTTTGATCTGACGACGACACCACCGCATCCGCATCGACTTGCGCGCTCGACAATTTGGGCCCTTGCAGGTAACCCAGTGCCAAGAAAACGCCGCAGAGGACAAGCAGAATGCCTACCGTCCACGCGAACGTGCGTCGGAACGAGCGGATGCTGTGCTCCCCCTCCGGAGGACGCGGACTAATAGAGATAGGGCTCACTCGGCCGCTCCACTACCGTCATAGTCTCCGGAACAAGCACGAGCGGCAGATCGCTACGCGAACTCGGGTTAACCTCAAACGAACCGGTGATCTCCAGCCACGCATCAACCTCAAAGTCGTTCGCCCAATCCGGGGCGTAGACGGCGAGACCCGTGGGTTGCGCGTCAACCGCGCAGCACGTGACCGTGAAGCGCGACAGATAGAAAATATTGGCAGGATCGTCTTCGCTGGCCGTGATGAAGCCCACGACATCCGCCGTCTTATTGGCATAGAAGCTCGGGTCGCTGGTCTGACGCAACAGCGATGACCAGTCGACGACGGTAAAACTTGCGATTAATTCGTCGTCGGCGTTCTCGACCTCATCGGCGTTCTGACTATCGCTGCCCACCGTTGAGCCCACAATATCGCGCTGACTTGCCGTGGCACTCGACAGCGTTGTGGGGGGCACGAGCACCAGAGAGAGTGCGACAGCACCCGAAAGAAGCAGCGCTACTCCCCCGACAACCCGTGACCACCCGCGCGGAGCCACCGTTTCTTCGGTGTTAGCCGGACGGATCGCAAGGCTCAGCACGCCCATCACTAGCGCGAGAGCCGCCATCACGACCGTGAACACCACATAGCGGGGGTGAATGTAAAGAACGAGCTGCTGAGTCGCCCCGAGCCACACCGTGGCGCTCACGGCCACGAGAATCAGGATGACACCCCACCAGCGTTGCAGGTTAGACCACATAGTTGATCACCAATCCGATAAAGGCACTCATCAGGGCAACGACAAGCGATAACTGCAGCAGCACCTTGGCCGTAAAGGTAGTACGCATAATGGCCAGCATCTTGATGTCGATGATCGGTCCGAACACGAGGAACGTCACGATCGAACCCGGCATGAACGTGCTCGCAAAGGGCAAGATAAAGAACGCATCGACACTGGAACAAACCGAAATCACGAACGCGAGCAACATCATCGCGAGAATCGACCAGAGCGGATTGCTGCCCAGTGTGACCAGCACATCTCGCGGAACCGCCACTTGGATTGCACCAGCGATTAGTGAACCGATAAAAACGGCGGGCATGAGCACGCTGGATTCGCGCATGAAGATGTCGAGGCTCTTCTCGGTGCGCGACTGACGAGGCCCGTGAGACCCCACTGCACACTGCTGAGCGAAACGACCAGTGAGCATGGCATTCGGCTGCGGGTGCAAGCTGAAGAGCCAGCCCACGATGTTGGCAATTGCAAGTCCACCAAGAATTCGCCCGACCAGAATGCCGTCCTCAAAGCCGAAAGCCTGATGGGTCGTCACAATCGTGATCGGATTAATGATCGGTGCCGCCAAGAGGAACGTCATCGACTCGGGCACCGAGAAGCCCTTGAGAATAAGCCCGCGAGCCAAGGGCACGTTGCCGCATTCGCACACCGGCAACGCAATACCGAAGAGCGAGATCGCTGCGCGTCTCAGCACCGGGGTCTTCGGCAGGTAGCGCATCAACAGGTCTTCTGGAATCCACGCCTGCACCACGATTGATAGCAAAACACCGAGGACCACGAATGGCAGCGATTCAATGATCACGCTGGTCGCCAGCGTTAAGAGGTCAGCGGTGAGACCCGGAACGCCGACAGCACCTAGCTCGCCAGTGAACGCTCGCAGAGCGAAGATCGCCCCGACGCCGATCGTTCCAATCGCCAGCCACAACAGACGGTTACGTGACCGGCGAGGTCGATGATCGTGCTGATGATCATGATCATCGACGCTCGCAGGCAAAGTTGTGGTCACTAGTAACCCTTACAAAGTTGAAACTCGAATAGTACCGAGTGCCACCGTGCTAGTTGTCGTCGGCGGGAGTTGCGTTAACGATCTTTCCCTGACTGCTGGCACGACGTGAACCACGAGCCTTGCCGTGACCAGGCTGCTTGGGCTCAGGAAGAGCCTCGAGAACCGAACCCAGAATCTGCTCCGCATCCTGCGTGCTGATCTTGGGGGCCGAGCTCTCGGCCTTGGTGATGGGAATGTCGAAAATGGCCACAGAAGCTTCAGCGGCCGGCTCGACAGCATCACTCGAGCGCTGAGCGGGCTGAGCTGACTTGTTTCCGCCCTTGCTGCGTCGTGACTTCTTGGGCTCGGGAGCCTCCGCCGTCTCGGTCGCTGCAGGAGCGGATGCCGCGGCATCCACTGCTGGCGCTTCACTAGCTGGGTTTTCGACGGCAGGAACCACGGTGCTCGCGGCAACACGAGCAAGCGCGTTGCGCACGTCTTCAGTGATCGCGTGAGTGCCATTGCTCGGCGCCGAAGCCGGAGCAGCATTCTTCGCGGAGTTGTTGGACTGCTGCGCTTGCGATCCACCACCGTTGCCGTTGTTGTTGCCGTTTGAGTTGCCCGAGTTGTTGTTCGAACCACCGGAGTTGCTGTTGCCTCCCCGATTGCGGCCACGGCGTCCGCCGCCAGCCTGCTCGTTCTGTGTCGGCTGCGAGCGGTGCTTGGTGACGGGGTCGTGATGAACGACGACACCGCGGCCGGCACATACTTCACAGTTCTCACTAAACGTCTCAAGCAGGCCAAGACCAAGCTTCTTACGCGTCATCTGCACGAGACCGAGAGACGTCACCTCAGCAACCTGGTGCTTCGTGCGGTCACGGCTCAAGCACTCCACGAGACGACGCAGCACGAGGTCACGGTTGGACTCAAGCACCATGTCGATGAAGTCGACGACGATGATTCCACCGATGTCACGCAAGCGCAGTTGGCGAACGATTTCTTCCGCTGCTTCAACGTTGTTCTTGGTGACGGTCTCTTCGAGGTTTCCGCCAGAACCGACAAACTTGCCGGTGTTGACGTCGACGACGGTCATCGCTTCGGTGCGGTCGATCACAAGCGAACCGCCCGAGGGCAGCCATACCTTGCGGTCGAGAGCCTTTTCGATCTGCTCAGAAATGCGGTACTCCTCGAAGGAGTCAACGGTTCCCTCGTGAGACTGCAGACGATCGAGCAGGTCAGGTGCGACCGAACGCACGTATCCCTCGATGGTCTTGCGGGCGTCGTCACCCTCGATGACAAGCTTGTGGAAGTCTTCGTTGAAGACGTCGCGAATGATCTTGATCAAAAGATCAGGTTCCGAATGCAGCAATGCTGGGCCCTGGTTTTGAGCGTTATCAACCTGCGCGCTGATGTCAGCCCACTGGTTAGTCAGACGGTTCACGTCGAGCGTGAGCTGCTCTTCAGTCGCGCCCTCGGCTGCGGTGCGCACGATGACACCGACGTTCTCCGGAAGAACACCCTTGAGGATCTTCTTGAGACGCGAACGTTCCGTGTCGGGCAGCTTGCGGCTAATGCCGCTCATCGAACCGTTAGGAACATAAACGAGGTAACGACCGGGCAAGGACACCTGACTCGTGAGTCGGGCACCCTTGTGGCCTACCGGATCCTTCGTGACCTGAACAAGCACACGGTCGCCTGGCTTGAGTGCGAGCTCAATGCGACGAGCCTGCGGCTTGCCATCGGCAGAGTTCTCAGCAGCGGCATCCCAGTCGACTTCACCGGAATAAAGCACGGCGTTGCGGCCGCGCCCGATGTCAACGAATGCTGCTTCCATGCTGGGCAAAACGTTCTGAACGCGACCAAGGTAAACGTTGCCGATGAGGCTCGCGTCTTGAGCCTTCGCTACATAGTGCTCAACCAAAACGCCGTCTTCGAGAACACCAATCTGGATGCGATCAAACTTCGAGCGGACCACCATAACGCGGTCAACACTTTCGCGGCGCGCGAGGAACTCGCTCTCCGTTACTACGGGACGACGACGACCAGCGTCACGGCCATCACGGCGGCGCTGCTTCTTCGCTTCAAGGCGAGTAGAGCCCTTGACCCGAGTGGGTTCATTGCTGGGCTCTGCCTGCTTGCGCGGCTGGCGAACGCGAACAACCGTGTTCGGTGATTCGTCGCCGGGGCGAGCGTCCTCACCGGAACGACGGCGTGAACGACGGCGAACGTTGCCCGCTTCGTCTTGGCCATCATTATCGTTTTTGCGACCGTCACTGTTGCGGTTGTCTCGACCATCGCGGTTGTCACCGTTGCGGTTATCGCCGTTGCGGTTATCCGAACCAGCGCCGTTGTCGTTGCGCGAACGCGACGAACGAGCCGGAAGTTCGGGCAGGTCGGGAAGATCAGGTGCCTGAAAAAGCAGCGACGTCGTCGACGGCGGGGTCAGCGGAGCGGCTTTCGCTGTGGCGGCCTTCTCGGTCGTCTTCTTGGCGGCAGGGCTCTTGCGTGAGCGCGAACGAGTGGATGCCGTTGAAGTCGACTTGGTGTCTGATTGTGCATCTGCCTGTGCGGCATCCGGTGCGGTCGCAGCGGAGCTCGCGGCCTTGGACTCGCTCACTGCCGTGGCTTTCATGCCGGTAACGGCATCCGGAACTTCGAGCCCGAGGTGTTCGCTAGCGGTCTTGGCAGCAGGACGCTGAGCAGCCTTCGCTGCGCGGGGTGCGCTCTCTGCAACCGGAGCTTCAACGGCGGGTTGCTCGACCTGCGGCTTCAGTGCCACTGGCTTCTCTACCGCTGCCTTTGAAGAAGGAAGAATGCGACCGAAAAGGCCTTTCTTCTTCGGAACATCTTTCGAATTGTTGCTTTCATTCACCATTGCTGGTGTACTCCTTGCCCTGTGTAGGCGACCGCGCCACCTACCGGGTACTCTCTCGTGCGCTATTCCCCCACCAAACCTATGGTTCAGGAACCGCTACTAATTCTTCAGGTCCTGCAACGGGCCCGTGGCTCGCGTTGCAGTTGTGCTCTCTCACAGCACTTCGGAACTGGCTATCCGACACACGCAACTAGCGTTGCGCAACTGGTCCGGTCGCTATGCCCGGGAAGACTTCTTGGTGTTGTTCCGAGCGCGGCTCGGAATAACTACGCTTCATTATCGCATGCATTCTCAGAAAGTGAGCCTGACGCGCGTGCGATAATCCCAGCATGACTGCTTCTGGGGTTCGCAACAGGCCCATCGCCCTCGCTATTTTTCTGATCTTTGCTGGGGTAGTGGGACTCTGGGCCTCATTCCAGCTCACACTAGAGAAACTCCACGTACTCCAAAACCCGGATGCCACGTTGAGCTGCGACTTCAGCATCGTCGTGCAATGCGCGGCCAATCTCGAATCAGCGCAGGGCGCGTTGTTCGGCTTCCCTAACCCCATCATTGGTCTGGTGGCGTTCATGGCGCCGGTCGTCGTCGGAGCCGCAATACTCGCCGGAGCGCGCTTCAATAGTTGGTTCTGGGTCACCTTCAACCTTGGCGTAGCTGGCGCTTTCACATTCATTCTGTGGCTCGCCTATCAGAGCATTTTCAACATCGGCACGCTGTGCCCGTGGTGCATGGTTGTGTGGTCCGTTACGATCCCCATGTTCTGGGCCGTCACGCTTCGCAACCTCAAAGTCGGCGCGATCCCAGCTCCCCGTGCGCTTCGCAAAGCTGCCGGCGCCGCGTACAGCTGGGTGCCGGTGATCACGATCGTCGGGTACATCATCATCGCCATCGTCGCTCAGTATCGACTCGACGTTCTGGCTTACCTCTAAACATATTCCCCACCGGGAACACGACAATGGCGAGAGCCTGACGATGGTCAGGCTCTCGCCATGGTGTCGTGACCTGAGACGCACTGCGGGTGAGGCTACGCAGCCGATCAGTCACCTACCCGTGAGGGTAAAAAGGGTGCGATTTAGGAGAACCACAGAGCGAGCTCACGCGCTGCAGACTCGGGCGAATCGCTGCCGTGCACAAGGTTCTGCTGAACAGCGAGGCCCCAATCACGACCGAGATCTCCGCGGATCGTTCCGGGAGCTGCCGTCGTGGGGTCAGTGGTGCCGGCGAGCGAACGGAAGCCCTCGATTGCACGGTTGCCCGCGATGCGAAGCGCGACCGTCGGGCCGGACTGCATGAAGTCGAGCAGCGGCTCGTAGAACGGCTTGCCTTCGTGCTCGGCGTAGTGCTGCGACAGAAGGTCGACATCCGCCTGCACAAGACGCACGTCTACCAGCTGGTAGCCCTTCGCTTCGATGCGGCGAAGGATTTCGCCCGTCAGATTGCGAGCAACGCCGTCAGGCTTGATCAGTACAAGGGTCTCTTCGATGTTCATTGTGTCTCCTCAGAGGTGGTGGTCATGGACTGGGTGTTAAGTATTTCGGCTTTGGCGCGGTCGAGTTGCTGGCCCTTGATGAAGCAATAGATCCAAATGCCAGCGAAACCTGCCCCCACGAAAAACATCGGCGTGAGGATGAAACCAAGAGCAACGAGACCGACCTGCAGCGCCCAACCAACCCAGAGGGCACCCGGGCGGTGCAGCATCCGGGCAAGAGCGACGAACACGAGGATCAGAACCGCTCCCCCGATAAACGCCGGTGCCGGAGCGAGAGCTTTGAGCCCGAACGCCGTGAGCGCGACGAAGAAGATCAGGGTGGCATCGAGTACCAACACGATGCTCAGCAGCAGTTCGGTGACGGAGCGCTTTCGGCGAACCGCGGGCGCGGAAGTCACGGTTTCCACCCTTCTGCCTCAGCGAGAGCGAGTGCCTCGCCAACAAGAGTGATGGAGCCCGTTACGACGACAGCACGGCGTTCGTTCTCTGCGGCCCAGCTGCGCGCCAACTCCATCGCTTCGGCAAAGGAATCAAAATCGGTGGTCTCATCAGTAAACGCGCGAACCGTCTCAACGAGTTCCTCCGGAGGAACGGCACGGTCAGATTGTGATGCCGTCACGTAGAAGCGATTAGCAACGGGGGCGAGGGCCTCCACAATGCCAGCAGCGTCCTTGTCGTCAACGACCGCGATCACAAAAGCGATGTCTTCGAAGGTGAAGTATTCCTTGAGTGCGGCGGCGAGAGCCGCTGCCCCATGAGGGTTGTGGGCGGCATCCACAATCACGGTGGGTTCTGCACCAATAACCTGCAGTCGCCCCGGCGACGCGACGGTAGCGAGCCCTTCAGCGAGCACATCGTGAACGAGCGCCTGGCTGCCAGCGCCCAAGAACGACTCGACGGCAGCGATAGCGAGCGCGGCGTTGTGCCCCTGGAACTCCCCAAACAGCGGCATAAACAGGTCAGAGTAGGTACCGGCGAGGCCGCGCACCGAAATAAGTTGGCCGCCCACGGCAACATTGCTGCTGAGGAGCTCGAACGCATCGCCCTCGACACCAATTGTTGACTCGGTGAGGTCTGCTGCGCGCTCCAACTCGATCTGAGCATCCGACGACTGAATAGCCGACACGATCGCTGCAGCCGGCTTGATGATGCCCGCCTTGGTGCGCGCAATCTGCGCGATTGTCGTACCCAAACGATGCGTGTGATCGAGCGCAATCGGCGTGAACACGGCAACTTGACCGTCAGCGACGTTCGTGGAATCCCACTCGCCGCCCATGCCGACCTCAAGGATGGCGACGTCGATAGGGGCATCCGCAAAGCTCGCGAATGCCAGCACCGTCAGCGCCTCAAAGTAGGTGAGCGCTTCTTCACCCTTGGCCATCAGCTCGGCATCGACCATGAGCAGGAACGGACGGATGTCAGCCCAGTTCTCGGCCAGTGCCCGGTTCGAAATCGCCCGGCCGTCAATCACGATGCGCTCGTTGACTCGCACCAGATGCGGACTCGTCATGAGCCCCGTGCGCAGCCCATAGGCGCGAAGAATGCTTTCGATGATGCGACTTGTGGAGGTCTTGCCGTTGGTGCCGGTGACGTGAATAACGGGGTAAGTGCGCTGCGGGTCGCCGATCAACTCGACGGCGCGACGAGTTGCTTCGAGCCTCGGTTGAGGCGCCTGCTCCCCCACTCGCGCGAGCAGCTCTTCGAACACATTGTTGGCATCCGAGAGGTATTCAGTGTCTTCGAGTTCAAAGTCTGAATCCTCGTCGATATTCGTGCCCTCAAAACCATCCGCAAAGGGGCTGAGGTCGGCGAGGGGATGCTCCGGGCCAAGCTCGGCGCGTTCTTCGTCGGTCAGCGACGCCTCAATGGGGTCACCGTTTTCGTCGAATTGGCCGTCATTGCCGAGTTCATCATCGCGGTCAGACATTGGTCGTTCCCATCTTGGTGATGTCGATCACCAGCGCGCCGTTATTGGCGTATTTTCCTGCCGCGAGTTGCGTGCGGTGCACCTCTAGTGTGCCCTCTTCGAGATCATTCGCGAAGGCCTGAACGGTGGATTGCGCTGCAAGCGTTTCTGCAGCGATCATCGCGTTGTGGAAGGTGATCGCTTCCTCGTCGGCGGGGTCTAGCGCACCAATCGTCAGAGAGATGCGGTCGCTCACGTCGAAGCCTGCCGCCTTGCGGGCATCCTGAATCGCACGGATGACATCGCGAGCAAGGCCCTCCGCCGAGAGTTCTGGAGTGAGCTGGGTGTCGATGATCACAAAGCCACCCTCGGAGAGGAACGCGATTGCGCTGGCCTCGTCGGCGGCTTCCATCTGGAGCTCGTACTCGCCGGCTTCCAGCGGCATGCCGTCGACCGAAACGCCGTCGGCCGTGGTTTCCCAGTTGCCGGCCTTGGCCTCCTTGATGACCTGCTGCACTTGCTTGCCGACGCGGGGGCCGAGCGCACGAGCGTTGACGGTCAACTTCTTGGTGATGCCGAAACTCTCCAACGAACCTTCTTCGAGAGCGTCAAATTTCACAGCCTTGACGTTGAGCTCATCGCGAAGGATGTCACTGAACGGTGCGAGAGCCGCGGGGGTCTCGCTCACGACTGTCAGCGAAGCCAAGGGCAGTCGCACGCGCAGGCTCCGCGCCTTGCGAAGAGCAAGTCCGCTCGAGGCGATCTCACGCACGCGGTCCATAGAAGCAACCAGATCGTGGTCAGCAGGGAAAGCTGCGGCGTCAGGCCAGTCCGTGAGGTGCACGCTGCGGCCATTGGTGAGGCCGCGCCACATCTCTTCCGAGATGAGCGGGAGCAACGGTGCGGCAACTCGCGCCACGGTCTCCAAGACCGTGTAGAGAGTGTCGAAGGCATCCTTGTCATCACCGCTCCAGAAGCGGTCACGGCTGCGACGCACGTACCAGTTGGTGAGCACGTCAGCGAAGTCGCGAAGCTTGGCCGCTGCCATCGGACTGTCGAGCGCGTCGAGTTCCGCCGTGACATCCTCGATCAGCTCTCGCGTCTTAGCGAGCAAGTAGCGGTCGAGAACGTTCGTAGAATCGGTGCGCCAACTCGCCTCATAGTTATCGGCAGCGTTGGCGTAAAGAGTGAAGAAGTAGTACGTGCTCCACAGCGGCAGCAGCATCTGGCGAACACCATCACGGATGCCCTCTTCGGTAACCATGAGGTTTCCGCCGCGTATCACCGAGCTCGACATCAGGAACCAGCGCATAGCGTCAGCACCGTCACGCTCGAACACCTCGGAGACATCCGGGTAGTTACGCAGGCTCTTCGACATCTTTTGGCCGTCATTGCCGAGCACGATGCCGTGGCTGATGACGTTAGAGAAGGCCGGGCGGTCGAACAACGCCGTCGAGAGCGTGTGGAGGGTGTAGAACCATCCGCGAGTCTGACCGATGTACTCCACGATGAAGTCGGCAGGGCTGTGGGTGTCGAACCACTCCTGGTTCTCGAACGGGTAGTGAACCTGAGCGAAGGGCATCGAACCCGAATCGAACCACACGTCGAGCACGTCTTCGATGCGGCGCATCGTCGACTGACCACTCGGGTCGTCGGGGTTCGGTCGCGTCAACTCGTCGATAAACGGGCGGTGCAGGTCGGGTACGCCCTCGTGGTTGAGAGGCAAGCGGCCGAAGTCGGCTTGGATCTCAGCCAGCGAACCGTAGACATCCACGCGCGGGAAGTCAGGGTTGTCGCTCTTCCAGATCGGAATCGGTGAACCCCAAT
This sequence comes from Salinibacterium sp. SWN139, assembly GCF_015864625.1. NCBI lineage: Bacteria > Bacillati > Actinomycetota > Actinomycetes > Micrococcales > Microbacteriaceae > Salinibacterium > Salinibacterium sp. SWN139. The sequence goes on along the minus strand of NZ_JADYWV010000002.1, from coordinate 394,816 downwards.
AGCGGTTGCGGCTGATCGACCAGTCGCGGGCGTTGCTCACCCACTTGCCGAACTGGCCCTCCTTGACGTTCTCGGGAACCCAGTTGATCTCCTGGTTGAGTTCACCCATGCGGTCGCGGAACTCAGGAACCTTCACGAACCAGCTCGACACCGCCTTGTAGATCAGCGGGTTGCGGCAGCGCCAGCAGTGCGGGTAGGAGTGCTCGTAGCTGGCGACCTTGAGCAGGCGACCCTCTTCGCGCAACAACTTCGTGAGCGGCTTGTTGGCATCGAACACCTGCATGCCTTCAACGGGCGGCACCGACGGCAAGAACTTGCCACCATCGTCAACCGAGATGACAACGGGGATGCCAGCAGCGGCACACACATTTTGGTCATCTTCACCGTAGGCGGGCGCTTGGTGCACGATGCCGGTACCTTCGCCGGTGGCAACGTAGTCGGCAACTAAGAACTGCCACGCGTTTTCGGTGCCATAGGTTTCGGCATCCGCATAAAAATCCCAGAGGCGGTCATAGCGAACGCCCGCGAGTTCGGCACCCTTGATGGTGCGCGTGACTGCAGCAAGAGCTTCCTCAGAAGTCTCGTAGCCGAGTTCTTTCGCGTAGGCCGCGATGGTGTCGCCCGCAAGCATGAACTGGGCGGAACCCTGTTCCGAACCGTCGCCGGCGCCAAGCGGGCCGGCAGGCAGAACCGCGTAGTCGATGTCAGGACCGACAGCGAGAGCAAGGTTGGTGGGGAGCGTCCACGGGGTGGTCGTCCAGGCAAGAGCCTTCACGCCGGTGAGACCCAACGCCTCTGCCTTCACACCATCGAGAGGGAACGTGACCGTGACGGTCTGGTCTTGACGCATCTTGTAGACATCGTCATCCATGCGCAGTTCGTGGTTAGAAAGCGGGGTTTCGTCATTCCAGCAGTACGGCAGCACTCGAAAACCTTCGTAGGCGAGGTTCTTCGTGTGCAACTGCTTGAACGCCCAGATGACGCTTTCCATGAAGTTGACGTCAAGGGTTTTGTAGTCGTTCTCGAAGTCGACCCAGCGCGCCATACGGGTTACATACTCTTGCCATTCTCCCGTGTACTTGAGCACCGATTCGCGAGCGGCGGCATTGAATTTGTCGATGCCCATCTCTTCGATCTGGCTTTTCTCGGTGATGCCGAGCTGGCGCATCGCTTCGAGCTCAGCGGGGAGTCCGTGGGTGTCCCAGCCGAAGCGGCGGTGCACTTGCTTGCCGCGCATGGTCTGGAAGCGCGGAAAGAGGTCTTTGGCGTAGCCGGTCAGCAGGTGACCGTAGTGCGGGAGGCCATTGGCGAAAGGCGGACCGTCGTAGAAGACCCATTCATCGGCGCCTTCACGCTGATCGATGGATGCCTGAAAAGTGCCGTCTGCCTTCCAGTACGAGAGCACTTGCTCTTCGATCGCCGGAAACTTCGGGGACGGCGCGACGGAATCATCTGAGCTGTGGCGGGGATACGACATGAGGCTCCAGTGGTACGTAGGTGCGAATAATCTGCACGAGGACGACCTTTCAGCCGCGGTACCACCCCGCTTATGCACCCAGAGGCACACCACTCATATCGCTGTAACGGGCTTACCCGTTCGGTTCTATCGCCGCCCGCTCCCCTGCCGAAGCTGAAGTTGAGATGGTTTCTTCCGAACGCTCCCCGGTGATAGCCGGTTCATAGCGTGTGGCAGCAATGATACGCGAGTTAGCTGACCGCTGAGCGCTATTTCTGAGCGCTATTTCTTGGCGACCGTAGCGAGCGTTTCGGCACCGAGCTGGGCATCGTGCATCGTGACGATGAACTTTTTGCCGTTCATCCGCGTCACTTCAATGGCGTCGCCCTTGGAGAGCACGATACCGCTGCGGCCATCGGGCGCCCAACGCCAGCCGTAGCCACCGAATTCACCCATGGGGTTCACGTCGACGACGGCGACGGACTCGATCTGGTCGGGCGCAATGGTGATGCGAGGAAAACCGAGAGCGGAGCGAACTTTGAGTCCGCGCTGATCGATCGTCACACGCCAGGAAAGCGTGCTGACGGCCAGCGCAATCACAAAGAGGCCGATGACGGCGGGTAAGAGAAGTTGCTCGGGATTGCTGACGGCCTGCACTGCGAGCGCGATTGCTAATGCTGCGAGGGCAGCACCGACGATGATCACGACGCCGGGACCAACCCGCGTTGTAGTCGAGAAGTGCACGCGCTGCGTAGCAGCCCCCGCGATGGGCTTCGCGGTAACAGGGGTCGACGTGATGTACTCCGCGGCAGGAAGCATGAGCCACGCAAACAGAGCCATGACGAGCGCGATGGGGAATGCGGCAATGGCAATTCCCCCGATCGCAGGAGCATTCTCAGCGTTCTCAAGTCCTCGCTGAACAGCAAGTGAGCCCGCCGCTGTGACGCTGAGCGTGATCGACAGGAACATGGATGCGGCCACCATGATCTTGTGCCCCCAGAGCATTCCGCCGTTGGGGCCACCCTTCCAGCTGGCAAAGGCGGCAAGCGCCGCGAAGACCAGCGTCATCAGTAGCGGCAACACAATCACGCTGCCCACAGTGGAGTATCCGTCTGGACCCGTGGTTCCCCAGTGCGAGGCAACCGGGCTCGGAAGCTCGGGAATCCACAACGCCATGATGAACGCAGCGGCCAACGCAATCACAAGGGGAATCACCACGCCGATCACAATGATCAGCCGGCGGTTTCGCGTGAGTTGGGGTGAAACGTTCTCGGCGGGAAGGGTCATTGGTATTCCTCTCGGATGAGGGCGGTAAGAGTAGCGAGTGAAACGTTGTGGGTGCGCGCTTCAGCAACAATCGCGGTGATGCCATCGGCAAGCGAATCGTAGCTGTGGGCAGTGGTGGCAACGATGGCCCCACGGCCGCGGCGGAGTTCGATGAATCCCTCATCGCGCAATTCTTGATAGGCATGCAAGACCGTGTGCATATTAACGCCGAGAGAACTGGCCAATTCTCGCGCACTGGGGAGCCTATCCCCGGCCGTGACAGTTCTGTCGATGACGGATTGGCGGATGCTCGCCGCGAGCTGCTCAAAGAGCGGCGTCTCTGACGCGGGATCCACTCGAACTAGCATGACGGCATTCTAATTGTTCTAGTTGGACTAGCACAAGCGCGCTTTAGATGGATCAAGATGGGACTTAGAACCGACGACGTGCCGGCATCTCCTGCACATGTTTCAATTCGGCCGCGGATGACGGCGCCGAGCTCAGGTGGCGCGCGAGTTGGGCAGTCCACGGGCTCGCCGTCGCGCCGTGCGCAAAGACGCTGACGAGGATTGTCCAGACCGCTACGGAGAACACGGTGTCGGCAACGGAGCCACTGAGCTCATCGAATACCAACAGCGCGAACAGAATAGAGGCAAGCCCACGCGGTCCAAACCATCCGATGAAGAGCCGGGTTTCAAAGCGGGTGCCCGACCACGCCATCGAGATGAGCACGGGAACCATCCGCACCACCGTCAATGACAACACGACGTACAGCGCGATTTGCCACGTGAGGGATGTCAGAATGGGAGCCGCGAGCACCGCACCGAATACCAAGAACGTGATCGAGCTCAGGAGCTCGCCCTCGTCTTCGGTGAAATCCTGAACGTCTTTGCAATGGTCACGCGCGATCGCGCTGAAGGCGAGGCCAGCCACGAACGCGGCTATGAACCCGTTCCCTCCGACAACACCGGCGCTCGCATAAGCCGCCACGGCGATGGCAATAGTCGCGAGTTGGCGATAGATGCCGTCCACCTGCCCGGCGCTCGACGCGCGGCTCAGCAGCCACCCGCCAATAGCCCCGACGCCACCACCCACGAGGACCCCGAAACCGATCTGCTGCGCGGCAAAAACGCCCCAGCTTTCGCTCGAGGCCACCCCGGTCTCTGCCGCCGCAACGGCGAGAAAAACGGTGACAACCGGAACCATGATTCCGTCGTTCAGTCCGCTCTCGACGTTGAGGGCTTGCCGAATCCGAACCGGCAACCGTTTATCGCTGACGACCGCCTGACCGAGCGCGGCATCCGTCGGGGCAAGAATCGCAGCGATGAGCGCTGCTTCGATAAAAGTGAGCTGGTCGAAGAGTGCCGCTGCCGCTACTGCACCGAGCACAATCGTGAGCGGAAGCCCTATGCCCAGCAAGCGCAGCGGAAGCAAGACTTGTTTGCGCAACGCCCGAAGATCGATGCGCACCGCATCCGTGAAGAGAACCAGCACCAGCGTGGCCTCAACCAAGATCGACACAACGTCGCTCTTGAGATCAAGGTGAAACCATTGCGCGCCCGCCGTGCCGAGCAAGATACCCACGGCAGTGAAGACCATCGGTGCGGTAACGGGAGACAAAGCCAGCCGTCGCGAGACCATTGCGAAGGCGAACACCACAACGGCAATGATCACGAGCTCTGTCATGGTTCCTCCAGTGCGGGGCTAGGCGCAGAATCCCCCGCAGCCGAAGCGACAACACTGTGCGGCACCGAGGTGGCTCAAGGCTACGGGAATGTTGCGCGAACGCACGCGGTTGCACCGGTGGACCGACACCCGTTGCCCCTTCGATACTCAGAAACGACGCATGAGCCGCCACACCCCTCGCCTTCGCCCCGCGAGCCCCGACACCGGCACCGGCAACGGCAACGACGCCCCCGCCGTGCGCGAGCGCCGCCGACTGCTCTTGCGCGATCTCAGCAGCCCGCGCCTCGTGATCTCGAACATCAGCCCGAACTGGTTCGCCTCTGTCATGGGCACCGGAATCGTCGCGAATGCTGCTGCAACGCTTCCCTTGATCGCCCCACAACTCCACGTGTTTGCGAGCACCGTCTGGGTGATCGCGACCATCTTGCTCGTGGGGCTCATCGCTGCGAGCGCAGCGCACTGGATCGCCCACCGCGAGGTCGCGCTTTCGCACCACCGGCATCCGGCAATGGTTCATTTCTATGGGGCTCCGCCGCTGGCAATTCTGACGATCGGGGCTGGTGCATTGCTGTTCGGCCCCGACATCATGGGGGCGGATGCTGCGCTCACCGTCTCGCTTGTGCTCTGGTCGATCGGCACCGTGCTTGGCCTCGCGACCGCCGTGATTGTGCCGTTCTTGACCTTCACGTCGTCAGCCATGACGGATCAATCACCGTTCGGAGGCTGGATCATGCCGGTGGTCCCGCCCCTGGTCTCGGCAGCAGCCGGAGCACCGCTGATCCCGTTCTTGCCTGAGGGCGAAGCTCGATTGACGATGCTGATCGCCTGCTACGCGATGTTCGGGCTCAGTATGATCGCTACCGCGGTGATCCTTCCGCTGATCTGGGGCCGGCTAGCACGACACAACATCGGCAACTCAGCCGCAGTGCCAACTCTCTGGATTGTGCTCGGCCCGCTGGGCCAGTCAATTACCGCTGTAGTCGTGCTGGGAGCAGCTGCTCCGTTCGCCGTGGCGACTGAACTCGCCGAAGCGCTCAGCTTCTTCGGCTTCATTTACGGCATCCCCACGCTCGGTTTTGCACTTCTCTGGACGGCGCTAGCAATCGCGATGACCGTGCACACTGCCCGCCGCGGTATGCCGTTCAGCCTCACGTGGTGGTCGTTCACGTTCCCGGTGGGCAACATGGTGGTGGCGCTGAGCGTGCTCGCCGTAGCTACCGGTTCCGCGGTGCTCGAGATGATGGCGCTCGTGAGCTTCGTAGCTCTTGTGGGAGCCTGGGTGCTCGTGGCACTGCGCACGTTTGCGGGGAGCGTCATCCAGGGCACATTGTTCTTGGCTCCGCCGGTAGTGGGCGATGCGACAGCCATTGCAGCGCCTGCCACTCCGGCGGCGTGAGAATCGCAATTGTTACGCATCTCACAAATCTGAGCAGGTTTGTTAGCACGAGGCGCACACAGCTCGCCGCGAACTATGACTAGGGTTATTCAGGCACCCGCCTATTCAGGTAGGGCTCTTCACAGTTCGCAGACAAAGGAAAGGAGCGTCGCGTGTCGACTCTCACTTTGACCCTCGGCCGGCCCACGCTCGCCGACACCGTCTTTTCTCGTAGCCTCGCCACTGACATCACGCTCGTTGCCGCCGGTGCCGCTCTTACTGCTGTGATGGCCCAGGTTGTTGTGCCGCTGTACCCCGTGCCGATCACAGGCCAGACGCTCGCTGTGCTGCTTGTTGGTGCGTCGCTCGGTGCAACGCGTGGTGCGATCTCGATGGCGCTGTACGCACTCCTTGGTCTGGTTGGGCTCCCCGTCTTCAGCGAAGCATCCTCTGGGCTCAGCGTTCTCGCGGGCACCACCGGTGGTTACATCGTCGGTTTCATCTTCGCCGCTGCCTTCACCGGCTGGCTCGCTCAGCGCGACTGGGACAAGAAGTTCCTCGGCGCTGCGCTCTCGTTCGTCGGCGGCACCGTCGTCACGTTCGCTTTCGGTCTCACGTGGCTAGCCCTCGTGACCGGCGGCACGCTCGAGCAGGTTCTCGCTTGGGGCCTCTACCCCTTCATTATCGGTGGACTCATCAAGGCCGGCATCGCCGCAGCCGTGATCCCCACCACGTGGAAGATCGCCACCAAGTTCTCGCGCAAGCAGAACTAAGGCACACCCCTTCAGGGTCGTTTAGCTTCACCAACCGGGTCGGTTGTGCTCAGGCACACCGGCCCGGTTTTTTGCCCAGTTGGACTTAATGTACTCAGTTCAACAATAATTGAGAGGCTCGCATCCGAGCAGCATTCCTCCCTCACAAAAGGATCCCCGTGAACGCGCCCCGCATCCTGCTCGTCCCCCTCTCGATTGCGGCCAGTGCCGCACTTCTTGCCGGCTGCACAGCGGCCAGCGAACCGACTGCTGAGCCCGTTGATGGCGGTACGCTCGTTTACGCGACCGGCGATGCCGAGCCCGGCTGTCTCGACCCGCACGTCGGCGGCAACTACCCGCAGGGACTCATCAGCACTCAGTACCTTGAATCGCTCGTCTCGAAGAACAGCGACGGGGAGATCATTCCGTGGCTCGCGACCGATTGGATCGAGAGCGACGACGGGCTCACGTGGGACTTCACGCTGCGAGACGATGTGAACTTCACGGACGGCACCCCCTTCGACGCAGAGGCCGTCAAAGCGAACATCGAGCACTTGAAAGACCCCGACACCGCTTCCTCAACGGGCTACCTCGCCGTGGGCAAGATTGACGGCATCGAAGCCGTCGCCGCCGATCAGGTGCGCTTCACCCTGTCAGCACCGGATAGCGCGCTACTCGAATCGTTCTCGCAGCCGTGGGTGAGCATCCAATCCCCCACCGCGCTCGAACGCGACCAAGCCACCAACTGCGAAAGCCCGGTCGGCACCGGCCCCTTCATCGTGACCGATTGGGTCAAGCAGCAGTCGGTCACCCTCGAACGCAACGAGGATTACAACTCGGCTCCCGCTGACGCCGAGCACACCGGTGCGGCCCGTCTCGACGCCATTGAATGGCGTTTCATTCCGGATGCCGCCACGCGCTATGCCGCCCTCCAGTCGGGCGACGTTGACGTGATCGACAACGCGCAGCCCAACAACATCTCGTCTGCCGCCGATGTGGCGACCATCGAAGAGCTCGATGCACCGCGCCCCGGCGCCGCCAACCGCATCGAACTGAACTCGGGCAAGGCACCGTTCGACGACATCCGGGTGCGCGAAGCCTTCATCCGGTCCGTGGATGTGAACCCCGGCATCGAGAGCCTGTTCTTCGGAACGGCCGAGCGTTCGTACTCCGTGCTCTCGAGTGTCGAGCCTGCGGGCATCTCGACGCCCGATGTGTTCACTACGGACCCGGACGCGGCGAAGACGCTGCTCGACGAGGCAGGCTGGGACACGATCGACTCCGACGGTTACCGCACGAAAGACGGCGAGCGCCTGAGCCTGACGTTCCCGATCAGCACGAACCAGTCGATCCCGGCAGAGCAGTCCCTGTTTGAGCAGATTCAGGCCTCAGCGAAGGACGTCGGTTTTGAGGTCATCCTGCAGCCGACAGATTTGTCGTCCTGGTACGGCGCTCTGTTCACGAACGAGTACAACCTCGTGAGCGCTCCGTACACGAAGGTCGGCGCTGACGTGCTGCGCATCCTGTACCACTCAGACTCGATCATCCCGGCGCCGAGCGGGTACTACGCGAACCTCGCCCAGCTGAGCGACCCCGCTCTCGATGAGATTCTGACAACCGCTAGCGAAGTCTCGGACGCCGGCGAGCGCCAAGAACTATACGCCGAGGCTCAGTCGATCATTGTTGGCGGCTTCTACGTTCTGCCCCTGTACGACCAGCAGAACCACTACCTCTACAGCACGAGTGTCAAGGGCTTCCGAGCCCTACCGCCGGTCGCCGCCCCCACGTTCTACGATGCGTGGTTGAGCAACTAAAGGAACGCCCTCTGTGACGGTTTCGACTGACGCTCCTGCAGCAGCGAGTGTCTCCACCCCAGCGACGCGATTGCGGTCGCTGGGGTGGATCGCGCGCCGGGTGGGCGGCGGCGTGTTTGTTTTATGGGCGGTCGCGACGGTCATTTTCTTTGCGCTGCGGTTGATTCCGGGCGATCCGGTGGATGCAATTCTGGGCGGCCCTGGTTCTCAAGCGTCCGCCGAAGCGGTGGCTCAGATTCGCGCCGACTATGGCCTCGACCAGCCGCTGATCGTTCAGTATTTTCTGGCGATGGGCAAGCTCGCCGTTGCTGACTTCGGCACGTCTTACGCGCTCAAGGTCGCGGTGGCTCCCTATGTGCTGACGCAACTCTGGTCGACGCTCGTGCTCACGATCGTTTCTCTCGTGGTGGCCTGGCTTGGTGCCCTTACCCTCACGCTGGCTACGAGCGGTCGCGGTCGCGTTGCACGCGCGTTGGGCTCCGGGCTCGAACTGCTGGCCGCTGCCGTTCCGCATTTCTGGTTGGCATCGCTGCTCATCATTTTGCTGAGCAATACGTTGCACTGGCTTCCGCCGATTAGCGTGCCCGGTCCGCTCGGGCTCGTGCTGCCCGTGCTCACCCTTGCTCTGCCTCTCACAGGCTTCCTCGGCCAAGTGATGCGCGAGTCTCTCGCGAACGCCTACGAGCAGCCCTTCGTGCTGTCAGCGCGCGCTCGCGGCGAGAGCGAGTGGGGCGTGCGACTCCGGCACGTTCTGCGGCACGCAGCCCTTCCCGGCATCTCGCTCTCCGGCTGGGCCTTCGGCTCGCTCCTGAGCGGCGCCGTGGTCGTCGAAACGATCTTTGCCCGTCCCGGCCTCGGCCGAACACTCCTCAACGCTGTCACCATTCGCGACATCCCCGTCGTCACCGCCGTCGCCCTCCTCTCCGCGCTGACCTTCATCCTGGTGACAATCGCGACGGATGCCGTTGACCGCATCGTCGATCCGCGCGTGACGGAGGTGGCAGCACGATGACCGAAATCTTGGCTGGCCGTCTCTCGCAGCCTTCGGGACGCGCGGACGGCATCCGGGGTCGCCGCGGATTACTGCGCAACACGGGCGTCATCATCGCGCTGGCCGTACTTGCGCTTATTCTGACCGCTGCTCTCGCGCCGCAGCTCATCACGACCGCTGACCCGGATGCCGTTGCCCCCGCCGAAGCGTTCCAGTCACCATCGGCTGCCCACTTCTTCGGCACCGACGAGTCCGGTCGCGATGTGTACACCCGTGTCGTTTTCGGAGCCGGAAACTCCCTGCTCATCGGAATTGCCGCCACCGCGGTCGGGCTGGGCCTTGCGCTCATTCTCGGCCTGCTCGGCGGCCTCGGCAGCAGGCTTGGCGACTTCGTGAGCACGCGCATTGTTGAGGTGATGTTCGCTCTTCCCGGCCTGCTGCTCGCGCTCGTGTTCATTGCCATTGCGGGGCCCGGCGTTGTCACCTCAACGGTGGCGGTTGGGCTCTCGACCGCGCCCGGCTACGCCCGCATTATCCGCAGCCAACTTCGGAGCGTGCGCAGCGCCAGCTACGTGGAGGCCGCGACAGTTCTGGGCCACTCACGAGCCCGCATCGTGTGGCAACACATTCTGCCCGGGGCGCTCTCCCCCATTTTCGTGCTCGGCACCCTCGGCGTTGGTCAAGCCATCGTGTGGGCGTCATCGCTCGGGTTCCTCGGCCTCGGAGTCGCCCCGCCCGCCGCCGAATGGGGAGCCATGCTCTCGGGCGGCCGCACCTACATTGACGTCGCCTGGTGGCTCACGGTCTTCCCCGGTCTCGCCATCGTCGCGACCGCTGCATCCTTCACCGTGCTCGGTCGCGCCCTCAACGCTCGCACCCGTCAGGAGGCCCGCGGATGACCGCCACCCCGCTCCTGCGCGTGAGCAACCTCAGCGTGCACTTCGACCGCACCGCCCGCCCGGCCGTTGATAGCGTGAGCTTTGACGTCGCCGCCGGCGAATGTCTCGCCATTGTCGGAGAGTCGGGCTCGGGCAAGAGCGTTACGGCTCGTTCCCTGCTCGGGCTTGCGCCCGCCGGAGCCCACGTGAGCTTCAGCGAGTTGAGTCTGGCGGGAGAAAGCCTTCCGGCACCCGGTGCTCGACGGTGGCGAACGATTCGCGGAGCATCCATTGGGCTGGTGCTGCAGGATGCGCTCGTGTCGCTCGACCCTCTGCGCCCGGTCGGCCGCGAAATCGATGATGTGCTGCGGTTACACACCACCCTCAGCCAGCGCGGACGTCAGGCTCGCGTGCTCGAGCTGTTGGACGCCGTGGGCATTCCCGACGCTGCCTTGCGAGCCCGGCAACGCTCGGGCGAGCTCTCGGGCGGACTGCGCCAGCGCGCGCTCATCGCCGCCGGAATTGCCGCTGGCCCTGCCCTCATCATTGCCGACGAGCCCACCACCGCTCTCGACGTCACGGTGCAAGCTCGCGTGCTCGACTTGCTGTCGTCACTGCGCAATAGCGGCACCGCCATGATCCTCATCACCCACGACCTCGCTGTTGTCTCGCGCATTGCCGACCGCGTGGCCGTGATGAGCGCCGGCCGCATCGTCGAGACCGGCGAAACGAAGGCGTTGCTGCGAGCGCCCACAACGGCGGCAACCCAGCAGCTGTTGGCGGCGATTCCGGTTGACGTGCCGCGAGGAACGCTGCTGGCGTTGCCGTCGGATGCCGAGGCCGTCACACTCCCCGACACTTCCGCGAGCGCCGGGGCTGCTACCACGGCGGCTGCTGCCACGGCCACGGCTGCTGGTTCACCGCTACCCGCGCTCGAACTGCGCGGGGTATCTCGCCACTATCCCACCCCGCACGGGGCGGCAATTCAGGCGCTCGACAACGTTTCTCTCACGCTCACTTCCGGCACCACTCTGGGCCTTGTCGGTCAGTCTGGCTCCGGCAAAACCACCATCGCGCGCATCGCCCTTGGACTGGAGACGGCCGACAGCGGCGAAGTGCTGCTCGCGGGCCACGAGTGGGGGTCGCTGAGTTCCCGCGAGCGCCGCCCGCTGCGTCCAACGCTGGGTGCCATCTATCAGGATGCCTTGAGCTCGTTCGATCCTCGCTTGAGCGTCGAGCACATCCTCACCGATGCGTTGAGCGCTGGAGCATCCGCAAACCACCAATCGCTGACGACTCCAGACGAATTGCTCGATGCTGTCGGGCTGCCTCGCGCGGTGAAGAACCGTCGCCCGCTGCTCTTGTCGGGTGGCCAGCGCCAGCGGGTAGCAATTGCTCGCGCGCTCGCGCCGGGGCCGCAGACGATCCTCTGCGACGAGCCAGTGTCGTCACTGGATGTTTCCACTCAGGCCCGCGTGCTGAATCTGCTCGACGAGCTGCAGCGCCACCTGCACCTTAGTTACCTCTTCATCTCTCACGATCTCGGCGTGATTCGCCACATGAGTGACCGCGTCGCCGTCATCAACGAGGGCCGCATTGTGGAGACGGGCCCGACGGATGAAATCTTTATCGCACCACAGCATCCGTATACCCGGTCGTTGATTGCGGCCCTCCCGCGAGTGAGAGGATGATGCGGTGACGCCTCCCCGCACTCCCACCCGTGGCCGCCCGCCCGCCGCATCCCGCGAACTCCTGCAAGAGGCTGCCTTCGAGTTGTTTCTCGAGAACGGCTACACCGGCACCACCGTCGATCAGATTGCTACCCGCGCCGGGGTGAGCCGCAACACGTTCTTCAACTATTTCGACGCTAAAGGCGAAGTATTTTGGGTTGAGCTGGATGCCGCGACCGAGCGACTGAGGGCGGCGCTGGCTGATCAGCCGACCGACGCCGGCGACGCGTCATCCGCCCCGCTCGCTATCCGTCAGGCGATGTTGCGTTCGCTGGCCGAGCTGGAATCGCGCCACGTGCCTTTTGTGCTCACCCAGTACGACCTGATCGGTAGCGCGACGGAACTGCAGGCGTCTGCAATGAGCCGCTTTGCGACTCAGGCTCGCCTACTGAGTGGCTTCCTCGAGCGCCACGGGGTGGGTGCGGCGACCGCGCGCACGCAGGCCTACGCTCTCATCGCGTGTGTCGTCTCGGCTGCCCAAGAGTGGGCCAACGCTGGCCCGCAGCGCGGACGACTCGCCCCCTTCGTGGACCGCGCGTTCGACACCGCGCTCGTGCCTTTCTCACCACACGATCGCTGAGCTGCGCGATTGCTGAGATCCTCTCGACAGGAGCGAGGCGTGGGGTTAGGCTTCAGCCACGCTGGACTGCTTGCATGATCCCCCATCCTGGAGCTAAGCCATGAGTGACGATCAACCCACCAAACGTTTCGATGCTCAAAATGGTGACGCGCCCACGGTGCGGTTTGAGCCGGCGGGAGCAGCCCCACCTCCTAGTGGCGGGGAGCCACCGATCGATCCTCCGACATCTCCGCAGCCCAAGTCTCGCAAGCTCCTCATTATCCTGTCGATCATTGGTGGGGTGCTGCTGATCGCGGTCGTCATCATGCTGACGTTGCTGTTCTCTCGCGGGTCTGGTGGCGACATCACGCCGGTGCCAACGGAAAGCCCTTCGGCCACACCGAGCGAGACTCCCACGCCCAGCGCTTCTGCCGTGGAGGAAGCCGAGCCGAGTGCTGAGCCGACGACTGCTCCGCCGCCCGCAACCGCGAGTCCGTCCTTCGCCACCTTCAGCGCGCCTACCAGTGCAAACTGCACCGACGCGAACCCAACAAGTCAGCTCACTTTCGCGTGGAGTAGCGCCAACGCGACCATGGCGTGGTTTGGGGTGCGCACCACCAACGCGAAGGAGGAGCCGTATGAAGAAGTTCCCACCACCGCGACGTATACCTTTGATTACCAGTGCAGCAACGAGACCGAGATTTATACGGTGACGCTAGAGGATGGTGCGGGAAACCTCACCCACAAAACAGTCACGGTGACAAAGAACTAGACGTCCTCGCGCGGCGCGACCTCATGCGACGCTGTCCGTTACGATTGGTACTACACCTCACACTCAGGCACCTCTTCTTTGACTCGGTGCCGCACATATCGAACCGGAGTAATTATGTCGTCGAGCGTTCCCGAAAAACCTGCCCTAGAAGGCCTCGAAGACAAGTGGGCTCCCGTGTGGGAGAACGAGGGCACCTACCGGTTCGATCGCCAGAAGGCGCTTGCTGAGGGGTCTGACTGCGTATTCTCGGTCGACACTCCCCCGCCAACGGCATCCGGCAGCCTGCACATTGGCCACGTCTTCAGCTACACCCACATGGATCTGGTTACTCGCTTCCAGCGCATGCGCGGCAAAGAGATCTTCTATCCGATGGGGTGGGATGACAATGGTCTGCCCACCGAGCGTCGGGTTCAGAACTACTACGGTGTGCGCTGCGACCCCACGCTCCCCTATGACGAAGGCTTCGAGCCTCCTCAGCAAGGCGGCGAAGGCAAGTCGACGAAGGCTGCCGCGCAGTTGCCGATTTCTCGTCGCAACTTCGTTCAACTGTGCGAGACGCTGACCGCCGAAGACGAAAAGCAGTTCGAAGACCTCTGGCGCCAGCTTGGTCTGAGCGTTGACTGGAACCTCACCTACCGCACCATTGGTGATGACGCTCAGCGTGCCGCTCAGCGTGCATTCTTGCGCAACCTTGACCGCGGCGAGGCCTACCAGGCGTTCGCTCCGACGCTGTGGGATGTCACGTTCCGCACCGCTGTTGCTCAGGCTGAGCTCGAAGACAAAGAGCAGCCTGCCGCCTACCACCGTCTTGCTTTCCACCAGGCGGATGGCGACGACATCCACATCGAGACGACCCGCCCCGAGCTTCTGCCGGCCTGTGTCGCTCTCGTGGCTCACCCCGATGACGAGCGCTACAAGCACCTCTTCGGCACGATGGTCACGACGCCAATCTTCGGTGTTGAGGTTCCGATTCTGGCCCACCACCTTGCTCAGCAAGACAAGGGTTCGGGCATCGCGATGATTTGTACGTTCGGTGACGTCACCGACGTTGTGTGGTGGCGTGAACTCGATCTTCCGAACCGCACCATCATCGGTGCCGACGGTCGCATCATTGCCGACGCTCCCGATGTCATTGTGGGCGACGCCGCTCAGGCTGCCTACGCCGAGCTCGCGGGCAAGACGGTCTTCAGCGCGAAGGCTGCCATGGTTGCTCTGCTCAAGGAGTCGGGCGAAATGATCGGCGATGCCAAGCCGATTCAGCACCAGGTGAAGTTCTTCGAAAAGGGCGACAAGCCTCTCGAGATTATTTCGACGCGCCAGTGGTACATCACCAATGGTGCGCGCGACGAGAAGCTGCGTAACCGCCTACTTGAGGCGGGCGAGCAGATCAATTTCGTCCCCGACCACATGCGGGTTCGCTACGACAACTGGGTTGGCGGCCTCACGGGCGACTGGCTCATTTCGCGCCAGCGCTTCTTCGGTGTGCCGATCCCCGTCTGGTACGAGCTCGACGCTGATGGTGAAAAGGGTGCCCCGATCGTTCCCAGCGAGGCTTCGCTGCCGATCGACCCGTCCTCCGACACCGCTCCCGGCTACACGGAAGACCAGCGTGGTGTTCCCGGTGGCTTCGAGGGCGAACTCGACATCATGGATACGTGGGCAACGTCATCCCTGACCCCGCAGATTGCTGGTGGTTGGGAGACCGACCCCGAGCTCTTCAACCTCGTATTCCCCTACTCGCTGCGCAGCCAAGGCCAAGACATCATTCGCACGTGGTTGTTCTCGACCGCGCTGCGTTCTGAACTCGAGCACGGCACTGTGCCGTGGCGCAACGCCGGCATCTCTGGCTTCATCGTTGACCCCGACCGCAAGAAGATGTCGAAGTCCAAGGGCAACGTTGTGACGCCCAAGGGCATGCTCGATGACCACGGTTCGGATGCGGTGCGCTACTGGGCAGCATCCAGTCGCCTCGGTACTGACGCGGCCTTTGACCCGCAGAACCCGAAGCAGATCAAGATCGGTCGCCGACTCGCGATCAAGGTCTTGAACGCGTCGAAGTTCGTTTACTCGTTCCCGGCGCCTGCAGCATCGGCGACCGCGTCGGATGCAGTTGTTACCGAGGCTCTGGATCTCGAAATGCTCGCCGAACTCGCGTCGGTCGTTGACCAGGCCACCACTGCTCTGGATAATTTCGATCACGCCAAAGCACTTGAAGTCACGGAGAAGTTCTTCTGGACCTTCTGCGATGACTACCTCGAGCTCGTGAAAGAACGCGCTTATGGGGCGGGAACTCCCGAAGCTCAGGCCAGCGCTAACCGTGCCCTGCACACCGCGATCGATGTTTTCTTGCGCTTGTTCGCGCCGTACCTTCCGTTCGCTACGGAAGAGGTCTGGCGCTGGACGCACGACACCTCAGTGCATTCCGCTTCGTGGCCTACCGCCGACGAACTCGGTGTTACGGCAGAGCCGAGCGGACTGTTCCACGCGGTTAGCCAAGCGCTCATCAGCATCCGACGCGCTAAAACAGACGCGAAGGCTTCGCAGAAGACCGAAGTGACCTCGGCTACCCTCGCGGGACCAGCCCTGATCGCTGCGGCCATCGACGATTTGAAGGCTGTGGGTCGCATCCATGACCTCACGATTGTTGAAGCGGAAGAGATTGAGGTTCGCGACATCGTTTTGGTTGAAGCGACACCCGAAGCTTCGGTCTAAAGGTCTACCGAGGGTTCGGCGTTGAGTTCGGCGTCGAACCCCAAAACCGCGTATTGTTGAGTAAATGACGAACTCAGAGAAGCCTTCGTACACCGTTCGCGATATTCAAGAAACCGATTTCGAAGTGTGGAAAGACCACTTCGTCAACTACGGAGTGTTCTACGAAACCGAGTTCACCGATGCCATCGTTCAGGGTGTCTGGGAATGGCTCATGGATGACTCAGCACAGCTCAATGCGGTCGTCGCTGTAGCTCCTGAGGGCGCACCCGATCCCGGAATTGTGTGTGCCTTTGGTCTCTACCGTCGTCTGCCCGACACTTTCACTGCTTCGTGGGGCTGGTTTATGGATGACCTTTACGTCGACCCTGAGCACCGTGGTGCCGGAGTGGCCGGAACGATCATTGACGACATCGCTGCGCGTGCGGCAGAAGATGGTGGCGGAAAGCTCCGCTGGATCACCAACAAGGAGAACGACAGCGCCAAGCGCCTCTACGACAAGGTCGCGGACCGCACGTCGTGGATCTTGTACGAAAAGAGCGTGTAGTGCAGCTCGGCACACGATGGTCGGTCGGAGACGCCGTGCCCGATCGTCTTTCCGCAGAAATGCGCGAAGCGATCGCCGGCGTTGAAGCGGATGTCGCCCACCTCGATACGAGCGCGTGGCGATGGACCCTCACGTGGCTCGAATCGCGTCCTGTCGCCGAACTCGACGACGGTACCATCGTGCGCCAGAGTGCGGACGGCAGCGTTTCCGTAGAAGAAGCTGCCTCCTAGCCTCGACTAGCTCCTAGCCACATTGATTGTTGCCCGCTCCGCGCCTGCGGTCCCGCCTCTCGCAGGCGGTCGCGTGCCCCGCGCGGAGCCAGCAACAGCTACTCCTCGCTGTGGATAGTTAAGGCCTCACGCCCCGGGCGACGTTTAGCGTCAATATATGCGGCTACCGAATCTCGTCACCCTCTCGATCGGTGCGCTCCTCGTAGCGTCGCTCAGCGGATGCGTCACCGACGAACTAGCACCGCCCCAGCCGACCGCAACCTTCGTTGCGCCCTACGCCAGCGACGAAGAGGCGCTGGCTGCTGCTGAGGAGGCTTATGAGGAGTATCTCCGGGTTTCCGACACGATTCTGAACGAGGGCGGCGTCTCTGCAGAGAGAATTCTTGAAGTCACAAGTGGGGAATTTGCCGACATCTCCGTAGAAGGCTTCGAAGCGATCGCAGCAGAAGGCCGAAGAAGCGTCGGCAACGCAAAGTTCGACTCGATGTCTCTACAACGATATTCAGTAAGCGGCGGAAACAAGGAGATCATTTCTGTCTACTTGTGCCACGACGTCACCGACGTCGATCTGCTGGATAGCGCTGGAACATCGCTCGTACCGCCAGACCGTCGCGATCGTGTGAGGTTTGAGGCCAGCTTTGATTTTGACGTAGAGCGCCAGCATCTTGTGATCTCGCATCGCGCAGTGTGGACGGACCCAGATTGCTAAGCGCGACCATAACTGCCCTCGTGCTGGCTTCTCTGCTAGTTACCAATACCTCAGGTGCGCCACCGACCGATACACCCAGCGACGGTGACGTCCTGACCGGTTCCTATATTTCAGGTGGAGTGGCCGTCGAGGGCACACAAACGTCAGGCGGTTCTGAAGGTGGCGGAGGCTACGACGGCTACACCGACGGCGGCACCTACATCGCCGTCGACGACACCCCCGACAGCGTCGAGGAAGCGTGGTGCGACCTCCAGCGCATCGAATGCGTGCCGTGGACTCCGCCGGCCGAGGACGCCGACGGCGAGACCGGCCCCATCACGATCTCGGACATCGCCAGCTTTCGCCCACAAGCCCCCGCCGCAGGGATGCAACCCAACCAGTGGATGATCGTCGGCCTCGACACCAACTTCTACGCCACGACATCCGCCCATGTTGTCGACGGCACCCTTTTCGGTGGCACCGCGCAAGTCAGATTCACCCCCATCGCCTACAACTGGGACTACGGCGACGGCAGCACCGCCACCACGAGCAACCCCGGCAAAACCTGGGACAAATACCGGATCACCGAGTTCGATCCCACGCCCACCAGCCACGTCTACGAAGAACCCGGCAACTACACGATCACCCTCGCCGTCACCTACGCCGCCGAATACCGTGTCGCCGGCAGCAGCTGGCAGAACGTCGTCGGCACCCTCACCATCATCGCGCCGCCCCTCACAGCGACCGCCGGGCACGCCACCACAGTGCTCGTCGACCAAGACTGCATCGCCAACCCCACCGGCATCGGCTGCTAGAGGCGCCCGATGCTGGCGCTAAACGCGCGCCAGGATCTCCCCGTGCGGCATCGCCATCCATCCCTCAGCCGAATCAGCCCACTCGCGCCACGCAGCGCTAATCTCCTGCAACACATCCGGAGTCGCCAACGACTTGCTCAGAGCATCCTCGGCAAAAGCCGATTGGAGCACCCGCGCCTCCCACATGCTTCCCCACCACTCCCGGTCGACGTCGTCGGAAAAGTTCCAGATCGATGCCGACGTGGTGACGTCAGCCAACCCGGCCTGCATCGCCCACGACTTCAGCCGCCGGCCCGCATTAGGTTCTCCCCCATTGCTGCGGTGCACCGCGTCGTAGAGGTCGGCCCAGACCTTCAGCCCCGGCAGCGCAGGGAAGCAAATGGTGCCCGCATAGTCGACATCACGCACCGCAATGAGCCCGCCCGGCTTGGCAACCCGCTTCATCTCCGCAAGAGCCGCGACCGGGTCGCCCAAATGTTGCAGAGTCTGATGCGAATGCACGAGATCAAAAGTGTTGTCCTCGAACGGCAGCGCATACGCGTCCCCCACCACAAAACTGAGGTTGTCAGCGGTGAAAGCCGACGCTTTGTCGATCGCTGCGGAAGCGGCATCCAGCCCCACAACACGGCCAGGAGCAAGTCGTTCGGCAAACTCGGCCGTGATCGTTCCCGGCCCACACCCGATATCAAGCAACGAACGCCCTGCCTCAAGGTGCGGCTCGAAGTACGCCGCCGAGTTGGCAATGGTGCGCCACGTGTGTGATTTCAACACGCTCTCGTGATGGCCATGGGTATAACGCTCGCTAGTCATACTGACGAGAATAGAGTGGATGCATGACCAATCCTTTCTTTGAGCCCAGCACGCTGCCCTTCGGCATGCCCCCCTTTGCCGATATCGAAGATGAGCACTTCGCACCGGCCTTCGACAAAGGCATGGCAGAGCAGCTCGCAGAGATTGAAGCGATCACCTCGCAGGCAGACGCGCCCACGTTCGAGAACACGATGATCCCGCTCGAAAAGAGCGGCCAGCTGCTCAACCGGGTTGCCACCGTGTTCTTCAACAAGACGTCAGCCGATGGCGATGCAGCCTCAGATGCACTCGAAGAAGTCATCGCTCCCCAACTTGCCGCGCACAATGACGCCATCAGCCTCAACAGCGCGCTCTACGAACGCATTCGCAGCATCCGTGAAGGCCTCGACGACACCGAGTTGGATGCCGAAGCCCGCTACCTTGTTGAGCGCTATTTCACCGAGTTCACCCTCGCCGGCGCCGGCCTCTCCGAAGACGCCAAAGCGACCCTGCGCGACTACAACTCGCGCCTCTCCACTCTCACCACGAAGTTTGAGAAGAACCTGCTTGCCGACACCAACGATCTTGCGATTGTTGTAGACAGCATCCAGGAGCTTGATGGTCTCGAGCCGTCAGAGATTTCTGCGGCTGCCAGTGCAGCCAACGATCGTGGACTCACGGGCAAATACCTCATCACCTTGATTCTGCCCACGAACCAGCCCCACCTTTCGGTGCTGAAGAATGCTGATGTTCGCGGCCGGGTGATGGCGTCGTCACGTTCGCGTGGCATCCGCGGTGGCAAGTTCGATAACCGCGAACTAGTATTGGAGATTGCGAAGGTGCGTTCGCAGCGCGCCGCCCTTCTCGGCTACGAAAGCCATGCCGCCTGGGTTACCGCCGACGAGACAGCCCAAAACCCGCAGCGAGTCGCTGACATGCTCGGCAAGCTCGCTCCTGCCGCGGCACGCAACGCTCGCGAAGAACACGCTGCGTTAGAGAAGCTCGCGGGCACCGAAGTGACCGCCGCTGACTGGGCGTTCTATGCCGAGAAGGTGCGCGCCGAGCAGTACAACGTCGACACCACCCAGATGCGCCCCTATTTTGAGGCCGAGCGCGTGCTGCGCGACGGAGTGTTCTTTGCGGCGACCCAGCTTTACGGCGTCACCTTTACCGAACGTCGCGACCTGCCGGCATACCACCCCGACGTTCGTGTCTTCGAGGTCACAAACGAGGATGGCAGCGAGGTCGGCCTCTACACTCTCGACCTCTACACGCGCGACTCGAAGCGCGGCGGAGCGTGGATGAATTCACTCATCTCGCAGTCGGACCTGCTCGGGCATCCAGTGATCGTCACCAACAACCTCAACGTGCCGAAGCCCGCCGCGGGTGAGACCACGCTCCTCACCTACGACGAGGTCAACACGCTGTTCCACGAGTTTGGACACGCCCTGCACGGCCTGTTCGCTCGCGTGACGTACCCGAAGTTTGCGGGAACCAACACCTACCGCGACTTTGTTGAGTTCCCCAGCCAAGTCAACGAGATGTGGATGCTCTGGCCCGAGGTTCTCGACAACTACGCCAAGCACTACGAGACCGGTGCACCCATGCCCCGCGAGATTGTGGAACGCATCCAGGCCAGCGCCGCGTTCAACGAGGGGTTCCTCACGAGCGAATACCTCGCTGCCGCCCTCATCGACCAGGCTTGGCACCGCATCACCGCCGATGACGACGTGACGGATGTCGCGGCGTTCGAAGCGCAAGCGTTGGCCGAGGTCGGGCTCAACAACCCCGCGGTGCCGCCCCGGTACTCGAGCACCTACTTTCAGCACATCTTCGCGAACTCGGCCTATGACGCCGGCTACTACTCCTACATTTGGAGTGAAGTGTTGGATGCCGACACGGTCGAGTGGTTCACCGAAAATGGTGGACTCACCCGGGCGAACGGCGACCGCTTCCGTACACGGCTCCTCGGCGTTGGCGGGTCGAAGAACCCGCTCGAAGCGTTCCGTGACTTCCGCGGCCGTGATGCCGAGTTGCAGCCCCTACTGAACCGTCGCGGACTGAACTAGCCCGCAGCACCGCCACTGCGCTCGGCGCCCCAACTGGGCGCCCAGTCACGCCAGAAACGCGGCAGTCTTTTCGGAGACTGCCGCGTTTTTTGCGCCACAACCGCGCGAACTCAAGGGACGCATTGTCCGAAACTCCTACCAAAACTGCACCTGAGGACGATTTATTGTGCTCGCTTCACAAAAAATCGTGAAAACCTTTCGCTAACCCCCAGTGGTCGTGCACAATAGTGCGGGTCGCGCTTGTCGCGCCCCCTCAGTCTTAGACGTCACCTAGCACGGTGTCCTGAGGGCGATCTCTTCGCAGCTTCCCCCGAATTCGGCTGCGATGCACTTGCCCGGTGCGATCGCCCTCAGGAACACCACTTCCTGTCTAGCTCTTAAAGACACGCGCCAGACGATCCCAGGCCTCAGCCCGCACATACACGGGCACCTCATCCCACGGCACCGCGCGAGTGTCGACGCTGCCGCCCGCGACCCGTTCGCCAGTGAACGCGTAAACCCAGCCGCCACGAGGAAGAGTCGCCGTGTGTTCGGTGGCGCCCTCGTCGATCACGGGCGATACGAGAATGTCGCGCCCGAGCATCCACTGCAACGGTTGTCCCCAGAGGCGTTCATCGTCGGGCCAGTCGAAGAACAGCGGCCGCATGACGTTCGTGCCAGCAGAAACCGCCCACTCGCTCTCGGCGGTGAGGTACGGCACGAGACGCTCGCGCAATTCGACGATGCTGCGGCTCATCTCGAGCACGCGCGCATCCCCCGATTGCTCGGCGATGTTCCAGGGCGTTCGATCACGACTCGGTGATCGATGGTGATTGAACTCCGAGTGGTACTGCATGATCGGCACGAAGGCCGCGGCAGCGAGTGAACGAACGTAGAGCTCTGCCGTGGGCACGTCGCCACTGAAACCAGCGAGATCCCAGCCCCAATAAAGGATGCCGCACGCGCTCGCATTGAGCCCGGCGAACAGCGACCAGCGGAAGGCATCCCACGTGGAATTCTCGTCTCCGGCCCAGAAAGCTCCATGGGCTTGCGATCCCGTGAACCCGGCGCGCGAGAACGTCACCGGCGCTTTGCCAGCGCTCCTGAGGAGATCGCCGTAGGCGCGGGCGTAGTGCACCGGGAAGGTGTTGTTCTTCTCGTCGCCGCGGCGGCCATCCTGATAGTGCAGTTCAGAGCCCCACGCGTGCTCACCACCATCAGTCTTGAAGCCGTCGACGCCCATGTCCTCTACGAGGTAGCGACGTTTCTCCGTCCACCACTGCGCAGAACGTTCGTCGGTGAGATCTGGCATCAGCGAGAGCGGGAACCACCAGCCACGATTGCGGTACGGCTTGAGCGCACCGCGCGGCGTCTCACCCTGAATGAGCACGTTGTCTCGCTGCGCGCCCTCGGCATCAAAGCGGGCTTGACCCACGGGATGCGGGCGCATCTTGATGAGCGGGATCTGCCACAGCAGCACACGCACATCGCGATCATGCAGCTCGTCGATCATGCCTTTCGGGTCGGGCCACGCACCCTCCGCGGGAAAACTGAAATCGTTGAGCCGCAGCGGCCCACCGCTGTCGTTCGGCGCGTAGTGCGCGTCCCGCCACACCGTGAACGTGCTTTCGTCGCTCCATGCCTCGATAACGACAGACCCGACCGGGATGCCGTGCTCCCGATGGGCATCCATTTGACGCATGACCTCGGCTTGAGTGTTCCATTCGTTACCGCTCGCCCACAAACGGTGAACCCAACTCGGCAACGCTTCGGGGCGCCCGACCTCACCGAGAAACTGATCGAGAACTTCCGCCGGCGTTCCCGCATAGCCACCAACCGACAGCACTTCGGATGCGTCACTGGGCGAATCGACCTCTGATTCGATCCACAGCAGGCCGGCATTGCTCTCGGCTACGTCAAACCACACACGTCTGCTGGTGCGCACATGAAAGCCCCACCCGCGGGCGCCGATGACGTGAGCGAATGGCATCGGCAGGTACGTCTTGCGTTCCGCACCCTGAGACTTGTACTGCTCGAAAACAACCGAATCAAGGCTCGCACCGCGCTGGTCGAGGGCATCAAATCGTTCGCCGAAGCCGGAGACGTGCTCGCGCTCGTCGAGCCGCAGTGCGAACCGAACCCGGTGGATGCGTTCGCCGTCGTCGAGAATAGTGGTGCTGCCGGCGACAAGGCCAACCGTCTCGTCAGCGGTAACGATCGAATCGGGCGCAGCGCGCCATCCGGCCACTCGCACGTCGAACCAGCGGGTGGACTGCGAGCGCGGTGCTGCCGTGGGGCCACCGACGAACCGATAGCGATACCGGGCCGTTGCTCGGAGCTGGAAAACATCAACAGCGAAACCGGTGCTCGTTCGTGCCAGTTTCGCTTGCGCCGAGGCGAGGTGGCCGCCGTCGACGGCCTGACCCCGCGAGCGCTGCTGCACTCGCTCGAGGGCGAAGTCGGTGACCGACTGTCCGTCATCCCATTCGAGAGTGACAACGTCGACATCCGCTGTGGCACGAACGCCAAGCCGGAGGGCCTCGCCCGCAATCGGAACGGCGGGGTGACGTTGTTCGGTGTCGACAGAGTACGGATGTCCCGAACCCAGTGGTCTATGCCTCAGCACTAGTCGGTCTCGCTTTCGTTTCTGAAATTATTTTCGGTGGTCGCGACTGACGCCGGCCACTCTGCTGGTGGCGAGTACACGCCAATCTCGACGGCGAGGCGCACATACATTGCGTGACTCCAGAGCAGCGGTGTAGCCACACTCCCCCAGCGTTCCTGCCATTCGGCAACACGGCGGGGATCAAGCAGGTCATCGTCGACTTGTTCTGGCAGGAATCCCTCCGCAGTCACCGTGCTGGCCGCCCACTCCAGTTGGTTGCGTGCGCGTGCAATATCTCCGCCGGCCGCATAGGCCAGGCCGAGCATGCAACTGAGTAGCGGCCATTGGCCACCGCCATAGAACGTGTCGCCGAGGTAGCGATGCACACCACCGTCGACCGTGAGTTCGTGGTCGATGCGCGCGGTAGAAGCGGCGGCGAGAGCGCTCGCGCCATCCACAACGGCCAGCGGGGAGATGAGCGCGGCAAGGGAACCGTCGACGGCAACTGACCCTAACCATTTGACGAGGTGGCCGTCGCGAACACCATCCAATTCGATGATCTCTCTGGCAGCGGTCGTGGCGACCGTCGCTCGGGTGGCAATATCAGCGGGGAGCACATCCGCGGATACCGCAGCACTCAGCCCCGCAATGACGCAGCCGAGCGTGGACACGTGACGTTCGGTCTCGAACTCTTCCCACCAGTCAAAGCAGGGGCGCTCCCACGTCGCGAGCAGATAGCGGACGGAAAGCTCGATGCCTTCACGCCACCGCTCAAGACCGAGCCCGTGTCGCCGGGAGTGCGCGACTGCCGCCCACATCCACGTGCCGTAGCCGTCGGTTTGAAAGTCCCACCAGTCGTCGTCGCCCTCGGCGCCATCGAAGGTAAAACGGGTAGCAAGCATCTGGGAATTATCGAGCGGAGTGCCTGCCGCTTCGGCTCGCTCGATGGTCTCGATCTGGGCCCGGCGAGCGATAAGGATGCTCGCACACCAGTCGAAGAAGCGTGAGGCAGATTCAATGGCGTTGGCGCTCGACATGCCATCAGCGATGAAGGCACCGTCACGAAACCAGGAGTAGCCGGTGTATGCCGAAAAGGTAGGGCTGGCGGGGTACGCCCCGCTGGGGTGCTGCAACGTGGAGATCAGCTCGACGCTGTGCGCTGCGAGCGACGCGAGTGACTCGTCGTCCAGGCGTGAAGTCATGAAGTGCCCTCCTGGGCCGGCTGGGAGTGAGACCCATCTCGCGTCAACGGGATGGGCCTCACTCGGGAGACGTACTATCCGATTACGGCGTTGATGCGTTCTTCAGCACTGGCCAGAGCGTCGGCGACTGACTTGCGTCCTGCCTGTGCTTCGATCAGTTCCTCGGTGACGATGTCTTGCATCTCCTGCTGGCCGTTCTCGACCAGTGGGGTAAGCGCAATCGTGTCGAGCGAGTCGAAGACGGCCTGGCGGTTAGCCGGAGTGTCCTTGGTCAGGTAGACGGCGAGTTGATCTTCGTCGCTCGTGGGAGGAAGTTCCCAACCGCTATCGAGACGAACATCGATCATTGTCTGCGACGACGTCAAGAATTCGGCAAACGCGGTTGCTTCGGCAATGTGGTCGGATGCTGCTGACACACCGACCGCGTTAGAGAACACTGCGCTGGCCTGTTGGGTATTTCCAGGCTCAACGGCGATGTCCCACGCGAATGGTGCGTCGGCGAGTGCGCCGAAGACCCAAATGCCGGAGTGCATCATGCCGAGCTTGCCCTCGAGGAACAGGTTAGTGTCGAAGTCTGCTGTGCCCTGACCCTCTTCAATCGTGGGCATTACAGTGCCGCTCTTGTCTGTGAGCCACTCGGCTGCCTCGATGCCTGCCGCGGTATTGAACGCGACGGAGGTTCCGTCGTCACTCAAGAACGATGCACCGTTCTGGTCGAGCACCTTGTAGAACTCGTAGAACGACACCGGCTGGTGGTCACCCCAGGTTCCGCTAGCGGAATCGGTGAGAGCTTCTGCTGCCGCTTGCTCGTCAGCCCAGGTCCAGCTACTCGTTGGGTAGTCGAGTCCGGCCGCATCGAAGAGGTCAGCGTTGTAATACAGCACAACATCGGAGAATGAACTGGGCAGCCCGTAACTGGTGCCGTCAACGGCATACGCGTCGATGAGCGACTCACGGTATGACTCGGGGTTAGTCACTTCGAGAGGCGCGAGTGAACCGCTCGAAGCCAACTGCGGAAAGAAGTCGTAGTTGGTGTCGACGACATCCGCCACTGTCCCGGCCGCGAGGTCGGTTTGGAGGGTTGTGAAGTAGTCGCCGTAGGGAAGCGTCGTGATGTCAACAGTGACGTTGGGGTTCTCTGCCTCGAACGCGTCAACGATCGTCTGAAGGTTGTCTTCGTTGCCGCCCGAAGAGGTGAAGTTCGAGTAGGTGATGGTGACCGGGCCGTCTTCGGCGGCAGGTTCGCTGGCGCAGGCACTCAACAGCAGTGCTGAGACGCCGACGATTCCTCCCGCAGCAAGTAGTGAACGTTTCATGCTAGATATCTCCTTTGATGTCAGGTTATGAATGGATCTCTGGTGCCTCGGGGCCTTATTTGATCCCTGAGCTTGCGACGCCCTGAATGATGTACTTTTGGGCGAAAATGTAGAGCGCGAGCATCGGCAAGATGCTCACGATCGAGCCGGCCATCACGACGTCCCACGCGGTCGTGTACTGACCTTGAAGCCCCGCTAGAGCGATCGGCAGTGTCTGCAACTCGGGTGAGCGCAGCACGACGAGTGGCCACAAAAACGCGTTCCAACTGCTCATGAAGGCGAATACGGTCAGCGTTGCGAGTGCTGGACGGATGTTCGGGATGATGATTTGGGTAAACACTCGGAAGTGACCAGCACCATCAAGCTTCGCCGCCTCATCAAGCTCTCGGGGAACCTGATTCACGGCCTGGCGAAGCAAGAAGATTCCAAAGGCGCTCGCAAACGTCGGGAGCAGCGCACCGAGGTAGGTGTCGAGCAACCCGAATGCCTTGAGCTCAGCAAAGAGCGGCACGATGAGCACCTGGAGCGGAATCATCATGGTGGCGAGGTAGACCGCGAAGACAACGCCGCGACCGCGGAACGGCAGTCGACTGAAGGCGTAGGCAGCGGTGGCACTCGTGAAAAGTTGCGCCAGCGTAGTCACGAGGGCGAGCCCAATACTGTTCGCGACGACCCGACCGAATGGTCGCTCCGTAAACAGTGTTTGGTATGCCTCGAATGATGGGTTTTCGGGCCACAGCTGTGGAGCGATGGAAAACCCAGCGCCCGGAGTGATCGAGGTGATGAACGTCCACAAGAAGGGGAAGAACATCGCAATCGCGCCGGCGATGACAACGACATGCAAGACGATCGACCGGGGGCGAGTGCGCGGCGACTTAGCCATAGTGAACCCACCTCTTTTGTCCAATAATTTGAATGACGGTAACCGCGAGAATCACGATGAAGAGCAACCAGGAGAGGGCGGATGCTTCGCCCGCAGCGCCGTAGCGGAATGTGAGGTCGTAAATCTGCTGCACGACCACCTGCGTTGATCCGCCCGGTCCGCCGCCCGTCATTGCATAGACCTGGTCGAAGACTTGGAACCCATTGATCAGCGAGATCACGATGACAAAGAACGTGCTTGGGCTCAGCATCGGGAGCGTGACATTGAAGAAGCGCTTCCACGCCCCAGCGCCATCGACTTTGGCGGCGTCATACAGATCGGGGTTGATCGTCTGCAGCCCAGCGAGCAGGATGACCATCACGAAGCCGAGGTCTTTCCAGGAGCTCGCAAGGATGATCGAGACCATTGCCCAGTCGGGGTCGGTCCACCAACCGGGGCCATCGATGCCGAACCAGCCAAGCGCGAGGTTGACGACACCGTTGTTGGGGTTAAGCAGCCAACGCCAGACAATGGCCACGGCGATCCAACTCGTGACGACAGGCAGAAAGTAGATGCCCCGCCAGAACGAACGCCCTTTGAGCGCTTGGTTGAGCGCGAGCGCTAACGCGAGTCCCCCGATGTAGACGAGCGGCAGGTACCCGGCGATGTAGCCGATGGTGTGCAGGAAGACTTGCCCGGTGCGTTCGTCGGCGAGAAGGGAACGGTAGTTTTCCCATCCGATGAATTCCATCGGAGTGATCAGGTTCCACTCGGTGAAGCTAATCCACGCGGCCGCGACCATGGGTCCAAGCACGAAGAGGGTCAGCGGGATTGCGCTCGGCAGCAGGAATGCGAGCACGGTAAGCACATAGCCTGCGCTAGCGCGTTTCTTCTTTCGGCTGAGGGGCGCGTATCGCGGTGGTGGCGCCGCTGGCGCTCTGAGAACGGTCGGGAGAACCATCAGGAGCGCTCCTGCGGGGAGGCCTGCTGCACGAGACGCTGACGGACGAGGTCACCCTGTTCTCCCGCAATCCCCTCAGCGTCGAACGGAGTCGCAAGTACGAGAGTGGCAGCGCCCTGAGCCCAACTGGCGTCTTGCCAGGTCTCGACAGCAACCGGGATGCCCCGTCGCGCGGGAATGAGCGCAGCGCGGAAAGCCGGTTCGAAACCATAAGACCAGTGTCCCCAGTCGGCTGTGCCCTCCCCCAGTAGGATCACGACCTCAGGATCGAGCACGTGCACAAGCCCCGCAATTGCTCGGCCCAGCAGGTGGCCAGCCTCGCCAAAGACGGCGATGGCAGCCGGATTTCCACGATCTGCTGCGTCACGGAGTGCCGCAACTCCTGCACCGGGAGCGATGACGTTGCGATCGCGAGCCGTCGCCACGAGCGCGCTCTCCGACACGAATGTCTCAAGGCATCCGATGTTTCCGCATGTGCAGCGGGGACCATCCTCACGCACCGGAATGTGGCCGATTTCGCCAGCACCACCTCCGAAGCCGCGAACGATGAGACCGTCAATCACGATTGCGGCTCCGATACCGGTTCCAATCGTCACGGCGAGAAAGTTGCGATGACGACGGCCGAGACCGTAGAGACGCTCCGCCATCGCGAGAGCGTTCACGTTGTTTTCCACGAGAACGGGGAGTCCCAGTTCGCGACGCAGAGTTGCGCCGATCGGCACGTTGTTCCACTTCAGCTGCGTGGAACTCACCACCCCCGCGGCTTGAGAATCGACGGAGCCGGGAACGCCCACTCCGATGCCGAGGAGCGGCGCGGATGAGCCGCCAGCGATGAAGGATCGAAGCAACCCAGCGAGTGACATCAGCATGGTGGTCGCCGCGGCATCAAAGGGCTCGCTAGCCGTTCGCAGCACGGTGCCATCGATTCCGACCTCAACGAATGCCACGTGATCGGAGGCCACCTTCACGCCAACCGCGCGCCCAGCGCTCGAGACGAGGCCGAGCATCCGTGCCGGTCGTCCGCCCTGCGATGCCTGGTGTTCGAGTTCTCGCAAAAGTCCGTCATGAAGCAGGTCTTTAGTGAGTTGCGTCATGAGCGCCGGTGAGAGGCTCAGCGTGCGAGCGAGCTCAGCACGGGATGCCGGACCGTGTGCACCCAGGTGAGCAAGGATTGCTGACCGGTTTACATCGGTACGTGCCATCGGACGAATCGCCATTGGTTCCCCTTAGTTCAGGACTAAACAAACCATAGAATTAAGTGCGTCTCTCTGTCAATGGCCACGAGACCACCGGCACAGGCAACCCAGTGTTTCGGCGCGACAGAAGGCACACTTCGGCCGTGTTCGCGGTCGCGTGCGTGCCCGAAAACGAAAAAGCGCAGACGACCCAGTGGGTCGCCTGCGCTTTTATGCGGTGCGGTTAGGCCGACTTCTCGGCACGCACGGGTTCACGAGGAATGATCGTGGGTGCTGCGTTCTCCAGCACGGCCGCCTTCGTCACAATGACGCGGCCAACAGTTTCGTCGGATGGAACATCGAACATGATCGGGCCGAGAACTTCTTCGAGAATCGCGCGAAGGCCGCGAGCACCTGTCTGACGCAGCACGGCAAGATCAGCGATTGACTCGAGTGCATCGCGTTCAAACTCAAGCTCAACGCCGTCGATTTCGAACATGCGCTGGTACTGGCGTACGAGTGCATTCTTTGGCGTTGTCAGAATGTCCATAAGAGCCACCTGGTCGAGCTGTGTAACCGTGGTTACAACAGGCAGACGACCGATGAACTCAGGGATGAGACCAAACTTGTGGAGATCTTCTGGCAGAACCTCGCCGAAGAGGTTCACATCGTCGCCCTTGCTGTGCAGCGGAGCACCGAAGCCGATGCCCTTTTTGCCCGCACGGTTCGAGATGATCTCTTCGAGACCAGAGAATGCACCGGCAACGATGAAGAGCACGTTGGTGGTATCCACCTGAATGAACTCTTGGTGCGGGTGCTTGCGACCGCCCTGCGGCGGAACAGAAGCGACAGTGCCTTCAAGAATCTTGAGGAGCGCTTGCTGCACGCCCTCGCCTGACACGTCGCGGGTGATGGAGGGGTTCTCTGCCTTGCGAGCGATCTTGTCGATCTCATCGATGTAGATGATGCCCGTCTCAGCACGCTTGACGTCATAGTCAGCAGCCTGCAGAAGCTTGAGGAGAATGTTTTCGACATCCTCGCCGACGTAGCCAGCCTCGGTGAGCGCAGTGGCATCCGCAACGGCAAAGGGCACATTGAGGCGCTTAGCGAGAGTTTGTGCGAGATACGTCTTTCCGCAACCGGTAGGACCGATCAGCAGGATGTTCGACTTAGCGATCTCGACATCGTCAATCACGGCATCTGCCGAAGTGATGGTGTTGCGGGCACGAACACGCTTGTAGTGGTTGTAGACGGCTACCGAAAGCGAGCGCTTAGCTGCTTCTTGGCCGATGACGTATTCCTCTAAGAAGTCGTAGATTTCACGCGGCTTAGGCAGGTCAAATTCGCTCGACGTTTCTTCGCCAGCTTCAGCAAGACGCTCTTCAATGATCTCGTTGCACAGATCTACGCACTCGTCGCAGATATAGACGCCCGGACCGGCAATCAATTGCTGTACCTGCTTTTGGCTTTTGCCGCAGAAGGAACACTTGAGCAGGTCCGCGCTTTCCCCAATTCGGGCCATGCCGGTTCCTCTCCTTGAGTAAATACCTTGACAACGAGCCTAACCCGATATCCGTTCAGTCCTGTCACCATTACCGGCGGCGTTTCGGCGAGTCTCCCTCATCCCCTCAGCCCGTGCTCGCCCGATCTAGCAGCACCGCAATACGAACTAGGCTTGAGTAGCTAACGCCGCCGATCAGAAGGAGCCCGATGCATACCCGTGCCATGCGCGTGCTTCGTGGCAGTCTCGCGGCGCTGTTCGCAACGTTTGCGGCAGCTATTTCTCACCAAATCGCGGGCGGTGTCGCTCCGTCACTGTTCGGTATTGGCGTCTCGCTGGTGATCTCAGTCGCCATTTGCACTCTGTTGGCCGGACGCACCGTCTCAATGGTTCGCCTGAGCGCCGCCATTCTTGCCAGCCAGGGGATGTATCACACGCTCTTCAGCTCAATGCTGGCACCGGAAGGCATCGCGCCACACGACATGGCGGCCATGACATTCGACTTCAGCTCGGCGGCGCAAACCGCGGATTCTGCCATGTCACTCTCGCATCTCGCGGCCGCCGTGATCACTATCCTGATGTTCACCTATGCCGAAGTCGCGTTGTGGGGGCTGTTCGATACCGCTCGCGTCTTTCTCTCCCGGCTTCTGTCGTCCACTTCCCTGACGACGATCCACGTTCTCGAGTTTCGCGTTGTGCCAGGTGCAACGCCGGCAACGCCGCTTGGTGCACGAGTTCTCTCCATCATGCGTTATCGGGGCCCGCCAGCCACTCTGGCCGCGGCCTAACGCTGCCGCACAGCATCCCCGATATTTGTCGCTGATTGGCGACCCTTTTTGAGAAAGAAAACTATGAACAACTTCACTAAAGCTGCCCTTGCCGTTTCCGCAGGCGCTGCTCTCGCGGTAGCTGCTCCGCTCGCCGCCATGGCTCACGTCACGATCGATCCGGGGCAGGCGGATGCCGGAAGCTACGCGCTCATCACGGTCAAGGTTCCCAACGAGTCAGACACCGAGAAGACCAACAAGGTCGAGCTCAACCTGCCCACGGATACTCCATTCACGAGCGTGCGCTTCGTGCCTGTTCCCGGCTGGGACGCTGAGCTTGTGCGCAGCGAACTGCCCGAGCCCGTCATGGTCGGCGAAAGCGAAATCACCGAAGCAGTGACCTCGATTGTGTGGACGGCCCAGGCAGGTTCCGAAATCGGAGACGGCGCGCTGCTCCTACTCCCGATCTCTCTCGGGCCGGTTCCGGATGTCGGAAGCGTTGTGCTGACGGCCGACCAGACGTACACCGATGGCACCGTAGTGAGCTGGAGCGGTACTGAAGAAGGAGCAGAGAAGCCCGCTCCTATCCTCTACGTCAACGATGCACCGGTAGATGACCACGGTCACGCTGAAACGGAAGAAGACGCTCACGGTGACGACCACGCAAGCGAAGACGAGAACAGTGACGCTGCCGCCGCATCCAGCAGTGACCCCGTTGCCCGCGGACTGGGAATCGCCGGCCTCGTTGCCGGTCTCGGCGCGCTCGTAGCGGCATTCGCTTTCCGTCGCCCCGCCACTAAGTAGTTCGAACCATGCGTCGAGCTATTCGTGTCGGCGCCGCGTTCAGCGCGGCCACGCTTGCAGCGCTCCTGCTGCTCGTGGCCGCGCCCGCGTCTGCCCATAACTACCTCGTCGACAGCACACCGCTCGAGGGCGAAATCCTCACCGTGTTGCCCGAGGAGTTCTCGGTCACTACTAACGATGTGCTGCTCGATCTCGCCGGAGACGGCGGAGGTTTCGCGATTCAGATTCTGGATGCCGCCGGCGGCTACTACGGAGACGGCTGCGTCAGCATCCGCGACGAATCGCTCTCCACGCTCGCGGCTCTCGGTGAGCCGGGTGAGTACCGGATGCTCTGGCAGCTGGTGTCGGCCGATGGCCACACGATCTCTGACGAGATCAACTTCACGTGGCAACCGGATGCCGATCAAGTGCTTTCCGAAGCGCTGGACGCTCCGCCCGCCTGTGGTGGTGGCTTCCTTGAGGAGAGCGCTCCCCCGGCAGCAACCGAGGGTTCTGAAGGCGACAGTGGTTCTGACAGTTCCGAGAGCGGAACGAGCCTCGATGCTGAAAGCGTGGTGCTGATCGGCGGCGCAGTTGCTCTCGTTCTCGTTGCTGCTGTGGCGATCTTCCTGATCTCCGTCAAGCGCAAGAGAGACGAGTCCTAGCCTGACGGCGAGTCAGCGATTGCGCAGGCTCATCGTGGTGATGCTTTCCGCATTAACAAATTGAGGCGGTCACCCCATCGGGGTGACCGCCTCAGTTACGTGAAAGCGAGTGCTAGCTCGTGATCGCCGGCAGCGTCTTGCGGCTCGTGAGCACTTGGTCGATGAGACCGTACTCCATTGCCTCAGCCGCGCTCAGGATCTTGTCGCGCTCGATGTCCTTGTTGATCTGCTCTGGGGTGCGGTTCGAGTGGTGCGACAGCGTCTCTTCGAGCCAGCCACGCATGCGAAGAATCTCGCGTGCCTGAATCTCGATGTCCGATGCCTGGCTCGAGCCTTCCGACCCACCGCTGGGCTGGTGGATGAGGATGCGAGCGTTGGGCAGAGCCAAACGCTTTCCCTTGGTTCCACCGGCGGTGATCACGGCAGCGGCCGAAGCAGCCTGGCCGAGAACGACAGTCTGAATCTGGGGGCGGATGTACTGCATCGTGTCGTAGATCGCCGTCATAGCGGTGAACGAACCACCGGGTGAGTTGATGTACATGACAATGTCGCGGTCAGGGTCTTGGCTCTCGAGAACGAGAAGCTGAGCCATCACGTCGTCAGCGGAAGCGTCGTCGATCTGCACACCCAAGAAGATGATGCGGTCTTCGAACAGCTTCGCGTACGGGTCTTGGCGCTTGTAGCCATAGGCTGTGCGCTCTTCGAACGTCGGCAAAATGTAGCGAGCGTCAGCATCCGGACGACCAATGCCGGCGGGAGCCTGTGCTCCGAGGTTAAAGTTCTCCATAATTAGTCCTTCTTGCCGGTTGCGTTGTCTTCAGTTCCGCCGCCGCCAACTACATCGGAGGCGAATTCGCGGAGGTGATCGACGAAGCCATATTCGAGGGCTTCTTTGGCCGTGAACCAGTTGTCACGGTCGTTGTCGATGAGAACCTGCTCGACGCTCTTGCCTGTCTGCTCGGCGGTGAGCTCGGCCATGCGCTTCTTCATATCGAGGATGACGCCAGCCTGAGTCTGGATGTCAGCAGACGTTCCACCGAATCCACCCGACGGCTGGTGCAGGAGCACGCGCGCGTTGGGGGTGATGTAGCGCTTGCCCTTGGTGCCCGAGGAGAGCAGGAACTGCCCCATCGAGGCGGCAAGGCCAATGCCGACGGTGACGATGTCGTTCGGCACGAACTTCATCGTGTCGTAGATCGCCATTCCCGCGGTGATGGATCCACCGGGTGAGTTGATGTAAAGGTAGATGTCGCGCTTGGGATCCTCTGCGGCGAGCAGCAAGATCTTTGCGCAGATCTCGTTCGCGTTTGCATCGCGCACCTCTGAGCCGAGCCAGATGATGCGGTCCTTGAGGAGTTGGTCGAAGATGCTCGAGACCAATGCCGGTTGGGCCATTGTTGCGCTCCATTTCAGTTATCGCGTGATACGAATCTATCCGAGTACGCGCCGCTATTCTGGCGTGTTCGCCCTAGGCAAAGTACCGCGTCGCCAGAGGCTGCTTGTAGGCTCGCCAAATGCAGCAGACTTGGCGCGATCGAATCGCAGATATTTGGGCCCACGCCGCGACAATGGCCGAGGGAGATGTTGTCGCCGCAATTGATGAGCTCGTCGCTGAACGTACCCCTGATGACGCCGAAGCGTTGTTCGAGGCAGCCGGCGCGCGCGACTATGCGGGCCGCGAGACTGAGGCTGAGCCGCTGTACCGCAGTGCTCTTAACAACGGGTTGGATGCCGCCCTGCGGCCACGCGCGATCATCCAGTTGGCCAGCACGCTGCGCAATCTCAATCGCGTCGATGAGTCGATTGCTTTGCTCGAGCAGCAGTTGCACGAGCATCCCGACGATGAGTGGACAGGTCCAACCGCCGCATTTCTCGCCCTTGCCCTCACCACTCGCGGCGATCCCACCCTGGGGGCCTCGGTCGCGCTGATGGCGTTGGCGAACTATTTGCCGATTTATCAGCGTTCGGTGCGCGGCTACGCAGCGGAGCTTGTGGCCGAGTAGCGTCACCCACCGCTTGCCACTGCAGCACTACGGCGTCCCACTCCCCTCAGTCGCCTCGGTGTCGGCAGGCTCCCCGTGACCATTAGCATTGCCGAATGCAGCAAATGATTCTCGACGTTGACACCGGCATTGATGACGCGCTCGCGCTCCTGTTGGCGGTGCGGCATCCTGGAGTCAACCTGCGGGCTGTCACGTGCGTCGCTGGCAATGCGAGTCTCGAGCAGGTAGTGCGCAACACTCTGACGGTATTGGATGCTGCCGGGGCGGGAGACATCCCGGTTGCCGCTGGCGCTCAGCGTCCGTTGCTCTCGGAGGCTCATTCGGCCGCTCACGTGCACGGAGCTGACGGTCTTGGTGACCTCGGTCTGCCCGAGTCGTCGCGCACTGTGGTGCCACTGCACGCCGTCGAATTGCTGCGTCGAGAAATTCTGGCTAGCCCGACGCCGGTAACGCTCGTGCCGCTCGCCCCCATGACCAACATCGCACTTCTCGTGCGCCTGTACCCAGAGGTATTAGACAACGTGGAGCGAATCGTCTTCATGGGAGGTTCAGCCTCCGTCGGCAATGCCACTGCGGTTGCCGAGTTCAATACGTGGCACGATCCCGAGGCCGCCGAAATCGTGTTGACCTCTGGCGCCCCCATCACCATGTATGGCTTGGATGTGTTCTATGCCGTGACAATCCCGCCTGAGGACATCGTTCGGCTCGCCTCCAGTTCCGAACCCGGCACGCAGCTCGCTGGGCGCCTTCTGCAGCACATTGTCACGGTAAAAGGCAGCGAGGTGCGCGTCGCCGGTGATGGACACGGCGATATTGGCGATGCGGGCGCGGTGTGTGCTGCGATCGATCCGGATGGACTCAGCACCACAAACCTGCCGGTGCGAGTGAGCCTGGCTGATCCTCTCACTCGCGGGCAAACGGTCGTGGATCATCGCACGGCTGGCCACGAACAGGCCGGAGCAGGAGATCCCCTTTTCCGCCGAATTGATGTCGCGCTTGGCATCGATAGTGCTCGTTACGCGAAGCTGTTCCTCGACACGATCACTCGGTAACTCGGTAACTCGGTAACTCGGTAACTCGGTAACTCGGTAACTCGGTAACTCGGTAACTCGAGCGAAACAGCCCGTTAACGACCTCACGGCCAACTAGATAACTAGTCGGCCGTGAGGGTAAAGCGAAGTGGTTTAGGACTCGTCGCTGGCGTCGTCTTCTACAACGACTTCTTCAGCGGCTTCGGGGTTAGCGATCGCGGTGAATGCCGAAACGTCTACCGCCTTGCCCTTGGTGTCAACGACCTTGGCCTTGCTGAGCACGACTGCGAGAGCCTTGCTGCGAGCGACCTCAGCAACCATGGCCGGGATCTGGCCGTTCTTGTCCAGGATCTGGATGAACTCGCCGGGCTCCATGCCGTACTGCTGTGCGCCCTGCACGAGGTACGAGGTGAGCTCTTCTTGACTGACCTTGATCTCTTCGGACTCAACGATGGAGTCGAGCAGAATCTGCGAACGGAAGGTCTTCTCGCTTGCGATAACGACCTCGGCGCGGTGCTCGTCGTCTTCGAGGCGGTTCTCGTTCTCGAGGTGACGGTGAACTTCGTCTTCGACGAGCTTCTCGGGAACGGGAATCTCAACGCTCTTGAGCAGTTCGTCAACGATCTGGTCGCGAGCTTCTGCACCCTGGCCGAACGACTTGGAGCGCTTGATCTGCTCCTTGAGGTCTGCCTTGAGTTCCTTGATGGTGTCGAACTCGCTGGCCATCTGAGCGAAGTCGTCGTCTGCCTCAGGAAGCTCACGCTCCTTCACAGTGAGGAGCGAAACGCTGATTACAGCGGTTTCGCCCTCGTGGTCGCCACCGAGCAGTACGGACTCGAAAGTGGTCGATTCGCCGGCGCTGAGCGAGTCAAGTGCCTCGTCGATGCCTTCGATCAGTTCACCCGAGCCGAGCTCGTAGGAAATGCTGGTTGCGGAGTCAACCTCGGTCTCGCCGATCTTGGCGACGAGGTCGAGCTGAGCGAAGTCGCCCTTTGTGGCGGGGCGTTCGACGGTAACGAGCGTGCCGAAGCGGGCACGCAAGGTGTCGAGCTCGTCCTTGACATCGTCTGCCGAAACCTTGACTTCTTCAACCGTGAGGGTGAGTTCGTCGTAGGCGGGCATGTCGAACTCGGGGCGAACGTCTACCTCAATAGCGAGAACGAGGTCTCCGCTGAAGTCTTTGACCTCGGGCCACGTGACAATGTCTGCCTCGGGGCGACCGAGAACGCGAATTTCTTCTTCGGTGACTGCCTGGCGGTAGAAACCGTCAAGTCCGTCGCTGACCGCGTGGTTCAGGATCTCTTCGCGACCGACACGCTGGTCAACCAGCTGCGGCGGAACCTTTCCCTTGCGGAAGCCGGGGATGTTGATCTGCGAGGCGATGTGGCCATACGCGTGATCGATGCTCGGCTTGAGTTCTTCGGGGGTGACCGAGATGTTGAGCTTGACGCGGGTCGGGCTCAGTTTCTCAACGGTTGTCTTCACGTCGTGGATCTCCTGTAATTCGATGGTGTATTTCGTCGGGGCGACAGGATTCGAACCTGCGACCTCTCGGTCCCAAACCGAGCGCTCTACCAAGCTGAGCTACGCCCCGGGGCGCCGTGCTGTCTTACGGCCATGGCATCACGTAGAAATGCCGGTACAAATTTGACCTCGGCAAGTCTAGCCTGAGCGCGCACCGAATGTTGACGAGATACCAAGATCAATGTTTTTCGGGCCGCGCTTACAGCATTTACCGGGCCAGAACCCAGCAAATATGGGGCGGATTACGCGGGCAGCGATCTCGACTTCGTACTTTGCGAGGTTTCGGGTACAGTAATCCTCGGTACACAGCACGATCGGGTGCCAAGTGGGGATGTAGCTTAATGGTAAAGCCTCAGTCTTCCAAACTGATGACCGGAGTTCGATTCTCCGTATCCCCTCCACTACAGAACGAAGGCCACCTCGGTTGAGGTGGCCTTCGTTCGTTAACTGATGCACAGCATCAGGCCGCGCCATCCTTGACCGGATGCGTAGCGTGGTGGTCTTAGCTCGTCACACCGCAGAGCCACCGCACACGATTGCTCGTTCAACGATCGTGCGGGCGTGCGCAGCTTCAGGGATCGGCAGGAGTGGGTAATCGTGAATCATGCCCTCGCCAACGTGGAAGTCGAGGGCGATGCCTTCGTGCTGTGCGCGCTCACGCAGGCGCAACGCATCCGCGTGTACAAGGTCACGTGTGCCCGTGAAAAGGGTGATCGGCCCGAGGCCGGTGAGATCACCATGGATGGGGCTGACGCGCCAATCGCTCTCGTCGAGTTCGCCACGATATAGGGCGCCAGCCGCATGAGTGCCGGGAACCGCAAGCCAAGGGTCGCGCGGCGCAATCTCTGCGAGCATCGGATCCGTGCCGCTGATGTCGAGCCAGGGTGCGATGAGTACTATCGCGTGAAGCGGCGGAAGCTTGCGGTCTCGCAGCTCCATTGACACCGCCATCGTCATCCCTCCGCCCGAGGAATCGCCCATGATGCTGACGTTCTCGGCACCGACGTCTTGGACAATCGACTGAACGATCGTTGCTGCGCGATCGACGATCACGGCAGCACGCCCTTCTGGCGCGAGCGGCATGATCGGTACCGCGAACGTTGTTCCGGTGGCACGCACGAGGCGGGCAATGAACTTCCAGTGCAACGGATTGATCTGAAATACATACGACCCACCGTGAAGGTAGACGACGTGGCCGGCATTCGTTGGCGTCTTCGGCGCGATCGTAAACACAGGCCAGCCGCCAACTTCGCGGGACGACACGTTCACGTGCCGAGAAATCGATGCGGGAGGCTCGAACGAAACTGGGTTCTTTCGAAGCTCATCGATCCGCGCAAGAGTGCGCTCTGGATCGCTGAACATGCGTTTTGACCCTCGCAGGGTTAACGCAAGTGGAGCGAGCCGACTAAGAAGGCTCGCCATGGTGAGCTAGCTGTCGACGCGCTTCATGACGTGAATGGGGATGAAGACGCCCAGCGTGGTAACAAGCAGGCCGCCGATGAATACGACTGACTCAAGGCCCTCCACGTAGAAAGCTTCGCCCATCATGTAGATGCCGCCCACAAAGAGCACGAAGGAGATTACGAAACCGAAGATGTTCACGCCTCCATCTTACTCATGTGGGGCGGAACTCCGAAGTCGCCCGCGCCGCCGAAAGTGACCTCTTGTCATGGCTCGCGCGTGCCCCCTATACTGGGGATAGCCGTTACCCCCGAACTGATCCTCCGCGGCTGGATCGAACGCCACACCCGTATCGCCCCTCGTGGCAGGGCAACTTTGGACTCCCCCGATGTCTAACACTGCAACCCAACTTCCTCCCTTCGGCTGGTACCCGGACCCCGCAGGCAGCCACATGCTGCGCTGGTGGGATGGCAAGGCGTGGACTAACCGTCTCGAAAAGCCTCGTCCCGAGATCCAGGCTGCGAATGGTTACAACCACAATCAGTCCACACTTTCGCGCCTTATCGCTTCTTAAGCTTTAGTCAGCGATACTCTGGGGCTTCCTCCCGAAAGGAAGTCCCGAGTACATGGTTGATGCACCGCGTTCGTTCATAGAGCACGTCGGTCACGTTCTTTTTCCTCGTGGACCGCTCGACCTCACAGATACTTCCCGATGCCCGGCGTGCTTTGTCGCGCTCCCGCCTTCCGCGGTTTGCTCGCAATGTGGGCTTGATCTCAATCACCCGGATGCCGCCCTTCTCCGCGAAGAATCGCTCGACGTCGCAGCACTGCTCGAGTCCCGGCTCGAGCTCATCGGCAAGATTCGTTTCGAGACCGCAGCCGAACGCAAACGCGTTCGTGACGAAGCTCGGGATGCCGAATACGCTGCGCTCGAAGCTGCGACAGCACAACGCGCAGCCCGCGCGGCCGCCATGTTGCAATCCGACGATCACACCGTTGCGGACCAAGAAACGCCGGCTCCGATCGAGGCTCCCGCGCATCCGCAGTTCCCGCAGCCCACGCCCAGCGCTGCTCCCGCGCCGCAAGTATCCACGCCGGCCGCTTCCGCGACGCTGACTCCCGTTTCAGCTCCACACGATGCTGAAGCCACAGCTCCGACAACGATCGACGCCCCCGCTGCTCGCTCCCACGCGGGCATCCAAGTCATCCTGCTGATCGTGGGAGTGTCGCTGCTCTCAGTCGGCGCAATCTTCTTCCTTATCTACGCCTTCATTAGCTTTGGGCTCATTTGGCGGTCAGCGATCATCGCAACCATCACTATCGCCAGCATCGTCGGCGCAACCATGGTGAAGAAGCGTGGGCTCACTGCTACCGCTGAAGCGCTATCCGCGCTTGCCGTCGTGCTTGTCGGGCTCGATATCTACGCTGTGCGCGCTAATGAACTACTTGTCGTCGGCGACTCTGCCGGCCGCACGTACTGGGGCTCAGCGATGATCGCCGCTGCGCTGGGATTCATTTGGTGGCATCGGGCAAGCACAATCAGGCTCGTCAATGTGGTGGCGTTCGTGGCTTTCCCGCCCGCAGCTGCCCTCGTCGTCGCCGGCGTGGCCGACGGACGCTTCCCCGAGGCCAATGTGCTGCTCCCTATGGTGGCGTTCACCACCGCAACGCTGATCTACCTCGTGGCTGCGCACGGAGAATACTCGGGGCGAGTAGAGCGCACGACCATGATCGTTTTCGCCTACTTGGGGCTCTCGATCGGGTTCTTCAGCGCAATTATCTCTCTGTTCGTCTTGTCAGAATCCGCTGGCAATCGCTCGACGGGAATCTGGCTCCTCGTCTTAGGCACGGTAGCGGCAATCCACAGCGTCGCGGCTCATCGTGCGGCCTTCGATCCGATCATCCGCAACACCTTCGCAATGATCGCGGGTCTCACGATTGCGACAGCAGTGTCGACTCTCTTATCGAACGACTCCCCTATCGCGGTGTTCTCCATTGTCGCTGCACTCACCACCCTTGCGGTGCTGAGCGAGGCGAGCGGGCGACACTACGGCGCGACAAGCCGGAGTACCACCCTGTGGGCATCGCTCGGCGTGTGGACGATTACCGCGATTGCGCTGATCGCGCCCCTCAGCGAGTCGCTCTCTGTAGCGCTGCAGTATTTCTCTCAGACGTCACTGCGCCGCACTACCGCGGCGAGCGCTCCGTTCGCCATCAGTGACGACGGCTGGCCTCAGCTTGCCATCCTCAGCGTTCCAGCGATTATGGCGTTGGCGTGGTGGGCCACGCGCCAACTCCGCGGTCGGCTTTCTCTGCTGCTCGCGAGCGCAGGTGCCGCACTTGCCCTGGCAGCGCCGCTGGCCGGAACACTGCTGCTCGCTGTTGCGGTGTGGCTTGCGCTAGCTGTACTGGCTGTCGTGGCAATCGGTGTGAGCCAACGCCGCCGCCCCGGACTGCGCCTCAGCACAGCCATTCTTGCGCTGGGCGGCTTCACACCGTTAGCGCTTGCCTTCGGTTCAGGATGGTCGAGCTACGGAACGTGGCTTCTCGCCAGCCTCGGCACAGCGGCCGTGCTCTTTGCTGCCCGCTACCTCGTGTCCGTTGTTTCAGTTCGCACGACGATGCTGGGCTTAACGACGCTTGTGCTGTTGCTCGCGGCTGCGGGCGTGGGAGAACAGCTGCAATTCGCGCTCACTCCCCTCGATCCCCATCCGCTCGAATCCTGGATGACCGTCTCCGTTCTTGCCGTCGTCATCAGCGCGCGATCGCTCTGGCCCCGCACCCGCGAAGTGACCGCCCTCGAACGACAGGTTCTGTGGTGGATAGGGTTTGTCGGCACCGCAGTTGCGGGCACCATTCTCTGGGTAGCAACAGGCAGCGGGGCCCCTTTCGCGAACGCACCACTCGCCCTGAGCCTCACCTCTATCAGCCTGCTCGTCTCTGTGCTGTTTGTCACTGTGCTTATCGTCACCATGCTGAACAACACCGCGCTGCTTGCCCGAGCATCACCGAATACGGGTGCTACGAACACTGCGAGCGGAACGAGTGCACCGACAGGGCGCTCTATCGAAAGTTTCGTTGCCGCTGCGGCGCTCGCGCCCGCGCTGGTGTGGGCACTCGATAGTGCGAGCCGTACGGCTGGTCTCGGCGCTATAGCGATCGAGTTAGCGCCGGCCACGGCATCCGCTCTCGTCGGAGCGCTCACGATGACCCTGCGTGTGCGGGGCCGACACACATTCGTGCGACGTATCGCTGAACTCAGCGCGCTCACCGTTGCACTGTTCACCACAGCGAGTGCAATTCTTCAGCCCCACGAGACACACTGGCTGATCGCGCTTCTCGTGTCGATCACCCTTCTACTGGCATCGATCTCCGCCGACGGAATCGTAGGCTCAGCTTCGCCACGGCGCTTTGTTATCTGGGGTGCGGTCGCGTTCTCCACGTGGGCCTTGTGGCTGCGCCTCGAGCAATATCGGGTCGAAGCTCTCGAGGCCTATGTGCTGCCGCTTGCCACGGTTGTGGTGGCAATCTCGATCTTTACGGCCAGAGCAGAACTACGCGAATCCCGCCTGCGTTCTGGCGCGTTCATCGCTCTCGCTGGACTCCTCATCGCCGTTGTGCCGCTCGCGCTGAACTCCGCAAGTGGCTCAGGCACCAGCACTCTCGTCATCTCCGCCCTGTGTGCGGCGCTCATGATTGCCGCGTCGTTCATTTCGCCGCGCGAGTCGTTGCTCAGTTTCTGGGGAATCGCCGTTGTCGCCTCAGCCACGGGACTCATCACCGCAACAGCAGCACGCGTTCTCTATTCCGTGACCGCCGCACCGAGTGCGCTGCCCGAAGCTGAAGTGTGGCTCATCGGCGCTGTAGCCCTCATGACGATCGCGAGTTTCGGGCTCGCCTCCGCTGGTTTCGCGCGTGTCTCGCACTCCACCCTGTGGCAGCGGTCGGGGCCCGTGCTGCTCGGCGCCGCCGTGACACTGCTGTATGTGGTTGAAGGCATCATCGTGATCGACCCGTCCACTTCGTCGACACCGCTCACTGACATCCGGGTGCTTGCCTTAGTTGCTCTCGGCGCAGTGCTTCTCGTGGTGGGCGCGCGCTTCACGACTCCGCCTCTCACCCCCCACGTGACCTACCTTGCGTTCGCTCTCGCGTCGTTCATCACACTCGCTACCTACGCCTTGGGCGTTGTGCAGTACCTCGAGTTCTGGCTGATCGCCGCCATCCTTGGCTTCGGGATGATCGCACGCGCACTGATTATTCGATCGCGTGAGGTCGCGATGCTCGAACCGCAAGCACTCTGGTGGACGGGCTTCGGCGCGACCGCATTCGCCGGAGCACACTTCTGGAACGCAAACGTCGTCGGCGGATCAGGAGTCACAGCTCCTTTCATGCTCGATGTAGCCGTCATCAACACCCTGGGTGCCGCGCTCCTCGTCGTGGCGTTGAGCTTCACCATTTTCGCGCGAGGCGCACACACGTTTGTGCCCGAGAACGTTGCCGCAGCGGCAGCTCTCGCCCCAACGACCGCCTGG
The DNA here is from genome assembly GCF_015864625.1 of Salinibacterium sp. SWN139. Lineage (NCBI taxonomy): Bacteria > Bacillati > Actinomycetota > Actinomycetes > Micrococcales > Microbacteriaceae > Salinibacterium > Salinibacterium sp. SWN139. Next base: position 351,380 of record NZ_JADYWV010000002.1, on the reverse strand, counting down.
CTGTTCGATAGCACCGGTAGATTACTCGAGCTCTCGGTGGTCGTGATCGAACTAGCTCCAGCAACCGCAGCCGTGCTCGTGGCAGCATTCAGCATGATTCTGCGACTGCGGGATCACCGTAGTTCCGTTCGTCGAGCAAGCGAGATCAGTGCCCTTACGGTTGCCGCAATCGCGACGGTGAGTGCGGTGATCGAGCCACAGAGCACACCATGGCTGATCGTATTGTTTGTGTCGGTCGCACTGCTTCTCAGTTCCATTTCGACTGACGGAGTATTCGGGTCGGTATCGCTTCGCCGCCACATGGTGTGGGCTGCGGTGGCGTTCGGCACGTGGGCACTGTGGCTTCGACTCGATCAGGCCCGCGTCGACGCTCTAGAAGCGTACGTTTTGCCTCTCAGCGCCGTCGTGATCGCCCTCTCGATACTGATTGCACGCGCAGAGTTGAGAGCGGCGCGGCTAGCTTCCGCACCGGCGATCGCTCTCGTCGGCCTCCTCATTGCAGCGCTTCCCCTCGCGCTCAATGCTGCGGACGGCAACGGACTCCGCACTCTCATCATTGCCGGGCTCTGCGGAGCTCTCTTAGTCGCTGCCGCCTTCGTAGAACCACGCAGCGAGCTCATCGACTTCTGGGGCGTCGCAATCATTGCGTCCGCCTCCGGGCTCATTCTCGCGACCGCGTCACGGGCGTTCATCCTGCTGTCTGAAAATAGAGGACTGTTGCCCGAACTCGACTCCGGTCTGCTGGTCGCAGTTGCGCTGCTGGCTCTCGCCAGCTTCGGTGCCGCTGCCAGTGGATTCTCTCGTGACGAAAACCGCCCGGGATGGGCAGCCATGAGCGAAGTGCTGCTCGGCAGTGCCCTCGTGTTGCTCTACGGAATAGAAATTCTGGCGTTGCTCGGCACAGACCAGCGAAACGCGTCGGTCGACGCCGTTCGCATCATTGGCCTGGTCGCACTCGGCAGCGTTCTTCTCGTGCTCGCGGCTCGTGCCTCTACACGACCGCTTACCCACCGCATGAGCTACCTCGCTTTCACTCTCGCCAGCATCCTTGGTGTGATCGGGTATTTCGGAACGCTCGTGGAGCCACTCGAGTGGGTGTCCGCGCTTCTCGGGGTGGCTCTGCTTGCCCACGGAGGGCTGCGGATGGTGAGCGACCCAGATGCGCGCAGCATGCAGTGGCTCAGCGGCGGCCTCGTTGTGCTGCTGGCCCCCAGTCTCATCGCGACGTTTGTTGACACCGATAGCGCGGGAACTCAGTGGCGCATTGTTGCTCTCGGTATCGTCGCCGTGACGATCATCGTGCTCGGAGCATGGCTGAAGCTCAAAGCGCCCCTCATCATTGCCACCGTTGTGGTTCTCATTCACGCTTCGCACACTTTTGCTCCCGCGCTCATCAGCTTCTACCAGCTGACCTCGTGGTGGCTGTGGGCTGTAGTAGGTGGCGCGATCGTGTTGTTCCTTGGCATTACGCTCGAGCGGCGCATCCGCGATCTCAAGACGCTCAACACCAAGTTCAGCGCCCTTCGCTAAGCAAGAAGAAGGCAACGCTAGCGCTGGAGCCAGGTGAGCACCGCGAGAACGCGGCGGTGGTCGCTGCCCGAATCTTCGAGATTCAGCTTCTGAAAAATTGCCGTCACGTTCTTTTCGACCGCGCCAACACCGATGACGAGCTGTTTGGCGATAGCCGCATTCGTGCGGCCCTCCGCCACCAGTGTCATGACCTCGTGCTCCCGCGGCGTCAATGACATCAACGGATCCTGCCGACGGCCAACCAGCTGAGCCACGACTTCGGGATCAAGCACCGTGCTGCCAGCAGAAATCCGCTCCACCGCATCCTGCAGCTCATCCAGCGACGCGACGCGGTCCTTCAAGAGGTAGCCAACCCCGCCGCGACCTGACGACAAGAGTTCTTGCGCGTACACAACCTCGACATACTGCGAGAGAAGGAGGATGCCGATCTGGGGCCGCAATTCACGCAAGCGAATAGCAGCGCGCACTCCCTCATCCCGAAACGTGGGCGGCATGCGCACATCGAGCACCACAAGATCGGGAGCACAGTCATCGAGGTTCGCGAGCAGTTCATCCGCATCCCCGAACGCACCGACAACATCGAAGCCGGCTTCGACGAGCACACGCACGAGCCCTTCGCGCAGCAGTACCGAATCATCAGCAACAGCGACGCGCAAAGGGCTCATGCGCTTAAGACTAGAGGTCAACGGGCGCCCGATCTGCACTCAGCTTGGGCAAAGGCAGCCGCGCCGTTACCGTCGTTGGTCCGCCAGCGGGGCTCTCGATCTCGAGGCGTCCGCCGACACCGCGAACACGCTCTTCGATGCCAGCAAGACCGTGGTCGGCGAGCACCGCGGCGCCGCCCTGGCCATCATCCGTGACCTGAACGAGGAGCCAGGGACGGCCATCCGATTGCTCGGTGAGAAGCTGAACGGAGGCATGGCCAGCGTGAGCGTGCTTGGCGACGTTGGTGAGCAATTCAGCGACAACGAAGTACGACGCACGCTCGACTTCGCCTGGAAGAACGAGCGGGGTCGGAAGCTCGGAGGTGAGCGTCGTTGGCACGGCTGCGCGTGCCGCTACTGATTCAAGGGCTGCCACAAGGCCACGGTCGAGCAAAAGTGGCGGTGCGAACCCGCGAGACAGCGCCCGCAGTTCTTCGAGCGCTTCAGCCGACTGCGCTTGGGCTTCCGTGAGCAACTGGCGAGCCTTGTCTGGATTGGTATCGAGCTGGCGCTCGGCGGCCGCAAGATCCATTTGCAGTCGCACTAGACGCTGCTGCGGGCCATCGTGGATGTCGCGCTCGAGCCGACGAAGCGAGTGGCCTTCCGCCGAGAGAGCGGCGCCGCGCGACTCCTCAAGTGATTGCACTTCGCGGCGCAGGCCATCCGATTTGAATGCAGTGAGGGTGCCGCGAGCCAGCCACCACTGCGTCATGACAAGGCCGCGGGTGACGAAAGGGAGGGTTGCGATGAAGATCAGGCCAACGACGAAAGCAACAATGTTGTCGGCAATCTCGAGGTTCCAGCCGGTGGTGTTGACGCCGACGAGTCCGAAGAACCACTCTCCGAGTGACCAGTCGGGGTCGCCGGTTTGCACTTCGCCGTCGAGGAACCAGGAGAAGATTCCAGTGAGTCCGACGGTGAGCCACACGAAGGAGATCGTCCAGGTGATGATGGTGAGAATGAAGCCAAGAATTGTGGTGTGCAGCAGGTAGAGCCAGTAGTGCGCGTTGCCGAGGGTGGCGCTGAGCCAGCCGCCGAATCCGGTAGCGGCACGATCGTCTTGCCAGTCGGGACGCTCTAGCCGAGCACGACCAGTCCATTCCAAGAGGTTGACGTGAGCCAGCCCGAAGCCGCGGCCGACATACAACGCCAGAATCATGACGAAGAAGCCGATGAGGAAGACCGCGAGCGTGCCGATGCCGGTGGCGACGAGAGAGATTGTCACGCCGAATCCGGTCATCGCAATCGGGAAGCCGACGATCAGGTACAGCAGCTCTTTTGGCGTGGTGCGCCAGAGCTGCCAATAGGGATTGTGGGGCTTCGTCACTGTGTCTGTAGTCATTGGTCTCTCGCTTTAGTCTCGCGCATTGGCGGGGCGGATGTTCGTCTCCTACAGAATCGCGGAATCGAGACACACTCCCCAGCGTGGATGCACACAAACCGGCGGTGGGGATATCCCCCGTGAGCGTGCTCTGCGTTGCGGGCTGGCATCCATTAGGCGCTGCCCGAAACCCCGCTTTGCGGCGGGTTAGCGTTGCCTCAGCTTGCTTGCGAAATTTTTGGGGCTGCGTAGCGTTGTCTTTGTAGAACAACGAAGGAGCACACAATGACCGAAATTAAAGCAGTTCCGCAGACCTCAGCCGATCCTGATGTCACCTCGGGTGTTGCCCAGTTCTTGGCCCCCGTGGTCACCGACCTCACGGCGCTGTCGATTGACGGCAAGCAGGCACACTGGCACGTTCGCGGCGCGAACTTCCAAGCCATCCACGAACTTCTCGACGACATCGTCGACCATGCCCGCGACTGGGCTGACACGGCCGCAGAGCGCGTTGTTGCTCTCGGACTCCCGATCGACGCTCGCACGCAGACCGTTGGCGCCAACGCGACCACGCCCAGCATGACCGCTGGCTTCCAACAGGCCGATGACGTTATCGCTGAAGTAATCGCTGCGATCGACGCCACCCTCGTGACCGTGCGCACCGCTATTGACGAGCTCGGTGAGCTCGACAAGGTCAGCGAAGACGTCGCGATCGAGATCGCTCGTGGGCTTGAGAAGGACCGCTGGTTCCTCTTCGCTCACCTCGCGACCAAGTAACTTCTCTGGCGGTCGCTTTGCCTGCGACTAGTTGCGCCTACGATTCGTCGTAGCTACAACTGGTTGTGAGTGAAGCGCCCGGCCAGGATTGTCGCGTCAACCCGCATCGCCCGCAGTTCTTCACCGCTGCAGTCGAGCGGGTTTTTGCGTGTCACGACAATGTCGGCCACTTCGCCGACGGCGATGGTCGACTGGGCTGACGCCGTGAGGGCTTCGGCTACAGTGATGCGCTGTTCGGGATACCACGGCTCCCGCCCATCGCGACTGCGACTCACAGCCGACGCGATCGCTGCCCACGGGTCAAGCGGAGCAACCGGAGCATCCGATCCCATCAGCAGTTCGATGCCAGCGTCGAGCATGGAGCGTAGCGCGATCGTGCGGTGGTTGCGTCCGGGCCAGAGAGCGTCCGCTACATCACGGTCGTCCATGGCGTGTTCGGGTTGCACGCTCGCGGCAATGCCGAGAGCCGCGAAGCGAGGCAGGTCCGACTCAGAAAGCGACTGCGCGTGCTCGATGCGGCCACGGCATCCGACAATTTCAAAAGCATTGAGGGCAAGAGTGTTCGCGTCATCGCCGATAGCGTGCACGGCGGGCGAGAGACCAGCGCCACTGGCAGTGCGGATCCACTCGACGAGTTCGTCAGCGGGGATGTTGAGCACTCCCCTGTTGTGTGGTTCGCCCGGGTAGTGCTCGACGCAGTACGCGGTGCGGGTGTTGAGCGAACCGTCTGTGATGATCTTGAACGGGCCCACTTCGAGCAGCGGTGCCAGCTGTTGACCGGTGGTGAGGCCTTCGAAGATGGCGCGTTCGAGAAAGCGCGGGTAGACGCCGACGCGCACCCGAAACAGGTCGAACCCTTCGAGCATACGGCGCTGCCAGTTCTCGAACTCCCACGTCATTTCGAGGTCGACAATGCCAACGACACCGCGGGATGCCGCTTCCGCAGCCCCGTCACGGATCCAGCCATCAAGAATGTCGGGTTCCACTCGGCTGAGCGCGCTTCCGACAGCGAAGGCTTCTTCTTCGCGCAGGAACCCGGTGGGGTGGTCGTAAAAACCAAAGCGTTCGAGGGCGAGGCTGTTGAGCCAGCAGGAGTGCAGGTCGCCGCTGACTAGCACGACGGCGATGTCGGAGACCGCGGAGTCAAGCAGTTCGCGGGTGGGCTGGTCGGGCCAGAGGGCATCGCGGAAACCTTGACCGACGATGATGCCGTCGGATTCGGGAAGAACTGAGGTCGCAAGAGTGACGGCGACTTCGGTTGCTGATGTCGTGTGGCTGAGGTCGAGACGCTGCGACTGCTGCGCCCACATACTGGAATGCACGTGCTGATCCCAGAGACCGGGCATGATCCAGCGGCCGTCGAGGTCGACGGTTTCGGTTTCAGGGTCGGCGTCGGCGTCGGGAGCGGAGTCGGCGTCGGCGTCCGCGCCGGGAGCGGTGTCAGCGGCCGCGGGCGCGCGGTGCGGCTCGATAGCGACGATGCGTCCCTCGGCGAGGGTGACATCGACCAGGGCAGAGGCATCGTCGCCGACGATGCGCGCGTTAGTCAGTTTCACTCGGCAGTGCCCTTGTCATTTCTGCGGCTAGTTCTGAGCTAGCGTACGCGTTGTTCGGGGGCGTGTAACGCACGTCAACCTTTTCGCGGGCGCGTGCCGAGCGGTGCTTGGCAGCTGGGGCACCAGTAGAGCTTGCGACCCGCAGCGATCTCCATGACGATGTTCGTGCCACACACGCGGCACGGGAGTCCTTCGCGGTGATACACCCAGTGACGGTCATCCCGGCTCGCGAGTGCGGCGGTGTAGTCGTCACCGGTGAGCCCGTCCATCGTCATCATCTGGCCGGTGCGCACACCGATTTCGAGCAGGTGCGCCCAGTCCCGCCAGAGTTCGCGAACGAGTTCTTCGGGAATGAGCTTGCCCGGCGTGTGCGGGTCGAGGCGAGCGCGGAACAAAATCTCGGCGCGGTAGACGTTGCCAATGCCGCTGACGACCGACTGATCCATGAGCAGCACGCCTATCGGTGTCTGCTTCTTTCGAACGGTCGCCACAAAACGTTCTTCGCCTTCGCCATTGTCGTCGACGAGAGGGTCGGGCCCGAGCTTGTTGAGCGCGACCTGCACCTCGTCGGGGTTCAGCACTTCGCACGCGGTGGGCCCGCGCAAGTCGGCGCAGGTATCGGTGGTGAGGAGGCGCACTCGCACGGCACCAATGGGCTCGGGCGGAAAGTCTGAGACGTCGTCGGAGGCTTTCTCTTGCTCCGACATGCGCAAGCGAGTGCGGCGCGGGGCACCAATGCTCGCGAGCGAGTCTTCGTGCTCGCCGACGACCGAGTTACCCGCGCCAGCGGCGGCACTGCTCAGCTCGCCCGAGCCGTCAGCATCTGCACCATCCACAACCGTGCCGTGCTGGTTGGTCTGCCCCATGCGACCGGCGGCGGATGCCGTAGTCGCGTCAGCGGTGAAGTTGCCCGCGAAGTCCCAGGCTCCGTAGAGCCCGAGGTGCACGCGCAACCAGCGGTCGTGCTCAAACTCGAGGAACATCTGCTTGCCCACGGCTTTGGCGCTGAGCATCCGCAGTCCATCGAGGCGTTCGGCTCCCGCAGCGAAACGGCCTTGCGGAGACGACACTGCGACGGTTTTTCCGACGAAGTGCAGCGCGAACTGGCGCGCAATGCGATGTACGGAATGCCCCTCAGGCATTAGAGCGCGAAGGGGTGCGCTGCGATGGCGCCGGTGGTTTCGTATTCGGCAAGCTGGGCGATGCGGCGAGAGTGACGCTCGTCGCCCGAGAAGGGCTCCGCGATGAAGAGGTCGATGAAGCGGGTGGCTTCGTCGACGGTGTGCTGGCGGGCACCAATAGAGATGACGTTGGCGTCGTTGTGTTGGCGGGCCAGAACGGCGGTCGAGTCGTTCCAGACGAGGGCGGCGCGGATGCCCACGACCTTGTTGGCGGCCATTTGCTCACCGTTGCCCGAGCCGCCGAACACAACACCGAGGGCGTCAACACCGGCAGCCTGGTCGGCGGCAACACCACGGGCTGCGGCGATGCAGAACCCGGGGTAATCGTCGAGAGCGTCGTAGGCAACGGGGCCGTGATCGATCACGTCGTGGCCAGCATCGATGAGGTGCTGCTGCAGGGTGGCACTGAACTCGAGGCCGGCGTGATCGGTGGCGATATGGATGCGCATTCCTCCAGTCTAGGGTCGCGAGCATCCGCTAGTGCCTACTTTGAGGGGTCGCGGCATAAGGTAGATAGGTGCGGTCACAAACCGCCCCAACACGAAGGAGTTGTACGTGCCCGGAGAGAACCTCACCCGAGTTGAAGCGCAAGAACGCAAAGCGATTGTCAACGTTGACAGCTATGAGATTGCGCTTGACCTCACTACGGGTCCTGAGACGTTTAAGAGCAGCACGACTGTTCGCTTTACTGCCACTGCTGGCGCATCCACTTTCATTGATTCGATCACCCGCACGGTTGATTCGGTCACGCTCAACGGCACCGCACTGGATGTTGCTGCCGTGAACGATGGTGTGCGCATCCAGCTCGACAACCTTGCTGAGAACAACGTTCTTGAAGTTGTAGCGGATGCCGAATACACCAACACCGGTGAGGGCCTGCACCGCTTCGTTGACCCCGTTGACGACGAGGTGTACCTCTACTCGCAGTTCGAGGTGCCCGATTCGCGTCGCGTCTTCGCTGTGTTCGAGCAGCCTGACCTCAAGGCCACGTTCCAGTTCACGGTGACGGCACCGGCACGCTGGGCTCTGATCAGCAACTCGCCAACGCCCACTCCGGTAGTGGATGGCGAGAACGCCACGTGGGAGTTCCCGCCCACTCAGATCATGTCGAGCTACATCACCGCGATCGTGGCGGGCCCGTATGCCGAGGTTCGCGACGAGCTCACCTCGAGCGATGGCCGTGTCATCCCCCTCGGAATCTTCACGCGTGCCTCGCTGAGCGAGTACCTCGATGCTGACTACATTTTCGAGAAGACCAAGCAGGGCTTCGAGTACTTCGAGAAGCACTTTCAGTACCCGTACCCCTTCGAGAAGTACGACCAGATGTTCGTACCCGAGTTCAACGCGGGTGCCATGGAGAACGCGGGCGCTGTCACGTTCACCGAGACGTATGTGTTCCGTTCGAAGGTGACCGACGCCATCAAGGAACGTCGCGTTGTCACGATTCTGCACGAGCTGGCTCACATGTGGTTCGGCGACCTCGTCACCATGAAGTGGTGGAACGACCTGTGGCTCAACGAGTCATTCGCCGAATGGGCATCGACTATCGCCACCGCTGAAGCGACCGAGTGGACCGAAGCGTGGACCACGTTCGCGGCCATGGAGAAGAGCTGGGCCTACAAGCAGGACCAGCTCCCCTCGACGCACCCCGTCTACGCCTCGATCAACGACCTCGATGATGTTCTCGTCAACTTCGACGGCATCACCTACGCCAAGGGTGGTTCGATTCTCAAGCAACTCGTTGCCTGGGTTGGCCTCGAAGCGTTCATGGCCGGCGTTGCGGCGTACTTCAAGAAGCACGCCTACGGCAACTCCGAGCTCAAGGATCTGCTGGTCGAGCTGGAGAAGACCAGTGGCCGCGAGCTCATGGAGTGGAGCAAGCTCTGGCTGGAGACCGCTGGCGTGAACACGCTGCGCCCGGATGTCGTGACTGCCGAAGACGGAACCGTCGAAAGCTTCGCGATCGTTCAGACCGCCACCGAGGACTACCCCACGATTCGCCCGCACCGTCTGGCTATCGGTTACTACTCGCTGGAGGACGGCAAGCTTGTTCGCCACCACCGCATCGAGATCGATGTTGTGGGCGAGCGCACCGAGGTTCCCGAGCTCGTCGGCACCACGCGCCCCGACCTCATCCTGATCAACGATGACGACCTCGCGTACGCGAAGATCCGTCTCGATGACTCGTCGCTTGCTGTCGCGATGAAGCATCTCTCTGACATCACTGACCCGCTGGCTCGCGCCATCGTGTGGGGTGCCGCGTGGGATGCTGCTCGTGATGCTGAGACTCCGGCCAGCGATTATGTCGCTCTGGTTCTCGGCAACATTGCGTCGGAGACCGAGTCGACCACCATCCGCACCACGCTCGCGCAGCTGGTTCTGGTGGCTAAGCAGTACGTTGCTCCGGAGCGTCGTGCGGCCACGATCGAGAAGATCGGCGACACCCTCTGGGGTCTCGCTCAGAGTGCTGAGGCTGGATCGGATGCTCAGTTCCAGTTCGTGAAGTACTTCGCGAATGTGGCATCCACCGAACAGCACGTCACGGTGCTTCGCGCTCTGCTCAGCGGTTCGACCACGCTTGAGGGTCTCGAGATTGACACTGACCTGAGCTGGGAGCTTCTGGAGGGCCTCGTGCTCAACAGTGCTGCCGGTGATACTGAGGTGGATGAGGCGCTCGCCAAGGACAAGACGGCAAACGGCCAGCAGGCTGCGGCCCGCGCTCGCGCCACGATCACCACGGAGGCGGGCAAGCAGGCTGCTTTCGATTCCCTCGTGAAGAGCGACAAGGCTCCGAACGCGATCGTGCGCAACGTGACCATGGGCTACACCCACGTGAACGACCCCGCGGTGCTGGAAGCTTTTGTGGCTCCGTACTTTGAGGCGATCAACGATGTGTGGAAGAACCGCAGCTACGCGATTGCCGAGACGGTCCTCCGTGGCCTGTACCCGGCACCGTTGGCCAATCAGGGACTCGTGGATGTCACGAACGCCTGGCTCGAGGCGAATCCCGATGTGCCGGCCCTGCGCCGCATCATCGTGGAGAACCTTGCGGGTGTTGAGCGTGCGCTGATCGTTCAGGCTCGCGACAACTCCTAACCCTTCTCAGCCGCCTCACGGCGGGCATGCTGGGGCCTAGCGGTGACTACACAGAAGTCACTCGCTAGGCTCCGAGCATGGAAGATTTCACGATCGGCGGCCTCTGGGCTGCGGTGCGAGCGTTTTACGAGAACTCGACGCTTCTTCAAGGTGCCGTGATAATTGCCGGCGCCTGGGTTCTTCGCTTCATTCTGTTGTTCGTCATCAAGCGCGTCGTCGACCGCGTGGTGAACGGCGTGAAGCACAAAGAGAACATCCACGACACTCAAGTTCTTCTGACTTCTCCCCTGGCAGCTGTGCGTGTTGTTCAGCGCACCCGCACCCTCGGCGGAGTTCTCTCCAGCCTCATCACGGTTGCCATCGTGATCGTCGTACTGCTGTTGCTCTTCGATCTCTTCGCGCCGAACGCCACAGGCGCCTTCGCGCTCATCACCGCCGCTACCGGTGCCGGTCTCGGTTTCGGCGCCCAAAACGTCGTCAAGGATGTACTCAACGGGCTCTTTATGGTGGCCGAGGATCAGTTGGGCGTGGGCGACATCGTCGACCTCGGGCCGGCGGTTGGCGTTGTGGAGTCGGTCGACATCCGCACTACTCAGGTGCGCGACGTCAACGGAACCCTCTGGTTTGTGCGCAACGGCGAGATCACCCGGGTGGGCAATATGTCGCAGGGCTGGGCGCGCGTGATCATCGATCTTGCTGTGCCGTATGACTCTGATGTGGATGCCGTGCAGGAGCGCATCTTGAAGACCGCCGTTGACCTCTATAAGACTCCCAAATGGACGACTCGCATCTTGGAGCAGCCCGAGATTTGGGGCATTGAATCTATTTCCTCGGAGGCGGTGGTTGTTCGTCTGGTGGTGAAGACGGCATCCGCGACGAAGGATGATGTTGCTCGCGAGCTGCGGGCCCGTTTGAAGAAGGATTTGGACGAGATGGGTGTCAAACTTCCCGCATTGAACTCGATCGTGTTGAGTGGCTTTGAGGGTGCTGCGAGTGTGCGCGGTGCACGACCACCCCGCACGCGCCCGGTGCCCGTGAACTTTCCCGAGGAGAAGCCCAAGAAATGACCGACTCTGAGAATGTGGCTGGCTCCGAGAGCGCGGCTGGTGCCGAGAACGTGGCCGAGACTGCAACTGCGGCTGAGCCCGTGAAGCGCCCCAAGATTCGCATCATTGCGAAGCCGGCGGTGACTCCGGATGCTCCGGCCGATTCGATGTGGGAACTCATCGGCGGTCGCGCCACGTTCGAGAAGCTCGTGCGCGAGTTCTACGTCGGCGTGGCAACCGACGAGGTGCTGCTGCCGATGTACCCAGAGCAGCCCGACCTTGAGGGTGCCATCCAGCGCCTCACGGGTTTCTTGGAACAGTATTGGGGCGGCCCGAACACGTACAGCCAGGAACGCGGACACCCCCGCCTTCGCCAGCGCCACATGCCCTTCAAGGTGAACCCGGATGCCCGTGACCGCTGGTTGCACCACATGCGCAACGCCCTCGACACTCTCGAATTGCCGCCGCTCTACGATGCCGAAATCTGGGCGTATCTCGACCGTGCCGCGCACGCCATGGTCAACACCTTTGAGGAGTAACCACAGCTACACCGCTCACTGCCGATGGCGGTGAGCACAATGCCCTGTTTGTGGTGTCGTTCGGTGCGCGGCACGCGACGACGTTCGGTAGCACTATCATAAGTGAGAGAATCTCCAGCATCAAATCGGTTCTGCGCGAGCTTCCACGCACAGTGCTGCTGTCGGATGAGCTCACCGAGATTTACGAGTTCTGAGCGCTGTTTCTGTGGTGTGCACCATCACCTGACCGCTAGCGCGGGGATTACCGCTGGACGCCGTTTACTGGGCTTCAACCTCTTTGTTCCAGATGACGCGGAGCACGCCGATCACGTCGGCCAAGTCAGAACCTACTGCTTCGGCTTCGGCGGTGAGATCACGAATGCGACGAACTACGGATGCCGGCAGCACTGCTGCTGTCTCCGAGACTCGCGTGCCTGCCGCAGTGCGCGTGACGACGAGTTGGTCGCGCTCGAGAAATTTGTAGGCTTTTGCCGCGGTGCCAGGAGCAACCCCGAAATCGTTGGCGGTTTGGCGCACGGTGGGCAAGCGCTCTCCGGAACCGAGCTGGCCTGAGGTGATTAGCCCGCGAAATTGCCGGTAGATTTCCTGCGCAGGGCTGCCCTCGTCTGTGGGCGCTGCGCCGGCGGATTCGCTCATCGAACGACCTCGTCCGTCACGGTCTTTTCGCTGGGTTGCTGGCTCGGCTGAGTTCGAAGTAACCGACGTGCCGCGAAGATGAGGAGCATGAATCCTGTTACTTCGAGCAGCGGCGAGATAAACCCTGCGGCAGCGGCGAGGTTGGCGTAGTGCCAGGTCACTTCGTAAGGTTCACTGCGATTTTCGCCTTCGATCGTGAGTCCCCAGGGCCCTCGTGCATTGTTGATCAGTTTGAATGCGCCGCCTAGCGCAAGCAGCATCGCTGCGCTCGTGAGGCTGGTGATGCCAGCCGCAATCTGCGTGCGCGCACCTTGCTCTAGGCCAGGAGCTTCCGGCATCCGGAAAGGTCGTAGGGCATTCGCGCTCAGCGCCCACCACGTCATCACAGCGAGGGCGCCCACGCAGATGATGACCGGGATGCCGTAGGCCCACCCGTAGAACCAGAAGCGCAAGGGGTCGAGCGTTGTATTCGCCGCGTCCAGCGCGATGTAGATGTATCGCCCGCGGTCGTCGGGCGATGAGGCGGCCCCCGCAGCAAGCGTTGTGGCCACAAAAGCTGCCACGAGCGCGCCGATGCCGATGATGCCGACACGGGGGCCGAAGCTCAGCCAGGTGCGGCGAGCTGTTGCCACGACGGGATGCGCGGGGGCAGCAGCGGTTCTTTGCCGAACGATGTGGAGCAGCAGCACCCCGAGGGTGAGGCCGGCGGCAATGAGCGGGGTGGCGTAGCGCCACCAGTCGACGGTGTTATAGAAGTTGAACACATAACCGCGCACCACGAATTCGACGAAATACAGGACGATAACGGCGATCGCACCGATGCCGAGGGCGCGGCGCTCAAAGCCATATTCCGCCGGGCTGGTGAGGGCGTGATCTGTGCGAGAACCTAGTTGTCCTTTGCCTCGGCTGAAGCGACGAAACAGGCCGTACGCCACGAGCAGCAGCACTGTCAGGATGGGGGCAAGTAGTGGCATTGTCGACAGCATGCCTAAGTTTTCCATGATGTTGAATGAATCCAATCGGTCCCAAAACACGATGCCCTCTTTCCGTTGTCTTATTTTGTTCCATCAATCTAGTACAAGTTGTAGCAAAACGGTAGCACAACTAAGTTTTGGGCTGACACTGCGGTTGAAGGGAAGCTAGGCGCCGAACCACCCCGTGCACAGCACGCACTGCGATCCTGCGGCGCCTGCCGTTCGAGCCCTTAGCGCTGTCAGCGACAGGTCTATTGTTCGTCGGGAACTCGGTGGCACGGTTTCACAAAATTTGCGACCGCCCCTGAGCACTACGATGATGCACTGCCCGCGCCTCTCCGACAGCTCGATGATCCGGCTCGATGTTGGTCGCTTCCGTGCTTCAGCTTCCCGCGCACGTCAGGGGTTACCGTGAGGGTATGGAGATCACGCTGCAATACTTCGAGGGCTGCCCCAACTGGAAGGTTGCCGATCAGCACATCACCGAACTCGTACAAGAGTTCCCGGAGATCACGGTGTTGCGACACCTGGTCGACACGGTCGAAGAAGCTGAGCGTGTGGGGTTCCGCGGGTCACCGAGCATCCTCTTCGATGGCTTAGATCCCTTTGCCCAGCCGGATGCCCCGGTCGGGCTTGCCTGCCGCCGTTATGTCACCCCGGATGGCTTTGCCGGCGCGCCCACTGTTGATCAGCTGAGAGAGAAGTTGAACGGCTTGTAGCTCGAGCACGCGCGGCAAGCTTCAAACCCGATTCGTCAGCTAAGACCGGCCTCGAGCGGGAACACAAAGGAGACGCCCGAAGTGCAACCGTTCCCAGATCGATGCTGATGGCACACCATCATTGGCAGTGCTCTTCGCGAAGGCTATCGTTGCCTTAGGCCGAGCATCGGGGAAGCTGCACATCCGCCCGAGCGAAGATCGAGAGGCGATATGGCGAGCGGAACCGCTGAAGCAGCGCATTATCTTCAACACGAGAGCCCCTGGGCTCAGGCGCCGATTTTCTGGATGCGCAACTGGCCTCGCTGCGATCGCGATGAGACACTGGCGAATTCAATATTCTTCGCTCAGACTGTCCCTGCGGGACAACCGTGCCCGGCATGAGGCACCCGATCTATGATGATTGCGAGCGGACTGACCTCAGCCCGCAACACAACGACGAGACGACGTTCGCGTTCTTTAATCGAGCGGGCGGCTCACTATGGTGACACAGTCGAGCGCTTCATCAGGAGTGGGCTGACCGACTCAACGACCGCGAGTACGCTGAGGTGAGGGCGGCGTTACGGTCGGACGACGCACAGGCTCGAAGTGCATTCCTGGAATTGTACCTGCACGAGTGCTTGGTCCGAGGCGGTCACGAGGTCGTTATCCACCCCGAACTTGCCGACACCTCTCACCGACCCGATTTTCTTGCGAGCCGAGACACCACGCGCGTGTTCATCGAGGCGATCGCTCCTGGGACGCCGCGGGCCGCTCGCGCCGCTGCCAATCGGATGAATGCCCTACTAGCGGCGCTTGACGAGGTAGGGGACGACAATTTCTATCTCATGACGATCTCGATTACGCAAGCCAGCCATAGCGCACCTGCAGGGAAGTTCCGCGACGAGATTCGGGTATGGCTCAGACAGCTGGATCCCGATTCGGTTGACACCGAAGATCCGCCCGCACGAACGTTTGAGCAGGACGGCTGGAGTGTCACCGCTAAGGCGATTCCCATAAGGCGCATCAGCCGCGGGAAGGTTAGGCGCTCCATCGGCGTCTACGCGCACTCCGAAGCACACTTCATCAACGACGGGGCAAAGCTTGTCGCCGCTCTCAAGTCCAAGGCGAGCAGGTACGGCCACCTCGACGAGGCGTTCGTCGTGGCCGTCGGCACAAATACGTTCGATGGGGACGACGAAGACACATTCAATGCGCTTTATGGTTCTGAGTCCTGGGTGATCGGCGGGCTCAACTCGGGCGAGGAGATCACATCGCGCGGCGTTCGCAATCCTGATGGCTATTTCGGATCACCGGGAGCTTGGAAGAATCGTCGGGTGTCAGCAGTCTTGATCGTCGATCAGCTTGCACTCCATGACCCGACCCGCGCCCGCGTATCTCTATGGGCCCACCCCGACCCGTTGTACCCGCTGCCAAGCGAGCCGATGTTCCCCGGCGTGGTTCACGAGTGGAACGGCAGAAGCACCGACAAGCGCGAAACTCTCGATGCCCGCAGACTGCTCGGGCTTGCAGACGACTGGCCGCAGGGCCACTGCTGGCAAGCCGACTAACAGGTCACTGTCGTGATCCTCGGTATTGGCCGGAGGAGGTTGCGGTCAGCAGTCTTGAGGATCTTCAACGCTAGCCGGGTAATCGTTGAAGGCTGCTGGCCAATCGGATTGTTTGCGTATAAAGTCAGCGACCATCAGCCGCCGATCAATTTAGAGAGTTCACCTGACGATGAGCGATTCAACCAATCGACTAGCAAAGTTCAACCTCGATTTAAGGACGAAGGAATGGGAAGAACGGAAGATGCGCGAACTAACCATCGCTAGCAAAAAACGTCGTGCCGACTTTGACCGAGAAGCTCAAGCAACAGAGCTCGCAATAGTAGCGAAGCAGCTGATGTCCCTAGAAGCAGTTGAGCGCGGAGCGATGGCGCTTGCTAAAGCTAGAGGAAACGCCATGCAGGCACCGAGTGAGGAAGACCGCTTGATCACACGCACCGTCATTTCAGCGGCTCTCCAACTGAGCCCCGGATTCGACGAGCATTAAGCCAAAGACGTTATAGAGCCTCACGGTACGCCGTGTTCGTCGCGTCGCCAGCAGAAGAACTTGACCCCCAGGCCAGCTGCGCAACGTAGATTGCGGGCTCGACCCTCATGACAGTACCCGCCTTAAAGTTACGATTCGTGATGGGACTCCAGCCGAGGGCGCTGTCGCCAGCGTTCACAATTTCGACACAGCATGGTTCGATGCTTTGATCGTGTGCGACGAATTGTATTAATGCGTTGAGGCAAGAGCCCCGACTAACCCTCCCGCAACCCCGCCCGCGCGACCACGCACTCTGCGTGCCGCAGGATGGGGCCGTCAACCATGCGACCCTCGAAGCTGAAGACTCCGGGCTGCGATTCCGCGGCGGCGAGAAGTGCTCGGGCTGACGCGATCTGCTCGACCGTGGGCGCATAACTTTCGCGCACAATGGCCACTTGAGAGGGATGAATGCAGGCCGTTGCCGTGAACCCGAGTGCTGCGGCATCCCGAGCCTCAGCAGCCAGACCATCAGTGTCGGTAATGTCGAGATGCACCGCGTCAATTACGGCCTTTGAGTAGGCACCCGCCGCGAGCAACACCGACGAACGCGCATGCAATGCGACACCACGGTAGGGGCCGGAATCTTCGCGCGATGATGATCCGCCGAGCGACGCCACCAAATCTTCGGCACCCCACATGAGGGCGACCACACAATCCAGCGCGGCCAAACTTGTCGCCGCGAGCACACCCCGCGCCGTCTCGCACAGGGCGATCACGTCGAGGTCAGTGAGCGCATCGAAATCGGCAACCGACTCCGACTTGGAGAGCATCACCGTGCGGTACTCCGTCTGCTCCAACGCCTCGAGGTCACTATCGTGATCCTCGGTGCCAGCCGGATTCAGGCGCACGATCGTGCGGGCCGGATCCATCGGGTTAGCGATCAGAGCAGCGCGGGCTGCCGCCTTATCGACACTCGCTACGGCATCCTCAAGGTCAATGATGATGGCATCCGCGCGCTCTAGCGCCTTGGCATAACGGTCGGGGCGATCGCCCGGAACAAACAGAATCGACGGCCCTAACGTGAAGCTCACGGTGCGCCCTCCTCAGTCCAGACCATCACCGAACGGGTCGCCACAGCCACCACAACACCGTCCTGGTTCTTGGCCGTGTGCCGCAACGAAATGATTCCCTGGCCGGGGCGCGACTTCGAGAGCCGCTTCTCCAGCACCTCGCTCTCGGAATACATCGTGTCGCCGTGATACAGCGGATGCGGAAAGTTGACCTCTGTGAAGCCCAAGTTCGCCACAATCGTGCCCTGCGTCAGTTGGGCCACGGATGCCCCCACCATCGTCGAGAGCGTGAACATCGAGTTCACCAAGCGCTGCCCGAAAGGCTGCTGCTCTGACCACGCGGCATCCAAGTGCAGCGACTGCGTGTTCATCGTCATCGTCGTGAAGAGAACGTTGTCGGCCTCAGTGACGGTGCGGCCAGGCGCGTGCAGATAGACAGCGCCCTCCTCGAACTCGTCGAACCACAGGCCGCGTTGCTGAATACGTTTGCCGGTCATAGGGTCGCGAATCCCAGCTCACGAGCGATGACCATCATCTGCACCTCAGTGGTGCCCTCACCGAGTTCCAACACCTTGGAATCGCGGTAGTGGCGAGCGACAGGGTTCTCGTTCATGAAGCCATAGCCACCAAAGATTTGGGTGGCATCCCGAGCGTTATCCATGGCCGCCTCGCTGCTGATCATTTTCGCCAAGCTCGCCTCCATCTTGAAAGGAACTCCGGCAACCAGTTTGCGGGCTGCGTCGTACGTTGCCAAGCGTGCCGAGTGAACTCGGGCCTGCATCCGCGCAATCTTGAACGCAATGTGCTGGTTCGAGCCGATCGAACGGCCGAAGACGTGACGCTCGTTGGCGTAGCGGATCGACTCCTCGAGGCAACCCTGAGCCGCACCCGTGCAGAGTGCCGAGAACGCGACGCGACCCTCATCCAAAGCCTCAATGAAGTTCGCGAAACCACGGCCGCGCTCCCCCATCAGGTTCGCTTCGGGAACGCGCACGTTGTCGAACGACAGCGGATGCGTGTCAGACGTGTGCCAGCCGACCTTGTCGTAGGGCGGGTGCACTGTGAAGCCCGGCGTACCGTTCGGAACGAGGATGGCGCTCAACTCAGGCCGGCCATTCTCGCGACGCCCCGTGACCGCCGTGACCGTCACGACCTTCGTGATCTCACTGCCCGAGTTAGTGATGAACTGCTTCGTGCCGTTGATGACCCATTCGCCATCGACGAGCTCGGCAGTGGTCTTGGTTCCCGCAGCATCGGAGCCGGCATCCGCTTCGGTCAGCCCGAATCCGGCGAGAGCTTCACCGCGCGCGAGCATCGGAACCCACTGCTGCTTCTGCTCTTCGCTACCGTGCTTGAAGATCGGCATTGCGCCAAGGCCGATACCGGCCTCGAGCGTCACCGCGATCGACTGGTCAACGCGAGCAAGCTGCTCAATGGCGAGACACAGCGAAACGTAATCCTTGCCCTGCCCGCCGAACTCCGTGGGGAACGGCAAACCGAAGAGCCCCATCTCCCCCATCTGAGCGATGATGCCGTAGGGCAGTTCACGCTTCGTGTCGTACTCATACGCTGCCGGAGCAACAACCTTGTCCGCGAAATCGCGCACGTCAGCGCTCAACTTCAGCTGCTCATCGGTGAGGCCGAGGTGGGTGATTTCGCCGCGGGTAGCGTCGTGACTCATGAGGTTTCTCCTTCAGTGCTCGCTTGTGGCGATTCGATTCGGGCAACGATCTGATCGCGTGTGACCAGATCGCCAGGCTTCAAGCTGATGTCGACAACCCCATCGAGGGTCGCGACAACGGGGTGTTCCATCTTCATGGCTTCAATCGTGAGCACCGTCTGACCTGCAGTGACGGCGTCTCCGTGGGCGACGGCGACCGCGACGACGGTGCCGGGCATGGGCGAACGCAGTTCGGGATCGATAACGCCAGCGACTCTTGCGAGAGTGGCGCGGTGAGCCGCAAGCGACTCGGCGCGGGACTGCGCAGTGAGAGCCCAGGAAGTGCCCTCCTGCCCAATCCACACCGTGGCGTCGGCCGTTTCGATAGTGAGGCGGATGGTCTGCGTGCCCCACTCGATACCGGTGCTCGTCAGGCGAGCCGGGGTTGTCGTGCCGTCTATCGTGACTTCCGCTGCGCTGGGCGGGCCGGCCACCAAAACCTCGTGCACCTGCCCCGCACACGCGAGACGGTAGCGGGCCGGGCGATGCTGGCCCACGCGCCAACCGGAGGGGCGCTGCCAGGGTGAGCCCGGCATCCACCGCTCGGAATGGATGCTCAAAGCCGCCGCTGCGAGCACCGCCGGAGTTGGCGCGGCGAACTCGATCTCGGCGAGAGCCCGCTCGATGAGGCCCGTATCGAGGTCGCCCGCACGCACGTCATCGCGGTTGAGAAGAGCTCGCAAGAATTCGATGTTCGTCGTGACGCCCAGGATGACGGTGTCAGCGAGGGCACGGTCGAGTTTCGTGAGGGCTTCGTCGCGGGTCGCCGCGTGAGAGATGACCTTGGCGAGCATGGGGTCGTAGTTGGCGGAGACCGTGCCGCCTTCGACTAGCGAGCTGTCGACGCGCACATCGTTCGCTTCGTGGAGCGCGACGATCTGACCGGCGGAGGGCAGGAAGTCGTTCGCGGGATCTTCGGAGTAGATGCGAGCCTCGACCGAATGGCCGGTAAGCACCGGAGTCTCCACCGTGAGCTTCTCGCCGGCAGCAATTCGCACTTGCCACTCCACGAGGTCGATGCCGGTGACCATTTCGGTGACCGGGTGCTCCACTTGCAGGCGGGTATTCATCTCCATGAAAAAGAACTCGTCGGGGGCATTGTCGGAGACGAGGAACTCGACAGTTCCGGCACCGACGTAGTTCACGCTGCGGGCGACCTCGCAGGCTGCTTCACCAATGCGTTGACGAGTTGCCTCATCGAGCAGCGGCGATGGTGCTTCTTCGATGATCTTCTGGTGGCGACGCTGCAGCGAACATTCGCGCTCTCCCAGATGAATCGTCGTGCCGTGGCTATCGGCCAACACCTGCACCTCGATGTGGCGCGGCTTCTCCACGAGGCGCTCGAGAAAGAGAGTGTCATCGCCGAACGCGGCACTGGCCACACGACGAGCAGAGTCGAGCGCACCGGCAACGGCATCGGGTTCGCGCACGATCGTCATGCCCTTGCCACCACCACCGGCCGACGGCTTGATCAGCAAGGGGAACCCAACCTCGGCCGCAGCGGCCACCAGATCATCGTTGGTCATGCCCGGTTCAGCGATTCCGGGGATCACCGCGACACCGCGCTCGGTCACGTGCTTCTTCGACGCGATCTTGTCGCCCATGATCTCAAGCGCTTCGACGCCGGGGCCGATAAACGTGATTCCGCCGGCGGCACAGGCCTCGGCGAGGGACGCGTTTTCGGAGAGGAAGCCATAGCCCGGGTGGATCCCGTCAGCATTCATGCCCGAAACGGCATGAGCGGCAGCAACGATCGATTCGACCGAGAGGTAGCTGTCGATCAGTACCGCGGCATCCGCCACTCGAACGTGCTTCGCGTCACGGTCGTGCTCGGTGTACACCGCGATCGAACGGATGCCCATGGAATGCAGGGTGCGCGTGATGCGACAGGAAATTTCGCCACGATTGGCGACCAGAACAGCAGAGAACATCGCCATCACATCCGGAAGAGGCCGAAGCCCGGGTCGGGCAGCGGGGTGGCCGCGGCGATATCGAGGGCCATGCCGAGCACGTCTCTCGTGTCCTTGGGGTCAATGATTCCGTCATCCCAGAGGCGAGCTGTCGAATAGTAGGGGCTGCCCTGGCGTTCATACTGCTCGCGGATGGGCTTCTCGAACTCGGCCTTGTCGTCGTCGGTGAAGGCGTCTTCGCCGAGCTGATCGCGGCGCACCGTGGAGAGCACAGCAGCTGCCTGCGGGCCGCCCATAACCGAGATGCGGGCGTTAGGCCACATCCACAAGAAACGTGGCGAATAGGAGCGACCACACATCGAGTAGTTACCGGCCCCGAACGAGCCGCCGATCACGACCGTGAACTTAGGAACGCGCGTTGTGGCCACCGCGGTCACCATCTTGGCGCCGTTCTTGGCGATGCCGCCGGCCTCATATTCCTTACCGACCATGAAGCCCGAAATGTTCTGCAGGAACAGCAGCGGGATGCCGCGCTGATCGCACAGTTCGATGAAGTGAGCGCCCTTGAGCGCCGATTCGCTGAACAGCACCCCGGCGTTGGCAACGATGCCGACCGGATGCCCGTGCAGCGTCGCGAAGCCGGTGATGAGCGTCGTGCCGTATTCCTTCTTGAACTCGTGGAACTCACTGCCATCGACGATCCGCGCGATTACTTCGCGCACTTCGTACGGGCTCTGCACGTCGGTGGGCACGACGCCGTAGAGCTCGTCGGGGTTCACTACGGGAGGCCGCGAGGCCACAACATCCCACGCGGGAGCCGCAGGCTTGGGGATTGTCTTGATGATGTCCCGCACAATTTCGAGCGCATGGCGGTCGTCGTCGGCCAGGTGGTCGGTGACGCCAGAGGTGCGCGCGTGCACGTCTCCCCCGCCGAGTTCTTCGGCCGTGACGATCTCGCCGATAGCAGCCTTGACGAGGGGCGGGCCGCCCAAGAATATCGTGCCCTGATTGCGCACGATGATCGTCTCGTCGCTCATTGCGGGAACGTAAGCGCCACCCGCGGTGCACGAGCCCATGACCGACGCGATCTGCGGGATGCCGGCCGCCGAGAGCCGAGCCTGGTTGTAGAAGATGCGCCCGAAGTGGTCGCGGTCGGGAAAGACTTCATCCTGCATCGGCAAGAACGCGCCGCCCGAGTCCACGAGGTAGACGCACGGCAGTTTGTTCTCGAACGCAATCTCTTGCGCCCGCAAGTGCTTTTTGACCGTGAGGGGAAAGTAGGTGCCGCCCTTGACCGTCGCGTCGTTCGAGATCACGAGCACGGGGCGAGAGTGGATGAGGCCAATACCGGCAATAACGCCAGCGCCGGGAGCCTGGTCGTCGTAGATTCCATTCGCGGCGAGCGGGGCGATCTCGATGAAAGGGCTGCCCTCGTCGAGCAGTTCGTCGACTCGGTCGCGAGGCAGCAGCTTGCCGCGGGAGACGTGGCGTTCGCGAGATTTCTCTGAGCCACCGAGGGCTGTCGTCGCGAGTCGTTCGCGCAATTGCTCGACAAGGCCGCGCATTGACTCTTCGTTGGCCACAAACGTCGGGTGGGACGGTTGAGCGGCCGAGGAAATCTTCTCCATCGAACACCTTCGTTCAGCGCAGCTTGTGGCCACTTGGGTTAGTCGCTACTAACTCAATTTAGGTTAGCGAGCATTAACCGAACTGTCTAGACTCAGAACATGAACGAGACGCCAACTCTGCGAAGCCAAGCGAAGGCCGACCGCCGCGAGGCGCTCCTCGACGCCGCCGCCAGCCTCTTCGCCGAGCGCGGCTTCACGCGCGTCTCGCTCGAAGAACTCGGAGCCGCCGCCGGCGTGAGCGGCCCCGCCGTCTACCGCCACTTCGACGGCAAACAAGACGTGCTCGCCGCGATACTCGTGGATGCCAGCTCCAGCCTGTGCGCCGGAGCCCAAACCGTGATCGAACACGCCCCCACAGCGCGAGCCGCGCTCGAAAACCTTGTTCAGTTTCACGTTGAATTTGCGCTCCGCAATGCCAACGTCATCCGCGTACAAGATCGCGACCTCGACAGCCTCACCGACGACGACCGCCACGAGGTGCGCGCCCTGCAGCGCAGCTACGTCGAGCAGTGGGTTGCCACGCTGGCTCGCCTTCATCCGGATGCCGCGACCACCGAGCTGCGCACCCGTGCCCACGCCACCTTCGGGCTCATCAACTCCACTCCCCACAGCGGGCGCGCGGGCGCGACTCGCGACGTGCTCGAGCGGATGGCGTTGGCCGCCCTCGACGCCTAGCCGTTCGTTTGTTGCCAGCCGCACCCGCCAGCCGCCAGCCGCCAGCATCCCGCGGCCAACATCGGCGTCGCCCTCGGCTGCGCTCAGTGCTGCGCTCAGCCCGCTCATTGGGTTACATCAGCACTTCCCCACGGGGCGTGCAGTGCCAGCACAGTGCCTTGATAGACCCGGCCTGCAGTGTTGGTTTCGTACACCGGAGATTCCGGAAATGACGAAAAGGATCAACCATGAAGAAGACACTGATTGCAGGAGCCGCCGGAGTAGTTGTGGCATCGTGCGTCGGACTCGCAGTGGCCCTGCCCGCTCAGGCCGAGACTCTCACGACCGCCACCTCCAGCTCAAGCGCCTCTGAATCGGGCACTTCCGCCACCGGCGACCGTGCTGCTCGCGGTCACGGCCAGGGTGGTGCCCACATTGATGCTGCAACTCTCGCGACCGCACTCGGGCTGACCGAAACCGAAGTATCCGACGCGGTTACCGCCGTGCGCGACGCGACCGAGCCATCCGAAACAACGCTCGATAAAGACGCGACCGCCGATGAAAAGATGGCCGCCAAGGATGCCCGCCAGGCTGCGTTCGTGACGGCTCTCGCTGCCGAACTAAACGTTGACGAAGATGCGGTAACCACCGCACTTGCTGACATTCGAGCTGACCGCGAAGCCACCAGGGAAGCTTCTGGTGACGAACGTGTCGGCGCTGGCAAGGGCGAAGGCACGCCGGGCGCCCGCGCAGGCCACGGCGATCGCGGCGACGTCGCAGATCGACCCAACCGTGATGGTGACGCTGAGGCCGTCGAAGAAGCGCCTACCGACGACTAACCACCACCCAGCACCTCCCCCGAGGACGAAGGGCCTGCGACCGATCGGTCGCAGGCCCTTCCGTGTGCGCTCCAGGTCGCTGTGCGGCAGTGGGCGAGGCGGCCCGTGCGGCGCCCAGTGATGCATCCCGTGTGGCATCGAATCACTGAGACTGCGAAACTGTGGGCCACGCGCGTTGACCAACCGAAGGATGAAACGCATGGGCGACTCCCCTCCCGCTACTGACAGCAGCACGAGCAACGGCGACAGCACCTCCCACCCGCTTGTCGTGCGGGTCGGGCGCGAAGAGCTGGTGATTCGCCAACGCTACGAGGTCATCAGCATCGTCAACGACATCCTGATCGGGCTGCTCTTTCTCGTGGGCAGCATCTTCTTTTTCACGCCCGAACTCACCCACGCTGGCACGTGGCTCTTCGTTCTGGGCAGTGTTGAGATGCTTATTCGCCCGATCATTCGCTTCTCCCGGCGCGTGCATCTCAGCCGGTACTCGTCGCAGTCAGCGACAGACCCCGCCAGCAGCCGCGACTTTTAGCGGCCACTCACCCGGCGCGCGCTCACCGAAGACTCCCTCAAACGTCATGGCAACCTCACAGCGTCCCCATTTGAGAGTGATAGCTGCCGCGCGTATTTCTTGAGGTATGCGAAAGAAACCTCTTCGAAAACGGCACATCGTCATCGGCTCCGTGCTGGTGCTCGTGCTCGGTCTGGGCAGCACCGCTGCGTGGGCTCTCGATCGATTCGTCATTGAGCACGTCGAGATTTCGGATGTAGCCCAGTACGAAGCCGACAACAGCACCAGCACCACGAGTACCGAGCCGACTGCCGCAGCGACGACCGAGCCCGTTCTTACCGACACCAGCTATACCTCCGACGACGCCAACGTCACAATCTCCACGGTCGTCACCGGCAGCGGTGCTGAAACCGTCACCTACTACGTCGCGGACGTCGAACTGACGGATGCCACTGCCCTGCGGTCGGCGTTTGCCCAGAACAGCTTCGGCGAGAACATCATCGATCTCACCTCGTCAATCGCGGCCGAGCACAACGCGATCTTCGCCATCAACGGCGACTACTACGGCTTTCGAGACACCGGCATCGTCATCCGCAACGGCGTCACCTACCGCGACGAACCTGCCCGCGATGGGCTCGCGTTCTATCTCGACGGCAGCGTCGAGGTCTATGACGAAACCACCACCTCTGCCGACGAGCTGATCGCCGACGGCGTCTGGAACACGCTCTCTTTCGGGCCTGCAATCGTCGAAGACGGCGACGTTGTTGCCGGTATTGAAAACGTCGAGATCGACACCAACTTTGGCAACCACTCCGTTCAGGGCGAACAACCCCGTACCGCTGTCGGGGTGATCGACGACAACCATCTCGTCTTCGTCGTCGTCGACGGCCGCGACCCCGGCTACAGCTCTGGCGTGACTCTGCCCGACCTCGCGGTCATCATGCAAGATCTCGGCGCCACCACCGCCTACAACCTCGACGGTGGAGGCTCATCGACCATGTACTTCAACGGCACCGTCATCAACCAACCATCCAACGGCGGAGAACGCGAAACCTCAGACATCCTCTACGTGGGAGCCGCATCATGATCATCCTCATCCCCTCTTTCGAACCGGATGACCGCCTTGTGCAACTCGTGTGCGATCTGCGCGCGACGGCACCCCTGCTCCGCGTCGTCATCGTGGATGACGGCAGCGGCCCGGCCTATGCCGACCTGTTCGCTGCTGTGCAGCGCGTTGGCGCCGACGTGATCGGCTACAACGACAACCACGGCAAAGGTCACGCTCTCAAATTCGGCTTTCGCTCCATCCGCACAAATCACGCCGGTGAGGCCGTTGTCTGCGCTGACAGCGACGGCCAACACACAGTGGGAGACATCCTGCGGGTGGTTGCCCAACTGCAGGCGTCCGACGGCGCCATGGTTCTCGGCGGTCGCGCCTTTGCGGGCGATGTTCCCACCCGCAGCCGTTTCGGCAACGCCGTCTCACGCGCAGCTTTCAAGTTCGCGACCGGTGTTGCCGTGCGCGATACTCAAACCGGGCTGCGCGGCTATCCCGCTTCGATGCTCGACTGGTTACTGAGCATCAAGGGCGAACGGTTTCAGTACGAGCTGAACGTGTTGCTCGGGTCGCGCTCGGCCGGCATCCGGATCGAAGAAATCGAGATTGAGACGGTCTACTTGCAGCACAATGCCTCCTCACACTTTCGCCCGATCGTCGATTCGGTGAAAGTGTTTGCGCCACTGCTGCGCTATATCTCCTCATCGCTGGCCGCATTCCTGATCGACGCGATCGGCCTCTTCATCCTCTTTGCCTTCACGCAGTCGCTGCTCGTGTCAGTCGTCGGCGCACGGCTCGTGAGCGCCTCCGTGAACTTCCTCATCAACCGCCACCTCGTGTTCAACGCCAACAATCGTGACCATGTGGCGCGGGATGCCCTGCGCTACGTCATTCTCGCGCTCGCGCTCGTCGCCTCCAGTTACGTGTGGCTCTCGGTGCTCGTCGACTGGGGCGTTCCGCTCGTCATTGCCAAGGTCTTCTCCGACGTCACGCTCTACATCATCAGCTTCCAGGTGCAGCGACGCTTCGTTTTCAAGTCCGGGGCGGCACCAGGAGTGCCGGTGCAGTCGGAGACTGACGCAGCGCTCGGTGCAGATCGACCAGCCCTGCGTACCGCGGCGAGGAGCCACGGTACTAGCGTGTAACTATGAGTGACGCTCCCAAGAAAACAGCACAAGTGCGCACCGTCGTGGTCGCCTTCGTTGCGAACCTTCTCGTAGCAATTGCAAAATCGATCGCAGCATTGATCACCGGCTCGGCCTCGATGCTCGCCGAATCCGCACACTCGTGGGCCGACGCCGGCAATGAGATCTTTCTCCTCATTGCCGAACGGCGAGCGGTGAAGCCAGCCGACGCGAGCCATCCACTGGGATTCGGGCGTGAGACCTACGTCTGGTCACTCTTCGCGGCCGTTGGTTTGTTCACCGCGGGCGCTGTGGTCTCGGTGCAGCACGGAATCTCCGAGCTCATCGACCCAGAACCCGCCAGTGACTTCGGAATCGCCTACCTCGTGCTCGCGATCGCTGCTGTGCTCGAAGGCGTGTCCTTCGTGCAGTCGATGGTTCAAGCCAAAAAGGGAGCTGCGCGCTTCGGCCGCCGCACCCTCGAATATGCGCTCAACAGTTCCAACACCACCCTTCGTGCGGTGCTGGCCGAAGATGCTGCCGCCCTGATCGGCCTCACCATCGCCTTCTTCGGCATCCTGCTGCACCAGCTCACGGGCAATTCAGTGTGGGATGCCGTTGGTTCGCTAGCGATCGGCCTCCTTCTCGGTGTGGTTGCGATCGTTCTCATCAACCGCAATCGTCGGTTCCTCGTCGGTCAGACGCCGGGTGATGCTGCTCGCGCTGTAGCGGGGCGGGCTCTCGCCGAGCATCCCGAAATCAGTCGCGTCACCTATCTGCACCTCGAATTCGTGGGCCCGTCACAACTGTTCGTCGTGGCCGCCATCGACCTGGAGGGCAACCACCGCGAAGAAGAAGTCGCACGTCAGCTGCGTGAGCTCGAACGCTCGATCGAGGGTAACGACCTGATCAAGAAGGCCGTGCTTACGCTCTCGGTCAGCGACGAGCCGTCGATCAGCTTCGACTAGCTACGAGCGCTACGACGAGGCGCGGTCTGAAGACAGACCGCCGAGGCGGCGCAGCACAGCGCTCAGGAGCGTTCCTGCAGCATCCGGAATCACATGGTGGTTGAGGTAAATGCCTTCAAGCCACGGCAACACTTCTTCGGCAGCAAGCCCAATGACGTTCCAGTCAACACCGGGCACGGCTTTAGAGCGCGGCTCGCCCGTGCGCGGATCGGTCCACGCTTGAGCAATCGGTCGGTCGGGCTCGGAATCCCCTGCACCCCAGAGCAGCGCGATCGGATGATTTTCGCCCTCGATGTGGTCATGAGTCACTGTGCCCGCACCGAGCCACGGGAGCGTCAAGAGCTCTCCCTCGACCTCGATCTCGAGCAGATCGAGCTGCACTGGCTCTTCGACCTCGCAAATGTAGAGATCCAGCCCCGCATCGTGCCACGCGGCAGCCTGCGTGATGTCGTCGAGCAGTTTGGGCAGAAGGGCGTGAAAGGCGCTGGCAAGCTGCGTTGCCCACTGCAGGAGCACGCGGGTGTCGTTAGCCGACCACGGGCTCGAGCCGCGATGGTCGCCGGCCGGAGTGTGGAAGTGGTGGTCGCTGCCCGCGCTCGTTGTCTCGAAATGCAGTTGCCCGTCGGGATATTCGACGTAGAGATCACTCAGCTGGGCTTCGTCGTCCCAGTCACCAAAGAGCTCGGGAGCTTTCAGCGCCGGCGGGAGGTCGAGCGCCGGCGAGCGCTGCGTTCCGAGGTTGAGCACTGCCCGCAACCGCGTGTTGGGCATGCGCAGGCTGAGATCGGTCATTCGGTGGTCGTTGCTTCCGCCGGAGCATCCGCGTCGCTGCTCGTGACGGGTTCGGGCTTAGCGGCGATTCCCATGAGAGAGATGATGACGATCATGATCGCGCCGCCCACAAGGGCAATGTCGGCGATGTTGCCGATGAAGTAGCCGTTGTAGTTGATGAAGTCGACGACGTGACCGCGCGCAAAACCGGGGTCACGGAACAGGCGATCACCAAGGTGAGTGATCGCACCACCGAGGAGCATGCCGAGCGCGATGGCCCAGGCGCGCGACTGAACCGTCCACGCGTACCACGTGATCGCGACTACGGCGAGCGCCGCAATGATCGTGAGCACCCAGGTGTATTCCTCGGCAAGCGAGAAGGCAGCGCCGGGGTTGTAGACGAGCTGGAACGACAACAGATCACCAATGATGGGGATGTTGATGCCGCCACCGAGATTGGTTTCAGCCCACCACTTGCTCAGCTGGTCTGCCGCGATCACAAAAGCAGCGAGCGCGAAAACACCAACCAACAAACGACGCGGAGCGCGTGAAGAAGTGGTGGCCGCAGCAGGGTCGAGATTCTCGGTCATAAGACCATTCTTACCTGTTGCGGCCACCGCTGCTTTCACACCATCGTCAAAACGGTGCCGGGGTCGTTCAGAATCGAACCAACATCGGTCAAGAAACGCGCCCCTTGCTCACCGTCAACAAGGCGATGATCGAACGACAGGCTCAAGGTCATGACGTCGCGCAGGGCGACGTCGCCGTGGTGTTCCCACGGCATCCTGCGAACAGCACCCATCGCCAGAATCGCGGCTTCTCCCGGGTTCAGGATGGGGGTGCCCGCGTCTATGCCGAAGACGCCCACGTTGGTGATCGAAATAGTTCCCCCATTGAGCGATGCCGGAGTTGCTTTGCTCGCGCGTGCATTGCGGGCCAGATCTCCGATTGACTCGGTGAGTTCGGCCAGGTTCATGGCGTCGGCATCCTTGAGGTTCGGCACCATCAGGCCCCGTGGCGTCGCAACCGCGATACCGAGGTTGATGTAGCCGAACTCCACGATCTCGTTGGCTTCGGCATCCCAGCGCGAGTTCAGCGAGGGGTTGCGCGCGACACCGATGCACAGCGCCTTCGCGACAACGGAGAGAACGGATGCTGCGGTGCCTTTCGCCTTCAGCTTCGCTACTAGCTCCACCGTGCGCGTCACATCGATCGTCAAGAACTCGGTGACATGGGGCGCCGTGAACGCACTCGCCACCATCGCGGCCGCGGTTGCCTTGCGCACCGACTTGATCGGCGTGCGGGTCTCGCGCGGATGTGTGCCCGCGAAGGCTCTCGCCGCCTGCGGTGCGGATGCTCCCGCCGCAGTGTCTTCGCCCGACTGCGTGTCGGCGGGCGACTGTTCTGCCGCGCTCAACACATCGTCGCGCGTGATGATGCCCTCGGGGCCTGTGCCGCTCAGTTGCGTCAGATCGACGCCGCGATCGGCCGCGAGCTTGCGCACCGGCGGAGTCGTCTTAGTGCGGGCGTCGGTGGGTGTGACGACAGGCTCGGACGCGGGCTCTGGGGCGGCGGCGACCGCTTCTGCGTCCGCCGCCGGATTCGCTGCCAGAGCAGCCGACGGAGTCGTTGCTGCTGCTGAACGAGGCTTGCGCGTGGGGCGCTTGCCGCTCTCCACGGCAGGACCGTAGCCGACGAGTACCGCGTTGCGTTCCGGGGCAGCCTCAGCGACGGTCGTAGCGCCACCGTCGCTATCCTTTGCTCCCCCAGCATTGGCGTTTGCGTCCCCGGCGTCGGTGCCAGCATCAGCTGACGCGCTGCTGGCATCCGGCCCACTCTCGGCGCCAGCGCCACCATCCAATTCGAACGTCACAATGCGGGTGCCGACCTGCACGGTGGAGCCAGGCTCAGCGTGCAGCGCCGAGATAATGCCCGCAACAGGAGACGGCAACGACACAATGGCCTTCGCCGTTTCGACCTCAGCAATGGGTTGGTTGAGCGTGACAAGATCGCCAACAGCAACATGCCATTCAACGATCTCAGACTCGGTCAGACCCTCACCCAAATCGGGCAGAGCAAACTCTTTGACAGCCATTACGCGCTCCAACCGGTGAGTGAATTCACGCGACCCAGCGCACGGTCAACACCGTCAAGGATGCGGTCAAGGTCAGGCAAGAAGTGGTCCTCCAACTTTGCGGCCGGGTACGGCACATCGAAGCCCGTGATGCGCACTGGCGCTGCCTCCAAGTAGTAGAAACAACGATCGGTGAGCGTCGCAGCGATCTCGGCACCGAGGCCGCCAGACTCCGAGGCTTCGTGGGTAATCACGAGCCGCCCGGTCTTCTGCACGCTCGCCGACACGGTGTCGAAGTCGACCGGCGAGAGCGAGCGAAGATCAACCACCTCGATAGAAATTCCGTCATCGGCGGCGGCGACTGCGGCATCCAGAGCCGTCGCGACGAGCGGGCCGTAGGTCACGAGCGTGACGTCGGTTCCCTCGGTCACCACCCGGGCTTTACCCATGGGCAGACCGGTGGCATCTTCGTCGACCTCGCCCTTGGTCCAGTAGCGCCGCTTGGGTTCGAAGAACAACACCGGGTCATCGCTCGCGATCGCTTCGCGCAGCATGCTGTGGGCATCTTGCGGGGTCGAGCACGTGACTACGCGCAGGCCGGCAGTGTGGGCGAAGTACGCCTCGGGCGACTCCGAGTGGTGCTCGACCGCGCCGATACCGCCGCCATAGGGAACCCGAATCGTCAGCGGCATCCGCACATTTCCGCCGGTGCGATAGTGCAGCTTGGCGACCTGGGCGACGATCTGGTCGAAGCCCGGGTAGATAAAGCCGTCGAACTGAATTTCGCAGACCGGGCGGTAGCCACGGAACGCGAGGCCCACGGCCATGCCGATGATGCCGGCCTCGGCGAGCGGGGTGTCGATAACGCGGTCCTTGCCGAAGTCGCGCTGCAGACCGTCGGTGACACGGAAAACGCCACCGAGGGTTCCGATGTCTTCACCGAGCAAGACCACTTTGTCGTCGTCGCTGAGGGCGCGCCGCAGCCCCGAGCCGAGAGCTTTCGCCAGAGTGAGTTCTGTCATTTGTCGAATCCCTCGAGGTAGGCCTTGTACTGGCTCTTTTGACGCGCGAGCCCCGAGTGCTCGGTCGCATAGACGTTGTCGAACACACTGAGCGGTTCGGGGTTCTTGAGCGCCAAGCATCCGGCGCGGAATTCTGCCGCCACCTCGTCTGCTCGCGCCTGAATGGATGCCGCCAGTTCGTCGGTCAGCACTCCTTCGCTGCGTAAAAACGCTTCCACGCGCGCAATAGGGTCTTTGGCTTCCCACTCTTGTGCAACCACCGGGTCGACATAGCGGCTCGGGTCGTCAGAGGTGGTGTGGGGCCCGCGACGGTACGTCACGGCCTCGATGAAGGTCGGGCCGCCGCCGGTGCGCGCACGATCGAGAGCGCTGCGCGTTGCGGCCATGACGGCCAGCACGTCGTTGCCATCGACCCGGATGCTCGGAATCCCGAACCCCGGAGCGCGATCGGCAATAGGCCGCTGAGCCTGAAGGCCCACGGGCTCAGAAATCGCCCACTGGTTGTTCTGGCAGAAGAAAATTACGGGAGCGTTGAAGGAGGCCGCGAAGACCATCGCTTCGTTGACATCGCCCTCGCTCGTGGCGCCGTCGCCAAAGTAGGCCACCGAGACGCTGTCGACGCCATCAAATGTGCACCCGACGGCATAGCCGGTGGCATGCAGCGTTTGGGCGCCGATGATGACGGCGGGCGTTGCCATGCCGATCTCGAAGGGGTCCCAGCCTGAAGCCGCTGTTCCGCGCCAGACCCGCACGAGGTCGGGCAGCTTCACACCACGGCAGTAGGCCACGGCGTTCTCGCGGTAGCTGGAGAAAACGAAATCGTCGGGGCGCAGCGTGCGAGCAGAGCCGACCTGCGCGGCTTCTTGCCCCAAGAGCGGCGGCCAGAGGCCGAGTTCGCCCTGACGTTGTAGAGCGGTTGCTTCCGTATCGATACGGCGCACGATGATGAGGTCTTCATAGAGACTCGCGAGCTGATCACCGGTGACGTCTGACACCCAAGGGTCGTAGAGTTCGTCGCTTAGCCGTTTTCCGTCTGGGTCAAGAAGTTGCACAAACTCAGGAGTTTGCTTCTTCGCTCCAGACATCGGGGCTTTCACGGGCACGGTGGTACTCATCGTTTCTCCGATCCGCCTTTGCGCCTGCTGATGTGCTGCGCTCTAGCGATCCTCACAACCGCGATTGGTAAATCACAGGTTGACCCGAGCCTCGTCGCTCGGAGTTAATCTGACGGTACCTACCCCGTGGGCGGGGCACAAGGTTCCACGCCAAAGTTGCCCCAGATTGTGAGGATGACCGGCATACTGTCAGCGCAGGGGTCGCCAATGTCGGCGGCACTCAGTGTCGAAGGAGTCACGGATGCCGCAGTCCCCCGAATTGGACGCGATCGTTGTCGGCGGAGGCCTCGCCGGATTGGTCGCGGCGGCTGAATTACTCGCGGCGGGCAAGCGCATCGCGCTCGTCGAGCAGGAGCCAGAGGCGAGTCTTGGCGGCCAAGCGTGGTGGTCGTTCGGCGGGATGTTCCTCATTGATTCGCCTGAACAGCGACGGCTGGGCATCAAAGACTCTCTCGAGCTCGCTACGCAGGACTGGTTCGGCACTGCCGGTTTTGATCGAGACGAAGACGAGTGGCCGCGCCGCTGGGCGGAGGCCTATCTTCAGTTTGCTGCCGGCGAGAAGCGCGAGTGGCTCCGCGAGCGCGGGGTGAAGTTTTTCCCCGTTGTTGGCTGGGCCGAACGCGGCGGGTATACCGCCCTGGGCCCCGGCAATTCGGTTCCGCGGTTTCACATCACGTGGGGCACCGGCCCCGCGGTGATCGAGCCGTTTGTTGCGGCTCTCCGCAGCGGCATCGAGAAGGGGCTCGCCACCCTTCACGTGCGCCACCGTGTCGATGAACTGATTACCGAGAACCGTGCCGTCGTGGGCGTCCGTGGAGCAACACTGGCCCCGGATGACGCGGTGCGTGGTGCGGCAAGCAACCGAACCGTAGTCGGTGATTTCGAACTCCGTGCTCCCGCCACGATCGTGACCTCGGGTGGAATCGGCGGCAACCACGATCTCGTGCGCGCCCAGTGGCCCACCAGATTGGGCTCAGCACCCAAGAATTTGCTCAGCGGCGTTCCCGCGCATGTCGACGGCCGGATGCTCGGCATCGCCGAAAGCGCCGGAGCTCGCCTCATCAACGGCGACCGCATGTGGCACTACGTCGAGGGAATCCAGAATTGGGATCCGGTATGGCCGCAGCACGGCATCCGCATCTTGCCCGGCCCCTCGAGCGTGTGGCTCGATGCCACCGGTCACCGCTTGCCCGCTCCCCTGTTTCCCGGCTTCGACACCCTCGGAACGCTCGAGCACATCGTCTCCACCGGCTACGACCACTCCTGGTTCGTGCTCACACAGTCGATCATCGAGAAGGAGTTCGCCCTCTCGGGTAGCGAGCAGAACCCCGACCTCACGGGCAAAAGCATGCTCGAGTTGCTCAAGCAACGGCTCAGCACGGGCGCCACCGGTCCCGTCGAAGCGTTCAAGAAGCACGGCGCTGACTTCGTGGTGGCTGACACTCTCGACGAGCTACTCGACGGCATGCAGAACCTCACCCCCGACATTGCGATCGACGCCGCTCACGTGCGCCGCGAGATCGAAGCTCGGGATCGCGAACTCACCAATAAATTCACCAAGGATTCCCAAATCACTGCGCTGCGCCAGGCGCGCCACTATCTCGGAGACAAGCTGATTCGCGTGGCGAAGCCCCACCGCATCCTCGATCCCAAAGCGGGACCGCTGATTGCGGTCAAGCTCAACATTCTGACGCGCAAAAGTTTGGGCGGCATCCAGACCGATCTCTCGGGGCGTGCGCTGGATGCCGAGGGGACGGTCGTTCCCGGTCTCTGGGCAGCCGGCGAAGCTAGCGGATTCGGAGGCGGCGGCATGCACGGCTACCGCGCCCTCGAAGGCACCTTCCTCGGTGGGTGTTTGTTCAGCGGGCGCTCCGCCGGGCGAAGCGTTGCGGGGCGGAGTGTCGCGAGCGAGTAAGTGTCAGATTTGTGCCGCACCGCCAGTAGAATCGCAGCGTGAACGACGCATCGACTCCCCTTCCTCCCGCCGGTTGGTACCGCGATCCCGCCGGAGGAGCAGCACCCCGCTGGTGGAGCGGAACGGCCTGGGCGGCCGCTAACTCGGTTCCCGCCGATGCGACCCCGTTGCCGACTCCTGCTCCTGCCGCCGCAGCTCCGGCGACACCGCCAGCCGCGCCGACACCGCCAGCCGCGCCGACACCGCCAGCCGCGCCGACACCGCCAGTGGCACCGGCTGCGCCAGCGCCAGCAGCAGCGCCAGCAGCAGCGCCGGCAGCGGCCAATTCGGTGCCGCCGATCACCCCCGCTTCGCCCGCTGCAGTAACGGCACCGGCAGCAACACCGGCTGCCGCCCCGTCAGCAGTAAATCCTGCGGCCAACTACACCTACGCGGCCCCCAGCGACGTCAGCGATACCGGAACGAACACCTGGCAAATCTGGGTATTCGTGCTCTTGCCGTTGATTTCGCTTCCCGGGCTTTTCGCCATCGACCTTGATGCGCTTGTGCCGCGCCCAACCGACACTCCGACCGACGCCCAACTACGTCTGCTCGTTGACCCCGGCTACCTGTGGATGATGCTTTCCGGTTGGCTGTTGTTCTTGGTCAACATTCCCTTAGCGATTTTTGACCGACGCGAACTCGATAATCGAGGCATTGACCGCCCCTTCCACTGGGCGTTCATCTTCCTCGGTTGGCTGATCTACGTCATCGGCCGTTGTGTTGTGGTCAAGAAGCGCACCGGTCAAGGACTAGCGCCGATGTGGGCAGCGTTCGGCGTCATGGCCATCATGTTTGCGACGACGGTCGTGTTCATGGGCATGTTGTTTAGCCGAGCAGTAGAAACCCTCTAGCGCGCCACTGACCAGGCGCGGCGCTTCACGAGAATGTGACCACGCTTGGTCGATAGTCGCGTCCACGCTCCAGATTCAAAAACGGATGCCGCCTCATCGTCGGCGAGAAAACCCAAGCTAACGGCGGCGAACCCTGCACCGGCCGGCACGTAGTCGGGTTCGTCCAGCGGACGCCCCCATACTTCGGTGCGCACTTTGTGCACGATCGCTTCGCCGGTTCCGGTGGGAATAGCTGCGGCGACTTCTTCGATTCCTGCCCGCGCAGCTTCTTCAAGCACAGCACTCGGAACAGAATCGATCGCGACCCATCCCCCGCGCGGTGGCGAAATTGCGGCCCACGTGACGGTGTTGACGCTCATCGGCAAGTTGACGGCAACCGGCTCAGAAAAGCTAGCGGCTGAAGCCTCGACGGCGCTCTCAATGCGGCCAAGCAGGGAGCGAACCGGAACGACGGCATCGAAGTCATCCGTTGATGACAAAGCGAAGGTGCGCAGTCCAAGCACGGTGGGGCTCTGGTCGAGGAGCCCGGCGGGGTGAAGAACAGACACATAGACGGCGAGAACGCCGGCGCCACCGATGAGTCGCACAGAGCCCTCATCGACTCGGGCAGCTCGGCCCAAGAAAACCTGTAGATCTCCCAGCGCGAGGGAATCCACCAAAGTAAACGATCCAGTCATAGGCCTCTAAACTACAGGCATGAGCGACCCTATGGCTGGGCTTCTAACTGCCCTCGATCTGACCGACACCGGCGCGCGAACAAGCGAAGACATTTTTACTGGTCCCAGCCAGTGGATGCCGCAGGGCCGCGTCTTCGGCGGGCAAGTGTTAGCGCAGGCTCTCGTTGCCGCGCAGCGCACTCTCGCCGAGGATCGCGTCGTGCATTCGATGCATGGATATTTCTTGCGCCCGGGTGATGTCAACCTCCCGATCACGTTCTCGGTCGACCGCATCCACGATGGTCGCTCGTTCTCGACGCGACGTACTCAGGCCTATCAAGATGGCGTGCCCATCTTGTCGGCAATCGCCTCATTCCAGGATGACGATGAAGGACTCGACCACCAGATCGACATGCCCGCCGACCTTCCCGACCCGGAGTCCCTGCCGACGACTGCTGAGTCACTGGCGAGCGTCGATCATCCGGTAGCCCGTTATTGGTCATCGCAACGCCCGTTCGACATGAGGTACGTAACCTCGCCCATCTTTATGAGCGTTGATGGCGGCAATGTGCCCCATCAAGCAGTGTGGCTCAAGTCGGTCGGCCCCATGCCCGACGATATGAACCTGCACCGGGCCGCACTGGCCTACGCTAGCGACTACTCGATTCTGGAATCGATCATGCGACGCCACGACCTCGCGTGGGTCACTCCCGGAATCAAGGTGGCGAGCCTTGACCACGCTATGTGGTGGCATCGCGAAGCTCGGGTCGATGAGTGGCTCCTCTATGTGCAAGAGTCCCCCAACGCGATCGGTGGCCGTGGCCTCTCGCTTGGCCGCATCTACGACCGTGCTGGCCGGCTCATCGCCAGTGTTGCGCAAGAGGGCATGGTGCGCCCTCCTCGCTAGAAGGCCCCGATTCGTCAAATTGGACGGCTCTTTTAGTTCCGATAGGTAACAAACAAGTAACAAAGATGACCCCGCTCGATCCCTGCTGTGCCGCGGATCGCGCCCGGTCGCCGTCACTGGATGTCCCCACTCTGGTGGACCTGAAACTGCGGAAAAACCCAAAAAACGTTACCGTTGATATCGGCCTTGCTGCCAGTGTGCCCCTTTTTTGGGCCCTGTAGGCAAGGTGCTACGAAATCAGGCCGCGCGCGCCACCCCGTTACCGGGATGTCGCTCGTACGGTTGATTCGCAGTGGAGTTGCTCCGAAAGCGCTCCCCTATCGATTCCCATCAGAATTACTCCGGATTCGACAGAGCCCTGCGTTCAACCCGGACCGTAACCGAGAGAAGCGAAGCCCTAAAGGTGCCGAGTAATCAGGAGAACGTGACCGAGAAATTTGCTGTCAGCGCGAAGAACATCTACAAGGTGTTCGGCCGCCGCCCCCAGGAAGCCGTTGAGAGGCTCCAGCACGGCGCCTCCCGCGATGAGATCAAAGAGCTCGGAACTGCTGCTGTCATCGACGCAAGCTTCGATGTTCTCCCGGGCGAAATTTTCGTAGTGATGGGCCTTTCCGGATCAGGAAAGTCGACCCTCATCCGCATGCTTAATGGCCTCTGGGAAACCACTTCGGGCAGCGTCACAGTCGGTGGCGACCTGATCACGGGTATTTCTGGCCCCAAGCTTCGCGATGTTCGCCGCCGCCACATCTCAATGGTGTTCCAGCACTTCGCTTTGTTCCCGCACCGCACGGTGCTCGAGAA
Organism: Salinibacterium sp. SWN139; assembly: GCF_015864625.1. Lineage (NCBI taxonomy): Bacteria > Bacillati > Actinomycetota > Actinomycetes > Micrococcales > Microbacteriaceae > Salinibacterium > Salinibacterium sp. SWN139. Next base: position 313,659 of record NZ_JADYWV010000002.1, on the reverse strand, counting down.
TGCTGCGTACGCGCTCGAAGTTCAAGGGATGCCCAAGACTGAGCGTCTTGCCCGGGCGCAGAAGACGATTGACCTCGTCGGCCTCAAGGGCTGGGGCGCCAAGATGCCCTCCGAGCTTTCCGGTGGAATGCAGCAGCGCGTCGGTCTCGCCCGCGCCCTCGCTGCCGACACCGACATCCTCCTCATGGACGAGGCGTTCAGCGCTCTCGACCCGCTGATTCGTCGTGAAATGCAAGAGCAACTGCTTGAGCTTCAGACCGAACTCGGCAAGACCATCATCTTCATCACTCACGACCTCAACGAGGCAATGTTCCTCGGAGATCGCATCGCAGTGATGCGCGATGGCCGCATCGTTCAGATCGGCACGCCAGAAGACATCCTCACCGACCCGGCCAACGACTACGTTGCTCAGTTCGTTCAGGATGTTGACCGCTCTCGCGTTCTCACCGCAGCCAGCGTGATGGAGCCTGTCCGGGCGACAGTCTTCGCTAGCGGCGGACCGCGTGCAGCTCTGAAGATCATGCGTGACCTTCAGACGTCGACCGCATTCGTCATCAGCCGCGACCGCACCCTTCAGGGGGTTGTTCGTGACGCCGATGCCATGAAGCTCGTCCGTAAGGGCATCAGCGACATGACCTCGATCCTGAGCGACGAATACAGCGCCGTGACCGAAGACACCTACCTGTCGGAGCTCTTCGTTCCCTCGGTGGAAAGCCCGCTTCCGCTGGCCGTCATCGACGAGCGTGGTCGTTTGAAGGGTGTCGTTCCTCGCGTCACTCTGCTTGCCGCTCTCGGCAACGTCACCACAGACACCGGTGAGCTTCAGGTCATCGAACCCCCGCTTACCGTCTCGACCTCGGTTATTACCGATGCCCTTGACGCCAGCGATACGAATTCCGACGCGAAGGAGGACGCACGATGAACGACTTCCTCAGAATTCCCCTCGGCCAATGGGTCGAAGACGGCATTGACTACATCACTGAAACTTTTGGCGCCTTCTTCGACGTCATCAAGTTCATCATTGCGTCGATCTCCGACGGAATGAACTTCCTCTTCACCTCCCCACCCTTCTGGGTGATCCTGATCATCTTCGCCGTCATTGCTTTTGTGGCTCGCGGTTGGATGTTCTCGGTAGGAAGCATCCTTGGTTTTCTGCTCATTCTCACGCTTGACCAGTGGGAAAACGCGATGGACACCATGGCGCTCGTGCTCGTCGCGGCCTTCCTCGCCATCATTATCAGTGTTCCGTTAGGAATTCTGGCGGCTAAATACCGAACGGTCTCGACCATCGTGAAGCCGATCTTGGACTTCCTGCAGACGATGCCCGCCTTCGTTTATCTGATTCCTGCGCTCATCCTGTTCCGCATTGGTGATGTTCCCGGAATCGTGGCAACTGTGCTCTTCGCTCTTGCACCCGGTGTTCGCCTCACTGAACTCGGAATTCGCGGTGTGGATAGCGAAGTTGTTGAAGCCGGACAGGCTTTCGGCGCATCGCCCGGCCGCATCCTTCGTCAGATTCAGCTTCCGCTGGCTCTGCCGTCAATCATGGCCGGTATCAACCAGGTCATCATGCTCTCGCTCTCCATGGTCGTTATCGCGTCCATGGTTGGTGCCGGCGGCCTCGGCCAGCCCGTTATCCAGAGCTTGAGCCGAGCGGATGTCGCACTCGGCTTCGAGGCTGGACTGTCTGTAGTTATCTTGGCCATCTTCCTGGACCGCCTCACGGCATCCTTCGGATCGGGCAAGGGTTACTTCCAGTTCATTATCGAATCCTTCAAGGTTCGTAGCCGTAGCGAAGAATCCGAAGTGGTTGACACCACCGCAGACAGCTCGGCCGCTACGACCGAACCAGCCGAACACACTCCCCCCGTTCGCTAATTTTCGGGCGCCAACCCGCGCTCGTTTCCCGCATGCAGAAAATCCTGTATGCATCGACGTCAACATCGTCGACGCTTTAGCGTTGACAGAAAAGGACGACACCATGAAGAAGCAGACACGTGCTGCAATTGCAATCGGAGCCGCTGCGCTCCTCGGTCTGTCGGCTTGCGCCGCAGGCGGAGACGACACCGCGTCCGGCGACGCTGTTGAGAGCAAGGATCTCAGCATTGCCGTATTCAACGGATGGCCTGAGGGCGAAGCAGTTTCGTACCTCTGGAAGGCAATCCTTGAAGAAAAGGGTTACAACGTAGAGCTCGAATACGCTGACGTTACCCCGATCTTCTCGGGCCTCAGCACCGGTGACTACGACATCGCGCTTGACGGATGGCTCCCCATCACTCACGCCAGCCTGATGGAAGAGTACGGCGACACCATTGAAGACCTCGGCGCATGGAACAGCGAAGCTGGCCTGACCGTTGCAGTCAACTCTGATGCCCCCATCGATTCGCTCGACGAGCTCGCAGCAAACGCTGACGCTTTCGGCAACCGCATCGTTGGTATCGAGCCTGGTGCAGGACTCACTGAAGCAGTCCTGAACAACACCATGCCGACCTACGGCCTCGACGACATGGAACTTCTCACCTCGTCGACACCCGCCATGCTTGCTGAACTGCAGGCTGCACTCGATAACGGCGAGAACATTGCCGTTACTCTCTGGCGTCCGCACTGGGCCTACGATGCATTCGACATCAAGGACCTTGCTGACCCCGAGGGAACGCTCGGAGACGTTGAAGAAATTCACTCCTTCGCACGCGACACCCTGAGCGACGACATGCCTGAGGTCACCGAGTGGATCTCGAGCTTCAAGATGGACTCCGAGCTGCTTTACTCGCTCGAGAACGTCATGTACAACGAGTACGAAGGAACCGACTTCGAGCCCATCGTTGCTGACTGGATTGCAGCGAACCAGGACTACGTAGACGGCCTCACCAGCTAATACTGTTGTAGCTTTCAGCACTTCGGTGCTGTAACTCACGAAAAGGGGTCGCCTTCGGGCGGCCCCTTTTTGCGTGCGCACGGCAACCATCCAGTGTCACGCTAGGGTCGAATGGTGCCAGCAATTGATAATCCTGTCGTCGTCATCGCTCCCGATTCGTTCAAAGGCAGCCTGAGCGCTGCGGATGCCGCGGCGGCTCTCGAACGTGGAGTCCGCGAAATGCTTCCCGAGTCAGCCACCGTGCTCACGTTCCCCATGGCTGACGGCGGAGAAGGTTCCCTCGACGCCGTACTGGCCGCCTGGCTCCAGCCGGCGCTCACGATGACGACGGTGGATGCCATCGGTCGCGAACGCGAAGCCAGCTACGGACTCGACAGCGAAGGTCGCCGGGCGATCATCGAAGCCGCGCAGTCCAACGGACTCCCCTACGTCAGCGACGTGCCGCTACAGGCTTTGCGCGCCGACAGCTACGGCGTCGGCCTCATCGCCGCACGCCTCATCGAAAAAGGCGCGCGCGACGTGACACTCTTTCTCGGCGGCTCAGCAACCACCGACGGCGGCACAGGCATCCTCCGCGCACTCGGTGCGCGATTCCTCGACGCCGAGGGCGACGAACTGGCACCCGGAGGGGGCTCACTAGCCTCCCTCTCAACGATCGACCTCAGCGGGCTCATCGCCGGCGCACTGGAGACGCAGTGGCGCATCGCCGTCGATGTGACCAACCCACTGGTGGGAGAACAGGGCGCAGCCCACGTCTTCGGGCCTCAGAAGGGGGCTTCGGCATCCGATGTCGCTGTCTTGGATGCCGGGCTCACCAGACTTGCCGAAGTGCTGGCAGAGACGCCGCTGGCTGTCGAGCGCGGCTTCTCTGCCGCCGGAATCTGCGCGTTGCCCGGCATCGGTGCCGGCGGCGGAATGGCCGCTCCCCTCGTGGCACTATTCGGTGCCGAGCTCGTTCCCGGCGCCCAGCTTGTGGCGGATGCCATTGGCCTGAGCAAGGTCGTCGCCAGCGCCGACATTATTCTCACCGGCGAGGGCCGCTTCGATTCGCAGTCGCTCGACGGCAAAGTTGTCGATTACCTGCGCGGCGCTAAAGGCCCGAGCGGGTGGCTTGCGGTTATTGCAGGCAGCATGGGAATGAGCCCGAGTGAGGCGAAGGCTGCCGGCATCGACGTAGCCCTTCCGCTGGGCTCAGGCATCGAGAGCCGCAAAGAGCTCTTTCAACTGGCGGCTCCACTACTAGAGGCGCGGGGCGCTCACGCGATTGCCGAATGGTTCGAACCCACCGACCTTGACGCCGAATTCAGAGACGAAGAGGGCGACGACGACGCGAGGCTCGGCAACTAGCGTCTGGCAGCTAGTGCGTGGCAACTAGCGTCTGACAGCTAGCACCTGGGAATTAGCGCGTGCAACTAACGCCGCTTGGCGAATTGAAGCGGTTCTTCGGCGTAGTCGTTGAATACAGCCCGTTGCGCTTGGCTGATGCGCATGGGCCGTGAGGTTGCAGCATCAACAAGCACCAATGTCGTGGATGCTCGAACGAAAAGCAGCTGCGGTTCAGCGCCCTCCGGGCTGTAAATCTCGTAGCAAACTTCGAGGCTTGCTCCCCCGACGCGCCCGATCCACATCTGGATGTCGATGGGTTCGCGCATGTACGGGATCGGCAGCAGGTACTCGATTTCTTGCCGCGCAATGAGCGTCATGGTGTCGCCGCCGGGGCGACCATCGAGCACGGCGGTGAGGGGCGCATCCGCTCCCGCTACTGGCCAGAATGCGTGAATGCGCGCCTCTTCGAGCAGGCGAAACACTTCGGCGTTGTTGACGTGTTGGTACGCGTCTACATCTGACCAGCGCAGCGGGAGCGGAATGTGCAACCTCATGGCTAGTCGCGCGTGAGCTTGCGGTAAGCGCTGCGGTGAGGCTTGGCCGCGTCGGGGCCAAGGCGCTCGATCTTGTTTTCTTCGTAAGCGTCGAAGTTTCCCTCGAACCAGTGCCAGTAGCCCGGGTTCGCTTCCGTGCCTTCGTAGGCGAGGATGTGGGTCGCGATGCGGTCGAGGAACCACCTATCGTGAGTGATCACCACAGCACAGCCGGGGAATTCGAGCAATGCGTTCTCGAGGCTTCCGAGAGTCTCAACGTCGAGGTCGTTAGTCGGTTCGTCAAGCAGCAAGAGGTTTCCGCCCTGCTTGAGCGTGAGCGCGAGGTTCAAACGGTTGCGCTCACCACCGGAAAGAACGCCAGCCTTCTTCTGCTGGTCTGGTCCCTTGAAGCCGAACTGCGACACGTACCCGCGCGACGGAATTTCAGTCTTGCCGACCTGGATGTAGTCCTGGCCGTCGGAGACAACTTCCCACAGTGTTTTATTGGGGTCGATTCCGCCGCGGCTTTGGTCGACGTAGGAGATGTCGACGGTCTCGCCGACCTTGAGATCTCCTGAGTCGAGGGGCTCAAGACCAACGATGGTCTTGAAGAGAGTGGTCTTTCCGACACCGTTGGGGCCGATGACGCCGACGATTCCGTTTCGCGGAAGAGTGAAGCTCAGCCCGTCGATGAGAATGCGCTCGTCGAAGCCCTTCTTGAGGTTCTTGGCATCGATAACCTGTGAACCCAGACGCGGACCCATCGGGATGACGATTTCTTCGAAGTCCAACTTTCTGGTCTTCTCCGCTTCGTTCGCCATCTCTTCGTAGCGTGCGAGTCGAGCCTTCGATTTGGTCTGGCGGCCCTTGGAGTTGGAGCGCACCCACTCGAGTTCGCTCGAGAGACGCTTCGCGAGCTTGGCGTCTTTCTTGCCCTGCACCTGGAGACGTTCTTGCTTCTTCTCGAGGTAGGTGGAGTAGTTGCCCTCGTAGGGGTAGAGGTGACCGCGGTCAACTTCAGCAATCCACTCGGCGACGTGGTCGAGGAAGTACCTATCGTGGGTTACGGCCAGTACGGCGCCCGGGTACTTGGAGAGGTGCTGCTCGAGCCAGAGAACACTTTCGGCGTCGAGGTGGTTAGTGGGCTCATCGAGGAGCAGCAGGTCGGGCTTCTGGAGGAGCAGCTTGGTGAGCGCTACGCGGCGCTTTTCTCCACCGGAGAGCTTGTTGACGGGCCAATCTCCGGGAGGGGTGCGCAAGGCATCCATTGCCTGTTCGAGCTGGGAGTCGAGGTCCCACGCGTCGGCGGCGTCGATCTCCTCTTGAAGCGTGCCCATTTCGGCCAGAAGGGCGTCAAAGTCTGCGTCAGGTTCGGCCATCTCGAGGCCGATAGCCGCGTGACGGTCGACTTTGGCCTTGATCGGCCCAACGCCTTCTTGCACGTTTTCGAGAACAGTCTTGCTCTCATCGAGCTCGGGTTCCTGCATGAGGATGCCGACGCTGTAGCCGGGGCTCAGCCGAGCTTCACCGTTGCTCGGGGTGTCGAGCCCGGCCATGATCTTGAGGATGGTGGACTTACCGGCACCGTTGGGGCCAACCACACCGATCTTTGCGCCGGGATAGAACGACATCGTGACGTCGTCAAGAATGAGTTTGTCGCCGACCGCTTTTCGCGCGCGCACCATGGAATAAATGAATTCGGCCATGTGACCATTCTACGGAGCGCCGGGCGTGAGTCGAACCCGATTGGCGACTACCAGTCGATTGCGCGGGTCTTTCCGACAAGACAGCCACCGGTGCCCAAAAGCGGTTCGATGGATGAGGCGTAATTATCGGGAGCAAACTGACCGAGTAGGCACTCCCCCTTGATGCGCACGGAGACCACGATGGAGTCGGCGGCAAGACCAATTGCGGTGGTGTCGGCGGTGATTTCCATGTCTTGCTTCTCGAAGCCATTGTCGATGAGGTTGTCAACGATGGTGCGACCATCTCCGCGACCATTTGCTTCGAAGTATTCGGTGTTGATCTGGTCGAAGAATTGACGGTTAGCGACGGCATTCTCGCCGGGGCGCAACATGGGGGCAGTCTCGCTGGCTTCGGGAGCTGGCGTCGTTGATGCCGCGGGGGTTGCTGTCGGTTCTGGCGTTTCCGCTACGCAACCGCTGAGCGCGACTGCTGCCGCCAAGGTGAGGGCAAGAACTGCACCGAGTCGGCGAGTGGGTCGTACGCGCATTGCATTCCCTTCATCGGCCACGAGACTTCAGGGCCGCATCAAGTCTAGATTGCTTGCGCGCACGATCCGCTCAGAAGGGCGTGACTGTGCTGCTTCCCGCCGCAATGAGCTCGCCTTCTTCAGCGGCGTCAGTTTCAGTTTCAGTTTCAGTTTCAGCGTCAGCTGCGGGGAACGTATCGTCGCTCTCGGCCTGGTGACTCGCTGAGCTCACGCTGGAGATGGTGCGGGAGAACTGGGCCGTTCCCCACATAAGGTCGTGACCGAGCGAGTCAGCTTCGATTTCGATATTGGTGCCGCTGCGGTCAGCGTTCTCCCATTCGCGAATCTTCAGCCGCCCGCTGAGCACGACACGGTCGCCCTTGCCGATCGACGCAGCACTGTTGATCGCTAGCTGGCGGAACGACGTGATCGTGTACCAGTTAGTTTCGCCATCAATCCACCGCTGATTGCTGCGGTCAAACCGACGCTGCGTAGACGCGAGCCGGAATGACGTAATGGGCAAACCTTCACTCGTGACGATGTGCCGTGGGGTCGTCGCGACGAGCCCCGAAACGGTAATGGTGTCTGACATATCTGCTCCTTGGTCTGGGCCACGAAGCGAACAACGCGGCCGATGTGGGAGACAGATGCGGGCCGACACTCGTGCCGGGAAGCCGACCCGGCATCCGTCTGACACCAGTGTTCGTCAGCACGCCACAGTGAGCGAGCTGCGTCTCAGCATCTGTGGATGCCGGACACACCGCGCCCGCTATCAGGAGAAGTGAGCGGTCAGCCTAGTGCTCGCGGAACTCAGGCCACGCCGTGCCGGGAAGCAGGTTCGCGTGCAGGGCTGCTTTCGCGGCATCCAGAGTCGGATACACCGCTCGATAGTCTTCGTCTTTCAATAACTTGAAGGTGAACCCGTCTGTTACCCGGTGCACCGAGCCAACTGCCCCTGCCTGAGTGAATGCCACCCAGGTTTGTCCGGTCAGAGTGTGGTTTGTCATTTCCGAACCTCCTTCGAATTAGTGAGAAAGCGACGCCACTGTCGCTTGTTAACGACCGTACGCCGCCTCGCGACGAAGATAAAGACCTTCGTGCGAGACGGCGCACAGATTGTGTCGCTGCCGAGGACTACTTGATGTAGCTCGAGAACGACGAACGAATTTTATTGACCTTGGGCAATGCAACCGCCATGCAGTACCCCTGACCAGGGTTCTTAGCGAAGAAGTCCTGGTGGTAGTCCTCAGCCTTGTAGTACGTGTCGAGTGGCTCGATCGTGGTCACGATGCCACCATCCCAATATCCGGATGCGCGGTCACGGGCAGCCTCGAAGAGAGCCTTCTGCTCGTCGTCCTCGTAAAACATCGCCGAACGGTACGACGAGCCGACGTCGTTGCCCTGACGATTGAGCTGGCGTGGGTCGTGCAGCGTGAAGTAGACGTCGAGGATGACCTCGTCGGGGATGACCTCGGGGTCGAAGGTGACCGCAACCGCTTCAGCGTGGCCCGTTGTTTCGGTGCAGACCAGCTCATAGCTGGGGTTCGGCACGGTTCCACCGGTGTAGCCGGAAACTACGTCAGTGACGCCATTGAGGGTGCGATAAACCGCGTCGAGGCACCAGAAACAGCCGCCTGCGAGATGAAATGTGTGCATAAGTTGAGCCTACTTTCTTGGGCTGGATGTCTGATACAACGCACACCGCACGTACTGTGTTCCCTCAATCACTGGGCATATGCTGAACGAATGCCTTACGACGCCTCCCCCACCAGATACGACACCACCGAATACCACCGCGTAGGCCATAGCGGCCTCAAGCTCCCCGCAATCTCACTGGGACTGTGGAACAACTTTGGTGACGATCGCCCCCGCGCAACGCAGCGCGCCATCCTCCGCCGTGCTTTCGATCTCGGCATCACCCACTTCGATCTGGCCAACAACTACGGCCCTGAAATCGGCGCCGCCGAGCGCAACTTTGGCGAGATTTTCGCCGACGACTTTGCGCCCTACCGCGACGAAATGATCGTCTCGACGAAGGCCGGCTTCGACATGGGCCCGGGCCCGTACCAAGACTTCGGTTCGCGCAAGTACTTGATCTCCTCGCTTGACGCCAGCCTCGACCGCATGGGCCTCGACTACGTCGACATTTATTACCACCACCGCCCCGACCCCGAGACTCCCATCGAAGAAACCATGGGCGCCCTCGCGACGGCCGTGAACTCGGGCAAGGCACTCTACGTCGGCGTCTCTAGCTACAGCCCCGAACAGACACTTGCCGCAGCCAATGCACTCGCCGAATACGGCATCCCTCTCACGATTCACCAGCCGCGCTACAACATGTTTGACCGCCATATCGAAGACGGGCTGTTCCCCGTGCTCGACCAGATCGGTGCTGGCAGCATCGTGTTCTCGCCGCTTGCTCAGGGCCTACTGACCGACCGCTACATGGATGGCACGATCCCCGAGGGATCCCGGGCTTCTGAGGGCCGCTGGCTTCAGCCCGGCCCCCTCAGCGACACGTACCTACAGCGCGTTCGCGCTCTCAACGAGATTGCCCAGAACCGCGGACAAAGCCTTGCTCAGCTCGCGCTGACGTGGGTGCTGCGGCATCCGCAGATCACGTCAGCTCTCGTCGGAGCCAGCAGCGTCTCGCAATTGGAGAACAACTTTGCCGCCCTCGAAGGCCCAGCATTGACGGATGCCGAACTGGCCGCCATCGAGCCTCTCGCGGTCGACGGTACAGCTTTGCGCTAACCCAACCTCGTCATTGAGGTGCTCCTGACGCACGAATGTCAGTGTTCGAACATATATTCGAACAACACACATTCGCGTTCGATATTTGTCAGGAGCACCCATGACCACCACTCTCGATTTCGCTGGCACCACGCGCTCGATTCGCTCAAGCGTTGTGACTGTTCAACTCAACGACGATCTCTGGCGCATTACGCGCCAGGATGGCGAAGTGTTGGGCTATGTGCACCGCTGGCAATCCGCCGCAGGTTTTCGCTTTCAAGCCAAGCGCATGCTGCAACGCCAACGTCGTTTCTTGCCTCTCGGAGATTTCTGGACCATCGACGATGCTCTCGATATCTTCCGGTTTTGATGTGACGCGCCTGTCGCTATCAGGTCACGCGCGCTAGCCGGGTTACAGTGCCAACATGATTCTTGAGTGGTGGAACGACATCGTCGACTGGTTCAACTCCGATGCGGGCTGGACGTTTATCACGAACGCTCTGGTGCCCTTCCTCGCGATTGTTGTCGGAGGCATCATTGTTGGTCTCATTGCGCGCTCATCGCTGCGTCGCCTCATCAGCCACCAAGACCGCCAAGCCAAGGCTGCCGCTGTCGCTGCCCTCATTTCATCTGGCCGTCGCGCTGCCGCCTGGAGCACTCTCTCCGCTGGCGAAAAAGAGCACGTCGACTACCAGGCAAGCGAAGCCGAAGTTCGAGTGCGCCTTCTCCCCCTCAAGGGCGCAAACATCGCCGCCGACTGGGCTTCTCACAAGCTCGCGGCTATGAAGAAGAACTCCGTCAATTACAGCTTCCAAGCCGAACAAGACCTCGCAGAGCTTCAAGACGGCCTCATCGACTGGCAAGCCCGTCCCGGCCGCGCCAAGAAGCTCTTCGCCCAAGACCTCGCCAGCTGGAAGTACGAGACCGGCGAAGCTGAAGACGAACTCGTCGTCAAGCAGCAAGAATGGGCGTCGCGTCAAGCCGCCGAAGGCAGCTCGACACCGTCTACGGCTTCGTCCACTCCGCCGTCTTCCGCTACCGCGTCAGGCTCGGAGCCGACCCCGACCGTCGTCATCACTCCCGACCGCGACTAACGAAGTGGACCGCCACACGCCTTAGGCGTCAGGTCCTTCAACCGCAACAACACGGGCAGACCACGGACAAAAAGTGTCTGAGGTCAGAATCTCATCTTCGACATACTGCGGAATACCATCGCATGCCTCGGTCGTGATGTTCGTGAACTCAAGCGTGGCAGGGTCGATGTGCCACGACCACGGTGTGTTTACCGACGACGCTTCCCGCACGACGACTCCCTGAGGCACCGCGGCCAGGTTCTCCCCCGCCAGCAGCGCTTGAGCGTGCTCAACGAGTTCCGGGGTTGCCAACTCGATCGTGAACTGACCACCGCTGGAAACCTCGAAAACAGCGACCGTCGGCTCGGGCCCTGCAATGCAGCCCGAAAGCGCCATCGAGGTCGCCCCCACCATCACAATCGCCGCGAGAACAGGCCGATATCTCACGCCGCAGCCTCAGTCATTCTCGGCGAGGGCGTCGTAGTCGAAACGGGCGACCTCATAGCTGCGCGTCAACAGCTCCTCAAGAACCGCAAGATCGACATCCGCCAACTTCTTGATATAAAGACAGCCCACCGCCAGTTCATGGGTGCCCAGTCGCTCCAGCAGCTCCGGGAACTCCCGAAAATTGCGAGCCGTGTACAGCGAGATTGTGGCCTTGCGCGGAGAGAAACCAATCGTGGCCGTATCGCCCTCACGACCGGTGGCATACCGATAGTGACTAGAGCCGAACCCAATGATGGAGATGCCCCACATCACTGCAGGCTGGCCAGAGGCACGGCCGAAGATGTCCAGAAGAGTCTGCGCCTCATCCCGCCGGCGTTCGGTCGGCACGGAGTCGATGAACTCGGCAACGGTGACCGTGGTGGGGGCCGTTTTGTTCGGTGTGTTCACGTCAGGACCGTCCCCTTCGATGCGGTGCCCTCGGCAGGATTCGAACCTGCGGCCAAGAGATTAGAAGGCTCCTGCTCTATCCCCTGAGCTACGAGGGCGGGGTATACGTGTTAAACGATAGCGCGTTAGCCGCACGATGACGTATCAGCCGCACGCTGGCCTATCAGCGCGACCATCGTCTAGCAGCCGCTAAACGGCTTTCGCGAGCGCTACCAGCATCTGGTTCAGTGTTGGCGCACCCTGGGCGCGAAAAACTTCTTCACCCTGCGCAGACACAATCACGATGGTCGGAGTCGAGGTGATGCCAGCCTGCTCGGCACGCTCTGCCTCACGTGCGACATCCAATTCTGCATAGGTCACGGCCGGTACGAGGCGCGCCACCTCGTCGAGGGTTCGGCGCGCCGTCGCACATGGGTCACAAAAGGCAGACGAAAAGAACAGCACCGTCGGCTGTTCAGAGGTGCTGCTGTTAGAGGTCGTTTCGTTCGTCAAGGTCTTCCAGAGGGTCGCTATCGGCCTGATCCCACGTGTACGTCACGTGGACTTTGTCGCCGACCTGCTTCGCTACCGGAGATTCGTATCGCAATTGCGTCTCGGAACCTACAGCGTCTGCAGCGATCAGGGTCACATAATCATCCCATCCCTCCTCGGTTGCAATACGCGTATCGTTCTGGCCGTTGTACGGGCCGCCGACAAAAAACACGATGTACTCGTCGCCGTGCGCGAGAGTGGGGGTTGATTCGCTCATGACCATAGGTTTACCAGACAAGAGTGGGCGAACGCTGGTGACATTTCGGGAGCGGTAGAATCAGCACATGGCATCACACGCTGATTATCTGGTTTGGATCGACTGCGAGATGACGGGATTGGATGTCGAAATCGACGAACTCGTCGAAGTTGCGGTGGTGATCACCGACTACGACCTCGTTCCCGTCGATGAGGGGATGACGATTGTCATCAAGCCCAGTGAGGCCGCTCTCGAAAATATGGGCGAGTTCGTCACCGCCATGCACACCTCGAGCGGACTCATCGAAGAGATGCCCAACGGTGTTTCTCTTGCGGATGCCGAGTTCGCCGTGAACGAATACATCGTGCGCTACGTGCCGAACGCCCGCACCGCCCCCATGGCCGGTAACACCATTGGCACCGACCGCACCTTCTTGGCCAAGTACATGCCACGCGTCGACACTCACCTGCATTACCGCAGCGTCGATGTGTCGTCGATCAAAGAGCTTTCGAAGCGTTGGTTCCCGCGCGTGTACTTCAATGCGCCGGATAAAAACGGCGGACACCGGGCTCTTGCCGACATTCTCGAATCGATTCGTGAACTCGATTACTACCGCAAAGCGGTCTTTGTGGGCGAGCCAGGACCGACGACAGAACAGGTTCAGTCAATTTCTGCGGACGTAGTGGCTGGATTCGCTCCGCGGTTGTAATACACTTATACAGTTGCTTATCGCCGCAGGGCGAAAATCAACCTTGGTGGGCGTAGCTCAGTTGGTAGAGCGCTGGCTTGTGGAGCCGGAAGTCGCGGGTTCGAGCCCCGTCGTTCACCCCAAGATAATGAGGCCCAACCCCTCGCGAGACGTCATGTTTGTCTCGAGGGGTTGGGCCTCATTTTTGTTTTTGCCGGCGCCCTGCAGCGAGCGACCTACGAATCATCGACCGCCCGGTCGCGTGCCTTCTTGAGCACCGCCTTGCCCTGCCGTGGTTTCTTGCACTTCCCCGGATGAGTAGGCAAGTATCGTTTCCGTTTCGGATTCCAGCACTGCGCTGTCGACGAGATCAGCTGCCTCGTCAGCAAGCGTTTCGGAGCGCGACTCCACGATGCTGGCTAATTGCCCGCTCTCGAAAATCTCCTCCTGCAACTCTTCGAGCGCATCCTCGTACATCGCAGCAAACTCCGGAGTTTCTGTGAACCGTGTTGTCAGAATGTTGTTGCCTTGCTGAGACTGTCCACCGCCGGCGGCATCCCCGCCGCCTTCGGCAGGCAAGCCTCCGGGAGCAGCACCCTCAGGGGCGCCGCTCGGACGCTCGCCCTCGGGGAGGTCGTCGCCGGGAAGCGCACCTTCGGGAAGCTCGCCTTCGGGAAGCTCGCCTTCGGGAAGCTCGCCTTCGGGAAGCTCGCCGCCGGGACGCGCACCTTCTGGCGCTGCGTCGCCCGCCGCGCCTCCGCCGGCTTCGTTTACCGTCCCGAACGCCAAGTTATGGTCCCAGGCGAGGACTGACATGAGCCCAGAATCTGGGTCGTAATAGAGGTACGAGTTGTTACCAGGCCCATCAATGTCGTCAAAGTTATCAATAAGATCTTCAACCGCGAGGTATCGCGCGAAGGATTCCACGTCGAGAACGTCGGGAAGTTGAGCGACAAACTCTTCGTCTGTCGTGTTGTTTACGACATCGAGAAAGTCGACGAGGGGCTCGTAATCATCATCTCCGGCCTCGCGATCAAACACGTCCGTGTAGAGCTCCGGGTCGTCACCTAACCAGGAGTAATCGCCTTCGCTCTCTGCCTTCCACAGGATGCCATCATCCGAGGGCAGCAATCCCGCCTCGTAGTTTCGTTCTATCCACGATTGGTTCGGCACCGCGACAGTGAGAAGCAACGTCTCTTCGCTGCCGTTCACGGAGAACCGTGTCGCAACTGATTCTTCGCTCGCCAACCCAGCCGCGCTCAACGTCTCAAGAGCAACAGCCTCGTTCAGCGAGGTCTCAGTGTTGTTCGAGCGCACCACAACATCGGTGACCCCCTCGATGCTTTGTCCGTCAACATACTTATCGAGACGAATTCTCCAGGGCAATTCTTCAATGGGAGTGTCCGCGGTTACTCCAAGCAAACTCGAGTTTCCTTTGAGCTTGATTCCCACCTGCTCGTAGGTCGTGCCGTCGATAACCACGGTCGCTTCCAGCCACTCCTTATCACCGGAATCGAGATACGTCTCGACCATCGCTAGAACCTCGTCGCTATCGACGTCAATTTCGATCGAGTGGACAACAGCAGAGTCGAAAAACGAGTCCGCTTCAGTCGTGAGACTCACGTTCACAAAGTCGGTGGTCCCTGTACTGCCCGCGGTGTCCGTCGAACCCACGGAGCAGCTCGCGAGTGTGAGAGTGAGAACGACGGTAGTGCTGACTACGCCCCATAACTTTTTTCTGTGCATGAGTGCGACGCTAAAGAAAGTTTCTATCGGTTTGCTAAGACCACCACGGGAGTTCCTCGGGAACCCGCACTCTCATTCTTCCCAGCAGACACTGACAAGCTGGCTCTATGGAAAATCTCGACCAGAAACAGTTCGAAGCGCTTGTGGTCGAAGGGCTCGATGCGCTGGACGACGAAATTGTCGATGGTCTTGAGAATGTGGTGTTTGTCACCGAGGATCGCCCAGAAGACGGCTCCCTCAACGTTCTCGGTCTCTACAACGGGGTCGCGATCACCAGTCGCGGCCAATATGGCTATGGCGAGCTGCCCGATCGCATTGTTCTCTATCGCGAGCCACTACTAGCGATGTGCCCGACGCTCGACGATTTGAAGAGGCAGATCAACATCACGCTGATTCATGAAATCGGGCACTACTACGGCATCGATGACCAACATTTGCACGAACTCGGCTGGGCCTAACCGTCGTTGAGCCGACAAGGGTCGATGACCGCGTAGGATTTCGTGAGTGTCACGAACCTCAGGAGGATTGATGATTTCGAGCAAGCGCGCGAGTGCGTTGTTGATGGCCCCCGCAGTGCTGCTGGTGCTGTCTGGTTGCGCACTGATCGAACCCGCCGATACCAGCGAGCCGCCGACGGCCATGGAATTGTGCGCGATGGGTCACACGTGGACGCTCGACACCGTCGATCTCTCGGAGAAGTTGCTCGCAGAGCTCCCCTCCGAAGACGTTCCTGCCAAGGCGGTTGAGCCCAGCGGTGGCCAGACCCTCACGTGGGGCAGCGATGGCGCCGTCACGATTGATTCCGACCTCGTGTTCACGATCACGGCGGAGCCGAAAAAGGACCAGATCATGACGATCACGCAGTCCTACACCGGCACCGTAAAGGGCAAGGCTCTTATCAATGTGGATGTCGCAATCCCTCGCGATTGGGATGTGTCGGAATACACCGTTGACACCTCGGCCACGCTCGCCGATGAGCCTGTCGAAGAGCTGACGTACACGATTCCGCGCAGCGACTTCGATGACATGCTCGGTCTCGTGGTCACGTGTGAGGCTGACGTCATGACGGTCAACCCACGCGGAACCGATCTCGTTCAGGTCTGGAACAAAGCTAACTAGCGCTTGTCGAACCAGCGGGAGATATCGGCGCCGTCGAGTAGCTCATCCGCCAGTTCTTGAGGTTTTTCGCGCGCCATAAAACGAAGTTCTTGGCGGGCCCAGCGCTCCCAGTGCGGCGCGTAGGAGTCTCCGTCACGGTCCAGTGCCCGCTTCTTGCGTGAGGCGTCATCTAGCTCGACCCAAATGCCGTGGTCGACAAGAGGGGCGGATGCGCGACTCAGCGCTCCGATTCCTTCGAGGATGATGGGCCGATCACCGTCGAGTTCGTGCCAGGGCCCCGGCGAATCGGTGACCCAGTTCCATTCTTGCCACCGCAGTTCGGTGAGGATGCCGGGAACGAGCGCGCTAGCGGCATCCAACCCATCCCAGCCGGGATAGAAATCATCGAGCTTCACCAGCTGCACCTCTGGCCAGGCTGCGGCCATGGCGCGGCCCAACTCTGTCTTGCCCGACCCTGAGCGGCCGTCGATGAGGCACCGCCAGCGCGGAGCAGGCAGAGGCGGAGGCTGCTGCGAGTTAGCCAACAATCAGATTCCAACTTCCGGTGAGCACAGCAACGACTGTAGCGGTGACGCCGATGAGAAGGCCCACAAGCAGCGTGAGCCATTCGGCCCGCCCCCACGGGGATTCCCGAGCCCAGGTGCGGGGAGTATCGCCGCCAAACCCGCGGGCTTCCATCGCGATAGACAGCTTGCTGCCTCTACGGATCGAGAGCACGAGAAGCGCAAAACCTTGACCGGCAATGCGGCGCACACGGCCACGGTCTGCCACGCCACGAGCTCGACGCGCGAGTTCGAGCGAGCGCCAGTCCTCAAGAAAGAGGCCAACCATCCGCACGGCGGCGAGAGCGCCAATAACGAAGCGGTCGGGCAACCGGAGTCGCTGGGCAAGACCGTCTGCAAAGTCAGTGGGATCGATCGAGATGAACAGCACAACTGCGGGAAGGCCGATCGCGAGCACGCGCAAGAAGGTTGCTAGAGCGAGCTCGATCGAACCATCGCTGATTCTTATCAACAGGAACTCGAAGTACACGGTGCCGTCGTAGCGGCCGTAGAGCAGGATCGTGAGAGCGGTCAGCGGCGCGGCCAGCCACACCGGCAAGGTGCGCAGCCAGAAGCGTTTCGGCTCAATCCCGAAGAACGCGATGATGGCAAGCTCGAGCACCAGCGCGGTCGTCGCCGATACCCAATCGATCGTGGCGAGCAAGAACAGGCTCACGATGAGCCCCGCTCCAAGTTTGGCCACGGGATTCACCGACGCGATAGGGATCATTCGAGCACCACTGTTGAGTCGGCGAGTGCAGCGACGAAATCAAGATCGTGGCTCACAGCGATCACGCTGCTGCCGTCATCCACGAGCCGTGCCAGCAGAGCCAGCAGTTCGCTCCAGGTGCGCGAATCTTGCCCGAACGTGGGTTCGTCGAGCACGAGCACCTGCGGCCGCGTAGCAAGGGCTGTGGCGACGCTCAGACGACGCTTTTCGCCCCCCGAGAGCGTGAACGGGTTGGCTTCGGCTAGCCGGTCTAGGCGGAGTCTCGTGAGCAACTCCTCAACGCGAGCATCCACTTCAGAGTCCGGAAGTTTCAACGCCCGCGGTCCGACTTCGAGCTCAGCACGTACCGTGCTCGTCAGCAATTGATGTTCCGGGTCCTGAAAGACAGTTCCGATGCGGGTCAACAGCTCGCGGGACTTCCAGCGGATCGGATGCTCCCCCGCACCAGTGGCGAGCGCCGGGCTCGCCACAACGGCACCACCGACGGGCGGCAAGAGCCCACCCAGGGTGAGGGCGAGTGTGGACTTTCCAACCCCGTTAGGACCGGTGATGGCGAGAGCATGGCTGCTCAGAATCTCCAGCTCGAGAGGAGCGCCGAGCGCGTGGTTGCTCCGGCCAACGGTCAGCTGGCGAGCACTGAGCAGAGTGTGTTGCGGGCCCCGCTCTGCCCTCACCGGGCGCGGCGGCGGATACTGCGGGATCCAGACGCCCCGAGCGGCGAGCTCCTTGCCCTGCCGTGCGAGAACGTCGGCGGGTGCGCCATCGGCGATGACTCCCCCGCCGGCGGCGAGTACCACGATGCGGTCAACAACGTCGCTCCACACGGAGACGCGATGTTCGACAACCACGATCGTGGCGCCGGTCGATTCTGCGACCCGGATGACGGCATCCCGAACCTCGGTCACCCCCTCAGGGTCAAGGTTCGCCGTCGGTTCGTCGAGCACAATCAGGCCGGGCCTCATAGCCAGCACTCCGGCGAGCGCGAGCCGTTGTTTCTGACCACCTGACAGTGCGCTGGTGTTGCGATCGAGGGACACGTCGAGACCGACCGCAGCGAGACTATCGCGCACGCGCAACCAGATCTCGTCGCGCGGTACACCCAAGTTTTCGCAACCGAAAGCAACATCATCTCCGACGCGCTCCAAGATAACTTGACTGTCGGGGTCTTGAATCACCAACCCCGTGCGGCCACGATGAGCGGCCGGATGTTCGCCATCGACGAGAAGCGAACCCTCTGTTTCGCCTTCGTCGTCGCCAACTACTCCGGCGAGGGCATGCAGAAACGTCGACTTTCCCGCCCCGGATTCGCCGAGGAGCAATACACGTTCGCCGGGGTCAATGCGCAGGTCGAGACCACGCACCGCCCAGGCGAGCCTGCTGGAATGGCGCCACCCCCATCCGTCGACAGTGACACCAGCAGGCGTGGTGGGGGTCAGACTCGCTTCGCAATCTCGCGGCCAGCGCCGAAGCGGTTGAGCGCTCCCGTTGCGGCAATACCGCGCGTCGCGAGCCACGAGAGGAGGCCGGCAATGAGCATTCCGCCGACGATGGCGGCAATCGTGTAGATCACGATGAAGGGAAGCGCGGAGCCGGGGTACCAGAGCAGTAGGTCAGTAATCGCCATCGCGAGGCCGGCACCGGCGCCCGCAAGAATCGCACCGCTGGCGCGCCAATTGGCGTAGAGGAAGGCCGCGAACACGATCTCGGCGCCCAGGCCCTGAGTGAACCCGCTCACGAGGGTGAGTACACCCCACTGGTTACCGATAAGCGCTGAGACGGACGCCGCGACCATCTCACCATAAATGGCAGCACCAGGCTTGCGGATGACGAGCGCCGTAAGCACACCGGCGAACAGCCAGAACCCGCCACCGACGGCTTGCAGGCCAGGCAGGAGCGCTGCGAACGGAGCCAAGGCTGGAGTGGAGGCCACGTTCCAGACAACGAAGATCAAACCGCTCGCGACGCCGATAACGCTCGCGACGACGATGTCGATCACCCGCCACTGAAAACGTGAACGTAGCGGTGCGGCCGTGGAAGAGGATGGTGCTGTTGTGGTCACTTTCGTGCCTTTCACTAGTGAATGGCACGGGTTTCAAGAGTGTCTGCTCCCTGCGCTGGCATGATCCAGATCAGGTTCGACGGTCGAAGCTTGGAGAAGCTCCCTCTCAGCCCGGCTCACCGGACTCCCGTGTTCGCCACCCAGTCTAATCATCAATAGGCTCGGGGTATGGACTTCCGCATCTTCACCGAACCTCAGAACGGCGCCAGCTACACCGATCAGCTCGTGCTGGCGCAAGCGGCAGAGAAGCTCGGCTTCAACGGGTATTTCCGCTCCGACCACTATGTGACGATGGATGACCGCAACGGCGGACTGCCCGGCCCCACTGATTCGTGGACGACGCTGGCCGGGCTTGCGCGCGAGACTTCGACCATTCGACTCGGGACCCTCGTCTCCTCGGCGACCTTCCGGCATCCGGGAATTTTGGCCATTCAGGTAGCTCAAGTCGACGACATGTCGGGCGGTCGCGTGGAGCTCGGGCTCGGCACCGGCTGGTTCGAACGTGAACATGCTGCGTACGGCATCCCTTTTCCTGCGAAGCGATTCGGGATGCTCGAGGAGCAGCTCGACGTGATCACCGGCATCTGGGCAACGGAGCTGGGAAAGACCTTCTCGTATGAGGGCAAGCACTACCAGCTGAGCCAATCTCCCGCGCTGCCGAAGCCCGTGCAGAACCCGTTACCGATCATCATCGGCGGCAGCGGTCCAAGCCGTACGCCGGCGCTCACCGCTCAGTTCGCCGCCGAATACAACGCGGGCTTCGCAACCATCGCACCGCTGAAGGAGCGCATCAACCGCGTGCGTGCCACGTGCGAGCACTTCGACCGCGACCCCGCCACCCTCGTACTTTCCATTGCTGGCACGACTGCTGTCGGCGCCACCGAAGCTCAGATCGAAGCGCGTGCTACCGCAGCCAACTCAACTCCCGCCGACCTGCGTCTTGGCGGCTTCGCGGGAACTGCCAGCGAGGTCGTCGACAAGATTTCAGAGCTGCAGGCCCTCGGATTCACTCGCGTGTACTTCCAGATCATGGACTTCCACGATCTCGACCAGCTCGACTTCCTCGCTCGCGAGGTCGCGCCGCAACTCGACTAAGCGCGCTCGGCGCTAGGCATCCTGATCGACCGTGACAAAGTCGATGAGGTGCTCAACGCGCCCCAAGAGCGCTGGCTCAAGGTCACCGAAGTTGGTGACCTTCGACAGAATGAACTGCCACGCGCGGGCGATATCGGCTTGGTCTTCATGCGGCCAGCCGAATGTTTCACAGATGCCGTGCTTCCACTCGATCGTGCGCGGCACCGTAGGCCAGGCAGCAATTCCGAGGCTTTGCGGCTTCACTGCCTGCCAGACATCGACGAATGGATGACCGACCACAAGCGCATGCTTGCCGTACTTGCCGCGCCCCACGGCATCCGCAATTCGGCTCTCCTTCGAGCCGGGAACAAGGTGATCTACCAAGATTCCCAACTTGCGGTCAGAGGTGGGGGCAAAGTCTGCGACGATCTTCTCGAGATCGTCAATTCCGCCTAGAAACTCGACGACGACACCTTCGGCGCGTAGGTCATCACCCCACACTTTTTCGACGAGTTCCGCGTCATGGCGACCTTCAACATAGATGCGACTCGCGAGCGCTGTGCGGGCACGCTGCTCGGGGGCAGCAAACGACCCGGAGGCGGTTTTGCGGGCAGCAGCAGCCTTCGGCGCGGGCTTGACAAGCTCTACTGGCACACCGTCGATGAGATAGCCGCTGCCAAGAGGGAACGCGCGAGCGGAGCCCCGACGGTCTTCGAGTTCCATGAGCCCGTTGGCGAAACCTACCAGGGCACCAACGTAGCCGTCCGCGATGACTTCGACGACCATCCCGGATTCGATGGGCACTTTCGGGAGCACTGCTGGCCCGCGCTTGATAGAGAAATCAGCGAGAACGTCGTGGGCATAGCGGTCGTCAGTCACCGATCGAGGTTAAGCGGTGCCGCCGAGTTGCTGGCGGAGGCGCGACGAGAGCTCGCAAGGTTCGTCGACGGTTGAGCGAATGCGACTGCCGGACGTTGAGCATGCTCCCGCCAGAGCGCGACGCCCACGGCGGCCGAAACACCAATTCCGGAACCGAT
Organism: Salinibacterium sp. SWN139; assembly: GCF_015864625.1. NCBI lineage: Bacteria > Bacillati > Actinomycetota > Actinomycetes > Micrococcales > Microbacteriaceae > Salinibacterium > Salinibacterium sp. SWN139. Next base: position 292,291 of record NZ_JADYWV010000002.1, on the reverse strand, counting down.
AGCCGAGAGCAGAATGTCAACGACATCGGCGTAGCCGACGGGCATCCACACCGTCTGGGCGGCTTCGAGCCATGCTGCGGCAACGATGCTGAAGGCGAGTGCTGCCCACCAGCGGCGGCGACCGAACATGCCAACCAAGAAAATGCCAACGGGGATAAACGCAACGGTGGTCCAGATCCAAAAGCGACCGTTGCTGCCCGGAGCGATCACGAAAGCGAGACTCGCCAAGGCGGCGAAGTAGAGCGCTGCGGCTAACGCAACGGCAAATCTCGATCGGAACATACCAGCCATTGTCACAAGCGCATCTTTGCGCAAGTTGTGAGAAGGGTGGAAGCGGGATGTGAACAGCGCCTTTTATGGCAACGATTCGATAACTGCGCTCCCCTAGTTGGCTGCCAGCCGCTCCACTTCACGTGCGATCGGCGGCAGCACACGACGCATGTAACGCCCCCACCACAGTCGAATAATCAACCACACGATCCAGCCGCGGGCCGGCTTAGCGAAGAAGGTATAACTCCAGCGGATGCGCGAACCGGTGGTGCGGTCGTCGAACCGCCACTCGGCTCGGGCACCAGAAACGAGCAGCCCAAAGAGTTTCTGAAATTCACTGAGCTCGTAAGCAAACAATTCGGGCGCAGCGGCGTCGGTGATCGTCTCGATCACGTGGCCGCCATCGGAGAGCACGAGGCGTCGGGTGTGACCGACGGCATCCCACGTTCCGGACTGCTCGAGCACCGTGACGACGGCGGGCAAGGGGCCGAAGCGAGGATAGAACTGTGCAGGGTCAAGCGGCCCCGAGAAATCGTAAGCCTGCTGAGCACTCGCTCGCGTGCGGGCGTGCGCGGTCGCCGTGACTCCCCGCTGGCCGGCGCGAGTCATTCGGATTCCCACGATTCGGGGCCGGGCGAGCCTGCCGGATACTCCTCAAGCGGAACCTGATTGTTGCGGAAACCGTCGAGTACGGGAGCGACTATTCGCCAGCACTGCTCGGCAATATCACCGCGCACCGACAGCACGGGATCCCCATCAACGAGAGAGGCGATCACCTCGCCATAGGCGCTCATGGCCGGATCGCCAAGGGTTGTCGTCAGTTGAGTGCGGTCGAGCGAGAAGGGGTCGCCGGCACCGTTCACGATGAGGTCGAGTTCGAGAGTCGCTGGCTTGATCGAAATAGTAAGTTTCGCCGGATCTTCGCTGCCCGTGAGGCCATAAGGAAGATGCGGCACCGGCGCAAACGTGATCACGATGTCTTGGCGAGCTTTGCCCAGAGCCTTGCCTGAACGCAACACAAACGGCACACCAGCCCAACGCCAGTTATCGATCTCGAACGTCACTTCAGCCAAAGTCTCTGTGCTGAAATCAGGATTCACACCATCTTCGTCAACGTAGGCCGGAAGCTCGCGGTCGCCGATGGTGCCCGCCGTGTAGCGTGCACGCCGAGCGCACGTGCCGTCGAGCGTTTGCACCCGCGTTGCACGAAGCACCTGGGCCATCGACCCCCGCAAATCCTCTGAGCTCACACTCGCCGGGGGTTCCATTGCCGTCAGTGCCAAGACCAGCAGCAAATGGCTTTGGATCATGTCGACAACAGCGCCAGCGCGATCGTAATAACCGGCACGACCTTCGAGAGCGAGGGCCTCATCAAAAATGAGCTCAACCTTCGCCACGTTCGGAGCCCCCAACAATGGCTCAAAAATGCGGTTCGCGAATCGCAAACCTATAAGGTTCAGCACCGTCGACTTGCCCAAGAAATGGTCAACACGAAAGACCTGTTCCTCGGGCACGATCGCCTGCAACACCCGGTTCAAATCGCGGGCGCTAGCCTCATCGCTTCCGAACGGCTTCTCGAGGGCAAGCACGATCCCGGCGGGCAAATCGAATGTCGCCAACACCGAAACAACCTGTTGGGCGATCGCGGGAGGCAACGCAAAATACAAGGCGACGCGGCCGGTAGCCGATTCGATCACCTGGCGCACTTGCTGCGCGTTGGTGACGTCGGCCTGCACGTAGTGCGCTGCACCAGCAACGGCATCAGACGTGGGCGAAGCGTGTGCAGCGAAGGAGGCCGAGACGCGCTTCTGCCAGGCTGCGTCATCCATTTCTTGACGATCCACGCCAATAACAGTGAGCTCTTCAGCTTCGTCACTGGCCAGATACGACGCGAGGCCAGGCAGTAGCAGGCGGGAGGTGAGGTCGCCGCCGGCACCCAAGATGATCAGTGTTTCAATCCGTGCCGTCATCATGCACTCTCTGCTCGATACTGCTGAAGGTCGTGCTACTTCGTTTCGCTACTGCCAGTATCACTATCGACGCTCGGCGGTTGCTGAGTCGGAACAGCAGTTGCGGATGCGGTGGCCGTGACGCCAGCGAATGTGGACGCTGATCCGCGACGCGACCATGTCATCCACCACCAGACGATGGCGCCGACGACGGCGGAGCCAAGGATGCCGACGACGGGGCCGAGAAGAACAGTGCCACCGACAGCAGAGTCTGTGACGTTCGCGGCGAACGTGAGGTAGGCCACAAAGAGCGGAACATCAAGCAGGGCGACAATGCCGAGGGATTGGAAGGTGACCTGCCACGGCTTGCGCACAGAACCACGCTTGAGCAAGAACACGCTCGCGAAAGCGGCGAGCGCCACTAGGAGCACCGCGACGATGCCGACGACGATGATCACGGTGCCGATCACGCTGCCTGCGCCGCTCACGAAATCGCGCACCGCCGGAACGTCGCCGAAGAGACCGCTGACACCGGAGGCGGTGCCGCCTACGAGCAAGGTGAGCCCGCCACCGAGGGCGACGAAGCCCAACATGAGCCAGCCGATAGAGAAGAAGGCGTGCGATACCGCTCCCGCAACAAGAGAATGGCCCCGCTGTGCACTGGTTAGCTGCGCTTTTTGCATGGTTCGACGTTAGCGCAGCGGTACGACGAACGTGGAGAATCCGCGTAATCGACGACACAACGTGAGAATCAGTCTTGACACCAAAACGCGGGTGATTTGGGCGCTTTGCACGACAATCGGGGGTGAGAGTCGCTACGGTTTGGAATATGAAATCGTGGAGGGACGCGCTCAACGCCGAGCAGCAGGCTGACGTTGATCGAATTCTCGACTCTGCGCTCAATGTGGCACGAAGCCATTTGGGACATGCGAGTGAGTTCATGACGTTCGCGCTCATGACGGATGGCAGCGGCCGGGTGCTTGAAATGACCGCTGACGAAGCGCTGAAGAAGAAGCACTTGGATGCCGAAAAACTTATCGCGCAAACCGTGACGCAGTTGCGCCAAATGGCCGCAATTTCTCGCTGCAGTGCCATCGTCTCGAACACGAGAGTGGCGTCGCTCAAGTCCGACGCGATCGAAGTGCGAATCGAGCATAAAGCGGGCGCAGCACTCATGGTTTTACTCCCGTATACGCGAGCCAGATTCACGGGTGCCCTAACTTTCGGCGATCTCAAGCTGTATTCGCACACCGCTGAAGTCTGGGTATAGCCAGAGAAATTTCGCCGAGCGCGGAAGTTTTGAGACGCTCCGTGCGTTACTAGGTGGCATGAACAAGCGAATTCTCGCGGTCATTGTTGCTCTTGCCGTCGTTGTGATTGCAGCAGTCTCGATCGTCGCAGCCCAGAACCCGAACAGCTCTGACGAGTCGACGGCCACCGACAGCACGTCTCAGAGCGCTGAGAGCTCGAGCGACTCCGGCGCCGAAGCCGAGGACGTTGTTGCTGTCGAGAACGACGGTGGCGGCTCCTACGTCGACTACAGCCCCTCGGCTGTTGCGGATGCCGATGGTCGCGTCATCCTGTTCTTCCACGCCACTTGGTGCCCCCAGTGTGTGTCGGCCGATGGTGACATCACGGCGTCGGGAGTTCCGTCGGGCATCACGATCGTGAAGGTCGACTACGACACCAATCAGGACCTGCGGGCCGAATACGGTGTTACTCAGCAGACGACGTTCGTTGAGGTCGATTCCAACGGCGAAAAGGTACAAGACAACTTTGTTGCGACCGTCGAACCCACGTTGAATGCGGTTCTCACCGCCCTCGGTTAGGCCCCGATGCTCAGCCTGATTCTGCTCTCGTTTGTGGCGGGAGTTCTGACGGTTGCTGCGCCCTGCGTGCTGCCGCTGTTGCCGGTCATCGTTGGCGGCTCGATCGCGCGCACCAGTAGTGACTCCACGGTGGCTGAACGCCAGTGGTTCCGCCCTGTGGTTATCGCGGTGAGCCTCGCAGGGTCAGTGATCATCTTCACCCTGCTGCTCAAAGCAACGACAGCCCTGCTGGGGATCCCGCAGCTGGTGTGGCAGATTATTGCCGGCGGCATCCTGATCATCTTCGGCCTCACGCTGGTATTCCCCGCGCTCTGGGAGCGCTTTATGCTCGCCACGGGCATCCAAAATCGGGCAAACGCCGTAATGAACCGCTCGTATTCACGTGGCGGCCTTGGCGGCGATGTAATGCTCGGTGCCGCGCTCGGCCCGACCTTCAGCAGTTGCTCCCCCACCTATGCACTCATCTTGGCCACCGTCTTGCCTGTCTCGTTTGCCGAGGGGCTGCTCTACATCGTTGTGTACGCCATCGGTCTCGCCGTCGCGCTGCTCATGATCGCGTTTCTCGGTCAGGCATTCGCTCGCAAACTCGGCTGGCTCGCTAACCCCAACGGCGTCTTCAAGCGCGTGATCGGCATCATTCTGTTGGTCGTGGGTCTCGCCGTCATCCTCGGTCTCGATAAGCAGTTCCAGAGCTACGTGCTCGAGCAGGGCTGGTATGACCCGATTCAACGGTTCGAAGAGAGCATTACCGGCTAGTCGCTCTGAGAGTAGGCTTCGGTGACCGTTATCGACCGGAGGTTGTCATGGTTCCCGAAATTAACTACATCGCCGTCATCTTGGCGACGCTATCGAGCATGATCGTCGGCACCATCTGGTATTCCCCGCGCGTATTTGGCAACTACTGGATGAAGGCAGCCAACGTCACCCCTAGCGGCAACACTGCGGATGCCGTTCGCCCCATTGTGATCACCGTCATCGTGAGTTTCTTTACGGCCTGGATTCTTGCCGGCGCCGCCTTCATCGCCTCTGACTTTTATGGCGGAAGCTTCTTTCTCAACACAGTCTTGACGAGCATCGTGTTGTGGGGTGGCTTCACCGCGGCCCGCTTCATTACTCACGACCAATTCGATGGGCGCCCCAACGGCCTCACCGTGTTGAACGTGAGCCACGAGTTCGTGACGATTGTGGTGATGGCGATCATCATCGGGGTGTGGCCGGCGTAACTGCGCTCTGGACCGGCGGCAGTCCCAGAGCCCTGCAGCCGCCCCACGCGCGCTGCAGTCCGTTAAATGAGCTGGATCGACACCTGCACCGTGTCACCGAGCTCTAAACCCTCAGCGCGGCGCACAGCGGCCTTGACGGGGAGAAAGAAGCTGTCCTCCACGCTGCTGTTAGGAAAGATCGACGTCGTCCACGTGGTGGAGCCAATAGTGACTTCTACCGCGACGGCACCGAACCCCCGCGGCGGTGACGGGATCTCTTTAACGTCGGCTCCGACATCCGGTGGCACCTGCACAAAATAGACGCTCGGCTTCGACGACCACGGCGTGATCTCAGACGTGAACTCGAACTCGGGTTTCATACGTTGAGCGTAGTCCGGCACTGGCTGCGGCTGCGCTGGCCAAATACTGCGGTTAAAAAACTCGACCGGTAGCCTGGGCTACCGGTCGAGCATGTCAGAGGGCATCATCATGGGGTGCCCTTAGCCTTTGACCACCTGAGTGGTGATCGAGGTGGGGTTCGCGAACAGGTCGAGTACGGGGCAGTGGGCGTCGACGGCGTCGCGCAACTCGTCGTAGCGTTCCTGTGACTCTGGACCGGTGATGGTCGCGAAGAGGCGGATGGCGCCGAAGCCATTGCGCACGGTCTCGTCGATTCCGAAGAGGCCGCGAACGTCGAGGTCGCCCTCGGCTTTGACCGAGATGTCATCGACCTGAATGTCGAGCGCCTGGGCATAGAGACGGAAGACGACTACCTGACACGCGATCAGCGCGCCAAGAGCAATCTCGACGGGGCTCGCGGCAACATCATCACCGGCGAGTCCCTCGGGCTCGTCGATGTGGAAAACGTGCTTTCCGGCCTTGAGTACGGTGCCGACAGAGCCAACGCCCTTACCGGTGACGGCGTACGTGAGTTCGGCCGCGGCGGGCTTGGCGGCAATTCGCGAGTTCCAGGCAGCGCCGGCAGCGGTGAGTCGGGCTGCACGGTCGGCAGCGAGATCAATGGTCGTGGTTTCGTTCGTGAGAAGTGTCATGCGGCGAAGGTAATCGCATTCCACCGCGGTCGCGAGAGCACGCCGTAACACACCGAAACAGTGCTTAACAAAGAGATTTATTACGTGCGAACTCGCAGTGCGACCGGCACGGATGCGATTGCCACAACCGTCGCCAGACCGAGTGCTGCTACGAAACCGACCCCATCCGCGAGGCCGCCGACGGCAGCGAAAACAAGACCGCTGAAGGCGATCGCTATGGCGCCACCAGCGGCATCCGAAATCGAGAGCGCAGCACTATTGAAACCTTGGTCTCGAGCGCTGGAATGACTGAGCACGAGGGTCGAGAGCCGCGGAAAGGTGATGCCCATGCCGGCGCCAGCGACGAGCCAGCCGATCGCGGCGACCCACAACGAGAGCATGAAATACGCGGTGATCAGCTGAGTGGCGATTCCCACGCTGAGCAAGAGTGCACCCGCAACCACCACGCGCCCGTGAGAAACAGATTCCGGAAGGCGGCCCTGCAGCGCTGAGCCCACCGCCCACGAGACGGCGCCGACCGTGAGGATGAGACCCGCAGCCCAGGCGGGCAGACCGTAACGTTCGTTCAGCAAGTACGGCAGATAGACCTCGGTCGAGAAGAAGGCGGCGGCAAAGAAACCGCGCAACACGATCGTGGCGGGCAGCCCGCGGCGAAAGCTCAACGAACCGGTTGGCAGCAACGGCCGCAGCGCAATGATGACGACCACGAACGCTCCCCCGGCGAGAGGCCAGGCCAGCGCACCTTCTCGTTCACCACCGAGGCTGATGCCCATCACTGCCAGCGCGGCAATGATCGCCCAAACCACAGCGCGGCTGCCCGATGACTTCTCGGCAGGCACCACCGGCTGACTCACCAAGATGCGAATAGCAGGCAGGATCGCGAATGCCGCCGCCAGCACCAGAAACACGACGCCGAAGAAAACCCAGTGCCAGCTGATCTGTTCGGCAACGACGCCAGCAAGAGGCGGACCGATCAGCGAGGGCAATACCCACGCCGAGGCGAAGAGCCCAAAGATTTTCGGATGCAACGCCGCCGGATAGAGGCGCGCGACAACCACATACAGCGCGACAATGAGCCCTCCGGAACCAAGCCCCTGCAGAAAGCGGCCCGCGATGAAAATACCCATCGTGCCGGCAAAACCCGCCGCCAGAAGACCGAGCGTGAAGACTGCCATGGCCGCGATCAGCGGCTTGGCCGGCCCGGTGCGGTCTGACCACTGACCGGCAAGAACCATTCCGATCACGCTCGCCGCAAGAGTGCTCGAGAACGCGACCGAATAGAGCGCCTGACCGTCGAGATCACGACTAATCGTCGGCATGATCGTGGTGACTGCGAGCGTCTCAAAAGCGCCCAAAAAGATCAGAGCAAAGGCCCCGATCGTTGTCCACAGTAGGTGGGCCGAAAAAATGCTCGTCGGAATAGGAATGGGGCCGGTGGTTGCGCCCACGGGGATGTTGCTTGTCATGGTGTTGAGCTCTTCAGTAGTGCGAAGCTACTGCAGACGGAACGGATGGTTCCTCGTCGGTGCGGCGGGTGATCACGCGCTCACACTGGCGGCTGCGGTGCCATTCAAGTGTATGCCGCCCGCTCTCCAAAACAAACAAATTTGACTAAGTTTGGATGCTGGCGCGACTACGAAATCTCGACGACCGTGCCCTGCCCCAACTCGTCGGCATCGGCATCCGTGACCACAGCAAAAACGCCGGTCGGGATGCCGGGAAGGTTCGCCACACGATTGGCCACGCCGGTGAGCGTCGACTCGTCGGCACCAGTGATCACGATGACATAAGCGTCGTTGAACACGTCGCCCTCTTCGACAACAAAAATCTCGCCGCCCTCTTCGAGCTCGTTCGTGAACTCCACGAGCGATTCGATCCACGGGAACCGCGACTCGCCCTCGGCCGCATTGGCGTCGGGGGTAAGCGGTACGTGGATTTCGACAACGAGTTCAGCAGAATCAGACATGACCACAACGGTACTGCCTGCAGCCGACAAGTGCTGCTCGCCCTATTCGGCGGAAGCGCGCTCCAAGACAAGTTCACGCACGCGAGCGGCGTCAGCCTGACCCTTCATTGCCTTCATGACCGCACCAATAACCGCACCGGCAGCCTGAACCTTGCCATCGCGAATCTTCGCAAGAACGTCAGGCTGAGCAGCAAGTGCCTCATCGATCGCCGCAATGAGCGGGCCGTCATCCGACACCAGCTTGAGTCCACGACTCTCGACAACATCGGCGGGCGAACCCTCGCCAGCGACAACACCCTCGAGGACCTGGCGGGCCAGACTGTCGTTGAGAACACCGTCGTTCATGAGCGCAACGAGAGCCGCGACATCCGCGGGGCTAATCAACGAGCTGGCGTCAGCACCCTGGAGGTTGGCGAGGCGAGCGATCTCCCCCGTCCACCACTTGCGCGCTTGAGCTGGCGTCGTTCCGGCCTCAACCGTCGCTTCAATCTCGCTGAAGAGCCCAGCGTTGTTGACGTCACGGAATTCAAGGTCAGTGAAGCCCCACGCGGCCTTCAGGCGCTTGCGACGCTCGGCCGGAGGCTCGGGAAGCGCTGCACGCAGCTCTTCAATAAGCTCAAGCGAAGGTTCGACCGGAAGAAGGTCGGGCTCCGGGAAGTAGCGGTAGTCATCAGCGTCGCTCTTGGGGCGACCAGCACTGGTAACACCGGTGTCTTCGTGCCAGTGGCGGGTCTCCTGAGTGATCGTGCCACCCTTCTGAAGAATGGCCGCCTGACGTTGAATTTCGTAGCGAACCGCGCGCTCAACGCTGCGCATTGAGTTCACGTTCTTGGTCTCCGTGCGCGTGCCGAGCTTTCCAGAACCCCGCGGGCTCAACGAAATGTTCGCGTCACAGCGCAAGTTGCCGCGCTCCATGCGGGCTTCAGAAATACCGAGCGAACGAACGATGTCACGAATAGCCGAGACGTAAGCCTTGCCAACCTCGGGAGCATCCGCTTCGGCGCCCGTGATCATGTGCGTGACGATCTCGACGAGGGGAACGCCAGCACGGTTGTAATCGACGAGCGAATACTCGGCACCCTGGATACGACCGGTAGCGCCACCCACGTGCGTGAGCTTGCCCGCATCTTCTTCCATGTGCGCGCGCTCGATCGGAATCGTGATCGTGCGACCGCTCTCGAGCTCAATGTCGACAGAACCCTCGAATGCAATCGGCTCATCGAACTGGCTGATCTGGTAGTTCTTCGCTAGGTCGGGGTAGAAATAGTTCTTGCGGGCAAAGCGCGAACTCGGCGCAATCTGGCAGCCGAGCGCCAGACCGAGAGAGATCGAATACTTGATCGCCTCTTCGTTGACGACAGGCAAGCTGCCGGGCAAACCGAGATCTACCGGAGTGATCATGGTGTTCGGTTCGCCGTGCTCAGCACCGGATGCTGCCGGGTTCGGCGCATCCGAGAACATCTTGGTCTGGGTATTCAACTCGACGTGCACCTCGAAACCGAGCGTCGGCTCAAATAGTTCGAGTGCTTTGTCGTAGTCCATCAATTCAGCTTTAGCCACCAGATGATTGTACGTGGCGCAGCGGCACCGTATCGGTACCCGGTTCGAGCGGCGCGGATGCTGGGGCCAAAATTGGTTCATCATCGTCGCTCGGAATAGCTTCAGCCTCAATCGTGAAGTCGCTGAACTCTTCAGACTTCTCGGAGCGAACGAAGGCGATCCCGGCCAAAATCAGGGCTCCCCCGATGAATTGCATGATCGACAGGTTCTCGCCGATCAACAGCCAGGCGTAAATCGCCGCCGTGACGACCTCGAGCAATCCGACGAACGACGCGAGACGAGAACCGAGCATTTCGCTCGCCATGATGCTCGTCGAATACGCGATACCGGTCGCGACGATACCCACGATGAGCAGCGGAACCCACCACGGAGCCACGATGCCGAGCACCGTGACATCCACCATCGGCATATCGAACGGCACAATGCCCACGAGACCGACAAGACCGAGAATGAGCCCGCCGAGCAGCAGGCCAGCCGATGCCAGCGCGACGGCCGGAAGCCCTTCGCTCGTGCGCGCCGCAACCACGTAATACACAGCCGCACCGACAGCGGCACACGCTCCAAAGATAATTCCGAGCGGATCGAGGGCGCCGGACCCCTCGGGAGAGACGACCAGGATGAGTCCACCAAGGGCGACAACGGAGCCGATAAGAACAACGGCCTTGGGCGTGCGTCGTGACGTCACCCACGCGAACGCGACGAGCAACAGCGGCGCCATGTATTCCAAAAGGATCGCGATGCCGACCGGAATGCGTTCGATCGCCGCGAAGTACACCAACTGGGTTCCTGACACGCCAATGATCGCCATGAGAAGGATGCGACTGCGCGCGTACCAGAGTGCGAACCAGCGACCTTTGAGAGCGATAATCGCGAACGGCGCCAGCACCGCACCACCAATAAGCACTCGAAGTGTCACGGCAGCCGCTGGGCTCCAGCCGGCTTCGAGCACGGGCTTCACGAGTGCTCCGGAGAGCCCGAAACTAGCTGCGGCAACTAGCGCAATGAGCATGCCGAGGGTGGTGGATGAACGTTTCATGGGCGACTGCTTTGAACGAGATTGACGAGTATTTCTGCTGACGCTAGTCTCGAAACAAATAAGGAGTCAAATTGCAATTTGCCCCTGACACGGTGGAGAGTCTCGAGTTTGCCGTATTGCTCGGCAACAGTCACGAATTAGCGAGCAGATCCGGTGTTGATGAGCTCGTAACCACCGACCAAGTGCACTCCCTCGTGATGCAGTTCCGCTTCAGCGGTCGGATCGACCGCGACGACAACGAGGCCGCCGAAGTTCGGGCGGTTCGCGACCGCATCCGCGGCGTCTGGAAGCTCACGCGCGACGATGCCGCTACAGAAATCAATGCCATGCTCGCCGAAGCGAAAGCGCTCCCCTTCTTGGCACGACACGGCGACTTCGACTGGCATCTGCACGCCAATGACCCCGAAGCCCCACTTGCCGAGCGTATTCAAGCAGAAGTGGGCCTAGCCCTCGTCGACGTCGTGCGCTCCGACGCCATGTGGCGCTTGCGGCGCTGCCAAGCACCCGATTGCGAAGGCCTCATGGCCGACCTGTCACGCAACGGCTCACGCCGCTTCTGCAGCATCCGTTGCGGAAACCGGATGAATCAAATCGCCTACCGCGAACGGCAAGCAGAAGGCAACTAGCCGAGCGACGGAGCCTGACTCGGCAGGGTGTGGCCCCACTGCTGCTCCAGCAAGCGCTCGAGCGTCGCGCCAACCTCGTAGAGACGAGCATCGCCGCGAGCCGGAGCCATGATCTGGAAGCCAGTGGGAAGACCATCCTCGGGAGCGAGCCCCATCGGAAGACCCATACCGGGGATGCCCGCAAGGTTAGCCGGAATCGTCGTGACGTCGTTGAGGTACATCGCCATCGGGTCTTCGAGCTTCTCACCGAGCTTGAACGCGGTCGTCGGCGCCGAGGGCGAGACGAGAACGTCAGCCTTCTCGAACGCTGCAGCAAAGTCGCGCTGAATGAGCGTGCGCACCTTCTGCGCGCTGCCGTAGTAGGCGTCGTAATAGCCGGCACTGAGCGCATACGTGCCGAGGATGATGCGGCGCTTGACCTCATCACCGAAACCGGCTTCGCGGGTCGCTGCCATCACGTCTTCGACGGTTCCGCCGCCTTCGGGCGTGACGCGGAGGCCGAAGCGCACCGAGTCAAATTTGGCGAGGTTACTCGACGCCTCGGCGGGGAGGATGAGGTAGTACGCCTCGACGGCGTACTCAAAGTGCGGAGCATCCACTTCAACGATCTCGGCACCGAAATCGGTGAGCAGCTGCAGTGCTTCGTGGAAGCGTTGCGAGACACCGGCCTGGAAGCCGGGGCTGTCGAGCTGCTTGATGACACCAACGCGCAGGCCCTTGAGGCTTTCGGCTGCGGCACCGGCACGAGCGGCAGCAGCAAACGACGGCCACTGCTCGTTGAGCGACGTGGAGTCGCGCGGGTCCCAGCCACCAATGACATCGTGCAGCAACGCCGAGTCGAGAACGGTGCGCGAAACGGGGCCAACCTGGTCGAGCGACGACGCCAACGCGATCGCACCGTAGCGCGATACGCCACCGTAGGTGGGCTTGACACCAACAGAACCCGTGACGGATGCCGGCTGACGGATCGATCCACCGGTGTCAGAACCGAGGGCGAGCGGAGCTTCAAACGCGGACACTGCCGCGGCCGAGCCACCACCGGACCCACCGGGGATCCGGTCGAGATCCCACGGGTTATGAGTCGGACCATACGCCGAGTGCTCGGTTGACGACCCCATGGCGAACTCATCCATGTTGGTCTTGCCGAGCGGAATCAGGCCGGCCGCACGCAGCTTCGCCACGGGAGTGGCGTCGTAGGGCGGAACCCAGCCTTCAAGAATTTTGGACCCAGCGGTGGTGGGCATATCGATCGTGCAGAGCACATCTTTGACGGCAACGGGCACACCGGCGAGCTCGCCAAGCGACTCCCCTGCCGCACGACGCTCGTCGATGCGCTTGGCGTTGGCCAGAGCATCCGCTGATACGTGCAAGAACGCGTGAACCTTGTCATCGACGGCAGCAATACGGTCGAGGTGCGCTTGAGTTGCTTCAACGGACGAGACTTCGCCTGAGCTCAGCTTGGTAGCCAGCTCGGATGCCGACAGGCGGGTGAGGTCGTTCAGATCTGCCATTACTGCTCTTCTCCCAGAATCGCGCTAACCGCAAAACGTGAACCATCGTGCTCGGGGGCTCCTGCCAGCGCCTGCTCAGTAGTGAGCGTGACTCCGGGAACATCGGCGCGGAAAACATTGCTCAACGGAATCGGATGACTCGTTGCCGGAACATCATCGGTAGCGACTTCGCTGACCTTGGCCACAGAATTGACGATTGCGCCGAGCTCGCCAGTGAGCTTCTCGATTTCATCAGTGGTGAGGGCGATACGGGCGAGCGAGGCGAGGTGCGAAACGACCTCGCTGGTGATCGCACCAGGATTGGTGTCAGTCATGGAGCTCCGAAGATGGGAAACAGACAGGGAACCGTATAAGTGTATTCGGCTTAGCGAGCGGCGAGGAGCGACAGGGCGAGAGCATCGACACTCACGGCCGTATTACTCAGTACGACAACCGCCCGCGAGCGCTCTCGTTCGAACCCGACAAAGCTCGCGAAGCCGCCGGTCATTCCGTTGTGCCACGTGATCCCGTCGGGGTTCGTGAGCCAGGCGTAGCCGATTCGTCCCTGCCGCGGCACGGCGATGCGTGGGGTTGTCGCGGCGACGCCAGGCGCACTGCTGTCGAGTTGCGCCTCGACGTATCGCATCATGTCGGGCAGGGTAGAGCGGATGTTGCCCGCCGGCCCATACGCATTCATCGTCCACGCGTCGCTGGCTCTGCCCCGTGCGTCGAAACCCGTTGGCGCTTCGATGGGAAGTTCGGCGGCGGTCGCGAACGAAGCCGTGTGTGCGAGCCTCAACGGAGCGGCTATGCGCTCGGCAACGAGCTCGGAATAGATCCGGCCGGCAGCTACGGCAAGAGCCTGACCCAGCAGAGCGAACCCCAGATTCGAATACGAAAAAACTCCCGGCTTTCCTAGCGGAGTGGCAGCTGTCTGGCTGACGAGCTCAGCGACGGATGCCGTATACGGGTCACGGCCAGCCTTCACCGCCCGGTTGCCCCGACGGAACTCGGCGAAGCTCACCGGCAGCCGCGGTAGCCCGCTGTGCTGAGTAGCGATGTTTTCTAAGGTGAAAGCGGCTGCGGGGCATTCTCCCAGCTCCAGCAGTTCGCCCGCGGTCGTTTCGGTGGTTACTTCACCGTTCTCGAGCGCGAGTGCGAACAGCGACGCCGTGATGGTTTTAGTGACGGAGCCGATTTCGAAAGTGCGCTCGTCCTCCGCACCGAACTGAGCAGTGCGCCACTGCCCCGCATTCCACAACGCCACACTCATCACATTGTGACCTCGGGAGCGCACGCGGTGCTGAACGAGTTCGATCAGCTTACGGTCGCCAGCTATCGGCTCCGCCAGCCGGAGCTGGTGCTTGGGGCGTCGCGCCATCAACTCTGATTGTGTGTCGTTGAGCCGTAGGCCCGCTCGACAACCGGGATACCTTCAGGGATAACGAGGTCGCCGCGACCGATGCACATCAAAGCGAAGTTGCGCATTGCTTCGGTGCCAGGAGTGAAGTATTCGTTGTGACCAATAGAACCGGCGAGTTCTTGCTTCTGAATCACGTCGAAGCTGCCGCTCACTCCGAGCGACTGAGCGCCGAAGGATGCGGTGCCAGGATCTGCACCAAAGTAGGAGCTGTTGGGAATCGGATCCCACGCGGCCTCCCCCACAAACACGTTGCCGTTGCGCACATTCAAATCAGCGACCGACTCTGCGGGACTGCCGGGCGAACCCACCATCGCCAAAGCATCGATCTGGAAGTCGTACTCCGACAACGCCATCATTGCCGCCGTTGTTCCATAGGAATGGGCCACTACCGAAATATAGGGCTGATCGGCACCTCGCTGCGCCTGCAGACCGAGAATGGCATTTGCCAAGGTGTCACGGCCTTGCACGGCGTTATCGATCGCCCCCACGTTAGTGAGATTGGGGGTGTCGTAGCCGATCCACGCGACCGTCGCGACCGTCTCGTTGCTCGTGAAGACCGACTGAGAATCAAAGTATTCAAGCCACGCCTGTTGCTCGGTGTAGAGCGTGTTGGCGGCATCCGCCCAATACGACATCTGACCCTCGATGGTGAAGAACATGCCCGGCACCAAGAAACTCACGTAATCGGCATCGTTCAGATCGCCCAGCACGATGGCAGCGCGGCCCTGCCCGGTGACGTCCAAGGTGACCAGAGTGCGCTCAGGGCTCGCACTATCGAAAACGAGAGCCTCCGAAATGGAGGACAACATGCTGAGTTGCTGGCGTGCGCTCTGCTGCACCGCACGACCGGCATCCGAATCTACAACCGAAGAAAGTTCCGCGATCGTCTCATCAAGCACTGTGCGGTTGCTGACGTCGCGAATCGTGTAGGGCACGCCCTCAAGGTTGCCGAGCAGTTGCGGACTCGCCACTTCGAGCGCGGCGCGGCGATCGGTAGCCAAATCGCCCCACCACAATGCCACTTCTTGCGCGGGCGGTTGCGAAAGGAGAATTTGCTCGACGGCGCCCGGGCGAGCTGCGAGGTACTCCGAAATGCCGCCGGTGGGAATGCTCGCGAGCGCTGTCAGAGTGCGACCGCTGAAGGTGGAAGTGCCGACTGCAGAACCGCTCACCGCACCGGTGGTATCGACAACGGGGCCCACGAAGGGGGCTGGCGCATCGCTCGTGACGATCGAACTGAACTGCACTTCGGGCGCGCCAGAGGCCTCGGTGGCGGGTAAGCCGACGACCGAGGTAGCTAAAACGAGTGCAATTTCAATCAGCAACGACGGGTATTCCCCTCAGGAACATTGACCGTGCGCCATCCCCGCACACGAACACGTTCAGCTAATCCTAAGGCAGTAGCGCCCTGTTCGGGGGTAAACCGAAGGCAATACGGTGGTTTTGCATAGTTTTAAATAGCTTCAGGGCCACCGTCGAGCAGACGCGCAAATTGTGCGGCGTCGAGTACAGGGATGCCCAATTGCTCCGCTTTGGTGAGTTTGGAACCGGCACCGGGCCCTGCGGCAACGTAGTCGGTCTTTTTGCTCACGCTGGAGGCTGCTTTAGCACCCGCCGCGATGATCGCCTCTTGTGCCCCTTCGCGAGTGAATCCCTCAAGGCTTCCGGTGGCGACAATCGTCAAACCAGCGAGAATTCCGTCGCTGGCTTGAGCCGCACCGGGGCCAGCGTGACCGGGAGTTGACCACTGCACGCCCGCCTCTGTCCAGCGCTGAACAATCTCCTGGTGCCAATCCACCTCGAACCAGTCAGCGACAGAGTCGGCGATGATTCCGCCAACGCCATCCACGGCAGCGAGCTCTTCTCGCGTCGCCTCCCGAATAGCAGCGAGCGAACCAAAATAGTCCGCAAGAGCGCGCGCAGCGACAGGCCCAACGTGGCGGATGCTCAAACTCACGAGAAGTCGCCAGAGGGGTTTGGTTTTCGCTTCCTGAAGGTTGGCGATGAGCTTAATGGCGTTGCTCGAGGGCACCCAGTCGGGGGTTCCCGCAAACTCTGTCGCGTCGGCATCGAACTCGGGGTCAGCATCTTTGCCCGTGAACTTGCGGGCCCGGCGGAACGGAGTGACGAGTCGCTCGGTGCCATCATCGTTAACGAGCACCTCCCCCGTCTCGGAGTCGCGAACCGCAACGACAATCGGGAAAATATCTTTCACCGTGAGATCGAACAGCCCCGCCTCGTTGATCAACGGGGGCACCTCGGGTTCGCGAGGTTGAGTGAGAGCGCGGGCAATTACTTCGCCAAGCACCTCAATGTCGAGACCGCCGCGGCTGCCGGCATGTTCGATACGACCGCGCACTTGAGCGGGGCAACTGCGGGTATTCGGACACCGCAGATCGATGTCGCCCTCTTTCATCGCCCGCAGCGGTGTTCCACATTCTGGGCAATTCGTGGGCATCACAAACGCGTACTCGCTGCCGTCGCGCAACTCTTCGACCGGGCCCAGAATTTCGGGAATCACATCGCCCGCCTTGCGCAGCACCACGGTGTCGCCGATGAGTACGCCTTTGCGCTTGACGACATCCTGATTGTGCAGAGTCGCCTGCCGCACAACTGACCCGGCGACTAGCGCTGGTTCCATGACCGCATAAGGGGTTGCTCGACCTGTGCGCCCGACCCCGACCACGATGTCGAGCAGTTTTGTGTTGACCTGCTCAGGCGGATATTTGTAGGCGATAGCCCATCGCGGAGCCCGAGAAGTGGCACCGAGCTCGTCGTGAAGCGCGAGCTCATCGACCTTGATCACGATGCCGTCGATCTCGTGCTCGACGCTGTCACGGTGTTCACCGTAGTAGCGAATGAATTCTTCGACCTCGCCCGCTGTAGGCACCACCCGGAAGTACTTGCTCGTGGGCAGACCCCAGCTGGCCAGTACGCCGTAGATCTCACTCTGAGTGCGAATGGGCTCGTGCCCCTCGCGCTCCCCATTCCACGCGCCGATGCCGTGCACGAGCATGCGCAGCGATGACAATCGCCGACGCATGTGGGCAAGTTTCTCTTCAGATTTGCCCTCAGACTTTTGGCGAAGCGACCCTGCCGCAGCGTTGCGTGGGTTCGCAAAAACCTTCTCGCCGATGCGGGCCTGTTCAGCGTTCAGTTCGCGGAACAGCTCAAGTGGGATGAACACCTCTCCACGCACTTCAACGATGGGCGGATGCCCGCTGCCGGCCAGCCGCTGCGGAATACCTTCCACACGCACGATATTTTCGGTCACGTCTTCGCCGACGCGCCCATCGCCGCGAGTGGCAGCGCTGACGAGCACACCATCGAGGTAGCGCAAGTTGATTGCAAGCCCGTCGATCTTGAGTTCGCACAGGAAATCGACGTGGCGCGCTGAATCTCGCTGCACCTTCGCCGCCCATTCAGCGAATTCTTCTAGGGAGAACACATTGTCGAGGCTGAGCATTCGTTCCGCGTGCTCGACGGGGTCAAAGAGCGTTGCCGCTTTGCCGCCAACGCGCTGCGTGGGGCTGTCTTGGCCCTGGAGCTCTGGATGCAGCGCCTCCAGCTGCTCTAAGCGCTGAAGCAGGCGGTCGTACTCGGCATCGTCAACCAACACTTCGTCGCGCACGTAGTACGCATCGCGCAGTTCAAGAATGCGCGTGGTGAGGCTTTCGGCCTCATCGCGTGCCTCGGCAAGCGACGGGTCGACGGTCTCGGCGACCTGACCGTCGGACGAGTGGGAGGAACGTGAGTTCTCGGTGCTAATAGCCACTCGTCAAGTGTAAACAGCGGCACTGACTTCTGAGTGTGCAAATGCGCCAACGAAGCGCACGCGTCGAGCGAGGTGTTTAGACCCCGACGGGAACCGCAGACACCGTGCGTGCAATCGTGCACTGGCCGAGCACTCGTGTGCCTACGTAAAGAACCGCAGTCTGGCCGGGTGAGACACCAATGAGCGGCTCGTGGGGCCGCACGATGAGCTCGGGGCCCTTCGCATCGCCGACGTTGTCGACACCCTCTGTTGCCGGAGCAATGCGAGCGGTAGCGGGCATCGGATCGGAGTGTGCGCGCACTTGAACGTGGCACTCAAAGCTTGCACCGGGCTCGCTGATGAAGCCAGAGGCGAGCGGATCGAGCCCCGCCCACGAAAACTTGGTGCCAGCGACTTCGGAGAGGGCAAGAGCTTCGCGGGGGCCGACAACGACCTCGTTGGTCTTGGGACGAATCTCCAACACGAAACGGGGCTTGCCGTCATCCGTGGGATAACCAACGTTGAGGCCCTTGCGCTGGCCAATCGTGAACGCGACAGCACCCTCGTGCTTGCCGAGAACCTCGCCATTGCGGTCAAGAATTTCGCCCTGCTCTGCACCAACTTTGTCGGCCAACCAGCCGCGAGTGTTGCCATCAGGGATAAAGCAAATGTCGTGAGAATCAGGCTTGTTCGCTACCGAGAAACCACGCTCTGCGGCCTCAGCACGAATCTCTGCCTTCGACGGCGTAGACCCAAGCGGGAACATACTGTGCGCAAGTTGCTCCGTCGTGAGCACGCCAAGAACATAGGACTGGTCTTTCGCCCAGGCCGCAGCACGGTGAAGCTCACGATTGCCATTCTCATCTTCAACGATGTTGGCGTAGTGACCTGTCGCAACCGCATCGAACCCGAGAGCAACCGCCTTCTCAAGGAGAGCCGCAAACTTGATGCGCTCATTGCAACGCATGCAGGGGTTCGGGGTGCGCCCAGCCGAATACTCGGCAATGAAATCATCCACGACATCGAGCTTGAAACGCTCGGAGAAGTCCCAGACGTAATACGGGATGCCAATCATATTGGCCGCCCGTTGGGCATCCATAGAATCTTCAATCGTGCAGCAACCGCGAGCACCAGTGCGCAGGGTTCCAGGCTGACGGCTCAGCGCCAAATGCACCCCAACAACCTCATGCCCCGCCTCGACTGCACGCGCGGCAGCAACCGCGGAGTCCACTCCGCCACTCATCGCCGCTAAAACCTTCATCACCCAAGTGTACGAGACGAGTTGCTGGGCAAGTTCTTACTGCGGGATGTCAGTGAGCGTCTTCTCGACGCCAGCGAGCCGAAGTTCAATGGCATCCAGTCGCTGAATGAGCATCTGGTTGGCTTCGAGCGTCTGCTCGGCAAGCGCCCGATAATCGCCGCCCGCTTGCGCATCCGCAACGTGCTTTGCCGTTTCGGCCTTCTTGTTGACGGCGTTTGTAATGACGCCGGCGATGATGCCCACTACGGCAACCGTGGCGAGCCAAAACCAGAGGGTATAGAAGATTTCCATTATTTTCCTTCGTGAGAGTTGCTGTTGTGGGATGGGTGAGCGTCGCCATCGGCGATTTCAGGAGCCGCAGTAGCTGCCGCCGACTTCGCGACCGCTCTCGCCAGGAGAGCGGGGGTCACCGTGACGCGAAAAGGAACTACCTCGAAGAGCTTCAGAGCTTTGCCGTCGTCGCTCAGTTCGTGATGCCCGGCAACAAAGCCCGCTTCTTCAAGCTTGGCGAGGTGCATGTAGAGCAACGGGCGGGACATTCCGACGCGACGAGCGAGCTCGCTCACGTGCTTCTGGCCGGTCGATAGTTCGGCCAAAATGCGCATGCGCTGCGGGTTAGCCACTGCAGCCAACCACGCTCCGAGCTCTTCTGAATTCACGAGAATCCTTTCACCTGTAATAAAAAACTTACACATAGGTGACGGCAGCGTCAAGCCCCGCGTTAACCGGCAACGCGGGAGAAGAAAAACGTCCTAGTGTCCCAGGACTGTCACGCGATCCGAATAGCCAGCGGCTCGAGCCTGCTCGACCGCACCCGGCAGCGCCGCCACAAACTGAGCAACCTCGTCGGCAGTCGTGGACTCTCCGAGCGAGATTCGCAACGCTCCGCGCGCAGTGGGCTCGTCGAGACCCATCGCGAGCAGCACATGGCTTGCTTCGGGCACCCCAGCCTGACAAGCAGAACCGGTTGAAACGCTGAAGCCCGCGACATCCAACAAGAACAACAGAGAGTCACCCTCACAACCGGGGAAGGTGAAATGCGCGTTGCCCGGGAGACGATCTTCGGCGTCACCCCGCAGGACAGCTTCGGGAACCGCCGCCTGCACTCCCGCGATCAACTCATCGCGCAGAACAGTGAGCCGTGCAGCCTCCTCCGCGAGCGCAACCGTGGCTTCGCGTGCTGCCGCCGCAAAAGCGACAGCACCGGGGGCATCCATCGTTCCCGAGCGCGCCCGCTGTTGGCTTCCCCCATGAATAAGCGGAGTCACGGATGCCGAACGTGCGATCACGAGGGCGCCCACTCCGACCGGTCCCCCAATTTTGTGAGCCGAAACGCTGAGCGCGGCCACCCCCGCGGCATGGAAGTCGATGGGCACATAGCCGAGAGCGGATACCGCGTCGACATGCACCGGAACGCCCTGAGCCTGCGCGAGCGCCGCGACTTCGGAAACGGGCTGGAGGGTGCCGACCTCATTGTTGGCCCACAGCATCGAGACGAGCGCAACATCATCGGCGAGCGCCTCACGAACATAGTCCACGTCAATGCGACCGAGAGCGTCGACGGGAATCCAATCAAGCACTGCACCCTCGTGGGTGCGCATCCACTCGACCGCGTCAATAGTGGCGTGATGCTCAGCTTGCGCAACCACGATACGGCGGCGTTCTACTCCAGACGAATTGCGAGCCCAATACAGACCCTTGATGCCAAGATTGATCGCTTCGGTGCCGCCAGAAGTGAAAGTGATCTCGACCGAATCGGCGCCAACACTCGCTGCCACGGCTTCGCGCGCTTCCTCGAGCATTCGCTTGGCTGCTTGCCCCTGAGAGTGGATTGACGAGGGATTACCGACGACCGGCAACGCTTCTGCGAATGCCTGCACCACCGACGGGCGCATGGGCGTTGTTGCCGCATGGTCAAGATAGATCGTCACCGTAACTCCGCTACTCCCCCACAGAATCCAATCGGATGCCTGTGTGTCATTACTCTAGATCGCATGCACTGTTGCTTCGACCCCGTCTTCATTCGCACGAACGCCGGAGCGCGCTGATGGCGCTCGGAACTCCGGCGACAGTGGCGCTGGACGCGCTCGGTATCTCGTTCACCCCGCACCCCTACGCTCACGATGCGGGCACGAGTGAATACGGTCGTGAGGCGGCGACCATTCTTGGCGTTGATCCCGAACAGGTCTTCAAGACATTGATGACGATGGTGGATGACGAGATGGTCGTTGCCGTGGTGCCTGTCTCCGGAAAACTAGATCTCAAAGCGTTGGCCTCCGCTGTTGGAGGCAAAAAAGCCAGCATGGCTGATCCCGCAGTCGCACAACGGCGCACCGGCTACGTGCTGGGAGGAATCAGTCCGCTCGGGCAGAGAACAGCTCATCGCACCGTAATCGACGAAACTGTCGAGCTCTTCGACACCGTCTTTGTCAGCGGCGGCACGCGCGGCTTCGACATCGAGCTGATGCCCCGTGACCTCATTCGCGCTGCCGAGGCAATCACTGCCCCGATTGCGCGTGACTAGTAGAGCAGCAGTGTCAATCGACGACGAGCATCGGCAACACGAGGATCTTCAGCACCGGCGATTTCGAAATACTCAAGAAGTCGGGTGCGGATGGTGCTCTTGCCGTCAGCATCGGTCGACGGAAACAGTTCAAGCAAACGATCGAAGGCATCACCGAGGTGACCACCGGACACATCAAGATCGGCGACCGCTAACTGCGCGTCTACGCTGAGAGGTTCTTGGGCCGCTGCGCTGCGCACAGCATCGACTGTGTGACCTTCCAAGCGCGAAAGCAGCGACACCTGAGCGAGCCCGGCCACCGCCTGCTGGTCGCGCGGGTTCTGGGTGATGGCTGACTGGTACGCAGCAATAGCCGCGGGATAGTCGCCAGCCGAGATAGCGTCGAAAGCTTCTTGATGCAACGGCGGCAACGGCTCTTCCACGGGCTCTGTGTCGCCCTCGTCAGCGTCTTCCGGCGCCGGCAGGGTGCCCGTTACTTTGTTCTGTGCCGCCAATTGCAACACCTGCTCAAGCACCTCTTTGAGGTCGTTCTCGGGCATGATGCCGCTGAAGAGCTGCACGGGTCGCCCACCAATAACGGCGGCAACGGTCGGAACCTCTTGCACTTGGAACGCCTGCACCAGCTGCGGATTGCTCGTGGCATCCACCACAACCAGGGCAAAGCGGCCTTTGTACTGCGCGATCGTTGGCTCAAGGGCTGGCTCGATGCCCTGCCCATAAAACTCGACGATAACGGGAACCGTGTTCGACAGCTCAAGCACCTGCGTGAACGACGCATCATTCGCACTGGTGGCAAAACCACTGGGCTTCGGTGCTTCTCCCGGAGGGGTCGCACCGGCACCGTCACCGGCCGCAGGGGCAGGCGTGTTGTGCTGGCGAACGAGGGATGAGAGATCTACTGCGCCACGAAGGCTAGCGGCATTCAGGGGGGCGTTAGTCATTTCAACTCCGATGCTGCGACGAGTCCTTGGGTGTAGCCAAGCAAGACGATTTTCTCATCGCTGCCTGCTGCTGGGACATAAAAGAGTAGCTGATCGCCGTAGGTCGATTTGATGCCCTCTTCAGTAATAGAGATTCCCGAAAGGGCCTTGGTCTGACCACTAAAGGTGACGGCAGAGCCTTCTTCCTTAGGAGCAGCGACCTTGGTCTCATAGAGATGCACGGCAACAATCGCACCCGCATCAATAGTCGCCATTGCGATCGGATCGGCCGAGCCAAGGTCGTGACCGTAGGTCAACGTGGCAGTGCTGGAGAGCGCAGCCTTTTCCTTCTTCTTCACGGCAAGACCGACGCTCACGCGAAGGCTGTCGCCCTCAGCCTCAAAGTCAAGATAGGAATCGCT
This sequence comes from Salinibacterium sp. SWN139, assembly GCF_015864625.1. NCBI lineage: Bacteria > Bacillati > Actinomycetota > Actinomycetes > Micrococcales > Microbacteriaceae > Salinibacterium > Salinibacterium sp. SWN139. The sequence goes on along the minus strand of NZ_JADYWV010000002.1, from coordinate 269,007 downwards.
CTCGACATCCTGTTCAAGAATTTCTGCGTAGTTGAGAGCAACCTCGGTTGGCGAGGAACGCAGAAGACCGCTGTCGGCAGGAAGACGTGATGTTCCCACGCTTGCTGCGGCAACATCCGGGAATACCACAGAAGGCTCTAGGTTCATCGCGTAGCTGACCTTGTAGTTATCGCGCGGGGTTGCCTGCTCAAGGAACAGCGCAATCGGAGCGACGGTCGAATCAGTCTCGTCGAGGATGATCGTGAACACCGTGCGCGGCCATGATTCCGTCTGTTGGGGCAACGTCAGCTGGACCGGGCCATCGGGAATAGCCGCAGGGGCAGCGATTGAATCGTCTGCATCGCGCATCGTGTAGTTCGCAAGACGGTATTCGAGCGCAGCCTCCGCAAAGCGCGTTTTGATGAGATCGGTGTCGCGCTCCTCATCCGCTTCTTGAGAGACGGCGCTGATTTGCGCAACGATCTTCTCAATCTGACGCACGGCCACCGCGGGAGTTGCAGCAGCACCGGCCGCAGAGGTGGAGGTAGCAGTGGGGCTGGGCACACCGTCATCTGCGGCGGAATTGGGTGAAGTTGAGGTCGTGCATCCGCTCAGAACGAGCACGCTGACCAGCACGGTTGGGACGGCGAACCGAACGGTCGTACGCAAAGTGGTGCTTTCGCTCGCCTTGGAACCACGCTTAGCAGGCTTGTAGCGAGCCTTCTTGGGAACCTTGGGCATCTTTTGTGGCTTGCGGCGAGGGCCACCAGCGCGTCGCATGTGATGAACAGCCCACATCAAGAAAATGAGCCCGAGCAACAGCACAGCAGCTCCGCCAAGGATGAGCGGACCGGCCCACGGCGTGGTGTTGTCGAGCGGCCACGAAATCGATACCGCGTTGGGAGCGGCTTCGATGCCGTCAGCGGCGACGATGAATGACACATCGCTCGGAATCTTCACCGTGAGGGCGAGTTCGTCCTCAGCTTCATAGCTTTCGAGCCACAGGTCGGAGTTGTAGGGGTCCGGAACCTCTTGTTCTGTGCCACTAATACTCTCAGTGGCGAGGTCGCCCGTTTCAGGATCGAGAGTGACCATGTTGTAACTAGCGTCGCCGACCCACGCGAGCACATCTGTCGTGCGACCGTAGGCGGCCACGACACGGCGGTCGCCCTCGATTCGAATGGTTTGGTTGCCCGAGTACGCATTGAACGCTTCACCGCTGATCACGGTGAGGGGCGCGGCGCCGCTCGTTTCTGCGGAAACCGAGACTTCGTCTGGGGTCGCAAGAATGGTCTGCTGTGCAATGCCGTAGCCGATGAGTCCGGCTGCGAGCATGAAGCTAACTATGGCGAGAACAAATCTCACTATCTCTCCTTTCGTGTTGCCCAGGATTACTCGCCGTGCGAGGGCCCTAGCCACACTGGCTGAACCTCGGTCGGACTAGAGGTAAGGGCCCCATCCACGCGGGTAGGCAACAACAAAGACGTTCAAGAATAGCCGATCGTGTTCTACCGACCTAGTTACTCTTCTGGGAAGTCTCTGGGAGATGAGTGAACGCCCCAGATTGGGGATGAGACCAAAATGACAGGAGGCCTCTTCATCCCACTAAACTCAGAGGGTTCATTCCGCTGACATCGAGGAGAAATCTTGGCCGCGAACGATACCGATTTCGGCACAGAGATGCGCGGTTACAAAAAAGACGACGTCGACAAACTGATCGGCGAACTTCGTCGTGAACTTGTAGCCGCCAAAGCAGACCGCACTGCCTCCACTAAAGAGGTCAAGCGACTCCTCGCCGTAAACGAAGATCTTCAGGCTGAACTCGACGAATCGGGAAGCCCCACCTACAGCGGACTCGGCTCCAAACTCGAAAGCATGCTGCGTGTTGCTGAAGAGCACTCCACCCAGCTCATCAGCCAAGCTGATATCGACGCTGAGAAAATGCGCAAGGCCGTGCAGTCTGAAACCGCCGCGCTGCGCGCCGACACTGCGAGCGAATCAGAACGCATCCTTGCTGAAGCAAACAGTGAAGCCGCTGCGCTCGCCAAATCTTCCCGCAACGAAGCCGACACCCTGATCGCTCGCGCGAAAGACGAAGCATCTCAGCTCGTCGCCGATGCTTCCCGCGAAGCCGCCACCATCCGCGGTGCCGTCGCCACGGAAGCTGCGGATGCGCGCACCTCCGCCAAGCGTGAGTCTGCAGCACTGCGTGCCGAGACTGAACGCGCCATGACGGAGCTGCGTGCCAGCACCGCAAGCGAGGTTGCTGAAGCCCGCGAAGCTGCAGAGTCCTTGGCTCGCGATGCCGAGCTCGGCCGCGCGACGTTCGAGGCGGAGAACACGAAGCAGCGCGAGGATTTGCAGCGCGATATCGAACAGGCCCGCACCGACCTTGCTCGTGAGATTGAGACGGCACGCGCCGAGCTCGAAGCCGAGACAACGACCGCGCGCGAAACTCTCACCAACGAGACCAAGGCAGCCCACACCAAGCTCACCAACGAAACGAAGGCAGCCCACACCAAGCTGGCCAACGAAACGAAGGCAGCCCAGGCCAAGCACCAAGCAGAGCTCGACGCCGCCTACGCCACTCTCGAGGCCGAAGCCGAAGCCACTCGCACCGCGGCCGCCACAGAAGCAGCGAACACTCTCGCGGAACTCGAGAAGACCGTTCTCTCGACGCAGGCGTCCCTCGAGGCCGAGCTCTCCGAAGCCCGCGAGCTGTGGGAGAACGAAGAGCGCGAAGCCCGTCAGCTGCTTGAGAGCGACGTGACAACCACTCGCACGGCACTCGACGATGAAGTGACCACAACGAAGGCTGCGCTTGAGCACGAAGTTACCAGCACCAAGGCAGCGCTCGAACAGGAAGTGACCAGCACCAAGACGGCACTCGAGCAAGAGGTGAAGGTTACCCAAGCTTCACTCGAACAAGAGGTTACGACCACTCGCGCGGGACTCGAAAAAGAGGTTGCAACCGCAAAGGCTGCCCTCGAAGACGAAGTCACCACGACCCGAGCTGAGCTCGAGGCTCATGTCAAGGCCACTCGAAACGAGCTCACCGCCGATGTCGCCGCCCAGAAAAAGGCGCTCAATAAAGAAGTCACTTCGACCAAGAAGGCGCTTGCCAAGGAAGTCTCGACAACCCGAGCTGCTTTGGAGAGCGATGTAGAGACCACGCAGGCCGGTCTCGAAGCAGAAATCACGGGTGCACGTGCCGCGTTCGAACAGGAGAGCACCACTGCTCGCGCCGAGTTCGAGGCCGAAATGAGCACCCGTCGCAACGAACTGGAAGCCGAAATCAACTCGGCAACGGCCGGCCTCGAAGAAGAAATGGCTCGCCGCCACGCAGAGTTGGATGCCGAAATCGATAGCAAGCGCACCGAACTCGAAAGCTACGTGTCAGAAACCCGTTCCACTCTCGCTCACGATGTCGAAAAGCAGACCACCGACCTCGACCGGGATGTTTCACGCCAACGCGCAGAGCTAGCCAACGAGGTTGAGTCAACGCGGGCCACCATCAAGCACCAGCTTGAGGAGACTCGCACCACGATCGAACGCGAGGCCGAACACGCTCGCATCTCACTTGAGCAAGAGATTGCGGCACGCCGCGATGACGCCGAGAAGGAATTCTTGGCGCAGCACAAAGAGGCAACAGCTCAAACACAGAACTACCTCGAGGAAGCCCAAGCCCAACTGGCCGAAGCCGTGCGTGAGGCCAACGCCAAACGTAACGAAGCAGAGGAACTCACCCAGAGCTCGCAAGCCGAAGCGAAGGCACTGCTCGCCGATGCCTCCGCCCGCGCCACTGACGACGTCGCGGATGCCGAAGAGCGCGCCAAGGCGCTGCTCTCCGATGCCGAGAAGCGCTCTCACGATCTCATCAGCGAGGCCGAAGATCGCCTCGCCAAGATCAAGGCAGAACGCGAAACCGTTGCCGGATACTTCGAAAACCTTCGCGGAGTTCTGAACCAAGCCGAGGAAGTTAGCTAGCAACAGTCAGCACGGCCCCTAGAATTACGCTCAGCCTGACACAGTTGCGTTAGGCCGAACGGAGCCATGCAATGAAGATCCTCAATCCATTCCGCCTCGGACTTCTCGGCGGTCTAGGGGTTCTTGTCGCGGTCGGAATCGGCCAGACAGTCATTTCGCTCGCGACGATCCTCACCTACGTGGGGGCTGCACTCTTTCTAGCGCTCGGCCTCGACCCGGTCGTCACGTGGCTCGAGACTAAAAAGTTTCCACGGTGGACCGCCATCCTTACGGTGCTGGTGGGTGTACTCGGCGTTTTCACGGGTCTCATTTTTGCGATCGTTCCTGTTATTGCCGAGCAGGTCAGAAATGCATCGGAAGCCATTCCGCGACTCGTCACAGCCTTCTTCGACGGAACCGTTCGAGAGAGCGTTGAGACAGCGTTCCCGTGGCTCAACGTGCAAGATCTGCTTGACGGCTTCAACGTCTGGATCGCAGACCTCGACTTCACCACGATCGGTGGCGGAGTGTTTGCCGTCGGAATCGGTATCGCCACGGGGATTACCGGCGCCATCATCGTGCTTATCCTCACGATTTACTTCGTATCGTCGCTCAACAACATCAAGGGCGGCCTGTACCAACTCGTGCCCGCGACAAAGCGCGCGAAGTTCATCGACCTCGCTGAACAAGTCAGCGCTGCAGTTGGTCGCTACGTCATCGGCCAGGGCTCACTCGCCCTCGTCAACGGCGTGCTCTCGTTCCTGGTCCTGACTCTGATTTTCCCGGCATTCGGGCTTCCCGTGAAGTACTCAGCGTTGCTGGCCTTCATCGCCTTCGTCGGGTCGCTCATCCCTCTGGTGGGAACGCTCAGCGGCTCCATCGTGATCACCTTGCTCGTGCTGCTGTTCAACGGCCCACCCAGCGTGATCGCCGTCGGAATCTACTACCTGATCTACATGCAGGTTGAGGCCTATCTGCTCAACCCTCGCATCATGAACAAAGCCGTCAAGATTCCCGGTGCCCTCGTGGTGATTGCAGCTCTCGCCGGCGGAACACTGCTCGGTATCTTGGGGGCGCTTATCGCCATCCCCGTGGCCGCCGCAATTCTGCTGATTGTTCAGCAAGTTGTCGTGCCACGCCAAGCAGACCTCTAGCGACGAGGGATCACAGCGCCGGTGTGGCCTCGGGCGGCCACGTGCGCGGCAAGGGAAGCGCCACAGGGTTGAGACGCGCCACAACCTCGCTGAGCACGCGATAGGTCTGTGTCTCCCCCACCCACAGGTGCTTGCCACCCTCGACGGCGACGAACTCCAGCTCCGGCACCGAGGCAAAACGCTGCGCGGCTTCTTCGGGCCGCAAGTAGTCATCGAGTTCGGGAATCACCGCGACCAAGCGACGCTCAGTTGCTGCCCACGCGGCTACATCATCCGCCGTCGCTCGATGCAGCGGCGGGGAAAGCAAAATGGCGCCCGTAATCGGATGCTGCAACCCATACTTGAGCGTGACTTCGGTGCCAAACGACCATCCGAGCAGCCACACGTTGGGAAGCCCACGCTCGCGCACGAAGTCCATAGCCGCGGCGAGGTCATGCGCTTCGAGTTCGCCCTCGCCGAATGATCCCTCCGAAGTTCCCCGTGGAGAGGTCACGCCGCGAAAGTTGAAGCGCAGCACTGCGATGTCGGCCAGCGCCGGCAATCGAGCGGCAGCCTTGCGGATGATGTGGGAATCCATGAACCCACCGGCCGTCGGCAAGGGGTGAAGCGTGACCAGGGTGGCAGCGATATGGCCCGACTCAGGCAAAGACAACTCCCCCACCAAAGTGAAACCGTCGTCAGTGTGCAACTCGATGTTCTCACGCACCGCCGGGAGCTCGGTGGCACCTCGAATGGGTTCGCTTGCGGGGGTTGTGTTCACGGAGGTTTGACTCACAATCTGATCTTCCAGCAGTGCTGATGCCAGTGGCGGCGCGCGGCGAGGTCGTCTGCCGATCCCATGATGCCGTCAGCGCGCCACGTGACGGTGTGCGCAGTGCCCGAAGTGATCGTCTGCGAGCATCCGGGGCAGGTGTAGCTCTTGACGGCGTTAGCGGGCGATACAGGCTGAACGTTCCACTCGCCGTCACGCTTCACTTCGGTGCGGCGAGAGCCGAACAGTGCCTGCCTGAGGTCGCCATTGTCGTCATCGTCGGGGCGACGCCGCCCGCGGGGGCGATTAGAACGAGGCATAGCTCAAGCTTATGCGGAGATGCGAGGCGATCTAGTACCAGCCATTGGACTCTGAATAAGCCCACGCGCCACACGGGGTTCCGTAACGGCCCTCGATGTAGCTCAAGCCCCAGGCAATCTGAGTTGCCGGGTTTGTAGCCCAGTCGGCACCGGCAGTAGCCATCTTGCTACCGGGAAGCGCCTGCGGGATGCCATAGGCGCCACTGGAGGCATTCTGCGCGTACACATTCCAGCCAGATTCACGGTTCCACAAGCTAACGAGGCAGCTGTACTCCCCCGAGCCCAAACCACGGGCTGTCAGCATGGACAAGGCAACAGCCTGCGCTGTGCCGGGGTCAGGCGTTCCCACTGCCGGTGCTGCGGGAGCGGCGACCACGACAGGCTCAACGACGAGCTCCTTGATCGTGAGTTTGTCGCGCTCGACTTCATTAACAAAACCTTCGGCAACCGTGATCGACTGCACTTCTGCGCGCTGCACGGTGCTCAGAGGAACCTGCGCCGCCGAGACAGTGCTGGCGGGAGTGGGCACAGCCATCATGAGCGTCGCGATGAAGCCCAAGCTCACGGTAGAAGCAAAGATAGGCAGGCTCCAAGAGACACGGGTGTGGCGCCCAGAAAGATCCGCGCCCTGACTCTTGGCCTGAGCGCGGAGGATTGCCGCATGAGATTTAATAAACAAAGTAAACCGATGCTAACGGACAGACCTGAAAAAACAGAGGGAATTATCGAACGGCAAGCATGACGTCGATAACAGAGTCGATCAAGTAGTCGACCTGTGCTTCGCGGTAGCCGCCCTTGGCGCTTCGGAATGCCGCCGTGCGCACGCGATCGATCGTGAGCGGGGCACCGTGCTGGAAGTAGTCCGCAAGCTCTTGCGCGAAGGCATCCACATCTTTGATCGAGTAGCCGATCGTGAACGAACTTGTGCGGGCAAACTTCTTGCCATCCCGTCGGGCAAGACGATTGAGAATCTCTTGGGCCTCAGAGCGAGCCTTGGCGTACCAGGCGGTCTCCCCCAGCTCTGAAATCGCACGGTCACGCTCGCGAGCGGCAAAAGCGTCTTCAAGGCGCTCCAACGCGGAGTCAACGTGTACCGGCGAATATCCACCCTTTTGCATCGCAAAAGCTAGCTTGCGGATGGTGCGAGACGACACGACAGACGAGTCACCGCGATCGGCGGTGTAGGCACGACGCGCCTCCTCGAGGAAGTCCTCGACCTGGTCGACGTTGTACCCGAGCTTTGACTTTCGGCTACGAGGAAATGTGGTGCTCACGGTTCTATTGTGCCTTACGAGAAGATAAGAAAGAGTGCATAGCCCGCCGCGGCGGACAAAAGCGACGAATCTACACGATCCAAGAAGCCGCCGTGGCCCGGAAGCCAGGTACTAATGTCTTTGATCCCGAGGTCACGCTTAATGAGTGACTCCGCTAGATCTCCCATGGTGGCGGTACCCAAGATAACGAGACCAAAGATGAGTCCAACCCACCAGGGCTGATCGATCATGAAGAGGGCAAGCAGAATGCCAGCGGTGATCGCCGAAAGCGCTGCTCCGGCAAACCCTTCCCAGGTTTTTCCGGGGCTGATGGTGGGAGCCATCTTATGTTTACCAAACGAAAGCCCGCTCGCATACGCCCCGATGTCACTGACAACAACAACGATCAACATTGCAAGCGTCCACCACTGACCGCCGTCTTGAGCAGTTAGCAGCACCGTGAAGCTTGCCAAGAACGCGACGTACAACATCACGAAGACGCCGGCGCCAAGGTCGCGCATGATCGACCGCACCGAGCCACGGTGACTCGGCATCACGACTACTTCAACGAGTCGCCACAGCCACACGAACACAATGCCACCGAGCGTGACAAACCACTGGCCTTCAGCCTGCCAATAGAACGACGCGGGAACAACAGCAACCGCCGCGATGACGGCTGCCACTCGCGGAATCTTGAGGCCCGCAAAACGAAGCGCGCTGGCAAGCTCGAATGCCGTGAAGGCAACCAGCACGCCGGCAAAGAGCATGTACAGCTCTTTGACAAAGATCAGGCTGAACAACAATGCAAGACCAAGGCCCAGCCCCACAGTGAGAGCCATCGCCAAAGGACGCCCCGTGCGGGCGTTAATCTTGTCGTTTGTAGCTCTAACGTGAGCTTCGAATTCGGAGACCATTAGACCTCGAGCAGTTCAGCTTCTTTACGCTTGAGGGCGTCGTCGATTGTGTCGACGTGAGCCTTCGTGCTCGCTTCTAGTTCTTTCTCAGCGCGCGCGACCTCATCTTCGCCGACCTCAGTCAGTGCTTCAAGGTCGTCTTTCGCCTTACGGCGCACGTTGCGAAGCGAGACACGAGCCTGCTCAGCCTTGTCGCGCACAACCTTGACGAACTCCTTGCGGCGTTCTTCGGTAAGTTCCGGCAGCGTGGCACGGATGACATTGCCATCGTTGCCGACGCTGGCACCGAGGTGGTGAGCGCCTGCGATTGCCTTCTCAATGTCTTTGAGCGCGGACTTGTCGAACGGGGTGATCAAGAGAGTACGAGCCTCTTGGTTCACCATGGACGCAAGCTGCTGCAACGGTGTGGGGGTTCCGTAGTAGTCCACAAGGACCTTTTGGAACAACGCCGGGTTAGCGCGGCCGGTACGAACCGTGCCGAAGTCATCTTTGGCAGCTTCTACTGCCTTGTTCATCTTTTCGCTAGCCTCGGCTAGAACATCACTGATCACGGGGGCACTCCTCTGGGTCTCACCCGAGTTTAGCGTGCAGAGGCATGAACAACTGCGGTGCGGCACTCGGAAATCGTTTGGGTGGGGCGGGAATTGGTGCGCTGAACGCTATCCGTGCACGCGAGTGCCGATTTGCTCTCCCACGATAGCGCGCGTGAGGTTTCCTGCTGGCTCCATGCCGAACACGAGCATCGGCATCGCATTGTCCATGCACAGGCTAAACGCGGTCGAATCGACGACCTTGAGGCCCTGCACGAGCGCATCCTGAAAGCTGATTGATTCAAGCTTGCGTGCATCCGGATTGCTGCGGGGGTCAGCGTCGTACACGCCGTCAACGCCGTTCTTAGCAACGAGCACTTCTTCGGCGCCGATCTCGAGGGCACGCTGAGCTGCAACAGTGTCGGTGGAGAAGTACGGCAAGCCTGCACCGGCACCGAAGATAACAACTCGGCCCTTCTCGAGATGACGTTCAGCGCGCAACGGAATATAGGGTTCTGCGACCTGCGTCATAGCGATAGCGGACTGCACGCGCGTAGCCGTACCGGCCTGCTCGAGGAAGTCTTGAAGGGCAAGGGCATTCATGACGGTGCCCAACATGCCCATGTAGTCGGCGCGGCCACGATCCATTCCACGCTGGCTGAGCTCAGCACCGCGGAAGAAGTTGCCGCCACCAACGACGATAGCGATCTCCACGTCAGCCGCAGCAGCAGCAATTTCTTTAGCGAGGGCCGAGACAACATCGGGGTTAACGCCCAACTGCCCACCACCGAATGCTTCTCCCGACAGTTTTAGCAGCACTCGGCGTTTGCGTTGAATTGTCATCGTCTTCTTTCCCTAGCGGTTCTCTATTACAGGGTATTGCGTTGCGGAGAGTTCAGCACGGGCGCACAGCACATTCGCCGCAATGACCGTGCCGGGCCGCCTGATCCGCGGCGGCACACAACAAAGGCCCGAGGCAATAGAGCCTCGGGCCTTCATCGATATGCGTGTTAGGCGCCTACCTTGAAGCGTGCAAAACCAGTGATGGTGATGCCCGCGTCAGCGGCAACCTTGGCGACCGAAACCTTGTTGTCACGAGCGTAGTCCTGGTCAAGCAGGGCAACCTGCTTGAAGAACGCGCCGAGACGGCCTTCAACGATCTTGGGCAGAGCAGCGTCAGGCTTGCCCTCTCCGCGACTGATCTCTTCAACGATACGACGCTCATTCTCGACATCATCTGCCGGAACGTCTTCACGCGAAAGGTAGGTCGGAGCAGCGAACGAGATGTGCTGCGCGATTCCGCGAGCGGTCTCTGCATCGTCACCCGTGTATGCGACAACAACGCCGACCTGCGGAGGCAGGTCCTTGTTGGTGCGGTGCATGTAGACCTCGAACGAGTCACCCTCTACCTTGGTCAGGCGACGCAGTTCGAACTTCTCACCGAGAATCGCAGCCTCATCGTTGATGAGCTGTTCGACAGTCGACGACCCAGCGGGGGCCGCGAGGCCCTCTTCTACGGTCGACGCGCCGGACTCAGCAACTGCGGTAGCAACGGCCTCGCCGAGAGCAACGAACTTGTCACCCTTTGCAACGAAGTCGGTCTCGCAGGCGAGCTCGATGATGGTGGTTGCTCCGCCAGCGGTCTTCGCGGCGATGAGGCCTTCGCTGGTGGAACGGTCAGAACGCTTTGCGTTGCTCTTGGCACCGCGCAGACGCAGGAGCTCGGTGGCCTTTTCGAGGTCACCGCCCGCCTCAACGAGAGCGTTCTTGGTTTCAACCATGCCGGTGCCGAGGCGCTCGCGCAGGGTCTTGAGGTCTTCGAGGCTGAAGTCTGCCATTGTTCGAATCCTTACTTCTTGTCGTCAGCTGCGTCTGCAGCCTTCGCGGGGGTCTTCTTTGCTGCGGGCTTAGCGGCGGCCTTCTCAGCCTTTGCCTCTGCCTTGGCAGGCTCTTCAGCCTTAGCTTCTTCAGCCTTGGGCTCTTCAGCCTTAGCTTCTTCAGCCTTGGGCTCTTCAGCCTTGGGCTCTTCGGCCTTGGGCTCTTCGGTCTTAGCTGCAGCGGCATCCGCGTCAGCCTGGCCGAGAAGCTCTGCTTCCCAAGCAGCCATGGGCTCTACTTCTTTGCCCTCTTCTGGCTTCTGGTGACGCTGAATGAGGCCCTCAGCAGCAGCGTCAGCAACGATGCGCGTGAGGAGACCAACCGAGCGGATGGCGTCGTCGTTACCCGGGATCGGGTACGCAACGTCGTCGGGGTCGCAGTTGGTGTCGAGGATGGCGATGACGGGGATACCAAGCTTGTGAGCCTCGTCAATGGCGAGGTGCTCCTTCTTGGTGTCAACGATCCAGATGGCCGAAGGGGTCTTCGTGAGGTTACGGATACCGCCGAGGCTCTTCTGCAGTTTCACAAGCTCGCGCTTCTGAATGAGCAGTTCCTTCTTGGTGAAACCACGTGTGGTGTCATCGAAGTCGACCTCTTCGAGTTCCTTCATGCGTGCAAGACGCTTGGAAACTGTCTGGAAGTTGGTGAGGAGTCCACCGAGCCAGCGCTGGTTGACGTAGGGCTGGCCTACGCGCAGTGCCTGCTCAGCGATCGTTCCCTGTGCCTGCTTCTTGGTACCGACGAAGAGGATGGTTCCGCCGTGGGCGACCGTCTCCTTGACGTAGTCATAGACAGCGTCGATGTAACCAAGCGACTGCTGCAAGTCGATGATGTGGCTGCCCGAGCGCTCGGTCAGAATAAAGCGCTTCATTTTCGGGTTCCAACGACGAGTCTGGTGTCCGAAGTGTACGCCGCTGTCGAGCAGCTGGCGGATGGTTACGACGGCCATGGCCGTTCTCCTTTTCTGGCTCACTGGCGCGCGTGGCGGCAATGGCCTTCTCAGTTAATACTCGCGACCGGTTGGCGCGAATCCTAGTGCCCGGGCATACCTCCGCCCCCAGCGCAATGGTGCACGAGAGGGGACTGAGTGGAGATAGCGGCCGTGTGCTGCGGTAGTTGTACTGCAACGGGGCACGCGTAGTCACCGCGAATACACGCGGTGCTGCCAAAATCATACCATCGCTCCCCCACAACAGCATCACAGGGAACAGGTTTCCCCTGATGTCTATTTCGGCCGCTATAAGGAAGGGCAGACGAGCACTCTGAATGGATGTTTCGAACCCCTGCATCCATGATTCTTGCGCTCCTCGTGGTGGCGGTCACCGGCGCGAGCGCGCACGCGACCACGACCACCGAGTGGGATTGGCCAGTGGCGATACCGCATCCGATCATCCGCCCCTATATCGCGCCGGAGACGGCGTATTCGGCGGGACATCGTGGAATCGACATTGGCGCTGGCACCACGACTGAGGTGCGAGCTCCCTCCGCGGGTGTCGTGCACTTCGCCGGAGTCGTGGTGGACCGCCCGGTGTTGTCGCTGCGCCACCCTGGCGGACTCATCACAAGCTACGAGCCCGTCACCACCACGCTGGCCCGCGGTGACTCCGTGAAGCAGGGAGAGGTGATTGGCGAGCTGCAGCCCGGACACTGTTCGGTCGCGTGCATCCACTTTGGCGTGCGGCTCGATGGCGAGTACGTGTCGCCGCTCAATTACCTCGGAGCGATACCGCGGGCGATACTGCTGCCCACACGAAAGCCCTAGTCGAGCCCGAGCGCAGAGCGCCTGCGGGCTCGACTAGGGCGAGCATCCGAGTTGTGCGTCGACTAAGCGTCGATGCTGTGTTTCGGCGAGCGCTCATCCTCCGCGTGCTTCGGAGCGTGATCTTCGGCGTGAGCGGGAGCGTGCTCGCGCACGTGCTCGGCAGCGCCACGCTTCGGGGTGCGAACTTCTGCACCAACCGAAATCACGCGACCCGGCCACCAGAACTTCTCGCCAAGCATGAACGCGAGCGACGGCACGATCACGGTGCGAACCAGCAGCGTGTCGAGCAGCACACCGATGCAGACGATGATTCCGATCTGCGTGAGCGTGATGAGCGGCAAAACACCCAGCACCGCAAACACGGCGGCGAGCAAAATACCCGCACTAGTGATGACGCCGCCGGTCGAGGAGAGCGCGCGAATCATCCCCTGGCGTGTGCCGTGTTCGACAGCTTCTTCTCGAGCCCGGGTGACCAAGAAGATGTTGTAATCCACACCTAGCGCCACGAGGAAGAGGAAGCTAAACAGCACCACGTTGGTGTCGATAGCCGGGAATCCGAAGACCGACTGGAATAGCAACCAACTGGCACCCAAACTCGCAAAGAACGAAGCAAGCACCGTGAGCAGCAACAGAATCGGAGCAACAAGCGAACGCAAGAGCAGCACCAGCACGATGAAGACCAGGCCCAAGATGAGCGGGATCACCAGATCTTGGTCATGCTGCTGGGCGCGCTGCACGTCGAGAGCCTGCGCATCCAACCCGCCGACGAGCGCATCAGCACCGTCGATGCTGGACAGTTCAGCGCGGAGAGCCTCAATAGCGGCGAACGAGCCCTCAGTTTCGGCTGCGTCATCCAACACCACGCTGATCTGCGTAATCGTCGACGTGCTTTCGCCGATGCTGACCGCGTCCACACCCTCGACGCCCTCGGCCGCTTGGGCAGCCTCAGCGGCATAGTCAGAGTTCACAATGACGGATGCCGGAGAACCGCTGCCAGCAGGAAAGGCGTCAGCAATAAGTTCTTGGCCCTGAACCGCTTCGGGAACCTGCGTAAAGCTCTCGGTCTGGGAGAGACCAATCTTGATTTGCGGAACGCCCAAGGAGAGCGCGCCAAGCACGATCGCGCCCAGAATGGCAACGGCAACGGGCTTCTTGGAGACCAAAACGCCCAGCTTGTGCCAGACACCGCGTTCTGCGCTGCCTTCAGTGCCGAACTTGGGGATGTACGGCCAGAAGAGACCGCGACCGAACAAGACGAGAGCCGCCGGCAAGACGACGAGCGCGAAGATCATGGCGATAACGACACCCGTGGCACACGCGATGCCGAGCGCACGGTTGCCCTGCAACTCAGCGAATACCAGCGTGAGGAGGGCGAGCACCACTGTGCTGCCGCTGGCGATGATCGCCGGGCCCGCTCCGCGCAGTGCTCGCGACATCGCCTCGCGACGATCTTCTTCCAAGCGTAATTCGTCACGGTAACGGGCGATGAGCAGCAGCGCGTAGTTGGTTCCGGCACCGAAGACCAGCACCGAGAGAATTCCCGTGACCGAGGCATCCAAGGGGATGCCAGCGAGCGCGGCGACACGAGCCGCGACGATTCCGGCAAGACCGTCGGCAGTACCGACGACAATGAGCGGGACAAGCCACAACCAGGGGCTGCGGTACGTCACGAGCAGGAGCACTGCGACAACAATCACGGTGGTGATGAGAAGGGTGAAGTCAGCACCTTCAAAGACGGCGGCGATGTCGACGGCAAATCCTTCGGGACCACTGAGCAATGCAGTGAGGCCACTCGGAAGGTCAGCGTTGGCTTCCTCGCGAATCTCATCCGCGCGCTCGGCTTGTTCGCCAGCTTCGGAGAGGGAGTCGAGCGGAACCGTGACGATCGCGGTCGTGCCGTCGTCGGAGAACGTTGGTGGTGGAACGAATCCCTCGGCCGAGAGGTCGCTCAGCGTGCCAGCCGCCTCGGTGATGGCAGCGGTGTCGCCGTCGGTGAGTGCATCACCGTCACGCGTGAAGACGAGAAGAGCAACCGTGGAGTCAGCCCCAGGGAGGTCTTCTGCTGCAGCGGCGGCCTGTGCCGATTCGGCTGACTCCGGAAGACCGACGCCGGGAAGGGCGCCCTCTTCGTTGCCCGAACCTGCAGCGAATATTGCGCCCGCCGCGAGAAAGGCGGCGACCAATACGATCCACGAAGTGCGCCGGGCGGTGATGAATGTCCTGAGGCGAGACATCGCTCTCCTTCTGAAGAAAAGTACTTCGATTAACTAGATATTAGACAAGTTAGAAACATAGCGGTAAAGTGAGCGGCATGCAACACACCGAATCCCCTCCGGAGCGTCCCGACGCGCGACGCCCCACCCAGCTGTTGCGCGACATCCTCGATATCAGTGAAGAGTTCGAGGAACACGTCGGCCGAACCCTCTCGGTCAACCCGACCGACCTCGAAGCGATGAACCACCTGATCATGAGCGGGCCGCTGCCACCGACTGAGCTGTCTCGTCGCCTCAATATCTCGACGCCAGCCGTGACCGCCTCTATCGACCGACTCATCAACGTCGGCCATGTGACGCGGGAACAACATCCCACCGACCGCAGAAGCGTCGTTGTCGTGCCCAACCCGAGTTCGGTCGCGACAGCAATGGCCACGCTAATGCCCATGATTATGGGCATTGACCGCGTGCTCGATAACTTCGACGACAACGAGAAAGACGTCATCGAGCGATACCTCGATCAGGTCGTCTCTATCTATCGCGCGCAGCTCCCGGAGCCCACTGACGTTCCCTCCCCCAAGCCAGCAGTCGCGCCACCCAAGATTGACCCGCCAGGCCCGCGCCGCACGTCGTGGAAACCAGAAACCCACGTGGGCGACAGCCCGCTCATGGGCTGAGCGATACCAGAAGTCTGGCCGCTGGCCGTCGAGGCCGAATGCTTAGGCGCGGGGATGCGCGGTGCGGTAGCTTTCGCGCAAACGCTCCGTCGAGACATGGGTGTATAGCTGGGTAGTGCCCAGACTGGCATGCCCCAAAAGCTCCTGCACCGCCCGTAGATCGGCGCCGCCATCCAAGAGGTGAGTTGCAGCGGTATGTCTCAACGTGTGCGGCCCGGATCCGCCCGAACCAGGAACGTCGGCGAGCAAATGGGCGATCACTTCGTACACCATGCGCGCACTGACGCGTTTGCCACGGGCACCCACAAATAGCGGTGCCGCTCCCCCGATTTCAGCGGTGAGCTGAGGTCGGCCACGCTCGAGATAATCGGCGATCGCGCGTTGAGCCGGAATTCCAAACGGAACCACCCGCTCCTTCGATCCCTTACCCATCACGCGCACCGTGAGCCGGGAATCATCCACGTCATTCGCACTGAGCCCCACAAGCTCGCTCACCCGCAACGCCGAGGCATAGAGGAGCTCGACAATGGCCCTGTCCCGCAGCGCTACTGGATCCGCCGTGGACGCCCGCGACTCGACACTCTGCAACATCTCGGACATCTGATCGCGATTGAGAACCCGAGGCAAGTGCCGGTCGGCCTTCGGCGCTTTAAGACGAGCCGCGGCATCCAACTCGGTGTAATTATTCTGGGCCAACCACGCGCTGAACGCCCGCGAGGCTGCCGCCCGGCGCGCCAACGTAGCTTTTGCGAGCCCTTCTTGGGAGGACTGCCACAACCACTCGCGCAAGAGTTCGAGATCGAGATCAGCGGGCTCTGTCACCAACCGGTCTGCCGCGAAGGTGACGAGGTTAGTGAGATCAGAACGGTAGGAACGAATCGTGTGCACGCTGAAGCCACGGTCTGCCGAGAGGTACTCGACGAACGTATCCACAAGGCGGGGCAGGTTCACCCCTCTATCGTGCGGCATGCTGACGACAATGGGGCTCGACGCGATAGCGTTTCGGGATGACCATTCAGCCTTCACGCTCCTCTGCCAGCACGGCCCGCGGCACCGCACTCGTCACAGGAGCGACCTCCGGCCTCGGGGCGGAGTTCGCCCATCAACTCGCTTCTGGTGGGTACAACATTGTTCTGGTGGCGCGAGATCTAGCCAGGCTTGAGGCTGTCGCAGCCGACCTGCGCTCACGCTATGGCGTCACCGCCGAAGTGCTGAAGGCCGATCTCACCAATGTCGATGAGCGGGCGATTGTCGAGCAGCGTTTGCACTCGGCGGATGCCCCCATCAGCTATCTGGTGAACAACGCCGGCTACGGATTAGCGCAAGAGTTTGAATCGAACTCCATCGACGACGAAGAGCGGATGCTGGAGATCCTCGCCACCGTGCCCCTCCGCCTCAGCCACGCAGTGCTCGGCGGCATGCTCAGCCGAGGATCCGGCACCGTACTTACTGTCGCCAGCATCGCTGCGGGCGCCCCGCTCGGGCTCTATAGCGCCGCGAAGACGTGGCCGCTGAGCTTCAGCCGGTGGGCGAACGCCCAGTACCGCCATCGCGGGGTGACATTCACCGCGGTGGCCCCGGGTTTTGTGCGCACCGAATTCCACGCTCGACTCGGCATTGAGCGCGCCGACATGGCACCGAAGTGGATGTGGCTCGACGCGGGTTTCGTGGTTCGCTCCGCCCTGCGCTCAGCGGCACGCGGTCGCGCCGTCTCTGTGCCTAGCGTGCGCTACAAACTCATCTGGGCTCTGATGAAGGTCACGCAACCACTAATCATGGTCTTCGTCGCGCGCGCAAGTCGTGGCGCTAGCGCTAACGGATCCTGAAACCGCGCGCTTCGACTTCGTCTTTGAGGTGGTCGCGCATCGCAACCGACGGCCCCGTTACGCCCTCCGGCTTGCTGGTGCGGCGGGCGGTGTGCTCGGCCCAACCATATTCCGAATCAGGAATTTGCACGCCTGCGCTGGTGACCTGACGGCCCGAGTAGAGACCGTTAGCGATCATGACGTCGTCGTACTCGCTGACGTGCTTCTCGATGTCGTCACCTGAATACTGTTCCCGGTGCACAACGGCCTCGCTCGACAAACGCGGCTTTGTTCCCCGACGCACTCCCTCCCGCGGATGACCGAGAGTGAGACCAGCGACGGCAAAGACTCCCTGGGGCAGGCCCAACTCGTCGGCAATCGCCGAAGGCTGATTGCGCACCGAACCGATAGGAACAGCGCCAAGCCCGAGCGACTCGGCGGCGACTAGCGCGTTCTCAAGCGCGAGAGCGGCATCGACGGATGCCATGAGGAACATTTCGAGGTTGTCAGCGTCGAATGTGTGCCCCTGTCGCTCAGCTAGGTAGTGAAAACGGGACACATCGGCGCAGAAGATCAGCATGACAGGGGCTTCAGCGACGTAGCGCTGGTCGCCAACTAGGTGAGCCAGGCGAGCACGGCGCTCTGCATCCTCAACGACGATGATGCTGAACGCCTGCAAGTTAGATGATGTCGGGGCGCTGCGCGCAGACACCAAGATTGCTTCCAGCGCTTCCGCCGCAATCGGCGTCGGCTCAAAGCTGCGAATCGACTCGTGGCTCGTGAGCACCCGAATCGTGTCCGTGATGAACTCGGGGGAAATCTCCCGCTGCTCTTGTTCGATTCGAGATGTGGGTGCGGTGTTTATTGAGCCCAAAGTCATAATTCAATGATTTCACGGCGCACTGGATGCTTCGTGCACACGCGATGCGAGCGAGAAGCGTGCAGCAAGCCCGAACTAGTCGGAGGCCGCCACTTCTGCCGCATTGAACGTGGAGTTTTTGGCTGAGAACGTCTCGAGGCGCTGCTCGGGCGTCATCGCTTCGACTTGCGCCCACGCTTCAGCAGAGTGGCCCGTGATCTCCGTGGTGTCGCCGACCGGAATGATCGAGTGCACGGTCTGTTTCTCGTAAACGTGCACAACGTTGACCGACTGCCCGTAGTCGACTCCGGAAAGCAGTCGTTCATGGGCACTGAGGTCGAGGGTGTAACAGGTCGCCGAAGCGACCGAAACGGGGATCCCCGCGAAAGTTGAGTGCGTGGAGTAGTGCAAATGGCCGCCTAAAATCGCGCGAACGTCGCTGCCCTGCAGCACCTCCGCGAGCCGGTCTTGACCCTGCAGCTCAAGCATCCCCATCGCCTCCAACATCGGGGTAGGGATGGGCGGATGATGCACCGCCAGAAGCGTGCCGTGCGGCGCCGGGGTGGCCAGTTCGTTGCGCAGCCACTCCAGCTGTTCGTCGCCGATCTCGCCGTGGTGGTAGCCGGGCACCGTGGTGTCGAAAGAGATGATGCGCAATCCGTCAATCATGTAGACCCGGTCTTGTGGGGCATCCGATTTTTCGTCGAACAGCAGCGATGAGTACTGGGCGCGCTCGTCGTGATTACCCATCACCCAAATGATCTCCGCGTTCATGCGTTTCGCTGCCGGCTCGACGATCGCACGCAAACGCACGTAAGCGTCGGGCTCGCCCAGATCGGCGAGGTCTCCCGTGAACACGATGGCTTGAGGATTCGCGGTTGAGCGCTCAAGTTGAGCAAGTGCCTGCTCGAGGTGAGCGATCGTATTGACCGCGCCATACAGCGGTCGACCGCCGGCGAGCAGATGAGTGTCGCTGACATGCGCGATGACGTGGCTGGGGGCAGGATATTGGCCGAGTTGAATCACAAGCCAAGCCTAGGGCGCGCCCCTGTCATCCGCCGTGAATTCTTGGAAATTTGCGGGACGCGCTCCTGCAGGCCGAGCACTGAGCCTGACGAAGCTCCGACGGTGGGGATCTGATCTCGTCGCACGCGATCCGCCCGGACCCGGACTGAGGGTCACTCCGGCAGCGTTAACGAAAAATGCCCGCTCCCACAATTGTGGGAGCGGGCATTTCATGTTGTCGACCTAGCTAGCGTGGGCCGCTAGGCCACCGCTTTAGTCCTCCTTGTCGAAGACGGGCAACGTGACCGTTCCGGTGCGAACACCCTCGACTGCAGAGTCGAACTCGGTAACGATGTTGTCGCTGTGCTTGAAGGTGAGCAAGCTCACGACTACAGCGACGATCAGGTTGAGCGCGAAACCGGGCACGATTTCGTACATAACTCCCGAGAGCGCGTCGACGTTGCCCCAGATAACCACAGTGACGGCACCCGCGATCATGCCGGCGATCGCTCCCGGCGCCGTGAGTTTGCGCCAGAAGAGAGACAGAAGCACGATCGGGCCGAACGCTGCACCGAAACCGGCCCATGCATACGACACCAGTTCGAGTACCGATGATTCAGGGTTCAGCGCGAGCAGGATGGCGATGATCGAGACCACCAAGACACCCATGCGTCCAAGAACGACCTGAGCCTTGGGCGTCGCTTCCTTCTTGGCAACGATCTTGAAGAGGTCTTCGACGAGAGCCGAAGATGACACGATCAGCTGGGAAGAAATCGTACTCATCACAGCAGCAAGCACCGCGGCAAGAACGAAGCCAGCAATCAACGGGTGGAAGAAGACCTGAGACAACTCAAGGAACACCTTTTCCGGGTCGTCGAGCGTGAGATCCGGGTTCTGCTGGAAGTACGCGACACCGATGAGGGCGGATGCCATGGCACCAAGAACAGAAATAACCATCCAGCTGATTCCGATACGGCGACCGGCTACAGCGTCTCCCGGCGAGCGAAGCGCCATGAAGCGCACGAGAATGTGCGGCTGACCGAAATAACCGAGTCCCCAAGCGGCAGCAGAGATCGCAGCGATAGCAGAACCACCGAAGAGGTTGAGCATGTCGACTTCTTCGCTACTCACCGCACGGATCGATTCCATGGCGCCGTCAACGCCACCGACCTGCGAGATACCGATGATGGGAACAAAAATCAGGGCGAGGAAGATCATGATTCCCTGCACCACGTCGGTGTACGTCGCGCCGATGAAGCCTCCAAAGAGGGTGTACAGCACAGTGACACCACCCACGAGGAGCATGCCGATGAGGTATTCAGAGTTGAATGCGCTCTCGAAGAACTTTCCGCCAGCGACCATGCCGGAGGAAACGTAGAAAGTGAAGAACACGAGGATGATGACACCGGCGGTCACGCGCAGAATGTGAGACTTATCGCGAAGGCGATTCTCGAAGAAGCTCGGCACCGTAATCGAGTTTTTGGAAACTTCGGTATATGCGCGCAAGCGCGGTGCGACAAACTTCCAGTTGAGCCAAGCGCCGATCGTGAGGCCGATGGCGATCCAGCCTTCGACGAGGCCGCCGACGTAGAACGCTCCCGGGAGTCCGAGGAGTAGCCAGCCGGACATGTCGGATGCGCCGGCGCTGAGGGCTGCGACGCCGGGGCTGAGCTTGCGGCCAGCGAGCATGTAGTCGTCGAGGTCAGTGGTTCGCTTGTACGCCCACCATCCAATGCCAAGCATCGCGGCCATATAAATGACCATCGCAATAATTTGGAAGGTTAGATCGTTCACAGTGTTGCCTTTCTCATGCATGTGCGTGGGTTAAGCCTGTCTACCCTCGCAGAGATAAGGATTAGTAACAATCCAAAATGTCACACATAAAGCGTAATGAAATCTAATGATTACTGATCAGAACGCAGCGATGCCGCACAATTCTCACGTGTGCACAGGAGTCTTGCGTGGCGTGCGCGACATTC
Organism: Salinibacterium sp. SWN139; assembly: GCF_015864625.1. Lineage (NCBI taxonomy): Bacteria > Bacillati > Actinomycetota > Actinomycetes > Micrococcales > Microbacteriaceae > Salinibacterium > Salinibacterium sp. SWN139. The sequence continues at coordinate 247,962 of NZ_JADYWV010000002.1, read as the reverse complement.
ACAGCTTTCGCCCCTTGTGCTGCTTCGCCGAATACCATTCTTATTCTTTTCGTTCGGCAGCATGCTTGGGGTGGCTTGGGCGTGTGATGGGGGTGCTCGGGCCCCCGATACCCACTTCGCGGACAGCGCCTTATTCGGCTTCCAACACTGCGTGCGTCCGCAACGCGATGTGCACATCCAGACTTCGAGACCCTTCACGCCATCCGGGGAGCAACTGATCGAGCCTCTCCAGCCTTTGGCGCACGGTGTTCTCGTGAATAGAAAGACTCGAAGCGACGCCGGATACGGAACCCTGACTGTCGAGATAGCGCAAGGCGGTTTCCAACAAGCGCTGGTCCCGGGACGTGCCACCCATTAGCGGCCCCAACTGAGCAGCGACGTAGAGTTCCGCAGAGTCTCCTGAGCCTTCGACTGCAAACGCGACCACACCAAGAGATGCTTTTGCCGCCAGTTCTCGTGGCCGATGCAAAGCGCGCATTGATCTGGCCAAGCGCGCGGCCTCGGCGTACGCGGTAGGAATCTCAGCTTCGGATACCGCCGCTGCGATTCCCCCGAAATAGATGAACGAACCGATGCATTCGGACAGGTGTTCCGCGATCGACGGAAAACTACGAACGATGACAATGATCGATCCCCGCCGCTCGGCCGCGATCGCATCCCTTCCCATACCTTTGCGCAGCGATGCCAGTGCCGCGCGACGCGCATTCGGGTCTTCGATCTCGACGACCGTGACCTCCACACTCCCTGTTCCCTGCAGCCCTAAACGCACAGAAGGCCCAGAACCGTCACGAGCTGGTTCGATCACACGTTCGACCACTTCGGATTCCCTGAAGTGCCGCGCATCCTCGATCGCTCGTTCGTACAACAGCGCGATCGAGATAAACGTTGCCATGGTCGGTGCGAGCGCCTGAACAAGCCGCGGATCAGCATCGGACACCTGGATTACGCCTCCCGCATCGAGAGGGATCGAATTAGCACTATCAGCCGGGCTGGAACCTTCGTCGCTGTCGCCAATCGTGACGCGCCCTCTCACCGCCGTTGACGCGATCTCGAGCAGCTCAACCGTGCCCTGGCCAGCAGCGAGCGCCGCCGAGAACTGATCGGATGCCCGAAGTTGGATGGCCTCGACTTCAGAGCTCGACATGAGATTGTCAATCTCGCGCTTCGATACTTCGGCCTGGGTTTTCAGCCGCCTCCGAAGGTTATAAACGTCGACCGCGATCGAGCCGATCAGTGCGGCCTCGACAAGGGTCTCTTTTTGACGTTGCGTGAAGGCTCCAGCGGTACGATTCGCGACGGTGAGCGCACCGACCACATCACCGCCGGCACGAAGCGGCGTACTCAAGATTGCCCGCACACCTTCGGATGTCACGGCCTCATCCACTGACTCGATGTGCAGCCTTGAAACATCGCGCAAATAATCGGCAGACTCGGTCATGAAGCCGGCCGCCGCCATCCCGAGCACTCCCGTGCCGATGGGCATACGGATCGCAGCGTATTCAGGCGTCAGGATGCCATCGGAGAACTGAATCTCAGTAGTGCGGGTCGCGCTCTCGTTCAAGCTGAGATACGCGAGTTCGCAGCCAACCGCAGAACGCACCCGTCGAACAAGTCCCGTGAGAATCAAGTCAGGGTCATGAAGCGCAGAAATGTCTTCCGCCACTTCTCGCAGCAAGGGAGCTTCCGAACCAATTTGTGGAGCCATTTACATATTATTTCATCAACTTGTGTTCTGAGTACATAGAAGGCCACAGGCGAGGGCAGCACAATTGCTACATGTTCAAGGGAGAACCCGGTAAATGAGAATCCTCGGTGCAGTGTTGAGAACATCCGATGCTCTTCGCCCCTACTCAACGTCGAGCCCTCTCACGATCGAGCAGCTCGAATTGGATCCCCCTGGCCCTCACGAAGTTCTGGTCCGGATAGAAGCGGCAGGGATCTGTCACTCTGACCTTTCCGTCGTCAACGGCTCCCGCCTTCGGCCATTGCCTATACTGCTGGGGCACGAAGCCGCAGGGATCGTCGAAGAAATCGGTTCCGCTGTCGCCGGCCTCTCTATCGGACAACGTGTTGTTGCCGCATTCCTCCCCCGCTGCGGCACGTGCGCGGCTTGTCAGACCGGCGGTCGCCTTCCCTGCACGCCTGGGTCACACGCGAACGGCGAAGGAACCCTTCTTGACGGAGGCAGGCGCTTGCACGCCGGCGATGAGTCCGTCGCTCATCACCTTGGCGTGTCAGCATTCGCCACTTATGCGGTCATGGATGCGCGATCACTCGTCGCTGTCGGAGCGGATGTGCCCCCGGATATTGCGGCCGTCTTGGGCTGCGCCGTGCTTACGGGAGGCGGCGCTGTGCTCAATGCTGGTCGGCCGACTGCCGGACAGACCGTCGCTGTCGTCGGGCTTGGCGGCGTCGGCATGGCTGCGCTGCTGGTTGCCGCATCCGTTCCTGAGGTGACGGTCGTTGGCATCGATGCGAATGTGGGCAAGCTCGGCTTGGGCCTGGAACTCGGTGCTTCCGTAACGTTCACCCCCGAACAAGCTGTCGATGCTGGTTTCACCGCAGACGTCGTCATTGAGTGCGCGGGCGTCGCGCGAGCGTTCGAAACCGCTGTCGCGCTCACCGCACCCGGTGGACGCACTGTGAGCGTCGGCCTGCCCGGGCCCGAAGCGGAAGTGCGCATCTCACCACTGCAACTCGTAGCGGAAGCTCGCGAGATCGTCGGCAGCTACCTCGGTTCAGCGGTGCCGTCACGCGACATTCCCTACTACGAAAATCTGTGGCGTCAGGGACTGCTTCCTATTGAGAACCTCATCACCGCTCGCATCGAATTGAAAGATATTAATGAAGGATTCGAGACTCTCGCGAACGGCGATGCTGTGCGGCAGATAATCGAGTTTCCCGAAGTGAGCGTGTGACCGTGAGCTTGCTCACGCGTTCGGTACAGACCGCCGACGATGTGAAACTTCACCTCGAAGGCACCGGGACACCGAGAATTCTCATTATCCACGGGCTCGGGTACGCGAGCTGGGAAGCCCAGCGATTGCGGGCCGCTTTGGGCCAGGACTTCGGGCTCTGGAGTCTCGATAATCGCGGCACGGGCGTCTCTGAGGACACTGAGGCGTCGACATCAATCGCGGACCTCGCAGCCGATGCTGCTCTGGCAGTGGAGTCTCTGGGCGGACCGCTCATCATCGTCGGCCATTCCATGGGGGGCTACATCGCCCAGACTCTTGCACGGTCTCGCCCGGATCTCGTCCGCGGTCTGGTTCTCGTCAGTACCAGTTGCGGGGGCCCTGGCGCTGATCCGGTTCCTGAATCGACGGTGGATGCGTGGGCTAGCGCCCGCGGACTCGCGCCCGCCGAGTACGCCAGGCGCACCATGCCGCTGTCGTTCAGCGAAGACTGGCCCGACCAGCATCCTGACGAGTTCGAGAGAATCCTGAGCGAGCGAGCCGTGCACCCAACCAGTGCGTCGGTGTGGCAGAGGCAGTTCAATGCTGCGCAACAGTTCATGGCGACCGGATCTCCGTGTGACTTCGTTTCTCCCACGGTGATTATTCACGGCGCTGCCGACCGCATTGTGCCGGTTGCCAACGGACGACACTTGGCCCGTCAGCTGCCTCAAGCCGGGTATCACGAAATCTCGGAGGCGGGGCATTTGCTCCAGCTGGAGCAGCCACAGCTCATCGCCGATCTGATCACCGTTTTTATCACCAATCAGCTGCACTAAGAAAGGAAATAATCATGCCCGACATCGAGGTTGAGCCCGGAATCACCATGCATTACGAAGACCGTGGAACCGGTGAAGTAATCGTTTTCGTTCACGGCTGGGGAGGTAGTGGAGATGCGTGGGACCTGCAGGTCTTAGATCTCGCCCCGTCGTACCGTTGCATCACTGTGGATCTCCGCGGACACGGCAGCTCTGACAAACCGTGGGGAGACTACAACTACGATCTCTTCGTTCGTGATCTCAATGTCCTCGTTTCTGAACTAGGCCTCGAGCGCGTAACCCTCGTCGGATGGTCGATGGGCGGGCATATTGCGCTCAAATTTGCTCATGAGCATCCTGAAAAGCTTGCGCGTGTGGTTGTCACTGGAAGTGGCCCGCGATTCTCTGGCACGGAGGATGCCCCCTACGGCACGCCCGAGGGCGAAGTTCAGGGGCTTGTGGATGCCATCAAGATCGCTCCCATCGAAACCATCGCTGGTCTTTACGGAAACAACTTCCACCGCACTGATCTCACGGCGACTCGGGATTGGTTCGTTCAGACAGGTTGGAAGGTTCCGGCATTCGTTGGCGTATCGAGCTTCCAGGCTCTGCTCGACAACGATCTGCGTGGAGTGCTCCCTTCGGTGCAGACTCCGGTGCACATTTTCTCGGGGCGGCACGACGCTATTTGGGACCCGCGGTGGAGCGAAGAAGCGCACCGCTTGATCCCCACCTCGACGTTGACGTATTTCGAAAACAGCGGACACGTGGCGTTCATCGAGAACCGGATCGAATGGAATGCAACGCTCGTCGACATCCTCGAGGGGCGTGCGCCCGCCGAATCGACCGGGGCTGTAGCGCCGGCAGAGTAAGTCAGTTGGCTCGGTGCTGGGCTGCGCGGTTACCGCGTAACTCAGCGCCGCTAGCCGCGGCTCTTCGCTGCGCGTTTCCACCCGCGCTCCGTCTCGGTGACGCGACCGTCGAGTTCGAGCAGCCCGAGCTGGGCGCGGACCGTAGAGATCGCGAGGCCGCTGCGCGCGGCAATGTCATCGGTGGTGCGGGCGCTGCGAGCGCTGAGGGCGTCGAGAAGGCGAGTGGTCTCGGTGTTGGCTGGGCTGCCAGCATCCGGATGCTCACTCTGCGTTCTTGTAGTACCCCCGGAGTCTGTCGCCTCGTCGACCGGCAGGAGCGCTTGCTCGAAGGGTGCGAGCTCAGCCATTTGGTCGGGGTTGGTGACGCACACGGCGTCGTAGTCACGGATGAGGCGGTGGCAGCCTGCTGAGGCAGCGCTCGTGACCGGCCCGGGCACTGCGCCGAGCGGGCGCCCAAGGGCAGCGGCATGACCTGCCGTGTTGAGCGACCCCGAACGCCAGCCCGCCTCAAGAACGACCGTCGCCATGCTCGCTGCAGCTATGAGCCTGTTGCGCTGCAAAAATCTCCACTTGGTGGGTGGTGAGCCGCACGGCAACTCCGAGATCACCACACCGTTTTCGACGATGCGGCCGAGGAGCGCGTCGTGACCGCTCGGGTAAAAGCGGTCTACTCCCCCGGCGAGAAAGGCGACAGTGAGTCCTTGGCTGGCGAGAGCAGCGCGGTGGGCCATGCCGTCGATTCCGTAGGCGGCACCGGACACGATCGTGTAGCCACGATCGACGAGACCGGCGGAAGCTTCCATCGTGATGTGCTCGCCATAGCCGGTGGCGGCGCGGGCTCCGACGAGGGCGATGCCGCGATCGATTCCGGCGAGAGCTTCGTCGGTTCCGCGCACCCAGAGCGCCGAGGGCGCGTGCCAGTCGAGATCGTTGAGCCGCGACGGCCACAGGGTGTCTTCGGGCGTGAGCAGGCGTGCGCCGAAACGGGCGGCCTGCCGCAGAGCGATGAGCGCGGTGTTCGACTTGAGCCGTGGCATCCATCGCTCGATTGCTTGGGCCATGTCGTCGTCAGCCACAGTGTCGCCACCCGTTGACAGAGCGGCAGCAAAGCGTTCTGGTTCCCACCGTTCGACAACGCCGGCGAGCGCTCGTACAGCGCCGAGTTGCTGAATGGCGCGACCCGCAAGACGATCGCCGGGTTCCGCAAGGCCACTCCACGTTGCTCGCGCGAAACCTTCTTCGATCGCGTCACGATCGAGATCGACACCGCCGTCGACGCTGACCGCTTTCACGAGGGTCGCAACTTCTGATTCTTTGAGTCCAAACATGCTCACTGTGCCATGGCCTTTCTGAGGTAAAGCGCTTGCCCGACGTGGGTGTCGTCGGGTCGGGAAACGTCGGCGAGGTCAGCGAGTGACCAGGCGACGCGCAGAACACGGTCATAGCCGCGCATAGTGATGCCTCCACGTTCAAGAGCACGGTCAAGCCCTGCTGTGACCTTGGGAGCCAGTCGCAATTCGCGACCGCGCAAATAGGAGCCCGGCACGTGCGAGTTGAGCCGCCACGGCGTGGTCTCGAGGCGAGCGGCTGCACGCTGGCGGGCCACTGTGACGCGGGCTCGAGCATCCGCCGTCGAGAGAGACGGCCGCTCTCCCGCTAGCCGCAGCTGAGCACTGGTGATTCGCTCAACCCGGAACTGAATGTCGATGCGATCGAGAAGCGGACCCGACAGGCGGGCAAGGTATCGGCGACGACTGTTCGGCGGGCACGTGCATTCGCTGTCGCGCGCACCCCACTGCCCGCAGGGGCAGGGGTTGGCCGCCATCACGAGCTGGAAGCGGCCGGGGAAGTGGGCAATGGCATTGGCCCGATGGATGCTGATGACCCCCGATTCGAGCGGTTGCCGAAGCGCGTCCAACGCTGCCGGGGCAAACTCGGGCGCTTCGTCGAGAGATTAGTTTTACAATTGAATAGGAGAACCAATCGGAAAGTTGAACATGGAAGCCACTGCAGCCATCTACGCGCGCCTCTCCGTAGATCGAGACGGCAAAAAGGTTGGTATCGACACGCAACTCGAAGACTCGCGAAAGCTCGCTCTCGAACGCGGTTGGACCGTTGTTCGAGAGTACGTCGATCGCAATCTGTCAGCGGCTGACAAGCTCGTCAAGCGTCCCGAGTATGACCGCATGGTTCAAGACTTCGGACTAGGCCAGTTCGCGAACATTGTCTGTTGGGATCTCGACAGGTTGACTCGTCAGCCGCGACAGCTCGAAGACTGGATCGACGCCGCGGAGACTCGCCAGGTCACGGTCGTGACAGCGAACGGAGAGGCCGATCTCGGGAACGACGGTGGACGACTCTACGCGCGCGTAAAGGTCGCGGTCGCAAAGGGTGAGGCTGAACGAGCAAGCTCTCGCCAGAAGCGTTCCAAACAAAGCCGTAGAGAAAAAGGTCAGTGGCACGGTGGAACCGTGCCCTATGGGTTCCAAACCGTGCCGGGAGAGAGCCGGCTGATACCGAACCCAGACGAAGTTCTGCGAGTTCACGAGGTCGCACGTCGGGTGTTGGAAGACCGAGAGTCGATGCACAGCATAGTGACGGACTGGAACAATAACGGCTTCACTACTCGCGCAGGCAAGCACTGGAGACAAGCTAATCTGCGTTCGATTATGCTCAATCGCTCGATGCTTGGTGAAACTAAGGCTGGGGTCGTCGGTTGGGATTCGATCATCGAGAAGCGAACCTTCGACCGGATGACAGCTCTACTCACTGACCCTTCTCGCAAGGTCGTCCACTCCCCCGGTTTGAAGTCGAAGAAGTACGCTATGGGTGGTGGGCTCTCAGTCTGTGGAGTCTGCGGAAAAGCGCTGATTACACACGGCAAGGTATCTGGTGGTTCAAGGACCACGACTCTTGCCTGCCTAGCTCGCGTGCACGGCCCATCTGACAAGCACCCTCGTGTTGAGCGCGAACGCCTACGCAATGGCGAACTCACCACTGTTCTCGAAGACACTGGCCGCGTTTCAATCTCCCATGATCCGCTTGAAGAAGTCGTGTTCGAGGCGTTGATCGCGAAGCTCAAAGCGTCGCCAAGGTTCCTGCAACGCATGGGCGAACAGGACCCAGAGACAGACCAACGACTCGATCATTTGGAGCAGCAACGTCGCGATCTACGGTTCGAGAAGGAACGTGCTCAAAATGCGTATGTGAAAGGGATTATGGACGAGCGCAAGGCGCTTGCAGAAGTGCAACGCATTGATGCCCTAATCGAGAACATAAGTAAGGAATACGATTCGCTTCTCAGGCTGCCGATATCAGTCGGAGACTTCGACGCTGAGAGCGGCATCGACTGGCGAGCCTGGACTGCCGGGCGTCGCCGAGCTGCGCTACTCGGGTTCATCTCTCGCGTTGAGGTCCAGCCTTATCCCGCTGGTGCGAAACGTACGCGGCCGAAGTTCAAAAACGAATCTCTCGAAGACTACGAGTCAGCTAGATGGTCGATCTTGAAGGAGGCAGCAGGATCTCGCATCGAGATCCGTTGGAAGTGGGAATCCGTTTAGAAGACCCCATCGTAAGCCCACGTGACCCGGTGCACTTCTAAGGCCACTCCGTGCTCATTTTCCCATGAGATCCCGAAGGTAAAATCTCCGTCGAAGTCATCGCTCGCGGGGGTCGCGACGAAAGTTTCGAATTCTCCTGCGACGATCTCCGGCCAGTCGAGTGCAGAGTCTACCCGCAGGTCTGAAGGGGAGACGTGGACCGCCACATTCTTTGCGACGCTCCCCAGCGCGACATTGGTGATAGTCCACTCATTGCGGCGGCCCACCGGGTCCAGCAGTATTTTCCACTGGGCTCGAATCGATGGCCGAGACCTCGCACGCTCATATGCTTGCTCAGCTTGGGATAGACCAGCAGCGTGCGCGGCGTGCAACTTGCCTTCAGTCGTTAAGGGCCGCCACTTTCCGATGTTCACCCATATCGCTTTTCGCCACCGGGGAAGAAAAATGGTCGGCAATATTACCACCAAGAAACCGCCGAGCAAGTACACCCAGAAAGGCAGGTCTGACTTCGACAGCCAGTTGATAAACCCAATTATTGCGGTGCCGGCCACGAAGGCAATGATGGCAACGACGATATCTCGGAACATACCGCGCTCTGAATTGGGTTTTGCAGATTCTTCGGTCACTGCGCAACCATATCGTCAGCAGAAGCCTCAACTAGTTCGGGCTCGTAACCTTTGTCGATCAATCGACCACGGGTTTCACGGGTTACCGCCTCGTTGACGCTGAGCAACTTACGCTAGCTCCATGGTCGATCGCTTCGTAGGCCCGGACGCTCTGGATGATCTTGCAGCGCCCAACTGCCCGAGCTGTCTCGAACCTATGGAGGCGCGCGTCGGCGCATGGTGGTGCGCCAACTGCCGGACAGCCATACGACCAACTTGTTCTACGAGTTAAGGCTCAGCTTCGAGGTTCGTGAACTAACCAACCTGCCGGGTCCAGTCTCGCAAGTAGAGAGCAATTCGAGCGATTTCATGAGGCTCAAGCAGGTTGTTATGGGCCACGATGTTGCGGCTCTTCTCTAAGTCATCAAAGCGGCTCGTTACCCAGTTGATGTCAGGAAAGAGATCTTCGAACTCAACCCAGTTTTTGCGGATAAGAGACGCTAGATCACCGAAGTTTGTGTAGTAGATCTCGCTCGCCCCCCGGCGCATGTGCCATCGTGATTTTCCTTCCGCCGCTTGACGCGTCTGGACATCCCTCGTTATGGACGAAGTTGCAGCTTTATCCCACCAGTCGGCCCCCAAACGCTCTGCCAAACGCTCGCTTACGACTTCTCTGACAGAGTTCTCAAATACGAAAAACGCGAGGTACGCGGGGAGGGCACGCATCGCGGACGCCCTGATTTCGGATGAGTAGTCTTCAAGAGGCATCACCCGCTGAAGCGCTTGAGGGTCAGTCGACGCCCGGACCGCAGTGCCTTCCGACTCAAGGTCGTTCAGTGCGTCTTCGACTGTTAGCCCAGCGAACAACCATTCACGGAGCGACGACTCGGTCACATCAGCTCCGCTTTGATGGCTTGGAAAATAGCCCTATAGACGCTCACGTCAGTCGTTGGCGGGAGATGAATATGAACATCATGGTGCAGTTGGAAAAGTCCGGTGCCGGAGATCTTCGCTCCCGAGACATTGCTCGGCTCGCGCTCCGGGGACTCACTGCTGTCATCGGTTTCTGGGACCGAACTGTCGATTAGAGATGCATCCCGCTCGGCACCGTTTCCTGACCAGTCCGCCTTGTCGCAGAGAGATCTAAAGGTCGACGCCATTTTCTGTGCTACTGATTCACTCGCCCCTGAGACTGTCTTTACGACGCCCATGATTTGAGAGGTTGTCTTTTCATAGATCTTTTGGTCGGCCATGAAAAGATCCGGCCAGCCTTCTCTTAGGCCCATCGCTAACACTGCCCCAGATCGCTCGCCCTTGAATTCGTTATAGCGAGCGGTCGGCGCACCGTCTGCGCTCAAGAAGCCGAGCGCCCTCAATATCTTGATTATCGGTCGATCTTGGGAAGCGGTGAAGCCAAGCGTTGACTTCAGAAAATCATGCGTAAACCTTGGAGGAGTTCCAGCCGCGCGAATCTTTTCGAGAATTGCTGGCAAGTTAGTGACGCTGAGCATGTACGGAATCTCAGTTGGCATGTTTCTCCCTTGATGAACACCGCGAGTTGTTCTCATATTGGCAGCGATGGAGAGATCCCGCACTCCCCCGTTTTGGCTACCTGCGTGCGTTGGCGATGTTCCTGACGCTTGCAGGATGCCATTTACTGCCTCCAGCAGGTAGCGGCACTCGGCAATCGTTGAGCACGTCGGCGATTGCTCGATAGGTGCGACCCTCGTTGCGCAGTGTCTGGATGCGTGCGACAGTCACCGGGTCTTGCCGCGAAGGTGCACCGAGTCGAACGCCCTTGGCTTTGGCAGCCGCGAGACCCTCGCGAGTTCGGAGCGCGATCATGTCACGCTCCCACTCAGCGACTGCGGCGACCACGTTCGCAACCAACTTGCCAGCCGGATTCGTAGTGTCGACTCCCAAGTCGAGCATGATCAAACCCCAGCCCTCGTTGCTTGCGGTCGTCAGGATTCCCGAGAAGTCATGGACGGACCTAGTGAGTCTGTCGAGCTTCGACACGACAAGGGCAATAGCGTCGCCTCGTTTCAGGATTCTGAGAGCTTCGCGAACTGCCGGACGGTCGAGAGACTTTCCGGAACGTCCGGAGTCTTCGAGCCAGATTACGTCCCAACCCCTCCGAGTCGCTTCGAGACTGATCGCAGCTCGTTGTGCACCAATGCCGTACTCCTGGTCTGCGGTGGAGACACGGAGATAGCCGATCACCTTCATGCTGCGCTACCTTCAGTTATGCCTTTGATCGAGAAACAGCACATCGTCCAAGCCTTCGGTATCAGCCGCGATGAAGCGATTGCCGACCTCAACTCAAAGCTCGACGCCTTGCCGATAGTCCGTATCGTGAGCATGGTCTCGTCAAGCGTGCCTGTAACCGTGATGGGGAATACGGTCAGCACCGTTGCGCTCATCGCTGTAGTCGAAGAGGTCTGAGTCCACTGAGCGCTCACGGCGCGACCGTGCCTTCGAGCAGGCAGTAGATGTCACCCTCGACGTACTGCAGAACAGCTCCGGTTGCTGGGTGCTTTGCGGTGTACACGTAGTCACCGTCTGAGAACTTGATTGACCACTCGGCATCGCTAAGTGCGCTTGCAAGGTCGTCGTCGGCACCGTCAGGGAAAAATGCGTCTCCACTCGACCGTTGAGTAAACGTGTCGAGTATGAGCTTGACCCCGGCAAAGGTGGTCGGCTTGTCAGTGCGAATGAGAGCCAGCGTGTGGTCGTAGCGCTTCCAGTAAAGATCTTGAGCCATGGAATCGTTCCTTCTGTCGAGACGCACTAGAAACGACGAGCGAACTCTGCCTCTACGTCGTTGTCGTCAGACTCAGAGTCGAGCCAGAGAACAGCCTCGGCTTCGGTGATGTTGAGGTCTTCGGCAATACGCGAGATATATGCAGCAGAGTAGGCCACGATCGTTCCTTCGTTGCGTCGTTGAGATTCGTACATATGTTCGAACCTGTTACAACAATTCAACTAGGAGGGCGACCCAATGTAAACCATTCCAACGATTGCTTTACAAGCCTCTGATCAGGTCTTTCTCTAAGGCATTGGAGAGCTGATGCCACCTATTCGCCAGCGCGACGACAGCGTTACCTAAGGGCACGTTGATCGATCAATACCAAACGTACGAGCAACCATCTCAGCGCGTGACTCAGCATCAGCTAGAGCGCATTCAGCTGGACATCGAAGGTAGATTTTTTATCCCAACTCCAAGGATGGGAAAGCTAGGCAAACCCTCCCCTAGAGTCGCGTCTAGGCCTCCACCTTCCGTAGGTGCTGGAATTCGTAAGCTGAATTGAGCCTTGCAGATTTACAGAAAACAGGACCCCTATAGTTTCTGTTTATTTTTATTGGGGCTAAATAATAGAAATATAGGGGAGCCCATTTCTTGCAAGTCCGCAAGGAACAGACGCCCCTATATCCCTCAAATGCGTGATTTAGACGCCGTATGCCAGATTGAAGTGATCCGACAGGCTAGATTCACGAAGTCGCAACCCCACTAGATAGCGACCGTCGCGACGAACGTTGCCGTGACCCATCCCCTTAGCAACGCTCTCGATTCGCCTAAAGAGAGCTTGCGACGAGAGAGTACCCGGCCCCTTCTTAGGTGCGTTAGGTCGAAGGCTGTGGTACTTCGCGCTCACGTCGCTGGTTGGCGTGTAGGCGTTCTCGTCGAACTCGCACCAGTCTCTAACGAACGCTGCCACGTGGTCATAGCGCCGTTCAGCCTCAAGCATGGCGTTACGAACTGCGGCCGGAACATGCTCCAAGGTGAAAACCTTACTCATGGCGGCCAGGTCTTGGTGGTACTCCCTCGCTCCACGAATCAGCACCGCTAGAACTCCCCTAGCTTCGTTCTCTACGATGTGTTCTTTGAGACCGAGAATCCGTTCTTCTACCGGAACAGTGGGTCCTGACTTGATCACGATCAGCCGTCGTGCAATTGCCGGTTCCCATCGTTCGATGTTCACGCTGTCTTCGTTCACTGCAACGAAGAGAGTCCACGTGACAGGAACGTCGCGCTCGTTAGACCACAGCGCGCGCATGGATGCCGATCCTGAACCAGTCAGCGACTTGATGGCGTACTCGTCGACATCGAGGCCTTGAGCCGCTTCGGTGATCGCAGTGAAGTGTTTCCCAGCCAGCTTGTCGAGTGCTGTCGTGTGCGGCCCATACTGCGACTTCGCGATCACTTCCGGTTTGATCGTGGAGGTCGCGTACTCCGACCCAAGGACAGCAGCGACCGTTTCGAGCACCTGCGATTTGCCGGTGTTCGTTTCGCCCTCGATCAAGAACGCGACTTGCTCCGGGTTTCGACCAAGCATCGAGTACCCAATCGCCTTTCGCATGAAAGCTCCCGTTCGACCAGTCGCATCGCACGCAACCATCCGATTGAGCAGTGCCTCGAATCGTGGCGCCTTCTCCTGTGGTTCATATGGGTACGGAACGAGTCGCGTGATTTTCTGTTTCGGATCAGCCGGGCTGAGCGTGGACGTGCGGAGATCGACAGTGCCGTTGGTGGCGTTCAGCAGATACGGGATTGTGTCGAACTCGGAGGCCGAGACCCAGAGTTCGCGCTCGGCTTTTGCGGCCGACAACATCGCGCTGATTCGAGCACTCGATTGACTCTGTTTAGCCCAGTCTCTGAGAGAGTCGCGAATGGACTCGTTCTGTTCCCGCGCCACCTCGTCGTCAATAGTGAAAACGACTTCCTTGGCGAGTTCGCGAACGCGTGCGTCAGAGCGTCCAGATACACGCATCCAACGTCGCGTATCCCAAAGGAACCAAATGTCGGTGTCAGGGTCGTAGAGCACACGATCGCGCATCAGCTCGCGAAAACGAATGCCGTTGGCTATATCGGTAGTTCGCAGCTTGGACTCACTCATGGTCCCCTCCAATGCGCTTTGCCCAGTTGAGCTGGGTTTCTATCTCCGGACCGATACTGTTCTTGGCGCGCTCGATCTGTTGCTCGACCTTCGCCCACGGGAACGGGTCACCGGGTGGGTTGTCGGTCTGTAGCCACACCTCGTAAGAGATCCGATGCACAAGGTCCATGTGCGGGTAGTGGGTGCGAGTCAGCTTCCAGACAAGGGCATTGAAGCCGTTGTCTCGTTGACCAAGCCGGAAGCCATGTTCGCGCAGCCAATCAACTTTCGGCAGCTCGACAGCAGTCCCTCCCCCAGCACTTCCACTTGATAGAGCCGGCACTCGCCAGCCTCGAATCGCAGTCAGCAGAGCTTTAGGCGCTAGAGGAATCTCGTTCAGCGAGCCACGAGTGAGCCTGTAGGTGCGCTCTCCGTGGTCGCCGTCGCGGATAGTTCCTGGTCCTGCGACTTGGTGCCCACCATCAGCCTTGACGTCTAGGTGAGGCAGCCAAGGGACTTTACTGGGCAGGCTACCTTCGTACGCGAAGTAGAGGTGTGCTCCAGAGTAGGTTTCGACCAACGGCAGGTTCGAAAGGTCGAGAGACAAGAGTTCGGTTATCCGGATGAGACTGTCAAAACCTCCAAAGCCGTAAGCGTCACCCTTCGTATCGATGTCGAGTACTCCGATGCCGTGGCCTGTCAGAACTCCCCAGTTGCAGCGAGGAAACTCTTCACGCCAGCGTTCAAGGACAGCAGGGTCCGCAGAGGCTAGCCCCGGCCAGTTCCTTACCGCTGGAATGTTGGTTCCTGCACGCAGGGGAAGGTAGCGCAACTCATTCACGAGCGCCTCCAACGAAAACTGCTGAGGTCGCGATCTCAAGCGCGAGACAGAGCACGACGCCCCACTCAACCTCGTGATCTGACGAAATGTCGGCACCGATGATTTCAGCGGTCAACTCGTTACTGTTCGGCACTGTCCACCTCCCCCACTCGCAAGAAAGAAACGAACCAATCGACGAATTCGTCGGGAATTGGCGCGGTTGGCTCCACGGCCGGGGCGCTCATGACTCGCACTCCAAACGGAGGTCTCTAACGCGGTTGATGAGCAGCGAAGGCTGCAGCAGAACGTCGATCGGAATGCCGGCCAGCGAGAGCTCTATTGCTCGGATTACGTTGGCGCTCGGATACCTGCGGCCATAGATGATGTTTTGGACATCAGATTTACTGACAGCTTCGTCGTCAGGCAGGAACGATGAAACTGCTTCGGCGAAAGTTTCAGATGTGTAATCGTGAAACGGAATGAACTTGGCGAGTTGCTGTCGCCTAAACGGGAGTACCACGTGGACCGTCCAAAGGATAGTTACCTATCCCGCGTCCTCGGCCCCCCGGATTGCTTTCAGCCCGAGCGAAGTTAGTACCTGAGACTCTGATCGCAGAGCCTCTAGCGGCATTCGGGAGAATTGCTTCGATCCCGATACAAACAATTGTATCAGGCGTTGTAATGGAGTGTTGGACTTTTTTCGAAGTCGACGAATCGTACAATCGAGTCCACCCACGAGCCAGCAGCACACTACGGAGCGTTGCTGAGCGTCGACCTGAGCGACTATCTCGCAGCCCTTGATCGATTCGATACCAAGAAACCTAAGACTCTCTATCGTCGCGCTCTCGTATGTATTCGAGGGCTTCGGATTCATACCGGAATGCACGACATGCGCAGTCTCGGGTTCCATGAGGGACAGGCGGACAGCTTGGCGCGACCGCGAACACGAGCCGAGGAGGGCTGTTCCAACCCTGCGCCGTTGTTCGCCGGATTCTCCAACCGTGCGAACCTACAAATCGGACCACTGAGTTCTTCTCGAAGCCAAGTGCTCTCGGTGCTTGCTCGGTGGGTCGAGAGGGTTCGGCTGTTCGTCGGGCTTCGATTCACCCGGCGAGAACTCTGCAGAATCTGTTTCAGCGTCGATGTCACTCATCTCGGTTTCCCCTCGAAGGGTGCTCAACGGCATTGTTCATTTTCGACTTGCCGTAGCTCAAGATTCCGCCATCACCGCCGTTTATCGGTCCAATACGTGGACCGTCGAATTCTGGACGCAAGGGCTCCACTGGGGGAAACGTTTCTTCCGAAGTATCTTCAATGACGACGGCATCTTCGATCTGCTCAGAGTCGTGCTGCCGCGCCTCCGGTACTTCCGTCAGAATATGCTCCATCGTGACCTCCCACGGCTTAGATTGGGTGTGCTCGACAGTCATGCCCTTGCCGTAGCCGGTTCTATCCAAGACCATGCTGATCGCACGAAGCTTGTCGCCGTCGCCGGTGCTCGGAGCTGAGAGAATTTTGCCTAGCTCGACTAGCGCTGGTTCGATCATGTACATCAAACGCTCTTTGGCCTTGCGCTGAATATGCGCAGCAGCACCGCCGTGTTTCTTGCAGACAGTGCCACCCCGGATTGGGGAATTTTTGCACTGCTCACCGTTCCGGCGCGTGTACTTACAGCGAGGCTTGACGAGTCCATCAAGCGCTTTGGCGATTACATCGTTGGGCTTGTACTTTGCCCCTCCGTGAGCTTGACAAGTTTTTGAGCCGTGGACTGGAGCACGTTGGCAGGGATTGCCAGCGTTGGGACCGTTCGCTGTTACCGCGGCGCATTTCGCTCTATCCATGTCAAACTCCCGACGTCGCAACTTGAAGAACGGCGCCGTGCTCAAAGATTGCAATTTCGGCGCAAGAGCCGCAGAGGTCGACCTGCACAATGTATTGCCCAAACGCCACCCAGAACGGCACGAGTGCGGCGTTAGTAGAAACGTTGCACTTGACGCAATTCTCGATAACCGAAGCTCTGGCCAGCGGACTCTGGTCCTTGCGGTCACGCTCGTGAGCGGAGTCAAACCGGAGGTTGCGGCAACGAACAATCGGTACTGGGTTGATAGCAAGATCACCGTCGAGATGTGTCATGGCGTCGGCGATGCGCGCTCCTAGGTAGGTCTGGGGATCGCGCATATAGCGATTGTGGGGAGCTAACCTCAGCGCGTGTTGACGCTCTGCGACCCACTGATCAGTCTGTGGGCTGCTGCGTGTTTTTATCGCAGCATGGAGATCTTGCGGTGAGACATCTGGAGTGAGTCCGAGAGATTCGAGAAATGTCATTAGAGGTGGTCCCTTCTAAGAGGTCCGTTGGATGAAGAGCGCCGGTGCCGGACCACGAACACCGGCGCTCTAGAGTGAAGCCGTCGAGCGAAAGAGGGAGTGAAATTCTCAACGGCAACAGGTTGGGCCTACGACGGCCATTCGGGATTGACGTACGAACCCGAAGCCTTGATTTGCGTTACGGCCGCAGCCGAACGATTCCGAATGCCAGCACCGAAGCCTCGCTCATACGACGCTCCAATTAGTGGGTACGCCGAATTCTCGGAGTGAAGAAGCAGTCCTTGACCTTCTTTACGCGGGAACTGACGGAATGCCACTGGGTTACGTCCGCTACCCGGCCCAGCAGTCGCAACCGCGATCAGATAACCCTGAGGCACGAGGTAGTCGCTGTGAATCCAGGCGTCTCCGTAAGATCCCTCAATCGAGAGATTCTTGTACGTCGAAGGCGCTTTGTCTCCAACGATTGCAGCATCAGTCAAGTACGCAGGCGCCGAGACCGAAGGAATGAAATCGTAAGGATTCATCGCGGCGTTGGCCGAGTCGTACCGGAACGTGCGGATGACCTCAAAGTCGCTCGGGTGAACGAATATGACAATCTGCTCCCCGGAAGCGCGGACACCGAAGCCGTGCTCTTGGATAGTGTCGATCTGTTGCTTCAGGTCGCCGCCGTCAACGGTTGCAGCACCAGACACTAGGTAGTGCTGATGCCCTGCTGTGAACGTTTTCCCGCCGTAAGGCGTTGGAGTGGAATCCGACAGTCCGTCCCAGAGCGCGAAAACCGGCAGACCCTCAGGCGAAACTAAACGGCTCCCGGTGTTCGCCGGTTTTGCTGTGAGCGCCTGCATGATTCCGCCAAAGAGGTGGCGATTGTCAGCTTCGAGAATTGCGCTGTGCTGCGCTCGAAGCTGTTCAGAGCTAACTTCGCGGAGATAAGCGCGCGTGTATCGCAGAGCCATGTCGAACCACTCGAAGCCATATCCCATGCGGAGATAGTCGGGCTTCGCGCGTCCGGCACTTGCAAGACCGAACTGGGACGCCTGCTCGAACTTGATTGAGTTACTGATGTCGTCAGTGACCAATGCGTAAGCATCGGTAGTGTCGAACGAGAACAGCGCTTGGAAGGCTGTGCGCCCACTGTTCCATTCGCTCAATGCATCTTGGAATTCGTTCCAGATAACGTTGAGAGACACACCGTCAACAGTTTGAGTGAGATCTGATCTCACGTTGAAGCCGCGATCGGCTCCGTAGATGTCAGGGAATACAACTTCCATGGCAACTCCTTAGATTCGTGGTTGAGTCACGAGACCACGGGTCCACGTGTAGCTCCGCCTTGCGAGAGGGAGTGAATCTCTAACCTCAAGCGCTCTGCGGTTGCGCGGTCCACCGCTGGTAGTTGCCGTTATCAAATATTGTATTAGGCCTCGTACCTTATGTATAGGGTTGCACCGTTGTAAATCCTATTGTTTGACTCATCGAGAAAGAGCACTCCGTCGGAGGCTCGGGCGGCAGCCCCCGGACGAATCTGCGAGCTGCCGCCTCCCACGAGCGCCGCGGCCGTCGCCGTGTGATGGGGTGCTTCGAGGGGTGGTCGGGTGGTGAGGCTGCTCCCCACCGGCAACCCGGCTAACGAGCGAATGGAGGAGACTTCGAGAGCTGCTTGGGGGTCGAGGTCGGGCAAGAGCCCGGGCAGTCGCGCGGCAAGCATGGTTTTGCCAGCCCCGGGAGGGCCGAGCAGGAACACGTGGTGGCCACCGGCGGCGGCGACGAGCATTGCGTCGATCGCATCGCTACTGCCGATCATGTCGGCAAGGTCGCCACCGGTGTCCGGGGCCGCCTCGGGGGTGGGTCGTGTAATCACCTCAACGGGCTCAGGCTCGAATTCTCCGCCATGCCAAATGGCGGCATCCCGCAGTGACGGCATTGCGATCACTCGCATGTCTGGCACGAGCGACGCTTCATCGGCATTACCGCTCGGCACCATCACTGTGGTGAATCCGGCCCGCGATGCGGCGAGCACTGCGGGCAGCACACCGTTCACTGGACGCAAGCGCCCATCAAGACCGAGTTCTCCGATATGAAGCACCCGGTCGATCGATTCTGCAGAGATAGTTCCGGAGGCGGCGAGCGCCGCGACGGCTATCCCCAGGTCGAAACCGGAGCCGTGTTTGGGCAACGCAGCCGGCGACAGGTTGACGGTGATTTTGCGGTTGGGCAGCCCGCAGCCGGAGTTCGTCGCTGCGGCCCGCACGCGGTCTTTCGCTTCGCCAAGCGCAGTATCGGGCAAGCCGATGAGCACGAATCCGGGAAGGTTGTTGGAGAGGTCTGCTTCTATCTCGACGATCGCACCCTCGAGGCCGAGTAGGGAGACGGCGTAGGTTCTGCCGATCACGAGATGCGCATCAAGTGTTCGATCTCCACGACTCCGCGCGAGGGCAGAATCACCGCAACGGCATCGATGCGCACGGAAGTACCAGATCCCGGATGATCGTCACACCAAGCCGCAGCAAGTCGTCGCAGACGTGCGAGTTTCGTGGCAGTGATCGATTCGAACGGATGCCCGAACAGCACACTCGAACGAGTCTTGACCTCGACGAACACGAGCTCGTTGCGCTCGCGCGCCACAATGTCGAGTTCGCCCTGTGAGCACCGCCAATTGCGATCGAGGATCTCGAGCCCTGCACTGATGAGGTGGTCGGCGGCGAGGGTCTCGCCGTGCGCGCCTAGTTCGTCTTTTGCTGCCATGGCTCAAGAGTCGCGCCTGAGCATGCCCAAGAACGTGGCCCAGCACGAATGGGAGAAGACTTCCCCGCGTGACGAACTGGGGAGGACTAGTTACCTAATCGGCAGCACTCGCCGCTTCGAACACCGAGACGCTGAACCGAGCACCGTCGTCAACGGTAACCCTCAGCGTCAACGTCGACAGGTCACCCTCGAGAGACGAAGTGAGATAGGTCGATGCTGGTGTGCCCCGCTCACTGGCGCAGTTACTCGCCCACGTGCTATCCACGACCGTTTCACCAGAAACCAACGCCACTTCATACGGGGTGCTCCTGTCGCAGCCAATCGCGAGAAAGAGTTGGTCGACGGAGTCACCGAGAGGAGGCAGTGAGTATTCGTGTGAGCCGGAATCCACTTGCTCGAAGAGCACCGAGTACGGAGAGTCAGGGTTCAGAAAGTTAGAGTCAGCGCTGAGCAGTGGCATTTCCCACTTGCTCCCCTCTGTCACGACGCCAGACTCGCCCGACTGCCCCGATGATTCGGCTGCGTGGGGCTCAGCTGACACGCACCCGGCAAGGCCGAACACCACCGCGATACCGATAAGAGCGACTTCACAACTGCGCATAGTTGATTTCTAGCACGCCGCGACCCCACTGCCCAGAGAAGGTAATAAATTTTCATTAAAGCTTCATGGATGATGACACCGCACTCGGGGTATCGTGCCGGTATGACGAGCGATTCGGAGCGCAACGTATGGCTTGAGCGGTGGCAGGTCGACGATCTTCCCGTGCTCGAACGCAGCAACACTCCCGAGATGACCGTCTATCTCGGCGGGCCCGAAAGCGATCAACAGATCGTCACCAGACATGCCCAGTTTTTGCATCTGTGGGAGACGGGCGACGCGCGCATGTTCCGCATCCGGTCATCCTCGGCGCCAGAGCCGGTGGGTTCTGTGGGGTACTGGAAGAAGCGGTGGCGCGACCGCGATGTCTACGAAACCGGGTGGAGCGTGCACTCCGCCCATCAGGGCCACGGCATAGCGTCCACCGCCCTCTCCGAATGCCTGCAGCACGCGGCAGACCATGGCGAACGGGATCAGGTTTTTGCGTTTCCTCGCACCGACAACGCGGCATCCAATGCTCTGTGTGCCCGCACTGGTTTCACGCTCGTGGGCGAAGCTGACTTCGAGTATCCGAAGGGGCATCCCATTCGAGTCAATGAGTGGATGTTCGACCTCACAGCCCGGCGAGCAAACTCGCTGCCAGCACAACCATGATGACGGCGATCAGGATGTCGAGCACCCGCCATGCCACCGGCTTGGCGAAGAGCGGTCGTAGATACCGGCTGCCGTAGCCGATCGCCGTGAACCAGATCACGCTGCCGAGACACGCTCCGAGGGCAAACCACCACCGGTTGTCGCCATAGGTGCCGCCGATGGAGCCGAGCAGCAGCACGGTATCGATATACACGTGCGGGTTGAGCCAGGTGAGCGCGAGCGCTGTCGAGAGGGCTGCAGCGAGCGTCATCCCCGCCCCGGATGCTGTTGCGGTGAGTGCTTGCGGTCGGGCCGCCCGGCGAAGCGACAAGAACGCGTAGACGAGGAGGAAGAGCGCACCACCGACGCGGGCGATCACGAGCAGCCACCCCGCTTGCTCGATGAGGGCGCCGAGTCCCGCGACACCGGCGATGATCAGCACGATGTCAGAAAGCGTGCACACCAGCACCACTGCGGTGACGTGTTCGCGGCGCAATCCTTGCCGCAGAACGAAGGCGTTCTGCGCACCAATGGCGATGATCAGCGAGAGCCCAAAGCCGAATCCGGCAAGCACGATGGTGGCAATCAGGGGCATGAAATGACTCTAGAGGCACAATAGGAAGATGCCGGACACGTCTCTGCACCATCGCAGCGAAGTCGTTCACGCGCTCCGATCCGCCGTCGGTGGCGAAGTCGATGACTCCACGCGCCGCCGTGCCGAATACTCGAGCGATGCGTCGAACTATCGCGTCGTGCCGCAAGTGGTCGTGTTTCCGCGTGACACCGACGACGTGCTGGCGGCGCTCTCGGTCTCTCGCGACAGCGGCACTCCCCTTACCTCGCGCGGAGGCGGCACCTCAGTCGCGGGCAACGCCATCGGCACCGGCGTCGTGCTCGATTTCTCCCGCCATCTGAACCACGTTCTTGAAATCGACGCGGATGCTCGCACCGCCCGCGTGCAGCCCGGCACCGTCTTGGCGGCTCTCCAATCCGCCGCGCAGCCTCATGGTCTGCGCTTCGGCCCCGATCCCTCTACGTGGTCGCGCTGCACCGTCGGAGGCATGATTGGCAACAATGCCTGCGGAGCTCATTCCCTGCAGTTCGGCAAAACCGCCGACAACGTGAAGAGCCTTGACGTGGTCGATGGCCGCGGGCGGCGATTCACCGCCGCTAACGACCCGAGCATCGTTGACGGTCTCCCCGCCCTCGTCAGCGGCAACCTCGCGACAATCCGTACCGAGCTGGGGCGTTTCGGCCGTCAGGTGTCGGGCTACAGCCTCGAACACCTCCTGCCCGAACACAGCAACAACCTGGCCCGCAGTCTCGTGGGCACCGAAGGCAGTCTCGTGACCGTGCTCGAGGCGACCGTCGATCTCGTGGCTGAGCCCCAGCATCCGCTGCTCGTCGCCCTCGGCTACCCCGACATGGCGACTGCCGCCGACGCTGTTCCCGCGCTACTCGCTCACCACCCGACCGCCATCGAGGGCCTCGATGCCCGCATCGTGGATGCCGTCAGCCGCACGCGCGGAGCCCGCGCCGTTGCCGCCCTGCCCGCAGGCGCCGGCTGGCTGCTCGTCGAGATCACGGGCGACGACCCCGCCGAGACCCTCCAGCGCGCGAACCGTCTCGCCGCCGATGCTGAGGCAATCGAGTCCCGCGTCATCACCGATTCGGCGGCCGCGAAACAACTCTGGCGCATCAGAGAAGATGGCGCCGGGCTCGCCGGGCGCACGGCATCCGGAAAACAAGCGTGGCCCGGTTTCGAAGACGCCGCCGTGCCGCCTGAACGTCTCGGCGCCTACCTGCGCGACTTCGAAGCTCTGCTGGCCGACTACAACATTGAGGGGATGCCGTACGGCCATTTCGGCGACGGTTGCGTCCATGTGCGTCTCGATATTCCCCTCGCCACGGATGGCGCTGTTCTGCGAGCCTTCGTGGATGACGCCGCCACCCTCGTCGCGTCCCATGGCGGCTCGCTGTCGGGCGAACACGGCGACGGTCGGGCACGCAGCGAACTGCTGCCGCGCATGTATTCGCCCGCCGCAATCGAGCTCTTCGAGCAGTTCAAGCGCCTTTTCGATCCGAACAATCTGCTGAACCCGGGCATCGTCGTTGACCCGGCCCCGGTCGACGCTGCTCTGCGCCGGCCGGCCGCGCTCCCGCTGATCAAGGTCAACGGTTTTGCGTTCAGCGACAACGATGGCGATCTCACCACGGCCAGCCACCGCTGCATCGGAGTCGGCAAATGTCGCGCCGACAACTCAGCCAGCCACGGCGTCATGTGCCCATCGTTCTTGGCGACCGGCGACGAGAAAGATTCCACTCGCGGTCGCGCCCGCGTGCTGCAAGAAATGGCCAACGGCACCCTCGTGACGGGCGGCGTGAACTCGCCCGAAGTGCACGACGCCCTCGACCTCTGCCTCTCCTGCAAAGCCTGCGCCAGCGACTGCCCCGCCGGCGTCGACATGGCCACCCTCAAAGCCGAAGTGCTGCACCGCCGCTACGAGGGAAAACTTCGACCGCGCAGCCACTACCTCCTTGGCCAACTGCCGCGCTGGGCACGCCTGATCTCGCCGATCGCCCCGCTCGCGAACGCCCTATTGCGCGTGCCGCTTGTGCGACGCCTCGCCCTGTGGGCCGGTGGAATGGACGCTCGGCGCACGTTCCCCGCCTTCGCCCGTCACCCCTTCCGTTCGAGCTCCGAGGCTCGCGCCCTGCGCGCGGCACCCCCGGCCGAAGCAGCCACCGCAGGACGGGACGCCACCGCCGTCTCCGTGACAGCACCCGCTGATCGCGACCGCGTCGCGGACTGCGACTCAACCCCGCGCCCCCAAGTCCTCCTCTGGGCCGATTCGTTCACCGACAACTTCTCGCCGGACATCGCTCGCGCCACGATCCGTGTGCTGGATGCCGCCGGCTACGAGATTCTGCTTCCCGAGCGCGATGTGTGTTGCGGCCTCACCTGGATTACGACCGGGCAGTTGGCAGGCGCGCGCCAGAAGCTCACCGACCTGGTGAGCGAGTTCTCCGGCTATGTCGACCGCGGCATCCCGATCATCGGCATCGAGCCCTCGTGCACGGCCGTGTTGCGCTCCGACCTGACCGAGCTTCTGCCCGACAACCTCGCGGCGGCAGCAGTCGCCCGGTCAACCTTTACGCTCTCCGAGCTGCTCACCGCGCCGGCACCGCTGGGGCCAGCCAACTGGCAACCGCCCATCCTCAGCGACCAGACCTTCGTCGTTCAACCGCACTGCCACCAGCACGCCGTCATGGGTTTCGACGCCGATCGTGCCCTGCTCGCCAGCACGGGAGCCACCGTCACCGAGATCAGCGGATGCTGCGGGCTGGCCGGAAACTTCGGCATGGAGCAAGGGCACTACGACGTTTCGGTCGCGGTTGCCGAGAACGGCATCCTGCCTGCTCTGCGTGAAGCGGCATCCGGCAGCACGCTGGTGGCCGACGGCTTCTCGTGTCGCACTCAAGCGTCACAACTCGCGAACACCGAGGGCAAGCATCTCGCGGAGGTACTCGCCGCCGCGCTGCCCGAGCTCTAAAAGTTCAGCGAACGCCAGCCACCCGACCGACGTGTCAGCGGGCCAACCAGCGACACGCGCTATTCGTCGAGCGCGAGTTCCTTCGGCAGTTCGAGATCCTTGGCGCTGAGTTCTTCGATGTTGACGTCTTTGAACGTGAGCACGCGAACGCTCTTCACGAAGCGGTCGGAACGGTACACATCCCACACCCACACATCGGTCATCGAAAGTTCAAAGTAGAAGTCGTGCTCCGTATCGCGGCGCACCAAATCGACCTCATTGGCGAGGTAAAACCGCCGTTCCGTTTCAATGACAAAACGGAACTGGCTCACTACATCGCGGTATTCGCGATACAGCGCAAGCTCGACCTCGCGGTCGTAGTCTTCAAACTCGTCTTCATCCATGCTGCCTTTATTGTAGGCCGCACTACCGCAACCATGTGTGCCGATGAAGCTCGGTCGCGCCCAAACTTCGCACTGCCTCGAAGTGCGCCGCCGAACCGTAACCCTTGTTGCTCGGCCAGCCGTAGCCCGGGTACTCCCCGTCGGCCTCAATCATGAGTTTGTCGCGTTGCACTTTAGCCACCACGGATGCCGCAGCCACCGATACACAATCACGGTCGGCCTTGACGCGAGTGTGCACTCGCGGCGCAACAGTCAGGGCGCCGCTGAGCCAGTCGGTGCTGCCGTCCAACAGCACTATGGACGCCATGATGTCGAGCCCCGCTTCGTGGAGCTGGATAAGCGCGCGCTTACCGGCGAGCCCGAGGGCAGCGGTGATGCCGATGGCATCGATCTCGGTGGCATCCGCATAGCCCACGGCGGAGAGCGGCGCCCACTCGAGCGTGAGTGGCTCGAGGAGTTCGCGACGTTTCTGGCTGAGCATCTTGGAATCACGCAATCCCACAGGCCAGACGCCGTGTGCGGGCGTCATGGCGGTCATACCGACGCCGACGGGGCCCGCAATCGCGCCGCGCCCTACCTCGTCGCAGCCAATAACCGCCAGCGCGCCCGCCCGAAAGAGTTCGAGCTCAACGTCGCTATTCGGGTCTGCTACCGCCATCGTCTACTCGGCGTTCTGCGTGACCCGCTGGAACGTCGTGGAGTAGTTGTCGAGGACGCTCCACCGTTCGGTCGGCCAGCTGATGAGCATGGCGCGTCCGACAACAGAATCGATCTTCACGAAACCGCCAGTGGGATCGTCTTTGTGAAAGGCGGAGTCAGCAGAGTTATAGCGATTGTCACCCATCACCCAAATGGAGTCATCGGGAACGGTGACAGAGAAATCCTCTTGAGTGGCCTTAGTAACCGCATCGGGAAGCTTGATGTACGGCTCTTCCAGCGGGATGCCGTTGACAACAATTTGCCCAAATTCGTTGCAGCATTCCACGGTGTCGCCCGGGAGCCCGATGACGCGCTTGATGAGGTGATTGCTGCTGTCGGGAGCGCTCAGGCCGACGAAGGCGAGAACGCCATCCACTGCGCCGACAAACCAGTTCTGAGGTTCGGTGGAGATAGCGGGGAGCCAGCCGCCGGGATCAGTGAAGACAACGACGTCTCCGTGCTCAATCGCGAAAAGGTCAGGCTCAAGCTGGTTGACCAAGATGCGGTCATCGATCTGGAGCGTATTTTCCATCGACGACGACGGAATGTAGAACGACCGCACCAAATACGTCTTGATCAGAAAGGAGATCAGAATTGCCGCAACAAAGATGATGACTAAGTCGCGAAGGAAAAGCTTCCACCCGCCGGTCTTCTTGGCTGCATGGCGAGTACCGCCACGGCTGCCCGGCAGCGTGTTTTCAACAGTTTCGTTTGTCATTTAACCCCAAAGCTCCCAGCAAGCATATGCCGCTGGGAGCCGTTGGTTTGTGAATTGCGAGTCGTGTTAGTTGTCGCGCTTCTCTTTGATCTTTGCCTTCTTGCCGCGAAGATCGCGCAAGTAGTACAGCTTGGCGCGACGGACGAGTCCGCGCGATACAACCTCAATGTGGTCGATGACAGGCGAGTGAACCGGGAAGGTACGCTCTACGCCGACCTGGAAGCTGATCTTGCGGACCGTGAAGGTCTCGCGAACGCCGTGGCCGGAACGACCGATAACTACGCCCTGGAACACCTGAATACGCGAGCGCGTACCTTCGATGATGTTTACGTGAACCTTGACGTTATCGCCGGCACGGAAATCAGGAATGTTGTCTTTGAGAGACGCCTTGTCGACGTCATCGAGAATATGCATTAGTGATCGCTCTCTGCGCCCGCCATGAGTCGAACGCACTTAGTTAGATAAGAAAGTTTGTGCTTCAAGCGGTTACGACGCCCTCATGGCAGAGTCGTGCGCGAGCACAATCGATAATTCTGCCACAGATTTAGTCGAAATTACCATTCTCATCCGGTTCGAGGATGATCACGCGTCCATTGTCGAGCTTCTCCCCCGGGTAGGTCGGCCGTTGAGCATCGCGCTCGAAGCCCTCAACAAGGCTCGTGAAGCGGTTGCGCGTCTCGGTAACCAGCTGCCACAGGGCGATCCAGAACGCTGCAATAGCGACGATCACAATGAGGGCGGCCGGGAACGAGGCATCCACAAAGCCATAGATGATGATGGCCGCATGCCAGACCGTGAGCAGTCCGGCATCAATCCACGAGACGCTCTTCGAGTCGCGAACACTCTTGCGGGCGACCGTCAAACCGGCGATGGCGAGCAGCGCGAAAGCCAATATCGGGCACAGAATGAGGAACAGAACGAAGTCCCAGCCCACGCTCGACCCGTAGATTCCGCGCGCAATCAGCACCCACACGGGCAACACCAGTACCGCGATGAACTGCCAGTAATAAAACGCACGCCTGATCATCATGCTTCTCAGGGTATCTTCGATGTGATCAGGAATGCTGAGAAGCATCGAACCGAAAGACTTGGTGTCCCCCGTGCCCAACACCGCGATCGTTCGCACCGAACCAGTGCAGCAGCGAAGCGCAGAACGAATCAACGTCCTCCTCGATGCGGCCGCTGTACTGCTCGACGAAATAGGCATTGATGCCCTCACCACGAGTGAAGTCGCAAAGCGGTCACGCTCCTCGGTTGGCGTGATCTATCGCTACTTTCCCAACATCCAGTCGCTTCTTCGTGGCCTCGCGTCGCGAAACTTCGATAAGTATCGCGCCGGGCTTTCGGCAACCCTCGCGAAGCGTGCCACTACGGGCCTCGAAGCCCTCAACGCCGCCATCGATCTCTACGTTGAATTTTGCCGCACCGAACCAGGTTTTCGAGTGCTGTCGTTCGGCAACATCATCGACCGCCGTTTCAACGTTGATCGCAAGAGCAACAACACGGCGTTGGCAGAGATTTTGACCGATCTCCTTGTCACTACCTACAAGGTTCCCGCTTCGGATGCGCTCGCTTTCGATATCGAAGTGACGGTAGAAATCGCCGATTCACTGTTAGAGCGTGCATTCTTGTATGACCCGCGCGGTGAAGAACCGTTTATCGACAAGCTCCGAGAGTTCATTGCGCAACTCCTAGCACCGCACACGAAAGAGGCAGTTACCGCATGATCGAGTTGAGAACCCCCGCCGAAATCAATGAGATGAAGGCCGCTGGCGAGTTTGTGGCCAGCGTGCTGACCGCTACA
The DNA here is from genome assembly GCF_015864625.1 of Salinibacterium sp. SWN139. Classification (NCBI taxonomy): domain Bacteria; kingdom Bacillati; phylum Actinomycetota; class Actinomycetes; order Micrococcales; family Microbacteriaceae; genus Salinibacterium; species Salinibacterium sp. SWN139. The sequence continues at coordinate 220,060 of NZ_JADYWV010000002.1, read as the reverse complement.
CAGGCAGCAACCAAGGTGGGCACCAACCTGCTCGAGATCGATGCCCTCGCCCACAGCATGATCCGCGAACGCGGCGCCGAGAGCTGCTACATCGACTACCACCCCTCGTTCGGCGCTTCACCGTTCGGCAAGGTCATCTGCACGTCGGTCAACGATGCCGCTCTGCACGGACTTCCCCACGACTACACGCTGAAGGATGGCGACCTCGTGAGCCTCGACTTTGCGGTCGCAGTTGATGGCTGGGTCGCGGACTCAGCCATCACCTTCGCTGTGGGCACACCCCGCGACGAAGATCTCAAACTCATGGATGCCACGTCGCGCGCCCTGGACGCCGGGATCGCCGCCGCGGTCGTCGGCAACCGCATCGGTGCTATTTCGGCCGCTATCGGAGACGTCGCCTACGGTGCCGGCTACGAAGTGAACTTGGACTTTGGCGGGCACGGCGTTGGCCGCGAAATGCACGGCGACCCACACATCCCCAACGATGGAAAAGCCCGTCGTGGAATGCCGCTCAAGCCAGGTCTCGTCTTTGCCATCGAGCCGTGGCTCATGATCGGCACCGACGACATTTACACGGATGACGACGGCTGGACGCTGCGCAGTGCTGACGGCTCGCGCGCGGCTCACTTCGAGCACACCGTTGCCGTGACTGCAGACGGCCCGCTCGTCCTTACCGCTCGCAAGTAGGGGCAGTCCGCGCGTTCAACCTCACCGCGTCGAGACCGCACCCCAGCGTTCTCGCTAGCCGGCAGCCCTAGCTTTGGGTGCCGACGCGACGCTCGAGCTGAATCGGCGCAACCGTGCTGGTGTAGTCCCAGCTGCCCTCGCTGTTGGTTCCTGCCTTCGGAATAGCAAACAGCACGTCGTAAGTGGTCGGAGCCGAGCATCCGACCGCTGACGGGTTGGTTTCGTGGCCGACGCGCAGGCTATCGGGCTGCGGGAGCACCCAAACGGCGATGAGTTCGCACGACGCCACCTCAGCGGTGATGACGATGTCTGCTCCGCCGAGCGTCGCCGCCAACTCGCCCCGAGCCTGCACGACTTCGGCGTCAGTGGCGTCGACAAGCACGTCAACGGCCGGCCACGCATCCACCGACACCGCAGACTGCGCGTAACCATCCGGGAGCGGGCTCGCGGTGAGATCGGCGATCGTGACGTCGTCGACGGTCATCCGTCGGGTGGTGAGTGTCGAGTCGCTCGATTCACCGGCGCCGCCTTCGGAGCTCGCCGTTGAAGCTGGTGCTGGCGTCGCGGCATCCGCCGACGACGAGTCTGAAGAGTCAACGTCAGTCGCGGTGCAACCAGCTAGCAAAGCAACTGCGGCAATCGCTGCGAAAAAGGAGCCGGGCATCAGTCTGAGCGTCATGGCTCCATGCTTACACAGGGGGCTGAGACGCGAAGAAAGTTGTACTACTCCGCGTCGGGCAAGAGATCGGGGCGAACGCGCTTGGTGCGCTCAACCTGCTGCGCATGACGCCAATCGGCAATTGCCTTGTGGTTGCCGCTGAGCAACACCGGAGGTACAGCACGCTCACGCCACGTCGATGGCTTGGTGTAGCTGGGGTATTCGAGGAGGCCCTGTTCGTGGCTCTCCTCCGTCAGACTTTCAGGGTTACCGATCACGCCTGGCACGAGACGGCCAATCGCCTCGATCATCGCCATCGTGGCAACTTCTCCGCCATTGAGCACGTAATCGCCGAGACTGATCTCACGAACCCGAACAGTGGATGCCGCGTAGTCGATCACTCGCTGATCGATGCCCTCATAGCGACCGCACGTGAAGACGAGATGCTTCTCGAGCGCCAACTCGCGGGCTGCAGCCTGCGTGAACGGAACGCCGGCAGGCGTGGGAACGATCACTACCGTTTCGGGCGTGAGAACGGCATCCAGCGCTTCTCCCCACGGCTCGGGGCGCATGACCATGCCAGCGCCACCACCGTACGGAGTGTCATCGACAGTGCGATGACGATCGTGGGTGTAGTCGCGCAGGTCGTGCACACCCAACTCGATGATTCCCCGCTCGCGAGCCTTGCCCAGGAGAGAAATATCGAGCACCCCGAAGAAATCGGGGAAGATCGTCACGATGTCGATGCGCACGCGGTGACCTTCGCTACTAGTCGCACTCGGGCGCGTCAGCCTCGTCAGAAGCTGCGCTCGGCGTCTCTTTTTCGACCGTTTCTGCGACCGCTTCTGTGGGCTCTTCGGATGCGTCTTCCGCAATCTCCTCGAAGAGTCCGGGAGGTGGAGTAACCACCATCTCGCCCGCGTCAATGTCGACGCTAGCCACGATGGACTTCACGAAGGGAACCAGAACGTCACCGTTGTCGGTAGTGACCGTCAGCAGGTCTTGCCCGGGGAAATGATCTACCTGAGCGAGAGTGCCGACCTTTTTACCGTCACGGATAACGGTGAGGCCGATCAGCTGGTGGTTGAACCACGCGTCTTCTTCTGGCGCTTCGTTGGGATCGTGATCGATCCACAGAATTGCCTTAACGAGCTTCTCAGCGGCACTGCGGTCAGGAACGCCCTTAAAGAACGCGACCGGTTGTGCGTTGAACCACTTGAGCTCAATGAGCTCCAGTGTCTTGCCATGCCAGGCCGAACTTGTCGGCACTTGCAGAGAAAACACGGCGCCCGGAACGAAACGACGTTCCGGGGCATCCGTGTACATCTCTACTTTGACGGCTCCCTTAAGCCCGTGAGCCTTCGTCAGACGCCCCACTCGCAGCTGTGTGCGACCTTCTCGGGGAATCTTTACTTCGCCCACTGCTTAGAAGTCAGTGTCGACGACGTCGACACGAACCTTGCGACCATCGGCAAGTGCCGTGATCAGCGTTCGCAGTGCTTTCGCGGTGCGACCAGAGCGACCGATTACGCGGCCAAGATCTTCTGGGTGCACGCGAACCTCGAGGAGTTCGCCGCGTTGCGTGTTCTTTGCAACGACCTGAACGTCTTCGGGGTGATCGACGATGCCTTTAACGAGGTGTTCGAGCGCGGGAGCGAGCAATTGCTAAGCCTTGTCTGCGTCAGCGGCAGGTGCTTCAGCAGGAGCCTCGTCAGCGACGGGAGCTTCTGCAGCAGGTGCCTCTTCAGCCTTAGGCTCAGCCTTCTCAGCCTTGGGCTTGAGAACAGGCTTCTTCTTCTCGTCAGCCTGGAACTCTGCCTTGGCTTCCTTGACCTTGACGGTGCTTACAGCGTTCTTGTCACCCTTGAACTGGCCCCAGTCGCCGGTCAGCTTGAGGATTGCCTCAACCTGCGGGCTAGGCTGCGCGCCAACGCTCAACCAGTACTGTGCACGCTCGGACTCGACCTCGATGAACGAGGGCTCCTCGGTGGGGTGGTACTTTCCGATTTCTTCGATGACACGACCATCGCGCTTCTTGCGCGCGTCGGCAACGACGATGCGGTAGTAGGGTGCACGGATCTTGCCCATGCGCTTCAAACGAATCTTTACAGCCACAATTCTCCTGATTTAAATGTTATTGGTGGCGAACCGCTAGCCGTGAGCGTGGGGGCACACTCGGCAGAAAAGCTCTAGTGGATTCCATCCGGGCCTGATTAGAGGGTCGGGCTACGGAGGACTCAACCGCCTATTCTGCCAGAGTTTTGATGGCTTGGGGAACCGATCGCCAATAAAGCCCCAAAGAGGTGCCTTTAGCCGTTCTGAGAGTCACGCCACGAAAGCCACTGCTTGGTGGTCGTGAGGTCGTAATCAGGTCCGGTAATACCGAGCGTGAAGAGGGTGATGCCCTGCTCGCGCATGCTGTCAGCATCTTCAACGCTCTTCTCGCGCAACTCATTCGAGAGCTCAATCTCGTTGATGTCGCGGCCGACGGTTTCGCAGTGGCCGGCAAGCACCTCGAGCTTGTGCACCAACTCCTCGCCCGTGGCGAAGCTGTGCCAGATGTCGGCGTGCTTGGCGACAAGCTTGAGAGTCTTCTTCACTCCCCCACCACCGATAAGAACAGGGATCTTGCGTGTGGGCGGCGGGTTGAGCTTCTGCCAGCGCGACTCGATGCGCGGCAGTGCTTCAGCAAGAGCATCCAACCGCGAGCCGGCCGTGCCGAACTCGTAGCCGTACTCCTGGTAGTCGCGCTCGAACCAGCCAGAGCCTGTACCGAAGATGAAGCGGCCACCACTGATGTGGTCGAGGGTGCGAGCCATGTCGGCCTGCAGATCGGGGTTGCGGTAGCTATTGCAGTTCACGAGCGTGCCGAATTCGACGCGGCTCGTCATCTCAGCCCACGATGCCAGCTCGGTCCACGCTTCAAAGTGCAGCCCGTCGGGCTCGCCGTAGAGCGGGAAGAAGTGATCCCAGTTGAAGAGAACGTCAACACCCAGCTGTTCAAGCTCTTTTACGCGGTCACGAATGACCGAATATTCGGCGTGCTGAGGTTGAAGCTGAACGGCAATACGAACGGGGCGGCTCTGTGTCATAGCTCCACAATATCCCCTCCCGCACACACCCAGAAGAGTGGTTCGCCACCGACGCCGGAGGCCTCAACAACTATCGCGGACTAGCGCCCGAGAAACTTCTGCAGGCTCTCCAGCTCTTCAGGTGAGGGCCCACCAGCGGCAGGCTTTGATCCACCAAGGCCGAACCCGGAACCGGACGGTGCTGACGGTTCGACAGTGCCCTGAGCGCGCGCCGCATCCTCAGCAGCACGCTTGGCGGGGTTGCCAGACTTGGAACCCTTTTTCTTCTGGTTCTTTCGCGCATTGGCTGACTTGCCGCCATGTCCGCCGGGGATTGGGCCCATGCCGGGAATCTGAGGCGTGCCACCCTTGGCGACAGTCTTCATCATCTTCGCGGCCTGCTCGAAGCGATTCACGAGCGCGTTCACCTCGGTGACAGTCGTTCCCGAACCGCGCGCAATACGCACGCGGCGCGAACCATTGAGGAGCTTCGGCGTGGTGCGCTCCTGCTTTGTCATCGACTGGATGATGGCCTCAGTGCGCGTGATCTCCGACTCATCGAAGTTGTCGAGCTGCTCGCGCATGCCCTTCGCACCGGGAAGCATGCCAAGCATGCTCTTGATCGAGCCCATGTTCTTGAGCTGCTGCATCTGCTGCAGAAAGTCATCAAGAGTGAACGAGTCTGTCGCAAACTTTTCGGCAACCTTGCGCGACTCTTCTTCGTCGAAGGTTTTCTGCGCCGTCTCGATGAGGGTGAGGATGTCACCGAGGTCGAGGATGCGGCTCGCCATACGGTCGGGGTGGAACGGCTCGAAGTCGCCAAGACCTTCACCCGTCGACGCGAACATGATCGGACGACCGGTGATGGAGGCAACGGACAGCGCTGCACCACCGCGAGCGTCACCATCGAGCTTGGTGAGCACTACACCCGTGAAGTCCACGGCCTCTTGGAAGGCGCGAGCGGTCTTGACGGCGTCTTGACCGATCATCGCGTCAATAACGAAGAGCACTTCGTCAGGGTCGACAGCCTTACGGATGTTCGCTGCCTGCTTCATCAGCTCGGCATCCACACCCAAACGACCAGCGGTGTCAATGATCACAACATCGTGCTGCTTGTCTTTGGCAAACTTCATCGCTTGCTTGGAGACCTTGACCGGGTCACCCTTGCCATTGCCCGGTTCGGGAGCGAAGACGGCGACGCCAGCCTGCTCGGCAACAACCTGCAACTGGGTGACAGCGTTCGGGCGCTGGAGGTCAGCGGCGACCAACAGCGGCGTGTGGCCGTCAGCTGCGAGCCACTTCGCGAGCTTTCCGGCGAGGGTCGTCTTACCGGCACCCTGCAGACCCGCGAGCATGATGACCGTCGGCGGGTTCTTCGCGAACTCGATGCGGCGAGCCTCGCCACCCAGAATCGTGACGAGCTCGTCGTTGACGATCTGTACCACCTGCTGGGCCGGATTCAACGCCGCAGAAACCTCGTGACCGAGCGCACGTTCGCGAACGCGACCCGTGAACTCCTTGACGACCTCGAGCGCGACGTCAGCATCGAGGAGGGCACGGCGAATCTCGCGAACGGTGCCATCGACATCCGCCTCGCTGAGCTTGCCCTTGCCGCGCAGGTTTTTGAAGGTATCCGCGAGGCGGTCGGTGAGATTTCCAAAAGTGGCCATGATGCCACCAGTTTAAGGTGTCTTTGGCCGTGCTGCGACCCCACAACGCCGACCGAGGCTCCGAGTAGGGTGAGAACGTGAGACACGGCATCGTCATACTCCCCCAACAGCCTTGGGCTGAAGCCAAGCATCGCTGGATTCAGGCAGAGGAACTCGGCTTCGATCACGCATGGATTTACGACCATCTGTCGTGGCGATCTCTCTCCGACGAGCAGTGGTACGCCACCATTCCCACGCTCACGGCCGCCGCGAGCGTCACGAGCCGCATCGGGCTCGGTACCTTTGTTGCCTCGCCCAACTACCGGCATCCGGTTCCCTTCGCCAAAGAACTCGCGACACTCGATGATGTGAGCGCTGGCCGTTTTCTGCTCGGGGTCGGCTCGGGCGGCACCGGATTCGACGCGACTGTGCTCGGCCAAGACGAGCTCACTCCGCGCCAACGTCATGCCCGCTTCGAAGAATTCGTGCGCGGACTCGACGAGCTGTTGCGCTTCGAAGACCCCGGCAGCGGCGGCATCAGCTTTAGCGGTGACTGGTTCACTGCCGTCAACGCTCGGATGGTCGGGGCACCTGCCCAACGACCACGCATGCCCTTCGTGGTCGCCGCCGAAGGCCCCCGCGGCCTGCGCTTGACCGCCGAACTGGCTGACGGCTGGCTCACTCTCGGCCGCACCGCCGACACCCTCGACGAGTGGTGGCAGATTGTCGCCGACACCGCCGCGCGCATGGATGACGCCCTCGAGAAGGCCGGCCGAGCATCCGCGACCCTCGATCGCTACCTCAACCTGGATGGTGCGCCCCAGTTCAGTCTGGAGAGCGTCGACACGTGGGAAGACGCCGTCGGTCGCGCTGACGCGCTCGGATTCACCGACGTGATCGGGCACTGGCCCCGCGCCGACGGCATCTACGCCGGCAAAGAAAGTGTCATGGTCGAGATCGCTTCGCGATTCTCGCGCTAATGGCTTCTCTCTCCGGTTGCTTCTCGCAGCGGCAGCTCTCGCGCTAACTTAGAGACATGACTGCTCTTATCGTGACTCTCGCCGGACAAACCCCCTCCGTCGCCGACAGCGCCTTCGTTGCGCCCAACGCCACCCTCATCGGCAATGTCACCTTGGCCGAGCGCGTCGGCATCTTCTACGGTGCAGTACTGCGCGGCGACACCGACGCCATCACGATCGGCGAAGGCTCGAACCTGCAAGACAACGTCTCGGTGCACTGCGATGAGGGAATCCCCACCACCGTCGGTTCCGGAGTGAGCGTCGGTCACGGCGCTGTGCTGCACGGCTGCACCGTCGAAGACGACTGCCTCATCGGCATGAGCGCGACCGTGCTCAACGGTGCGGTGATCGGAACCGGATCGCTCGTTGCCGCTGGCGCCGTCGTTCTCGAAGGCACCATCATCCCGCCCGGCTCGCTCGTGGCCGGAGTGCCCGCCAAGGTTCGCCGCGAACTCAGCGACGAAGAGAAGGCGGGCGTTCGCGAGAATGCCGCTCACTACCTCGAGCTCTCTGCGGCGCACAAAGCGGCCAGCAACTAGCGCGAGGCGCCTACCCGTCGAGCCTGGGGGGCCGGCAACGAGCAATTAGCAGCTAGCCGACGAGGCCCTGCACGAATACGTGGGGCGTGAAACCGGTGAGGTCGTTGATGCCCTCGCCCTGCCCAACGAGCTTGATCGGGATGCCCGTGCGCTCCTGAACGGCGAGCACGAAGCCACCCTTGGCTGAGCCGTCAAGTTTCGTAATGACGAGGCCGGTGACCCCGGCGTGCTTAATAAACGCTTCTGCTTGAGCGACACCGTTTTGGCCGGTTGTCGCGTCAAGCACGAGCAACACTTCAGCGATCTCCGTCTGCTTTTCGACAACGCGACGGATCTTGCCAAGCTCATCCATCAGACCGCTCTTGGTTTGCAAACGACCAGCGGTGTCGATGATCGCGATGTCGATGCCCTCGCGCTGAGCGCGCTCGACCGTCTGGAAGGCGACGGATGCCGGATCTTGGCCTTGCTGCTGGGGGCGCACGATCGATGCTCCGCCACGCTCGGCCCACGTCGCCAGCTGCTCAACGGCAGCGGCACGGAACGTGTCAGCCGCGCCCACGACCACCGTGCGGCCATGGCCCACGAGGAACTTGGTGAACTTGCCAATCGTGGTGGTCTTTCCGACTCCATTGACGCCGACGACCAGCACGACCGCAGGGCGGGCGCTGAGAGTGAGAGTCGGGTCGAGGCGAGCGAGACGCTCCTCGAGAGTTTCGCGCAGCATCCGCTTCAGGTCTGTAGGGTCGTCAGTTTTAAAACGCGCGACACTTGCTCGTAGCTCGTCGATGACCGACTCGGTGATGTCGGGGCCGAAGTCGGCCGAGATCATTGCGTCTTCGAGATCGCTCCACGTCTCTGCGTCGATCGTGTCGCGCGCGAACATAGATTTGAGTGCGCCCGAAAGCGACCAGGATGCTGCCATGACTACAGGTTAAGGCAGGTTCATGCTGCTTCCCTAACCGCGCTAGGGTTTTTGAATGCTCTCATTGATTCGCCATGGCCAAACCGACTGGAACGCTGCCGGACGCATGCAAGGTTCCAGCGACATTCCCCTCAACGACACCGGTCGCGAGCAGGCGCGAGAGGCCGTCGAGGTATTGCGGGGCTCCGAGTGGGACGTCATCGTCAGCTCTCCCCTGCAGCGAGCTCGCGAAACTGCCCAGATCATCGCCGACGGTTTGGGCCTCGAGCTCGGTCGCAGCTACGACCTGCTCATCGAGCGCAACTATGGTGAAGGTGAAGGCCTCACCAAAGCCGAAATCGATGAGCGCTGGCCCAACAGTCCTGTGTACCCCGGTCTGGAATCGCTGCACAACGTGGTGGAGCGCGGCATCGCTGCCCTCAACGAGGTCACGCTCGACTACCCCGGTAAGAAAGTAATCATCGTCTGCCACGGCACGATCATTCGCTACACACTGTCTGAGCTGGCTGGGCGTGACTTCGATCAGATCGTCAACGGTTCCGTTTCCACCGTCGAAAAGCTGCACAGCGGCTGGTGCGTGCACACGGTGAACGGCGAGCCGCTCAAGCGCATCGACTAGGTCGCGGCTGTTCGGCCGCACGCCAAGACCCGATGCCAGGAGTCGCGACCGCTAGTGCCGGCTGCTAACTCGCGTCGGCCGTCGCCGTCTCCTTGGCGACGCGCTGGCCCACCACGGCGCTGATGCCGTCGGCGCGCATGCTGACGCCGTAGAGAGCATCCGCAATCTCCATCGTGCGCTTTTGGTGCGTGATCACGATGAGCTGACTGGTTTGACGCAGGTCTTCGAAGATCGCGAGCAAGCGCCCGAGGTTGGCATCGTCGAGCGCCGCCTCGACCTCATCCATGATGTAGAACGGGCTGGGGCGTGCCTTGAAGATCGCGATGAGCAGCGCGACTGCGGCCAGCGATCGCTCACCACCGCTCAGCAGCGACAGCCGTTCGATCTTCTTACCGGCAGGCTTGACCGTGACCTCGATACCGGTGGTGAGCAGGTCATCCGGGTTAGTCAGGAAAATGCTGCCGGTGCCGCCCGGGAACAGCACGGGGAAGACATCGTTGAACGCGTTTTTGGTGTCCTCGAAGGCACTAGCGAAGATCGTCTGCATCTTGCCATCGAGTTCTTCGATGATCGTCAGCAGGTCCTTGCGGGTGTTCGTGAGGTCGGTGAGCTGCTCGGTCAAGAACTTGTGGCGCTGCTCGAGCGCATCGAACTCTTCGAGAGCGAGCGGGTTGACCCGGCCAAGGCGCGCCAGTTTGCGTTCGGCCTTCTGCAGGCGAACCTCTTGTTCGGCTCGTACAAAGGGGCGACCGGATGCCATGGGCTCAGCGTTGTCGTCTGGCTCAGCTGCTGCGGGGCTCGAGTCGGCTTCGGTGGCGGCCGTGTTCTTTCCGGCCTGCGCCACTGCGGCGTCCTCCGACGCTTCGTCGTTCACGCGGTCGTCGGGAACGGGCACCGCGGGCCCATATTCCGCCACGAGTACGTCTTCGACGAGACCTAGCTCTTCGCCCGAGCGTTCGAGGAGACTGGAGAGATGCAGCTTCTTTTCGTAAATCTGCATTTCGAGACCGTGGACGCTTTCGCTGACCGCCGAGAGGCGTTCACGCAGTGCCGATTCTTCGCGGCGCAGGGTGGAGAGTTCTTCGTTCTGGGCTGAGCGCGCCGCTTCCTTCGAGGCGAGAACAACGCGCGCCTCAGAGAGCGAACGATCAACCGAGTCGAGCACCGCGGGAAGCATCTCTACGACCTTGGTCGCCGAGGCGATCTGACGTTGACGAATAACGGCCAGTCGCGCCTGCTCTTGGGCTGCTTCGCGCTCGCGCACCAGCTGGGCTGCCAGCTGTTCGGCGCGGGCACGCTCGGCGCGCACTCGCTCGCGGATGGTCTCCATCCGAATACGCAGCTCAACTTCGTGGGCCCGCGCGGCATCCACTTCGGCCAGCATCGGTTCGCGTTCGGAGACGTCGAGCATGGGGCGCGGAGCCGCCTGGTACTTGTCGGCGGCAGTCTGGGCGCGCGTCACTTCGGTGGTGGCGTCGGCCACGGCTTCTTCGGCAACATCGACGGCGCGGGCCAGACGGTCGCACTCGGCTTGCGCCGCTTCGGCTTGGATGCGGTGGCGACCGAGCAACTCGGATTGCGCGGCAAGCTGGGCGTCGTATTCGCGCAGAGTCACGAGGGCTTGTTCAGCATCCGTCTTCGCGGAGGTCAACTCGCGGCGCTTCTCGTCGAGCTCGAAGCTCGTGCGCTCAATCTGGGTCGTGACGACACCGAGTTTGTCGGCGGCGGCATCCCGCTCGGCGACGAGCTCGAGGCGCGAACGCTTGGCGCCAGAGCCTCCGCGCAGCACGAACTGTGTGAGCACGTCGCCGTCGCGCGTCACGAAGGTGAGGTCGGCGGAGTTCGACAACGAGCCGTAGGCGGCGCGAGCAGCCTCGAGATCGTCGGCAATGAGCACGTGAGTGAGGAGACCGTGAACGCCATCAGGAGCGGTCACCACGTCGGTGGCGGGAACGGTGCCGGCTGCCGTTCCGAGGGATACAGTCTGCTTCGCGGCGTTGGCCACAACCACTTCGACGCGACCGAAATCGCGCGAAGCAGACTCGGCCAGCGCATCAATGGCCGAATCGCGGTCATCGGCAAGCACGGCATCCGCAAGGGTGCCGAGAGCGGCTGCGATGGCCGCTTCGTAGCCGGGCGTGATCTTTACATGCTCGGCAACGAGACCGCGGATGCCCGAAAGCTTGGCCGCGACGAGAGCGCTGGAGCCGTCCTTCTGGTCGACCGCGAGGGATAGCGCCGAGTTGCGGGCGGCCAAAGCATCGCGCTCGCGCTCGGAGGTGTGAAGGGCTTCGCGGAGGGCTTCGATCTCCGCCTGAACACTCGAAACCGTGGCTTCGGCGGCCTCATAGGCGGTGTCGAGCGAGCCGTCGCTTTCGACAGTCGAATTGCTGGCCTGGGTCTCGAGCGCTTCGAATTCAACCTGGGCTGCTTCGCGACGCGACTGGGCTTCGGCGAGCGCCTGCTGCTGACGAACAAGTTCGCCCTGGGCTGCGGTCAGAGTGGAGGTGGCGACTTCAACGCGAGCGGTGAGCCCAGCGCTCTCCAACTCGTGACGGGAAACGAGCGCGCTCTGCGCGGCAATTTCTTCGTCGAGCGAGTCGAGCGCAGCCTTCGCTGTCGCGGTTGCGGCAGCGGCTGCGGCGACGGCCTTCTCCGCATCCTCAACACCGGTCGCAAGTTCATCAGCGCCGGCCTTAACTTCGTCGACAAGAGTTTGGCTGACGCTATTGCTGGAGACGGGCGCATCGCTCTGCTGGCCGAGCAACGACAGTCGCTGGTTCGCGAGCGTGTAGAGACTGCGCAGACGTTCTTGCACCGACTCGAGGCCGAAAGCTACGCGGCGGGCTTCGTCTACTTCGCCACCGACTTGGGCTTGTTCGAGGCGGGCTTCGCGCAATTTGTTCTGGTCGAGCTGCTCTTGTAGCACGATGCGCTGCGTCTTGCGTTCGCTCTCGCTGCGGCTGAAGTCGTTGATGCTCGAGCGCAGTTCAACAACCTCGTCGGCAAGGAGGCGGGCGCGGGCATCCCGCACGATCGAGGCAATCGAGGCCGCTTCTTTCGCGATCTCAGCCTGCTGGCCGAGAGGCTTGAGCTGACGACGGATCTCCCCCGCCAAGTCAGAGAGGCGCGTGAGGTTCGCTTGCATCGCGTCGAGCTTGCGCAGCGTCTTCTCTTTGCGTCGACGGTGCTTGAGGATGCCGGCCGCTTCTTCGATGAAGCCGCGACGGTCTTCGGGGCTGGCATGCAGCACCGCATCGAGCTGACCCTGGCCAACGATGACGTGCATTTCGCGGCCGAGACCGGAGTCGCTCAGGAGTTCTTGAACGTCGAGCAGGCGGCACGAAGTGCCGTTGATCGCGTATTCGCTGCCGCCATTGCGGAACAGGGTGCGGCTGATAGTGACTTCGCTGTATTCAATCGGCAGCGCGCCATCCGCGTTATCGATCGTGAGGATAACCTCGGCACGACCCAGCGGCCCCTTGGTGGCGGTTCCGGCAAAGATGACGTCTTCCATCTTGCCGCCGCGCAAGGTTTTGGCACCCTGCTCGCCCATGACCCAGGCGAGAGCATCCACCACATTCGACTTGCCCGAACCATTGGGGCCGACGACACACGTCACACCCTGTTCGAACGCAAAAGTGGTCGGTTGAGCGAACGACTTGAACCCTTTGAGGGTCAAACTCTTGAGGTACACGTCACCGCCCGGTCGTTGCTGGTCTCAGCGTTGGTCAAATCTCTGACCAAGTTGCTGGTCAGAACCTTGCTATACGGTACCGGATGCGCGGGGTTGCACCGTTCTGCCGCGCAGGTGTCGCGCTGCGCCCGGCCGTCGATGTCACTAGGCGCACACTGGCCACGCCTCTAGCGCGCTACGAACTCGCGGCGTATTCTGGTCGGCTACCTCCGTAGCGCTTACCCCCGCAGATTGGTGCGCTCATGTCAGAGATTGAGATTACGACCCTCGAGATTCCCCTCGCCCTCTCCCTCGATGGGTCGGATGACTTCACCGCGGCAACCGCGTTGCGCAATGAGACCGACGAGATATTGCAGCGTTACCCCGAGCTGGCGCACGACCCGCATGTCTCCCTCGCAGCCTGGCAGCCCAGCGCCTTCGAAGACCGGCGGATGCTCGTCGCCCGCGATCGCGGACGCATCGTGGGCCGCGGCGACCACAGCACCAACGTCGGCGAGGAGGCAGACACAGCGTGGATCGAAGCGTACGTGCATCCGGACTATCGGCGCCGCGGTATTGGGGCCCGCCTTCTCGCCGAGCTTGAAACGATTGCGGCGGATGCGGGCAAGCGCAAAGTTCACGTCTACGTCTCAAGCGTGCCCACTGATGGCGCGCTACTGGACTCCCCCACCGGCTTTGGCGCCGTTCCTCGCGACGGTGACGGCACCCAGTTTCTGCAGTCGCAGCAGTACAGCTTCGAGCAGGTTGAGCGCGTGAGCCGGCTCCCCCTCCCCGTCCCTGGGCTGCACTCCCTCGTCGACGACGCCATCACGCGGTGTAGCCGCGACTATGCCGTGCACGAGTGGGTGGGGCTGTGCCCAGAACCGTGGCGCGACGACCTCGCGCTCCTCTACACACGCATGAGTACCGACGAACCCAGCGCGGGGCTTGAGCCTCCCGAAGATATCTGGACCGCAGAACGAGTGGTCGACCACGACGAGCGTGAGCTCGCGAGCGGGGTGACGGGCGTCTATGCCGCGATCGAACACGTCGCGTCGGGAGAGCTAGTGGCGTACACCGCGCTCACCGCGCCCGAGCAGACCGAGCGCGCGGTACTCCAAGACGCCACGATTGTACTCAGCGAGCACCGCGGTCACCGCCTTGGCACCCTTCTGAAGGTTCTGAACTTGGCGCACCTCGAACGGGTCGCTCCCGGGCATCCCTCGGTCATCACCTACAACGCCGAAGAGAACCGTCACATGCTGTCGGTCAACGAAGCCGTCGGCTTCGTGCCGATTGGGTACGAAGGCGCGTGGAAGAAAGAGTTGCGCTAGCGCGGTGCAGCGCCAACGGCCTTCAGGCTTAGGGCGCGGCGACCGCAGTGATGTCGATGTACACCTCGTCGCGCATCATGCAGGATGCCATGCTCCCGAGCTTTGGAGGGTGGAGTCTCAGCGACGCCATCTTGCTCGACGGCCAAGCGACCGCCGACAATCTGCCGGCGCGCGTTGCCCGCATCCAGTATTCGTGGCGCACGCCGAACATCGAGATGGCAGAGCACGTGCTCGCGGTGCTCGACCGTAACGCTGAGCACGCTGGCGCTATGGCTCACTGCGACGTGGAGACCACGTGGGTGGCACGCAGCCGCCCCGGTCGCACCAACCACGCCATGTCGACCGTTCTCTACAACAACCTCGAAGCGGTGGGCGCCCCCCGCTACGGCGCTGACGCGATCGCTGTGGCACAAGAGATTCAGCGCAACCTTGGACTCGACGCCATGGAGAAGCCGTTCCTTGACGAGTGCGAACAGCTCATCACCCCGCAGGATGCCGAGAAGGCACTGCGGGAACACCTCGCTCCGTGGCAGCAGAACTGGACGAGCGACGACTACGTCGAGATGACGCACTACGCGCCGACCGTGCGCTTCTACGTCTCACGCCCCGCTCTCAAGCCTGCCCCCGGCAAGGGCGCCTACCCTGGCTGGGTCATGAACGCTCTCGGCGGCATCCCCGAGACAATCGACCCCACCATCGAGACCGCGGGCAAGACCGTCGCCGGAACGTTCATCGATCTGCTGGTTGACCCGGCGCTTCTCGCCGAAGCGAAGAGCGAGTTCGACCAGCGCGTCGCTGACGAACCGATGCCCGCCCTGCTTCCGGTGGACTTCCAGCCGCCGATCGATCTCCCCTGGCCCGACTACCGCCAGAACGGCGACGCGCGCACCTGGGGCTAAAACGCGCTCGCTAGATTGCCGGCATTGGCGATCTAGCGAGCTGCACCACGATTATGGTGTCGTGCTTGTTTGCTGCCGCACTGAAGACTCTCGAAAAGCGACTTGGTTTGGAATGGTGATGTGCTAGCCGATCCTCCGCAAGACGGCGTCGCCGACAATTTTTCCCTCGGGAGACAGGTCAAACCAGACAATCTCGCCTGGCATTACGAATGGATCGGGTTTGGCACTCCACTCCTGAGTGATGCGTCCAATTGACTCGATAGGCGAGCACGTCCAAGGCCTGTGGCTTTGTCCAACGATATCTCCCGGAACTATCAATCCTGCAAGAATCAAGCGCGCGATGAGGCCTAGGGCAAGATCGCGACGATCTTCAGCTAGATGAACGCCCGAGCGCCCCACGAAACTGATTACCTCAGCGGCGTGCACCCAGTCGTCGATGCCTCGCACCAGGAACTCTTCCTCCAACTACCATTTATTTTCGCCACCACGGTTTCTTTCTCGGGACAGTTGCATCGTTAGCGGCGACTGCCAGACGCGACAAGTACTCCCACAATTCGACGTAAGCCTCGCGCATTTGAGGCCCGAACCGCGTTGCAAGCGGAGATTCGTACCCGAGATACTCTATGAAAGACACGTTGATCAAGTTTTTCACCCAGATATTCGATGTCGCGTAACGGCTCTCAAAAAAACTCAGGAGTTTGTCGATCTCTTTGTCGTCCAACGAAATTTCGGCTCGAGCCGCAGCCCACCGCGCTACGTCGCCCATGAAAAGATGAGTAAGCAACTCACCGAAATCCTGAAGGTGCTGATCTAAGACCGCTTGCAGGGCTGGAACATCGTGAACGAGCTCGTGGATAAAGGGTGCGATCTCAGCAGTAGCGCACTTCATCGAATCGTCTGACAACATCATTTCCCCACTAGGACATCGAGAAGCTCGTTTCGCAGCATCGTAGCGACCCTGTAGTCAGAACTGCTCAGATTACCTCCCGCAATAAGGTTATTGAGCCCGTTGAGACTAACCTGTCCCTTGTAATTATGAAATCGCCCTTGAGTGGCGAGCCCCGTCAGCGCCTCGCTACGAATCGCATCTGCTGTCGTCCCATTCCCCACGCTTAGCGGATTTCGTTTCGCTGAATAGAGGTTTTCAACGATGTTGTCAAGCTTCGAATTGCCCACCACGGGCCGAGTGGAAAGTCTTTCGTACCGCACCGCTGTGTTTCCTATCGAAAGGATCTTGTCCACTCTGCCGATTCTTGCTGCTGCGGTCGCGACACCCGCGCCCAACGCGACATCGGTCGCGAGCGAACCTGCCAAGCTTCCACCGAAGTACCAACTGCCTTTATCGACCACGCAATTCAGCCCAACGGATTCCCTGAACAGGTCGGTGAACCCAAGGCTTGCACCATCCCCGAATCCCACTATTGCGCTCGTGGCGCCTGCCAGACTGCCTCGCATCATGCTCACCGCGAGAGGATCAACGACATCCGACACAAAGTCCCACAGACCGGTGGGATCAATTCTCAACAGCGGATTATTCGAGACATACGCGTACGGGTCACCTGTGAAGTACAGAGCGGGGTCGACTGTAAGGAACTGGCCCGTCCTCGGGTCATAGTCCCTCGCGCGCATGTAGATCAGACCAGTGTCGACATCGGTCAAATTACCGGAAAACCCGAATGCTGAGTCCCTAGTTCCGGTATGCGTTCGTTTACCGAACGGGTCATAAGCATTAGTCGAGGTGACCACGCCCGAGCCACTAGATGTCATCCGGGTCGAACCGATAAGGTCCGCATGCAAATAGTCAATATCGCCAGCACTATCAATCTGCGCGAGCGGAGTGTGCGATGGCCCGTACAGATAGCTAGTCGAGCCTGCTTCGACCAAGAGCGGCAGACTGCCGCTGACATCCCACAGGTATCGTGTAGTCGCCGCACCCTTCGTACGCGACTGTCGGAGATTGTCCCCATCGGCCGTGTAAGTGACCGCCGTTGCCGAGCCCGGCAACGTCACAGAATCGAGCGCATCGGCCGCGTTGTATGCGTAGCCCGTCGTCTGCGCAGGCGTGCTGCCTGAAGCTGCAACAATGGCGGATGTTCGAGCTCCGTTTGCGTCATATGCGAACGCGGTGCTCGCACCGCTGACCGGCTTCTGAGTGATAACTTGCTGAGCGGCGTTATAGGTGAACTTGGTACCGTCGGCGACCTTGGTGAGGTTCTTTCCTGGAGTGGCAGTGTAA
Source organism: Salinibacterium sp. SWN139 (assembly GCF_015864625.1). Taxonomy (NCBI): domain Bacteria; kingdom Bacillati; phylum Actinomycetota; class Actinomycetes; order Micrococcales; family Microbacteriaceae; genus Salinibacterium; species Salinibacterium sp. SWN139. Next base: position 202,751 of record NZ_JADYWV010000002.1, on the reverse strand, counting down.
GTGAGTTTCGCTGCGGTGCCGGACTTGGAGGAAGCGAGCTGAGAGATCGGATCGTAGGTGAATACCCGAGTTAGCGACGCTTTAATCGCATCGGCGCTGACATCCGAGGTGATTTGCCCAGCAGCATCGTAGTTGTAGGTATAAGTCCCCAACGTCTTTAACGGGGTTGCAGTCTTAATCGTTTTGGTCTGGCCCGCAGGGTCGTATATTCGTGATTCGGTGACAGCATTGGGAAGAGCCTGACTGGTGAGTTGTGAATCAGCCGACCAACCGAACGTAGTTGTTCTGTTCTCCCAGTCAGTCATCGAGGACATTTGTCCACCGGCGTCCCACGTGTAGTCGACAGTCTTCACCCCTGGATAGGTGAGGGCGCTCAGTTGATCTGCGTCGTCGTAGGCATAGCTGAGCGATCTACCTGCTGCGGTGTATTCGGTGAGGTTTCCCGACGAGTCGTAAACGTAGGTGGAAGTTCCTGACTCATCGACCATGCTTGTTCGGCGCCCAAGCTCGTCGTAGGCAACAACAACATCAGTTGATCCAGTCTCGCTGAACTGTGTTCGCGTACGCTGCCCGGCGTCATCGTAGGTGTAGGTAATGGAAGACGAATCAGGCGAAGTCACACGCGACGGGCGATTGGCGGCGTCATATTCGTAGCCAGTGACTAGCCCGCCAGGCTCTGTGCGACTAACCATGAGATTCGCGGAGTCATAGGCGTAGGAAGTCTGTTCCCCATCAGCATTGATGAGCAAGATTCGATTCCCGGCAGAATCGTAGGTGTACGTTTCGGAGGCGTTATTGGGGTACTCAATCGCAGCGAGTTCGCCGTCAGGCGTGTAGCGCATGGCCGTGTAACGACCGAGCGGATCAGTTACAGACTCAAGTGTTCCGTCGGCGTTCCATATTTGCAACGTTGTTTTGCTGTTGGCGTCAGTTTGCGTGGCAATATTGCCGTTCGGGTCGAACGTGCGGGATGTTATCGCGCCGCTAGGCGACGTAGTGGACACCTGTTGACCAGCTGCATCGTATGCGTTGATTGCAGTGCGCCCCAGGGGGTCGGTTGTGGAGACCAACTCTCCTCTGAGGTTGTAGCCAAAACTAGTCGTTCGACTAAGTGAGTCCACAACAGACGCAACCTGTCCACGAGGGGTGTACAGGAGGGTGGTGGTCTTTCCCCGCGCATTGGTTACTGCGACTGCCTCATCAGCAAGGTTGTAAATCGTCCCCGTCACCTGCTGCTTTGCATCGAGCGTTGAAACTAAATTGCCACGCTGATCATAGGTGAATGCGGTAGTTCGATTGATGGGGTCTGTGATGGATAAAACTCGGTCCATCGCATCGCGTGTATACGTGACGGACTCGTCGAGCCCGTTTGTCGTCGACACCACTCGCCCGGCGAGATCATATGCGGTCGCCTCAGTATGCGAGTTGGCATCTGTCGCGGAAACGACGCGACCTGCATCGTCGTAGAGGTACGTCGAAACATTTCCATTCGCGTCTGTCCAAGACGCGATCGAACCATCAGAATTGCGCGTCCAACTTTGGGTTCTTCCGCTCGGGCTAGAAGCGCTTACAACTCCACCGTTTGCGTCATACGACCAACTGGCCTCCCTCCCCAGCTGATCTCGCTGACTTATCAACTCGCTATTGAAGCTAAACCATCTCGTAACCACGGCTCCGCGAGGATCCTTAATGGACGTCTGATTCCCGCGCTCGTCGTACGTGTACGACGAGACTCGTCCCAGTGCATCGGACTGCCGGATCAGGCGGTTTTCATTGTTGTATGACATCCGGGTGGTAGCGCTTTCAGGCGTCCCCGCGGCCAGTGTCTGCGCGACGAGGAGGCCCTCCGAGTACTCATCGACGGTCAGGGATCCGTCAGGATGTTGAACCGTTGTTGTCGGAGGCGTGTATTCGAATGTGGTGACTCTGCCGACAGGGTCACTCTGTGACACAACGCGTGAATTGGTATCGTAGGTGTTCGTTGTAGTGGCACCCCCGGGCTTGATGACTTGAGTCAAGCGATGCGCGCCGTCATATACGTAGTGGGTCTCGCTGCCGTCCATACTCGTGACTGATACGAGGTTTCCCGCGATGTCGTACCCGTATTGAACTTGCCTGCCCGCATGGTCGGTCAGACTGGCCACGCGCGAGCCAGACCATCCGATGTCAATCCGGCGATCTCCTGAGCCGACCAGAGATGTCAGAACGCCATTCTGATCATGCTCAAAGCTAACGGTGTTGCCTCGCCTGTCGCTGACATTCACGAGTAGACCGTCAGGGCCAAAGTTGATAATTTCGTTCTGATTGCGTGTATAGACCCAATCGCCAAAGCTATAGAGCAACGAAGCGTTGATCCGAGCAGGAGCAACGTAAGAATTGGTGCTATCGAGAGCAAACTTGACGATCGAACCGTTCTCCTGAATAACATCCACCGCAACAGGCCGGCCGTTCGACGCCTTTTCAGAACTTGCAACCAGATGCGCTGAGAAGCTTGCATTCCAACCGAACCCGAACGGGCTTGAAACAGCTGCTAACGTCGATGAGTAATTGCGACCCACGACGACCCCCGGCCCTATGCCGCTTATCGCAAGGTCGGTCAAGGTCTCGTAATACTCACCATTGGACGTATTCACGGGGTCAGCTTGTCCGCACGCCTGGCTACAAGAACTCTGAGCTGGATTGTTCCCCCCAACTTTTTCGCCTGCCCATTGAGGTTCCCGCGGAGGTCCGGGTATCGCGAGTTTCGCAGAGATCCCGTTGATCGTCTGCCCTTGGAATGTCAACGAGACGGGAGTTGACGCCCGAATCGAATCGGCCTCTTCCCACCACTGGGTTTGGAAGGGAGTCGACGGAGCTACTACGCCGTTGTATCCGCGATATGAGTACGTGCCTCCGCGTGTCTCATAAGTTGTAAAGGCGACGAAATAAGGGCCAGTCACAAGTTCACGTGCGGCCCAAGTTCCATCTGCGGAGATGCGAGCGCTTGCGACTAAGCTACTTTCGCTGTCACGATTGCCCGATTGGTACAGCACGGCGTATCCGGCGAGGGGCGTTCCCGCGGTGTCTGTCATTCGACCAGTTATTGCGCCAGATGGACTCACGTCTTCGTCGTCCAGTACGAGGTTCTGGCCTTCCGCCAGGGCGAATCTCGTGCCAGTAAGCGGAGCGGCGCCCCCACCAAGAAACTGGGTCCGCGCGTACGTTTCGCCGACATTGCTCGAGTCGTAACCAAAGTGGAAGGCCAATGTGTACGTGCCGGGTGAGATTCCAGTAATTGCGTAATTACCGCTCACGTCCAGCGAAACTGTTCGGTACACCGGCACTACGTCTTCGACTCCGACCACTTGATACAGCGATACGGTGTTTGGTTTCCCCGGGTACACGTTCGGGGCCCCATCGATAAGTACATGCCCGGAGATGGTGCCTGTAGCAATTGCGTGTGCGGGCACAGTAAGCCCAAAGGCAAGTTGACCAATGACAAGTAAGAACGCCGTGGCGAGAACTATCGGACGCATCAGCGTATTCGCTCAACCCTCTGTCTGTGGGAATACGAACACCCGACATGAGAAAAATACAAGAATAGTTTCTTCTGCAACATAGCTGTGGATCGATTATTCTGCCCCACTACAGGGGTCAACGCCGCGGGAATCTTCAGCAGTCAGTCATAACTGACAGTGATATCTGCCACTAATCAAGCGCGATAGATCGCGAACAACCTTCAACGAATACGCTGGCAGAACTTACAGAAGTGCGAGCCGCGGTTCATAAAGTTCTCGCGCACGACTTCACGACCGCAGCGCGGACACGCCCGCCCCTGCTGGCCGTAGACGTTGAGCGAGTGCGCGAAGTAGCCGGACTCACCGTTCACGTTGAGGTACTGGGTGTCGAAGCTCGTGCCGCCCTCGGCGAGGGCCTTGGTGAACACCGCCCGCACTTCGGTGAGTAGCAGCACGGCCTTTGCACGACTCAGCGTCTCGGTGGGCTGGTTGTAGTGCACGCGAGCTGCCCAGAGAGCTTCGTCGACGTAGATATTGCCGATGCCGCTGATCAGGGTTTGGTCGAGCAGCGCCCGCTTTACCGTGGTGCGCTTGGCCTTCAACGAGCGCAAGAACTTGGCGTCGTCAAAGAAGGGGTCGAGGGGGTCACGCGCGATGTGCGCCACTTGGCTCGGCACCGCGAATGCTGGCTGATCAACAGTGGGCAGCATGCTGTCGATCGCCATCGAGCCGAAGATACGTTGGTCGACGAAGTTGAGTCGCAGTGCGCCGTGGTCAGGATGATCAAGTTCGATGCGGATGCGCGTGAGCCGGTCATCCGTGCTCCGATCGCGCAAAAGCACTTGCCCGCTCATCCCAAGATGCGTGACGAGCGCTTCACCGTGAGCCTCCGCGCTGTCAGCCGCGTCGCTGTCGGCGAGGGGAAGCCACATGAACTTGCCCCGGCGCTGAGGCGTCAGAAAAGTGCGACCGGTCAGACGGTCGATAAAATCTTCACTCGGCCCCTCATGGCGACGCAGAGAGCGCTCGTCGAAGACGGTGACGGATGCCGCCGTCGCGCCGGTAACGGCCGGTTCGAGCCCCGCGCGCACAACTTCAACCTCGGGAAGTTCGGGCACGCCAGTTACTTCGCTGCGGCTTGGAGGCTAGTCCAGGCCTCGAGCGCTGCGGCCATTTCGGCCTGCTTCTTGCTGGAGCCGATACCCGTCGCGATAACTTCATCGTCGAGGCAGACACTCGCATGAAAACGCTTGGAGTGATCGGGGCCGCTATCTTGAATGCGATAGTCAGGAGCCCCACGCCCGATCTGGGCGGCGAGCTCTTGAAGGCTCGTCTTGGGATCCATCGCTGCCCCAAACCGTTCCGGATCGGCAAGCAACGGGGCGACGAGGCGAAGGACGAGCGCGGTGGCTTCGTCCCCGCCGAGGTCGAGGTAGGCGGCACCGATGATTGCCTCAACGGTGTCCGCCAAAATGGACGGCTTTTCGCGGCCGCCCGTCTGCTCTTCTCCCTTGCCGAGGCGAATGAACGCGCCAAGGCCGATCAGGCGCGCAATTTCAGCGAGCGCTACAGAAGAAACGAGACTAGCCCGACGCTTGGCAAGGTCTCCCTCGTCGAGCTCCGGGTTATCGCGATACAGCTTGACCGTTACTGCCTGGCCAAGAATTGAGTCACCAAGAAATTCGAGTCGCTCGTTGTGCGCGATTCCGCCGTTTTCGTACGCGAAAGAGCGGTGTGTCAACGCAAGCGTGAGCAACTCGGGGTCAATAGCGACCCCGAGCACAGCAGAGAGCTCAACCGGTGAGGCAGAGCCCGTCATCGCCATTTCGACTCGAGAATGTGAAGACTAGTTAAACGTCAGCGACCTTGCGGCCCTTGTACTCCATGTACAGGGGCGTGCCAGCGGAGTCTTCGACTACCTTGGCGCGGTGCGGCAGGCTGTAAACAGTCTTGCCGTTTTCAACGGTCTTGACGAGGGTGGGAGGGGTTGCCTTCCACTGGGCGCGGCGCATGCGGGTGCTGGCCCGCGACATCTTGCGCTTCGGTACTGCCATGGCTAACTCTTTTCTTCTTGGGTCTCAGGTGAATCGTTCGCGTCGTGCGAGTTCTGGTCATGCGAGTCTTGCGTGAAATCTTGGAGGCCGGCCAACGCTGCCCAGCGAGCATCGATGGGCGCTTCGTGTTCGTGTCCTGGATTATCGAGCAACCGAACCCCACACTCGGGGCACAGGCCAAGACAATCCTTTTGACAGACCGGCTGGAACGGCAGTGACAACACTACCGAATCCCGCACTACAGGTTCTAGATCGATGTATTCGTCGATAACCGTGTAGTCGAAAGCTTCGTCCTCAGAATACGCGAAAAGTTCTTGAAACTCGACTCGGACAGGCAGGGTGACGTCAATGAGGCAGCGAACGCACTCCGCTTGGGCTTTGCCCGACACCACAGCATCCACAAGAATGCCATCGTGGAGTGACTCAAAACGGCCCTTGACGGACAGTGTCGAACCCTTTTCTACCCCAATAACAGCGGTACCAAAGGTTTCGGGTACGACGACCTGAATGGAGTGCTCTCTCATCTCGCCGGGGCGGTGAATGAGATCGCGCACCAACACGGCATACGGACTCTCGTTGATTCTAGACACGATCGTCGATTCTACCCCCGCAACGGCTCCCCTGTCGCCCCCGGTCAGCAATCGCTCAGTCAGCTAACCCACGGATGAGCACGCCAGACCGCGTGGGTCGGTGTAGGCATGAGGCTTTGTACCTCTCTAGACTGGTGCGACAGACCCGTGCGCTTGGTATGGCGTGGTTGGTTTGCCCAGGATTGGGCTGCCGGTCTTCTCGAAACACTTTTCGTTCTTTGTGGCGCATTCTCGCGCCCATTCACCCGTTTCTTGGAAGGCTCCATGTCTGCACTGTCTCGTTCCGTTTTGTCCCGTTCCGCGTTCTCCCGCACCGCGCTGCTGGCAGGCGTCTCTGTTCTTGCGTTGAGCGGATGCGCTGCTGCCGCTGACGAGACCGACGCCACGTCGCCCGATGCTGCGACGCAATCGGTTGAACTCAGCAACTGTGGCTTCGATGTCACCTTCGACTCGGCCCCCGAGCGCGTCATCACGATCAAGTCGTCAACAACCGAGATGCTTCTGGCGCTCGGCCTCGGCGATCGCATCATTGGAACCGCGTTTCAGGACGGCCCGGTGCCCGAACAGTGGGCATCCGATGCTGCGGGCCTGACCTCGATTGCTGAGCGCGTGCCGAGCGAAGAAGCCGTTCTCGATCTCGAGCCCGACCTTGTCTTTGCCGGGTGGGAATCAACGTTCAGCGCTGACGGCGCCGGCGAGCGCGCCGACCTCACTTCTCTCGGCATCAACACCTTCGTGGCTCCCTCCGCCTGCCAAAGCGCAGAACAGCCTGAACAGCTCAGCTTCGACAACGTCTTCAGCGACATCGAGACGGTTGCCTCGATCTTCCGCGTGGATGCCACCGAGATCGTCGATGAACAGCGAGCACAACTGGCCGCGATCGATGCCAATGGTGACTCCCGCACCGCTCTGTGGTTCTCTTCAGGGTCCGACACCCCGTATGTGGGCGCCGGCATCGGAGCACCGCAACTGTTGCTCGATACCGTCGGGCTGACCAACATCGCGGCCGACATCGACTCCACGTGGGCTCCCTTCAACTGGGAAGCCGTCGTTGACGCCGACCCCGACTTCATTGTGCTCGTGGATGCCGCCTGGAACACAGCCGAGGGCAAAATCGACATTCTCGAGACCAATCCCGCAACCGCTAACCTCAGTGCTGTGAAGGCTGGCCGTTACCTCGTGGTGCCGTTCGCGGCGAGCGAGGCTGGCGTGCGCAGTGTTGAAGCTGCCGAAAGCTTGTCGGCCCAGATTGCGGAGCTCGATGGCTAAAGTTTCTCCGCTCGCCTTCGGCACCGCGCTGGGGATCGCACTTCTCGTGTCGATCACCATCGCGGTGACGATTGGCCCTGCCGACATCCGCTTCGATGAGGTGTGGCGCTCGATTGGGAGCCACCTCGGCATCGGAGTGAGCCCGCTCACGGAATTGCGGGATGGCATTGTGTGGCAGTTGCGCTTGCCTCGAGTGCTCACCGCTGCGGCGGTGGGTGCGGGGCTCGCGCTGAGCGGTGCGGTGATGCAGGCGATTACGCGCAACCCGCTCGCCGACCCGTATTTGCTCGGGCTGTCATCGGGCGCGGCGTTGGGCGCTGTGTCTGTGATCGTGCTTGGCGCCGCCGTATTGCTGCCGTTGGCTGCCTTTGTGGGAGCGTTGCTCGCGTTGACCCTCACGTTGCTGTTGGCGGGATCCCTCGGCGCGATCACCCCGTCGCGCACGGTGCTCGCGGGAATCGCCGTCTCGGCGCTTGCCTCGGCGATCACAAGCTTTGTCATTTTCTGGAGCGTCGACGGCGACTCCTACCGGGAAGTGTTGTCGTGGCTGCTCGGCTCCCTCAGCGGAGCCCGCTGGCCCGCGGTCGGCATCACCATGGTTGCCATCATCGTGATCGGCATCCCCGTGATGCTCACGGGACGACTGCTCGATTCCTTTGCCTTCGGCGACGTGCAGGCAGCGTCGCTCGGGGTGAACGTCAGTGCCACCCGCTGGGGACTACTGGCGGCATCCGCCCTCGTCACCGGCGCCATGGTCTCGGTAAGTGGATCGATCGGCTTCGTCGGGCTCATCCTGCCGCATGCTGTTCGACTGCTCGTCGGGCCCGGGAACCGCGCCCTGCTCCCCCTGAGCGCCCTCCTCGGCGCCGTCTTTCTCGTCTGGGCCGACACCCTTGCGCGCACACTCTTCGACCCGCGCGAGATTCCCGTCGGCATCGTCACCGCCATGATCGGTGCCCCCATCTTCGCGTTCCTCCTCACCCGGCGAAAGAGCTCAACATGAGTGACGACACCGGCCTTGTCGCCGAACGAATCCGGGTCACTATCGACGGCACCCTGCTCATCGACAACGTCGACTGCACAGTAGCGCGAGGCTCCCTCAGCGCGCTCGTCGGCCCAAACGGTGCCGGAAAATCCACCCTGCTGCGAGCGCTGACCGCCGTGCAGGCTCCGGCATCCGGAACCGTCACGTTCGGCAACGCCGACCTGCTCGGGATGCCGCGTCGCCAACGCGCGCGCCTCGCCGCGTTTGTGGAGCAAGACGCCACCACCGACTCCTCCCTCACCGTTGACATGGTCGTGAAGCTCGGGCGCCTGCCGCACCAATCGCTGTGGGAGGCCCACTCCCCCGAATCCACTGCCGTAGTGACGGCAAGCCTCGAGACCGTGGAAATGACCGCGTTCCGCGAACGCGAATTCCAGAGCCTCTCTGGTGGAGAGAAGCAACGCGTCATGCTCGCCCGTGCCCTCGCCCAAGAACCGCAACTGCTCACCCTCGACGAACCGACCAACCACCTCGACATCGCGGCCCAACTCGCCGTGCTCGAACTGCTGTCGAGCCTGCGCACCACGGGCGTGACGGTGCTGGCCGCGCTGCACGACCTCTCCCTCGCGGCGAGCTACTGCGACAACATCATCGTGCTGTCCCAGGGCCGCGTCGTGGCAGCGGGCGCGACTGAAACGGTGCTGACCGAACAGCTGATCGCTGACGTGTATGGAGTGACCGCATCCATTCTGCGCAATCCGGTCACGGGCAAGCCTGTCATCGGGTTCAGCCCGGCGTAGCCCCAGCCCACCAGAGATCTAGGCAACCCAAGATCTAGCCACGACGGTCCCGGGGACTAAACGCCGTGCGCGGAGCCAGTGCAGCCCGAAGTCGCTCCCGCCAGCCAAGGGATGCTCGCAGCGCGGCGAGCACATTCGTCACGGCTCCCACACGCACGGTTTCGGGTCGCGTGCTGAAAGCGCTCGCCTCAACCTGGCCAAGCAAGGAGCTGAGCGCGGATGTTCCGGAGTCGCCGAGGTGCTCGGTGAGGTGCTCGAACTGTTGCCGCGGGGTTGCTGTCGCGCTCACCGGATAGCCGAGATCGATTGCGGTGTCGCGCACTTCACGCCAAGCCGCACCGGTCTCTCCTTGCCTCACAGCGGCCAATCGTAGAGCACGACGGGTGACCCGCACGAGGGCAGGGATGAGCAGAAGCACCGGCAAGGCGAGCACGAGCCACCACCACGGTGAGATCTCGACGCCGTTGGGCGTTGCCGCGGACGAGTCTTCATCGAGGGGCAGATCGGGGCGGGCACCAGGCGTCTCTGGAGAGGTCGAAGTTGGAGTTGCAACGGGCTCAGGTTGCGACTCATCGACATCCGGGGTGCTGGGGTCGTCTTCAACACTTTGGGCGAACCGTGGAGCGCTTCCCACCGAGACGGTCGGTTCGAAACGGATCCACCCGATGGTCGGAAAATAGAGCTCCGGCCATGCGTGCAAGTTATCGGTGGACACAAGGAAGCGTCGCTCGTCCGAGTCATCCGCGATTCGTTCACCGGGCGTGAACCCGACCACCACTCGCGACGGGATCTCAAGGCTTCGCGCCATCGCGGCCATCGCAGAAGCGAAGTGGACGCAGTAACCGCTCTTCGCCGCGAGAAACTCGCCAAGAACACCGGCGCCCGAACCGTCATATTCCTCGGCGACGGGTGCATCTTCTGAATAGGTGAAGTCACCGTCGGCAAAGAAAGATTGCAGCGCCAACGCCTGATCGAAGCGAGTCGTTTCGCCGCCCGCCACAGCGTGGGCTGTCTCGGTCACGATGCTCGGAAGGGTCTCCGGCAGCTCAAGATAACGCTCGAAACCATCGGGCAGCGTCGTCGGGGCGGCCTCCAGTTGCTCGACCGAGGGCGCGGGCGAAACGAACGCGACTTCGTAGTTTTGGCCACGAGAGTTCGAGTCGTCGGTCGATACCGTGAGCCCGTCTGGCTCCCACGACCAGTCGCCCTCAAGCCCGCTAATGTTGGCCGTCGCATACGGCACGGGCAAGAGCTTTCCCCGGATGCGGTCAATCTCGACCTGCAGCACCTTCTCCTCCCGCGGCACTTCGTCGCTCAGACCGGGTGCGATCGGAAACTCGGTGACGCTGCCAGCGGCTGTTGGCTCGTTTTGCGATGGCTCCCAGGTGTCTTCGGAAAACACGTCAAGCGCGGCCACTCGAAGGTATTCCCCGCCGCTCTCAGAGGCATACGTCAATGCTCGCAACGGTACGCCTCGGCGGAGGTCAGTGCTGAGGTTGATGATCGGGTTCACCCCGGTGGAGATGAGACCCTGCCCGCTCCCCAATTGCTCCGCTGGTTCAACGCTCGGCAGCACCACCGGCACGATGAGAGACAGCACTAGGGCGGCCGAAATCAGCGGCCACGCCGAGCGAGTGCTCTTCTGCGGAGACGCCACCAAAAGCACCGCAACATAGGCAATCGCGGTTGCGGCGAAGACAAACGCATCGTGCAATTCTGTGCGAACAAAGCTCGGCACCAGAAGAAGAATAGTGAGCGGGATGGCGGTCAACGCCGATTTCTGCAGCACGAACGCCGTGACGTCCATTGCCACGGCCACGGCCGCCGCACCGAGACAGATCAGGAAGACGATCCCCACAAACGCATCAGCCGGAAAACTCTGCACCGCGATGGAGGCTTGCCCCTGCGTCACCAGTTGACCAAACCGCGAGACCGTGTCTGCTGTCGGAATGATGCCAAGGATGGCCGTCTGAGGCGCGAACATCAGCACGAGCGAGACCAGCCCACCGGCGGCCGCGACCACCGAGCCAAGCCACGCTCGCGAGTTCACGCTGCGGAAGACGGCGCCCGACGCCAGAACCGCAACCACCACGGCCATCAAGGGGAACCACCAAGCACCCTCGGTCAGCACTGCCCCGAGACTGCTCGCCGCGACGCCCGTCGCTAAGGCTAGAACGCCCGCAATCGACCACAGTCGCACTCGGCGATCGTGCCTCGCTACGCTCGCGACCCTCGCCGCCTCAGTCGTGCTCACGGAGCACCTTAGATTCCGAAACCAACAGGTTCCAGGCGTCGGCGACATCGTCGTAAGAACGAACAGAAATGACCTTCCACCCTGCGGTGCTCAACTGATCAGTAACCGGCGCACGTTTCTCGGTGCCCCCACGCTCACGGTCACCGAAACTGGACGAAGATTCCACTACGAACGCAACGGCAAGCCCGGCGCCAGTTGTCTGCGCTGCGAGAAAGTCAATGGTCTCAGCATCAGGATTCGCAACCAAGGCGATCGTGGGCACCGACGTAGCAGCGCGCGCTGCAGAATCTGTCCACCACGCGGCGGGAGAATCGATGGGCGCTATCGCCGCGAGCCGAGTCAGCAGCTCCTGCTCCGCCGCCGACCTGCGGTGCAAGACAGCCGCATCCGTCAGTTGGGACTGCCCCGTTTCAACAATGCTCACGAGAAAACCCTCGCGACGTAGCTGCACGGCAGCCGACGCGAGCATGCTCACTACCCACTCAAATCGAGGACTGTGCGCTGGTGCAACAGCGGAACCGGAAGGCGTGCGAATCGCGGCGGCGCGGCTGGCATCGGGGTAGCCGACCAGCCGAGTATCCACAATGATGCGGGCCTGCGGATAACTGTGCTGCTCTTCTTGACGCACCATGAGACTGCCGTGGCGAGCGGATGCTTTCCAGTGCACGCGACGCATGGCATCGCCCCGACGATACTCGCGCGTCATCGCGTCATCGTCGTCACCGGCGGCACGACGTTGTACGACCCGCGCTTCGCCATCTCCGGACTGCGCCAACAGCGCTGTCGGCGCGAACTGCACCACTTGCGGCGTCACGATGAGCGGTGTTGCAGCGCCCACGCTCCACGCACCCCACGCCAGTTGAAGAGGGTCGGACGCTTCGACCACGAGCGGCCCGACATCGAAGACTCCGCGGGCGGTCGGGGTGAGGGTGTAACTCAATTGCGCAGCGCTGCGATCATTGCCCGCCCCCGTCTTCACCGACAACCGCGGAAGCCAACCGCTCTCGGTCACCCACGGGTGCCACGGAAGACCATCGCGCCACCGCATCGCGGCCGTCGCACGCCGCAATTGATTATCGACGCGCAACGTCACAGCGGTCGTGCTTGCCGCTTCGACCACCGGAAACGAAAAACGACGAGTAACCGTCATCGCCGCCGCGTGCCTACGCACGAAAAATGCCGCCACCATCGGCAAAGCCAGAGCAAAAGATCCGACATATAACAAAACCGGCATACCGGCGCCAAAGCCCACACCCAGTGCAACTCCGCCCGCCACTAAGAAGGTCGCGCCGCGATTTGTCAGTCGGGCACCACCCATCACAATGCGAATAGATCGCAGCATCACATCGCGGGCCATGACAGCTGTCTCTAGGATGCGGCCGCGTGCACCGGCACCGGAATCTCGGCCACGATGCGCTCGATGACATCCGCGATTGAGTGCCCGGAAAGTAGCGCTGACGTATCACCGGTGTGACGAGCAGGAATCATCCGATGGGCCAGCACCGTCACAGCGAGCGCATCAATGTCATCCGGAAGAACAAAGTCGCGGCCGTCAATCGCGGCTCGCGCCTTCGCTGCGCGCACCAAATGCAGCGTCGCGCGGGGACTCGCACCCACCCGCACTTCACGGTCGCGGCGGGTGGCTTGAGCGATCGCCACCGCATATTCCTCCACGGCAGTGCTCACGAAGACGCGGCGTACGGTCGCGATGAGCTCGCGCAACTGCGACACCGAGACCACCGGGGTGAGAGCATCCAGCGGACTTGTCAGCTCCCGTGACCGCAGCATGGCCAGCTCGGCTGCGGCATCCGGATAGCCCATCGAAATTCGGGCCATGAACCGGTCACGCTGCGCTTCGGGCAAGGGATAAGTGCCCTCCATCTCGATGGGGTTCTGCGTCGCCACCACAATGAACGGGCTTTCAAGTTCGTAGGTCGTGCCATCGACGGTGACACTCGACTCGGCCATGCACTCGAGCAGCGCCGACTGCGTCTTGGGACTCGCACGATTGATTTCATCACCAATCACAATGTTGGCGAAAACAGGGCCCTTCTTGAATTCAAACTCGCGGGTGTTTTGGTTATAGACCGAGACACCAGTGATGTCTGCCGGCAGCAAGTCTGGGGTGAATTGCACGCGCGAAACGGTGCTGTCGACCGTTCGTGCCAGCGCTCGCGCCAGCATGGTCTTTCCGACACCAGGCACATCCTCGATGAGGAGATGACCCTCCGCCAAGAGCACGGTGAGTGCCAAGCGCACAGCCTCCGTCTTGCCATCGATCACGGTCGAAATACTGCGCACAATGGCGTCACAGTGATCGTGGAACACGTCGTCGGGTAGTGACCCGGAGGTAGGGGCATCCATGGGTCGAGTCTTACACCGGTCTTCCACTACGGCAATTGCTTACGCTTGCGCAGTTCGTCTTCAAGGGCACGGATCTTTTCTTGGCGCTGAAAGTATTCGATCTCCGCATCGAGCTTCGCTATCTCCGCTTCGGTCGTGCTCACCTCCTGTGATGGCAGGGGTGCGCGACGCTCGGAGGCGCCAAAGGGCAGAGAGCTCGGCGCGGTGGACTGGTGCTCGCGGCCGATAGCGAACCAGAGAATGCTGCCGATGAAGGGCATGAAGATCACGAGAAAGATCCAGGTGACCTTGCCGAGATGCTTGATGCGCGATTCATCGATCAGGATGATGTCGATCAGGACCGAGATGAGCAACGCGAAATACGCGAGCGAAATGAGACTCCCCATCCGCTCATCGTAGAGGTAATCTCACATACAGTCGAGTATTAGTCCTCTTTAGATTCCCCTGAGGTGTGCGCCTCATCGAAGCCGGCCATCCAGGCTTCTTTTGTGCCCAGACTGAACATGTCCTCTGGGCCCGACCGAACGAGGGATCGCGCACCGGGAGCGTCAAGATCAGCGACGTGCTGGCCAAGCCCGCGAAGGACCGCAACGGGTAATCCCCCGGCCTTGCCTTTGACCAAATCTGTCGCGGCAGCAACTTCATCGGCGAGCGCCGTGACGCTCACCGCAAGCGGACGACCCGAAGCATCCGCGGTGCCACGCAAATCATCAAGAACGTGGATGCCCGCCGCACCAATTGCAATGTCGGCCTGCCCCTTGCGCCAGGGCCTGCCCACGGTGTCGGTGATAACGATGCCGACCGTCACCCCGAATCGCTCGCGGAGCCCGGCGCAGAGCTCATGAGCCGTCGCATCGGGATCGAGCGGGAGCAACAAAACGATGCCGTCGGGGGTATTGCTGGAGTCGACGCCCGCCGCCGCCATCACGAGACCGAGACGGTTCTCCACAATGCGAGTGACGCCGTTGGGGTGCTCGCGGGATGCCACGATCCGCACGGTTTCGTTGGTGATGGCTTGCTCGCGATCAGCGGCTTCCACCGAACGCCCCTCAGCCTTGCTGACGATCTTGGAGGTCACAGTGAGGATGTCGCCGTCGACAAGCCCGCCAGAGTTCACGTCGTCAGAGTCGGCGACGAGAGCCGCCGCAATCGCCTCAAGAAGGTTGTCGCCGGACTGAATTTCGGGGATGCCGGGCACAGCCCATGCGCTCATTCTCACGCGTCTAGTCTGCGGCATTTCGGGAGCGGTCACTACTTGCGCAGAGCCGGCAGCACGTCGCGCCCGAAGACGTCGAGGAACTCGCGCTGATTGCGTCCAACGTTGTGGAGGTAGATACGGTCGAATCCGAGATCGAGGTAGCTCTGGATGTAGGCACGGTGCACGTCCGGATCGGCGCTCACGGGCATCCGACCCTCAAAGTCTTCTGGTCGGACCATGCGGGCGAGCTGTTCGAGCTCAAACGGTGAGCGGATGTCGTTCTTCGCAAACCGCAAACCGCCGTTCGGCCATTCGGTGAGCGCGTTGCGCATGGCCTGCTCATCTGTTTCGGCCCAGCTCAAGTGCAACCGCAGTACGCGGCTCTGAGTTTCGGGTTTGCGGCCTGCTTCGCGTGCTCCTTCAGCGAATCGCTTGAGTAGCATGTCGACTTTCTCGAGGGGCGCTGCTTCGGTGATGAGACCGTCGACGGTTTTGCCCGCACGCTTGGCGGCGACGGGGCCTGCTGTCGCAACGAGGATCTCGGGCGCGACTTCGGGCATTGTCCAGAGGCGTGTCGATTCGAGCCGATAGAACTGGCCTTCGTGGCGCACATCTTTGTTGCCGAGACCCGATGCAAACAGTTTCTTGATGATCTCGACCGCTTCAAACATGCGATTAATGCGTTCGGGGGCTTCTGGCCAGTACTGGCCGACGATGTGTTCGTTAATGGCTTCGCCGCTGCCGAGCCCGAGCCAGTGCCGGCCTGGGTTCATGGCGGCCAAAGTAGCGGAAGCTTGAGCGACCATTGCGGGGTGCCATCGGAATGTCGGCGCCGTGACGCCCGTGCCGAGATCGCCGGTCGTGGTCTCGCCCAGAGCGCTCAGCACGTTCCACACGAACGATGCTTGCCCCTGCTGGGGAACCCACGGCTGGTAATGGTCGGCGGCCATTACGCCGCGAAATCCCTGCGCTTCGGCATGCTGCGCGAACGCCATCACATCGCGCGGATGAAACCGTTCAAGCATGGCGGCGTAGCCGATGTGGGGTGCAGCAACTGTCACGGGCATCCGTCTATTGTGGCGTGCATTGCGCTCGTCGTGCTGCACCAGGGTTACCGAGTATTGAATTGCCGTCGCGACGAGCGGATAATGGGCGACCTACTCACTGAGGAGTCGGCATGAATCTGGGCGCGTTTTCCACCAGCACCGCTAGTCCGCTCATGCACGTCATCCTCATTCCAGGGTTCTGGCTCGACGAAACGTCGTGGGCCCCCATCACCCAGTCGCTGCGCGCTGCTGGCTACACAGTTCACCCGTTGACGCTTCCCGGTCTTCACCGCAACGACACCGACCGAGCAACCATCACTCTGGCCGACCACGTTGCCGCGGTGGTTGACGTCGTCGATAGCCTCACTCGCGACTATGACTGCGAGGATGACGCAGCGCACGACCAAACAGCGCCTCACATTGTGCTCGTGGCCCACAGCGGTGGCGGCCCCATCGCCCACGCTGTTGCGGATGCTCGCCCCACTTGCCTTGCGCGCATCGTTCACGTCGACACGGTGCCGCTCCCCCACGGGATGCCGATCAACGCCGACCTTCCGACAATTGATGGTGAGATTCCGCTGCCCGCCTGGACGGTATTCGACGACGAAGACCTAGTTGATCTCACCGCTGAGCTGCGGGCCACATTTCGGGAGATGGCGATTCCGCAGCCCGCTCGCGTGGCCAGCGACCCGCAAAATCTGTCGACTCCGGCACGGTTTAGCGTTCCCGCCACAGTGATTTGTTGTGAGTTCACGAGCGAACAATTGCGGTCATGGATGCACGACTCTGAGCCATTCGCCTCAGAGCTTGCACGCCTCGACGACCTCGAGCTCGTTGACCTCCCCACCGGGCACTGGCCGCAGTTCACGAAGCCAGCTGAACTTGCCGAAGCAATCATCACGGCTGTGCATCGCAGCTAAATAGGGTCTTGTCCTCTACGAGCGCCCGTCCTACACTGAGCAAACGCCAACTATTGAAAGGAGCCTGACGTGTTTATGTTCATTACGACCAAGAACCCCACTACCGCCGGCTCCGTCGGCGCCCTCACCGCCTAACCGGTTAGCGTTCTCCGCTCACCGATTCTGACGGTGGCGGCGCTCACGGAGCACACGACCCAACTCGATCATCACGAGACCGCGTTCGACTGACGAGTCGGCACACCCTCACTAGGTTTGCGCAGCACTCACAGTGATGATCACCCCTTCTCTGGCGACTCGCGATCGCTGAAGGATGCCGTTGGGTCGCCACCTGAAACAGCGCGCTCTGGCGCGCCATCCGCAACCTCTCTCTGTCACGAAAGTTTCCATCATGAACAAACTACTGGCGGCCTCGAAAGACCGCCACGCCCATCCGCCCGAACCTGACCCCGTCGAGAAGCCGCGCCCAGCGGCAGCACGTCGCGTGGGAGTCATCGACCGGCTTGCGCTGCATCTCGGCGTCGCACTCATCACGTGGAGCCGCCGGCCCCACCGTGCGCGACTGATCGCGTCGGCCGAGCTGCTGGCCGCACACCAGCTCCGTGATGAGCGCCTGGCTCACGCCAGAGCTCGCGCCGAGCAGAACTATCCGCGGTTCATCATCCGCTGAATTCGCCGCACTCGACCGCCGCTGGATCGCTCCGGCGGCGGTCGTTTCGTTCTCAGCGAATATGAAGCGAAATTTCTTGGCACTCTCAGGTCGAGAATGCTAATTTTTGATTGTTGAGTCACCGTGACTCAACTTTGAGAAAGGGGTTCCCCATGACACTGTCATTTGATCCTTTTGCCGAACTCGACCGGCTCACCGCAGCAGCCCAGTCCCGCGTCGGCGCCCAGCCGATGCCGGTCGATCTGTACCGCCAGGCCGACGAGTACGTCCTCACCGCCGACCTCCCGGGCATCGATCCGGGCTCCGTTGACGTCGACGTTGATGGCCAGTTGCTCACCATTCGCGCCGAACGCACCGCTGGCGAACGCGAGGGAGCCAAGTGGCTCTCTCAGGAACGTCGCTACGGTTCTTACTTGCGCCAGTTCAGCATTGGCGCCGGCATCGACCGCGACAACATCAGCGCCAGCTACGACAATGGCGTCTTGAGCGTCATTATTCCGGTCTCCGAGAAGGCAAAACCTCGAAAGATCGAGGTCAGCACCAACTCGGCGAACCAGGCTCGTTCAAGCGAAAAAGTCGCCGTCACGAGCTAGCCGACACCGGAACGTCGCCGCGTTCAACGGTGGCGCACAACAACGATGGGCGGATGCTTCACGCATCCGCCCATCGTTGGTTAAGCCTGTCGCACTAGGGCCGTGCTCTCGCGCGACCCGCTGCAGTCAGAACGCGAGTTACAGCGCCCGCAATCGCGGTGCAATGTCGCGCTCGAAGAGCTCAAGGAAACGGCGCTGATCGTCGCCGGGCGCGTGGAAGACGAGGTGGTTGAGGCCGGCATCCACGTAGGGACGAATCTCTTCGACGATCTTGTCGGGATCGTTGCCGACAATCCACCGCGATGCGATCTGCTCGATCGGCAGAGCATCAGCGGCGCGCTCCATCTCGATGGGGTCGGTGATGTCGTGCTTCTGCTCCTTCGACAGCGCTAGTGGCGCCCAGAAACGCGTGTTCTCGAGGGCGACGTCGGCATCGGTGTCGTAGGAGAGCTTTATTTCGATCATCCGGTCAATGTCTTCGAACTTGCGGTCAGCCTTAGCCGCGCCCTCCTTAACGCCCGGGATCAGTGCGTCGTTGTAGAGCTCCATGCCCTTGCCCGAGGTGCAGATAAAGCCATCTCCTGCACGACCCGCATAGCGGGCAACCATCGGCCCACCGGCAGCGATATAGATCGGGATGGGCTGGTCAGGGCGGTCATAAATGCTCGCGTCGTGGGTGGAGTAGTACTCGCCATCGAAGGAGACGCGATCTTCGGTCCAGAGCGCTCGCATGAGACGGACTGATTCGCGCAAGCGAGCGAAACGCTCTTTGAACTCGGGCCACTCCTGCTCACCGGCACCACGGAATCCGGTGGCAATCTCATTGAGAGCCTCACCAGAACCAACACCCAACATGATGCGCCCCGGGTAGAGGCAACCCATCGTCGCGAACGCTTGAGCAAGCACAGCCGGGTTGTAACGGAACGTCGGCGTCATCACGCTCGTGCCGATCCGGATCGTGCTGGTGCGCTCCCCCACCGCGGCCATCCAGGTCAGCGAGAACGGAGCATGTCCGCCTTCGTGACGCCACGGCTGGAAGTGGTCGCTAACCGCAACACTCTCCATGCCGTGTGCTTCTGCGGCCACTGCGATCTCAACGAGTTCACGCGGGGCAAATTGTTCTGCTGACGCTTTGTATCCGAGGGTGAGTGTCATAAACCCATTGTGCCGGTGTTAGTCGCGCGGCGCTTGCAAAAACTCAGAAACCGAACGCGGAACATAGGGCGCGACGTCTCCGCCGAGCGCGGCAACCTGGCGCACGAGCGAACTAGACACGTGCGCATGAGCGGGGTTCGGCAGCATGAAAATCGTCTCTACCCCGGCGAGATCGCGGTTGACGATCGCCATAGGAGTTTCGTACGCGACATCCACTTGAGAACGGATGCCCTTGATGATGACACTCGCCCCGACATCGGTGCAATAGTCCACAAGAAGGCCCATACTCCAGCTAGTTACAAGGATGTTGCCCTCGAGGTGGGCGTCGGCAACGGCCTGCTCGATGAGCGAGACGCGTTGCGCAATCGGCAAAAGCGCGGTCTTGCCCGGGTTGTGCACGACCAGAACGTGCACTTCGTCAAAGGTTTTCGCTGCCCGCTCAATCACATCGAGGTGGCCAAGGGTGACAGGGTCAAACGACCCAGGAACAACAGCGATCCGACTCATGCTCCCACGATAGCCGCTCGGTGCTCATTGGCGCGTGGGAGTTCGCTGTGTGGGGAAATCTGGCGCAACACAGCAAAGTGCGCGGTGGGAGCGCTGCCTGCCGCGGGCCGGCGTTCGAGCGCGCAAGCTTGCGAGCGGAAGCGCTAGTTCTTGCCGAGGAACGCTTCGGCACTTTCGTCAAGACGACGCTTGAGTGCTTCGGCGAGCGCCGGATGCTCCGCCAAGGTCGGGTCTGCGACCAACAGCGCCTGAGCCGCCTCGCGCGCTTCGGTGATGAGTTGACCATCGTTGGCAACTCGCAGCAGCTTGAGGCTCGAACGCCCACCCGACTGCACGCCGCCAAGCACATCGCCTTCGCGGCGCAGTTCGAGGTCTTTGTTGGCGAGTTCGAAACCATCGAGAGTGGATGCCACAGCCTCGACGCGTTCGCGTGCCAACGACTCCACCTCGGCTGCCGTGACGAACAGGCACAGCCCCGGAACGCCACCTCGACCAACCCGGCCGCGCAACTGGTGCAACTGAGAGACCCCGAAACGATCAGCGTCGAGCACCACCATCACCGAGGCGTTGGGTACGTCGACACCAACCTCGATGACTGTTGTCGCCACGAGCACATCGATGTCGCCCGCGGCGAAGGCGCGCATGAGCTCGTCTTTCTCCTCGCTCGAGAGCTTGCCGTGGAGCGCCTCAATCCGCTTGCCCGCGAGAACCTCGTTGCTGCGGAGCGACGCCAGCACCTCGGTCACGTTGGCGATCGGGCGCGGTGGTCCGGCATCCGGGTCATCGGAGACAGCGGGCGTCGGCTCGCTGCCGGGCTCTTCAGTCTTGGCGTCGATGGCGGGGCACACGACGAAGCCCTGGCGACCGATGGCGAGTTCTTCTGCCAGCCGTTGCCAGACGCGCGACACCCAGCCCGGTTTCTCGGCGAGCGGCACGACGTGGCTGCTGATGGGCTGACGGCCAGCGGGCAACTCAGCGATCGAGGAGATATCGAGGTCACCGAAGACGGTCATAGCGACCGTGCGCGGGATGGGCGTTGCCGTGAGCACGAGAACGTGGGGAGGCTTCGCGCCCTTGAGCCGTAGCGCTTCGCGCTGGTCGACGCCGAAACGGTGTTGCTCATCAACGACGACGAGACCGAGATCGACAAACGTGACCGCGTCGCCCAGGAGGGCGTGCGTGCCGATCACGATGCGAGAAGCCCCCGACACGGTCGCCAGCAGCGCCTTCTTGCGCTCTGCTGTCGGCAGCTGGCCCGTGATGAGGGTCGGGCGCAGTTCGGCCGCGAGATCGGGGCCCAGCGTGCGGATGATCGAACGGAAATGTTGATGCGCCAAAACCTCAGTGGGAGCCAGCAACGCTGATTGCCCACCCGACTGCGCGACCGCGAGCATCGCCCGCAGCGCGACCAGAGTCTTACCGGAACCCACCTCACCCTGCACGAGTCGATTCATCGGAACCGGCTGTGCCATGTCGTGGAAGATTTCCTCCCCCACGGTGTGCTGATCACCCGTGAGAGTGAACGGCAACGCTGCGTCGAAGCCTTCGAGCAGTGGGCCGGCCGTGCGTGCGATGGCTTCAGATTCGCGCTGCTTCTGACGCTGTTGCAGAAGCGCCGACTGCAGAACGAATGCTTCCTGAAAACGCAGGGTGTCGCGAGCTGCCCGCCAGTCCGAGTCAACCTTCGGGCGGTGCACCTGCTCAAGCGCCTTCGCAAACGGAAGTAACTCGCGTTCGCGACGAACGGCATCCGGAACCGGGTCATCAAGCGGGCCAAGCGTATCGAGCACAACCTCGACGGCTTTCTGAATTTGCCAACTCGCGACCGTGGACGTCGCCGGATAAATGGGGATCGGCTGCTCGGCCCACGACTTGGCCTGCTCGGGCTTCTTGAGCTCAAGAGCATCCCGGTCGAAGAGTTCGTAGTCGGGGTGCGCGAGCTGACGTGTGCCGCGATATTGGCCGACCTTGCCCGCAAAGATTCCGCGCACCCCCGGCGTCAACTCATTGGCACGCCAAGCCTGATTGAAGAACGTGAGAGTCAGGATGCCCGTGCCGTCGCTGATCGACACCTCAAGAATCGAGCCGCGCTTGTTGCGCATCGGACGATTGCGCACTTCGCGCACTTCGGCGACGATCGTGACTGCCTCATCCAACGGCAATTGAGCCAGCGCAGTGAGTTCGCCCCGTCTCGCGTACCGCCGCGGATAGTGGGTCATCAGATCGCCGACCGTGAGCAGGCCAAGACCGCGCTGCATCGAAGTAGCGGTGCGCCCGCCCAAGACGGCGCTGAGCTTCTGGTCAAGGGGCGAGGTCACCCTAGAAGAGTACCGGGGACCACTGGCGTTCTTCAGACGGCTAGGCTCGGAATGCTATGACACGCATCATCGCCGGATACGCCGGCTCCCTCACCATTGCCGTCCCGAGCGCGGGCACACGGCCCACCAGCGACCGCCTGCGCGAAGCGATCTTCTCGGCGCTCGAAGCCCGCGACGCCATCGAGGGCGCCCGCGTGCTCGACCTCTACGCCGGCACCGGAGCGCTCGGGCTCGAATCCGCCTCGCGCGGCGCACCCCACGTCACCCTCGTCGAAAACAACGCTCGCGCCGCCGCCACCTGCCGCAAGAACGCGACCCTCATCGCGGCAAAGGCTCCGCGCGGCTCAAAGCCGATCATTCTGACCGCCGCTCGCGCCGTGCACACCTTCTTAGAGACATCCGGTGATCAGTGGGATCTCGTCTTCATCGACCCGCCCTACGAACTCGGCAACGGTGAACTGCTCGTGGCGCTCGAACTGCTCGCCACGCAGCTCAGCCCCGACGCGCTCGTGATCGTCGAACGCAGCTCTCGCGACCCCGAACCGGAGTGGCCTGCCGGGCTCGAACTCGACCGTCGCAAAGACTACGGCGACACCACGCTCTACTGGGTTCAGCCGACGGAGGCATAGCCTGCCGGCACTTCGGCGATCAGCCGACGGCACCGTCCCAGCCCGCATAGGGATCCCAGCCGCCACGTTCGGTGTACGCAACGCCATCAACGAGCACGCCCTCGCCCTCGACCACGCGACCGATAGCGCGGAACCCTGCTGGCAGCGGTGCCTCCTCGGGAAAAGTGGCGAGTAAGGAATGGTCTTCCCCACCGTCGAGCTGCGCCCGACCACCCACCGCTTCAGAGGACAAATCAAGCCCAACGCCACTAGCGGTGGCAACGCGGCGAGCATCAATCGCGAGCCCGTCGCTCAGGTCGAGCATGGCCGTGGCTCCTCCGAGAGCGGCGGCTTTGCCGTCCGCGATCGGGGGCGCTGGCCTCAGTTGGGCGGCGATGGCATCGGTATGCGTTGTCGCGAGGGCTGCGGCGGCTGCGGCATCCGGTTCGCCATCAACGACGCCTTCGGTGAACAACAACCGCAGGCCCTCCGCCGCGAGGCCGAGCGTGCCCGAGACTGCAATAATGTCCCCGATCTGGGCACCAGAACGCAGAACCGGGGCGCGCCCTTCGAGATCGCCAAAGGCCGTGATGACAATCGTGAGCACTGTGGACACCGAGAGGTCACCGCCGATTACTCCGCTTCCCGGAGCGAGCGTGTCGCAGCCCTCGCGGAGCCCGTCGGCGATTGCTTCAAGCGCCGAGACAGGGGTGTCGTTGGGGGCAGCAATCGCCACAACCAGGCCCGTGGGCACCGCGCCCATCGCGGCGATATCCGAGAGGTTTGTGGCAGCTGCTTTCCAGCCGAGATCGTACGGAGACGACCACGCGAGCCGAAAGTCAGGGCCATGGATCATCATGTCGGTCGTGATCACGACACGCTTGTCTGGCGTTGCCAACACGGCAGAGTCATCGCCCGGCCCGAGAAGCTCTGCCGCAGCAGAAGGCAGTCGCGGAAAGATGCGCTTCAGCGCGGCAAGCTCACCCACGCCGCCGAGAGTGTCAAGGGTCTCGCTCGCGCGGTCAATCATCATGAACTCACGGTAGCCTGAAGGCGATGAGAACGACGACCCGCACCCCCATAATCGCGATGCTCGCGATAGTTCCTCTGCTGGCAACGCTGGGCGGATGCGCGGCAATCGTTCCGCTCGAGCCGGCGGATGATGCGGCCAATCCTTCCTGCGCCGACGTCATCGTGCGCCTCCCCGACACTGTCGCGGGTCTCGACAAGCGCGAAACCAATGCTCAGGGCACGGGAGCGTGGGGCGAACCGGCCATGATCTTGTTGCGCTGTGGCGTAGCAGTGCCCGATCCCACCGCCGAACTCGCCTGCGTTACTGCCCCGGAAGATGGCATCGACTGGCTGCGCGATGACAGCGACGCCCCCAACTACGTCTTTATCTCGTACGGCCGCGATCCCGCCGTACAGGTCATCGTCGATAGCGATGGTGACCCCGACGTCGATGGCGACGAAGTCTCGGGCTTTGATGCTCTCAGCCAGCTTGCTGGCGCCGTCAGTCAGGTGCCAGCCGACCGCTTCTGCGTCGGATTCTCCGACACCATTGCGCCGAGCGAGACCGCTGAACCCAGCGACGACGAATCCGAATAGCTCGCGTTAGCGAACGGTTTCCAACCCGATCTCGATGAGTTCGTTGATCAATTCGGGGTAGCTCATGCCGCTTGCAGCCCAGCACTTGGGGAACATCGAGATCGGTGTAAAGCCAGGCAACGTATTGATTTCGTTGACCACAAATTCGGTGCCGTCAAAGAAGAAGTCGACTCGGGCGAGCCCCGCTCCGCCGATGGATTCGAAGGCGCGCGCAGCGGTGCGCTGCATTTGCCACAGTTCGCCATCTCGCAGAGGTGCTGGGCAAATCAGTTCGGCGGCAGAGACGTCGAGATACTTGGCGTCGAAATCGTAGAAGTCGCGGCCGGTGACCACGATCTCGCCGGCGACACTCACGCGAGTTTCGCCACCGTCGCGGCCCGAGAGCACGCCGCACTCAATCTCGCGGCCCGTCATCGCCTGTTCAACAAGCGCTGTCGAGTCTTCGGCAAAGGCGGTCGCAAAAGCAGCATCTAGCTCTTCGGCGCTCGAGACCTTGGTCACTCCGACCGAGGACCCTGCGCGTGCAGGCTTTACAAAGACAGGGAAACCGAGGCTGGATGCGCGCTGACGCCACACATCCGGAGTGCGTTGCCACTGCTGCGCCGACACCGTCACCCAGGGGGCCACTGCAACGCCAGCCGCCTCAAGGGCGAGCTTCGTGAAGTGCTTGTTCATGCCCATAGCGGACGCCAGCACGCCGTTGCCGACATACGGCAGACCGGTGAGCTCGATGAGTCCCTGCACTGTTCCGTCTTCACCGAATGGGCCGTGCAGGATGGGGAACACCACATCAACATCACCGAGGCTGCGCGTGGTGCCATCGGCATCCGTGATCGTCAGCTCGTTTGTGGCAGCTGATTCCGGCCAGTGCACTCGCGTGCCGTTGTCGACCACCTCGGGCATCGCGTCGGGGTTAAGCCGAAACATCTCTGCGTCGTCGGGTTGGAGAGTGAAGGCACCCTCGCGTGTGATGCCGACCGGGATGACCGTGTACTTGTCGCGGTCGATCGCCGAAAGAACGCCACCGGCGGTTGCGCAGCTAATGCTGTGTTCCGAAGAACGACCACCGAACAGCAAAACCACGGTTGTTGTGGGCTGGGCCGTCATCGTTCACTCCCCCTGAGGAAGGTCGTCTGTGGTCAAATGTGGGGCGATATCGCGCGGGGCGAGCGTGCCAGCCAAGACTTCAGCTACTTGGCTCGCGATGGGCATATCAACGCCTTTGGAAAGGGCAAGCTCAAGGATAGGTGCCACCGAGGAAAGGCCTTCAGCGGTCTGGTTCATCTGCTTGATGACTTCAGAGAAGCTGTAGCCCTGGCCGAGAAGTCGACCGGCAGTGTTGTTGCGCGAGAGCGATGACTCGCACGTTGCGATGAGGTCGCCCAGGCCTGCAAGCCCCGCGAGCGTTTCGGGTCGGGCGCCGAAGGCGACGGAGAAGTCTGTCATCTCAGCGAGGCCTCGAGTAATGATCGACGCCTTGGTGTTCTCGCCGTAGCCAACACCATCCACGATTCCGATCGCCACAGCGATGAGGTTCTTGAGCACTCCGCCGAATTCGGTACCGATGACATCGGTATTCACGAAGGAACGGAAGTAGCGGTTGCGGGCCGTGACCGCGACGGCGGTGGCGGTTTCGAGGCTTGCGCTGCTCATAACCGCTGCGGTCGGTTGCTCCTTGGCAATCTCCAGAGCCAGATTGGGGCCGGATGCCACAGCAACACGATTCGGATCGACGCCGAGTTCTTGCAGAATCACTTCGCTCATCCGCGCTCCGGTGCCCTTTTCGACACCCTTCATGAGCGAGACGATAATGGCGTTTTCGGGGATGAGTTCGCGCACGATGCGCAGATTCTCCCGCAGCGACTGTGCCGGAACCGAGAGGTACACCTGCTCGGCGCCATCCAGAACTTCATGCAGCTTGTCGCTGGACCACAACGACCGCGGGAGGTTGATGCCTGGAAGGTAGTCGCTATTGCGCTTGGATTGCGTGATCTCGCGGGCCAACTCGGGGCGGCGAGCCCAGAGCGCAACATCGTTGCCGCCGTCGGCCAAAATCTTGGAGAAAGTGGTGCCCCAGGAGCCTGCGCCAAGAACGGCGACGCGACGAGGGGTTTCTGGCGCTCCGGCGCTACCGCTCAGCACGTTACTTGCTCTCGAATCGGCCGGTCTCGCTCTGACCATGGTCTGCGGGGTTGTACCGCGCAGCGGGAGCAGTTTCTCCCCGAATTTCTTCGAGCAGCGACGTGATGGCAGTCATGAGTTTCTCCGTTACCTCAGCGAGCAATCGCGAATCCAGATTTCTGCCTTCGAACTCAGACAAATCTAGGGGTTCACCAAAACGAACGTGAACAGTCTTTCGGGGAAAAACACTAATACGTTTTGAATAGCGGGGCAGAATTTCTTGGGCGCCCCAACTCGCCGCCGGAATCAACGGGATGCCGGCCTCGAGCGCGGTGCGCACAGCACCGTGCTTTCCTCGCATGGGCCACATATCGGGCTCCCGCGTTAGCGAACCTTCCGGATACACCACCACAGCAAGCCCCTGATCAGCAATCTGACGGGCGGCCTTCAACGGGTCGCCACTCTCCCGGCCGCGCGGAACACGTTCGACCGGAACCTGGCCCGATTTCTTCAACAGCCATCCCGCTACGGGGACTTTGAACAGCGATGCTTTTGCCATGTAGCGCGGCATCCGCCCAATCTTCCACATGGCAACACCAATCACGACAGGATCGATGTTGCTGTAGTGATTGGGAGAGATCACAAACGCACCCTCGGCGGGCACATTGTGTGAGTCATGCAACTTAAATTTCGCCAAGACGGTCATCGTGGGAAGCAACAAGAATGCGAGCACACGGAACGCGGCAGTCTTCTCTGACTTAACGCGTCGGGGGCCATTAGAGCCAGATGACACCGGCGACTTATCCTTCGTAGACGAAGTCGGCACCGAGTGATTCAAGCTTGTCGATGAAGTGTTCGTAACCGCGCGCAATAATCCCGATGTTGCTGACAGTCGACTGACCATCAGCGGTCAACGCTGCAATGAGGTGACTGAAACCACCGCGAAGGTCAGGGATCTCAACATCCGCACCATGCAGTGGCGTCGGGCCAATAATGACGGCAGCTTGCTCCAGAGGGCGACGAGGAACGCGGCGACTGACCGACTCAATTCCTGCTTCGAAGACTTCGATATTTGCACCCATCTCAACGAGCGCTGAGGTGAAGCCCAAACGGTTCTCGTACACCGTCTCGTGAACCACGGAACGACCCTCGGCCTGAGTGAGCGCAACGATCAGGGGCTGCTGCCAATCCGTCATGAAACCCGGGTGCACATCGGTTTCAATGACAACGGGCTTGAGCGCACCACCGGGATGCCAGAAGCGGATGCCGTCTTCAGCAATATCGAACGCGCCGCCCACCTTGCGGAAGATGTTCAAGAACGTCATGAGTTCCTGCTGCAGCGCACCCTCAACGAAGATGTCTCCGCCGGTGGCGAGAGCTGCCGATGCCCAGCTTGCGGCCTCATTGCGGTCGAAGAGTGCGCGGTGGTTGTAGCCGGTGAGCTTCTCGACGCCCTCAATGAAGATGACGCGGTTGGGCTCGACATTGATGATCGCGCCCATCTTTTGCAAGATGGCGATGAGATCCATGATCTCGGGCTCGATAGCCGCGCCCTTGAGCTCGGTGACGCCCTTGGCGAGAACGGCGGTGAGCAACACTTGTTCGGTTGCTCCCACGCTCGGGTACGGCAGATCGATGTCAGCGCCGTGGAGGCCGTCAGGAGCGGTGAGACGGATGCCTTCATAGCTCTTGTCGACGACGGCACCAAAGGCACGCAGTGCATCCAGGTGGAAGTCGATAGGGCGGTCACCAATGCGGCATCCACCGAGGTCAGGAATCAACGCTTCGCCGAGGCGGTGCAGCAACGGTCCGCAGAAGAGGATCGGGATGCGGCTAGAGCCCGCGAGCGCATCAATTTTGGCGAAGTGTGCCTTGAGCACATTCTTGGGGTCGAGGGTCAGCTCGCCGTCGCCCGTCTCAGTGACAGTGACGCCATAGGCCTCAAGCATTCCGGTAACAACACCAACATCGCTAATGGCCGGAACGTCTTTGAGCACACTCGGGGTGTCAGCGAGAAGTGCTGCCACCATGGCTTTTGTCGCGAGGTTCTTCGCGCCGCGAACGTTGATGCGTCCACGAAGAGGCTTTCCACCATTAATGACGATTTGGTTGGAATGCAGTCCGGATCGCTTGGCTGCCGCTGTTGCGTCTTGAGCCAATGGATTCATCGTTACCTCTACTTCGCTGGCAAGGTTGTCGGGCGCCATGCTTCTCGGTGCCCTTCGAACTCCGTGATATCTGATTCGTTTCTCAGAGTGAGACCGATGTCATCGAGCCCTTCGAGCAAACGCCACCTAGTGTAATCATCAATCTCGAAAGAGAACTGTGCTGAACCGGCAGACACCGAACGGGTCTCAAGATCGACGGTGATTTCGAGTTCGGGGTCGGCTTCTACGAGCGCCCACAAGGTCTCGATATCTTCTTCGGCGAGCTGCGCGGCGAGAAGCCCCTGCTTGCCCGAGTTTCCGCGGAAAATGTCGCCAAAACGCGAGCTGAGAACGGCTTGGAAGCCGAAGTCACGAAGCGCCCACACGGCGTGCTCCCGACTAGAGCCGGTGCCGAAGTCTGAGCCTGCGATGAGAATCTTGCCGTGGCTATAAGGTTCACGGTTAAGGATGAAGTCAGGGTCTTGGCGCCAGCGGAAGAAGAGAGCGTCTTCGAAGCCGGTTTTCGTTACTCGCTTGAGAAACTCGGCGGGGATGATCTGGTCGGTATCGACGTTGCTGCGCTTGAGCGGAACAGCGTTGCCACGGATAGTCGTAATCTTGTCCATTAGCGCGACTCCTCTGCGGTGGTGCTGGCTGAAACGAGCTGCTCGGGCAGCGGGCTGTTCTCCAAATCCCAGGGGCTGGAAAGCGTTCCGCGGATGGCGGTTGCGGCGGCAACGAGGGGCGACACCAGATGGGTGCGCCCTCCCTTGCCTTGGCGACCTTCGAAGTTGCGATTACTAGTGGAAGCGCAACGCTCTCCCGGAGCCAGTTGGTCGGGATTCATGCCGAGACACATTGAGCATCCCGCAAAGCGCCATTCGGCGCCGAACTCTTCCACAATCTTGTCGATGCCTTCGGCTTCAGCCTCGATACGAACGCGGGCAGACCCGGGAACGACCATGACGCGCACGTGATCAGACTTCTTGCGCCCCTTGATGATCGACGCGAATGCTCGCAAATCTTCAATGCGGCTGTTGGTGCACGAGCCCATGAAGACGGCATCCACGGCAATATCTTTCATCGCCATGCCAGCGTCAAGCGCCATATATTCGAGGGCACGCTCGGCTGACGCACGCTCGTTGGGGTCGGCGATGTCAGCGGGCACGGGAACGTTCTCGCTGAGCGATACGCCCTGGCCAGGGTTAGTTCCCCACGTGACGAATGGCTCGAGTGTGTTCGCATCGAGGAAGACTTCGGCATCGAAGACGGCATCATCGTCGGTGGCGAGGGTGTTCCAGTACTCAACGGCGGCATCCCAGTCGGCGCCTTCGGGAGCGTGCGCGCGACCCTTGAGGTAGTCGTAGGTGATCTGGTCAGGCGCGATCATGCCGGCGCGAGCGCCAGCCTCGATCGACATGTTGCAGATCGTCATGCGGCCCTCCATGGAGAGCGAGCGGATGGCGCTGCCGCGGAATTCGAGGACGTAACCTTGGCCTCCGCCGGTTCCAATCTGCGCGATGACGGCAAGAATGATGTCTTTCGCGGTGACGCCGGGGCGCAGCTCGCCCTCGACGGTGATCGCCATCGTCTTGAAGGCTTTCAGCGGAAGAGTTTGAGTGGCGAGCACGTGCTCGACTTCACTCGTGCCGATACCGAATGCCATGGCACCGAAGGCACCGTGGGTGCTCGTGTGCGAGTCGCCGCAGACCACGGTGATGCCGGGCATTGTCAGCCCGAGCTGCGGGCCGACAACGTGAACGATGCCCTGCTCGATGTCGCCGAGCGAGTGCAGGCGCACTCCAAACTCTTTGGCGTTATTGCGCAGCGTTTGGATCTGCGTGCGACTCGTGAGGTCAGCGATCGGCTTGTGGATCGCGAGAGTCGGGGTGTTGTGGTCTTCGGTTGCGATCGTGAGGTCGGGGCGGCGAACCGGGCGGCCGGCCATCCGCAGTCCGTCGAATGCTTGGGGGCTTGTGACTTCGTGCACAAGGTGAAGGTCGATGTAGATGAGGTCGGGAGTGCCATCGGCACCCGCGACGACCAGATGGTCATCCCACACTTTTTCTGCCAGGGTCTTGCCCATAGCGCACCTCTTTCGAATCGACGATCGTGCCGCAAAGAGCGCGGCTCAATCTCTCTAGTCTACGCCGCGCAGCCATGTCGGTTTTGATACAAAGATGGATGCGCGTGCGAGCGGGGGTCTCAGCCCGCGTTGGATCGTTGGCTGCGTTTAGCGCGACCCCGGCACGCTGCGGAGTGTCTCACTTCGCTCGACGATGATCACGAATTGACCGAGGCGCACCTGCGCGCCACTAGTGAGGAGCTGCGCCGAACCGGGCCTCACCGCAATTTCTCCCGTACCGGACGCCATCACGTAGACACCATTCGTCGAATGAAGGTCGTGCACATGCACTTCACCTTCAGCCGTCACTTGCAGGGCGGCGTGAGTTTTCGACACCGATTTGCTGGGGTCAGAGATCGGGAGCAGCCTCGCGTTGGGCCACTGCGCGTTAGCAGCGGGGTCCCGGCCGAAAAGAGTCGTGCAATCGAGCTCGATCTTCGTTCCGTCGGCAAGCGTTAATCGCCACAGCAGGGTTGCAGGAGCCTTGTTGTCGCCGCTGGCGAAGTGAGTTTCTTCGTCGATGGCGTCGTCAACTCCGCTCGTCGACGTGGCCGGTGCAGGTGCTGGCGCTAGTGCAATAGCGTCATCGAGGCGAGGCGGCGCGTAGTGCTGCTCAACCAGTGGAGCGGATGCACTAGCCGACGTTGCGCTGACTTCTTCCTCGACCGGCATTCCCGGTGCTGTAACGGGAAAGAACACGGGGATTTCTGCCGCTTGCGCGGCGGCAGCCGGTTCCCTCCGTGGCGGCATGCGGAAGGTTCCCGAGTCCACGAGGCCCGGAGGAAGAACTATGGCGCCGCTCTCTTCTACCGCTGCAGGCGGCGTCGGTGCTTGTTCGACTCGCTTCGGGGCCATGCCGGGAGGCGGAACGATGAACTCATTCTCGTCTGCAGCAGTCATCCGCGCGCACCCATCTCTACAAGCCCAGAAAAGCCAACCTTAACTCATGTGGGTTGTGGATGTCAGCTACCGGCTGATCTTCAGATCACTCCCAATGGGAGGCCCGCACGATGGAGTCGAAGAAGTTGAGCATGACCTGTTCGAGATCGACGAATACGGTCGAGAAGACAACGAGCATGACGCGCTTCGTCTCGGGAATTGTTAGCCAGTACTGCGCCACAAGCGTCGGCAATGCGTCGCCGGCATCACTTTCGCCTGCGGCGGCGACCTGCCGAATGTGGTGAGTGCGAAGTGCCTCTGAGCCTGTCGCTGCGAAACGAATCATGGTCTCGGGGTGCTGGTCCGGCATCGCCTCGAGCCCTGCTTGCAGCACGCGCATTACTTCGGCAGGGAACGTTCCGACGGCGGGCGTCATGCCGAGCGGCGGAAGGTACACCGTGAACGATGCCGAGAACGGCACGCCTTCGATCACATCGAGTGCGACCGTCATCGACTGGCCGTCGCCCCTAATAGCAGCCTCGAGTCCATCGAAAAGCTGACGTCGCATGCCGTCTCGCAACAGCGTGTGTTCATCTGCGCGCCCTACTCGCGCATCGATGAGCCGGCGAATGGATGCTCGCGCCGACTCTTCATCGTGCAGCGGCACCTGCCACCACTCCCCTGGCAGGGCGAACTTCAACTCGGGTAAAGGCGTGTGGGGCAGCTGAAGATCAACCATCATTGGGTCCCGTCCACTCGCCGTAGCGGGCCTCGAGCGTCGATGCCGACACCAACAAACTCTCGAGCGGCTCTCTGACGCCACGCAAGTCAAGCTCACTGATCACAGACCCCAGCTCGACTCCGTCGCCCGCCGCCTCCGATGCGTTCGGCGGCATCGGGCCTTCCGCAACGATCAGTGCGACAACGGCGGGCTGAAACGACAACGATTGCCACACCGCCTCGAGCGCTTGGTCAACGACGTGAGATAGACCCTCGTCGGTCAACTCCACGACATATATTTTGACCGAGTACGCCTGCCTGGGGCCATCGTAGTAAGTGCCGCCAATGACACCATCTATCGTCGGGACCGCCTCCATCAGCGCAGTACGCACATCATCGTTTTGTTCCTCTTCCGATGGCCCTGTGTAAATCAACCCACAGGCCGTAAGCAGCACTACCGTCAGAACGGTGACGAGAGCGGCAGCGCTCAGGCGCATTCGCCTCGCGACACCACTTGTTCGCTGATGAACCGTCATCACTCCGACCCCTCGTAGATAAAAACGCGCTCGTATTCGGAGAAGAACATTGCCTGTTCTTGTTTCTGAGCTAACACCCGCGGGTCGCTGCTGCTGTCGACCATCGCATCGGCCGACCCCGTATAAGCCGAGGAGCTATGCGCAAACACTGGTTGTCCGGTGGCGGGGTCGATGGGAGCATCCGTGCTTACGGTCACCCAATGTGGTCGCTGCGTGCCTCCCGACGAAGGCGAGTCCAAAGCTGGAACAAGATCGCCATCGTGCTGCACAGATATAACGGAAACGCTCTCGGGAATGTCCATCAGATCGATCGGAGAGCCTGACGCGAAAACGGCTTGAATGTTGAACGGGCTCAGCGGGTCTGCTGCCATTTTTCCTGCCAGAATGCCGCCCTGGCTCCATCCGCTCATCATTACCGGATCGCCCGGAAGCACACCCGCGTCCATCATCGCCTGAGTTACCGCGCGCTCGTAGGCCGCTTGCTGGCTCGGAGCGAGCATCAACGAGAGATTCGAATCGAGATCATTCATCGCGCCCTGATCACCTTGAGGCTTCCATACCCCCTCAAATGCACCATTGGCTTCTTGCCAATCCTGAGTGCTCGGTAATAAAACACGCCACCCGAGACGGTTTCCGTGCTCGTCGAGGACCTCGACGACTTCGACAAATGTAAAGCCCGCCTTCCCCTTGGTGTCCAACTCTGCGTTACGCGTCATGAGATCTTCATAGTCGCGCGCTGGCTTCTGATCCTGCGGCGGTAGCCGCACCATCTCTGGCGTGGGGCGACGCTCCTCGTTGGAGAGGCGGATCGCTAACAATGCAGAGAGCCCGGCTGCGTGAGCCAGCACAACTCCCGGCAGCAGCACCTGCAACAGCGCCTTTTCGGGTGGAAGGTTGGACATGATCTCCCAGAACAGGGAGACAACGGTATTCACCCAGATCGTGAGCTCCGCCACTGCAATTACGAGCGCCTGCAACGGCTCAAGCACCCCGGCCAGAACGTCGGTCAGCCACTGACCGAGAAGGCTCTCACCTCCCGGGAGCGATTCGACCCACGAGTTCACCTGATCGCGCAGTGTGTCATTCATCGCTTCGAGCGCGGGCTCAATCGCCGCGATCGCCAAACGGGCAGCTTCGTCACGATAGTTAACCGCACGTTCGTAGGCTGCGCGAGCATCCGCCACGCTCGCGTCCAGCTCGTCCACGTGGCTCTGAGCTTGACGTAGCTGCGCCGAGACGTGATCGAACTCCGTGCCCGTCTGAGGTCCGTAGAGTCGATCAGAAAGATCTGAGCGGAGAGTCTCGTAGTACGGGAGTTCAGCCGCGGCAGCGTCGGCCCGTTCAATGGCACCGCTAGCGGCATCTTGCGCATCGCGCAGGCTTACTGCGTAGACCGAGATCGCCTGCGCGGTCGCACCATAACGTGGCTGAGCTCTGGCAAGTCGCGCTGCAGCGCTCGACGAACGTTCGGACAGTGCCGTCACGGCCTCGCCAACGCCAGCGACATCCGAAGCGAAGTTGTTGAGCCTCAGGGTGGTGTCTGTGATCGCGTCGGCGATGGTCAAGTACCGCTTTCCATACGAGGCGAGAGCGGTCGGGTCACCCGGGAGGGCGCGAAGAGCAGACATCAGACCCCTCCATTGCGTGAGGCATTCATGAGTGGAGGTGCGGGGGTCGGAATGGGCGTGGGCAGCGGCTCTGAACGATAGGCACGCAGCGCCGCCGGCGACCGATACGACTCGACGGTCTCGGACAGCGACTGGTCAAGTTCTTTCATCGTGTCGTGCACGCTGTGAACGGCGTCTGCGATCTGGCTGAGTTCCGTGATGAGTTCTGCGCGGCGCAGGTTCCATTGCGAACCAAAATCTTTTACTGTGCCGGCCAGACCATCATGGCCGCACAGGTCTGCGACAGCTTCGCTGAACGCTTCCGCCAGACCGAACTCTGTCTGCACCGTGGCCATTGTCGACTGCAGTTCAGTCAACTTGGCAAAGTCGATCTCGAGATCCGCCATGGCGTTCCTTTCCTTTGCAGTCCTTAAGCCAGATGTTGCTCACGCACGCACTCATGCATGCATGCATGCATGCATGCAATCGAACGTCTCAGCAGGAGGCAATAAGAGGACCGCAACGGAACAACCGTTGCGGCCTCACATCTCAGAGCGCCTCGTGAAGGGCTATCCGCGGATTGCGTTTCCCAGCTCGGTGTCGACCTGCGAAAGCTGGTCAGCGGCGGTGGTGAGGAACGTGCTCATGCCGTCCAGACCTGTGACAGCCTGAGTGGTTCCCTGCGTGAAAGTTTCGTACGAGACTTGAAATGCTCCAGAAGCAGAGTCAGTGACGAAGCCGCTCTCTACGAGACCGTTGACGAGAGTCTGAAGCTCAGTCAGCTTCGTGATGAGCTCATCTTTTCCGGAGATCAGACGACCCGCAGCATCCGTCATTTCTGAATAAGTTACGTTCATGTTCGCCATAGCTACTCCTCAGTTCACGTGTGTGGTGGGCCAGTTGACCTCAACCCCATTTAGACAGTACTGACTGCCTCCAAAATTGCACATGGGTAGAACTCCCCACGTGTGACTATTCTTCAGAAACAGTAGCAGCGAGCTCGGAGAAATTCTCGCGAAAACGTTCAAATCCGACCAAGTCTGTCGTCGCATTTCGCAGCACAAAGAACCCGCCATCGACTTCGAACGCGTACGTAGCCCGCAATGTGATGATGTGAGAGGCTTCTTCGTCGAACGGCGCGTGACGCACGCCGAGCACACCCCGCAGTCCCGAGGTCGTCACAAACTCGGTGAGCGTGGGTTCGCGAATGGCATCGGGGTCGCGGCTTCCCGCTATCTCCTCAACAGGAGCGTCGCCTACTGCGGACCGTGGGATCATCTCCCCCTCGACGTAGTGCACGGGGCCGTTGAAGGACTCCAAGAAGATGTAGCTGGCTTGCACTCCTCGCTTAGCAGTATCGGTTGCAATCAGAGAAAGCGCGCCGACCAAGGCTTCCGATTCGTCTCGTGAGAGTTTTACTCGCGCGATCTCTACGACCTCGTCGACCAAAGCCTGTGCCCACACCTGAGGCGTGCTGTATTCCGCGAGCGGCCCGAAGGGAGGCACGCCGACCCAGTCGTCGGGGTATCGGACGAAAACGCTCATTCGGTGGGCTCCTTCGGTGAGAACGAGACACTCGACATCAGAGCGTCACAGAGAAACTCAAGGGCTTCGACGATCTCGGCGGAGTCGGAAGTTCCAGGGACAAAGAGACTCGCAGTGAAGGTTATCCACGGCTGCCCAGGTGCAGTGGGGCTGACGATGTAGTTGACTAACCGGGTTGCGGGAGCAGTGAGCTCGCCCGTCTCGTCGTATTGCGCGAGGCGATCGGCTACCACGCGTACTGCCAAGACCCCACCTACCGTGACAGCACGGGATCCCGCGGAAGCCGCCGACAGCGACAGCAGCGTGTCGTGCATCGTCGCGCCGGCAGCCGGCTGTTTCGGCAGCGGAGCAACCGCCACAGACGCAGGGATATGGATGCCCGCAGTCTCGCTAATCGGCAACCACACTTCCCACACGCCCGAGTCTTGAGACTTTGCCACAAGATTTTGCAGCATCGCCCTCAGTCGCGCACGTGCGATGTCACGTTTATCGGGCGTGACGGTCTGCATGACGTGAGTCACGATGCTCTTCACCTCGTCAGAGGCGCGCGCATCCATGTGCAGCACGACCCACCCCGGAGGCAGAAGCGCTGCGATCCCCGGCGCAACCGATCGAGGCGGAGCGTTCGTGGCGCCTCTATCGTCAGCTGATGGCGTGAGTTCTGTCATCGCGTTACGTTCCATTCCGGAGTGCCGCCTAATTTGTGAATTCGGATGCTTATTGTCGCGATCGCCGCAATGGTTCCTGCGGCTAGCGCCACCCACAGGTACTCGAGCGCGTAAATATCGTTATCGCGCGAAACGACACTTAGTGAGCATTACACCGAGATTACCGTCATTGCCATATCGTGCCTACGAACCCACAATGGTGAGCTAAAACGTTGGAAGAGCGATACGCCACCGCGACCGGGAGCTGCACCCGCACCATCGAGCGCACACCCAGTTTCCTCAGCCGTCATTGGGGCCATCTTTCTTTCGAGGATGCAATTCGCTTTGTTTAGCGCGCCACTGAGGGCTAAATAACGCAGCGGGAGAGCTAGCCGTCAATAGAAAGGATTCCTTTATATCGCCAGGAACCGAGCCAACGAGCCTGCGATGACGGTTATGAGCGACCGCGGCTAACGTCGCCGCTACGAGGGCTGCCCACAAATACTCTGGAGCATCACCAACGTCGACACGCGGGTCGAGGCCGGATGACAACAAGAAGCAGATGAACGCAGCGACGGCGGCGTGCCCTCCAATCCAGAACGGACTCGTGTAGACGCGAACTCTAACTGTGCGGCGGGCTTGAGCGTGGGGCATCCACCAGCGAGAGGGGTGCCAGCACACAGCCATCACGACGGCGATGGCAACGATCCACCCAAACGCGACCCAAACGGGCAGGACAGCATCCGGGATGGTCGATACGACGCACA
Source organism: Salinibacterium sp. SWN139 (assembly GCF_015864625.1). NCBI lineage: Bacteria > Bacillati > Actinomycetota > Actinomycetes > Micrococcales > Microbacteriaceae > Salinibacterium > Salinibacterium sp. SWN139. The sequence continues at coordinate 165,224 of NZ_JADYWV010000002.1, read as the reverse complement.
TCGGTTCATCGAGGCACTCAGAGATTCGGGTCTGCGGCCACGTTGTCCAGGCGAGAATTCCAGCCCCCACCGGCACGAGCATGAGCATGAACAGGGAAGCCAGAGAGGAGGCCATAAGTGCCCATCCCACGACGTGCCCTATACGCTGTCCTTTCTTGGTGTGTTGCTTAGCTAGGCTCTTCCGCACTCTTGCTGCTGATTCTTCGGGTTTCGGTATCCGTGAATTTGCAATAAAAGCTACAAGGATGGCGACAGCCCAAAGACCACCAACCCACAAAAGCCCGCCGGCGGAGAAACTCACACTAACCAAGCAAATTACATCGCCTGCACAGGCAGCAAAATCTTCGGCTGGCCATGCCGAAGAATGTCGAATTACACTCCACAAGCCAGCGATCATCCTCACTCCAATCGCTATCCAAGCGACTATGAGAATCGCCCAAATCGCTCGGAGCGCGCCAATGCTAAACGGAAGATCGCTGCTCTTCGCAGTGTTTGACACTCCCTTGGCGCTCGTCATCGCGAGGTCGCGGCGCTGTTCTGCAATTCGTCGACGCCCTTCAACAAGAGGTCCAACAGTTCTGCGTAGGTAAACGCGGCCGAAACAACGCCCAACGTTCGCAGTCCACCTATTACGTCAGCGGCGATCGCACTCGAGAGCAGCTGAATACTAGCCACCAACTGAATCGGAGCCTCTCTGGTGTCGTTACCACCGAGACGCCTCAACCGTTCCCGCCGCGAAACGTTTCTTGCTCTGCTCGCCCCGGCTACCGCGACAGAGGCCCCCTCAGCCTTCACCGCAGGATCCACTCGCTGGGACCATGAACTCGATGAATGCGTTTACTCAGCGTGGCGACAGCGAAAAGTGTGAAAGCGGCGAGAATCACCCAGATGTATTCGAGGGCCAAAATTGGCTGCCCTCGATCGAAAACTCCGAATAAGCAAATTACAGATACCACTGCCACAGTGTTCGCGTGTCTGGCTATCCAAAACGGAGAAGTATAGAACTGTCCCCGAGCGCGAGACTCATCGGCAGAACTAGGTGCCCACCAACGGACTGGTTTCCAACAAATCACCGTCGCTGCGATCACGATAGCGAGCCAGCCGAAGGCGAACCAGACAGGCAATGCGTTGTGCGGGAGGATCGACACTACACATGCAACAGCTTCCTCGCACCGCTCTATTTCGCGCTCTGGCCACGTCACCCTCGCGATAATCCTGCCGATTGCAGATCCGGCCAATAACACAATTGTAAAACTGACCGCGCAAAAAACGAGCACGCGCCCCACTCTCAACGCGATGCGTTGCCCCCTCGCAGTTCTCGCCTGCGCACTCACCCTCTCGACACTCCTCATCTGGTCCTTCGGAGGAGGAAAAACGACGTTCAAGAGCAAGACAGCTGCGATGGCCAGCCCCCACAACCCCCCGATCAATACCAGTGCTCCATCAGTCAGCACCACAGACGCACTACACCCGAGGTCACCCTCACAACCAGCAATACCCGTGACTGGCCAATACCCTTCCCTCACTAAGGACTGCGCAAGGCCCGCTGCTGCAAACGGCAGCCCGATCGCCCCTGCGACGCCAAGCAAGATGAATCCGAGATGCTCACGTAGGAATTTTCTGAGCGCGCTGAGCGGAGGGCGTTCGACTTTCACCGGCCACCGCCGAGGTTGCGAGCCTTTTGACCGTTCGCCGGCGGAGCTAGCGTCTTACTACCGGCCATCGTGGCCACCCCTAATCCCGGGGTGCAGCCCGCGCTGCTTCGCGCTCCGAACAAGAGACGACTCCGTCACGCTCGACCACTGAGTGCGGGAGGCTGGCGTGCCCAAGGACTGCACGCCGCTGATGCCCGCTAACGCAAACCGTGTCGTCGAAGCCATCACCATTCCCCCGGCCCCTTCACACCATGGATGCGAAGGTTAACCATCGTCATAGCCACGATCGTGGCGGCTGCTAACACCACCCACACATACTCCAGCGAGTAGACATCGTCGAGGTCCGTGTCTAGCCCGGTGATGGAGAGCAGGGCAACGAGTCCCATGATTATCGCGTAAGTTCGAATCCAGAACGGCGACGTGTACGGCCGCACTTTGGCACGTCGAGCTTCGCTAGTGGGAGGTGACCACCATCGCGCAGGTTTCCAGCAAATCACCATCGCCGCAACAACAATCACAACCCACAAGAACGCCCCCCAGACAGGGAGCGCGTTTTTATCCAAGATCGAGATCACGCAGAGCGGGTCTTCATCGCAGTTGTCGATACGCGCCTGCGGCCACGAGAACAACGCCACAAGAGCCATGATTGGCGGCACGAAGAACAGGCCGAATATGAAAGTGAAGGTTGACACGACAAGCGTCCAACCGACCACGAAAGCAATCTTCTGATCGCGGCTACCTTTCGACGCAACCTTTCGTTTGTGCACCACTTTTAGCCCATCTGCGGGCATCGGCAAACGCCTACTCACGAGCCCGATCACGATGATGGCGATGATGGCGATGAGCCACAACGAACTACGCCAGACCAAGACACCGTCAGCTGCAACTGCCGACACCGCGCAGCCCAAGTCACTTCCGCAGCCTTGAAGCTGCTCGGATGGCCATAGGGAGGCGAGCGCGATTCCCCGCAAGATAGACCACACGGTCGCACTGCTTCCAGCGATAATAATAACCGCCGCGACAGCGTAGAACGTCCTGCGGCTGTTGCGAATACTTCGATCCAAACCTGATCGCCGCGTAGTCAAGAGAGGCCTACCTGCAGGGAACCAATGGGATTTTTCACGCTGCGCATTGCGGGACTCATCGTGGTCCTTCCGCGGACTGGGCGGGTCATGGGGTTTTCCTAGACGGCCACTCCGCAGGCCCCTGAAGCCCACGCAAACCAATGTTGAGCGTGCTGAACGCAATCATCGTCGCGCCCAATACAACGACCCACAAATACTCGAGAGCGGTCACACTGTTATCGCGCCACACAATTCCTAGACTGCACCGTGCAGCTACGAGAACCAATGCGATGGCGTGGTACCGGATCCAGAACGGTGATGTGTAAGGGAACACCCGAGGTCGCTTTTTACCTCGACCCGGCGCAACCCACCACCGCGCCGGCTTCCAGCAAATTAAGAGCGACACCAAGATCACCGTCGCCCATGCAAACGCTACCCACACGGGCAATGCGTTGGAGGGCAGCAGGGAGATCGCGCACAACTCATCGGCATTACAGCGACTGATGTCTGCTTGCGACCACGTTGCTGCCGCCACCAGCCCGGCGACAGCAGGGACCAGGAGAAGAAGGGTAGAGAATCCGATGGTGGATACCATGAGCGTTCGTCCGACAGCAAGAGCGATGCGCTGATCATCAGGTGTCTTCATGGGCGCGTTGAGCTGCGCCACCGTTCTCTTGGAGCCAGAAGATGCTCCCTTTTTGAACCCCACGACAAGCACGGCGGCGACGCCGAGCAGCCATAAGGACCCGGTCCAGATCGGTACCGCTTTGGTGCCCACCGTCTCCGCGATGCAGACGAGGCTTTCATCGCAAGCATCAATCAGTGCGGTAGGCCATATCCCTAGACGTACGAATTCGTTGGCCATCCCCCAGACGAAGAGGCTGCCAACGAATACGCCACAGAACACCAGAAACATCTTCACACGCATGCTAAATCTACGTTGCTGCGCTAAATGCGAGGGGAGCTTCTTCTTCCCTACCAATTGTCGCCCCACCGCCAGCCCGAGGGCTCGAAGGCTGACTCGACTTGCGGAATCAGTGTTGCGGCCGGCAAGACAAGACTGTTCATAGCCCCTATTGCCGCAACAACGTGTATGAAGGTGGTTGCAGCGGTGTGGATCCCCGTCGCGAGTGCTGTGGAGATCAGTCGTGCCCGTGCGAGATCCCGTTTATCGGGTACGACAGTCTTCATGACGTGAGTCACGATGCTCTTCACCTCGTCAGAGGCGCCCTCATCCATGTGCAGCACGACCCACCCCGGAGGCAGAAGCACTGCGATTCCCGGCGCCGCCAATCGAGGCAGAGCGTTCGTGGTGGCTCCCTCGTCAGCTGATGGCATGAGTTCTGTCATCGCGTTACGTTCCATTCCGGAGTGCCACCTAATTTGTGAATTCGAATGCTTATGGTCGCGATCGCCGCAACGGTTCCTGCCGCCAGCGCCGCCCACAGATACTCGAGCGCATAAACATCGTTCTTCCGCGAGACCACGCCGAGCGAGCAGCTTACAGAAGTCACGCCTACTACCATCGCGTGCGTGCGAATCCAGAATGGTGAGGTGAAACCTCGGATGAGCGACACGCGACCGCGAACCAGACCGGCAAAGCATTCTCCGAGAGAGTAGAGAGCACGCATGCGCGATCTACTTCGCACCGATCGATCTCTGCGTCGGACCATGTAGCGAGCGCAACGACGCTGGCCGCGAGCGGAACTCCGGTGAGCAACACGAAAAACCGCCGCTCGAAGCGACAAGGATCCATCCCACGACAAAGCGATTCGTTGATCCGCCGAAGTGCGTAATGATTCGTTGCGCTGTGCTGGAATTACGGCATCCGCAGGTGGCCGCGTAACGAGCCCTCCAACGATGATCACGGAGATGAGAAGAAACCACAGCGCCCCTGTCCACACCGGCACACCGTCACGCGCGATTGTTTCCGCTACACAGCCGAAATCTCCCGCACATTCCGCGATGCGTTTAGCCGGCCACACTTGTGAGACGTACAAGGCTCGCGCCACGCTCCCGATGCCCACTATTGCGGCCAGAATCGACACGAAAACCAAATACTTCTTGAGAAAACGTAATTCCTTCGGAATTCGTCGTTGAGAAACCCCTCGTGCCCGAGCGTTCACCTTCTGTACCTCCGACCGCGACGAGGCAATGCACCCCGGAACGGCATGTGGAGGCCCGATGCTGCGCCAGTACCATCGCTCACGCTCCCAGCTTTTCAGCCATCATTGGTGCCATCTTTCTTTCGAGGATGCAATTCGCGTTGTTTGGCGCGCCACTCGGGGCTAAAAGCCGCTGCAGGGGAACTTGCGGTGAGAAAGAAGGACTCTTTTATATGCAAAGGAACCGTGCCGACCAATTTGCGATGCCGATAGTTTGCGACAACAGCTACCGTCGCCGCGGCAAGGGTCGCCCACAAATACTCTGGCGCATACACATCGTTTCCGCGCTGATGAACTCCCAAGGACAGCGCGGCACAGATGAAAGCAGCCACGACAGCATGCCCGCCGATCCACAGCGGACTCGTGTCAACACGGACCGTAAGCCCACGTCGCGGCTGCGCGTCCGGCATCCACCACCGAGACGGGTGCCAACACACCGCCAACGCCGCCGCAATGACAACGATCCAGGCGAACGCAATCCACACCGGCAGCACGTTTTCAGGAATGGCCGAGACGACGCAGAGCCGGTCGTCTGAGCACTGCGAGATTCGGTTCTTCGACCAGGTCGCAAGGGCAACAACTCCAGCACCCAAGGGGACGAGCACGAGAGTCAACATAAAAACAAGCGACGAGATGAACAGTGCCCAGCCCGCAACATGACCGATGCGCTGTCCCTGCGCGGTGCGCTGACCCACCAGACTCTTCTGAATACGAGCCGCGGATCCTTGGGGCCCCGGCATTCGTGCGCTCGCCACCACAACCAGCACGAGGAACAGAACCCAGAATCCTCCGAGCCACAACGGCCAGGCCTGGGACAGACTCACTCCCAAGACGCACGCTACTTCGCCTGCGCATTCGGCAAAACCCTCAGTGGGCCAGACCGAGGAGCTGCGGACCACCCCAGCCAGCAAAGCAAGCACTCCTATTGCGGTTGCGGTCCCCGCAACGGCAAGAAAAATATTGAGCCCGCGAAGGGAACCGAGCCCGTTGCGCTCTCGATTGTTTGTAGATCCTGCTGTTTTCTTCCTACCCGTCATGAAACGTCTCCGATCGCGTTCCCGAGGCGTTGCGGAATACCGAATACTTGGCCGGCTGTACCGATCAAAGTAAATACACCGGACACCTTACTCAGGTGAATAAGGCCACTTGCCGCACCGGTGGCGTTAGCCCCGGAGAGCAATTGAATATTCGCCATCGATTGAATCTTCACGACCTCGCGGAAATCTCCCCCAGCGTTTAGTAGGCGCATTCCCCAAGTGAGACCCTTGACGTGACTGACGTTCGCAATGGAATCGACATAATCCAGCGCTCGAGACTGAGTCATACCTTTTATGCCGCTTCCGGCGTAACTCGTACGGTAGGCAGTGCCCACCGTAGCCTGAGTCGATGTCATCGTTTTCGCTGCCAATTTGCCAACGACGCCTGCACCAACGAAAGTAAGCGCTGCGAAAGCAATGTTCATAATCGATTCCGCCGGCGACATCGTCCCTGCAAGACCTTGCAAGACGGCGTTGAGCGCCTGGACTCCAGCGGCAATGAGGAGAAATGTCCCCACGATCACGTTGAGGCCAGGAATGGCAATCGCGACAATCATTGCGATCGTTGCCACCCAGCCGATAATGTTCACAATCAAATCGATTGTGTCCTTATTCTCTTCAATGAACTGAACGGTGTTGTCCCAAAACGAGTCGTTCAGGCCGCTGCTCTCCTCGACGTCATGGATGGAGGATGACGCGGTAGAGGCAGCAGAATCTCGGTGCTCGATCGCGTGTTGGAGTCTCGCAATCGCAGCCTCAAGTGCACCATCGTGCGATTGGAGTTCCGCATACACTTCGGTCCGGCGCTGTTCGTAGTGCGACTCCAGCTCCGGCGATAAATCAGGCTCACGAAGCCGAGCTTCATAAAATTCAGCGTCTTCCACGGATGCGTTAGTCGCCGATCGCGCAACCACGGCAGCATCCAGAGCATCGACCGACCAGGTTTGGGCCTCGCTCAGCGGTACCGCATAAATGCTCAGCGCCGCCGCTACTCCCTCGTACCGCGTCTGAGCTTTATCGAGCCTCGCCGCAACTTCCTCGGCCTGCTCCATGATGGCAGCGACCGCCTCGCTAACGCACTCGTCCGCGCCTGCGATGCCGCGAAGGTTGGTTGCCGCATTCTCGAGGGTGGTAGCGATCGTCGAATAATCCGTCGCGGCCGAACTCACCACTGTTGGATCGCCCGGAACCGGGTCGTGATCGAAACCGACCGGTGCCCAATCAGACGGCCGCATCACACCATCCCCCGGTTGACCCGACCCGCACCGCTGCTCGCGGAACTAGGCTGCGGATCAGTAAGGGCGTTGCCCAGTTCACAGTCGGCCGACTCAAAGCCATCCGCTACCTCAATCATGTTGTTCCGAATGGTTTCGAGCTGCTCAACCAGCTCACTACGGCGGAAGTCCCAGTTGTTCACAAAACCACGCACCTTATTGGCGAGACCGGCGTGCCCGACCGCCGCGGCGACGTCATCGATGTCTCGCGCCGCACCTTCAAAAGTGTCTCGCACCCGGCTGACCTGAGAGGCAGTGGTACGAAGCAGATCGGTGTCGACAACGAGCTGGTCGGCGGCCATGATGAGGTCCCTTCATAAGCGTTACTGTGACAATACTTGAGCCGATCCCACTAAAGCGATGGGTAGTGCTCCCCATCGCGCGATCACAGCAGGGGCAACTGCACCCGAGAAACTTTGCCGCGAGCAATGAACATTCCCCGGCCAACAGGAAACTCGCTGCGGCTGCCGCGCGGAAGCGGAGTCTTGAGCAGAATGTCACCCTCGATTGAGTCGGGCTGCAACAGCAGACCCCGTCTCGCATTCTTGATTTCGGCGAACAACGGCCACGAGGCGTTCCACGACGTTGTCTCTGCCTCGGCGACGAGTAAGTGCTCACTGCGCTTCACCGCCTTGACCAATTCGACGATCGCGGCATCGGCGGGAGTCTGCAAAAAGTCAGAAATGTTCTCGATGAAGACAGAGATCTTGCCCTCCGTTTCTGGATCACTCACTGCAGCAGAAAGGTCCTTCGCGAGAGCCGCCACCTGTTCCACCGTCGTTGCCGCGCTTGTCCACTCGAGCGCTCCGGCCAACCCCGAGCGAGCGTTACCGAGATAGTAGCGCCGCGCAGTCGCGTCGTAACGAGTGACCGAGTAAGCGAGCCACTGGAGCGCATTGCTTCGCCCACTCGCGGGCGGCCCAGAGATCAGAAGCGTTCCCGCCGGCTCTAGACCGACTGCTTCCATAGCCTCATCGCTCACACCGAGGGTGACCTTGGCATCGACACGATCCGGCAGAGCCGATGCAGAGTATTCCTTGGGCAACGCTCGAATCGGATCTACAGGGGTCACTCCCGCGCGCAGCATCGACTGCGCCAACTTCTCGGCGGCTGCTGATTGCGCGGTCATCGAAACGGACCCTCCGAGAACGGCGACTTGCGTCTCTCGGCCATCGACAATCGCGCGCCCCGGAGGCGACGAGGGGCTCAAAATGTCATTCGGCGCATCAAGCATGCTGTAGCCGGTGTCATCGGCCAATCGCAGAATGACGCGACGTTGGATGCTCGCCCCCACCGACGAAGGAACGGCACCGGGGCGATCAGCAGTGAACGCCACGTGGATGCCCAACTGGCGTCCATCGCTAAGAATGTCCTTGAACACGTCGTACCAGGCCGACCGCCCACTAGCCACTTCCCAGTCCTCACGGAACGACGGGAAGCCGTCGATCAGCAATAGCACTCGCCGCTCTGCTGGTGAGTTGGCCAAAGTGCGGTAGTCGGAGATGCTCGAGGCATTTGCCGCGGCGAACCGGGGCGCTCGTGACTCTAGTTGAGCTTTCAGATAGCGGAACAGGCGAATGACGCGCTCAGGATCATCCCCGCTGATGATTGAGCCAACGTGCGGCAGCGACTCCAGCATCCGCAAACTGCCCGTGCCGAAATCGAGCCCGTAGACCTCCACGGGCCCACCACGCGGAGTGATCGCGGCGGCATTCGCCAGTGTGCGCAGCGCCGTACTCTTTCCGGAACCGCCAGTACCGTAGATGGCGATGTGACCATCGACATCCGGTAAGAAGTAGACCGGCAATTGCTCTTGTTGCGTGGGGAGGTCAGAAACGCCTATCAGCAACTCACGGTCAGTTCGTTGACGGAGCAACGATAAGTCGTAAACAGAAGAAATCTCATCGAGCCACGGCCGTCGCGGTGCCGGAATTCCCGCTGACGACGCCGCGGCGACAATCGATGACACCAACCGCTGTTGGTCAGTGGGGCCAAGGTCCCGCGATTCGTCAACGGCCTCAACTCGTGGTTCCTCCCAGGGAACATCTCCGCCGAAACGCAACTCGGCCACCTCGACGCTCGGTCGTTCGGGATCCCTCGATGTCCAGCCGCCCGCATAGCCGGACTGGAACTGCTGCAGACGCCCGGGGCCCGTCTTCGCTATGCCACGACCAGGAATAGAGGGGTCAAAGTGCGCGGCCGATTTCGTACCAATGACGTCGCTGCTGTCGGACTCATCCGCCATGCGCAACGCGACTCGAAGATTGGTGTTCGCGCGCAGATTGTCTTTGATCACACCGGCGGGGCGCTGAGTTGCCATGATGAGATGGATGCCCAACGAACGCCCGCGCTGAGCGATGTCGACGACGCCATCCACAAATTCCGGCACCTCCCCCACGAGCGCCGCGAATTCGTCGATGACCAATACCAGAGCGGGTGGGCTCTCCGGGTCACCGCGCTTCTCCAGTTCAAGAAGGTCTTTCGCTTTTTTGCGAACCAGCAGGTGTTCCCGGAAGTGGAGCTCAGCCCGCAAGCTTGTGAGGGCACGACGAACGAGATGCGGGCTCAGGTCGGTAACCAAACCAACACAGTGCGGCAGGCTGACGCAATCGGCGAACGCCGCGCCACCTTTGTAGTCGATAAAGAGGAACGACACCCGATCAGGACTGTACTCGGCAGCCATGCCCAGCACCCATGCCTGCAAAAACTCACTCTTGCCGGAACCCGTGGTTCCGCCCACCAGAGCGTGCGGACCCTGCGTACGCAAATCAAGGTGCATAGCATCAATGCCGGCGCTACCTACCGTTGCCCGCAGCTTTCCCGAGCGGCGTTTGCTCGGGCTTGCGCCGGGAGTCCGGTCGTGGATGGACTCGTTCTGGCGCCAGCGGTCGACAACAGCGTCGCTTGCCTCGACAAGCTCGTGGCCGAGTACAGTCACGAGCGAGATCGACCGCGGTAGGTCGCTGTCATCCACCACGACTGCTCCAGCATCGATCACGGGCGATAGGCGACGAGCGAACTCCAATGCCTGGTCCGCGCCAACATGCTCTACCTCAACGTCGGTTATTGCCTCTCCCAATCGCACTAAGCCCGCGGTCGCCAAGGGCGCGTCAGCGGTCACACTCATGTAGGTTCGGCAGACCGCAGGCAACTCGTCGAGCGTCGGCGCGAACCACAGGGGGAAGATGCCCGCATCAGCGCCTCGTTCCGCGAGTTGGACAAGACGCGCTCGATCCACTGCCACATCGCTGGAGATCAGGACGACGATCGCCGGGATCGGCGACTTAGTGCCTTCCTCAGCGGAATTCTCTCCAATTTCGGCACCGCGCTCGAGCGCTGCTCGACGCTGATCCATAGCTCCGCGACGGCTCGCCTTCGCATCCTTCAAACGTTGATCGACCACTGCCTCTAAGGCAGCGAGCAGCACCGCAGAACTCGACGAACTATCGGTGAGGTGGCTACCCTCAAGCGGGCTTTGTGGAGACGAGGTGTGGGGCATCCACTTTAGCCACCCCAACTCACGCGACCACTGCGGTGTCACTAAGGAAGCAACGACCAGCTCGGCCGGCGAGTGCGATGCGGTGAGTTGAACCACGAGTCCGTTGACAACGCTCGCCGTGACGGCCGGGTCGCCAGTGATACCAAGCGCCCCCGAATCGAAGAGGTTATCGACGATTGGCACCCCAGAAACTCGCTCGTTATCGGAGATCAGGACGTCGAGCCGTTCTTGGAACTCAGGCAGGAGGTCGCCGCGAGACGAAGAATCGACGACGTTTCGTGACTTCATCGTGCCGACACCCAAGCGAATATTGAGGAAGGACCAGTGCTCAGCTCGCCGCGTCCACATGAGCGGACCGCGCCGCAACGCTTGATCAAGAGTCTCCGACGTCGCCGGAGACTCTGCAAGCCGCGCCGTTCGCTCGACTACGCGCTCGGCCGCCAATTGTTCGGAGAGAGTTGCCAAGTGCGAGTCGAATTTGGCGATCGCTTTTTTCAAGCTCCGTTTGTTCTTCGACTTGTTCATGAAGTAGTTACCGATCAACATCATCGGCGACATAAGAACGAAAAGGAGCGCTGCCGGGCGGTCGAAAATCAACCACATGCTCACACCGAGCAACACCGGCGCCACCATGGCTAACCACGGGAAGGTGCTGTCTTCTTTCTCGGCAGGCACTTCGGGAGCAGTGAAAGTGCGGCCCGGGTACCGCGTCTCGACTCGCGGCGAACGGTTGAACATGACCGGCCCCGGTCGCTGCACAAGCCCGCGCGACGCAACAGATTCCACCACGTCAATGCGCAGTTCCGAATCTCCTACCAGGATGCTCTCCGACTGCGTGACGAGCAACCGTGGCACCAGCCCACCATCAACGACCACGCCGTTGGCTGATCCAAGGTCAACCACCTCAACGACATCAGATACTTCTAGCCGCACGTGACGCTTCGAAACTAACGGGTCACTGAGAACTACGTCGCACGAAGAATCCCGGCCAAGAATCACAGACCCCTCGCGGAGCGGAAACTCTCTACCGACGTCTGGCCCGCTAACGACCCGAATGATTCCTACTTGCGGGGAATCTCCCGCCCCCTTCGCCGAGAAGTACACTCCGGCATCAGAGAGCTCAACTTTCGCCCCGGAACCGACCCATGCCTCGCCGATAGCAGCGTCGGGGTGCAAGACGAGCCACTCGTCGTGGCCGGGTAATGCCGCGCGAAGCGTAAGCGGGCGATCGTCGGCTGCTACCCCGGCCCGAAGAGGGTCAACGCGCGCAATCGTTGTTGCGATATCCGCCACGGTAGCGGCGGCGTCGGTTGTCACGACGATGTCGTCGTCGAGGTGCGACGCCCGCTTGAGAGTGAGTTTCAGTTTCATGAGTCTTCTCTCTTCGATGAGATTTTTGCGGCCCAGTCGCGGGCTGAGCGGATGCGGTAGCGGCTCACGAACTGGCGTCGCTTTGTGAGGCCGGTGCGGCCGGCTTCGATCGCCGCCGCAGTAGCGTTCCACACTTCGTCACTGCGTTCTGGGGAGATCTCTTGCCCAGAGAACACTGCGTCGTCGGTCGTGACAGCGATCGTGCGCAGCGCGGGAGTGCCCTCACCCACTTGCGCGTCGAGCTGAACGGCGACCATGACGCGTGTCGCTCTCGATGGAACGCTGTAGCCGAGTTCGGAGTACTGGTCGACAAGCTCTTCCCAGGCGCCCGCAACCTGATCGTGGGCCGCGGCGGCCGCGCGGCGGCGCCGAGCACGACGGGCTTTGTGGAGCCCGATGATCAGCAGCGGCACGAGCAGCAGGAGCGCGGGAATGAGAAGGCTGAGGCCGAGCACGTAAACCCAGCCCGGAATGGAGAACGCCAGTCCGTCGTCTTCTTCGTCGCTCTCTTCGAGCTCGACCGGCGTGAGCAAATCTTCAGCATCGGCTTCGGCCCGCGGAGGTTGACGCACTTGCGGTTGCGGTTCGCTCTGAGGCTTCGGCGTCTGGTCTTGAGGGATGTCCGTCTCATCCGGGGTCGGATCGAAAGCAACCCACCCCACATCATCGAACGCGACCTCAACCCAGGCCGTGACGTCATCACCCGTCACCTCGACAGCCTGGCCGTCGACGATCTCGGGCGCGAACCCCATAACGACGCGTGCGGGGTAGCCGAAACTGCGCGCCATCAGCGCGAACGCTGAAGCGTATTGCTCCTGGTCTCCGACCATCTGGTTGCTTTCAAGGAGGTCGGTGATGCGGTCAGCACCGTGCCCCGCTCGAGAGGCAACGGTGTCGGATGCTCGACCGTGGCTCAGGAAGCCCGTCGTCGTGAGCGCCAGCCGCATAGCTTCAAGTTGGGCCGCCGGCGTAGTGGCACTCGCGGCATACTCCTGAGCCTTGGCCGTGACGACGTCAGGGCTCGCCGTGACTGGAGGGAGCTCAACCGCGGCGACCGGAACGTCAGAGAGATCCTCAGCAGAAAGCACCTGTTGCACGGTCGCGTCGATAGTGTACGAATCGCCCTCCCTGAGGCCAGCGGTGAGCACCGCGGTTCCCGTGGATGCGTTGTAGCGCAGGCTGTCCTTCGCATCGAGCGCAGCGCCGTCGGTGAAGACCAAATCAGTCGGGTAGCCGATGCTCGGCATCCAGACGTCCGCGTACTCCCCAATGGTGAAAGTCACGTCGTTGCGGGCCTCGGGCGTGACGAAACTCTGCTCGGGCAGAGCGCGGCCGACCAGGCTGAACGTGCCAGAGCCTTCAGCACTAGATTCGGCCCCGGTCACGTTCCAGAGCTTGCCAGTGAAGGAGTCGAGCGTTGCGAGGCGCACCGTGTCGCCCGCTTTCAGCCCCGAGACGGTGAAGAGCACGTCATCCGTGACTTGCTTCGTGTAGTGACGGAAACCGGCCAAAGGACTCGGGTACTGCAGCGGATCAAAAGGCGGCTCGATTTCATCCCGCAATACGAACCGTTGGTCTTGCGCGGGCGCAAACCACCAGCCGGCTCCCCCGCCGAGTAGAACGGCTGCTGTCAGCACGACCGCCGTGCCCGCGATTTTGCGCGAGCGAATCCGCTGCGATCCGGCCTGAGCAACGTTGTCGCTCGAGCGGCGCCATCCCAACCATATGAGCGCCAGCACAGCGAAGCCGATGCCACGAACACCAGCCTGGTACGGGTCGTCGGTACCGATCAGGATGCTCGCGAGATAAATCACCAAAGGCCCCAGCAGCACGACGCCGTAGCGCCAGGCCGAGCGTGATGTGCTCGGTAACCAGCGTGCCGCCAGCGAGGTTGACACCAGCGCAACCACCCACGTTGCGAAGTACGGCACCACCGTGATGTGCTGCGGCGCTTCGATCGGAGTTTGCAGCGTGACGATATCTGCCCAGCCATAGACCGTGCCGATCGCAATCGTCGACAACGCCTGAAGACTCGGGAGCACAAAGAAGAGGGCCTGCTGGGGCACCGCAATGGCAGCGCCACACAGAAAGTACGCCACGACGGCAACCGTAACCGTGGTGACCACATTGAGTCGGAAAATACTTGCAACGATTGCGGTCGTCGCGCCAAGCACTAGCCCGCCGATCGCCGGCAACAGAAAGCTGTACCCGCCAAACGATGGCTCGAAACCTACGAGCCCAATAGCGGTGAGCGCCAGCACGATGCCACTATCAGCCCAGGTTCGTGCGCTCACCGGACGACGCCGTGGCTGTTGCTGTGGACGCTGCTGTTGTGTACTCAACCGCCCAACCCCCGAACGAGTCGCGACAGATCATTGAGATCGCCAATGGTGATGACCGTCAGACCGGCCACCGCTGAAATTTTCGGATCAGCGCCGTCGACAACATGGAATGCCACTTGGCTGGTGTCCTGACCAAACAGAGATTGAATGCTGCGGAAATCGGCGGTGCTCATCTGTGATCCCGCCACAATCATGACCACGCTCGGGGCTGGCAAACGTCGCGTCTGCCCACGAGCGAAGCTCCGCATGGTCTCGGAACGGTCCACATTCGGCTCAATACGACACGAGGCATCCAACATTGACGTTACGGTCTGGGTTTTCCACAACCCTGTCTCGCTGACCACATTCATTTGAGTGCCGTCGCGAATCACTTGAGCTGCAATGGATGCCGTCACCGAGACTGCCAGCTCGAACTCTGCCTCAGACGCATAGAGCTCGCTGCGAGACGAATGGATGATCGTGAGCTGTGAACGCCGAGTCTCCTGAAACTGACGCACCATCAGTTGCCCAATGCGCGCCGACGTACGCCAGTGAACATAGCGGCGGTCGTCGCCCGGAACATAGGGCCGAAGAGCATGAAAAGCGATGTCGTTATTGGTGATCTTGTTCGACACTTGACCTTCGAGGTCGCGCACCAGACCCGCCGCTGACGGAACAAGGCGGACCGTGCGCGGATGCACGAACAGGTCGACGGCATCCGCCCATTTGAGAGCCCGACGCAGCAGCCCCAGCTGATCGCCCCGCACGGACTCTGCCGGGCCGGCGACGATCACTGCTCGTTTAGCCGTGGGCACCGCGAATAATTCTTCGTGCTCGGCTTGCGGCTTCATCGCGGGAAGCTGAAACTCTGCGACACCTTTACCGACGGGAAGCTCCATGCGGGTGGGAGGCAGAGGTCGTGCACCAACATTAGTGACGACCATGCGCCCCAGCGCTCGATCGCCAACGACTACGCGGCGAGGGTTGAGTTCGACGACCACGCCGTACGATGCTCGCCCGAACAAGAACGCAACGCTCACGACCACTGCTGCGAACAACACAGCAGCGAGGAAGGTGAACTCTTGCCAGCCAAAACCGATACTGAGGAGCAAAGCAGCCGTCGCGAGAATCAGGACCAACCAACCGAGTGGCGTCACCACACCGAGCACGGGCGCGAGAGCCCGAACGACTGCCCGAATAACGGGCGAGAGCACCGCGGCGGCACCCCGCAACACTCGGCGAATCGACTCGCTCGCGCGCGTCACGAAGCCCGGCGTCGCGGCCGTGGCTCGGGCTGGTTCACGCTCCGTCGCCCGCGAGCCCGCTGCCCGGGCGCGCTCAGCGTCGGCACGGGCATCGGCACGGGCGTCGGAGCTCACAGCAGAGTCGGTAGTCACAGGAAGAGAGTGCCGTGCTTAGGAAGCGCGGTAGGCGGGCGGTTCGATGTCGACCAGAATGCGGTTGATCACGTCTTCGGCCAGCACCCCGGAGAACTCCGATTCTGGGTCGAGGATGACACGGTGAGCGAGAACAGGAACGGCAAGATCACGCACGTCATCCGGGGTTGCGTAGGTGCGGCCCTGGGTGATTGCCCAGGTCTTGATCGCGCGAGCGAGGGCCATTGCCCCACGCATGCTCACGCCGAGCACGACGTCACGGTCTGTGCGAGTGCCTTCGACGATGCTGTTCAGGTACTTCATCACTGACTCATCGACGAACACCTCCGCGGCCAGCGCTGCCATGGCGACGATCGATTCTGGCTTGATGATGGGTGACACCAGCGAAGCTCGAGCCCGAGTGCCGGAGTCCATGAGCAGCGACACCGCGGTGGCGCTGTCGGGGTAACCCAGCGTCGTTTTGATGAGGAAGCGGTCGAGCTGGGCTTCGGGAAGCTTGTACGTTCCGGCTTGCTCCACGGGGTTCTGGGTCGCGATGACGAGGAACGGCGCCCCCACGGGGTGCCCTTCACCATCGATCGTGACGACGCCCTCTTCCATCACTTCGAGCAGCGCGCTCTGAGTCTTGGGGCTCGCGCGGTTGATCTCATCCGCCAGAACAATCGAGGCGAATATCGGCCCGTGGTGAAACTCGAACTTGCCCTTCGACTGGTCGAAAATCTGCACACCCGTGACGTCCGAAGGCAGGAGGTCAGGAGTGAACTGGATGCGCGACGTGGTGCCGTCGAGCGTGTTCGCCAGTGCCTTTGCCAGAACAGTCTTGCCCGTTCCCGGGTAGTCCTCAAGCAGAACGTGGCCGTCAGAAATCAGCGCTGTCAGCACGAGACGAATCACGTGATCTTTGCCGACAATGGCCTTGTCGACGTTGCTAATCAGTTTCTGAAACGCGTTAGCGAACCAGGTCGCTTGCTCTTGTGTAACGGGCATTCTGAAGTGTCCTTTGTGCTTACTGGTGATTTCGGGCTGCGCTAGCAGGCGGGCAGATCTTGAATTGACACGTGGGGCCCATCGGAGCCGTCAAAGCGTTCCCACACCTTGTACAGACCATCGATGTTTCCGCGCAGGCCATTCCAAACCTTCCACGATGCGGTGATCTGGGTACCGCTTGCGCCAGATCGGGTGTAGGTGTTGCCGCTGTAGCTACCTTCTTCGTCGCGTGCCTCCATGGTGTGCGAGCCAGTACCCTGGCCGCTCCACTTGACCCCCAAGAGGTAGTCATCGGTTCGTGAAGTAGCCGGATACGGTGCCAGGCAGAGGTGCGACACAGCCGGCGGCGGCGGCGTCACGATCGGGCCAGCGTCTCCGGACCCGGCGGCGCCGGTTCCTGCGTTGTTGTAAGCCTCGACGGTGAGCGTGTACTTCGTGGCTGCTGGCAGCCCCGAAGTCGTCGCGCTCGTGGAGGCAGTGACGCCGGTCGTTCCGTTGCTGAGCGTCCAGCGGTAACGGAGATTGTCCGTCACTGCTGCACCACCGGTGCTCGCACTCCAACTCCACGCGATCGTGCCGGCAGTAGTGCTCTTCGTCACGTTGCCCGTGATGCCTGCCACCCGGGCCGGCACGGTCTGATTCTGAATTTGAGCGCCATTCGAGGTGCCGTCGGGTCCGCGCTTGCCGCCAGAGTTCTGGGCGTACACCGTAAAGGTGTAGTTTCCCGCGCCCAGATTGGCGGTTGTTGTTGCGGACGTTCCCGCCGTGTTTCCTGACTGGCCATTGCTTGCTGACCAGTAATACGTCGTGGTACCTCCGGTGCCACCGACGGCAGGCCAGGTCGCGGATACTTGACCATTCGGCGCCCAGCTACTCGCCACCGTCGCTGTTACCGTTGGAGCGGCAGGGGTGCCGTACGGAGTAATCTGATCACTCGTCGACGACCACTCGCCTGCACCGTGCTCGTTGATCGCCCGCACACCAAAGGTGTAGGGCGTTCCGTTCTGGAGGCCAGTGATCGTGCAGGGCGCTCCAGCGGTGCAGTCTGTCGGCACAGGAGAAACAGCCGGTGTGGTGCGCACTTCATAGCTTGTAATGGGCTTGCCGTTCGTGGCCGGTGCGACGAACCTCCAGGTTGCGGACTTGTCGCCGCCGATGGCGGAGCCGGCATCCTGCGTTGGCTTCTGCACCCGGTCGGGAATGTCGCTGACCACCAGAGTGATGGTTCCGTTGACCTGTCGATCCGCATCTTCCGTCGCATCTGCGATCGTGTACACGACTTCAATGACGCCACTCTTCAGAGCTGCATCGGGGCGAATAGTCACCGTAGTGCCCGTGAAGGTCACATCGGCCGGTTCGCCCGTGTTCTGCACCTTAGCGTCGACAATCTCCAACGCTTCACCCGTGGTCTGATACGGGTTCGAGTCGTTCGTCAGCGGGTTGACGGTGACCGCTCCATCGCCTCGTTGTGTTTCAACAGCATCCGACACTGCTACGGCCAAAGGACGGGTCGATCCGACGACGGTCACATTGATCGTGCCGGGAACCTCGAATTTATCCCACCGGAGGGTGACGCCTAGCGTGATCGTTGTGCCCTTGGGAGTGTTGCGTGGCACATTCAAGCTCAGCTGAGAACCGCTGAGGTTTGCCTCAAGGCCATCGCTGGCGCCGGTGATGTTCGAGTAGCTGACCTGGCCAAGAATGGTCGGGTTTGGATGCGCGGTTGAACTCCGCAGGTCGATAACCGTCGTCTCCCCCACTTCAACTTGGGTGTTGGGAGTCGTGAACTCTGGCGGCGTGTCCTTGAAGTCAGGGTCGCCGACAACGATGTTCATCCGCAGTCCGGCCGAGTTGCCGGCGGGATCATTCTTAGAGGCACCATCAGTGACAGTGAAGCTGACGGATGCCGGCCCACGGTAGTCCAACGCTGGCGTGAACGTGATGGTGTCTTTGTCTACGAAGTTGGGCGAGCCATCACCCTGAACTGCGCTCACCGAAGTCGCTTCGGGAATCCACGCGTCACGCCCCGACGGCACGTCGAGAATGTCGGAGAGTTTCCACTCACGCGTCTCGTTCATCCCCACATATTGGGTGGGCAAGTCAGGATCAATTGCTGGCGGCTCGTCGAAGTCTTCGTCGACGGCAGCGGGCACAAGGATGAAGGCTCGGGCACTTAGCCCGTCGATCTCATTCGTGACGCTGTAGGTGATTGCCTGACGCGTCGCCCCGGGGGTGACTTCGATCTGGCCGTTAACCTCGTTGAGCACGCCCGACTTAGCGTTAGGCCCTTCGAGAGCAATCACAAGATCTTCGGTTCGGCCCGCAGGGTTGAACGCGTAGCCGTCGAACAAATCGACCGAGATCGACTTCTTGCCAGCAATGTCTTTCTTGAGCACGCTGAGGTCCTCAGCCGAGGGTGGCAAGATCGGGGCATCCGGCGTCACTTGAACGAGCACGTAGCTCACCGCTGATCCACCTCTGTTGTTCTCTAGGCGATAGCGCAATGAGAATGACTGTTCGGTGTCGGGGGCTTCGATCACCAAGAACTGGCCCCGAACTACCTCGGCAGACACTCCATCAGGCACGTCGATGAGCTCTGGCGAGACGGAGATGGGGGCGCCCTGAGGATCCGAGTCGTTTTCCATCAGGTCTAGCTGTGCCGTGCGGCCGGGGCGAATCGCGACGCTGTCGGGAACGGCGATGGGATCACGCAGCTCGTCAGGTTCTGGAATGACCGCAATTTTGACGTCACCGACTCCCGTCGCCCCGAATGCATCGACTACCTCGTAGCTGAACGAGTCAGTACCGGATGTTGCAGTCGAGGATTCGTAAATGAAGTAGTCAGTGCCGAACTCCGTCACCGCTCCCAGCGTGGGGTTTGTCGGGAATCGGAGCAACTGCGTTGAGTCACCATCGGGGTCGACGGTGCTCAGCGGAATCTCGACCTTGATCTCGCCCCCAGCAAGAACTCGCGCGATAAGAGCAATAGGGGTCGGGTCTTGGTTGGCGTCAACGTCGATCGGTGTCACCGTGAAGGTAGCGGTCGCCGCAGCAGTCTCACCGAAGGGGTCAATAACGCGGTAGTCGACGGTGTACGCACCGGGAGCTGTCGGTGCTTGGAAGCGCAGCTTGTCGCGGCTGACAAAAGCAACGCCAGCCACAGGCTGAGTTACGAGTTCTGGGGCAAGAGACATTGGGCTGTCGTCGGGATGGAAGTCATTGTTGAGCACATCAAGAGTGATGATGTCTCCAGCACGGACCTTGGCGGAGTCATCCAGAGCGACGGGCGGCTGGTGCTTGGTCAACGCTGGCACCGGCACCACCGTGACGCCGGCCGTAGCGGTGTTCACGCCATCTGAAATTGTGTAGGTGAAATTGACTTGGCTCGTGAGCGCAGCTGGCGAGGTAACTCGGATGAGCGTGCTTTCTAGCAACTCAACAACGAGGCCTTTCGCGACGAGAGCGGGATCAACGTCGATCGATTGCACCGCGAGAATATTGCCGCTGGGGCTGACATCGTTGGACAGCGCCGACACTGTCGTTGGCTCATCCCCACGGAGATACGCCGTGTCCTTCACCGCGACGGGGGGAAGCTGCGCGGATGCGGGCTTGGGAAGGACGTCAATGCGCACAATCCCGACGCTCGTGTTCGCGCCGGCGCTCAAGGTGTAGGTCAAGTAAAAGACCCCGGCCGATGACGAGCTAAAGGTGATCTCGCCGCGATCGCTGTCGAAGGAAGCCACGGCGCCGTTGTCTGCCTCGTCCATCGCGATCAGAGTGAGCTGTGCTCCTGACGGCGAGAGATCGTTAAGCAGCGGTTCGATAACCACGGTCTCTGATTCGAACGCCGAAGCAAAGTCGGGAGTACCAACGGGATTGAGGGTTCCGGCGGGCTCCACGGTCACGACTAGTTCGCCTTGAGCTGGAGTATCGCTGCCGTCAGACACCAAGAAGGTCACGACCTTCTCGCCGAGTTCTGAGGTCTGGTGTGTGAACGTTACGAAGCCATCGGGCGTGAACCTCACGAGGTCACCGGACTTCGGAGAAGCCGCGATCAAGTAGAGATCGTCACCGTCGGGGTCTTTCCAATCCGCGAGCACGTTATAGCTCACGGTCTGGTTCGCTTCAACGCTGATACCGGTTTCGCGAACACTGACGGGGAGTTCGTTGCGCCCCTCGGGAACAACTGTCGCCGAGACCCGGGCCTGGTCAGTTCCCCCGCGACCATCGTCGATCGTGTAGTTGAAAGCGATGCCACCAACGAAGTCGGGAACCGGCGTGAATTGGAGCGCACGGCCACCGTCGATCAGGTCGAGTCGTCCCGTCGACTCTGCGATTCGGTCATAGTCCGAGATTACAAGCACATCGCCATCAGCGTCAGTGTCGTTGTCGAGCACGCTGAATACGGTGGTGCGGCCCGGGCGAACGCCGAAATCATCATCGGCCGCTACCGGATCTCGGTTGGAGTCGGTTCGCTCAGCAAGAGTGTCTTCGAATGACTGAATCGATGACTTCTCGTCGCCCTCTTCTTCTGACTCCTGGTCTTCTGGAGGAGTCACGTCCTCCCAGTTTTCGACGAGACGCATGTTCTCGTCGATGAGCCAAACATTGCCGTTTGAAAGGTTGTTGAGTGCTATCACTGAGCGATTCACCCGGAATTCTAGTTCGCTTCCTTGCGTCGGCTCGGCAATATCGTACGTCTGTGCGTCGCCGCCGGTGCAGGCCAGGACGTACCGTTGCGCAGAAGCCCACGCCCCATGCGCGCACCCATCAAGCGCGACGGGAGCAGAGACACCATCCGCCTGCGCCGGGGTTGCCATGTCGGCGGGAATGTCGCTGAGAGCACCGTTGCCGAGCTCGAGCCTTTGGAGCGAGTCGCCGGTTGCAACCAGCGCAAATTCCGATTCGGTGCTCGATTGCTGAAGACGGATGCCCTGCTTCTCAAGCGGATAGCTGCGCCCCGATTCCAGAATCAGTTCGTTCGTTGACTGATCGAACACGACCGCGGAATCGCCAGCCGCCGCTATCTGAAACTCCCCCACCGCTGGGAATTCTGACTTCACGGGTTCGTCGGCAATCGTCTCGACGCGATAGATCGCCTTCTTCTCTGGCGAGACAGCAATGACGACGCCTTCGGCCGTGACCGTCGCGCGGCCGCCATCGCCAAGCTCGATCAGAGCGGGGTCTGAAACATAGTTGAACTGCAGGTCGCCGACGGCGGGCACAATCCACAGCTCACCCTTGGGCGAAACGATAGCCAAGTTCGAGCCGCCGAAAGAGATGTCGGCGTCGCTGGGGACGTCAATGGCCGAGGTTACTTCTGTCGTTGCGGGATCAACCGATTCAATGCGGTTGGCGACGGGGTCACTCATGAAGAGAGCGTCGCCATCCTGGAGCACATCGAATTGTGCGCTCGAGGCGATAACTGACCCGTTGAGTTCGTCGATCTGGCGATTAAGCCGACCGCCGAGCAGTTGTTCGCCGTTGGTCACCCAGACATCGCTGGCGGTGAGGTCGACATCGGAAACGGGAAACCCTGGGTGCAATGCAGCGAATGTCAGAGGCACACCGACAACGAGCGAGACTACGACCGCTGAGGCGATTGTCTTACGCTGGCGCGTAGTACCGATAGACAGCTTCACGTTGCACTACTCCCGAACTCGGCACAGCTTGCGTGCACACGATCACGCTGACATTTCTTCGATCACTTCTGGCAATTACCGTAGCATTTTTCAACTTCTCTCAGTAGGGCAGTGTATGGGTAGTTCTCCCCTGCCGCGGCCCCAATCATGGGGTGCGGCCTTCCTCGTCATTGCGATCAAGCAAATAGAGGTCGTCTTTATCGACAAGTCTGGTCGCAACGGCAAACTCCACGAGTCGCAACCTTCGGTTGGTGGCGAGATTGTCCTTGCCCCCTCTCAAACCCGCGACACCGCGCTTGTCGAGCTTCTCGCATACGTTATCGAGCTTGCGATTGAACGTGGTGATCGACCAGCCGAGTCTCGCCGCGACAACGGCAGAGGTCGGAATATCCCCTCGGCCTGCCGTCGACTGACGCAGTACTCCCTCTGCAAGAGCCACGATGAGCAACCGCTGAGACGACGTCAGGGGAATCGGACCGATCGTCGTCGAGCCACCCGTTCCCGCTAACGCCGTCGACGTGTTGTAGTAGTCATCACCCGCGTGAATAGTGAATTCGTACGTCGTAGACCCCGCGCTGAACAGCACCTGCATTTGGGGGAAAACGATCGGCAGCCGTGCTCCGGGCGCTAGCCATGCCTGCACTTGACCGGTGGCATCAGTCACGGTCGCTGTCAGCAGGTTGCCCACGTTTGCTAGCCACCACATCCCAAAATCTTCATATATCCGAAGAAAACGACGGTGCAGGTAGGGGTTGTCGTCGATGACCAGGTCGGATTCCCGACCGACATGAAAATCGTTGGGGTGAGCAATGTCGTACCACTCGCCGCAGAACTCAACTCGAAGCGGATTCATTCGGGAAAACACGCCTCCAACGGATTAGCAGATTCGGTGCCGGCGCGCACGATCCTCACGTCGATACAAAGTGTGACTCCCGGAGCGTAACCGTCGACGGTGATGACGCCGTCTTCCGATTGTCGAACCGGCTCACTGTCGCGCCCCACCCGCTGCCAGATGATGCGATCGTCGTCGTCGCCCGAGGGGTTATCGACGGTAAAAATTACGGAACCGGCAGTTTCGGATGCGGACACGAGCACCGGCGTTGGCACGCTCTCCACAATTGCGGAGGTGGGAGCCGTGGTGGGAGCCGCAACCGAGGGAACCTCTGTGGAAACCGGATTCGTGATGAAGACCGCTACGCCGACGGCAATCGCGACGGCGGCTGCGACTCCTCCGATGATCCACGGCAGTGGCTTTCGGGGAGACGATGTTCGCGTCTTCAGCTCGCTTTCGCGCGTCGTCGCCATCTCAAAAGGTTCTGTGGTCGAGTCAGCGGCCTCGTTCGCGGGCGGTCTGCGGCGGACCACGGTCTCGCCCAACTCCATTCCCCCTGGCTGGGCGATCCGCTGGGGAGCACCGCGGAGCTGAGTCTCGTCTGCGCTGGCGACAGTGCCCGCAATGGGAGCGTCTGCGACGCGATCAGCCGCGGGAGCGGCAGCCGAAGGCTGCGCTTCGATCGTTGCAACCCCTCGCGCACGCGTGGCGTCGTCGTCATCCTCGGCTCCGGCCGGAGCGACCTGATCGACGACAAGGTTCGGCACGTCGACGGTCGTCGGGGCGTAACCCAATTCCAGTTCAACGCGCTGCAATGCTCGTGCCAGATCAAGTGCGCTCGCGAACCGATCGTCGCGACGAGATGCCATACCCTTGCGCAACACGGCGAGAAAGCTGGCCGACACATCCTCCCGCGTGAGCGGAGTGATGAGTCCACGTTCGATGCGGCCGATGAGGTCAAGAGCACCATTAGATCGACCACGCACCTCGAACGGCGTATGCCCGGCGAGGAGAGTGTAGAGCGTGGCCGCTAACGAAAACACGTCGGCACGAACATCCGGATTCGGATCGTCGTCGAACATCTCGGGCGGCGACCACGGTATCGACATACCGATCGACGCCCCGGTCGTTGAGCCGCTCTCTTCGATGAGTGGCGAGCGCGAACTCGTGTGCAGCGGAATCTCGTCATCGAGCGCCGAAGAGATACCGAAGTCGGTGAGAGCCGGCCAACCGTAATCGTTAGTGAGCACGTTGGCGGGCTTGATATCGCGGTGCAGAATGCCAGCGCCGTGCGCAGTGGCGACCGCGCCGCTCACTCGGATGCCCACCCGCAAAACATCGGTCACCGCGAGCGGAGCGCTCCTGTATCGCTCAGCGAGACTCGGGCCCGAGCAGTATTCCATGACGAAATAGGGTCGATCGTCAGAGGCAACATCCGCATGAAAAATGGAAACGATATACGGATGCGCCGAGAGCTGCGCCATCAGGTTGGCTTCAGCCACGAACGATGCGCGAGTAGCCGGCGCTAAGTCTTCGGTGAGGAGGACTTTCACTGCGACCCGACGCTTAGGAAGGTGCTGGTCATAGAGAAAGACGTCGCTGAAGCCGCCCGAACCTAACAGCTTCACAAACGTGTAGCCCGGGAGTTCGGGCGGCGTTGAGGGAGCCCGACGCATTACGCCCCCTCACTCACGGTGAGAGTGACGTCGCCACCGAGATCGATCACGGTGCCTATAATCACCGCTGTCGGCTCCCCGGCACGCAGCCGTTGAGAGGCTCGACCCGGCAATGTCACATGAGTGCCGTTTCGAGAATGCAAGTCGGTAACGACCACCGTTCCGCCCTCGACAACGATCTGAACGTGATTGCGAGAGATGTCTTTATCGCCGGGGATCGTGACGAGTCGAGGTAGCGCTCCGCTCGACACCTTGGCCACGGTTGGTGCGCGTCCAACCAAAATCGGCTGAGAAAGCACCTCGCGGGCACCAGTCGAGAGGTCGAGATAGAGCGTGGGCTGATTGGGCGGTGAATCGCTCACCGTCGAGGGTTTCGGTTGCGAGGCTCGCAGACTCGCAAGATCCGCCGTCATGATCGTCAAACCATCGTGGTCGCCCTCTGCCGCCGGTTGCTCTGCACCCAGGAACTCTGAGCCAGCTTCTGGGGCCGGCGGCGGCGCGACATCCGCGTTTTCGGCGCTCACGTCATTTTCGTTGCCGCTGGCGGCTTCCGAGACGTTGCGCATGACGGTTTCTCCGAAGAGAAAGTCGTATCCCTGAGCGTCGTCGACGGCGGTATCGCCCTTGCGGGCGGCGGATGCTGCGCTCACTCCCGGCGGAATGTCGGAGAACTGATCTGGTCGGTCGACCATCGTCGCCTCCGACACTGCGGCGGCTGGCGGCAATGCGTCTGCCAACTCGGGGGCGCTGGGAGTCAGCCTTGGAGACTCCAGCGAAGCGGGAGTCGCTGTGCTGCGGCTGCTGCTGCGTGACGAGTGGACGCTCATCGTCTTTACAACGCCCGCGAATATCGGGAGGAATACCTCATGGCGCGTCTCATCGCTCCGTCCAGCGGCGCGGCCGTCGATCGCGATCACGCAGTCGCGAACGTCATCAAAATGGTGTTCTGCCCATGTGCTCACACGTGTTCCGCTTACGGTGTGCGAACCGGTGGCGGTGCTGAAAACCACGCTCGCTGCTCCGCGCACGATAGCGCGGGCACCCGCCGAAGTGGTGTCATCCGCCGTCCACTCGACGAGGGCAAATGACGGCGTAGCCGAGAGACCGCGGGCGCTCAGCACCTCGACGGCCGCTTGCGCTCCTGCAATCCGGTTAGTCCAGAGCCGCTCGATAAGCGCCGAGTCCGATGAGTCGACAAGAATGATGAGTTGCTCGCCAACGACCGCTGACCATGCGGCATCAGCGGCTGGTTCACAGAGATACTTCGTTACCACTGCGTTCTACTTCCTGGGTCGGGTTTGTTCGAGGTGCTGCGGAATGACGCGGTCGACAGTGTCTTCATCGGTTGCGTCATTGTCGGCGGCACGCGCAGCGTCGACTACGACAACCGTGACGTTGTCTGAGCCGCCGGCCGCGATGGCGGCCGCAACGAGTCGATCGGCGATCGATTCGTCGTCACTGAGAGCGGCACGGTCAGCAAGAATGCCTGCAATAAGGTCGTCGTCGAGTTCTTTCGTGAGGCCGTCGGAGCACACAACAAAAGTCTGCTGCGTCGCAACTGGCAATAACCAAAAATCCGGATCGACGTGAGAGTGGATGCCCAGGGCTCGCGTGATCACGTTGCGATCGGGGTGAACGGATGCTTCGATCGAGGTGATGTGCCCGAGGTCGATGAGTTCTTGCACGGCAGAGTGGTCGACGGAGAGCTGCTGCAGGCTTCGCCCATCCCAACCATAAATTCTGGAGTCCCCCACATTGAACGCCATCCAACGAGTTTCTTCGTCGGCCCCCACAGAGACCAGAGCGATGCCCGACAGGGTTGTTCCCGATACTCCGTCTTCTTCTCCACGAAGCGCGATGACGGCGAGGTTGGCCTCTGAGATGGCATGAACGATGTGTTCGGGCGTGAGGATGTCGTGCTGCGCCACTGCACGAGCGACGCTCTGAACAACGCACTGACTCGCGCGATCGCCGAATGAATGCCCGCCCATTCCGTCGGCAACGAGGTAGACGCGAGGCAACACGAGCATGCTGTCTTCGTTCAAAGTGCGCACTGATCCGCGGTCTGAATTGGCATACGCCGTCACGCTCAGAGGCCCGTTAGGCAGCACAACCGTGTACTGATTCGAAACCATCGCTGTGCCCCCAAGTATTTGTCAGATATCAACGTAGCAATGAATGGGCGACACCGCGCATACCCAGTGGCATGCTATCCACAACGCACGTCGCTCGCTCTGGAGAAGTTCATGATTACGCGGACCCAACGCCGTGAGAAGCACGCATATCCACTCTCGGAAATGCCAAGTCCCGCAACGAGATTGTTCCCGTGCCGACCGGCGAGCGCGCCGGTCGTGTTATGAGCGTTGCCGTTCATGCGACCGTCCTCAGACAAGGCTTGGGCGGTGCACGGAAGTCGGTCATCCAGATCCCTAGCGGTATGGCGTTGACGCCCGAACACAACTCGATGCGAGGCTCGACCTCGACGATGCGATCTCGGCGTTATCGACACACATGCTGCTCAATCTATTCAGTCTGAACCGAGCGGCAAATGCATTCTGCGAACTAACGCTCGATTAGCGGTAGTCGGTGTCGAGCACGATTGCCGTAGCAGGGTCGGCCTCGACGTAGTGCACCTCTGCTGTGGAATTTGCGGCGAGCGCAGCTTCTTTGTCGAAGGACCCTTCGTCGTAGCTGTGGTCGCCGAGAGCGATGTATGTCTTGCCGTCAACCTCGTAGCTGAACTCAAGGCGCACGAGTTGAACCGTGTGACGGCCGGAGCGGCTCGACTCGTCAACAGTATTACCGGTCGGCACGGCCTGCGTGACGAGACCGTTTTCGATGATCTCTGCCCGCCCATCATGCTTTTGCGTCGTCAGCACGCCAATGATCGCGATGATCGCGAGCGGGATAACGAAGAACTTGACGAGGTTCCAGACGGGCCTGCGTTTGTTCGCCTGAGGCGTTGGCTTGTTCGGCGGAGCCGTTGGCTTGTTCGGCGGAGCCGTTGGCTTGTTCGGCGGAGCCGTTGGCTTGTTCGGCGGAGCCGTTGGTTTGTTCGGCTCAGGCGCTGGCGAAGTGTCGCTCATGAACTGGTCTCTCTGTCGCTGCTTGGCGCACAATGTGGGCCAGTGACGACCGGGCCCGATCGCTCAAGCATGTGCCAAATCAAAAGGTAGCAATGAATAGGCGACACCGCCGAACCCCGGCGGTATGCTGACCAGAGCGCACCACCCTCGCGCTACCACCACTTGCCATTTTGTTGTTTTGCCCACAAGGCCCACACGCAGGAGAAGTTCATGATTTCGCACGCATCAACGACGCTAGAAGCCCCCGTATCCGCTCTCGAAAATGCGGATTTCACGCATGAGAACGTTCTGATTTCAACGGGCAAACGCTCCGGGCTTGTCATTACCGTTGCCGTTCACTCCACCGTTCTCGGCCAAGCCCTCGGTGGTGCGCGAATGTGGAACTATCCGCACTGGACCGATGCTGTCGCTGACTCCCTGCGCCTCTCCGCCGCAATGACGCTCAAGAACTCTGCCGCTGGCCTCAACCGTGGTGGCGGCAAGTCGGTCATCCACATTCCAATGGGTGTCACCCTCACTGCGGATCAGAAGCGCGATGCGATGCTCGATCTCGGTGACGCCATCGAGAGCCTCAACGGCGCCTACATGACGGCGGAAGATGTCGGCACAAGTGCCGAATTGATGTCAATCGTTGCTGAGCGCACCGAGCACGTCTGCGGCCTTCCCGCTGATCAGGGCGGCGCTGGCGAGCCGGCGGATGCGACTGCTGCAGGTGTGCACGCGAGCATCCTCGCCACCTGCGAAGCACTGTTCGGTACGCGCGATCTTGCCGGTCGCCACCTCGTTATTTCTGGGCTCGGCCAGGTCGGCGGCCGCTTGGCACGTTCCCTCACCGCCGCCGGCGCCGTGCTCACCGTCACCGATGTCAATCTCGACCGCAAGCTGCTCGCGGCAGAACTCGACGCCAACTGGGTTGACGCCGACGAAGCGCACAGCGTGGTTGCCGACCTCTACATCCCGTGTGGCATGGGCGGCGCGCTCAGCCCCCGCGTCATCCGCGAACTCAACGTCAGCGGTGTTGTCGGAGCCGCGAATAACCAGCTTGCCCAGCACGACGGCGCCGAAGCCCTTGCTGAACGCGGCATCCTCTGGGCACCTGACTTCGTCGTGAACGGTGGCGGTGTGATCTACCTCGATATGGCTTCGGAGCCGGATGCGGATGCCGACGCCATTGCGAAGCGCGTCGAGGCCATCGGTGACACCGTGACCACTATCTTCCGCGATGCCGCAGCCCAGGGCATCACCACCTTGGACGCCGCAGAGCGCCTCGCGCAGTCGCGCCTTGTTACTGCGGGATAACTCACCGCTCCGCAAACGAAACGCGCGGTGGTGCACCGGCGAGCTCATGCTCGAGGTGCCCCACCGCGCATTCGCGTATGCAGGAAATACCGCTTAGTCGACCGAGAGTTCGGCGAGCTCACGCTTCTTGTCGCGGCGCATCTTGGCGAGACTCGCCACGACGGCAACGGCCATTGCGGCAAGGATCACGATGAGCGAGGTCCAGGTGCCGATCTCGGGTGCCCACAACATCGGCTCTCCGCCGTTGATAAACGGCAGCTCATTGACGTGCATGGCGTGGAAGAACAACTTGACACCGATAAAGGCCAGCACGAAGGCGATGCCATAGTGCAGGTACTCGAGCTTGTCGATGAGATCGCCAAGAAGGAAGTACAACTGGCGAAGGCCCATCAGAGCAAAGATATTGGCCGCGAACACGATGAAGGGGTCGGTCGTGATTCCGAAGATGGCCGGAATCGAGTCGATCGCGAACACGAGGTCCGTAATTCCCAGCGCAATAAAGACCACGAGAATCGGTGTGAAGACCTTTTTGCCGTCGATCACGGTGCGCACTTTGCCACCGTCGAAGTTCGGGGAAATATTGATGTGTCTGCGCAAGTAGCGGATGATGCCGCTCTCGGTCTGTTCCATGTCGTCGTGGTCTTCGAACACTTGACGGATGGCTGTGTATAGCAAAAACGCACCAAAAATGTAGAAGATAAAGCTGAAGTTCTCGATCAATTGCGCACCGAGCAGAATGAAGATTCCACGCAGCACGAGAGCGATCAGGATGCCGACCATCAGCACCTCTTGTTGGTACTTTCGCGGCACCGAGAAACGGCCCATGATGATCACGAAGACAAAGAGATTGTCGATCGAGAGACTGTATTCCGTGACCCAGCCGGCGATGAATTGGCCGGCCTGTTCAACATCACCGAGCAGGAACATCATGAGGGCGAAAACGAGGGCGAGGCTCACATAGAAACCAACCCACAATGCTGATTCCTTGGTGCTCGGAATGTGCGGGCGTTTGTAAGCCATGATGAGATCGGCCGTCAAAATGATCAGCAGCACTGACATCGACGTCACTTCAAACCAAATAGGCAGAGTAGTCAAAAGAATCCGTTCAAGGGTTTCGAGGCGTAGCAAGACTCGAAAGTCTCTCCCGCATCCGCCAGAGACGTGGATGCCGTTGCCCCGGAACCGCTACTGAGCGGTTCGTATTGACGAGTACAACGAGGTGGGATACTCCCCTTCGCATGGCCCATGATAGCCGACGCGCGCTCGCTCAATACGGGAAAATTCACAGTTTCGCCCGTGGATATATGATCAGCGGTCACTGTATGGTCAGTGGATGCTGACCATTGCTTCTCGTGTCGATGTCATGAACCGCCTAGGCCGAGCCATGACTGACCCCACTCGTGCCCGCATTCTGGTCTCATTGCTCGAGAAGCCCGGATATCCCGTGCAACTGGCGCACGACCTTGAGCTCACGCGCAGCAACGTCTCCAACCATCTCACCTGTCTGCGCGGCTGCGGGCTCGTCGTCGCAACACCCGAAGGTCGCTCGACCCGCTATGACATTTCAGACCCCCACCTTGCCCACGCCCTCAACGACCTCCTCAACGTCGTGCTCGCCGTCGACGACGGCACACCGTGCGCCGGCGACAACTGCAACGATCCGTTCTGCTGCACCCCCAACACGACCGCCGAGGTGACCGCATGAGCGAAGAGTGCTGTGGCGTGGATGCTCCGCTCAAGTCACGCGGCACCGAGTCCGTAACCCTGCTCGGCACCGCTACCGCCGGCACCACGCCTGACGCAGCTCCAGCGTCACGTCGAGTGGACGCTGCCGTCGCGCCGTGGTGGAAAGACCGAGCCCTCGCGCTGCCTGCAGCCTCGGGAGCGCTTCTCGCGGCATCCGTCATTGTGGGTTGGTCCGGAGTCACTGACGGGGTCACCTTCACCCTGCAGTTTCTGAGCCTCCTCGCGGGCGCAACAACGTTTGTGCCCGGTGCAGTGCGTCGCCTGCTCCGCGGCTCCCTCGGGGTAGGGCTGCTGATGACAATTGCCGCCATCGGTGCTGTGCTCCTTGGTCATGTTGGCGAGGCTGCCGCCCTCGCCTTCCTTTTCTCCATCGCCGAAGCTCTTGAAGATCGTGCAATGGATCGCGCACGCCAAGGATTGCGCGCTCTTCTCGCGCTTATTCCCGACGCGGTAGTGGTCGAGCGCGACGGGGCCCAGCTGAGCGTACCGACTCGCGACATCGTGATCGGTGACGTTCTTGTCGTGCGCGCCGGTGAGCGCGTCGCCTCGGATGGCATCGTGGTGAGCGGCCGAGGCAGCATCGATACCTCCGCCGTGACGGGCGAATCGCTCCCCGCCGCGGTAGACACCGGCGACGCTGTGCTCGCCGGTTCGATCAACGGTGAAGGTTCGTTGCGCATCCGCACCACTGCGGCTGGCACCGACAACTCCCTGACAACCATCGTGCGCCTTGTCGAAGAAGCGAATGGGCGCAAGGGCGCTCGTGCTCGACTGGCCGACAGAATCGCTCGTCCTCTCGTGCCGATCGTCTTGGGAGTCGCCGCCGCCATTGTTGGTTTCGGCTTCCTCGTCGGCGACCCCGAGCTCTGGACTGAACGAGCGCTCGTCGTGCTTGTGGCCGCATCGCCGTGCGCCCTCGCGATCGCCGTTCCTGTAACGGTCATCTCGGCGATCGGCTCCGCGAGCAAGCTCGGAATCATCGTGAAATCGGGCGCCGCCTTCGAACGCATGGGCAGCATCCGCACCGTTGCTTTCGACAAAACCGGCACGCTCACGCGAAACCAGCCAACCATTATTGCCGTCGAAACCGTCGATGGGGTGACGCGTGACGAGGTGCTGAGCATCGCCGCTGCGCTCGAAACCCACAGCACCCACCCGCTCGCTCACGCGGTCCTGGTTGCATGTCCCGACCACCCCGAAGCACTAGAGGTACGAGAGGATGCCGGCCGCGGAATATCCGGCACCGTGAACGGCGTTTCCGTGCGTGCCGGCAGCACCCGCTGGATGGACGCCGGCGAGCTTTCGCCAGCCGCCCTTCGCCTCGCCGACGACGGCATGACCGTGATGGCCATCGAACGCTCCGGCATCGTGATCGGGCTACTCGGCATCCGCGACGAACTGCGGCCCGACGCTGCGGAGGCTGTCTCGCAATTGGCGAGCGCGGGCATCCGCACCCTCATGCTCACCGGCGACAATTCCAGAACGGCAACGACGATTGCAGCCGAAGCTGGGATCAGCGATGTGCGCGCCGAACTCCTTCCCGCCGACAAGGCCGACGCGATCGCCGCGCTCTCCCAGGAGTCCCCCACGGCAATGATCGGTGACGGTATCAACGACGCGCCAGCACTGGCCACCGCCGACGTGGGCATTGCGATGGGTGCGACAGGCTCGGCAGCGGCGGTCGAGTCTGCGGATGTCGCCTTCACCGGCAGCGACCTGAGACTCATTCCGGTGGCGCTGCTTCATGCTCGGCGCGGGCGTCGCATCATGACGGGAAACATCGTGCTGTCGCTTGCGATCATCGTGGGTCTTTTCCCCCTGGCGCTCACGGGCGTTCTCGGCCTGGCCGGTGTGGTGCTCGTGCACGAGCTCGCCGAACTGGTGGTCATCCTAAACGGCCTCCGCGCGGCTCGACTTTCGCATAGCCTTGATTCGCGCTCAGCAATGGGCGCTGGCCGTCAATCCCAGCCTGTTCGGAGTCTCGTGTGAAGAAAGCCCTCCTGCCCACCTTTGCTGCACTGGGCATCCTCGCTCTCGTCGCCGCCTTCGTCTTTGTGTACGTGACGGCGAAGAACGCCGATACCGACACAGCAAGCACCAGCTCGGACTCCTCCGAACTCGCCTCCGCTGTAGCGAGCGATTCAAACTACGTCGACGATGTCGGCTCCGATGCGGTCACCATTGTCGAATTCCTCGACTTCGAATGTGGTGCCTGCGGTCAGTTCTACCCCTATGTTGAGGCCCTGCGCGAAGTGTACGACGGAGATATCAACTACGTCGTTCGCTACTTTCCGCTGCCGAGCCACCTCAACTCGATGGATGCCGCCATCGCGGCCGAGGCTGCTGCCCAGCAGGGCGAGTTCGAGGCCATGTACCACCGCCTCTTCGAAACTCAGGGCGCCTGGGCCGGCGGCACTCCCCCGCAGACGGATGCCTTTCGTGCGCTCGCCGTTGAACTCGGGCTCGATATGGATGCCTACGATGCCGCAGTAGCCGACCCTGCGACTCAGGCTCGTGTCGAGGCCGACTTCGACGCCGGCGTTGAGCTGGGCGTCAACAGCACTCCCACCTTCTTCGTGAACGACGAATACATCGAGACGAGTCGTCTAGAAAATCTGCCGGAGGCTGTTGACGCCGCAGTCAAGGGCTAATTGCACTCAGCGCCCAACGCTGCTTAGGTGTACCAACTCGGTTCTGGTACTTCGTTCAGCAGCACATACTGACCGACTTCGCGCTTCTTGTACGGCGCCGGGTCGTGCAGGCTGTGGGTGCGCAGGTT
This sequence comes from Salinibacterium sp. SWN139, assembly GCF_015864625.1. NCBI lineage: Bacteria > Bacillati > Actinomycetota > Actinomycetes > Micrococcales > Microbacteriaceae > Salinibacterium > Salinibacterium sp. SWN139. Next base: position 131,394 of record NZ_JADYWV010000002.1, on the reverse strand, counting down.
GCGCCAGAAAATATCGAGGCCCACTGAGTTGGCGGATGCCCGAGCACCCGTCAGCTCGAACACCTTCGTTGCGACCTCCAAGCCGTCGTCGCTGATGCGCAGCTTCCCGGCTGCAATGCGCACGGCGATTTCGCCACGGCGGCGTTCGGTGAGCTCGGTGCGCGGCGCGTGAAGCACCGCACTGATTTCGGCGCCGACAGCATTGAGCAGGGCCTCATCCGCCCAGAGTTTCGATTGAAGCTCACCGTAGCCTTCGAGGATGTACCACTCCTCGCTCGCGTGCGCTTTGGTGTCACCGCCATAGGGCCAAGCGCGGCTCTTGGTGCGCGTGTACGACGAGGCGGCTTCAATCGCTCCTTGCGCAATGCCGAGATAGAAATTCGCAAAGACTAACTGGATCGCGGGCACGTTGAGAGTGCCGTAGGTGAGCGGCTGAAACTCTTTGTTCACGAAGCCCAGCGCTGACGACCATCCGGTGCGCACGCCATTGATCTGTACGGAGCCGGATTCGGTCAGTCGTTGGCCAAGATTGTCCCAGTCGCCGTTGAACACGATTGCTGGCTGGTCTGTCGGCACGATAGCAAAAACATGAGTGTCGGTTCCTTCGAGGATTCCCTCGAGCACGGTGAGATCCGAAACGACACCGCCCGTCGAGAACGACTTGTTGCCGGTGAAGACGATCCCGTCGCCCTCGTCCGTGACGAGCAAATCAGAATCGCGGGGATTCACCGCACCGCCAAAGAGGTAGTTGTTCTCGGTGTAGTGCTTCTCCACGGCGACGATCTGCTCGTCGGTGGCGACGAGGCGCGCCGCCCACGCCCAGAGGTAGTGGTAGCCGAGCAGTTGACCGATCGAGCCGTCACCCCGCGCAATCGTGCGGATGACCTTGTAGGTGGTCTCCCACTCCTGCCCACCGCCGCCATGCTCGGCCGGTCCGAGCAGCGTGACGAGCCCTGAGTTCTTGAGAAGCGCCACTTCGGCGTGCGGCGGCTGGTTGGCGACATCTCGCTCAACCGCATCTGCGGCCAGGATGTCAGACACTTCTTGAGCGCGCTGAAGCCAGCCCTCTGGTGTGGTGGGGCGGGCGCTAGCCGCCCAGCGATTCTCGATCGCAGTGGGCGTGGCAGTGAGATGCGGCATGGTCGCTTTCCTTCGTGAGTCAGGATTCCGGATGGGGTGTGAGCCCTATCTTGAGCCTCATCGCGGCACGCGTCGAGCATGTGTCTTCTCGCTACTTTCTGTTACGAATCGTGTACTAGATTCAGCACTGAGCACGCTGCCGAGAGCACGAGGAGACCCGATGGCCCACGAGCCGAATCCGCTCGCCAGCTATCTGCGAGCGCGAAGGGATTCGCTGCAGCCCACCGACGTTGGACTGCCCGCCGCGGCGGGTCGGCGAGTGTCGGGTCTTCGTCGGGAAGAGGTCGCCGAACTCGCGGGCATCAGCGCCGATTACTACGTGCGCATCGAGCAGGGCCGCGATCAGCACCCCTCCGACCAAGTGCTCAGTGCGCTGGCGCGAGCGCTGCGCTTGGATGACGATGCGCGCGACTATTTCTTTCGACTAGCGCGCCCGGGGTCACAAACGATGCGTTCGCATCCGCTGTCGGAGTCGGTACTGGGATTGCTCGACTACTGGTCGCACACCCCCGCCTACCTCTTTGATCGCAACCATGATGTGCTCGCCTCCAATCAGTTGATGCGCGCCCTCAGTCCCGAAGTACAACCGGGGCACAATCAACTCATCGATGCTTTCGGCGGCTACGCCCGCGCGATCGAGGAGGAACAGCCTGCCGCGGTGCTGGAGGGCTGGGAGTCTATTCTCAACCAAATGCTCGCTGCACTTCGATTCTCAAGCGACCCCAATGATCCGCGGCTGCACGAGGTCGTCGGCTATTTGTCGACGACCTACCGAAGCTTTCGACCACTCTGGGCTCGGCACGAGGCGCGACCTCATACGGGAGGCACACTCCACGTGCTCCTTGATCCCATCGGCTGGGTCGAATTTCGGTGGCAAGCCCTCGAAGTCTCGAATGCTCCCGGCCAATATCTCGTGACCTACCTAGTCGAGCCAGACACTCACGCTGCTGCCGCGATCGCGTACCTCGTGTCGATTCGACGGCCGGGGGCATCCGCTTTCCGTTCCGACCAGTTATCACCTGATGCCTAATTGCTTCTCACGTGGAGCCTCGTCAGCCCTTACCGCAAGACGGAGGATCATGCGCAATGAGCGCTATCAGTGAATCGAGATGCGACTGCGCGGCATCATCGGTCGTGCAGAAAACGAGTAGATAGTCGTCGGTGTCTTCGGGGATTCTCACGAGGCTATAGCCCAGGCTGAGCGTGCCAACGCCGGTATCAGTAAAGCTGACGGTGCCCGTCACCTGCGCTCCGATCGACTCTTTCGCCCACACTTCGGAAAATGTGGGGCTCTTGGCCGAAAGCTCACCCACTATCTCCCGAAATTCGCTATCGCTCTCATGAAGCGCGAGCGAGTCGTTGAGCATCCCGGCGATCTGGGTTGCCGCCGCGGTGAAGGATGCCCCGCTGCGCTCGACAGTGGGCTCGAGAAAGGTGAAACGAGCGAGGTTCACGCCCCTCTCAAAACTGGCGGAGAGCGCTCGAGCGAGCGGGTTCGAGGCGAGCACCTCAAGATGCCGATCCAGCAGCACTGCTGGCACTTCGCGCCAGTTCCTGAGGTGCGCAGTCGCCAGAGCACGTTGGCGCTCAATGGCGAGATCGACATCTTCGTTCATGTGCTCACCGTAGGGCGCGACGGTCGCGGCAGCCTAGCCCCGGTGGGGCCACCCACCACGACGATTTAGCGCGTTGGTGAGTCTGGCTCGCTAAAACGTGTGGGGGTAACGCCTGGCCCAGTACCGCGAGCGGCGAGGTACGCGAGAGCGGAGGCGGCGGGCGATCCGGGGGTGGGAAACACCACCATCAGCTCGTAGCCAAAATGCACCGGCAGCGAGAAGAGTTGGATGTTGAGTTCCACTTCCCCGACCCCCGCAATCGGCACACGAAAGGTCCTGTCGCTGAACGGTCGAGCGTCATGGCGCGCCCAACAGCGAGCAAACTCGGGCTGTTCACGCAGCAGCTGAGCGACGATCTCTTGCCGACGCGGATCCGTCGGATCACTGTAGAAGCGAAGCGCCGCGACGTGATCAGAGACGAGACCGCTCCAATGAGGATGCCGCGTGCGAGCCCCAGGCAAGAAGGTATTGAGCATGAGGTTCATTCCGACCTGAAAACTCTCGGGAACAAGAGCTCGCGCCAGTGAATTGCTAGCGACAATGTCGCGGTTAGGGTCGAGAACGAGAGCGGGGCTATCTGGCCACTGTTCGAGTAGACGGCCGGTGATGGCATCCGGCAACGGCCCCGCTGCTTGCGGTCGAGGCGCTTGAGGCGTTGCCAATCGAACGAGGTAGCGGACAGCAAATTCGTCGAGTTTAAGCGCTCGCGCGAGAGCACTGATCACTTGCATCGACGGGCGATCATCTCGGCCCTGTTCGAGCCGAACGTAGTATTCGCGGCTGATGCCCGCGAGCGCGGCGACTTCGTCACGACGCAGCCCGGCGACACGGCGCTGAGGGTCAGCAGGCAACCCTACTTGCTCGGGCGTGAGCCCTCCGCGGCGAGCGCACAAGTACTCACCGAGCGCACCCTGTTGATCGGCCACGAGGGGTCCTTTCCCAATTCCCGCACTAGTAAATCTAGTCCGGCGCGGGCCTCTGCGGGTAGCTGACTAGGACTCGTGGGGGCACGCGCAACAGCGATTGGCTTTCTAGCCTGAGACAGAGTTCTCCCCACCACGCGAAAGGAACCCGCAATGCCCTACTTCACCACCTCCGATGGAACAGAGATTTACTACACCGATCAGGGTGCCGGTCAGCCGGTACTGCTGAGCCACGGCTGGCCTCTCTCCTCGGATGCTTGGCAAGTCGAAATCAAACTGCTCGCCGACAACGGCTACCGCGCTATCGCGCACGACCGCCGCGGACACGGTCGCTCCTCCAAGACGTACACCGGCAATGACATGGATACCTATGCCCGCGATCTCGCTGAGCTCGTCGAACATCTCGATCTCAGCAACCTTGTCGTCATCGGCCACTCAACAGGCGGCGGTGAAGTGGTCCGTTATGCCGCTCAGCACGCCAACGGCCGCGTCGCGAAGGTCATCACTGCCGGTGCTGTGCCGCCGCAGATGGTGATCAGTGACACCAACCCCGATGGCTTGCCCCTGGAAGCATTTGATGGCATCCGTGCGGGTGTATTGAAGGATGCGTCGCAGTTCTACATTGACTTGACCGAGGCATTCTTCGGCGCCAACCGCGAAGGCTCCGCCGTGTCAGAGGGTGCTAAGCGCGAGTTTTGGCGCCAAGGCATGAACGTCAATCTGGCCGCTGCCTACGACTGCGTGAAGGCATTCTCCGAAACCGACTTCACCGAAGACCTGAAGGCACTGGATGTTCCCATCCTGCTCGCGCACGGCGACGACGATCAGATTGTGCCCATCAACGATGCCGCCCACAAGGCCGTAGCGCTCGTGAAACACGGAACGCTCAAGGTGTATGCGGGAGCGCCCCACGGCATCTATGGCGACTACCAGGAGCAACTCGGCCGCGACATTCTCGAGTTCATCGCGGAGTAAGCACGTTCAACGTGATTGGCGTTCAGCGTGAGTGACGCTTAGCCCGCCAGCGTTGCCACGATTCACGCACCCGTCGACGGGTTCGCTTCCAGAATGCTCGGGAGCGAGCCCGAGAGGCCGCATGACGTTCGGCCTCCAGCTGTTTCTCTTGAAGAAAAAGTTTGGCTCCGGCCTCGTTGCGGGCGCGAACCCACTGGCCGTTTCCACCCATAAACATGTCCATCACATCCCGACTGCGCTGAAGTTACGCACCCCTCCACCGTAACGAGAATTCATCACGAAGCAAGGGTTGCGTCGGCCGGATGATTCGCCCAAGCCAGCTCAACACTGAACTCGGCACTACCGCGGGTACCGCGCAATGAAGGCGCAATTGACCCCCTGAATTGGGTGTCCCGTTAACGATAAAATCCCGGTCTTGTTCACACGAACGAGACCGGGATTTTGCTACTGTGACCCCAACGGGATTCGAACCCGTGTTACCGCCGTGAGAGGGCGGCGTACTAGGCCTCTATACGATGGGGCCTCACAACAACTAGAAAAGTATGCCACACCTTTGGCGCTACTTTTCCCACTTCTGCCAATTTATAATCACAGGATCATTTTTGACTGCCTTCACGCGCGCCACCACTGCCACTTTTATTGCTGTTGCGGCTGTCGCCGCCCTCACGGGGTGCTCACTCCTCTCCCCTGAAATTCCCCGCGATGACAGTGGCCAAGTGCTCGAGCCGACCATCATCGGCTCCACCGAATTACTCGTCAATGACTGCTTTACGTTCGTAGAGGGAAGCGACCTCAGCGAAGCAGAAGTGACCCCGTGCACCACAGATCACAGCCACATTGTGATCGGCAAGGGCGAACTCAAGAAGAGTGCCATCACCGACGCCGGCGGCTTGCAGAACGCTGTCTCCTCAGCCTGCTCTGACACGTTCAGCGCGTTCAAAGAGACAGTCGCGGATGGCACAGCGCGCCCCGACCAGGAATTCATCATCTCCGAGCGTTCCGCCGACGATGGCACGCTCATGACTGATTACGCGTGCATCGCCACCGACGCCGCATCCCCTACTGCCTAGCGAGACACCAGCAGGCGCTGGCTACGGCCGCTGATCCAGCACGTTCAGCACACCGGCAACCATCTTGATATCGATTGGCAGCGCCGCAAAGCGCTCCCCATCGGCGTACGCCATGATGTCCTCGGACTCGATACGAATTCGCTTAGCCCGATAGACCGTCACGCGCGGGTCACTGAGATGCTTGCCGCTGAAGACGCGCGGGAAGACGCGCAAGAAAGCCAACCGTGACAAGGCTTCGACGACGAGAACATCGGCGAGGCCGTCATCCAGAATCGCATCAGGCGTCACCTTCATGCCGCCACCGAGCGACACGTTATTGCCCACGCTGACAAGCGCCGCCGTGGTTTCAATCACCACATCGTCGAGGGTGAGCTTGTAATGGATAGGGCGCAAGCGCAACAGTTCGATGAGAAGCGCGACCGTGTAGCGGCTGGCACCGCGCGGCCACGACATGAGGTTCGCACGCTCGTTGACGATCGCATCAAAACCGGCGGAGAGCACACACGCAAACCAGCGGGTCGCGGCCGACCCCGTGGCGTCATCCACATAGGTAACGCTGCCGGCATCGATCGCGCGCGGCGGCCTCGCCAGGCCGCGCACAATACTCGCGACAGCGGCATCCACATCAGACAGTGGGATGCCGAGACCTCGAGCCATGTCATTGCCAGTGCCCGACGGAATGATACCCAACGGCACTTTGGTTTTTGCCACCAAATTGGTGCCCAAATTGACCATGCCGTCGCCGCCAACCACCAGCAGTGCGTCTGGCTTTTTAGCGACCGCTTTTCGCCCGCGCTTCAACAGCAAAGCGAAATTAGGTTGCTCAAGGGCAGTCACATCATGCCCGAGCGCACGCAACGCTTCAACAGCACGCGGGCCCACGTTCTTGCCGCGGCCAAACGATGCTGTGGGATTGATCGCGACAACTAGACGCAGGGGTTTGATCGACTCCACACTTCAGTATGTCGCACTGTCTCGCATCGAGCGCACCACAGGCTTAGGCTCAAAGCATGAAGGTCACCAAGTATGAGCATGCCTGCCTCGTTCTCGAACACCAGAATGAGCGCCTCGTCATCGATCCCGGCGGGTTCACCGAGCCACTTCCCGCGCTCGACAACGTGACCGCCATCGTGATCACCCACCAACACCCCGACCATTGGACCGACGAGCAACTCGAGCGCATTCGCGACAACAATCCCGACGCGCCCATCTTCGGTCCTGCCGGAGTCGCGGCCGCTGCCACGAACTGGAACATCACGACAGTCGTTGACGGCGCGATGATCACTGCAGGCGTCTGGACCCTCGAATTCTTCGGCGGCGAGCATGCCGTCATCCATCCCTCGATCCCGATGATCGACAACCTCGGAGTGCTCGTGAATGGCGAGTTTTGGTACGGCGGAGACTCCTTCACAGTGCCGCCGAAGCCTGTGGCGGCCGCCGCGATCCCCGCCGGCGCTCCGTGGCTGAAGATCAGTGAGGTCATGGATTACGTGACGGAGCTAGCCCCGAAGCGGGCAATTCAGACGCACGATGCCGTGCTCTCCGACAAGGGACTTGCCCTCTCGGCCGCCAGAATTACGGATGCCATGGCTGGCCATGGTGGCGAACTGACGATTCTGCAACCGGGCGAATCCATCACGCTCTAGCCGGCGCGGAGCTCTAAGCACTCTCCCAGTTTTTTGCAGTTGTGCATTTTTGCAGTCTCTGCAATTATTGCTGAGTGCCTGATACTCCTGCCCTCGGTCTCCGCGACCGCAAACGAATCGAAACGCGACTGCGCATCGAAACTGCCGCGGTTGAAATCGTCACGGCTGAAGGGCTTGATGGCGCCACGGTCGACATGATCAGCGACCGTGCAGACATCTCGCCGCGCACCTTCTTCAACTATTTCGAGAGCAAAGAGGATGCCATCCTCGGAACTCAGGACATGGGAGAAGTTCAGCGCGCGATTGATGCTGGAGTCGCCGGCGCAGAAACCGATGACTTGGTCGTTGCGATCGTCTCCACCATGTTTCACATCTTTGGCCCGATGGCCGCTCGTACCCAGCTCAAAACTCAGCGGATGGCTCTTGTTCAAGAACACCCGCGTTTGTTGAGCCGACAGATTCACCAATTCACGCAACTGAACAGCACGATGGCTGCTGCCGTCGTCCAATTCCTCAATAAGCGAGAAACTACGCTCCCCCGCGACCCCGAACACGTCGCCGAAATTGCCGTAGCCACTTGCGTCGCCTCCGTTCGAATCGCAGTCAAGGAATGGATTGCTGCCGGCGCTACCGCCGACATCGACTCCATGTACCTTCGCGCGATCGGACTTACACGAGAAACACTGAACACACTTCAATGACAACCACCAACGAACCACCTGTCGCCGACGTCACTCCCGAATCCTTCAACGATCCCGCTACGAAGCGCAGCATCCTTTTGCTGTTCGTGGGTCTCATGGTGACGATGCTGCTCTCAGCTCTCGACCAAACCATCTTCAGCACCGCACTCCCCACCATTGTGGGAGAGCTCGATGGCGTGAACCACATGCTGTGGGTCACGACGGCCTACATTCTGGCTGCGACCATCATGATGCCCGTCTACGGAAAACTCGGTGACCTCATTGGTCGCAAGGGTCTGTTCATCGGAGCAATTTCTATCTTCATGATTGGCTCTGTTGTCGGCGGGCTCGCCCCCGACATGACCTGGCTGATCGTCGGCCGCGCCGTTCAGGGACTCGGCGGCGGTGGCCTCATGATTTTGTCGCAGGCGATCATTGCCGATGTGATTCCCGCGCGCGAGCGTGGCCGTTACATGGGCGCGATCGGTGGCGTATTTGCTCTCGCGAGCGTCGCCGGGCCACTACTCGGTGGCTGGTTCACTGAGTCGATCGGATGGCGTTGGGCGTTCTGGATGAACCTCCCGCTCGGTGCCCTAGCGATCCTCGCTGCTGTCACCCTGCTCAAGCTCCCGAAACACAACAAGCGCAAGCCGACCATCGATGTCGCCGGCATGGTGTTGCTCGCCATTGCTTCGGCAGCGGTTGTTCTCACGACAACCTGGGGTGGCACACAGTACGACTGGGATTCGCTGCTCATCATCTCGCTAATCATCATCGCCGTTGTCGCCGCCTTCTCCTTCGTGATGGTGGAACGCTCCGCCGCCGAGCCGATCATGCCCATGGGCATGTTCAAGGAACGCAACTTTGTTCTCACGACGGCATCCGGCCTGATTACCGGTATCGCCATGTTCGGTGCCCTCGCCTACATGCCGACGTACTTGCAGATGGTGACGGGTGTGAATGCGACCCAGGCCGGATTCTTGATGATTCCGATGATGGGTGCGCTTCTTCTGAGTTCGGTAACGGCGGGCCAACTGGTTAGTCGCACCGGCCGCTACAAGTGGCTACCGATCACGGGCGCCTTTGTTCTCGCTACCGGTTTGGCGTTGCTCTCCACTATGACGCCCGACCTCCCCCTCTGGATTCTCTGCTCGTACCTCGCCGTGATGGGCCTCGGTATCGGCATGAGCATGCAAATTCTGGTGCTTATCGTGCAGAACACGTTCCCCAACTCGCAGGTCGGCACCGCTACGGCATCCAACAACTACTTCCGCCAGATTGGTGCCTCAATTGGCACCGCAGTCGTCGGCAGCCTGTTCGTTGCTCGTCTCACCGATCTGCTGAGCACCCGCCTTCCGGCGACTGCCGCTGGCGCCACCGGCGACACCAACTCATTGACGCCAGCTGCTGTGCGCGATCTTCCGGATGCACTGCGCGAGATCATCGTCAGCTCCTACAACGATTCGCTGGCACCGGTGTTCCTCTACATGGTGCCGCTGGTTCTGCTCTCGGCCGTGCTGCTGATGTTCCTCAAAGAGGTTCCGTTGGCCACCAGCATCGACCGCGGAGAAGCCACGGAATCGCTCAACGTGCTCGGGGACGACGATGACAGCGACGATGCCGAAGCGAAGGCAACGAATGCCGCTTCGCACCAACTGACGACAGCGAGCGATCAGTCGGGGCCTATTTCGATCATCCGCAGTCAGCCGTAGTTGCGGTGGCGGCGACCGCACAGGTCGCCCCACTGCGTGGCTAGACCCGCAGCATCCTCGTCGCACAACGGACAGGGGTGTTGCGGGTCTTTTCGCTGTCTGCCCTAGTCGAGGCCGAGGTAGGCCTCGATGACCTTCTCGTCAGCGAGCAGTTCATGGGCGGGGCCAGAGTGCGACACTTCACCAGTCTCTAAGACGTAACCGTAGTCGGCGGCGGCGAGGGCACGGCGGGCGTTCTGTTCGACAAGAACGACCGTGGTGCCGGTCTGCCGGATCTCTTCGATCACCCTAAACACTTCGTCGACGATCTTCGGAGCCAGCCCCATCGACGGTTCGTCGAGCAGGAGAATCTTCGGCTCAGCGATCAGAGCGCGAGCAATAGCCAGCATCTGCTGCTCTCCACCCGATAGCGCGCCAGCATGCAGTTTGCGACGCTCAAACAACACGGGGAATCGTTCGTAGACTTCAGCCACTTTTGCGTGCATCGCACTGTTGCTGCGGTGCCAGCCACCCAGAGTGAGGTTCTCGGCAACCGTGAGGGTGCCCAAGATCTCGCGACCTTCCGGCACCTGCACGAGCCCCGCCTTCACTAGGCGGTGCGCCGGCCACTTGGTGACGTCTGTGCCCTCGAAAGTGATGACACCTTGGCGCGGGCGCAAGAGCCCCGATACGGCGTTGAGCACCGAAGTCTTGCCTGCACCGTTGGCGCCGACGAGCGTGACAAGCGAGCCGACCGGCACCTCGAAGGACACGTCGCGCACGGCCTCCACGCGCCCGTAGTTGACCTGCAGGCCCGTGACACTCAGAATCGGGTCGCTCATCGGTTCTCCTCCGGGGTAGTCGCGTCGTCGGCCGCAGCAGCACCGTCATGCTCGGGGTGCTCGGCTGCACGGTCATCGACAACGTGGGCGAGGGTTTCGGAGGCGAGCACGGATGCCGCCTCGACATCCTCATCGGAGCCCGCTGATCCGAGGTAGGCCTCGAGCACGCGCGGGTCCCGAGCGATCTCGCTCGGCTCTCCGAAGGCGATGATCTCACCAAAGTTCAGCACCATGATGCGGTCACACGTGGCCAGCATCATCCGCACATTATGTTCGATGACGAGCACTGCGATGCCGTCGGCCGCCAGCGAACGAATGAGCTCCGACAGGCTTGCTGCTTCGACATGGTTCATTCCCGCTGCGGGCTCGTCGAGCACGAGGAGAGAGGGATGAGAGGCGAGCGCGCGGGCGATCTCCAGTCGACGTTGGTCGCCGTAGGAGAGGTCACCGGCGGCGTTCGCGGCTTTCTCGCCGAGGCCCACGCGGACCAGCTGGGCGGAAGCCATCGCGACGGCTTCACGCTCGAGACGCCGAGCTGAGGGCAAGAAGAACAGCCGACGCAACAGTGTGTCCTGCGTGATGCGGTAGCCGCCGACGAGCACGTTTTCGAGCGCCGAGAGGCGGTTGAAGAGCTTGATCTGCTGGAAGGTGCGCGCCACTCCGGCTTGCGCCAGGCGGTGAGCTTTCGTGCTGGCGGTGAGAGGAACGCCGAGAACGTTGCCGGTTCCCGTCGTTGGCGGCGTTAGGCCGGTCACCATGTTCACGAGGGTGGTCTTTCCTGCGCCGTTGGGCCCGATCAGACCGAGCACCTCGCCGGCATTCACCGTGAGATCAACAGATTGCACGGCGTGCACGCCCCCGTACGACTTGCCGAGACCGCTCAGGCTGACGAGTTCGGAACCAACAGCGGGCAGGGCAGGCAGCGTGGGCTGGAATGACGGATCGACGTTCAGACGCTTGGCCGATTTTCGCACCGGGATAAGCCCCGAGAGGCCACCGGGAAGAAAGAGGATCACGACAAGAAGAAGCACACCCGAAATCGTGGGGCGAATCCACCCGGCATCAATTCCGATCGCGCGCTGCACTTCAGGAAGCAAACTGAGGAAAGCGGAACCAAGAACGGGGCCAATGAAGAGCGTGACACCGCCGACGACTGCCGTGACAAGCCCATCAACCGCAGCGGTAAACGAGAACTCGTTCGGATCCGCGAAACGGGAGAAGTGCGCGAGAAGCACGCCATAGAGGCCCGCAACTGCTCCGGCGATCACGAACGACGCCATCCGGTACCGAGGAACGTCGATGCCCATGGTGGTCGCGGCCAGTTCATCTTCGCGAATTGCGGCGAACGCTCGCCCAAGGCGGGAACCAGACAGGCGCCAGAACCAGTACGCCACGACGATCAACGCGATCCAGGCGACGCCAGGGCCAACGAGCTTGGCGAAGCTCAACCCTTGCGCACCGTTCGTCCACGTCTGGTTGATCAGAAAGATCCGCACCATTTCGCCGAAGGCGAGAGTGGCGATCGCCAGAAACACGCCACGAAGGCGAATGACGGGCAGACCCAAGATAAACGCGGCGAAGGCACCCACAAACATGCCGAACACGATGCCAATGACGAGCGGCGGGATGAAGCCAAATAGTGGCTCGGAGGGTACGACAAGCGCCGAGGTGAAGGCCGCCAACGAGGCGAGCCCTACCTGCGCCAAGCTCAACTGGCCGGCGATGAGCACGGCGTAGAAGCTATAGGCGAGAATCGCCGTGAGGGCGATCAGGGTGATGAGTGACGAATATTCCGCGATCACGATTAGACCTCCCGCGTCTTGCGAGCACCGAAAAGGCCCTGCGGTCGAAGTATGAGGATGAGGAACAACAGCCCGAACGCCACCATGTCTCGCCACGAGCTGCCGATGTAGTTGACGGCGAGCACCTCGGCGAGACCGAGGATCAGACCGCCAACGAGTGCTCCCGGCAGGGATCCCATTCCGCCGACGATGATCACTGCGAGGGCCTTGAGTTCAACGGCATGGCCGACACCGAGGGATGCAGCGTTCACGTTCAGGGTGAACAGCACGCCGGCAACCGCGCCGAGCGCAGACGAGAGAGCGAAGGTTGTGCTGCTAATGCGGCCCACGTTAAGGCCGAGCACAGCGGCGGCGTGCGGGTTCTCGGCGATCGTGCGCATTCCTCGACCCAGCTTGGATTTGGCCACGAGCCAGGTGAGAACGACCATGAGCGAGACGCTGATGATGAGGATGACGACTTGAAGCAGGGATACTGTCGCGCCGAAGATTTCCACGCGCGTAGTGGGAAAGGCATCCGCAGGAAAACGACGGGTATCGGCCCCGTACAGCGCCTGCAATAGAGAGAGGATGATCGCGCCGAACGCGATCGAAGAGATGAGCCCCGCGAAGTGCGCATCGTGGCGACCGGCGAGCGGCCTGAAAGCGATGCGCTCGATAGCAATACCCAGGATCGCGCCAATCACCAGCACGATGGGGATGAGCAGCCAGATCGGAACTCCGAAGACGGTGACGATCTCGATACCGACCAAGGCGCCGGCGGTGAACACTGCCGCATGGGCGAGGTTCAGCCGGTCAAGAATGCCAAATACCAGAGTGAACCCGATCGCGAATAACGCGTAGATCGAGCCGAGAAATATCCCGTCCAGAAAGAGTTGCATTGGTGGAGTCCCTGCTCTGTGACTGCGTGCCGCCCGAAGGCGGCACGCAGTCTGCATGTAGTGGCGGTGCGGTGCGGTGACGCTAGTTCAGAATGACGAACTGGCCGTCCTGAACGATCTGCACGAGAGCGTCATGTTCAGCGTCGCGGTTCGCGTTCAGAGTCACATTACCGAGAACGGTAGGAACATCCGTGATTGTGCCAAGGCCAGCCTTGATACCGTCACGCTCGCCCGAGCATTCTGAGCGGACTGCCTGGTCAATGATCTGCATTCCGGCGTACGCCTGAGCGGCGAACTGGTCGGGAGCTGAGCTGTAGGCGGCGGTGTAGTCATCAATGAACTTCACGTTCTGCTCGTTGTCTGAAGCAGAATTCCACGCGGCTCCCACGATGACGCCTTCTGCAGCATCGCCAGCACCTTCGATGAGTGCGGGCGAGTTGAAGCCGTTTCCACCGATGATGGGGGTGTCGATGCCGATTTCACGGGCCTGAGTCACGAGCGGCACTGCAGCGTCGATGAGACCAGAAACGATGATCGCGTCGGCGTCAGACTGCTTCGCCTTGTTGAGCAGGGCGCGGAAGTCAGTGTCAGCCTTGGAGAAGGTGAGAGTTTCGGCGACCTCAACGTTTTGGTCCTCGAGAGCGGCAGCGAACGCTTGGTAGCCAGATTCGGTGAATGCATCATCATTGGCGTACATGACAACGACCTTCTGCACACCGAGACTGTCAACAGCAGCCTTGACGGTCTGCGGGATGACGGCATCTTCAGTGAGGGAGTCGCGGAAAATGTAGTCACCGATTTCGGTGATGCCCGCTGCAGTGTTGGACACACCGAGCACGGGAACGCCAGCATCCTGCGCGATCGGGTCTGTTTGCTTTGCCGTGTTCGACAGCGTCGGGCCGATGATGACACTAGCGCCAGCGCTAATGAAGCCATCGAAGACCTGGATGGCTTCCTTAGGGTCGGTCGCGTCGTCCTCGACAGTGAGGTCGTACGTGACGCCGCCAACCTCGTTGAGAGTCTTGACCGCAAGTTCGAGTGCATTCTTCTGCCCAGCACCGTACTGTGCAGCAGCACCGGTGAGGCTAAAGGAAGCACCAATGGGAATTGCAGAATCGATGACGCATTCTGCGCCAGTACCCGTTCCGGTCAATTCGCCGGTAGCGGTCGATCCCGACTCTCCGGCAGCGCTGCAGGCGGTAAGAGCAAGCAATAGGGTGGAACCGCAGACAGCGGCAGAAAACAGTTTACTTTTCATAAGTGGACCTCCTTGGCCAAGGTGCATGAGCCACCTAACACCTAGGCAAACTCACCCGTGTGAGTCTAGCTTTTCTCGCCCCCGCGCTGAGACATCGTCAGCCCTCACTGCTGTCAGCTTTTCGATAATTTTGGCTGAAAGGCTAACCCCATGACCGAATTGCTCATCGTGATCGTGATCGCACTCATCGTGATCGCCTCGGCGACGCTTCTCGGCCCCCGTTTCGGCGTTGCGTCGCCGCTCGTTTTGGTCGCGATTGGGGTCGCGGCGAGCTTGGTGCCTGCGTTTGACTCGGTGCAAATTGATCCGGAGCTAATTCTGCAGGGCATCCTTCCGCCGTTGCTCTATTCAGCTGCCGTCTCGCTGCCGACCATGAACTTCCGCCGCGAATTTGGCGCAATCGGCGGGCTTTCTGTGGTGCTTGTAGTCGGCACGGCCCTCATACTGGGCGTGTTCTTCATGCTCGTAATTCCCGGGCTCGGTTTCGCGTGGGGTGTCGCTTTGGGAGCCATCGTGAGTCCCACGGATGCTGTCGCGGCATCCATCATCAAGAAGACCCCGGTCTCGAAACGCGTAGTCGCGATGCTCGACGGCGAAAGCTTGCTCAACGATGCCACCGCACTCGCCCTGCTCCGCGCCGCTATCGTGGCGACCGCAGCGACGTTCTCCTTTTGGGGCGCCGTCGGATCGTTCTCCTACTCGGTTCTTATTGCTCTCGTTGTTGGTGGAGCGGTCGGCTGGCTTAATCTCGTGGTTCGCAAACGCATCACGGACCCGACTGTCAATACCGCAATCTCTTTCACGGTGCCTTTCATCGCGTCAGTGCCAGCGGAGCTGTTGGGTGCTTCAGGGTTGGTCGCGGCCGTTGTCGCCGGAATCGTGACGGGCATCTGGGCACCTCGGCTGTTTTCGCCCCAGAATCGGCTGTCCGATACTCAAAATTGGCGCATGATCGAACTTGTTCTCGAGGGTGCGATTTTCCTCATGATGGGACTCCAGATTTCGACGATTCTGACAGATGTCGAGAACGACGACGCGGGAATCAGAAACGCAGTACTCACTGCAGCTGGCGCTCTCGTCATCACGGTTCTAGTGCGCGCCGCCTATGTCGCTCCCCTGCTTGCCGTTTTGGGGCGGCGGTCTCGTCGGCATGCCTCCATGAAACCGCGGATGCAGGTGATGCAGGAACGGCTGAATGCCCCGAAGGAGATTCAGGATGCGGCCGAGCGCGGCAGCAAACATAATCCCGCGAGGTCGGAGCGCTATCTTCAACGCGTGACCGGGCTGGTCACTCGGTCGCTGGCCGATATCGAGTATTTTCGGCGTGAACCCTTGGGATGGCGCGAGGGCACCACCGTGGTGTGGGCTGGCATGCGTGGCGCGATCACGGTGGCTGCAGCCCAGACGCTCCCGGCTGATACTCCTCAGCGTTCGACTCTCATTTTGATTGCGTTTGCGGTGGCGGCGATGTCGCTGCTCGTCCAGGGAGGAACGATCGGCACCGTCGTACGACGGATCTCGCCGAAGGTCGATAAGGTCGCGGTCGCGGAGCGAGAACGGGAAGAACGAACCCGCCTCTTTGCCCTCCTGAAGGCAAGCGCGCGCACCGTCCCGGCGCGGTTGGATATTAACGGTGCGGTTGCGGATAGCGACGACGCCTTCGCACCGTTGGAAGCCGATTTCGACGATGAGAAACGCCACCGACTGGCGGTCATCGATGCTCAGCGAACAGCTCTGCTCGACGCGCGCGATAACGGCATTTTCGATGCCGACCTGCTGGAGAATGCCTTGGCGAATCTCGATGCTTCTCAGATCGCGCTCGAGATGCGCGGCAAGCCGGCCTGACAGGGGTACCGGCATCCACACGCAGCAGCGAGGGATGCCGAGAGTCCCCCGCGAGCGCTGGTGAATTTACGGCTAGCCTTGCAGGCCGAGATGGACGAAGATGGCGTCATGGAACCAACCACGGCACGCCCCGATCGCACGCTCATAGTGATCCTTTCCGTCATCGCCGCAATCGTGGTGATTGCGCTCGTGGTGGTGTTCACCCGCGGCGGCCCAACGGTGCTCGATCCTGCAACGCCCGAAGGCGTTGTGCAGTCCTATTCGCTCGCGATTGTCGATAGCGACTACGCGACGGCGCGCGACCTGTTGTCCGCCGAGCTGCGTGAGAATTGCGACTCCGCCGATCCGAGCACCTTTCAGGGCCTGAGGATGACCGTCATCTCGTCAACCATCAACGACGACACCGCCGTGGTGCGGGTGTCGATGGAACGCGGAAGCGGCGATTTCGGCGGCTCCGGCTATGTGTCAGAAGAAGTGTTCACCCTCGTTCTCGAAGACCGCTCATGGCGGATTGAGTCGGCCCCGTGGGACCTCACCCTCTGCTACAACCAAGGACTCGGCGAATGACCACCTCACGCACAACAACTCCCCCATCCTCAGCGGCAGTGACGCCAGCGGTCGGTGGCGTGCAAACTGTGCGCCGAGTGATCACCTACGGGTTGTTAGCGGCCACGGTCATTATTGCGGCGAGCGGACTTAGTGGCCTGCTCGACCGACTGTTCGGCGTTGGACGTGTCGAGGTGAGCTTCGATAACTACGGCTTGGCGACATCACTCGCCTCCGCCCTCGTTGCTGGACCTCTCGCGGCGGGGCTCTGGTGGCTGACCTGGCGCGACGCGGCAATGGCTCGAGACCGGGCATCCATTCTCTGGCCGGTATATCTCGTCGTGATGTCAACGGTCGCGCTCCTGGTCGCCACGATTTCGCTGTTCTCCTGGGCATCCGATGCGATCGTCAACGGCTGGCGGCCCTCCGGTCTTGCGGTGGGGATCGTGTGGAGTTTGGTGTGGGCCTGGCACTACTGGATGTGGCGGCATCCACTCAAAGCGCCTACCCGCCTCGCCGGTGCGGCGCCGGCAATCGCGTCGCTGCTGGGACTGCTCTATCTTGCTGGCGGACTGGCAGTAGCTCTCGCGCGCATCATTGACGGTGCGCTTGATGCCTTGGCGGGCGGCGTTATCGTGACTGCCCCGCTGTGGCAGCTCGTGCTGCAGGCGCTCGTCTGGGCGGCCGGCGGCGCACTGTTGTGGTGGTGGCATTGGTTCCGCGCCGGCGTGCAATCGCAATTGCACGGCTTCGCCAACGTCTTGCTGGTGTTCATTTCGGGCATCGCCTCGATTGCGGCCTACGTCGTGGGCACCGCCGTTGTCGTGTGGGTGATTCTGTCGCTGCTCGCGCGACTGCCGGAACCGCTCTCGGTAACGCTAGATCCGCTAGGAAGCGCGTTTTCGGCTGCCGCGGTGGGCGTGATTGTCTTCATTTATCACGCTCCCACTGTGTGGGCACGCTCCCGTGGCGTGCGCTCCGCGGTCAGCTTTGCTAGCGCTGGAGTTTCCCTCGCGGTAGCCGCGACGGGTGTGGGCGTGACAGTAAATGCGTTGCTCGCAACAACCAGCAACTCGCTTCTTGAGGGCAACATCCGCAGCCTGTTGTTGGGTGGGCTCAGCGCTCTGCTCGTGGGCGGCGTCTTCTGGTGGAGGGCTTGGCTTCCTCGGCAGGCCTCGAACCCTGAGCGCGTGGCGACCCCCGGTCGACGCATCTATCTCGTGATCATTTTTGGCCTCAGCGCACTCGTGGCACTCATCACGTTGCTTGTGATCGGCTTTCAGCTGTTCTCGTTCTTGCTCGATGGTGGCAGCGGTGAAAGCTTTGTTGAGCGTTCACGCCAGGCCCTCGGGTTGCTCACCGCCACCCTTCTGGTTGCGGCCTACCATTTCGCGATTTGGCAACGAGACCGCGCCTCCAGCGTCACTGAAGAAGTCGTTCGTCGCATCGGTCACGTCACGCTCGTGGCCTCCCACGACAACGCCGAGCTTGTGGATGCCGTGCGTGCCGCAACCGGAGCCCGCGTGACGGTTCTTCAGCGCGCAACGGCCTCGCCGCTTGAGCCCGGCATCGCCGAAATCGTTGCCGCCCTCGACGGAATCGAGGCCAGCAACGTTCTCGTGGTGGCGGGCGCTAAGGGCAAGATCGCGGTCATCCCCCTCAAGGGATAGCGCTCTCGTGAGCGGAAGCGGAATTGCTGGCTAGCGGAAGTTCAACCCACCGTTAATGTCGAGAACCTGCCCCGTCACGTACGACGACAGGTCAGAGGCCAGGAAGGCAGTGACGCCAGCGACGTCTTCCACGGTTCCCGCGCGCCCCAACGGCACCCCGGCGATGATTCCGGGCTGCGCACTGCTGGGCGTGAAGTTGTTGTGGAACGGGGTGTCACCGATGAACCCGGGCGCGAGAGCATTGACGGTGATGTTCGACGGAGCAAGCTCCTTGGCGAGACCTCGCGTGAAGCCGACGATCGCAGACTTCGCGGTCGCGTAGGCAACAGCACCGGCGCCGCCACCATTTTCGGAGGCAAGCGACGACATCATAATGACGCGGCCGGCACTCGACTGCGTCAGATATGGGATCGCAGCCCGAGAAACAAAGAACCCGCTCGTGGCGTTGACATCCATCACCTGGTGCCAGTGCTCATCACTCATCTCGGCGATCGTGTGACGCCCCACGAGGTTTCCCGCATTGTTGACGATGATGTCGAGACCGCCAAGCGATTCCGCAGCGGCATCCACGACGGCTGTTGCCTGGGCAGAGTCGGTGAGGTCACCTTGCACCGCGACCGAAGCGCGGCCGAGGGCGACGATCTGGGCCACGACGTCGGCAGCGGCATCCTTGCTATTCGCATAGTGCACGACAACGTCGGCGCCGGCTTGGGCGAGACCGAGCGCGATTGCCGCGCCAATTCCTTGTCCTGCGCCGGTGACTAGGGCTTTGCGTCCGGTGAGGTTGAGCTGCATGATGCCTCTTTCTGGTTGAGCGATGAAAAACAGGTACTAAAAATCGGGGATGGTCAGGCTTGGTATACCAACGAGTCGAGGCTACACGATCACCTTTTTGCTGGTCGCAGCACGGGCGGGAAGAACGAGCACACCATCAATACGGCGCGGGATTGAGGAGAACTCCTCCCGCAACTCTTCGGGGAGCACCGCTGCCGGCGCATCCTGAAAAGCGATCGGGCGGAGAAAACGACGGATAGCGCTGACACCGACCGAGCTGTGTTGGGAGTTTGTCGACGGCCAATTTCCACCGTGGTGTTGCGCCCACGACACTCGCACTCCGGTAGGAAAGCCGTTGAAAACGAGTCGACCGACTGTCGGCGCAATCCGCTCAGAAAGTTGGCGTACGGCATCCGGTTCATCATCGCCGTGATGAATTGTGGCGGTGAGCGAACCGGGCATGGCATCGACGGCATGGAAGATCTGCTCAAGCGAGTCGAAGCGAGCGACAACGAGCACGGGCCCGAAGGCTTCCTCGGCGGTTGCTTCAGTGAAGTCTGCAGCATCGATCTCCAGCAGCGTCGGCGCCGCCAGGATGCCCGCGCCAGCCAACGAGCCGACCGCGAGAACGTTTGCGCCACCATCATTCGTGATTCTTCCGAGGATGTCGGTCAGCGAATGCGAAATGCGTTCGTTGAGCAGCACCATTCCACCAGCCGCTGCGGTGCGCGCTCGCAGATCTTCGAGGATCGCGTCTCCGCTCGCACCCCGCGGCACGAAGGCGACGCCCGGCTTGGTGCAGAACTGACCGGCCCCCAGGGTGAAGGATCCGAACAGCCCCTCAGCGATCTGCGTCGTGCGCTCGGCTGCTGCCGCTGGCGTCACGATAAGCGGGTTCAGGCTGCTGAGTTCTCCGTAGAACGGAATTGGGTTGGGGCGCGTGCTGATGATTGCCAGCAGTGCTTCGCCTGCTCCGAGCGATCCGGTGAATCCGACGGCAGCGATGTGCGGGTCGGCCACGAGAACGCGCCCCGACTCGGTGCCATACACAATGCCAAGGATGCTCTCCGGAGCACCGTAGGCCGAAGCCGCGTCAGCGAGCGTGCTGAACGACAACTGCGAGGTGAGCGGATGCGAACTGTGCGCCTTGATGACGACGCTATTGCCCGCCGCGAGCGCCGATGCGGTGTCACCGCCCACAACAGAGAACGCGAACGGAAAGTTGCTTGATCCGAAGACCGCTACTGGCCCGATGGGCAGCAGCATCCGGCGCAGCTCAGGAGCAGCCCCAAGCGGGGTTTCCCCGGCATGGTCAATCGTGGCCTCAAGGTAGCTGCCTTCACGAAGAGCGTCGGCAAACAGTCGAAACTGAAATTGCGAGCGACTGAGTTCGCCATTCAACCGCGCCTCGCCGAGACCGGTTTCGTCGTTGGCCGCGGCCACGAGCTCGGCGCGGTTCGACTCGAGACCGTCGGCCAGCGCCTCCAGCAATCCGGCTCGCCATTCGCGGCTACTCCCCCGCAGTTGCTCGAACGCCGCGTGGGCCGATGTCGCCCGTTCGGCGGTTTCTTCCGGCGTCGTAAGCGCGATGTCAGTGTCGTTCGTGACCCCGGTCGCGGGGTTGGTCGTTGTCAGCATGATTCTCCGAAAATCGAGGGGCGGTGGGGTGCGGATGACGCGGCGGGTCTGGTCTCGCATTTGCCACGCGACACCTGCCGTCGTTTAGGCTGACCTCCATGACCCAGTCGCTCGACGCTACTTTTCCGTCCCCGCTGCCGCCGCAGGCGGATACTCCCACGCGCACGGATCAGATCATCGATGCACTGCGGTCGGCGATCGTTTCTGGAGCCTTGGAACCGGGTCAGGTTCTCGTCGAGCGAAAGATTGCTGAGCAGTTGGGCGTCTCGAAAACTCCCGTGCGTGAAGCGCTGATCGTTCTCGAGCGATCGGGGCTGTTGGATGTTCAAGCCCGCCGCATTTCGGTTCGCCGACTGGGGTTCACCGACATCCGCCACATTTATGAAGAGCGTGTTCTGCTGGAGCCGTGGGCCATCATGGATGCTGCGCGAAGCGGTCGTGAGTTCACTGTCGCCGGTCAGGCGCTGGCTGACGCTCGCATCTTCGCCGCCGCCAACGAAAACGCGGCGACCGCGCTCGCCAACCGTCGCTTTCATCGCGGAATGTATGCCAATAGCGAGAACGAGTTCATCGTCAATTCGCTCGACCGTTTGCAGGATCTCACGGCGTTGGCCGTTGCTGGAGTGCTCTGGGAGAACTGGCCGCGACGCGAGATTGAAGCGAGCGAGCACGAAGCGATCTACGCTGCAGCGAGCAGCGGGGATGCCACGACGGCAGCGCGTCTGATGAAAGAACACATTGGTGTCTCCATCGAGCGTGTAACCAAGCGTGAGCTCGGGCTGTAGCGGCCTCACGATTAGTTGGGCAGCAGTTCGCTGTAGCTCTTCAGCAGTTCTTCGTTGGGTGGATATGTTCCGCGCAGCGGGCTTCCCGCTTCAACTTTCGACAGGATAAATTCTTCGAGCTCTTCCTGTTCGAGAGCGTCATGCGCCACAGACTCGGCGAGGTGACGCGGGATGCAGACCACTCCGTCGCGATCGCCCACCATGATGTCGCCCGGGTAAATAGCGACTTCAGCGCACGCGATCGGGATCTGAAAGTCCACAACGTGGTGCTGCGCCAGGTTGGTTGTCGGCGATGCTCCGGCAGAGAACGTCGGCAGGTCTAGTTCTTCGAAACCGACCATGTCGCGGAACGAGCCGTCGCTGACGATTCCGCTTGCTCCCCGCATCTTCAAGCGCGTCGCGAGAATGTGCCCAATGGATGCCGCCCGCTTCTTGCCGCGCGCGTCGATGACGAGCACTTGCCCGGGTTCGACCGACTCGACACCGATCCGTTGCGGATGGTCGTAGTCCTGAAAGATCGACGGCACATCGATGTCTTCTCTGGCGGGGATGCACCGCATCGTGAAGGCTTCTCCGAGCAGACGCTGGCGCTCGGGGTTCGAGAATTCGAGCCCCTCGAGGTAGGTGTTGCGCAGCCCACGAGACATCAGCTGAGTGGTGATCGTTGCGGTGCTCACTCGACTGAGCGCGAGGGTCGCTTCGGGGCTGAGCGGGGCGAGGTGCGCCGCCGCTTGCTCATCGATCTCACTGCGATTCGCTGAATTGGTGTGCATTCTCAAAACCCTCCATTAGGCCGACATCAGGGTTAACCATACTGGTATACCAAGATATCAAACGACCGCGAAGGTTAGCGCAGAGGAATCATCCCAAATCGGGAACAACAATCCCGGGCTCGCGTGCGCCGAGCCGCAGCCGCACTTCGCTCGCTGCTGCCACCAACGCGCGCAGCACATCCGTGGGCCACACATCGCTTGTTCGAGAAGCAGACATCGTGATCGAGATCGCGGTATTGATTCCGCCGGTAGCGCTCGTGAGCGGCACCGCAACGCTCCGGGAACCCGCAAGGTAAGTCTGGTTGTCCAGCGCGTACCCCCGCAGCTTCACTTCAGCAACCCGCTCCCGAAGCGCGGATGCTTCAACCGGAGCCTTATTCACCAAGAGCGGCGAGGGCGAGTCATCCAACCGGCGCTTGACATCGGCAGCATCGAGATTACTCAGCAGCGCGGTTCCGGGTGCCGTGGCGTGCGCCGGCAGCCGCATCCCCACCGAAGAACCAAACCGCATTCCTTCAACAGAATGCTGGCTGATTGCGAAGTAAGCATTCGCTGAACCATCGAGGCGAGCCAGCTGAACGGTCTCCCCCAGCTTGGTCGCCAGCTCATCAAGAACGGGCCTCGCCGCGTTAGCGATCTGGTTGTGCCCCGTGTACAACTGGCCCACGTGCCAGGCCCTCAAGCCGAGCGAATACTGTCGTGTCGACTGGTCGTGTTCGAGCCAGCCCGCCGAGTGCAGGGTATTGAGCAAGCCGTGCGCGCTCGATCGTGGCAGGCCGAGTGCCGTCACGATCTCGATAAAACTTACGTAGCCCTTGGCAGCGACAAGATCGACGATTGCTAGCGCGCGATCGGCCGACTTGACGGAGTGGGCGGGTGACGCCGTTGTCTGGTGTTGCATAACCCGGAGTTTACAGATGTGAACTCGCCGCGGCACTCTCGGAGCAGCTCAATTCCGGAAAGTTTTCGCCGCGCTAAAGACAGCGCCCGAACAATTGTGATATCTTCGGCGTTCACAAGCATGAACGTGAATTAACAACAATGATTGGTTGGATATCAATGTCGATGTCAAAAATCTCCTCTAGCGGGCTCTTGCACAAGCCGTCCCGTCGCGTGAGGATTTCTGGACTCGCGCTTGCAGTTTCTGCAGGCCTCGTACTCAGCGGTTGCGCGTCTGGATCCGATTCGTCTACGGACTCTGCCGCTGGCAGTTCAGGCGATTCCTGCGACTTCTCCTCGACCTACCCCAGCGGTGCGATCGAATTCATCGTTCCCTGGGCTGCCGGTGGAGGCACCGACAGCGTTTCTCGCTTCGTCGGAATTCAGCTGTCTGACCGTTTGGGTGTTCCGGTCAACGTCGTCAACCGTGACGGCGGTGGTGGCGTTATCGGTCACACGGCCATCGCTAACGGCAATGCCGACGGCTCCGTTATCGGTATGACCACGGTTGAGATCACCATGATGCACTGGCAGGGTCTCACCGACCTCAGCTATGAAGACATCACCCCGATCGCTCAGGTCAACTCTGACCCCTCGGGCATCACGGTTGCCGCTGACGCTCCGTGGGACACGATCGAAGATCTCTTGGATGACGCCCGCGCTAACCCCGGCGACATCGTCGGTTCGGGCACAGCAATTGGTGGAATTTGGGACCTGGCTCGCGCCGGAATGTTGCTTGAGGCCGGCATGGATGTCAATGACATCCGTTGGGTACCGAGCGCTGGTTCTGCTCCCGCCCTTCAAGAGCTCGCTGCTGGCGGTATTGATGTCACTTTCGCCAGCCTCGCTGAGAACGCCACCATGATCGGTGCCGGCGAAGCTCGCCCGCTCGCCATCATGGGTGAAGAGCGCGACCCGAACTACCCCGACGTTCCGACCCTGAAGGAGGTCGGAATCGACTTCTCCATGGGTTCCTGGCGCGGCGTTTCTGGCCCCGCTGGAATGGACGAAGACATCGTTGCTGAACTCGAATGCCAAGTTGCCGACATCGTGGCGAGCGACGAGTACGTCGAATTCATGACGACTGCCGGATTCGGCGTTGACGGCAAGGACACAGCCGCGTTTACTGAGTTTATCGTCAACGAAGACAAGGCCAAGGGAACCATCATGGAAGCAGCAGGACTGACCGGATGACTTTCGACACCGCTCCGGAGGTAGAGGAGTCGGTGGACAAGTCCGAAAACAACTACGATCTCGCCAGTGGCGTGGTCGTAGTTGTTTTCGGCTCGGCCATCCTTCTCGCCGTTCGCGATTACCCCACACTGCCGAGCGGAGAGCTCGGCCCCTCGCTCTTCCCCGGCATCATTGGCGGGCTCATGATCCTCATGGGGCTGCTGCTTCTGGGGCGATGGTTCACAGCCCGCAAGACGGTTCGACCAGCGAAAGAAAAGGGCGAAGCTGTCGTCTGGAGCAGGTGGATCAATGCCGGGCTCATCATCGGTGCGGTCATCTTCTATCTCCTCGCCGTCGACTTCCTCGGTTTTCTCACGACTGTCAGTGTGATGACGGTCGGCCTGATTTTCCGACTCGGCACGAAGTGGTGGGTCGCCATCACAGCCGGCGTGCTCACCACGCTCGTGGTCTGGCTGATCTTCAATAAGGTACTTCTCGTGCCGCTTCCTCTTGGATTCTGGGGTTAGAACATGATCGACAATCTCTCCCAAGCGCTCAGCATGGTGGCGAGCTGGGAACTGCTCCTCGTCGTGCTCGCCGCAGGCGTCTACGGCATCTTCATTGGTTCCATTCCTGGCCTCACCGCCACGCTGGCCGCCGCGCTTCTCGTTCCCTTCGCGTTCTTCCTCGACCCGCTTCCCGCCATTGCGTCGATCATCACGATGTCGGTGATGGCGATCTTCGCGGGTGATATCCCGTCGGCCTTGGTGCGGATGCCGGGCACACCGGCCAGCGCCGCCTACGTCGAAGATTCCTACCGCCTGACCCAGAACGGCCGGGGCGCGCTCGCGCTCGGAGTCGGCCTGCTGGCGTCGGCGACCGGCGGAATTTTCGGTGGGTTGGTGCTGATTTTCGCTGCACCACAGCTTGCCAAGGTGGCGCTGCTCTTCACGTCATACGAGTACTTCTGGGTCGCAATTCTGGGCCTGACGGCCGCGGTCATTATTTCTCGCGGTTCTCAAGTCAAGGGCACCATCGCGCTGCTCATCGGGCTCTTCGTGTCGACCATTGGTCTTGATATCTCGGTGGGTTTTCCCCGCTTCACGTTCGGCAGCAGCGACTTGCTGGGTGGCATCAACTTCATCCCGGCAATGATCGGTCTGTTCGGCTTGTCGCAGGTGCTGCGCAACGTCATCAGCCCTCCCCCAGCAGCGCTACCGATTCGGATCGAGTCGAAGGGCTTGCTGCGCAACGCCGCAAGCACTCTCTGGAACTACAAGAAGACAGCAGTCGGTGGCAACGTCATCGGCAGCGCGATCGGCACGTTGCCGGGCGCCGGCGGAGACATCGCTGCGTGGGTTGCCTACGCGGTCACCAAGAACGGCTCGAAGGAGGGCAAGAACTTCGGCAGCGGTAAGGGGCACATCCAACCCATTGTTGGTGCGAGTTCTGCCAACAACGCCGGAGTCGGCTCGGCCTATATTCCGACACTCGTATTCGGCATCCCCGGAGACACGATCACCGCCATTCTGCTCGGTGTGCTGCTCGTCAAGGGCGTACAGCCGGGGCCGTCGCTGTTCGATAGCCAAGCGCCCTTGTTGTACTCGATTTTCATCGTATTCATTGCGGCGAATATCTTGATGATCCCGCTCGGCTACCTCGCCATCCGTGGCAGCGGAATGCTGCTGCGGGTGCCGAACTCGGTGCTCATGCCCATCATCGTGGCGTTCTGTGTTGTGGGTTCGTTCTCAATCAACAACGGTCTACTCGAAGTGGGCATCATGCTGATCTTCGGCATCCTCGGCTATCTGCTGGAGCAAGCGAAGTTCCCGCTCGCCCCGGTCGTGCTCGGGTTGGTTCTGGGACCGATTGTGGAAAAGAACTTCATGCAGAGCGTCATCAAGACAGAGTGGGACCTTACGCAGTTCTTAACCCGCCCGATGAGCGCCGCGCTGATGATTCTCACGATCATCGTGTTGCTCTACCCCGTACTGCAGAAGCTCATCGGCAAACTGCTGCGCTACCGCAAGCCCCTCTAGACCCGAGTAGTCGGCGACGCTAGACCCGAACAGTCGCCGACACACTCGCGAGCGAAAAGAAGCCGCCCACCCTCCAGCTGGTTACTGGGAGTGGGCGGCTTTTCGTTGCGCTCTGGAGGTCACGCGCGAAACGGATGGCACCGTTAGCGGTCGCCAGCCGCGATGACCTCGGCTTCTTCGGTGACGCTGATCTCTGCGCCATCCGCTTTCCGTAGGCGTTTGCGGCCCAGGACCACGATGAGAGTGGCTACGAGCACGGAGCCCGCTGCCGCGTAGAACGGGGTTGCCGGTGAGATGGCGGCGGCGAGAATGGTGGCAGCAGGTGGGGCGATGGCTCCCCCAAGGAAGCGCACGCCCGAGTAAGCGGATGACGCTACCGAGCGTGGCAGGTCGGTGGCTTCCATAACGCATTCGGTGAGCACGGTGTTGAGTACTCCGAGCAGCATGCCGCCGACGACTACGCACACGATGAGGCCGGGGCCCGAGCCGATGAAGAGTGCCGCGGCTACGAGGTCGAGCGCGAGCAGGGGCAGCACGAGTCGCAGCACGAGGGTGCGCGGCAGGCGGTGCGTGAGCAGCGGCGCGACCCACACCGAGGTGACGGCGAGCGAGAGCCCCCAGCCGAAGAAGATAAAGCCGAGAGTCATGGCGCTGCCAAAGCCGAGCGGAACCAGGGCGAACGGCGTGTAGGCGAGCAGCACGAAGAAAGCGATGTTGTAGAACAGTGCTGCGGCAGCGAGAACTCCGAGGGCAGGGTTGGCCAGAGCGCGGAAGGGTGCTGAGAGCGGCGTTGGGGTGGGGCGCACAGCATCCGTTTTCATGACGGTCACGATGCCAATGAAGCCGATGGCCATGAGGGTGGCGGTGCCAAAGAACGGGCCGCGCCAGCTGATGCCGCCGAGGACTCCGCCGAGGAGTGGCCCGATCGCGATGCCGAGGCCGAGGGCTGCTTCGTAGAGGATGATCGCCGAGCTCGTGCCTCCGGATGCCGCACCCACGATGGTGGCGAGAGCTGTCGAGATGAAGAGGGCATTACCGAGCCCCCAGCCGGCGCGGAAGCCGATGACCCATTCGACGTTGCCGGACAGCCCTGCGGCGAAGGCGAAGAGCACGACGAGGGCGAGACCGATGAGGAGGGTGCGTTTGGCGCCAATGCGGCTCGAGATCCAGCTCGTGAAGAACATGGCGAGACCCGTGATGAGCAGGTAGCTCGTGAAGAGCATCTCGGTTTCGGTTGCTGTGGCCTGAAGGTCTTGGGCGATGGCGGGCAGGATCGGGTCGACGAGGCCAATGCCCATGAATGCGATCACGGAGGCGAACGCGACGGCCCGTACTGCACGCGGTTGGTGCAGGATGCTGCTGGTGGTGCTCGCGTTGGGGTTCACGTTCGCGGGGTTCACGTTGGTGGGGTTCGCGGTTTCGGGCGTTGGAGCGCCGGTGTTGGATGCGGTAGTGCGGGTCATGATTGTCCTTCTGGTGGTGCGGTGACGGGGGCGCCCGGCGCGAGGTCGGCTGCGGCATCCGCACGTTCGCCGATGATTTCGACGGCGCGGCGCAGCACGGCCACGTCGTCGGCGTGGAGGTCGGCGAAGAGCGGGAGCATGGCTCCGGCGAGTTCGTCGCGCCAGGCGATGAGGGCATCGGCACCGGCGGTGGTGACGGCAATTTGCGAGGCGCGGGCGTCATCCGGATCGGCGAGGCGATTGACCCAGCCGCGTTCGGTGAGGTTGCTGACGAGCTTCGTGGCGGTCGGTTGGGCGACGCGGCTGAGTTCGGCGAGTTCGCCGAGGCGCATGGGCCCGCCGGAGTTGAGCACGCCAAGGGTGCGCCAGACCGCCGGCGACTCGGAACTGCCCGTAGCGCGCGCGGCCAACCGAGTAAGGCGCTGGTTGACCGAGACGAGGTCACCTAGCAACGAGAGAAGTGAGGATGGCATTCCTCCACTATACATAGCCGGGCTATGTAAATGATTCGCCGCTGCAGACGCGCGACTGTGACACTGGCTGCGAGTCCTCCACCGCGAGCCCCGTTATGGGGCTGATGAACATCTATCACTTCTGAGAAGGTTAGGACGACACCGGAGGATCACATGTCGTGGCTGCGCCTACTCATCAATCAACCGCCCAAGGCACCTCAGGCACCAGCGGGCTGGTACGACGACGGTTCGGGCAAGAATCGCTGGTGGGATGGCACCCAGTGGAGCAACGAATTCGCCCCAAAGGATGCACCGGTCCCACACCGCGCGCCGGAGTGGTTCAAGCCGACGCTGAGCACTTGGATCGTCGGCGCCTTTCTGGTTCTGTTCGCCTACCTAACCCTCGTCTCCGCTGGCGTCGCGGCCGTATTGGTTCTCGCGGCATTCTTCGGACTATTCACGGGCCTTTACGTGCTGATTAGTGGCCGTCGCTCCTGGGCGTCAGTGCCTTCGCGAAAAGCAGGTGCAATCGTCATCGCGGCGAGCCTCTTCGCCACCATCGTTGGCGGCACGGTTGGCGCCGGCAACGCTCCGGTCGACGTGGTCGCGAATGCGGAACAAGTCACCGAAACCGCCGCTCCATCGCCGTCGCCGACCCCGTCCGCGACGCGAACTGCAAGCCCGAGCGCTACTTTCAGCGTGGATGCTCCCGCCGATCCCGACAAAGCAACTGCGCCAGCATCCGATGCCGCCGTAAGCATTCTCGACACCTCGTTCACTGATACGACGGCGCTAGCGCTGTTGGCGACCCTGCCGATCAAGGGCAAAGCACCGAAGACCGGGTACGCCCGAACGGCCAAGTTCGGTGCGGCGTGGTTAGACGTTGATCGCAACGGCTGCGACACTCGAAACGACATCTTGGCAAGAGACCTGAGCGCTCTTACGAAGAGCGGATCGTGCAAGGTACTCACTGGCACGCTCGTCTCGCCCTTTACCAATACGTCGATCGATTTTCTCCGAGGAAATACGACGTCAGCGTTAGTTCAGATCGATCACGTGGTGTCGCTCTCCAACGCTTGGCAAACTGGCGCACAGCAATTGACGCAAGAGCAACGAATCACGCTGGCGAACGATCCCATCAACCTGCTGGCAGTTGACGGCAAGTCGAACGCTCAGAAGGGTGCTGGCGATGCGGCAACCTGGTTGCCGTCAAACAAGAGCTTCCGCTGCAATTATGTCGCCGCCCAAGTTTCGGTCAAAGCTACCTACGGGCTGTGGGTGACGACAGCTGAGCACGATGCGATCGAGCGGGTACTCGACTCGTGCCCCGACCAGCGAGCGCTGACGTCGTCGTTTACTCCGGCCCCTGCTCCCGAGCCCGAACCGGTCGTGGCCGCCCCCGTACCCGCGCCCGTCACTGCACCCGCTCCAGCACCCGCCCCAGCCTATGCGCACTACGCCAACTGCACGGCCGTGCGCGCCGCTGGGGCAGCACCGCTCTATGCCGGGCAGCCCGGCTACGAAACGCCGCGACTCGACCGCGATGGTGACGGGATCGCCTGCGAATAGCGCACCTCGACTCAGGCGGGCAGAAAGTAGGCTCAACCTATGACGCAACTGATTGTGCTCGACACGATGTTCGATGCCCCCATCGCTGAGGTGTGCGCGCTGTCGCTGAGCGTCAATCTGCATCTCGACTCAATGACGCACCACCGTGAAAAGGTCGTCGCGGGCCGCACCACGGGCCACTTCGTCGAGGGCGACGTCGTCACCTGGCAGGCCCGCCACTTCGGCCTACCGCTGCGCCTGACAGTGCGTATTTTTGACGTGGATGCCCCGCACAGCTTTGCGGATGAACAAGTGCGCGGCCCTTTCGCCGCCTACCACCACGAGCACCTCTTCACCGAGGTCGACGGCCGCACCCACATGCAGGATCGCCTCACCTTCGCGGCTCCCTTCGGGCCGCTCGGGCGCCTCGTCGAGAAGCTGTTCCTGAGGCGCTACATGCAGACGCTGCTCGAGGAGCGAAACGCTGCACTCGTGGCCGCAATGCGGCGCTAGCTACACCAGTCAGCACGCTAAAGCCAGTCCGCGAAAAAGCCCTAACTAGACCCGAGGTGCGCCGGCAAAGAAAAAGCCCGGCGAGAGCCGGGCTGAGCGGGAGTTGCTCCCTAGATGTTTTGCTGGGGTACCTGGACTCGAACCAAGAACAAAAGAATCAGAATCTTCCGTGTTGCCAATTACACCATACCCCACAGCGTTCAGCCGCAGCCGAACCGATTTACTACTTTAGCGCATCTTTAGAGGGTTGTGGTTCACTCCTTGACGCCATATAGGACTTGTCCTATATTCGGGGTATGTCACTACTCCATGCCGTGCTCGGTTTCGTCGCGATTCATCCCATGACGGGCTACGAACTCGGCAAAGCGTTCTCGACGACTGCCGCACACTTCTGGCCGGCCGATCAGTCGCAGCTCTATCGCACCCTCCACCGCGCCGAAGCTGACGGACTCGTTGAAAGCACCACCGTTGAGCAGGCGTCTCGCCCCGACCGCCGCCTCTACTCGATCCTCGAACCGGGGCGAGCGGCATTGAAGACCTGGCTGGCCTCACCGCTCGAGCCAGACACCTCCCGCGAACCTTTTCTCCTCCGGCTATTCTTCGCCGCCTCGCTCGGCACAGCGGGAGTGATCGCACTGCTCGACCAACGCCGATCCGCTGCCGTCGAACTGCTCACTACGCTCGACACACTCGCCGCGAGCGCACCCCCAAAACTCTCGAAAGTCACTCTCGCCATCCGACTGCAATACGCCACGCTCGAGTCGGGGCGCGCCCACGCGCGCGCCGAAATCACCTGGCTCGATGATCTTCGCACCCAACTCACCAATCACAAGGAGTCCGCCCGATGAACGACAAAGTCGCACCAGCGCAGTCTGCCCTCACGCCCCCGCGCACCGCAGCATCTCCGCCCATCCCCCGCGCCGCGCGAATCGGCGCCACCATCGCCGCCGCGCTCTTCACGCTCGTCGCGCTCTTCCAACTCGCCGTCGTTCTCGGAGCACCCCTCGGCGAATACACGCAAGGCGGAGCGAACAAAGGCACGCTCCCCGCCCAGAGTCGCATCTTCGCCGGCGTCTCTACTGCCCTCGTTCTCGTGATGGCGGCAGCGATCCTCGCCCGCACCGAACGCGGCCCTCTCAGGCTCGCCCCACGCCGACTCATTACGGTGCTCGCGTGGTTCACCACCGCCTATGCGGGCGTGGGCGTCATCCTGAACCTCATCACCCCCAGCGCCGTCGAACGAGCAGTCTGGGCCCCCATCACCGCGGTGCTGTTCGCCGCGTGCCTCGTCACCATGCTGAAGACGCGGGGCCGGGCAGCGGAGTAATTCTTAGAGCAGGTCGCGGTTGATGACCGCGGCAACCTCAGCGCCATCACCGGCGGCAACGATGAGCTGCTGCGGACCGGGCGGGGTGGCATCGCCGATCGCATAGGCTCCTGCCGCGCTGGTCCGGCCGGCAGCGTCCACGACGATCAGGCCCTCCGCGTCGAGGGTGAGCTGCAAGCCTGCTGCATAGTCGAGCGCGGTCTCATAGTCGGGGCGCACAAACGCGGCCTCACGCGCGATAGTTTCGCCGTCGGCGAGAACAACGCCGGTGAGGCCATCACGGTCGCCCGCGACATCCGCCACTTCACGACGATCCACTCGGATGCCTCGCTCCGCCAGCATCGCCTCGTCGGCGTCACTCACGTGGCCAACGCCCTGCGTGAAGACAATCAGGTCGCGGCTCCACTGCGAAAGCAGCAGCGCCCGCTCCGCCAGGTCATCCGTGTGGCCAATGAGCGCAATCGGCTTATCCGCATACTCGTAGCCGTCACACTCCATGCACGAGTGGATGCTCGTGCCATAGAACGCGCGCAGCAGCGGCAACTTCGGCAGCACTTCGCGCAACCCCGTCGCGATGAGCACGGTGCGGGTCGTGACCGCTCCCCCGCGATGCGTGACGGTGAAGCCGGCGCCAACGGCACCGAGCGGCTCGATGCCCTCAACAATGGTTCGTTCGAACGAGACGTTCGGATACTGCTCCAGCTCCTCCCGTCCCATCTTGCGAAGCTCGAGAGGAGAAATACCATCGCGGCTCAAAAAGCCGTGAGAGTGGAACGTCGCCGAGTTGCGGGGGCGATTGCTGTCGAGCACAAGAGTGCGTCGACGAGCCCGCGCCAAGTTCAGGGCAGCGCTGAGTCCAGCCGGTCCGCCGCCGACAATGACAACATCCCAGTCGAACTGCTCACTCATAGCTGGGCGCGCAACGCCTTCAGGCGAACCAGTGACGATTCCTTGCCCAACAGTTCCATCGACTCGAAGAGCGGCGGGCTGATGCGGCGACCAGCGATCGCGCTACGCAAGGGTCCGAAAGCCAGTCGCGGCTTCATCTCTTTCACTTCGATGAGCTCGGCGCGCAACGCTGCCTCAATGGCATCGTGCGTCCACGAATCGAGGTCGGTCAGCACAGCAATCGCAGCATCGAGAACCTCGGGGCCCTCGGCCTTCGGCATCGCATCCGCATCGACCGTGAGGTCAGCATCCGCCGTGAACAAGAACTGCAAGAGCGCGGGAGCATCGCCCAGCAGCTGCATGCGCTCCTGCACGAGAGGCGCGGCAGCGGCCAGTGTTGCGAGCTCAGCGTCGGTCGGCTCAGCCGAAATGACGTCGGCAGCAACGAGGTACGGCACGAGACGGCCAGCGAATTCCTCCGCCGACAGCAGACGGATGTGGTCGCCATTCAACGACTCCGCCTTCTTCACATCGAAGCGGGCCGGGTTCGGGTTCACGTTCTCCACGTCGAAGGCCCCAATGAGCTCCTCGATCGAGAACACGTCGCGGTCGGGTGCGAGCGACCAGCCCAACAGCGAGAGGTAGTTGATGAGACCCTCGGGGATGAACCCGCGGTCGCGGTGCAAGAACAGGTTCGACTCGGGGTCGCGCTTGGAAAGCTTCTTGTTGCCCTCACCCATCACGTAAGGAAGGTGACCGAAGCGCGGGATGGCGTCGGTGAGGCCGATCTCGATGAGTGCCGTGTAGAGGGCGATCTGGCGCGGGGTGCTCGAGAGCAGGTCTTCACCGCGCAGCACGTGCGTGATGCCCATGAGTGCGTCATCCACCGGGTTCACAAATGTGTAGAGCGGAGCACCGTTCGGGCGCACCACCACGAAGTCAGAGAACGAACCGGCGGGGAACGTGATGTCGCCCCGAACCAGGTCGTCGAAGCTCAAGTCGGAGTCCGGAACGCGCAAACGCAAAGCCGGCTTGCGGCCCTCTTCTTTGAATGCCGCGATCTGCTCAGCGGTGAGGTCGCGCTCGAAGTTGTCATAGCCCTGCTTGGGGTCGCGACCGTTGGCCACGTTGCGGGCCTCGATCTCTTCACCCGTCGCAAAAGACTCGTAGAGGTGACCGGAAGCCTTCAGCTTCTCGATGACCTCAAGGTAAATGTCGGTGCGCTGCGACTGGCGGTAGGGGCCATTCGGCCCACCGGTCTCCACGCCCTCGTCCCAGTCCAACCCCAACCAGCGCATGGCGTCGAGAAGCTGCAGGTAGCTCTCTTCGCTGTCGCGAGCGGCATCCGTATCTTCAATACGGAACACCATCTTGCCGCCGGTGTGACGCGCATAAGCCCAGTTGAACAGGGCAGTGCGGATCAGCCCAACGTGGGGCGTACC
This sequence comes from Salinibacterium sp. SWN139, assembly GCF_015864625.1. Taxonomy (NCBI): domain Bacteria; kingdom Bacillati; phylum Actinomycetota; class Actinomycetes; order Micrococcales; family Microbacteriaceae; genus Salinibacterium; species Salinibacterium sp. SWN139. The sequence continues at coordinate 97,058 of NZ_JADYWV010000002.1, read as the reverse complement.
GGTAGGTGACGGACAAAACCGAACGCGAACGTCGGAAGCGGTTGCAGTAGAAAATGGAGCAGACATTGCCACTATTCTAAGCCGCAGAACCGCCCATTGCGGGCGATTCTGCGACGACGCCTACTTGGCGATAGAACGAACCGGGTTGCTCAGCGTGCCAATGCCTTCGATCGTGATCTCGACGGTGTCGCCGTGCACGAGCGGGCCGACACCGGCAGGCGTGCCCGTGAGAAGAATATCACCGGGCAACAGCGTGAATGCGGCCGAAGCATAGACGACCTGCGCAGCAACAGAATGAATCATCTGGTCAACGGTGCCGTCTTGCTTGAGGTCACCATTCACCGCGGTGCGGATGCTCTGCGAGCCCACCACGAACTCAGTCTCGATTACCGGTCCGAGCGGGCAGAACGTGTCGAAGCCCTTGGCACGTGACCACTGGCCATCAGACTTCTGCAGGTCGCGAGCCGTGACGTCGTTGGCGATCGTGTAGCCGAAGATCACACTGTCGACATCGGCTTCAGCAACGTTCTTGGCAATGCTGCCAATGATGACGGCAAGCTCTCCCTCAAACGCGACCTCTTCCGACTGCGGAGGCAACATGATGGCATCGCCGGGGCCCACGACAGACGTGTTCGGCTTGATGAACATCATGGGAGCATCCGGAACCTCGTTGCCGAGCTCCTTGGCGTGCTCGGCATAGTTGCGACCGAACGCCACGACCTTCGAACGAGGGATGACCGGCGCCAGCAACTTGATGTCCGCGAGCGGCAAACGCTCATCGGTGGTCTCGAAACCGTTGAACATCGGGTCACCCGTCAGTACAACAATTTCGTCGCCATCGATGATCCCGTAGCGGGCTCCCGTGCCAGAACTGAACCGAGCTACCTTCATGCGTCGAGCCTCGTCATCCAGCCGTGCTTATCTTCGCGACGGCCATATTGGATGTCGGTGAGCTCTTCGCGCAGCGACATCGTCAGTTCGCCGGCGGGAGCATCCGCCGACCCAATTTCAAAACCTTCGCCCTTGAGCAGAGCAATAGGCGTGATCACTGCGGCAGTGCCACACGCGAACACTTCGGTGATGTCGCCCGAGGCCACACCCTCACGCCACTCTTCGAGAGTGACGCGACGACGTTCAACCTTGTGACCGCGATCTTCAGCAAGCTGAAGCACCGAGTCGCGCGTGATGCCTTCCAAAATCGACTCCGACTGCGGGGTGACGAGGGTTCCGTCTTTCTTGACGAGAACCACGTTCATGCCACCGAGCTCTTCGATGTACTTGCCCTCTTCGGCATCCAAAAACAGCACTTGAGCACAGCCCTGAGCGGATGCCTCCTGCTGGGCCACGAGAGACGACGCGTAGTTGCCGCCCGTCTTGGCCGCCCCTGTTCCGCCCTTGCCTGCACGAGTGAAGTTCGTGGAGACCCAGATCGATACCGGGGCAACGCCGCCAGCAAAGTAAGCGCCGGCGGGGCTCGCGATCACGTAGTAATTGACCTTCTTCGCAGCGCGCACACCGAGGAACGCCTCTTTAGCGAACATAAAGGGACGCAGGTAGAGGCTGGTCTCGGGCGCGCTCGGCACCCAGTCGCCATCGACCGCGATGAGCTGCTTGAGCGAGTTCACGAATTCGTTTACCGGCAGCTCGGGCAGCGCCATGCGGGCTGCGGAACGCTGCAGACGAGCACCGTTCGCTTCGGGGCGGAAGCACCAGATCGAGCCGTCTTCATGACGGAAAGCCTTGAGACCCTCGAAGACTTCTTGGGCGTAGTGGAGCACCGCAGCGGCAGGGTCGAGCGCGATCGGCCCATACGGCTGCACACGGGGACGGTGCCAACCGCCCTGCTCCGACCAACAAATGTCGACCATGTGGTCGGTAAAGTTCACCCCAAAGCCGGGGTTCGCCAGAATTGCTTCACGCTCTTCAACCGAGCGAGGTTCCTGGTTCTTCTTCACGAGGAACGAGAGGGGGCGATCAGCCAGCAGATTCTTCATCAAATGTCCTTAATGACGTACAGCCATAATGGCGGTGGGTTAATTCTGCGCTACAGCGTCGGCAATTGCACTGCCGATTTCAGACGTGGACCGTGCGGTGTCGCCACGGGCGCCGAGATCGGCTTCAACGGCCGCAGTGACGCGGGCCGCGGCATCCGATTCGCCGAACTGTGAGAGCAGCAATGCAATCGACAGGATTGCCGCCGTGGGATCAGCGAGTTGTTTGCCCGCAATGTCGGGCGCTGAGCCATGAACCGGCTCGAACATGGAGGGGAATTCCCCGCTCGGGTTCAAGTTGCCGGAGGCGGCCAAACCAATGCCGCCGCTGATGGCTGCTGCGAGGTCTGTAAGGATGTCACCGAAAAGGTTGTCGGTGACGATAACGTCAAATCTACTCGGATTTGTGACCATGTAAATCGTCGCCGCGTCGACATGCATGTAATCGACCTCGACCTCGGGGAACTCTGCCGCGACGCGGTCGACTGTCGTCTGCCACAAACCGCCGGCATGAACGAGCACGTTGGTCTTGTGCACGAGAGTGACCTTCTTGCGGTCACGCTCCATCGCGTGAGCGAATGCGAAGCGCACCACGCGCTCGACGCCGAACGACGTATTGATGGAGACCTCGGTGGCGATCTCGTGGGGCGTACCGGTGCGGATTCGCCCGCCATTGCCCACGTAGGGGCCTTCGGTACCTTCGCGCACGACCACGAAGTCGACGGCGCCAGGGTCAGCCAGCGGTGAGGTGACACCGGGGAAGATTGTGGTGGGGCGCAGGTTCACGTGGTGATCAAGCGCGAACCGCAGCTTCAGCAGAAGGCCGCGCTCGATGATGCCGCCCGTGAGGCGAGGATCGCGCGGGTCTCCCCCGACAGCGCCCAGAAGGATCGCGTCGTGCTTCGCAAGCTCAACAATGTCGGAGTCTTCGAGAATGGTGCCCGACTCAAGGTAATGAGCCGCACCAAAGGGAAACTCGGTGGGGGCGACATCCACACCGGTTGCCTTCAAAACCTTGAGGGCCTCGGCCACAACTTCGGGCCCAATACCATCACCGGGAATGACTGCAAGCTTGATCTGAGAAGGCATGTAAATACAGTACCGCTGCGCGGCTCTCACTCGCGTCGGAGTGCTGCTTTCAGAACCCGGATGCTTGGCCCTTATGGCTTTTCTGAACGTTGCCTGATTGCACGCTGAATTAGAGGCGCTAAAGTTGGGCGCATGAGTATTGGAACCGGAATTGTCCTTGTCGTGATCGGCGCGATTCTTACCTTCGCGCTCGATTTTCAAGTCGAAGGAGTCAATATCCCTCTGATCGGCTACATCCTGATGGGCGCCGGAGTGGTCACGTTTATCATCGGCCTCGTACTGACGCTGCGAAACCGCACCTCGGTCACCACCGTCCACAATGGCTCTGATGGGGCGAACGGCACCGTCACTGAGCGCCGCACCAGCACAACCCCCGACGAAACCATCTAACAACCACCACGTTCAACGCACGAAAGGCGCGTCCCAATTGCTCGGGGCGCGCCTTTCGTGTCTTCACACCACAAGGGCGCAAACGAAGTGACTAAGCGTCGACGATGTCGATGGCGTGCACGTAGCGAGCGTCAATGCGCTCGGCAACCGTGGCGAGAACATCGGCGGATGCCTGCGAATCGACAGTAAGCACTGACAGCGCGTTGCCGCCTTCGCTTTCGCGCGCAATCTGCATGCCCGCGATGTTGATGTTGGCTTCGCCGAATTCCTTACCGAAGACGGCAACGATTCCAGTGCGGTCTTCGTACATCATGACGATGAGGTGGTCCGCGAGCGGAACCTCGATGTCGTACCCGTTGATCTCGACGATCTTCTCGAGCTGCTTGTTTCCGACCAGGGTTCCCGAAACGGAAACCTGCGAGCCGTCAGCAAGCGAACCACGGATGGTCAGCAGGTTGCGGTATTCGGAGCTCACGACATCCGTAATCAAACGAACCGTGAGGCCACGCTGCTCGGCAAGAACCGGAGCGTTGACGTAGCTGACCGTCTCGGAGACAACGTTCGTGAAGATGCCCTTGAGAGCAGCAAGCTTGAGTACGTTGACATCGAACTCGACGATCTCGCCGCGCACCTCAATATCGACGCTCGTGAGCGGGCTGTCCGAAAGACCAGAGAAGACCTGGCCAAGCTTTTCCATGAGCGGGATGCCGGGGCGCACGCTCTGGTCGATGATGCCACCAGCAACGTTCACGGCGTCGGGCACGAGCTCGCCACCGAGGGCGAGTCGAACCGACTTGGCTACCGAAACGCCAGCCTTCTCTTGTGCTTCAGCGGTCGAAGCCCCGAGGTGAGGCGTGACGATGGTGTTCTCGAGATCGAGAAGTGGCGACCCGGTGGGCGGCTCGCTCACGAACACGTCGAGGCCAGCGCCGGCAATGCGACGCGACTTGAGGGCCGTGTAGAGAGCGTCTTCGTCGATGAGGCCACCACGGGCAACGTTGACGATGTAAGCGCTCGACTTCATGCGAGCAAACTGCTCAGTCGAAATCATGCCCGTGGTCTCAGGAGTCTTGGGCATGTGGATCGTGATGAAGTCCGAACGCTCGAGCAGTTCGTCGAGCGAAACGAGCGTGACGCCCATCTGCTGCGCGCGAGCGGCCGTGACGTAGGGGTCGTAGGCGATGATGCTCGTGCCGAAGGCCTGCATCCGCTCGGTAATGAGACCACCGATACGGCCGAGGCCGATGATGCCGATGGTCTTCTCGAAGAGTTCGGTCCCGGAGTACTGCGAGCGCTTCCACTGCCCCTGCGCGAGAGCGCTAGACGCAGCAGGAATGTGACGCGCGAGGCTCAAGATGTGCCCTACGGTCAGCTCGGCAGCCGAAATGATGTTGGAGGTAGGAGCGTTAACAACCATGACACCGGCGGCGGTAGCCGCCTTGATGTCCACGTTGTCGAGGCCAACACCGGCGCGAGCAATGACCTTCAGGCCAGGCGCGGCCGCGAGAGCATCGGCATCCATTTGGGTCGCAGAGCGGATGAGAACGGCCTGCGCGTCCGAGAGCGCAGACTTCAACGCGTCACGGTCAGTACCGTCCACATTTCGAATCTCAAAGTCGGGCCCGAGAGCGTCGACTGTTGCGGGGGAAAGTTCTTCGGCGATCACGACGATCGGCTTAGCCACAGATCTGATCCTTCAATTCGCGGGGACTTCGCACTAACACAACGAAGGCTGCTGGAGTAGACAACTACTGCAACTTTAGCGGCGACGGGAAGCCCTCGTTGCCATGTGACAACTCAGTGCGACGATAGACCCATCATGGATGCCGTCGAGATCGCCCAGTGGGCGTTGCGAATTGTCCTCGCGCTGGCTTTTATCGCGATGGGCGTTAGCCACTTTGTTGCCGCCCCGGCGCGCACGATGCGGGCCATGATCCCACCAGCGCTGCGCCAGAAGTGGATGCCCTCCCCCAGCGCCCTCGTGACCATCACCGGACTCTGTGAGATCGCTGGCGGTCTGGGACTTTTGTGGGAATCGGTGAGACTTATCACCGGAATCGCACTCGTACTGTTTTTGATTGCCGTGTTTCCGGCCAATGCATACGCGGCTAAAAACCCTGATCGCTTTGGTAAAGCAGCCCTGCCATTCTGGCCACGATTCGCCGGTCAACTGGTGCTGATTGTGTTAGTCGTGCTAGCCGCGCTGTAAAAGTTTTGGGCCTGCCCCAACGAAACCGCACAGCGCTTCGTCTACCTAGGTAGGAGGAAATAATGCCCACGAAATCAGTTCTCGCGAAGTTCACCCCGCTGCTGGCTGCTGGCCTGCTCGCTCTCACCGCGTGCGCCGGCCCCGCGACGCCGGTCGGCTCTGACGAACCCCCGATCGACAGCGGCCCAGGCCTCGGCGACGAGCAGACCCCCGGTGACTCCATGCCCGTTGATGGCATCGGCGGCACCTGGATCTATGCCGAAGGCACCGATAGCGCTGGCGATCTCGCCACGACGGCCGAGGTCACCATCATGATCACCGATGACGAGATTATGGGTGCTGGAGCCTGCAACAGCTACAGCGCAACCCTCACGGGCGAACCTCAAAGTTTCGCGGTGAGCGACATGGTGTCGACCGCGCGGGCGTGTGACGAGACTGCGCTCATGGAATTCGACGAACGCTACTTTGCCGCCCTAGCCGTGACGACGACAGCCATCCCCACCGGCGGCAGCCTGGTACTGCAGGGAGACGGCACGAATCTCACCTTCCTGCCGTCGAGTTCCCTGCCGCTGGGGTAATCGCCGAGCCAAGAACGGCGTCGAGCGAGGCAGCAAGCAGCTCGGTAATCTCTTCATCGCTGGCCCGCGCCAGCGCCGGCAGCTTCACGACGTAACGCGCCATCATGAGACCAACGACCTGGCTTCCCACTAGCGCTGCCCTCAGGTCGGGCTGGTCAATTTCAAGTTCGCGCGCGACCGGAACCAATAGCCTGTTCGTCAGCAGGGCCCGGATTCGTTCCGCAGCAAGGGGTTGGCTTGTTGCTGCCCGGATGACACCCAACATCGTCATTCGAGAGAGCGCGTTTCCCTGCATCCCGATCACAATGCGCGCCAGCCGATGCCCCAACGTCTCCTCACCCGGCACGCGCAGTTCTGCAATCACCTCTCCCGGCGTCAAGGGAAGCTCCACCACAGCCGCAAACAGAGCTTCTTTCCCGCCGAAATAGTGATGGATGAGCTTCGGGTCGACCCCCGCCTCTCGCGCCACCCCACGCACGCTGACCCGTTCATACCCGAGGTCCGCGAACTGCTGACGCGCCACCACTTCGATCTCTTCGCGCGCACCGCTGCCTGCCGCACTCGCGGAGGGCCGACGCCCCGCCCGTTTGGGAGAATCTTCAGTTGCCATGCGCGTCACCCTGTCGTCTCATAGTTCGTGGTTTTGCGGAATCGTCGCCGCATCCGTATTATTTCATCACATGGGGAATTAATTCACCAGAGGGAAATACTATGACCAACACCCCTGCACCATCCGTCGCTCACTCGGCACACGGTGCTCACGCAGAACTCAGTCCACTACGCCGGCGGCTAATCCTCATCACGATGGCGCTCGCGCTCATGACGGTCATGTCGGCTGTCAGCGGGCTCAACGTGGCCCTGCCGAGCCTCGCCCGCGAGATTGGCGCCACTCAGACCGAACTGACCTGGATCGTCGATTCCTACACCGTCGCCTTCGCCGGCTTGCTGCTCGCCGCGGGCGCCATCGGTGATCGGTTCGGCCGCAAGGGCATCCTCATTATCGGTCTCGCCATCTTCGGCGCTGCAGCGGCAGGCGCGGCCTTCACCACCGACGCGAACTCCCTCATCGTCCTGCGTGCCGTGATGGGTATCGGTGCTGCAGGAATCATGCCAACAACGCTCTCGGTCATCACGACCAGCTTCCCCGACGCCGAGCGCCCCAAAGCGGTCGGCGTGTGGGTGGGAGTCGCCGGCAGCGGTGCCGTGCTCGGACTCTTCGGCACCGGACTCCTTCTCGAATTCTTCGAATGGCACTCGTTCTTCTGGCTCAACGTCGTGCTCGCCATCCTCGGAATCATCGGCGCCATTCTCGTCGTGCCCCCGAGCAAAGAGGCCGTTACTGGTCGCTTCGATGTGCTCGGCGCAGCACTGTCGCTGATCGCCGTCAGCACCCTCGTCTACGGAATCATCGAAATAGCCGACACCTCAGGCGAAGAAGCACTTCCTTTCGTGATCCTCGGCAGCGGCCTCATCGCACTCGTGGCTTTCGTGCTGTGGGAACGCCACCACCCCGATCCGCTCCTCGACCCGCGACTCTTTGCCATTCGTGGGTTCTCGGCGGGAAGCCTCACCATCTTCATCCAGTTCTTCGCGGCGTTTGGGTTCTTCTTCACCATGCTGCAATACCTGCAATTCGTCGTCGGGCTCAGCGCGTTACAGGCCGCAGCGTGCATGCTCCCGATGCCTCTGGGGATGGTGCCGCTGGCTCGACTCGCGCCTGCCATTGCCGAGCGCGTCGGCTATCGCAAAGTCGTTCCGGCAGGGCTCATACTCATGGCGGTTGGCTTCGTCATCATGTCGCTGCTCACTGTCGACTTCAACTACCTGCACTTCGTTTCGGGACTCGTCGTGTTTGCCGCCGGCATGGGACTCGCCGGAACCCCTTCCACAACCGCCATCACCCAGTCGCTCCCCCGCGAGAAGCAGGGGGTCGCTTCTGCGGTCAATGACGTTGCGCGGGAATTCGGAAGCGCTCTCGGCATTGCGGTACTCGGTGGAGTCTTGGCCTCGGTCTATCGCACCACCGTCAGCGACGCCACGACCCAACTGCCCGCCGACATCGCCGACAAAGTGCAAGAGTCGATCGCCTTTACACAGTCGTCCATGATTTCCACGCTAGGACCAGCAGCGGATGCCCTCACCATCGCAGCCCGTGCCGCCTTCGTCGATGCCACCGCCGCATCTCTGCTCATTGCGGCCGCCGCGCTCGTGGTGACGGCGGTTGCGACCGCAGTCATTGGGCCTCGACATGTGAGAGCGTCAGCGGTCTCGACGCCCGAATGAGGGAAACCGGGCTCAGTGCACGCTCCCAGAACCCCCAGTTCACGGGCAGAGCGGTGTGCCAGACCGTTTTTCGGGGCCACTCTCAGGACCGCAGTGTCACAATCAGATCATGGATCAGCGGTTTAGCCGCCAGCTCGCGCTAACCCACTTTGGCGAGACGGCGCAAAAGAATTTGGCGCGCGCACGCGTGCTCGTGATTGGCGCAGGTGGCGTCGGCAGCACGGTCATTCCGTCGCTCGCTGCGGCCGGCGTCGGAACCGTTGGTGTGATTGATGACGACCGTGTTGAGCTCAGCAATTTGCACCGCCAACATATCCACCGGCTCTTGGATGTCGGCTACAAAAAAGTTGTCTCTGCTGTTGAGCGGGTGGCTGAGCTCAGCCCCGCGACAACCGTTATTGCGATCGACGCCAAGCTCACTCCGCACAACGCTCTGGAGCTGTTCGCCGAGTACGACCTCGTAGTCGATGGCAGCGACAACTTTGCCACTCACTATTTAGCGGCCGATGCCGCGGAGATCACGGGGATTCCACTCATCTGGGGCATCGCCTGCGAATTCGGCTCCCAGGCCGGAGTCTCGTGGCCCGCCCGCGGCGCCGGCTTCCGCGACCTTTACCCTCTGCCGCCCGAGGCAGCGACCGTGGATACGAACGTGACGCATGGAATTTTCCCCGGCGCCGTGAGCGTCGTGGCCTCCATCGTCACAAGCGAGGCGATCAAGATCACAGCTCAGATCGGCACCACGCTGCTGAACCGAGCCACCAACTACGACGCGCTCGCTGGTGAATTCTCTGAGGAACGGTTCGAGCGCGCAGCCGCTGCCCCCGCGATTACCGAGCTCGCAGACTATCGCCACTTGCTCGCCTACTCGCCTCTTGATGAGTGGCCCACGAGCTAGCTTCGGTAGAGCTACTGATCTGACGCAGCGATGCGGTCACGAATCGACCAGCGCGCCCACTTCGCGCGGCTGATCGCAATGAGCCCCACCGCGATCGCGATGATGAAGGCCGCGATGCCGAGCACGTAGACGAGCACGCCGCCCCAGCCGTCGGGCCCATTGGGCTCCAAGAAGGGGTACGGAAACCAGCCGTCGAGCAGCCCACGCACGATCGTGAAGGCCAGCCACGCAACCGGGTAGATGACCACAATGCGCACGTCGCGCATCCGCAACACCGGTCGTGACGGCGAGAACAGCCAGTCGAGCAAAACGAACAGCGGCACCCACACGTGAATGACCTCGTTGGGCCACTGGATACCCACGTAGCCCTCGTCGGGTAGCCCGCGCAGCAGCACGTTGTAGACCACGGCGGTCACGACCGCATAGGAGACAACGGATGCCCGAAGCACCCCCAGCAGCGTCGGCTCAACCTGGCGGCGCACAGCCACCAGCCCGCTCAGCGCAAGAATAACGACGTTGATCAGGCTCGACTGGATCGTGAAGTAGCTGAAGTATTCCACCGCCACGAAGTCATTGTGAATCGACTCGTCAATCACCTGCGTGGCGATACTCGCCAGCACGAGCGCTGAGGCGATGAGCCGGAGTGCACCGACGAGCCGCAGCACTTTCGGCGGTCCGCCAACGAAAGCGAAATCTCGGGGTCGGGGGAACTTGCGCTGCACATTCGTCGTCACTCCGACAGACTAGTCTGCAGACGCCAGTTCGACAGAGGAGCTCAGCATGCCATTCACCGATTGTCACGGGAATGAATTGCTCAGCCTGCCTCTGGTCTACCGACTGGATCGCGACTTTCAGGTTGCCGAGCCGTTCTGCTGGCGCGACCCTCGCCCCGGTGGCGGAGTCTTCGAAGTGCCGGCGCATGACCCTTCGCTGCCGCCGACCGAAGGCAACAGCACCGACTTCGCCTCTGTGCCGCCCTTTCTTTGGGGGCTGATCGCAAGCTATGGCAAGCAAACGCTTGCCGCGATTCTGCATGATCACCTCACCCACCAAACCCGGCTGGCGCCCGCTGAAGACAGGCTTGCCCTGCGCCGTGTTGCCGACGAAACCTTCCGCGTCGCACTCGTCGATAGCGGAGTGCACCAGTTGCGCGCCCGCGTCATGTGGGCTGCCGTGGGCATCGAACGCTACGCCCACCACGGCGGTGCACTGGGGTGGCTCATCATCGCGCAACTCGCACTGGGCATTCTGGCACTCATCGCGGCCGTCGTACTTGGCGTTCTCGTTCAACCGCTCTGGTTGTTGCTCGCGGCAGCCCCCGCTGCGCTAGCGCTGGTCTGGGGCAAGAACGCGGATCTCGTTCTTGCGTCGACCTATTTAGGTGCGTTATATGCGCCCCTTGTTGCGGCCGCGTTTATTGGTTCGCGCTTGGAACAGCTTCTCGCGACCGTCATCTGGGTCGGAACGGGCACCGCCGGCCCTGCGCCCAAGGCAGAGCCGACCCTGCGGTGGCCCGACCACGGCACGACGCTCCCACCCGCCTGATCGCGCTGCTGATGCCGGCGACACCTCCGCGATCAGTACTTCGCAGCGTTAACACACGACGGCCGCCCCGCAGAAGCGGAACGGCCGTCGTAGTGACAAGCGAAAGTTAGCGTGCTGCTGAACCGTCGGTGTAGTCGGAGTCTTGCTGCTTCCAAGCGAAGAGAGCACGAAGCTCCTTGCCGGTTGCTTCGATGGGGTGGTTCTGACCCTTTTCACGCAGGGCGAGGAATTCAACTCCGCCAGCATCCTGGTCCTTGATGAAGCGGTCGGCGAAGGCACCCGACTGGATGTCTGCGAGAACAGCCTTCATGTTCTCCTTGACCGACTCGTCGATGACGCGGGGGCCCGAAACGTAGTCGCCGTACTCAGCGGTGTCAGAAACGCTCCAACGCTGCTTGGCGATGCCGCCCTCCCACATGAGGTCAACGATGAGCTTGAGCTCGTGGAGTACCTCGAAGTAAGCGATCTGCGGCTGGTAGCCAGCCTCGATGAGGGTTTCGAAGCCGTACTGAACGAGCTGCGAGGTTCCACCACAAAGAACAGCCTGCTCACCGAACAGGTCGGTCTCGGTCTCTTCGGTGAAGGTGGTCTTGATGCCGCCGGCGCGAAGTCCACCGATTGCCTTGGAGTACGACCACGCCATGTCCCACGCGTGACCGGTGGCGTCGTTCTCGACAGCAACGATGACGGGAACGCCGCGGCCAGCTTCGTACTCGCGACGAACGGTGTGACCCGGTCCCTTGGGAGCAACGAGGATGACGTCAACGTCTGCAGGAGCGTCGATGTAACCGAAGCGGATGTTGAAGCCGTGTCCGAAGACGAGGGTGTCGCCGGCAACAAGGTTGTCCTTGATGTCCGCGGCGTAGAGACCACGCTGGTGCTGGTCGGGAGCGAGGATGACGACGACGTCAGCCCACTTGGCTGCCTCAGCGCTTGAGAGCACCTCGAAGCCAGCGTCGGTTGCCTTCTGGATGCTCTTCGAGCCCTCCTTGAGGCCAACCTTGACCTCAACACCGGAGTCGCGCAGGTTCAGTGCGTGAGCGTGACCCTGCGAGCCATAACCAATGACGGCAACCTTTTTGCTCTGGATGAGCGCGAGGTCAGCGTCTTTGTCGTAAAAGATTTCGGTCACAGTAGTGATTCTCCTTTGTTGTTGTTCTGTTAGTTCTTGAAAACTCGGTCGGTGATGCTCTTCGAACCGCGGCCCATGGCCAGCAATCCACTCTGAGCAATTTCTTTGATCCCGTAGGGTTCGAGCACTCGGAGGAATGCTTGAATCTTGCCCGAGTCCCCTGTGGTTTCGATGATGAGCGCATCAGATGCGACATCGACCACACGGGCACGGAACAGGTTTACCGCTTCGAGAATTTGTGAGCGCGTCGTGTTGTCCACGCGCACCTTGATGAGCAAGTGCTCGCGGGTAACCGACTGATCAGGGTCGAGTTCCACGATCTTGATCACGTTGATGAGCTTGTTGAGCTGTTTCGTAACTTGCTCGAGGGGAAGATCGTCGACATCCACCACAACGGTGATGCGCGAGAGACCTTCGATTTCGCTCGAGCCAACAGCCAGCGACTGGATGTTGAACCCGCGACGGGCAAAAAGCCCAGCGACGCGAGTGAGCAGACCTGGTTTGTCTTCTACCAGCAGGGAAAGTACGTGACCCATCGCTCTACTCCTCTTCCCACTCGGGGGCATGATCGCGCGCATACTGCACGCTTGAGTTTCCAACGCCCTGCGGCACCATCGGCCACACCATTGCGTCACGGCTGACGACGAAGTCGATCACCACGGGGCGATCATTCGTGTCGAGCGCGAGCTGGATGGCGGCGTCGATTTCTTCCTTCTTCGTGACGCGAATAGCCAGGCACCCGTAGGCATCCGCCAGCTTCACGAAGTCCGGAATCATCACCGTGTCATGACCGGTGTTGAGGTCAGTGAACGAGTGGCGTCCGTCATAAAACAGCGTCTGCCACTGACGAACCATGCCCAGGCTGGAATTGTTGATGATCGCGACCTTGATCGGAATCTTGTTGATCGTGCAGGTGGCAAGCTCCTGGTTGGTCATCTGGAAGCATCCATCGCCATCAATGGCCCACACGGGACGATCGGGGTTCGCTACCTTCGCGCCCATTGCCGCAGGCACGCCGTAACCCATGGTTCCAGCACCACCAGAGTTGAGCCAGGAGTTGGGGCGTTCGTGCTTGATGAACTGTGCAGACCACATCTGGTGCTGACCAACGCCAGCCGCAAAAATGCCCTCGGGCCCGGTGATTTCACCGATGCGCTGGATCACATATTGCGGCGACAGGAGCCCGTCATCAGGTTCGGTGAACCCGAGCGGGAACTGGTTGCGGAGCGAGTTGAGGCGCTCCCACCACGCGGTGTAGTCAGGCTTCGTCGTCACGCTCGCGTCAGCGAATGCTGCCGTGAGGTCAACGATGACGTCTTTTGCATCGCCAACGATAGGAACCTCGGCCGCGCGAATCTTGCCGATCTCAGCCGGGTCGATATCAACGTGAACAACCTTCGCGAGAGGCGCGAACTCACTCGGCTTGCCCGTGACGCGGTCGTCGAAACGCGCGCCAAGCGAGATGAGGAGATCGGACTCTTGGATCGCGAGAACAGCAGGAACAGAACCGTGCATTCCCGGCATCCCGAGGTTCAATTCGTTGGAGTCGGGGAAAGCACCTCGCGCCATCAGCGTGGTCACGATGGGGGCACCCACGAGGGTTGCTAGCTCGAGCAGCTCAGCTGAGGCCCCCGAGCGAACAACGCCGCCGCCGACATAGAAAACGGGGCGTTCAGCTTCAGCCAGCATTTGCGCTGCAGCCTGAACCTGCTTGCCGTGCGCTTTCATGACCGGACGGTAACCGGGCAGGTCAACCTTGGGCGGCCAAATGAAGGGGGCGGATGCCTGCTGGCAGTCTTTCGTGACGTCAACGAGCACCGGACCAGGGCGGCCCGTTGTCGCAATGTGGTACGCCGCTGCGATCGTTGCGGGAATGTCTTCCGGCTTCGTGACGAGGAACGAATGCTTCGTGATCGGCATCGTGATTCCCGAGATGTCGACCTCTTGGAACGCGTCGGTTCCCATCGAGCTCGAAAACACCTGACCGGTGATCGCAAGCATCGGCACGGAGTCCATGTGGGCATCCGCGATTGCTGTCACGAGGTTCGTGGCCCCCGGACCCGACGTCGCAATGCAGACACCGAGCTTTCCGGATGACGAGGCGTACCCCTCAGCAGCGTGACCAGCACCCTGCTCGTGGCGAACCAAAATGTGACGGATAGCAGTGGATGCCATGAGTTCGTCGTAGAAGGGCATGATGGCGCCGCCGGGCAAGCCGAAAACGTCTTTCACGCCCAGCTTTTCCAGACTGCGCAGAATGGCACCTGAACCGGTCAAGACGTCCGGTGTCGTGCTCTTCGGCCGCGGTGCGGGTTCAGAGGACATGTGTAAATCCTTTTAGTTGAATGGTGAGCTGGCGCTAACTGGTGACCGCACCGCGAGCGGCGGACTGCACAAGCTTCGAATACTTGGCAAGAACGCCTCGCGTGTAACGCGGAGGGAGAGGGGCCCAGCCTTTTCGGCGGGCTTCGAGCTCAGCGGAGTCGACAAGTAAGTCGAGCGAGCGAGCTGCGATATTGACCCGTATCAGATCACCATCGCGCACGAAGGCAATAGGACCTGCGTCTACTGCTTCGGGAGCTATGTGGCCGATGCACAGCCCGGTTGTGCCGCCTGAGAATCGTCCGTCCGTCAAGAGTAGTACATCTTTACCGAGTCCAGCGCCCTTGATGGCCGCAGTGATCGCGAGCATCTCGCGCATACCCGGTCCACCCTTGGGGCCTTCATAGCGGATGACGACAACCGATCCAGCCTCAATCGTGCCCGCGGTGAGAGCATCCAGAGCTTCACGCTCGCGTTCGAAGACCCGTGCGGGGCCCTCAAACTCAGAGAGGTCGAAGCCGGCCGTCTTGACGACAGCACCTTCGGGAGCCAACGAACCCTTGAGAATCGTGAGGCCACCGGTGGGGTGAATGGGGTTATCGAAGGTGCGCAACACCTTGCCGTCGAGAGGATCAATATCCATCTCGGCGAGGTTTTCGGCAACGGTCTTGCCCGTCACGGTGAGCGCGTCACCGTGGATGAGGCCCTCCTCGAGGAGCGCCTTCATGAGAACGGGGAGTCCGCCATGACGGTCGACATCGTTCATGACGTACTGGCCGAACGGCTTGAGGTCCGCAAGGTGCGGAACCTTGTCACCGATGCGGTTGAAGTCATCGAGTGTGAGCTCAACTTCGGCCTCGCTGGCGATCGCCAGAATGTGCAGCACAACGTTGGTCGAGCCACCGAGAGCCATGGCTACGGTGATCGCGTTTTCGAACGCCTTCTTCGTCATGATGTCGCGCGAGGTGATGCCCTTGCGCAGCAAGTTGACGACGGCTTCGCCCGAACGGTGCGCGAAGTAGTCGCGACGACGGTCGGCGGATGCGGGGCTTGCTGAGCCGGGAAGACTCATTCCCAGCGCTTCCGCGACGCTCGCCATCGTGTTGGCGGTGTACATGCCGCCACAGGCGCCTTCGCCGGGAGCGAAAGCACACTCGATGCGCTTGGCATCGGCTTCGCTCATCCGGCCAGCCTTGACAGCGCCAACAGCTTCGAAGGAGTCAATGATGGTGATGTCTTTTTCGGTACCGTCGCTGAGTTTGACCCAGCCAGGAGCAATCGAACCCGCATAGAGGAAGACCGAAGCGAGGTTGAGTCGTGCCGCCGCCATGAGCATTCCGGGCAACGACTTGTCGCAACCCGCGAGCGTGACCGAACCATCCAGGCGCTCGGCCTCCATGACAACCTCAACGGAGTCGGCAATGACCTCGCGGCTCACGAGCGAAAAGTGCATGCCTTCGTGACCCATCGAGATGCCGTCAGAGACGCTGATGGTGCCAAACTGCAGCGGGTATCCCCCACCAGCGTGAACGCCTTCCTTGGCGCCCTGAGCAAGTCGATCAAGCGAGAGGTTGCACGGCGTGATCTCGTTCCACGAGCTTGCAATACCAATTTGGGGCTTATCCCAGTCGGCATCACCCATGCCGACAGCGCGAAGCATTCCGCGCGATGTAGTGGCTTCAATCCCGTCGGTGACTGTGCGGGAACGTGGCTTGATATCGATCGAATCACTCTCAGACATGCTTCGAGTTTAGGGCGTACCGCTACATCAGTTTGCGCGCGCCGATACCACGGCTTGACGCTTGTCGGCTAAGACAGCCAAAAGTTGTGCGATTTCTGCTGTTCCAGCCACCCGAAGACGGGCGACGGATGGCGCATCACCGACGCGCACTCCGAGATCATCTGGCCCGAGAACGACCAGCGCATCCTCGTCAGTCGTGTCATCGCCGGCAAAGAAGACGGCATCCGCCCCCACATAGTCCCGCAGGCGCGTGATGGCGTCGCCCTTGTTGGCATCGTGGATAGCAAACTCGATGATGTTCTTGCCGAAACGAGTGGTGAGGCCCGGGATCTCCGCTTCAACCCGCGCGACCGACTCAGTTGTGAGCCGTTCCGCGTCATCTGCCGACGTCATACGAACGTGCAGGGCACGCCCGGCTGGTTTGATTTCCACCCACGCACCCTCAGCGCTATCGGCCAACTCGTGCGTGAGCGCATCGAGGCGCTCTAGAGCTGCCGTGTTCTCTGCGCTCATCGGCAGGTGTGAATCGCCCTCGTCGAGGCGGTACTCCAACCCGTGCGAGCCACCGAACAGCACGCGGTCGCCGAGGTGCGCGACGTGCTCGAGGCTATCGAGCGCGCGACCAGACACGAGAGCCAAACGGGTGTCGGCGAGGTCGAGCATCCGCACCAACTGCTCTTGGGCGGCAGGGATGGCTCGGGAATCCAGCGGGTCATCGACTTCTGGCGCCAAAGTGCCGTCAAAGTCGAGAGCAATCAGGAGCGTTCGAGCCGAAACGAGTTGGTCAATGGCCGCCTCTATTTCGGAGGCAGTCGAGTAGTTCACGGGCGTCTCACTCGCTTTCGTTCGATGGTCCACTCGACCTCTTCGGCCATTTCGAGTGGGGCAATGCGGCGGTGACGATCAGAGCGCGTCGCCGCCAAGTTCTTCAAGAACGCATTCGACCAGCGCTCCACATCGTGTTCAAGCACACGCTTGCGCATGGAACGCATCCGCAGTGCCCGATCAGCCTTGGGCATATTGATGGCCTTCATCATCGCGTCTTTCAAACCGTCGATGTCATGCGGATTAACAAGTAGTGCCTTGCGAAGCTCTTCTGAGGCCCCCGCGAATTCGCTCAGGATGAGCACACCATCGTTATCGAATCTGGCCGCCACATACTCCTTGGCTACCAAGTTCATGCCGTCACGAAGCGCCGTCACGAGCAGCACGTCTGCGGCGAGGTACAGCGCAACCATCTCTTCGCGAGGGAACCCCTGATGCAAATAGTTGATGGGCGAATGACTCAGCGTGCTGAATTCACCGTTGATGCGACCAACCGTCAGCTCAATCTCGTCGCGCAGGTGCATGTAGGCCTCAACGCGTTCGCGGCTCGGGCTCGCGACTTGAATGAGCGCAACATCGCCGACCTCGATCGAGCCATCTCGCAACAGTTCGCCATAGGCCTTCAGGCGATGACGGATGCCCTTGGTGTAATCAAGGCGGTCAACACCGAACATGACCGTCTTCGGGTTACCGAGCCCCTTGCGGATGTCGCGAGCACGTTGCTGAATCGCGGGGTCGCGCGCCATTTTCTCAAAGCTGCGCGAATCGATGGAAATGGGGAACGCTTTCGCAACGACACGACGAGTCGGTTGACCCTCAATCGTGACCTCAATCGCGGGATTTTTGGTCGGGTGATTAGTGAGACGGCGAACGGCCGATGAAAAGTTTGAGGCGTCAGACGAGCGTTGGAAGCCGACGACATCGGCCCCGAGCATGCCCTCGATGATCTGGGTACGCCACGGAAGCTGCGCGAAAATTCCGTAGGGCGGGAACGGGATGTGATTGAAGAAACCGATCGTCAAATCGGGACGCATCTCACGCAACATGCGCGGCACGAGCTGAAGTTGGTAGTCCTGAACCCACACGACAGCACCTTCGGCGCTATTGGCGGCTGCGGCATCCGCGAACCGCTTATTGACGGTGACGTAGTCGTCCCACCACTCGCGGTGATAGGCCGGCGGCGCAATCACGTCGTGGTAGAGCGGCCAGAGAGTGTCGTTGCTAAAGCCCTCGTAATACTCCTCAATATCTTGGGAGCTCAGCGGCACAGGAATGATCTGGATGCCGTCTTGATGGAACGGTTCGATCTCAAGGTCGGGGCGACCGGCCCACCCCACCCAGGCGCCGTCGGCCTTCTGCATGATCGGCTCGAGGGCCGTAACGAGACCACCTGGAGAACGTTTCCAGCTCAGTGACCCATCCTCTTCGACAGTGCAATCCACTGGAAGTCGGTTCGAAACGACAACGAAGTCGTACTCGGACGGGGAAGAATCATTCTTTGCTTCCATCATGTAGTTACGTTACCAGCGAGGCTTGGAGAGTGGCTGGAGATGATGTTTCCGAACCAATTCTTTCTTGTGACAAAACTGAGACATGTTCCGCCGCGGCCCGGGTGCTGGCCCCCGCTAGGCTCCTTCTTGCCCGCGGCTCCGCGGGTGCGCGCGTCCGCACCAGGAGGTGCGCGAATAACCCGAATCGAAAGAGGCCCCTCGTGACCTTCCTGTCTTCCGCTCGCGCAACTCCCACCATCCTGTTGGTCAGCTCAGCCGCCCTGTTCGCTTTGGCCCTCAGCGGGTGCACTGCCGCAGAGCCCACCGCCGAGGTCACCGACGACGCGAACGTCAGCGCAGCGATTGACCTCGACGCGGTCGATGACGACACCCTGTTTGTTCTTGGAACCTACGACGTTGACGGTGACGAAATTCTGGGTGACGTTCCCGCCGATCAGGCCGCTGTCTGGGATCGTTTCAACGAACTCTTCCCCGCCGAACTCCACCCCGAGATCACCATGTTCGTGGCGATCGATGTCGATCAGTCTGGCGGTACCGATGGCGCGATGCAGCCCAACGGTGTTCGGGAGGGCGAAACGTATCTCGCACTCGACACCACCGGAGGAGTCGATGCCGATGTGCTCGACCGCACCATGATCCACGAGTTCGCCCACCTGATCACGCTGCGCGAAGACCAGATTCCCAAGGACGACTCCACGGTCGACTCGTGCCCCGTTTACTCCGAAATTGACGGATGCCCGTTCGACGACTCCTACCTCTTCGCCTACTACACCGAATTCTGGCCCGACTTCAGCCTCGACGACCTCGAAGCTGAAACCGAAGAAGACAAAGAAGAGCGCTACACGCCAGAAGAATTCGTGACCGACTACGCCGCCACCATCCCGAGCGAAGATGCCGCCGAAGTTTTCGCCGAGTGGGTACTCGCTGATGATCTTCCCGCTGGCGACAGCATCGTTGAGCAGAAGCTTCGCTTCTTCGAGGACTACCCCGAGCTCGTTGAGCTTCGCGACACCATTCGTGAGGGTCTCTTCAGCTAGTCACAACTCGAATGCAGCGTGTGCGCTCTCGCTAGAGAGCTCGAGAATCGGCCGCCGACAGGATCGCTCCTGTGGCGGTCGATTTTCGTATCCGCTTCACTGAGAGCACCGACAGCGCGACGCTCACGACGCCCAGAGCCAGTAGCGCGAACGCAGCCGTTATCGCCGACTGCGCGCTTCCGCCGGAAAGAATCGAATACATCCCCTCAACCGCATACGTCAGCGGCAGGAACGGGCTCACCGCCTGGAATGGCGCAGCAAGCGCCTCAATCGGATACACCCCGCCGGTCGAAACCAACTGGATCGCCAACAAGAACAGCGAAATCACGAGCCCACCCTTGCCCAGAGCCGCGATCAAGAAATAGTGAAAAGCAGCAAACGAGAGCGCCATCAGAAGCGCGAAGCCAGCCGTTGCCGGGGCAAGAGCCCAATCAACTCCCACCACCACATGAAGCAGCAGAACCAACAGCACCGCCTGAACGACAGTAATGATGGAGGCGCGAATTAGCGTTGCTGCCACAATCCGCCCGTCACGCGCCGTGGAGGACAGCGAGCGATACGACGGCAGGCTCAGCACCAAGAACACCGCAAGCGCTCCCAACCACAACCCCAAGGGGATGAAGAAGGTCGCAATCGCTTGCGCCGGTTCGGTTACTTCGTTGTCGGTGGTGACGGACAGCGTGATCGGCTCGGAGACAATATCCGCGTTCGACGTGGTGTCGGTCGTGTCTTCGGCGGTCGGAACAAGAGCTGCCCCCTCGCTCAACCCGGTCGCCAGTTCTCCGGCACCCGAAGCAAGCCCATCGGCGCCCTCGGCGAGCGCGCCAGATCCGGCCGAGAGTGCGGAGGCTCCCGACGCGCTCTGGGAGATTCCGTACTGGATGCCGCCAACGGCATCCGAGGTCTGCGTCGAGAGAGTGCCGCCGCTTGCCGCCGCGGTGTTGAGCCCGTCGACGACGGCCTGGAGTGTTCCCTTGAGCTGCGGATCGGTGAGTTGCGCTTGAATGGCCGGATTGATCGCCGCCAGAGTCGAGGCGAGCTGCGAGACGCTTGAGGTGTACTGGCTCACTCCGGTACTGAGCGACGAGAGGTTGCCCGCCCCATAGTTGAGATCAGCGAGACCCGCAGAGAGTGAATCGACACCCGTGGTGTACGTGTCGAGGCCGCTGGAGAAGTCTTTCGCACCATCCGACAGTTCCGTTGCCCCGTCGGCAGCATCGGCGAGCGCTCCCCCGAGCTCACCAACGCTCGCGTAGATGCCATCGATGTATTGCGAGGTGATTGCCCGGCCGAAGGTATCGGTCATGGACTGGCCAACGACCTGTGCCACCGACCCGGTGAGGTAGCTGTGCGAGTCATCGGTGTGGATCGAGATTTGCGCCTGCTTTGGCTCCTCGGTCGACAGCGACAAAATCGATTCCGAGAACTCGGCGGGCACCGTGAGGATCGCGTAAACGTCGCCCCGGTCGAGGGCTTCTTTAGCGTCCTCAGAGTTCGTAATAGTCCAGTCGAAACCATCGGCACCGGTGAGTTCTGTCACCAATTGCCGTCCGGCGAAAACAATCTGTTCGTTGCCATCGGTCGTAGTCGTTGTTTGCAACTCGTCGTTGTTGACAAGAGCGACCGGGATGTTGTCGATCGCGTTGTCTCCGTCGCCTGCTGCGGCCACGAATAGCCCCGTGAAGGCCAACGGCAGCAGGGCTACCGCGGTGAAGCCAATGATGGTGAGCCACCGCCTGCGGGGCGTTGTGGGAGTCTGTGAGGTGCTCATCGAAGGAGTCCTTCCGGTGCGAGCAAGTAGAGGTCGACGACGATCACGTTGCGGCCTCCACGGTCAATTGAGCTGGCGAGGGTAACCGGTCTGCCGGTTCCGAAGATGAGGGTGGTGGTCTCGTCAGCAAGGCGCGTCACCGCGGTCAAGAACGCCGCTTCATCCTCTGCTTCCGCGAACTGATCGAAGCGATCGAAGAACACAATCTCCGTGCCTTCGGAGAGCCCCACGGCTGCAAGTGCCACTGATCGTTCGAGTTGCGGGAGGGCGTTGACGTTGGTGGCCGTTGTGACGCGCACCGTGCGACGAGCGGTGACGTCGCCAAGAACATCATCAACGCGCGCGATCCAGTCGCGCACTTTCGCTGCGGTCTGTGGCGTTTGCTGCCAACGCTGCGTCATTTCGATTCGTTCGCGCAGCATCTCGCCGAGGGTGGCCTCGTCTTCGCTGTAGGGCGTTCCTGCAACCTCGGCGAGCGCGACTCGCTTATTCACGTGGTCGGCGTGCGAGGGCAGCGGGTAGCCAGCGACCTGCACCATGCCGGAGAGCGGCGGCAGGATGCCCGAGAGCGTTGCCCCCATGATGCGCCGGTCGTGACGGTCGCCTGAGGCGATGACGAGAGAACCGCGCGGCACGGCTAGCGAAATGGGGCCGAGACGCTGGTGGTCGTCACCCGCGACGAGGTATTCAGCGCTCATGGCGAGTTCGGTTTGGGTAGATGCCCACTCCAGTTCGCGACGGTGTTCGCGCAGTTGTTCGCCTTCAATGTCGACGTCAGGAAGGAGCTTGCTCAGCCACCCCGGCAACCACCAGGCCGCGTTCCCGAATAAGGCCATGAGCGCAGGCACGAGAGTCATGCGTACAAGGAAGGCGTCGAACGCGATACCCACGGCAAGCCCGAGCGCGATGGGCTTGATGGTCCCGCTGCCTTCCGGCACGAAGGCAAAAAATACAAAGAACATGATGAGCGCAGCCGCCGTGACGACGCGGGCGCTGCTCGCGAAGCCATGACGCACCGATCCCATCGCATCACGGGTTTTCACGTACTCCTCGCGCATTCCGGACACGAGGAAGACTTCGTAGTCCATCGCGAGCCCGAACAGAACCGCCATGAGCAGGATCGGCATGAAGCTCAGGATGGGGCCGGGGTTTTCGACGCCAATCACGTCAGCGAACCATCCCCATTGGAAGACGGCGACGACGACTCCAAACGAGGCGACGACGGAGAGCAGGAACCCGGCAGCTGCCTTGAGCGGAACCAGCACCGAGCGGAACACCATCATGAGCAACACCACCGAAAGACCGACCACGATCAGCCCAAACGGAACGAGCGCATTACTCAGGCGGTTGGAGATGTCGATGCCAATTGCTGTCGTTCCCGTGACAGAGCTTCGGATGTCATACGTGCGTTCCAGCTCGGGAGCAAGATCCCGAATGGTCTGCACGAGCGCTTTGGTTTCTGCGGAATCCGGCGAACTCGTGGGAGTCACCTGGATGATCGCGGTGTCGAGCCCCTCATCGGGGAAGCCCTGCGAAACGAAATCGACGTCGTCAAGTTTCGCGAGGTCGGCCGCGATCGATTCGAGGTCATCCTGAATGTCGATGGTTTGAGTGATGTCAAGGGCAACAACCAGCGGTCCGTTGTAGCCCGGCCCGAAGCCGTCCGTCACAAGATCAAAAGCTTCACGCTGAGTGGAACCGGCTGGCTCAGAACCGCCATCGGGCAAACTCAGCTGCAGACTGGCGGCCGGAATCGCGAGGGTGCCGAGAATAGCAACGACGGCAATCGCGGCCAACCACGGGTATTTCGTGACGCCGCGCACCCAGCGGGCGCCCATGCTCTTGCTTTCGTCGGCGGATGCCGTGAATCGACGCTGCGCTCGCGATCCGTCTTTGGGGATCATTCGCGCCCCCGCAAAACCCAGCAGCGCAGGCAGCAGGGTTGTGGCCACTCCCATGGCGATGAACACCGCAACGGCAGCACCAATGCCCATGACGCTCAAGAAGGGGATGCCGACCACGAGAAGACCAAGCAACGCAATAATCACGGTGACGCCCGCGAACACGACCGCACTCCCGGCGGTGCCGACAGCCATCGCTGCCGACTCCTCGGGCTCCTCGCCGTGCGCAAGTTGGGCTCGGTGGCGCGAGACGATGAACAGGGCATAGTCGATCCCGACGGCAAGCCCGATCATGAGCGCCAAGAGAGGCGCAGAGCTCGACACCGTGGTGAACGCGGAGAGTGTCGTGATGAGGCCCATCACAATGCCAACACCGATGAGGGCGCTGAGCAGCGGCATCCCCGCCGCAAGCAGCGAACCAAAGGTGATGACGAGCACGAGCGCTGCGAAGACAACACCGACCACTTCGGTCACAGTGATGCCGAAGGACGTGTCCTGAAACACGAGCCCGCCATATTCAACGCGCAGTCCGGCATCCTCTCCGATGCCAGCCGTGTCGACTAGCGCCTCAACGGTTGCCTCTGTGACGTCTGTAACCGGTCCGTCAAATTGCACCCGGATGATGGCCATGCTGTGGTCGTCCGAGATCGCTTTTCCGGCGTACTCATCGAAGGGGCTTACCGCCGAGTCAACGCCATCGATGCGGTCGATCGCTGCCGTGATGCGTTCAATGACGTCTTCTGAGGTCTCGATGCGTGATCCGTCTTCAGCGACAATCACAGCCGTGGCAGATGCGCCGGCCACCGAGGGAAAGACAGCTTCCAGTCGGTCGAGCGCCACTTGCGATTCGGTTCCCGGAATCTCGAACGACTCTTCGGTTTGCCCGCCCAACGCGATTCCGCCGCCGAGGGTGCCGACCACAAGCAGGAACCACACCACGAGCACGCGCCACGGATGCCGATATGAGAATCGACCAAGTCGGTAGAGAAGAGTGGCCACGGGTGCTCCGGATCTGGTGGACTGTGCTGGTGCGGTGAATACGACGAGGCGTGAGGCTCGACGCGAAGTCAGTGAGTTGGTGCGAACGAGTTAGTCGCTGCGAACAGGGGCGAGTAGTTCGCTCATGATCGCGATGAGGGCTTGACGAGTGTCGTCGTCAGATTCGAGGGGCAGCGAGAGATTCGCTGAGGCGCAGAGCAGGTAGGCAGAGCCGCCAAGCGCGATCCCGAAGCGCATGGCGTCGTGCGGGTTTGATGTGGTGGCGGCAAAGACTTGCGCGAGTCGGCGCACAATATCGTTCGCCCGGTCGAGCACGGGCACGCCAACAAGAGAGGGTCCCTGGTTGATGAACATGTGAACTTCTTGGCGACAGTCGAAGAGAAAGTCGACGAACCGGGCGAGGAAAGCTTCTCGTTTTTCTGGTTCCATCCCGCTCATCTCGAGGGTGGTGACGAGAGCATCGAGGCGCTCGATGGCCGGGGTTACGGCCGCTTCGAGGAGCGCTTCCTTGGAAGTGAAATGGTAGAGAACGCTCGATTTGGAGAGCCCCGCGAGTTCAGCGATACGATGGATCGACGTGCCGGTATAGCCGGCGATAGAGAACTCGGCGAGCGCGATACGCTGAAGTTGTTCTTGACTGGACACCCGATGAGCCTAACTGACCGATCGGTCAGGAGTCACATCCGGAGCGATTTGTCAGCGAAAATCCAGCACACCGCCGAACTTGTGTGCCGCCACTAACGCCGAGTAGCCGCCATCAGATTCACGCGCTAGCGTGGGATAACACCAACCCTCGGAGGAAAACATGCGCAAGTACCTGTTCAACGGCAGTCTCCTCAGTGCAGTCGCCGGCGGCTGGAGCATCTTTCAAACCACCAAGCAGGGTCCGCGCGACTGGCGCCTCATTCTCATGTGGATCAGCTGGGGAATCACTATCGCCATCGCTATCGGAACGATCGCCAAAGAAGCCAGCGACTCCTACGAGCTCGAAGACTAACGCCGCGATCAGGGCGCGTCACGGCTCCGCTAAGCCTGTGAGCGCTTGTCGCGATGCCGGGCTGCCGCCTCGACAACGCCACGGAACAAGCGGGCATCTTCTTTGGCATCCTCTTCTGGATGCCACTGCACAGCCACACAAAAGTCAACGCTCGGCAATTCGACCGCCTGAATCACGCCGTCGTCACCTCGCCCCGTGACGATGAGCCCGTCGGCAAGGGTGTCGATCGCTTGATGGTGGTACGACTTCACGGCCACCGTGTCATCGCCCCCCAAGAGCGCCGACAGCGTCGTGTCAGGCTCAATGGCAACGTCATTGACCAAGAAAACGCCTCCCCCAGCGCTGTAACGAGCGGAGCCGATCACATCGGGCAAATGCTGGATGATCGTGCCGCCTAAGGCGACGTTCAGGATTTGGGCACCACGGCAAATGCCGAGCAATGGCACGTTGTGTTCGATAGCGGCACGCACGAGCGCGTCTTCGAAAGCGTCGCGGTCTTTGCGGGGCACATCAGTCGTCGGATGCGCTTCCTGACCGTAGCGCGCCGGGTCTACATCTTTGCCGCCCGTGAGAATCAGGCCATCGAGCCCCTGCACGATTGAGGCAGCGATGTCGTCGTCCACAGGCTGCGGAGGCAGCAAGACTGCGATGCCACCAGCATCCGTCACCGCTTCAAAGTAGATTTTCGGCAGGAAGGACGCGGGAAGATCCCAGACGCCGGTCTGAGCCTGCTCAAGGTACGACGTGAGACCAATAATCGGTCGCGAACTGGTGCCCATCGGGCTCCTCCCCATCGAAGAAATAGAACGTTTGCCCCCAAAGGATATAGGGCGAGCGCCGTGAATTACTGTTCCCTGAGTACTGTTCTCAGGTTCATCCCGTATTTTTATGGACTTACTCGCCTGTCTAACCGCATCGAAGCGGTTTCGGCGAGTGTGCTGCAGTTCGCACCAATCAGGCTTGCATTTGGCTCTAACCCACGTCTCACCAACGAGAGCGGCAAGCTTCGACACGATTGTGCCTTCCCCCCGACGCAGCCCACCTTTCAGACCCCAACCAAGGAACGCTGTTGAAACGAACAATTACCATGCTCGCCGTAGGGGCGATACTCGTCGGCGGCACCGTTCCGGCAGCTCTCTTTCCCACCCAGGATGACGATGTGTTCGTTGCGGATCCCGCGACCCTCGCCGCTCTCCCTGCGTCCGCCGCCAGCGAATCACCCCTCGACAATGTGCAAACGTTCGCTTCTCCTGCGACCGGTCTTCCCACTCCTGTCGTTCGCGACAGCTACGACGTCGAACAAGTTCAGCAGCAAGTCGTTGTCACAGCCGCTGGCATTTCTGGCACCCTCGAACTGTTCCCCGCCAACGGCGAAATCAACGACGGTTTCGGATACCGCGGCGAGGGAGAATTTCACGGCGGCATCGATATCATGGCTGCCGAAGGATCCGACATCATTGCGGCATCCCCCGGCACAGTCGAGAGCGTCACCTACGGAGGCGGCTGGGGCCGTCACGTCATCATCGATCACGGCAACGGAATCAAAACTCTCTACGCTCACATGATCGAAGGCTCAGAAGCAGTCGTCGCTGGCCAGTGGGTAGCCGCGGGAGCTCTCCTCGGATCGGTTGGCAACACCGGCTACTCAACGTTCCCGCACCTTCACTTCGAGGTCTACGTGTTTGACACTCGTGTCGACCCCTCACCATGGCTGCCCTAACCCCGACGCACATTCGCGCCGGGGCAGGACTGCACTGATTACGTGAGTTCAGCATCCATTCGGCGACGCACGACGATGGCAGCGCCACCGAGCACGATCATGCTCAGCGGCAATAGCCACCAAGCACCCGCACTACCGCTACTGCCGGTGTAGGCAAGAGTGGGCAGTTGAGCGGTCACGACTTCTGGAGAGACGCAATCGTCGCTGCTCGGCACCTCGAATGCGAAAGCAGGCGGGTCACTCCAATCGAATTCGAGACCGTTGGGCTCCACCACTTGGGCAGTCACCACCACCGAACCGGATGCTGCTACCGGGTACGTTCCGGCCACGATGCCGGCAGTACCATTCACCGTGAAGGTCACCAGTGCGGGGTCATAGCCTGCAGCCACACCGAGCGTGTAGCTCCCTGCCGCATCGCAGCTCGCTTGCGAGAACGTCACCGCCGGCATCACGAGACCCAAGGTCACGAGATCACACTCGGGACTGGATGGATCGAGCTGTGGATCGAGCACTCCGCTAAAGGTCATCGTGGTTGAAGCACCGGCTGCCAGGATTGCGGGGCCAGCGGCGGGGAACTCGGCGCCTTCGGTTGCGGTTGCCGTGACGCTATAGTCAGCCGGACCCTCGGGGTCGATAATCTCACCCCAAGTAGCGTTCACCACGGGGCCCAGAATCAGTCGCTGTGGTGCATCGCACGTTGCTTCTTCGAAGCTCACCGCAGCGGTTGCCACCATCGCACCACCCACTTCGGGGCAGCTATAACGCTCATCTGCCGTCAACTCACGAGTCTCTTCAACTCTGCTCTCGTTGACCTTGATCGTGCCATAGAAGAATGAGCGCACGGTCGTGATCGTCGCGTAGCCGTCAGCGCTCACGCTGGGGCATATGACCTCGGTCGAACGTTCGACCACCATTGATGCACACAACGAACTGTCGTCACTGGCCACAATGAACGAAGGTGCCTCTGGGTCGAAGTCGCCAGAATCGTTCACGTCGGGCCCGAGATCACTCTCCTCAACGAGTACGGGTTGCGGGCCTTCCTGCAACACCCAACCACTGGGATGGCTATCGCTCGCCGCGAACTGGCAGACGTAGACCTCAACGGGCGGAGGGTCGCAGGCACGTAATTCCTCAGCGGTGAGGGGCCGAGTGCTCTGTGTCTGGGTGAAATCCACCTGAGTGCTGCCGTAGAAGAGTTTTGTCGAAGTAGTGACATTCACGATTCCGCCGTACTGGTAAGTAGGGCACGTGACCTCTTCGTCGACGATTACTTCCGTGTGAGAGCAGAGGCTCGCATCGTTGCTAGCAACGACGAATGAGGGTTGGCGATCATTGAAACTACCCGTGTCATTGACGTCATCGCCGAGCGCATTGATGCTCACATGAATGGGCTGTTTGCCTGATTTGAGTTGGTAGCCCGCCGGCGAGTTATCGCTCGACACGAACTTGCACACCCAGACCTTCACGTTTTTCTGCGGGCGGGATTGCTGCTCGGGCTGCGTTGAGGGAGCAGCTGCTGCCACTGGCTCTGCAGCGGAAGGGATATCGACGGCTGCCGCCGATGGTTCGGGCGCTGGAGATTCTGGTGAAGCGTCACCAACGGGCTCAGCCGGGGATGCCGGCACTGACGGTGGCTCGGGAGAGGCAGCAGGCGCCGGAGCTTCGGGCGCCTCCACCGGGGTATCGGTGATGGGTTCGGTCACCGTCGGGTCGTGGGCGGGTGCTTCATCGGCAGCAAATGCGGGTGCGGATACGCCGAGAAGTGCACCGGTCATGAGGGTGATGCTGGCAACTGTCGCCAGCAGTTTCTTAATGAACATGTGTGGCAGCTTTCTGCAGGGGGAATGCGTTTCGACGCATCCGCACGCAACTGCAGAATCGTGGCCGCCATTGGCTCACGACAGGGAGTGCGAGCGCATTCACGGGGGTGAACTGCGCCGCTGGGGAGTGATTCGGGGTACCACCTTCTTCGTCACCATCGGGGATGACCGGAGCGGGCCGGTCTGGTGTGCCCAACAAGCTAGCACGCCCCCCATAAGGAGGACAATAGATATTTTTCACCATCCCGTTCGACCGGCTCCCGTCCGCAACCCTGAGCGCTCCCGCTCAGCGATCAACGAGACAACTAACGCTGCCGCGAACGTTCGGATGATCCAGGCCAACCTTTCAAGCGCTGCTTCGATTCAGGATGCAGCAGCCGAAATCTCTACGCACGACCGTCTCGATTCCCTCATCAACGATGCCGCCGTGTTCGATCTCGCTCAGAAGTCAGCCGCCTTCAGCCCCGAGGGCCATGAGCTATTCTGGGCCACTAATCGCCTCGGGCCGTTCGCCCTTACCGCACACGTGCCGCCCCAGCCCATTGTCAGCCGCATCCGAGTGCTAGCCCGTGAGGCTTAGGACGGCACGGCTCGCGTCGCAACCTGCACAATGCCGCTGGCTGACGTCCACCTCGACGTCGACGATGCTGCTGCCACATCAGCGCCCAGCTCGCGATCTCAGCGCACGCGCTCGTCCGCGGAACGGAAATGCCACAACAGATGCCCTCAAGTGGGTCTGTTGACCTCGGCCGAACCCCGGACGACAGAAATCTTGTCCGACACCTCGACCGATGCCCTGCAACCATTAGCATCGAGTCCATGACCGTCGATTTTTGGGACAAGCTCCTCGACATCCCCTTGGGACTCGCCACAACCTTTATTGGCATATATCTGGTTTACTTGTCGGCTCGGCCGAGAGTCGAGTTCAATAACGTCATTGGAGCATCACACCGCCGCCATGAAAATCGTCGCTACCGGATCATCCTTCGCGTAAATAACCGACTGCTGCCCGTCACCTACCTGCAAGTACGAGCGGCGTTGAACGTAGCATCACCTGGGCGACAAACTGCCGTGCCGATACCGCTGTCACGAGACACATGGTTTGGAGTTCGTCGGCCAAAAAAATCATCGCTCTGGAACGCAACGCCCAGGCTACTTCTAGATGAGATTGATTGGTGTCGACATCTGCCACCGCGACTCTCACCCCCGAAATACGGAAAGAATCTTGAAGTCATTATGAGAGATCTCAATGCCGACCTGATTGTCACAGTACTCGCTACTTCAGCGGTTTTTGGTGTTTCTAAGGTCTACCGGCACGTATATACGTTCAAGGACATCACCGAAACGGCTAAAAACTCTTCCCGACGCCGAAAACCAAAGTTGAAGATTCGAGGGTAACGTCGAAGGCTCGGCGCGACGTTCTCTTGCTGCCGCCGAAAAGCTTGGCGTAGCGCTCTCTGCCTTCATCACTGACCCGGTCACTGCATCGGCTCTGGCCAAGCTCACGACCGGCACAGGCTCAAACCTGCCTCTCTTCGGAGTCGGTGCCACAAACGGAATCGAACGTAACATTCTCGGAGTACCGCTCTACGTCAGCTCATCGGTAGTGCAAGGAACGGCGTGGGGTCTGGCACAAGATCGCGTGTACAGCGTCCTGCGCGACGATGTCTCCCTTGTATTCGACACATCCGCCTATTTCAGCAAAGACCAGACAGCGATCCGAGCCGTCATGCGCCTAGGCTTCGGATTCGTTCAACCCGAATCTGTAATCAAGATCAAAGCCTCTGCCTAACAAAGACCGGGAGCGCGGGTCACGGTTGACCCCGCCGCCGCGCTGGATACTCCGTGAGGTGGATGTCTGGCGCGGCGACTCCCCCGCCCGGGTCTCCCGCTGCGTCTCCTATTCGCAGCGGGAGATCCGAGCACCAACCAACGCGCTACGCACACACGTTTCCGATTCCTTGTGAATAGAGGGGGGCACTCCACCCCCTCCCCCGCCCCTCGCGCTGACCGCTTCGCGTCCTGCCTCTCGCTGTGCGCGCGGGTCTGGGAGAAGTAGCGCCTGCCCGACAGACACCACGATTGGAAAACCATGCCCCGACTCTTTTCCGGCCCGCCTCTATCGGCGGTGCTCGACCGCGCCCTCCGTAACGACTTAGCCCAAGTGCACAGAATTAGCACTTCCGGTCAACGACCACGCGAGGAAGACGACTCTCTCTCAGACGCCGAGGTCGCGGTATTGATACTGGAACGTCACGGTTTTCATCCGCCTACGGTGCGATGGGGCGACCTCGTGATGAGCACCCGGTTAATACTTGTGTTGACGTCCACAGCTCTGACCGGCGGGCCCGCGACTTTCGTTCACGGGACGCGTCTGTCATTCACAGTCCCTTTCTCCGGGTCTACGGCAGCATTAACTGCCCGTCCACGCCGTCACTACGTTGCCTGGAGCCCGGACGTCAATGTCCGAGGAAATGAATCAAACGGGATGCTCACCTTGCCCTCGATGGTCGGCAAATCCGCCCCAACCAAGTGCAGTGGTACCGCGAGGATCTCCGTGGGGCGATCGACGCACATCTCGAATACGTTTCTCTCGAACTCAGCCAGTGGAGACGAGAAGCAACTGCCGTAATCGAACACGCAATTTCTACCCGCGCTAATCGCCGTAAAGTTTCAGCCGAGTTGCGGCGGGACATCGAACTCTAAGCGAACAAATCGGGTCCTCGCGTCCGCGCAACGGTGCTGCGGGGCTACTGGGCCATCGAGACAGGATGTAGCGTCGCACCCTCGTCGCTAATTACTGAGGAACGTATTGATCTTCTTGAAAAGCTTTTCGGCTCTATCTAGCGTCGCCTCGTTTAGCTTGCCGACGTACTTTGGCTGCCCCCTCAGCAGCGCAGACGCTGGCGCGAAATGGTTGAGACGACCGCTGTTGACAGAGTTCGTCCTGAAATACTCCTCGACACGACCAACGAGCCGCTCTCCGCTCGATAAGTCTCCGACTTTTAGCCTCTTGTTTCCTAGCGCTCCGGCATACGCGTCGCTCACTAGATCGACATAGAGACTCGGCTCGAAAAGATCTTCCACATCGGCGACGGCAGCGCCGACGATTTCACCGATCGACACGACGCCTGCTGCGCCGAGACGGCCCGTCTTACGCAAGCGATCGATCGTCCCTGAATCTTCGAACGGAGAGTCTGCAAGAATCGCAGCGTTCAGCCGGTTCGCCCCAAGTAGCGTCAAAAACGCGGGCAACTTTGACGCTCCGCCAACAGGCGTTATAGCCCAACGCGGGTCTAGGCCCACTCGCTCTACAGACAAGAGTGCATTCGACAGGACTTCGAGGTAGATCACATCAGACGGCCCCTCAACGAGTAAGACATCCGGCGCGACGAAAAGGGTTTGGGCAAGCTCGACGCCAATCGCGGCGTGAAGGGGGAACGACGTTTCCGCATCGGAATAGAGCACGTCAGATGACACCTTTGTACCCTGGTTGTCCACATCCACGACCGTTCGCACCCGACCAAGCGCGTGGGGGTTGATCATGAACGGGGAGTGCGTCGAAAAAATCACTTGGTGACTCGGCGCGAGACGTTCGTCGATAAACCGCAGTAGGTCCGCCTGCGCAGACGCATGCAAGTTGATTCCTGGTTCGTCCAACAGCAAGATTAACGGTTGCTCCGCCTCGGCTTCAAGCTGCGAAAAATATGCGAGGAATGAAAAGAACCAGACAAACCCGCGAGATCTCTCATCAAACGGCACAGTCACTCGGTGCCGCTGATTTTCGACGCGGATCTGGAGAAGGGGCGCTGCGTTTAGGGGCGGTAGAGCACCCGTCTCGGCGACACCGATCGGAGTCAACTTGACTGCGAGGTTTTTGTTCTGGGACCAGTATTCGAAAACTTCGTCGGAAATGCTGTTTGAAGCATTCTCCAAATCGCGGATCAAGTGTTCGTGCGTCTCCGGCTCAAGAAAATCCTCTAGCGTCACACCGGCCATGCTGAGAAGCGACATCACTCCCAGCTCACCCCTGCTTGCTTCGTCCTCGTCACGCTTCCGAATCAGGTCAGGAATGGATACCTTCCCCGGCATAGTGTCGTAGTCCGAAAAATATACGAACTTCGGACGCCTTTGAGCAAGGGCGCTTATTATTGCCGACACTAGGTCTTCACCCCGCCACCCTTTGATAGTGGCTATTGCTGCGGCGATTGGCGCGGCTGGCGCCTCGATTGGAACAAGTATCTCGAGCAGCTCAGCAGTGGTCTTTGCAGTATCGATGAGCTTCTGAATTGCGGACGGCGCGTCTATTTCTCTCGCTAAAAAAGCGACGGCCCCAATTTCGTCCACCTGGATCCCGCTCCAAGTGGTGCTGGTATACCCATAACCGTTCGTGACGGCTACGTCTCGGCTCAACAACACATCAGGCCCGAACTTCTTTTCTATGAATTCCATGTCGTCGTCGGAGAGCTCATAGGTAAGCACGGTGACGGGGATCTTAGGGTTGTCCTTGCGTTCTCTAGTTAGACGGCTAGGAAAGTCGATCCCCGCGTCGAACTTCGACGATTTTTCAACCGGATGACTCTTATAAATTGCTTGCAATACTGCAGATTTTCCGGATTCGTTCTTGCCAACCATGCAGGTAACGTCGGACTCGATGGCGACATCGCTTCCGTCCTCGATGCTGCGGTAGCGGCGGACGTTGGCACTGATCAGCTTCATTGATTCAACTCCGAGTTCGGGAACGACTGTATTCAGACGATACCGGAGATGCCCTCAACAATGCACGGCCGGGGCACTCAATCGAAGAGACTCTAGGCGCTCGACCTCGATAGAAGCGCGATCGCGAGAGCAAGCTATTGCACGTGTATTGCACGATCAACAAAGTCAATCGGGTGGAGGTCACACAAGGCTAACCGCTACGGAACGAAAAACCCCCGCGATCGCAATAATCGTGGGGGTTTTTCTCGAAGTGCACCCCCCCGGACTTGAACCGGGAACCCACTGATTAAGAGTCAGTTGCTCTGCCAATTGAGCTAGAGGTGCGTGGCTTGGTTTTCCCTCTCAGGGCAACCGAGGAACAACGTTACCATGAGTTAAAGCGACTAAGGAGCACAATGACCACTGAATCTTCTCGACTTGCCGCCGGCACCCCCGCACCGAGCTTCACACTGCCCGATCAGGACGGAAATTCGGTGTCGTTGAGCGACTTTTCTGGCAAGAAAGTGATTCTTTATTTTTATCCAGCAGCCATGACTCCCGGATGCACGAAGCAGGCCTGTGACTTCCGTGATCAACTCGGCTCGCTGCAGTCAGAGGGCTATGTCGTGCTGGGCGTTTCTCGCGATACTCCCGAGAAGCTCACGAAGTTTCGCGAGCAGGAAGCACTAACTTTCCCCCTCCTCAGCGACCCCGACCACGCGGTGCACGAAGCGTATGGAGCCTGGGGCGAAAAGAACTTGTATGGCAAGCAGGTTGTTGGCGTCATCCGATCCACTTTTGTGATCGATGAGCAGGGAGTCATCACGCTCCCCCTCTACGCCGTGAAAGCGACCGGGCACGTAGCGTCGTTGCGCAAAAAGCTCGGACTCGACTAACCCTCGTCGCGGGTGGTTGCCGCAAGAACCGGCTTCGTGAAGAGCAGCACTAAGACCACGATTGCCGGGGTGAGCAGCAACCATCCCACGTCTTGCCGAGCAAATACCCCTTGGAAACTGCCGATCGCCACTGAGATCTGCAGCACCTGCCAGACGACGGCGGCGCCGCGAATCCACGGTTGTTGCCGCAGGGCATTGATACCAATTACGGCTACCCACACTGCCGCGATCGCGGTCAGCACAGTGAGAGCGATTGCACTCGGATACGACTGCGGAGTTTCAGCCCCCAGTTCGAAGACCAAATACCCCAGAGCAGCAAAGAGCAGGGCACTTTCGAGGAAGATCACTATCGCCAGCGCAATCAAATACGGATGATGACGCGACGTTTTCTCTTCTCGGACAAGTTCGTCTACCATTCGCTCCCCGTTAAATCGCTGAAAGACCATTGCTTTGCCTTTGACGATATGCGATTCTAGTTGAGGTTGATTTCTGGCTCCCAGTGTTGCGAGCGAGACCCACACAATTTCTCAAGCTCGACGCCGATCAGGGCGTAATTTTTTTGTGCGCTCGAGCATCGCAACACACTGTAAGGAGCAACAAATGGACTGGCGCGATAACGCTGCATGCCTCACCGCTGACCCGGAGCTATTCTTCCCGGTCGGAAACACCGGTCCGGCCGTTGACCAGATTGAAAAAGCAAAAGCCGTCTGCGGTCGCTGCTCGGTAACTGAAATGTGCCTCCAGTACGCACTTGAGACCAACCAAGACTCAGGCGTCTGGGGCGGACTCAGCGAAGACGAGCGTCGCGCTCTCAAGCGTCGCGCCGCACGCGCACGCCGCGCTTCCTAAGCACCTCTCGCCTCGGGCCGTGAGGCCTACCGACGCGACTAACTCTGCAGATCAAATTCTGCGCTATTTGTCGCGCCCCGGTGAGACAGCCACCACTTTTGAGTGAGCACCGCCCGAATCGACGTCTCTCTGCCCTACTTGACGCGAGTCAGCCAGGTTAGCGGGATGTCGATGGTCACTTCGGTGCCGCTGCCGACGATCGTGTGCCAGTCGATGGTTCCGCTGAGCTCTCCCTGAATGAGAGTGCGCACGATCTGGGTGCCAAGGCCTTCGCCGACGCGTCCTTCGGCTAGTCCTACACCGTTGTCGCGCACCTGCACCGTGAGTTTGTCTGCCGTGCGTCGCGCATCGATCTCGACGGTTCCGTCGGCCCGTCCGGCAAGGCCGTGCTCAACAGCGTTGGTGACGAGCTCGGTGAGCGCCAGAGCTAGTGGCGTTGCGTACTCGCTCGGCAGGGCACCGAAGCTGCCCACGGATGTCGGGTGCACCGTCGTGTTGTGGCTCGATGCCACTTCGGCGATGAGCTTCAAGACGCGGTGGAACACCACGTCGAAGTCAACGTTTTGGTTGAGCCCCTCCGACAAGGTGTCGTGCACAACAGCGATCGCGGCGACGCGACGCATGGCTTGGCCGAGCGCTTCTCGCGCGACTTCGCTGTGGGTTCGGCGTGCCTGAATCCTCAGCAGCGATGCGACGGTCTGCAGGTTGTTCTTCACCCGGTGGTGAATTTCACGGATCGTCGCGTCTTTGGTGATGAGTTCACGTTCTTGGTGGCGAACCTCTGTCACGTCGCGGCACAGCACGATGGCGCCAACGCGTTCTCCGCGGTCGCGAATCGGAATGGTGCGCAACGACACAGTCACACCGCGCGCTTCGATGTCGGTGCGCCACGGAGCACGACCGGTGACGACTAGGGGAAGCGACTCATCCACTTCTGGCTGGCCGGCGATCAGAGTGGTGGTGACTTCAGCGAGTGATTCCGCTTCAAGTTCTCCCGAGAAACCGATGCGGTTGAATGCAGACAGCGCGTTGGGACTTGCGAAGGTCACAAGACCATCAACATCCAGACGGATCAGACCATCGGATGCTCGCGGTGCACCTCGACGCGGTGCCGCTGGTGCTCCCATGTCGGGAAAGTCGCCGGCCGCGATCATGGCGAAAAGGTCATTCGCGCAGCCGTTGAAGGTGAGTTCTTGACGTGACGGGGTGCGGGCATCGCCCAGATTCGTGTGCCGGGTAATTACGGCAATCGGCGTTGCTGTTGTCTCGTTGCCCGTGGCCGTGAGCCGACGCATCACGGGCACAGCGCGCACGCGGGTCGGAGTTTCTTCGTACCACGCGGGGGCAGCTGTATCGACGATGCGAGCAGTCTCGAAGGCCTCGGTGACCTGCGCGTGCCACTCCGGTTTGATCTTCTGTCCAACGAAGTCGCGGTAGAACAATGTCGCCGAGCTGCTGGGGCGAGCGTGAGCGACGGCGACGAACTGACCATCATCGCTGGGAACCCACAGCACGATATCCGCGAACGCTAGATCGGCGAGAAGCTGCCAGTCGCCGACAAGCATGTGCAGCCATTCGATATCCGCTTCGCTCGAATGGCCCTGCTCTTGGACTAGATCACTGAGAGTCGACACCTCTACAGGTTACCCGCGTGCCAGCATCCTCCTGAACATTGACCGCTGAGCAGCTGGCTCAATCTCGTCGGGCACGAGTCTCGACGTCACGAGATCGCGGATCGCAGCGCGCGCTGGCGATCGCGGTGCAGCATCCACAAGGGTCTTGCCGCTGAGCACGGCGCCATCGAATCCTGAGAGGTCGTGAGGCACCAGAATCGGATGCTCAATACCGCCGAATCGCGAAAGTGTTTGGGTGATTTGGCCGTGCGGGTTCATGCCGCTGGCACTCACTCGGATCTTGTTCATGACAACGCTCACGCTGCGGGTCGTCACTGTCTCGAGCAGATCGACATGGGCGCGCAAGAACCGCGACAATCCAACCGGATCTGCAGAGCCAACCGCAATGACATGATCCGCGGCTCGTACCGCCGTGACCGCGGCCGCGTTGCGCCGTGGGGCGAAAAGGTCACTCGTGATCTCTTCGTCGTTTTCTAAGCTCGAACTCGTGTCGAGCACGGTGTAGTCGACCCACTGACGACACTGAGCGATAGTCGCACCTACGCGCTCCGAGGAGAGTTCGGGCCAGCGACTAGGGCGCCCGATGCCCGTGAGCACCCAAAAGCCGCCCAGAGGCGACTCATAGCGCTGCCCGATGCGCCCCAGTTCTTCGGTAGTAAGCGTTTCAGTGCCCGCCAAGCGGCACGCCGCCGCAAATCCGGGAGCCTCATCGAGCATGCCAAGCGCAGGTGCCACCGAAGCCCCATGAGTGTCCACATCGGCGAGCGCCACGCTGTAGCCGAGCGCAGCAAGTTCGGCGGCAACGGAAATGGCAATGGATGTTCGGCCAGGGGCACCGCCCGGACCCCACACCGCGACGACTTGCCCGAGCGCACTGCGCTCAGGAGCCGGAGTTTCTGAGCTCCACTGGGATCGCGAAAGAAGAGCATCGAGGCCCGCCCACCCCTCGGCCGCCTCCACAATGTCGTACAGCCCTAAATCGCTCGCGTAGCGCTGTTCACGCTCGCTACTGGCGA
Organism: Salinibacterium sp. SWN139; assembly: GCF_015864625.1. NCBI lineage: Bacteria > Bacillati > Actinomycetota > Actinomycetes > Micrococcales > Microbacteriaceae > Salinibacterium > Salinibacterium sp. SWN139. Next base: position 59,206 of record NZ_JADYWV010000002.1, on the reverse strand, counting down.
TCGCGACGAGCCGCACGCCAGCCTGATCGCAGGAAGCAATGAGCCGATCCGTGAGATATCGAGCTTCCGCCGCGACAAGCGCAATATCGGCCTGAGCTCCGGCCACTCGCGATGCGAGCTCCGGGGCGCTCACCGCCCGCAACACAATCTCGTGGCCGTGATGCCCAGCATCAAAAGCGAATTGATCTTCAAGATTCACAGGCATCGCGAGAGCAAACGCTGTCATCTCAGCCCTCCGCAGGAAGATTCGCCGGGATGACCGACAGCACATCGCCGTTAGCCATCGCCTCGAGTAAACGAGCAACACGCGAGCGCGGCACCAGCAACTCAATCGCACTACCCTGCGCCGAGGACACAAGCGAATCATCCTCGACCAAACGGACCACGACTGCCCCCGAGATGATCACTCCTGGCGCGCCATAGCCGCCGTCCTCTGCCTCAGCGCTTGCCCAAACATCCACCGACGCTCCCGTCTTCACGGTCGCAGCCAGCCCGCCCTGAGGAGACACCACGACAGAGGTCAATGAGAGGCCATCATGGCTCCCCAGAGAGGATGACGGAACCAATTCCCCTGCCTCAATGGGCCTGGTCGCAATAAACCCTTCCGCTGGCAACTCCCCCCGAGCGATGTACTGGTCCGTCGCCTCGTTGAGCTTGACGCTGCGGATCACCAGATCGGAGCTCATGACTCGATCACCCGGCGTCAGCGACGATGCTGCGGCATACACCTCGGTGGAATCGTCTGACGCCGCAACAATCGCAACGACGCCCACCACCGAGGCCACAACGAGCACAACACCGATAGCTAATCGCGGGTCGAGAGCGAACGCTCGCGCACGCGCTTGGGACTGAGTTCTGCCGGAGCGGCGGCTCATAGCGCACACTCCCCACGTCGGGTGTTGATCATGGCACCATGGTTCGTTACGGCCCTGAAGTGGCGCGATAGTTATCCACACCAACCCTATTCACAGCTTTATGCCCGCATAATCGATGCATGAACGCGATCAACCCAGCAGAGGGCCTCGGGAGATTTCTCACGCTGGCTGACACTGCCGAAGTGCTCAGCGTGTCTCCGCACGAAGTTCTTGAACTCGTGCGTTCCGGCGAACTGCCCGCAATCAAAGTGGGCAGCAAAGGTCAATGGCGCATCGAGAACTCAGTTCTTGAGTCATACATCGAAGCTCTCTATGAAGAAACTCGTCGTATGAGTCTCTGGAACCAGTCAGACATCGCCACGGTCACCGAGGTCAACTTCGGTGAGCAGCGCGCGCGCTAATAATCTCGGCGCTGATCGCCGTGACAGACCACACGCTACGGTCGAACGAGCACCACGCTCGTAAACGGCACCAAGCGGTACTCCGAGACTGCAGCCTCCCGGCGCACTGCTCCACGCTCGTGCACCGCGACATCCACGTGGTCACGGCCGACGCGGTCAATCGTGCCGTGCACCTCACCCGCGACCAACACCAACGATACAGCGCGGCGCCGCCGACACAAATCGCGAAGCACGTAGCTGAGGCTCAACCGCTGCGAGAGACTCGGATGCCCGTTGGAAGGCGTAGTCGCGAGGCTTGGCGTGATGTGAGCCGCCCCCATCGAGATGCCCGCCAGCGCCGCGAACGGAACGATGCACTGGCCTGGGCGGCCGCTTTCGTCAACGAGGTCAGCTGACATCCAATCGCGGCCGATGATAACGGGGCGCACCACGACGCGGGTGCCCGTGATCAACAGCACCGAAAGGGTTAGCGGCGACTCTGCACTGCTGCGAGAGTGGAGCGCCATAATGCGGTCGCGGATGCTGAGCCGCCCCAGTCGCAGCCGTTCCTCTTCCGCGTCAATCTCGAGATCATCGGCGGTTAATTCGCGCTCGAGCTGGCTCTCGAGGTCGTCAAAGAGGTTGTCCCAGCGCATGGGTTGACGGTACTCACGGTGGCCTCGGGCTCCGAAATGTTATCCACAATTGAAAATTGGTCATAGACAACTGGTCTACTTCCTGATTAAGTGTGGTCTACCCCCTTATGGGGGTAAACATCGCCGTCTTGACCTTTTACCCGGGAGATCATGAGTACCGAGCCACTTCCCGCCTCCTTACCGAGTGTGGAAATACCCCCACAGGCGCGCCAGCGCACTGGAACCCTTCCGTCGAAGGTCATCCGGCCCCGCTTCGTTCCCGACGAATTTTTTGGGCACCAGCCGACCCCAAGCGCCGAGCTACCTGACCCCGCTCCCCTCGTTGAGAACCTCACTCGTTGTGTGATCGAGGTTCTCGCCGGCGCGCGCGACCTGGAGCAAATCGCTCGCTGGGTCACTGATGACGTTTACCGTCACCTCCTCAAGCGCACCGTGCTTTCGGCTCGCGCCCGCCGCGCCAAAGGCCAGCCCGTTACTCGGCCCAGCTTCAGCATCGGCTCAATTCGACTCTGCGAACCTCGCGATGGCGCGATCGAAGCTGTGGTCATCGTCCGTGGTCGTGCCCGCACCCGCGCTGTCGCGGTGCGCCTTGAAGGCCTCGACAAGCGTTGGCGAGCGACCGCTATCAACGTGCTGTAGTTTCACACCCCTACAGCGCACACAAACGAACGCCCCACTCAACATGAGTGGGGCGTTCGTTTGTTAAGAGCCGGCATTCAATTGCCCGCCTGAGTTCGTGCTACTTCTTGCGCTTCTCCTGCGCACGACGCTGCGAGCGGTTCAACGGCGCTTCGGGAGCAGCGCCCTCGGATCGCTGACCGAACGCGCCACGATCGTTGCCCTGGGGCTGAGCCTCCTGCTGAGGAGCAACCTTCGGCTGACGCTGCTGCGCCTGAGCCGTTGCCGCACGCTCAACCTGGCCGCGATCGTTGCGAACCTCAACCTCACCCGACGCATCAGCGCTTGGCGCCGAATAGCTGAGTTGAGTTGCCGGTGCTGCCGGTGCATCCAACCCGCGCGCCTGAACAGTCGTTGCTTCTCCGCCGCCATTGACTTCGACATCAAGGTTGAAGAGGAAGCCAACCGTTTCTTCGCGGATCTGGCCCATCATGCTTTGGAAGAGAGCGAATCCTTCACGCTGGTACTCGACGAGCGGATCACGCTGGGCCATAGCCCGCAGACCAATACCGTCTTTCAGGTAATCCATCTCGTAGAGGTGGTCGCGCCAGCGGCGATCGATAACACTCAGCACAACACGACGCTCGAGCTCACGCATGGCGGTCTCGCCCAGTTGCTGTTCGCGGCGCTCGTAAGCGATCACCGCATCCGAGTGAACTTCCTTGGACACGAACGCGCTCGTCAGCTTGCCGCGCGCACTGCCCTCGGTGAGCACCTCGTCGACAGTGATACCGACGGGGTACATCGTCTTGAGCTCGGCCCACAGTCCCTCGAAGTCCCACTCCTCGGAGTGACCCTCAGCGGTGTGAACGTCAACAACCTCGGTTACGACGTCTTTCAAGAAACGCTGAACGCGATCCTTTAGGTCGTCTCCCTCAAGGATGTGGCGGCGGTCACTGTAAATTGCTTCACGCTGACGGTTGAGAACATCGTCGTACTTGAGAACGTTCTTGCGAATCTCAGCGTTACGGGATTCAACCTGCGACTGCGCACTGCGAATGGCGCGGCTGACGACCTTGGACTCGATAGCGAGATCATCGGGAACCGACGAACGCCCCATGAGCGCCTCAGCGGCACCGCTGTTGAACAAACGCATGAGGTCGTCTTGCAGCGACAAGTAGAAGCGGCTCTCGCCCGGGTCACCCTGACGTCCGGAACGACCACGGAGCTGGTTGTCGATACGACGAGATTCGTGGCGCTCGGTTCCCAGCACGTAAAGCCCACCGACATCGATGACCTTCTTGGCTTCCTTCTCCACTCCAGCCTTCACTTCAGCGAAGACGTCGTCCCATGCAGCTTCGTACTCGTCCGGAGTTTCCGACGGGTTAAGACCGCGAGCATTCATCTCGGCAACGGCCAAGAACTCAGCGTTTCCTCCGAGCATGACGTCGGTTCCTCGACCAGCCATGTTGGTAGCAACGGTGACAGAACCGAGGCGACCCGCCTGAGCAACAATTGCTGCTTCACGAGCGTGGTTCTTGGCGTTCAGCACTTCGTGCTTGACGCCCTTCTTAGCAAGCATGCGCGAGAGCAGTTCGCTCTTTTCAACGCTCGTTGTACCCACGAGAACCGGCTGGCCGAGTTCGTGGCGCTTAGCGATGTCAGCAACTACCTGCTCAAACTTTGACTGCTCGTTCTTGTAGATCAGGTCGGACTGGTCGATGCGCTGCATCGGTCGGTTGGTGGGGATAGCCACCACGCCAAGCTTGTACGTCGACATGAACTCGGCTGCCTCAGTCTCGGCAGTACCGGTCATTCCCGACAGCTTGTTGTAGAGACGGAAGTAATTCTGCAGAGTGACGGTCGCGAGAGTCTGGTTCTCGGCTTTAACCGCGACACCCTCTTTGGCCTCAATCGCCTGGTGAATACCTTCGTTGTAGCGACGACCCTGAAGAATACGGCCGGTGTGCTCATCAACAATCAGCACTTCGCCGTTCATCACGACGTAGTCCTTGTCTTTCTTGAACAGCGCACGAGCCTTGATCGAGTTGTTCAGGAACGAAATCAGCGGGGTGTTAGCCGATTCGTACAGGTTGTCGATGCCGAGGTAGTCCTCAACCTTTTCGATACCGGGCTCAAGCACACCAACGGTGCGCTTCTTCTCGTCGACCTCGAAGTCGACCTCAGGAACGAGTTTCTTCGAGAGGTTCGCAAACTCGGTGAACCACCGGTTTGCCTCCCCCGACGACGGACCCGAGATGATGAGCGGGGTACGCGCCTCGTCGATGAGAATCGAGTCGACCTCGTCAACGACAGCGAAATAGTGTCCGCGCTGAACCATGTCGCTCGCCTGCCAGGCCATGTTGTCGCGCAGGTAGTCGAAGCCAAACTCGTTGTTGGTTCCATACGTGATGTCAGCCGCGTACTGTTCGCGACGCTCAGGAGGCGCTTGACCGGAGACGATACATCCGGTTGTCATGCCCAGGGCGCGGAAAACGCGACCCATAAGTTCAGATTGGTAGCTGGCCAAGTAGTCGTTGACCGTGATGACGTGCACCCCCTGCGCCGCGATGGCGTTGAGGTAGGCAGCGAGCGTAGCCACGAGGGTCTTGCCCTCACCGGTCTTCATCTCAGCGATGTTGCCCAAGTGCAGTGCTGCACCGCCCATGAGCTGAACGTCGAAGTGACGCATGCCCAGGGTGCGCTTTGCCGCCTCACGGACCGCAGCGAAAGCCTCAGGAAGCAGGTCGTCGAGCGACTCTCCACCGGCATAGCGTTCACGCAGTTCAACAGTCTCGTTCTTCAACTCGTCATCAGTGAGGGTGTTGAAGTCATCCTCGAGATGGTTAACGGCCGCCGCGTAGCCTTTCAAGCGTCGAAGAAGTCGACCCTCACCTACGCGAAGAGCGCGTTCTAAAACATTCGCCACCGAATACTCCCATTCTTGTCGGACGGGTCCGACGCTGGCACTGCTCGACGAAGCGCAGTCTTTTAGACGCTTACGTCACGGTAACGCGGTGCGTGCAATCAGCGCACAGCCGCGTTACCGGTTCGTAATCGTATCAACTCCAAGCCAAAAACTTGGTGTACTTAGCCGTTAGCGACCTTGCGCTTGCGCGAGCGGCCGCTTGGGACAACGTCATCTGCCTCTTCTTCGAGAGCAATAACGCCGTAATCCCAGCCCTTGCGGCGGTAGACCACACTCGGACGATCGGTCTGGCTATCGACGAACAGGAAGAAGTCGTGGCCGACCAATTCCATGTGATCGAGAGCTTCCTCAACCGTCATGTGGCTGGACGGGAACACCTTGCGGCGAATGACTACTGGCGAGTAGTCCTCGTCCCCTGGTTCCGCCTCTTCCCCCTGAATAGGAATTGCGCCGGTCGCGACCTTTTCGATCACGTCGGGACTTGCGGGGGTGATATCAACAACCGCAAAACCGCCAGCACTCGCTTCACGAAGAGAAGTGGGGCGGTGGTTTCCGCGGTGAACTTTTTTGCGATCCTTCGACTGGCGGATTCGCTCGACGAGCTTGGCCATAGCCAAATCGAAAGCAACATACTTGTCTGAACCAGCAGCTTCCGCTCGCACAAGCGGACCTGGTCCAATCAACGTCAACTCAACGCGGTCGTCTCCACTGGAACCTTTAGTTTCGTGGTGTCGGGTTACCTTGATCTCGAAGGCGATTGCCTTCTCGGCCAAGTGAGAAACCTTCTCAGACTTTTCGATCGCGTACTCACGGAAACGATCCGTGACTCCTACATTTCGTCCGTTGACGGTGATTTCCACGGCGACCTCCTAGCCATAATGCGCGGCTGCCCCGTGAGGCAGCTTCTATTTCGCGCCCTTTTCCATACCGTAGCCCTCACCGCTGGCAATGTCACGAACCGTCAGCGTTCTTGGAGTGAACCCGATGGTTGCGGCCGCGATGACCGTTCCGCCCGCAGCAGAAATTGCCCGCGCTGCTTCATCGAGTGTCGCTCCTGTGGTGAGCACGTCATCCACAATGATTACGCGGGTACCGGCAAGTGAACGCACCGCGATGAACGCGCCCTTGACGTTCGCTGCACGCTCCTCAGCGCTCAACAATTTCTGGCTGCGAGTTTTCTGAGCGACGCGAAGCGCCCGGGCGTGGCGGATCCCGGCAGCTTTCAGTACGAGCTGGACAGGGTGATAGCCGCGCGTACGGAAGGCCTTCGTGCTGCTGGGGACCGCAACGATCTCGATCGGACCTGATAGTCCCCCGACGGTCGCCGACTCGCTGAGCGCACGCCTAAGCGCCGCGAGGAGGGCACCGGAGAGCGGCCGGGCGATGTCGGTGCGGTGATGGTTCTTGAAGGCGAGCAGAACCCGGCGAACCCGATCCTCGTACCTCAGCGCGGCGTACACGCGCAGGTGCTGTGGCGTCGAGTGGATGCTCGTGTGCGCAACAAGGCTGCGCGCACATTCGCCACAGAGCGCTCGGTCGTGCCGCTGGCATCCGGCACATTCCACAGGAAGGATGAGCGCGAGAGCATCCCGCAGGGCGTCGCGCACGAGCGCACCCCAACCAGTGTTCTCGCGACCATCGTGCGGCTGTTCAGGAGGCTGCTCGTAAGGCGTCATAAAGAGAGCGTGCCGGGAGGCATCGCCCCGTTACCACGCTCCCGGATGATCCGTGGAGAGCTGCTATTGCTGCGACGCCATGAAGGAGGCGTCGAGCCCCGCGAGCACCCAGGCTTGGCTGCCCTGGGGGCGCCACACTTCTCCATCGGCAAGCACGCGGAGTCCATCGCTGTTTGTTCCTGTGCTGACAAGCTGCGTTGCCCCGTCGACGTCGCCAAGCTCACTAGACGGACCGCCAATCTCGTAGGCCGTCACCTCGGTTGAGTCAGCGCTGCCGGAGAGCGTCGCGACCGTGCTCGAGCCGACCCAGGCGGCGTCAATGGCATCACCCGCCCGAACCGGCAACGAGACCGGGTTCACGAGTTGCACCGGAACATTGCCCTGCTGACGGACGATCCCGTACACCAGCAGTTGAGGCCCAGTCGGCGTGGAGAGATACACGAGCAAACGGGCACCGTCGCGTGAGACATCCAGCGACACAATCGTTGAATCTGCCGGCAGCATCGTTTGCAACGGATGCTCTGTGCCGTCGACCTCGAATGTTGACAGCGACGTCGCTCGCGCTTCTTGCGCCGACCAGACGAACCGGAACGGGTCGAGCGAAGGCGCAACAAGGCCAGAGCGCTCATCGATCAACCGTGGAGCGACACCGACCGTCGCAAAGTAGGCGCCGCCATCGGAAGCCCGGTAAGCGACAGACAGCCTGTCGGCCGAGAGCGCCGCGCTTGTTGCACCGGCCTCGACAACAACCGAGCTCAGTTCGTTGAGTTCGCTGAGTCCGTCGCTCGTGCTGAATCCAAATTCGCTGCCGGTTCCGACAACGAGCGGCCCAGCCGACCCCGGCTCAATGACCGCAGCGCTCTGCCCCGAACTGCTGCTCTGAAAATCTCGCCCATCCACTGTCAATACGACAATGGGCGTATGCAGGGTGGCAGAAAGCTGTTGTTGCATCCGTTCGCGAGCAACAGTGTCTGCGGCGAGCGCCTCCGAACTCAGGTCAACGACAGCTCGCCCCGAGGTAAGGCTGCTGGTGGCACCCAGTGTGGTGGATGCCGGGAAAGCGGTGAGCAGCACCCCCTGTTGCACCCATGCGGAGTCCGCAGCCAACAGCGCCTGAATGGCACGGGATTGGGTGGACTCCCGCACAGCGAACCAACGAACATCCGGAATCAGAAAGGCGAAGCTGGGGTCGAAGTAGTACAGGACCTGTTCTTCGAAACTCACCTCGAAGCCGCGATCGGAGAGCACGATGCCGGGTGGCGCTACAGAAATACGCCACTCGCCAGCCACCTGCTCGAGCTCGAAAGCGAGCGTTTGCGATACCGGCGTACTCAGCTCGGAGTACACCCCACGCTCATCGATCACCGCTTGCGCCGAGAAGGAGTAGGTGAGCGTAGTCTCGTCACCCGCCTCAGCAATGGTCGGCAACTTGTCGCGCTCAAGGACCGTTGCGCTTGCTGCGGGATTCCAGGTTTCGCTCATCGAACTCGTGAGGAACTCGCGGGCAACCGAATAGTCGCTCGATGGTGATCGCACTGCGTTCATGAAGTCGGTGAGGATTTGCTCTTGAGTCGACCCCGCAACCGGGCCTGAGGCCACAATTTCGTACTGGGTGTCGTCTTGTTCATCGATGAGCGGCCCCGATTGAACGTCGCTCGAAAGCGGAACACCCACACAACCGGTGAGCGCTACCGAGACGGCAGCCAGAAGGGCGAGATAAGTCAGAGAGAACTTAGTCATTCGGGCCCTCCAGACTCGGTACGTCATCATTCGGCGGTAATTCGAGCGGCGAGGAACGCAACTCAGCGCCGCGGGCGCGCGGGATGGTGAGGCGGAAGCACGAGCCGTTGTCTCCATCCGACCACACTTCAAGCCAACCGCCGTGGAGTGCAGCGTCTTCAAGGGCAATTGCAAGGCCAAGCCCGGTGCCTCCGGTGGTGCGCTGGCGTGAAGGGTCTGCACGCCAAAAACGGTCAAACACTCGTTCGAGAGCAACTTGGCTCATGCCGACGCCATAGTCGCGCACGGCAATAGCGACCGCGTCTTGATCGCTATCAACCCACACCACAATCGGCAGTCCGTCGCCGTGGTCGATGGCGTTGCTGAGCAAATTCTGAAGGATGCGGCGGATGCGACGCGGGTCGACATCCGCTTCAAAGTAGCCACCGGGTGCCACAAGTCGCAGTTCGGATCCCTTGCTTGCCGCAAGTGACGTGAGGCTCGCGATGGCGTCTTCGACAAGGCGCACGAGGTTTGTTGGCTCGGTTTCCATATCGACGGCACCTGCGTCGTAGCGACTCATTTCGAGCAGGTCAGCGAGCAACAGCTCGAATCGTTCCACTTGAGTGTGGAGGAGCTCAGCAGTGCGGGCCGTCGCGGGCGGGAATGACTCACGTTGATCGTAGAGAACATCGCCGGCGAGCCGGATAGTCGTGAGTGGCGTACGCAGTTCGTGCGAGACATCCGACACGAAGCGTTGTTGCACTTGCGAGAGCGCAGCCAGCCGCGTGATCTGTTGCTGCATGCTCGTGGCCATTCCGTTGAATGAGCGCGCCAACGTCGCAATGACGTCGTTGCCCTGAACCGGTATGCGCACTTCAAGCTCTCCAGCGGCAAGGCGTTGGCTCGTTTCAGCAGCCAATTTTACGGGGCCAACGACGAGCCGCACCACGACGAAGGTGACGATGCCGATGAGCGCAAGCAGGGCAAAGCCGCCAAGACCGAGCGTCTGCTGCACAACCACAAGAGTGTCTTGAGTGTCTTGGATGTCGTACACAAGATAGAGCTCATATTGCGTGCCCCGGATATCGAGGGTTGACCCCACGACAAGGCCCGGATGCACAGCCCCGTCTTCGGGCTGCTCGAGCGCCACAGACTGCCAGTAGGTTCGCTGTTCGGTGGACTCCGCCACGACGTCGCGCAGCTCTTGTGAGATGAGCGACTCTGACTCCAATCCCTGAGTCTGTACGTCAGCCGGAACCCGCGGACCATCCTGATCCGGCGTGCGCAAGATCGCGTAGCTCGTGCCACCCGTGCTCGAGGCGACGCTCTCAATCACGCCAGCAAGCTCCCGCATCATGTCGTCGAGGTCTTCAAGACCAAGATCTTCATCAGCGGCATCAAACACTTGCTGGCCGGCAAGCGTTGCGTTCGCCGAAGTTCGCGTGAGCTGGTCTCGACTGGCATCAAAAAGGTTCGCCCCGACGCTTAGCGACATATAGCCCGCGATCACGGCGACAACAACCGACGACAGCAACACCGTGATTGCCACGGTGCGCACTTGAAGCGACGAGCGCCACAGAGCAGCAATACGCTGCATCCAGCCGCGCCAGTCGAATTCGAGCATGAAAGTTAGGCGCTGGCGCCGGCGCGGTAGCCAACCCCGCGAACCGTCATGACGATCTTCGGGTTATCGGGGTCTTCTTCAACCTTGGCGCGCAACCGCTGCACGTGAACATTCACGAGGCGAGTGTCTGCCTTGTAGTGGTAGCCCCACACTTGCTCCAGCAGCATCTCGCGCGTGAAGACCTGCTCGGGCTTCATCGCAAGCGCCAACAGGAGCTCAAATTCGAGTGGCGTCAGGTTGATTTTGGTGGCGCCGCGGCGAACCTCGTGGCCCGTCACATCCAGCTCAAGATCGCCGACGGTCAGAGTGCCGGTTGCGGCGTCACTGGCCGGACGCAAGCGAGTGCGCACACGCGCCACGAGCTCCTTGGGATTGAAGGGCTTGACCACGTAGTCGTCAGCCCCGCTCTCGAGACCCTTCACCACATCAGCCGTGTCGCTCTTGGCCGTGAGCATGATGATGGGCACGCCAGACTCTTCCCGGATGCGGGCACAAATCTCAATGCCATCCACGCCGGGCAGCATGAGATCAAGCAACACCAAATCGGGCGCCGCCGACTTGAAGGCGTCGTACGCTAGGGCGCCGTCTTGACAAAAAAATGGTTCATAACCTTCAGTGCGTAGAACGATTCCGATCATTTCTGCCAGGGCAGTGTCGTCATCGACTACAAGAATTCGCGGGTTCACGTGTCCTCGATACTTTCTAGCTCTCGGGCTAACAGAGTGAGAAGCTTTCGCATAAGAGTAGTCGAGTGTGAAAACATGAGTGAGATTGAATAGATGCAGTTCAACATTCGAGGGTGAGACGTGAGCGATAACAGTCCGTGGCAATCGCCAGATAGCAGTAACCCTGTCGACGGTTCCCAGCCGCTTGCACCCCCTGCTCCGTCCGCGGCGTACGCGCCCGGAGCGACAGGCGAAGCCCCTTACGGCGCGCCGGGAGCGCCCCAGTACGGCACCCCAGCACCCTCGTGGACCCCACCACCCAAGCCCGGGCTCATCCCCTTAGCCCCCATGGGACTCGGCGCCATCCTTTCTGCATCGCTGATGGTGCTGCGCCGCAATCCCCGCCCCACGTTTGGATTCGCCCTGCTGATCATGAGCGTCGTCATGGTCGCTTCGCTCGTACTCGTGGGCATCGTGACCTTTGCCGGCGTCGAACGCACGCTCAGCGCGAGCGATGCGGATGCCGCTGCCATCGAAGCTGGCGCCACGGCGGGAACAATTTTGTCGGCACTATTCGCCGTCGTGCTCTCCTTGATCGGTGGCGCACTCCTTCAAGGAATTGTCTCGCTCGAGGTGGCACGCGGTGCTGTCGGCGAACGACTACGCCTGCGCGGGCTGTGGGCGGCAGCGAAAGGCCGCATCTGGGCTCTCGTTGGCTGGTCGGCTCTCGTTGCTGCCGCCGCCATTATCGGAATCGCTCTCATCGGTGGCATTGCTGTGCTGTTGTTCACGTGGGGTGACACGGCTGGAATCGTCATTGGAGTGCTCGTGATGCTGTTCGGCATCGCCGCAAGCGTCTTCCTCGCTGCCTGGCTCGGTACCTTTTTCGCTTTCGTGCCGAGTGCGCTCATGATCGAGCGTTTGCCGCTCGGCCAAGCGATTCGTCGCTCATGGTCGCTCGTCAAGGGAAGCTTCTGGCGCACCTTCGGTATTTTGCTGCTCATCATGGTCATCGTGAACACTGTGTCGAGCGTGGTTACCGCCCCGCTGAGCTTCATCGGCGGTCTCGGCGTTGGCCTCCTCAATCCAACCGGCGACGAAGATGCCGCCATTGTCGCTTTCATCGCGCTCTACATCGTGACGATCGTCGTTTCAATTGTGATCAGCGCCGTCACGATCGTCATCCAATCGGCAGCCCCCGCCTTGTTGTACATCGACATGCGGATGCGAAAAGAAGGTTTCGATCTGGAACTCACTCGCTTCGTCGAGGCTCGTAACGCTGGCGACTTCTCGGTCCCCGATCCGTACCTCACCCTCGACAGCTCGCCTCGACGCACACCTGAAGCTTCTCCTTACACGGCTTCATGACGCTAACGACGCTCACGGTCACCGTGCCCGCCCTGCTGTCATCCAGCTGGGCGCGCGCGGTTTCTGGCGAGGTTCCGGTCGATCCCGACTCGGAGCAGGCCACGAATTGGCTCATCGAAGAGTTGTCAAAAGCTCCCTATCAAGCAGCGCGGCCCACTCTCTTCGATCAGGTATCGAAGGCATTTAGCGACTGGCTCGCGAGCCTCACCATTGGCGAAGGAACGGGCATCCCGACCATCGTGTTGATCGTGCTGCTGGCACTTGTCGCGATCGCCATTATTGCTGCGATCGTGGTCTACGGACTCCCCCGCCTCAACCGCAAGAGCCGCCACGAAGAGGGCATCTTCGGCGAGGCCGACTACCGCACAGCAGCCCAATTGCGGGTATCAGCAGAGCAGGCTGCTGCGCGCGAAGACTTTGCTGAAGCGATCGCCGACATGTTCCGTTCGATCGCCCGCGGGCTCTCCGAACGCACTCTCGTGAGCATGACGCCTGGCACCACCGGTCACGGCTTCGCCAGCCGGGCTAGCCGCGCGCTGCCCGAGCTCGCCCGCGAGCTTGGCCACAGTGCCGACGTTTTCGACCTCGTGCGCTACATGCGTAAACCAGCAACACGAGAACAGTACGAGGAACTGCGCACGCTGGAAGCACGCGTGCGCGCGGCCAAACCTGATCTTGCCGAGGCGACCCTGTGAGCGACACACAAGCAACCGCAACAGAAACGACGGTGCTCACCCCCCGCATCGGCACCACAGCCAAGCGCGCTCTCTACTGGGTTGCCGGCTCGATTCTCGTGGTTCTCGTCGCGATCGCGAGTCTCAATCTCGCCGGAACAGCAGTCGAAGGCCCACCGCTCGACCCCACCAGCGCCTATGAAGCAGGAACGCAGGCGCTCGCCGAAGTATTGCGCGATCAGGGCGTCGACGTCGTGGTTACGACGACGCTCGATGACACTCGCGCAGCGCTCGGCTCTTCCGACGACAGCACCCTGTTCTTCACCAACTTTGAGGCATACCTCAGCGAAGATCAGGTAGCCGAGGCAACCGAACTCGCGGTAACCGTCGTCTTCGCCGATCCCACCCTCACCGAGCTTCTGCGGGTGGCACCAGAAGTCGCCCACGCCGGCCAAAATGCGGATGCTGTTTCGGCATCCTGTTCAGCGCCTCTCGTCGCACAGGCCCCCGATATCACCGCCGGCCCGAGCAATTACCGCGTGATCGAGCCGAGCGCCGAGATCACGGCCTGCTACGGAAACGACGACGATGGCTACGGGCTGATCGTGCTCGACCGTGGCGATACTGAACTTCGGATTCTTGGCGCCACTGATGCACTCAGCAATGGCGCCATCACGGCAGCCGACAACGCAGCCTTCGCTCTGCGGCTCCTCGGCGAGCACGAAACGCTCGTCTGGTACACGCCAAGCTTCCTCGACCTCGCCAACTCCGGTGACGCCAAGACGCCCGCTGAACTCGCCCCCGGGTGGGTCTTGCCCGGTGTCTGGCTCACGATGCTGACACTCCTAGCTGGCGCACTCTGGCGTGGGCGCAGATTCGGCCCGCTCGTGATTGAAAAACTGCCAGTAACTGTGCGCTCAAGCGAGACGATGCAGGGGCGGGCGCGGCTCTATGAGCGCTCCACGGCGAGACTCCACACCCTCGATTCGCTGCGCATCGGAACAATTCGCCGTCTCGCCGTACTGTGCGGCATGCCGACTACGGCATCCGTCAACGATGTCATCAACCGAGTATCACCTCTTGTTGGTCAGCCGATTGAGCCGTTGAGACAGTTGCTCATCGATCGCGAGCCCGCCTCCGACTACGAACTCATCGCCCTTTCCGATGAATTGCTTGCTCTCGAAGATCGAGTTCACGCTGTCATCCGCCCCGCCTAACAACCTCAGCCCCACCGAGCCAGAGATAGAGAAGAATCGAGATATGACTGACGAGCAACTGCGGCACGCATTCACTCAACTCCGCACCGAAGTAGGCAAGGCGGTCGTTGGTCAGGATGCGGCTGTTACCGGCCTCACCATTGCACTGCTCACGGGCGGCCACGTGCTGCTCGAGGGTGTTCCCGGCGTTGCCAAGACCCTCCTCGTGCGCACCCTCAGTCGTGCCCTGCAGCTTGACACCAAGCGCGTGCAGTTCACGCCTGACCTCATGCCAGGCGACGTCACCGGTTCGCTCGTCTACGACGCCAAGGCCGGCGAGTTCGAGTTTCGCGAAGGCCCCGTCTTCACGAACATTCTGCTCGCGGATGAGATCAACCGCACACCTCCGAAGACTCAGTCATCGTTGCTTGAAGCGATGGAAGAACGCCAAGTTTCGGTCGATGGCCAGTCACTCAAGCTGCCGGTTCCCTTCATGGTCGCGGCCACGATGAACCCCATCGAATACGAAGGCACCTACACGTTGCCCGAAGCGCAGCTCGACCGCTTCCTGCTGAAACTCGTGCTCGATCTGCCCGAACGTGACACTGAAATCGAAGTGCTCACGCGCCACGCTGCTGGCTTCAACCCGCGCGACCTCGCCGCCGCCGGTGTGACCCCCGTGCTCGATGCGACCATGCTCGCCGCCGCGCAGGATGCCGTAGCAAAAGTCGGTGCAAGCCCCGACGTGATTGCCTACGCCGTCGACCTCGCTCGCGCCACTCGTCAGAGCCCCTCCGTGAAGCTCGGGGTCAGCCCTCGTGGTGCGATCGCGCTCATCTCGGCAGCCAAGGCCTGGGCGTGGCTCACCGGTGCTGACGCGATCACGCCCGACCACATTCAGAGCATGGTGTTGCCGGTTCTGCGCCACCGCATTCAGCTGCGCCCGGAAGCCGAGCTTGAAGGCGTTTCATCTGACGTGATTTTGCGATCGATCGTGCAGCAAGTGCAGGTTCCGATCTAACGATGGCGCTTTCTGGATGGTTCGTCGCCCTACTGGCGCTCGGCATTGTGCCGATCGTCGTGACCGGCGAGCCCTTTGTGCTCACGCTGTGGCTGCTCTTCGTCATCGTCGTCGGAGCCATCGACCTGCTGCTGGCGGTGTCGGTGCGCTCGCTGCGTTTCGAACGCATCGCGCCCGACCGGGTGCGCCTCGGCGAAACCACGAGCTCAACCCTGCGCATCACAAATCCAACCCGCCGCCGACTGCGCGCGGTAGTGCGCGATGGCTGGCAGCCATCCGCTGGCGCACATACCAACCGGGTTCCGCTGACCGTGCCGTCGCGCGAACGTCGGGAACTCAACACCGTGCTCACACCAGTACGGCGAGGAACCCGCGAAGCCGCGCACGTTACGGTGCGGTCGTACGGCCCGCTGCGACTGATTGCGCGTCAAACCACGGTGAGCGTGCCGAGCTCTTTCACCGTGTTGCCCCCGTTTAACTCTCGCAAGCACTTGCCATCTCGGCTCGCTCGCCTGCGGGAGCTTGACGGCGCAACGAGCGTCATGATTCGTGGTCAAGGCACCGAATTTGACAGCCTGCGCGACTACGTGCGCGGCGATGACGTGCGCTCCATTGACTGGCGTGCCACCGCACGTCGCTCTGAACTCGTGGTGCGCACGTGGCGTCCAGAACGTGATCGCCGCGTTGTCATCGTCGTCGACAGCGGTCGCACCTCAGCCGCACGAATCGAAGACGAGCCCCGCATCGACACCGCGTTCGAATCAGCGTTGCTGCTCGCCGCCCTCGCTTCAAGTGCCGGCGATCACGTCGACTTCATAATCTATGACCGCCGCGTTCGCGCACGGGTGCAGGGCGCCAGCGGCCCCGACCTGCTCTCGAAAATGGTCAACAGCATGGCGCCGGTGCAACCGGAACTCATCGAGATGGACTGGGAGTCCGTTCCCGGTCTCGTTCGCCAGGCCACCACCCAACGCGCGCTCGTCGTTCTCGCCACCACAGCCGAATCGCCAGGCGGAAGCCTCGGTCTGCTCGCCATGCTCCCCCAGCTCACCGCGAAACACACTGTTGTGGTGGCTTCCGTCACCGATCCCTCCATTGCGGATGCCACGCTCGACCGCTCCACGCGCGACTCCGTCTATCTCGCCGGGGCTGCCGAACGCGCTCTCCTCGATCAGTCGCGAGTTGCCGCCGCGATCAACCAGCTCGGAGCATCCGTCGTCTCGAGACGCCCCAGCGAACTGCCGCTGGCTCTTGCCGACCACTACATCGCGCTCAAGGCCGCCGGAAAGCTGTAGCAGCCCGCCAAGCGAAAGCTATCGCTCGAGTCCATGAGCGCGCCTAGCGCAGTGCCGCTACTGCGTTCTGCGGGCCAACGCCTAGTTGGCGACGATGTGGGTAGCCCCAGCGTCGAACTCGCTGAGGTCTCCCGTGTTGCCGGCGCGAGCGCTGCGCCCACCCAGGATCCACTGGTACGCCAAGAATCCGGCGAGCGCGACAGTACCGATGCCGATCTTGATCGGCCACGGCCAGTCTTGGCGAGTGACGTAGCCCTCGATCACTCCGGACACGAGCAGGGCAAGGATGAGCCCGACGACGATGGTGAAGAGCGAGCGGCCAGCGTGTGCGAGCGACTGAGCCCGCGTACGGGCCCCGGGGGCGACCCACGACCAGAAGATCATCATTCCGGTCGCTCCGGCCACGAAGATGGCGTAGAGCTCAAGCTGGCCGTGCGGGGCGATGTAGAGAAAGAACACGTCGAGGCGGTCGAACTCGTTCATGATCGCCGCGGTGAACCCCAGCTGTTGGGCCGTATTGAACAGCAGGTAGGGCACGTAGAGGCCGATGATTCCGAACGCGACAGATTGTGCGGCAATCCACGCGTTGTTGGTCCAGACGAACCCGGTGAATGATCCGCCGGAGTATTCGGAGTAGTACCCCACGAAGTCATCTTGCGCGAGAGCTTCGCGCTCTGCCGGCGTTCCGAAGTTAGCGAGAACCTGCGGGTTCGAAATAGCCCACCACGCGAAGAGAAAACCAACAAAGAAGGTTGCGGCGGCGAGGATGAGCGACATCCAGCGCACCCGATAGAGCGCCGCCGGCAGCTGAACAACAAAGAACTGCGGGAGTTGGCTGAGTAGGTTTGCCGAGGCCCCGGTGAAGCGCAAACGCGCCCGACTGAGGGTGAGCGAGAGACGATCCGCCTGCGCCGACTGACCCGCACTCGTCTTCATCGCCGACAATTGCGTGGCACCCGATTGATAAAGATCAATCAATTCGTCGACATCGGTGCCGGAAAGTCGTCGTTGCTTGCCCAAATCGGCAAGGCGATCCCATTCTTCGCGGTGCGCGGCTGAGTAAGAGTCGAGATCCATCTGCTTAAATGATGTCATGGCGAGCCCACAAACGACGAACACATTTGCGTATGGTGACGAACCCGATGAGCTCATCACGGGTGAAGCCGTTGCGTTGGAGCTGCATTCGACCAGTTTTGTCTTGCGAGCGGCCGGCACCATGATCGATTTTCTTGTCTACGCGGCCGCTCTCATCGGACTCCTGATCGGCGCATTCGCCTTCGCGACCGCTGCCGGTCTCGACCAGGCAATCGCCACGGCTCTTACCGTCAGCGCGACCGTGATCTGCCTCGTGGTCATCCCTACCGCCGTCGAAACGCTCAGCCGCGGCAAGTCCCTCGGCAAGCTTGCGATCGGAGCCCGCATCGTTCGCAACGATGGCGGCGCGATTGGCTTTCGCCATGCCTTCATCCGCGCCCTGATCGGTGTGCTCGAAATCTTCATGACCGCGGGTGGTTTAGCAGCAATCGTGGCGTTGCTCAACACTCGCGCACAGCGCCTCGGCGATCTCGTTGCGGGCACCTACGCCCAATACGAACGTGTGTCGAAGTTCTCGAACCCTGTGGTGCAGCTACCTGGCCAGTTGGCCGACTGGGCTCGCACCGCCGATGTCGCCAAGATGCCAGATGCTCTGGCCCGGCGCATCTCCCACTTTCTGGTTGCCGCCCCCGGCTATACGCCGATGACGCGCCACCAGCACGCTCTGAACCTTGCGCACGAGGCCTCCGCCTACGTTTCTCCGCTGCCCGCCGTGGAGCCAGAAGTGCTGCTCGGTGCCGTCAGTGCTCTGCGGCGAGAGCGCGAGACAGTCGCGCTTGCTAGCGAGAAGGCACGGCTTGCTGCCCTCTCCCCCGCGCTGACCGGTGTTCCCCGCGGCTTTCCAAGCGACCGCGGCTAAGCGCGAATCAACGCAAGCGCGCGATCGCGAACGGTCTCAAGCGTTGCCTGATCGCCGGCTTCGGCGTTGAGCCGCAGCAATGGCTCAGTGTTCGACGGACGCACGTTGAACCACCAGAAGGGTTCGCCCGGTGCCGTCGTGCCAGTGACGGTGAGGCCATCAAGCTCATCGAACTCGGCATCGCCCTCAAAGGCCGCGCGAATGCGAGCGGTAGCTGCCGGAACATCGTCCACCACCGAATTGATTTCACCGCTCGCCGCATAGGGCGAATAGCGATCGGAGAGCACCGAGAGGGGCTCCGGCTGCGAACCGAACTCGGCAAGCAAATGCATCGCGGCGAGCATCCCGTTATCGGCGCCCCAAAAATCGCGGAAGTAATAGTGCGCCGAGTGTTCGCCGCCAAAGATCGCGCCGGTTGCCGCCATCTGATCCTTGATGAGCGAATGGCCAACATGGGTGCGCACCGGGATCGCCCCCGCGGCTTCGATCGTCTCGGCCACAATTCGTGACGTGATCAGATTGTGGATGACACGGATGTCGCCCTCGGGCTGTAAAGCGCGCACCCGCTGAATCTCTCGCAGGGCCACAACCGCGGCAACAGCACTGGGACTCATGGGATTTCCGCGCTCGTCGACCACGAAGCAACGGTCGGCGTCGCCATCGAAGGCGAGCCCGACATCCGCACCGTGTTCGAGCACTGCTTTTTGCAGGTCAACGATGTTGGCGGGTTCTAGCGGGTTCGCTTCGTGATTGGGGAAGGTGCCGTCGAGTTCGAAATACATGGGGATGATCTCGATGGGAAGTGCCGGCAAACCGGCCGCCGTCGAGAGCACAGCCGGAACCGTCATGCCGCCCATGCCGTTGCCGGCATCTACAACGACACGAATGGGGCGGATGCCGCTGAGATCTACAAGTTTGCGCAAGTAGCTGGCGTAGTCGCCAAGCACATCGAGCTCTCGCTGGGCGCCAACCGCGGAAACCGCTTCGATTCCCGTAGCCAGATACTGCTGGGCGCGGTCACGAATCGACTTCAAGCCGGTTGCGAAACTGATTCCCTGGGCTCCCGCGCGACTGAACTTGATGCCGTTGTACGTCGCCGGATTGTGGCTAGCGGTAAACATGGCGGCCGGGGCATTGAGCGAACCGGACGCAAAATAGGTTTCGTCCGTCGAGCAGAGTCCGATGAGAACGACGTTGGCGCCACGAGCGCGAGCGCCCGCCGAGAACGCTGCAGCGAAACCCGGAGACGAGTCGCGCATGTCGTGGCCGACGATGATTTCGTGGCCCGCGGCATCCACTTCATCAGCGAATGCGGCGCCAAGAGCTTCGACAACATCGTCGGTGAGCTGAGAACCAACAAGGCCACGAACGTCGTACGCCTTGATAAATGGTGCGAGATCGATGGGGTTAGCTTTGCTCATGCCCCAAAACTACATGGCGAACGACCTGCCACCCCTGAGGCACGGATAGTCGATCAGCATGGCGGGCGCACAAATCGTAGGTGTGTGGTTCTGCGCTGTAGCTCAGCGGCCCCAAAACTGCCATCGAGTCGGCATAGACATAGGTGAGGGTGGCGACTGCTTCGGAGTTGCAGGCGACCTTGCTGCACGGGCGCTGATTCATTGTGAGCCCTAGCCTACGACTGTGCGCCCACAGTTGGGCAACTGGCGGTCGTACAATAAGGACGTGGCTAGATCATCGAAGCGAGCGTCTACGCGCTCTGTGCGGGGCAACTGGCGCGACCGTCACGGTCGCGGCATCCGTTCCGCCGTCACTGGTCCTCACCTTCCGCTGCTGAGTAGTCGCAACGGAAACTTCGAGCTCACGGTCGCGTCTGCCGCCCAGTATTTGAAAGAAATGTGGCCGGAGGAACTCGCCAGTGCTCGGTTCGAGCTCGGGCTTATGCCCGGCAGCAGCCCCGAGGGCAGCAAGATCGTGCGCTGGACCGCTCTGCCTGACGAGAAGCGCATCGTTCTCTACCGCTTGCCCATCGAGCGCATGGCGAGGCTGCACCGCGATGACGAACTCCATAAGCGGATGCTTATCGAGAGTTGTGTTTTTCAGGCCGTTGCCGAGTACATCGGCAAAGAGCCGTGGGAGCTTGCCCCGGAGCGGTTCCGCAATTTCTAACGGCTATGGAAAGACGGTCAGCGGCGACGAACCCGGCGTCTGCGGGTCAATCGAGTACGCCGCAATGAAGCCGTTCTCCGCCTGCGTGACACTCGCATAGACCGGGCCACTCTGGGTGAGCGTAAACGTTCGTCCGCTCGATACCGGCACGCTGACGCTCGTGCCCGGCTCGATCGTGTACTCCTCGCTGAAGCCCGCGTCGGCGGTGAGAGCCACCTCAACTGCGGTCTCGCCAGCATTGGTCACGTTGACGGTGGCATCCAGCCCGGGAGCCACCGTGAATTGTGTGTCACCGCTGAGCGCCGGGCTCGAGGTGAACCAGGCAAAGTCTGTCGCCGAAACTTTGTCGCTCGCGCTGATTACGGCGGAGGTCGTGCGGGCAGCGGCAACGATGGGCTCGTCCGATTCGATCTGAACCGTGTAGGTGCCGGTGGCGAGTTCTTCAATCGGGATGTCGGTGACAACACCAGCGCTCAGGTCGAGGGTGAACTCAATGGGGTCACGCTCGGGATTCGTCGGTGTCAGTGTTGTGGTGATGCTCGCCGGTGTCTCACCGGGCACGAGCACCCGGATAGCCGCAATCACGTCATCCGTTTCGGTTGCGGTACCGCGCAAAGCCTGAATGGCCTTAAGGCTGGTCACAACCATGGCAGGAATCACTACCGAGCGAGAAGACGGTTGGCTTGCGCCCACGATCTCGACACCGCCAGCGTCGAGCCCGCGCACGATCGACTGCTGCAGTTCTGCCGTGATCTGGCCACCAGTGCTCGTCACGTGTACGACGGGAGAAGAAATGCCCGGGGCAAACCCGGCAAGCGACAAGACGCGCTGTCCGTTGGGCGGAACCACGATTCCGGTGGTTCCGGCCGCCGACACGATCCCACGCTCGTCGAAGATGTCGAGGGTGACTGTCGAGGCAACTTCGGTGGGATTGATCAGCGAAATCAACGTCGTGCGCCCGGTGGTTGTCGAACCGCCCACAAGCCAGCTATCGCCGCCGACCGCACGGCAGCCAGCAGCCGCGAAGCCCACATAGTCACCGATCTTCACGTATTGCGATTGCGCGCCACTCAGCCGCACGAGAGAGTCGGGAGATTGCGAGTCGGGAGCAGCACTCAACACCAACGGTTCAGCAACAGCTTCACCGGCTTCGGCATCCGAGGCGGTAATGCCCGACTGTTCAACGCTGCCCGTGCTCGACGAGAAACGAGTGAGGGCCTGCCCCAAGGTGAAGACAGTGGATGCCTCGGCACCCGAATCGTCAGAGAGCCGCAAGAGCGGCCCGGGGCACGTCAGCTGCTGCGCTGTGGGCACCGGAACAACGAGCTCGCTTGGCGGTGTCGCGGTGTACGACGGAAGATCAACAAAGCTCGACCCGAGCACCGCGGCGGCGGCGACTGCGATACCGAGTACTCCGACGACAACTCGCGCGCCGACGGCGGCAGCAGCTTTGGCTGACACCGGGCGTTTTGTGCTTGATTCCGGCTCCGGGGCGCCGGTGAGTTCGTGGTCATCATCGAACTCTTCGCCGGTGGGCTGATCGGGCAGCGCAGCGGCTTCGTCTGGGGTGAGTTCGTTGTCGATCATTGGTTCGCCTCAATCACGGTGACGGCGCTCTCGGCTTTGGCGGCTTTGAGACGACGGCGACGAGTCGTCGGAATCGCGAGCAGCAGAGTAAGACCGAAGACGACGACCTGGCCGGTGAGCACAATCTGCCCCCAATTGGTCTCGGTGTTACTCGCACCGACCGGAATCTCGGCTTCGCGAAGTTCGGGGTAATGCCAGAGGTAGCCCTGAGCGGTATCACCAATGGGGTTCAGGATGCTGTTGCCATCGAGGGCTTCGATGATGCGTTGACGCGTCTCGGCGGTGTCGGAATCGGTCGCCGGGGTAAGCACGATGAAGGCGATCTGCAGGTCGTTGAGCTCATCCGCGATTGCGTAGCCGCTGCGGGAGGCGATATTGCCGGCGAGCGTCGCGTTGATGAGTTCTGCGTCGGAGAGTTCTGTGCTCGTGGCAGCAAGCGTTGACTGCTCGTCAAGTCCGGAGCCACGACCACGGTGCAAGTCGACAGCAATGGTGGAATCGGAGGTCACGGTGATCTGCAGAGTGCCGAGTCCATCGCGCTGAGTGGACTCTGCCGCCACAAAGGCCGGCAGCAAACGTCCGTTGCTTGTCGTAACGGGCACAGCGCCGGAGGCCAGCGACCACAGCGGTGCCGCTGCGATACCGAGGATACCGATGAGGGCGACAACGGCGGGAAGCGCAGCATGACGACCGAGACTGTCAATCGCGACGATCACGGCGCCGCTGAGCCCGAGCCAGTAGAGGCTGAGACCGGCACCAGCCCAAACGGTTACTTCGGATTCACCCGAGGCGCTCACGGTCAAGTGAGTAGCCGCGACGGCGGTGGCGAAGCCTAAGAGGGCGAGCGCGAGGGAGGGAACAGCACGGCGGGTGCCGGGCACGAAGAGACTCATGAGGGCGAGCGCTGCGAACGGCGCGAGCAACAGCGCCACGAGCAGCGGACCATAGCGATCATTAAGGCCGAGGGTCGAGAGAAGTTCGCTCCACCCGTTGGTTCCCGGAACGACGCTACCGATCGCCAATTGCCAACCGCTTGATGCCTCGCGGGCTACCGGTAGGCCAGGGTCGGCAAAGATCGCCAGCAGAGCACCGCGACCCCACTGCTGAATGACGAGCGGCGCAAACAGTGCGGCCGCGGGAATCACAATCCAGATCAGGCGATGAGTCGACTTGGGACGCAACACGATCCATGCCACAAGTCCAATCAACAGAGCCGGAATCAAACTCGGCGCTGAGGCGGTGATCACGGCAAAGAGCAGCGCAGCCAGTGCAGCCATCGCCCAATTGTGGGCAGCACGCAAGGCCGTGAGGATCAACCAAGGCAGCAAGATATGGGCAAGAACCGCGCCCAGTTGTCCTTCCCCCAGCGCAATGAGGAAGCTCGGAGCAACCGTCCACGCAACGGCCGCGAGCGTTGGTGCCCACGTGCGTTCGGAGATGGCAGCCGCGCACAACCACGCCGCCAGTGCGGCAAGTGGCAACGCCAACAAATACAGCATCACGATGCTGAACGAAGGATTCCAGAAGGTCAGCGAGCCCAGTAGCGCCAGAACGGCCGCGAATGGATCCGCCGCAACTACCTCCTGCGCGAGATCGTTCCAGCCGTAGCCGACATGAGCCCACAGCTCAGAAACGGTCGTCGAGAGAGGCAGGAGTCCACCGCCGGTGAGCGCAACAGCATCAACAAACCGGGAAAAACTGACCATGCCGAGGATGCCAGCCAAGAGCACTACCCAAGCGCCGCCGTTGCCAAAGAACTTGGGACGCTCGACCTCGAAGGCCGCATCGGGCGCAGCCCCCTGACGTTCATGCGCTCGCACTTCACGAAGCTCCGCCCACGACATCCGCAATGGGTCGACGGCGGCGAACCCCACCTGTTTATTGCGGCGGAGATTGCGGCGTGCCGCCACGACTCCCCCATCGAAGATCGCAGCAAAAGCGGCAGCGAATTCGCCCCCAATTGCCGTTGGACGTTTCGCGACGAGATGGCCGAGCGACCGCAGGATCGCGAGAGGCAACAGCGTGAGCCAGTGAAGCGGCACTGCGAGAGCGGGCGCATAGACGAGTCGGCGGTGCAGTTGGGCAAAGCGCTGCACCCGGTTGTGAGCCGCCGCCGAGATCGAGCGCTTGCCAAAGAGTTCCGGTCCGCCAGAGCTTGCGACCCGAGCATCCGCGACCGCAACGACGCGGTGGCCAGCCAAACGGGCACGAATACAGAAGTCGAGTGCCGCATCCACCGAGGTAAGTTTCGGGTCAAAGCCGCCGAGCGCCGTCCACACTTGGCGACGCACGAGCATGCCAGCGCCGGCCACGCCCATGGCGTCGGTCTGCACATCGTGCTGAGCTTGGTCGAGTTCGTCGTTGACGAGTCCGACCGATCGCCCGAGAGGTGTCAGTGTTTCACCAAAGTTGGAGATTACGGACGGATCGTCCCACCGCACCAATTTAGGACCGGCAACAGCCACTGACGGTGCAATTTCGACGGCGCCGAGCAGTGCACGCAAAGCATTCGGATCCGGAGCGCTGTCGTGCGCGAGCAGCCACAACCATTCGTTCTCGGTGGCCTGCGGCGCTGCGGTGTAAAGCGCAGCACCGATCGCGCCACCAAAAGTCTTGTGCGCGTGAGCGTCCGCGATTTGCGCCGGGGCCGAGTCTGCCATGAGAGCCAGTGACTCATCGCTCGACTCAGCATCAACCACGATGACCGAATCGGGTCGTCGAGATTGGGCCGCGATCGCGGCAAGTGTTCGTGGCAAGTACTTCGCACCGTTTCGGGCGACTAGTACTGCGGTGACTCTCGGCTGCATTTGTTTGAGACTATGCGCCGCTCGCGCAGTTTTACACTCGACGCGCTGCAGAGCCGCGAGTCTGAGAGCCGCCCCAATTCGGGGTTACGGCTCCACTTGGCTGACTAGCTCGCGCGCTTACGAAGCTTGCGACGCTCGCGCTCAGAGAGACCGCCCCAGATTCCGAAACGCTCATCGTTTTCGAGAGCGTATTCGAGGCATTGGCTGCGAACTTCACACGAGGAACAAATCTTCTTTGCGTCGCGAGTTGACCCGCCCTTTTCAGGGAAGAACGCTTCGGGGTCTGTTTGTGCGCAGAGTGAGTCGGTCTGCCAAGAGAGCGCATTGCCGTCTTCATCGGCGAGAGGTTGACGAACTCCGGGAACCCCTAGTCGTACAGGGTCGACAAACCAGTCGTCGGGAACTCCCGCGCGGTATCCGCTGTTGCCCATCTGGTCTTTCTCCCCTCCGCTTTTAATGCGTTGCATCAAATCGCGTTACATAATTACACCGGTGTAGTTCCCGAGAGTCAAGTCGCAGATCATAATTGCCTCGACTACGAGTTAAGGGTTATGGCGCGCCGTGACTTAAATTAACTCAGCAAAGCGAGATCGTGGTCGACCATCGCCGCCACAATTTCATCAAACCCAACCTGTGGAGTCCAACCTAGGATCCGCTGAGCCTTGCTCGCATCCCCCAGTTGTAGGGCAGCATCCCCCGTGCGCAGCAAAGAATCGGAGACTGTCAGGCGCTCAGACCAGTCGTCGACGCCCGCCCGCTCAAATGCAGCGGCCACGAAATCTCGCACGGAATGGGAAACTCCCGTCGCAATCACGAAATCATCGGCCTGCGGATGCTGCGCTGCTCTAACGAGCGCATCAGCGTAATCCGGCGCCCAGCCCCAATCGCGGCGGGCATCCAGATTTCCGAGTTCAAGGGTGTCTTGCAGCCCACGCGAAATTCGTGCAGCAGCCGCAGTGATCTTTCGCGTCACAAACGTTTCGGGTCGACGCGGCGACTCGTGGTTGTACAAAATCACAGAAGAGGCCGCAACGCCGGCAGTGCGGTACGCCCCGACGAGTCCGTGAGCATAGGCCTTAGCGGCGCCATAGGGGCTTGTGGGGCGCACTGGAGTGCTCTCGTTCTGCGGAGAGACGCTTGGCGTGCCGAAGATCTCCGCGCTCGAGGCTTGAACGAAGCGGATGTCGGCGTCGCCGCGGTCGTGAATCTTCTTAACCGCTGCGAGCATTTCTGCCACGACCGCGCCGTTCAGTCGCGCAGTGAGGGTCGGATTCTGCCACGACTGGTACACGGAGCTCAGCGCTGCCAGGTTGTAGATCTCGTTCGGTTGCAGTTCTTCGATGAGCTCGCCGATCGCACTGTCTGCCGCCAGATCGAGCTCATGGGCGACAACTCCCGGCGTCACGAGTTCACCGGACTCACGGGTGACGCCGTGCACCTCGTAGCCCTGCGCGAGCAGAAGTTCGGCGAGATACGAGCCGTCTTGGCCGGTAACGCCGGTGATCAGTGCACGAGTCACGAGAGACCGGCGAGCGTTTTCTGTTCGGCAAGGTCAGCTTCGACCATCATCGCGACGAGCTCGGGGAATTTGACGCGCGGCTCCCAGCCGAGTTTTTCTTTCGCCTTCGCCGAGTTGCCCACCAGCAGGTCGACCTCGGCGGGCCGCATGAAGCGCTCGTCCAAGGTGACGTAGTTGGTCCAGTCGTCAATTCCTACCGCGGCGAAAGCGAAGTCGAGAAGCACTCGGATGCTCTGCGTCTCTCCCGTCGAAATGACGTAGTCGTCTGCCTCATCCTGCTGCAGCATCAGCCACATTGCTTCCACGTAGTCGCCGGCGAAGCCCCAGTCACGCTGAGCATCAATGTTGCCGAGGGTGAGAGTGTCTTGGAGCCCTAGCGAGATTCGCGCAACGGCTCGGGTAACTTTGCGGGTCACAAACTCCGGGCCGCGGCGCGGGGATTCGTGGTTGAACAGCACGCCAGACGAAGCGTGCATGCCATAGGACTCGCGATAGTTGATGGTCATGTAGTGGCCGTAGACCTTGGCAACCCCATACGGCGAGCGCGGCCAGAGCAGGGTGTCTTCGTCTTGCGGAACAGTCTGGACCTTGCCAAACATCTCAGAGCTGGATGCCTGGTAGAACCGAACTTCTTGGCCGGTAGCGGCAGTGTGCAGTCGCACCGCCTCGAGCGCGTTGAGCACGCCCATTCCGGTAACTTCACTGGTGAGGTGCGCGTTCTCCCACGAGTATGCGACGAAAGAAATAGCGCCGAGGTTGTAGAACTCGTCGGGCTGTGCAACGCTCATGGCGCGCATGAGGCTCGACAGGTCGGTGAGGTCCCCCGTGAGAATTTCAACATCCGGAATCACTCGCTCAAGCAGTTCGCGTTTCGGGTTGTTCTGGCCCCGCATGAGGCCGAAAACTTTGTAGCCCTTCGAGAGCAATAGCTCAGCAAGGTACAACCCGTCTTGGCCGGTGATTCCGGTAATGAATGCGCGCTTCATAGTGATCTCTCTTGCTTGCGGCCAGCTCTGCCTAGGTTCCGAGCCAACACGTCGGCCGAAGTAACGCTACTGGAACTTCAACGGTCGTGCAGGGGCGGCAGGCGGCCGCTCGGCTTCGACCTCGGTGGGGACAGCATCCGACTTCGTCATCACCACGATGAGCACGCCATCCTTCACGCGCAACCGCTAGACGAACAGCGCTTGAATGCGCACCGAGACAGTCTCACCAATGGCAAGCCCTCCACGCGCCTCCAGCGACAGCAACACTATTGCGTTGCCGCCACAAACAACTGACCGGCGCCCCTCACCGTGAGCACACTCTCATCGCCCGTCACGAATACTGTTTCCCCGCGCGAGAGCGACGTTGAGTTCTCGCTACCGTCGACAACGAATTGCCCGGCCGTACACAACAGGATTGCCGCACTGTGCAGCTCGAGCGTCGCATCCTTGGCCACTTCAAGAAGCTGGAAGTCACGCACGGGCGGCCGGAACACTCGTGCTGTTGCCCCGACGGGCTCGGGGGCCAGATAGGGCACCGGGCTCGCCGAGAAGTCGAGAACGCTTAATAGTTCGGGAACATCAACGTGCTTCGGCGTGAGTCCACCGCGCAGCACGTTGTCAGACGACGCCATGAGCTCAATGCCCAGCCCCCGCAGATAGGCGTGGATGTTGCCCGCAGGTAAAAACAGCGCCTCGCCCTTGGCGAGCGTCACATGGTTCAACATCAACGAAATCAACACGCCCGGGTCGCCGGCGTAGTAGCCGGCAAGCGTGCGCACGAGGGCGAATTCGTTGCTCGCTTTGTCAGCTTCGGCGAGCGCGGTAACCCGCTCCACGAGCTCCGGCACTGGCTGCGCGGCAGAAATGAGCCACTCGAACATCGCCCGCAAGTCGGAGTCAGCGCGAGCGAAAGCCAACCACTCGGTGAACAAGGCCGGGTGCGGGGCGCTACTGGCGGCATCCAATTCAGCAAGGCGATCGATGGATGCTCGGGTGTCGGCCATCGAGCGAAAACCGCACAGCGCCTCAAATGTGTCACTCACGGCAACGATAAGTTCTGGCTTAGCGGACGCGTCTTTGTAGTTGCGGAATGGCGCCGTCAACGGAATGCCTGCCGCGTTCTCACGCGCGAAGCCCTCAGCAGCCTGCTCGGGAGTGGGATGAGCTTGCAAGGAGAGCGGTGCTCCCGCAGCGAGCACCTTGAGCAGGAAGGGAAGCCGCTCGACTCCCTCGCCCACGACGTGCACGGCGTCGCGCTGGATCCACTCGTGCAGATCGCTCGCGCCTCCCGCCTGCGCGGGGTCGAGGATAACGCTGGGGCTCCCCGGGTGCGCACCGAGCCAGAGCTCCGCCTCGGGCTTTCCCGTCGGCTCCGTGCCCAGAAGCGCAGAGATTTCGCCAGCGGAGCCCCACGCGTAATCGCGAGGCGTATTAGTGATGCCTACAAACATTCAGTCCACTCTTCTCGAAGCGTTAGCCCAAAGTACCAACCGTCTAGAAACGACGCGTACTCACGCTTTAGGATCGCAGTGATTTCGATAAGCAATGGAGCGAAGACTATGTCATTTGAGACCCTCAGCAGCGACTTCTACGGCTACGAGAATGCGCTGACCGATCAGGAAAAAGACACCATCCTGAAGCTGCGCGCATTTCTCGATAAAGAGGTGCGCCCGATCGCCAATGATCTGTGGGCCAAGGCCGAGTTCTTCGATCGTGACGTGATCTTCAAGGGCCTCGCCGACCTCGGGCTCTTCGGTCTCCCGTGGGCTGAAACCCAGCCCTTCCCCAACTCGGCGGTCTTCCGCGGCTGGGTCGCCCTCGAGCTTGCTCGGGTAGACGCCAGCGTCGCCACACTGGTCGGAATGCAGAACGGTCTTGTCATGGGAGCGATCGGTGTGGCTGGCTCGCAAGAACAGCGCGACGAATGGCTGCCCAAGTTTGCCTCGGGTGAACTGCTCGGCGCCTTCGGCCTCACTGAGCCGCTCTCCGGCTCCGATACGGCACAGGGACTCCAGACCGTCGCCAAGCGCGAGGGTGACAACTGGATCATCAACGGTGCAAAGCGGTGGATCGGCAGCGGCTCAATCAGCGACGTCACGATCATCTGGGCACGCGACGAAGCCGACAACCAGGTCAAGGGCTTCATCGTTCCGACGAGCACCCCCGGCTACTCAGCCACCCGCATCGAGAACAAGCAGGCGCTGCGCATCGTGCAGAACGCAGACATTGTTCTTGAGGATGTCATCGTTCCGGAGTCGAACCGCCTGCAGAACTCCACATCGTTCCGCGACACC
Source organism: Salinibacterium sp. SWN139 (assembly GCF_015864625.1). Taxonomy (NCBI): domain Bacteria; kingdom Bacillati; phylum Actinomycetota; class Actinomycetes; order Micrococcales; family Microbacteriaceae; genus Salinibacterium; species Salinibacterium sp. SWN139. The sequence goes on along the minus strand of NZ_JADYWV010000002.1, from coordinate 29,230 downwards.
GCAGCAGTGTTGCGCCTTACTCGCGCCGAAGTGGCGTGGGCTGCAGTCGGAAACTCCATCGGAGCGTACGAAGCCGCCGTCAAATACACCGGCGAGCGCGTGCAGTTCGGCAAGACCATCAGCAGCCACCAACTCGTTCAAGAACACCTCGCCAAGAGCCTCGGTAACATCACTGCCTCCATCGGAATGGTTACTCGAGTTTCCGAAATGCTCGATGAGGGCATCCAGAAGGATGAGCATGCAGCCCTTGCCAAGGAATACACAGCAAGTCGGATGCGTGAGACTGTCGCTTGGTGCCGCGAAGTCCTCGGCGGCAACGGAATCGTTCTCGACTACGGAGTAATGCGCCACTTCGCTGATGCTGAAGCGATCTACTCCTATGAAGGAACTCGCGAAATGAACACGCTCATCGTGGGTCGCGCCATCACAGGCAAGGCAGCATTCGTCTAATCTTGCGTCATGCGACTTTTAGCAAGCCCCCGGGCGCGGGCGTGGTTTCTTAGCGCGTCGCTACTAGTCATTTTAGGCGGCGACGCCTGGCGCTACTCCTTCGGCTGGGGTGTTTTTGTCACCCTAGCCGTGGTGCTTGGCGCAGTGTCGCTGTACATTCTCATTGCCAACCGTCAGCAGTGGAGCATCGGTGGTCTCCCGTATCCGCTCATCGCATTCATGGCGCTGGCGACACTGTCAATTATCTGGTCATTTTATCCCGGCGCCACCGCGCTGGGATTGCTCAACACATGGCTGACAGTGATCGGCGCACTCGCCGTAGCAACCAGCTTCTCGTGGCAAGAAGTTCTCGATGCTACGGCACGAGCACTCCGCATTCTTCTCGGCTTATCGATCGCTTTTGAGCTAATCGTCGCGACCATCATTCGCCACCCCGTCGCTCCGCTCGCGCCGCAACCAGAGCTCACCGTGAACCCGGATGGCCCGCTGCCAATCATGTTGCTCTGGTCGCGTAACGTGCTCTTTGATGCCCTCGATGGCGGCCGTATCCAAGGCATCGTTGGCAACGCCAACCACTTAGGCTTTCTCGCGCTCCTCGCATTAATTGTGTTCGCTATCCAATGGGCTCAAGGCACCACGAAACGTTTCACATCGATCACATGGCTGGCGCTGGCTGGCCTAACGCTGTTCTTGGCGAGGTCGGCAACTGTCACGCTTGCACTGGTCGCCGTGATCGTTACGGCAACCGCGATCCTTATTATCCGTACTCGCCGCACGTCTCGATCGAGCGCCGTGGCTCAGATCACCTTTGTCGCACTCAGCGCCGCTGCCATCGCAGCGGCGCTGATGTTCCGTGAATCCGTTTTTGCGTTACTCAGCAAGAGCGAAGATCTCACCGGACGAGCCGAAATTTGGCAGAGCGTCAGCGAGCTTGCGCAACAACGACCCGGCTTCGGCTGGGGGTGGGTCAGCGTCTGGATGCCCTGGGCAGAGCCGTTCGCCGGTCTCGCGCAGCGCAACGGCGTTGTGCAGGTGCAGGCACACGATGCCTGGCTTGATATTTGGCTCCAGCTCGGATTCGTGGGCGTCGCCTTCTTTGGCGCGCTAGTGCTGACGACGCTGATTCGCACGTGGTCACTCGCCACTGACCGGCCCCAGCGCGCTGCCGGTGAACGACTGGCCTTCACCGCCGGCTCGGTCTGGCCCGTGCTCGTCATGATCGCCCTGGCCGTGCAATCGATCCCCGAAAGCCGCTTGCTTGGGGAATATGGCTTGTACCTACTTGTCATTATTGCGGTGAAGGCGAAACGCCCCGACTGGGCAGGAGTTCGTCAATGATTTCCCGCTCCGCCCTGAACACCGCAACGAATGCCGGCGCGGTGATCCTGTCGTCGCCTCGAACGTCCGCAGCGCTCAGCACTGTCGTCATCGGCACCACGGTAGCGGCATTCTTTCTGCGAACCGTTTTAGGCACTCCTGGCTTTCTCGCCGCCTTGGTGCTCCTCGTCGTGCTTGTCTCGCTGTCGGCATGGGCGCAGTGGAAGGATATTGGCTGGCGTGCCCTGGTGCCGATTTCACTCATCCTTTTCACGGGCTGGGTCTGGCTCTCCGTGGCATGGTCGCAGTACCGTGCGGAGAGCGTAGCGAGTGCGCTCTACTTGCTAATGCTCACCATTATGGGCATCTATATCGCCCTGGTGCGCGACACAATCCAAATCGTGCGGGCTTTTGGTGATGTGCTGAGGGCAGCTCTCGTGGTCTCTCTGGTTTTTGAGATTCTCACGGGCCTCATTTTCGATTCCTCGTTAGATGCGCTTCTGATCCAAGGAAATCTGGGCACAGCGGAACCAATCCAAGGTATTTTCGGCACTCGGAATAATCTCGGCATGATCGCCCTCATCGCGTTCATCACCTTCGCGATCGAATACTCAACACGATCCGTCGAACGCAATCTCGCGATCGGTTCACTCATTACAGCGGCGCTAGTTCTCTTGCTGTCGCAGTCTCCGCTCGCCCTCGGGGCTGGGCTAATCATTGCCGCTGCCACCGGCGCGCTTGTTGCTCTGCGCCGAGTTCCGTCCGGGCGCCGACGCTATTGGCAGATACTTCTGATGGCATTCACCGCGGCCACCCTGCTCCTGAGCTGGCTTTCTCGAACAACAATCGTGGCGTGGTTCGATGCGAGCGATGAACTCGCCTATCGAGTGGGCGTGTGGCGGCAGTTATGGACGCTAGAAGACAATTATCGGCTCGAAGGTTGGGGCTGGATCGGTCCGTGGGATGCCACCGTCGCACCGTATCTCGCGTTCAGATCCTTTGATTCCCGGGTACCCGACTCCGCACACAACGCGTACCTCGATGTATGGTTCCAACTCGGCGTCGTCGGGTTTCTTATTTTTGTCGGACTGCTCGGCTTAGCTTTCACGCGCTCATGGCTTTTAGCCTCCCGTCGGCGCAGCATCGTCTTTGCCTGGCCCGCTCTCGTGCTACTGGCACTAGCTATCGGTGCACTTGCAGAGAGCTCGATCTTGACCGACTTCGGCTGGCTCACTTTCGTCGTGTGCTGCGTCAAAGCGTCGCGAGAGCTCAGCTGGCGCCGTGCACTCGACTCGAGTGTTTCGCCCGGAATTTAGGTTCTATCGCCGCGCAGACGCAGACTGACGAGCATCCCACGCTGAATTCACGATGTCCTCGACACCGAAGCGGGCACTCCACCCTGTGAACGCTTTGATCGCATTGATATCACCGACGATCGCCGCAGGATCACCCGCACGACGAGGTTGCACATCAGCCAATAGGCGCGTTCCTGACACCTCGATAAGAGCGTCGACGATCTCACGAACGCTCGTGCCTATTCCGGTGCCGACATTCAAAATGATGTTTCCCGGGTCGTGCGGAAGGGCATCCAAGACAGCCAGGTGCGCTTCAGCAACGTCCACGACATGGACGTAATCACGCACGCACGTGCCGTCTGCAGTGTCATAGTCGTCACCAAAAATTACGGGCGGCTGATTGTCGGCGATCCGATCAAGACAGATAGGAATTAAGTTGAAGGCCACCGTGTCTGCGAGCTCGGCGCTGCCGGCTCCTGCGACATTGAAGTAGCGCAGGCTGGCGGCCCTCAATGGCCAAGCCTCGGCCGCGGCTGTAATGATCTGCTCACCGACCAGCTTGGTGGCACCATACGGACTAATGGGCTGCGCTAGGGCAGCCTCTGAAATCGCACCTGAGGCATTGCCATACACCGCAGCAGACGACGAGAACACGAGCTTGTTGACACCCGCATTTTCCATCGCCATGAGCAACTTGGCGACTGCGCCCACGTTGTCGGCGTAGTAGAGAGCAGGCTTTGCCACGGATTCCCCCACTTGCTTGTGGGCAGCAAAGTGGATGACTGCATCGATCGTGTTATCTCGGAGCACAGCCTCGATCTCACTCACAGGCGCTGCCGCCAAATCCATCCTGACGAACGGCACATCGCGGATTCGATCAGCTTGTCCCGACCCGAGGTTATCGAGAACAACAACCTCGTCTCCGCGATCAACGAGCAGGCGGACAGTGTGGGCACCGATATAGCCGGCTCCGCCGGTAACGAGAACGCGCATGAAACCAGTCTAGGAGTTAGCAGGTGGTGAGTTTTGCGACTTTACTAGTCAACGCACTGGTGCCTCCGAGAAGCACGACTTTGGTCGCCCCGAGATCCACGATGTCTTGAAGCATTGCCTTCGGGACACAGGTCGTTTGCACGATGTAAAGCGGCACTGACTGCGCACCGGCGACCGCTGCACCAGAGAGCGCGTCAGGAAAGTTGTACCCGGATGCCAGATAAACCGTATGGGCATCGTCGAACGCAGCGTTATTGATTGCAGCCGACACAACGAATCGGTCGCTTCCGCCGATTCTCTCGACGTTGGATGAGCCCAGTAACGATTTGAGGCTCGATTCGATACCGCTGCTGACCGCTGCTGTACCGCCAGCAATCTTCACGCTCGTGATTCCCAGCTTCGTCAGCAGCGATTTCGTTGCCGAATCTAGCTTGGATGAATTGCCGGGAACCAGAATCACGGGGCTACCGTCGGCCGCGGCCGCGGAGCTCGCAGAAAGGGCATCAGCGAAAGTCGTTCCAGTGGCGATATACGCCGACGTCGTCGTACCTGCGGGGAAGGCAGATTCTGCAATCAGCCGCGAGGATTCGTACCGATCATCACCGGAAATACGCGAGATCTTTGGTGCATAACCAGCCAGACTGTTGTAGACAGTTTTCGAAACTGCTCCCGTGCCTCCGACAACAACTATCTCTGCTGGTTTCAGTCGTTTCAGTTCAGCACTGGTACTCGACGGAACACTGGACGATGCCACCAAAAGTAGGGGGCCATCGAATAGCGCCGCAGCAGCTGCCGCGCTCAAGGCATCGGGAAAGTCCGTTCCTGTTGCGACGTAGACGCGGTCGATACCGGAGTCGGGGTACGCCTTAGCGGAGAGTGCCGCTGAAACAACGAACCGGTCGTCTCCACTCACCCGAGAAACGGAAACATCAGGCGTGATGTCAGTGGGATTGCCGAACCACGAATAGTAGTAGTACCAGAAGTTGCGGTTTCCGTAGGAGGAACACTCATCGCCGACACCGCCAAGATTGGCTAACGCTGCGGCGTTGGGTACGTACGGCGTGTAGTTGTAGAGGGCCGCGGTGGCGTAGTTAGAAATCTTTACTGTCTTACTGCCGCAGGTGTTGTTACCCGGGTAGTAGGCGATGCTGAAGGTGCCAGGTTGCTTGGCGAAGTTAGCGGCCTTATAGGCCTTGAATTGACGGGTTCCCGTGAACACCTGAAAGCCGAAGCCTTGCGCATCCTCGGAGCAACCGGTGTCGTCGGGGCAACCATAGCCAAGCGCATTGTTGATGTTCCACGAGGTGGGGTTGGGGTTAGTGATCAGCCCTTGCTCTTTTTGCAAAGTCACCAAAATGACTTTCGCGCTGATTCCGCACGCGACCTGTGCCCGATAAATGATCGTCGAAGCTAGGAGGTTGTCTCCGCCCTTAATCTCGTTACAGATCAAGTTTCCGGTGGTCTGCGAGATTTCTTTCGCACGAGTCTCGACGTCTTGGCGCAGCGTCTTGAGCGCACCAGAATTCGCGTTCAAGAATGCCTGAATTTCACTCTGAGTCATCGCGGAACCGTCGTAGAACTCATCGTCGCTAATGATGTTTCCCGGGTCAAACTCGCTGCCGCTGATGGCATAAGCAGCGGTCGCCGGAGCTGAAACGACAGCACCTGTCGCCAGCATGGCTACAGCCGCGGCGATAGCCGCGACTCGGTAAATTCCGGCTCTGGCCGTCAAAAAAGTGTGCATTCTGCAATCCCCCAAGCAAACACGCGTTGTTACAGGATATGTCTAATGGGAAGAATGTGAAGACCCACTTTGAGTGGCACGGCGCGTGGCGCCGCACTTCGCCCCACACATGCGCTAGCTAAGAAACGCCCGCCGATCGTGAAGTCAGTGCACGAATCCCGCCCCAGAGCAGCGTACTTGATGAACTTTTCACGATCAGCACAGATCTCAAGAAGCGTCGCTTCAAGCGTCTTTGAACGGCGAAGCTGGGACGTGAGAGGCGTACAAGCCTGGTCCGCGCAGATCTGCTCCGTGCGAGAGTAAAGCGACGGCCACTCCAAGGGTGTGCAGTTCAGAAAGCTCGGTCACGACATCATTGCCGAAGTAGCCACCGAACAGTGGCGATTCAGCCTCGATAATTACGGACATACACGAGCGTCCCCTGCGCTCGAAGTACCCGCGGTGGCGATCGCCGAAGAGGTACTCCATTGAAAGAGCAAACGAATAGGATTGGCGTGTTCCCCACGACTAATTCTCTGGAGTGTGAATGCACCAAGTGAACCCCCTGCAGCACGACACCGCCGATGTCGCTGACAACGCTTCCATCGCCGCAACGGCGCGGGTTTGGCACTACGCACAAGTCCGAGAAAATGCATCGGTTGGCGAGAACTGCGTGATTGGCCGCGGAGCCTACGTGGGCAGCGGAGTCGAAGTCGGCGACAATTGCAAAATTCAGAATTACGCACTGGTCTATGAACCGGCCAAATTGGGTCGCGGCGTGTTCATCGGGCCGGCCGTTGTGCTTACCAACGACCATTTTCCTCGCGCAATCAACGCTGATGGTTCTGCCAAATCGGCTCATGATTGGAAACCGGTCGGCGTCGATATTCGCGAGGGGGCGTCAATTGGTGCCAACAGCACGTGCATCGCACCACTCGTGATCGGCCGTTGGGCGCTCGTCGGCGCAGGCTCAGTAGTCGTCAAAGATGTTCCAGAGTTTGCGTTGGTGGTCGGCAGTCCCGCTCGCCGCATCGGCTGGGTGGGTACGTCCGGGCATCCGCTCACTGAAATTTCACCAAGCCTGTGGGAGTGCCCGGTTACCGGCGCCCGCTATCAAGAAACCGCTACCGACCTTCTGATTGAGGTGCAAGATTCGTGATCCCCGCAGCTAGGCCCCAAATCGGCCAAGACGAACGCGATGCCGTTGACCGTGTGATGAGTTCTGGCATGCTCGCGCAGGGTCCGGAAGTCTCTGCCTTTGAGACTGAGTTTTCGGCGATCGTTGGCGGAGCGCAGTGCGTTGCAGTCAATTCGGGTACGTCTGCGTTGCACATGGCGTTTGTCGCGGCCGGAATCGGTGCTGGCGACGAAGTAATCGTCCCGTCGTTCAGCTTTGCGGCAACCGCCAACGCCGTTGCGCTCGCGGGTGCCACTCCCGTGTTCGTTGACATCGAGCGGGATTACTTCTCGATGGATCCCGCCGCGGTTGAAGCCGCCATTACGTCGCGAACGAAAGCGATTATGCCGGTGCATCTCTACGGGCATCCGGCACTCATGGTTGAACTGAGCGCAATCGCCGCCACACACGATCTCTTGGTCTTTGAAGACGCAGCCCAAGCGCACGCGGCGTCGGTCAACGGCATTCCGGTCGGTAAATGGGGAATTGCTGGCTCGTTCTCCTTCTACCCGACGAAGAATATGACCTCCGGCGAAGGTGGCATGATCACAACATCTTCCGATGAGCTCGCCCGGGTTGCACGATTGCTTCGCAATCAGGGAATGGAACGTCGTTACGAGAACGAAGTCGTGGGATTCAATACCCGCATGACAGACATTCACGCGTCGATTGGCCGCGTACAGCTGACCAAGCTGGCCGGCTGGACCGCACAACGTCAAGCCAACGCCGCGTTTTTCGACGAGCATCTCAGTGGCGTCATCACACCTCCGGTCGCCGCTGGCTCCGTACACGTTTATCACCAGTACACGATTCGGGTAGTCGATCAGGATCGCGACGCTTTCGCTGCGGCTCTTGCCGAACGCGGCGTAGGCACCGGGGTGTACTACCCCACCCCCATCCACCAGCTGCCCTCGTTCAAGCTCGATCTCGACCTTCCGGTGACGGCCGAAGTCGCCACTCAAGCTTTGTCATTGCCCGTGTACCCATCCCTTACCGAAGCGGAACGCGAAACGATCGTGAATGCCGTCAATGACGTAGCAAAGGCAGGCAGCTAATGACGCTTCGCGCAGGTGTACTCGGACTCGGCGTCATGGGGCGCCACCACAGCCGTGTTCTCAATGAGCTTGAGGGCGTCGAATTCAAGGGTGTTTATGACCCCTCGGATGCCGTGCCGTCGCACATCGAAGGCAAGCCCGTGGTTCGCGATCTCGACACTTTCCTCGACATGGGCTTCGATTACTGCGTCGTCGCGGCGCCCACGATTTACCACTTGGAGATCGGCACGATGCTCGCAAGCCGCGGCATTCACGCGCTGATCGAGAAACCTGTTGCATCCACCTCTGAAGCAGCATTCGAATTGCGCGATCTCTTTGACGAGGCCGGCCTGGTCGGCGGTGTTGGCCACATTGAGCGCTACAACCCTGCACTCCAGTCGGCGCGCCAGCGGATCCAAGACGGATTGCTCGGTGAGATTTACCAGGTGACGACTCGTCGCCAAGGACCATTTCCCGGCCGCATTGCTGACGTGGGCGTCATCAAAGATCTCGCCACCCACGACATCGATCTGACCGCCTGGGTTACTCAGCAGGAATACGTCTCGATAAATGCACGCACCACGTTCCGCAGTGGTCGCGAGCACGAAGACATGGTTCTGGCCGTTGGCACGCTCAGCAAAGGCACCATTGTTAGCCACACGGTCAACTGGCTTACGCCCTTCAAAGAGCGCACGACGATAATCACGGGGGAACATGGCTCTCTCGTCGCCGATACGCTCACGGCCGATCTGACCTACTTCGAAAATGGCGTTCGCCATCACCAGTGGGATGACATTTCTCAGTTCCGCGGAGTGAGCGAAGGCGACGTTACTCGTTTTGCTCTCGATAAGAAGGAACCGCTTCGTGCTGAGCACGAAGCGTTCCGCGATGCAGTGCTGTCAGGGGACACGAGTGCGATTGTGACGCTGGCACAGGGTGCCGCAGTAGTCGCCACAGCTGAGAAGTTTGTTGCGGATGGCCTCGAGCATCGTCTCTCAACGATCTAGCTTCTCTCCCACCGGTTTGATGGCCGGTCGATGGCCCCGCGGAATGCTGCGGGGCCTCTAGGCGGCGCTACTTGTCGCCGTCGGCCGCCGGAGGCTCGGGAACCTCTGACGAATTCTGCTGGTTATCGGCGCGCGCCAACGCGACCTGCCGAGCCATCGCTGTGAGGTCATTTTCGAGACGACGAAAACGGCGGTACGTCGTTGCCGCGACGCCCAAGAAAGCCAGCACGGTGATGTAGAGCAACAGGTCGGTTCCTCGACCGACGCCGAGCAGACGCGCGGCGAACGTCCACACTTGAGGAACGAAGATGGATGATCCTGCCGCCACGATGAACAGCAACATGAAGATCCGTTGGATCGCTTGATTGCGTGCTCCCCCGCCACGCAACATAACGATCGCGACGACGATAACGGCAATGATCGCAAGGATCTGAAAGATGATGGTCACGATGCCCTACTTGAAGATAATTTCGACGAGGATATTGATGGCGTTAAGCACCGACTGCCCCTTGCTTTTGGAGTACTCGGTGTAAACGATGTGCGTGGGGTGCTCGGCCCACGTCGCTTTGTGCAGACTGATTTGATCGACGAGTTCTGACGCGTGCGCCATGCGGTTCTGTCGCAGCTGAAGCTTGAAGATCATGTCGCGTGAGATGACCCTCAGTCCGTTGTGCGCGTCGGTGAGCGCCATTCCGGTCGTGATTCTGGTGTAGCCCGTAGCCAGACGAAGAACAAACCTTTTCAGGCCGCTCATGTCGGTGCGATTGTCGAGAAAACGCGACCCGATGACGATGTCGAGCTTCTCATCGCGCAGGCGTTGCACCATGTCAAGCGCATCCTGAACCTGATGCTGGCCATCGGCGTCGAAGGTAACGACTTCCGTCATCTCCGGAATCAAACGAACGAATTCAAAACCGGTCTGCAAACTCGCGCCCTGACCAAGATTGATCGGATGCTGCACCACGATGGCGCCAGCCGATCGAGCTTGCGCTGCGGAGTCGTCGGTAGAGCAGTCGTCAACACAGACCACATGAGGAAGCGATTTTCTCAGTTCCTTAATCACGGACGCAATGACGCTTGCTTCGTTATACATCGGAACAACAACCCACGTTTGCGCCATGCAGCTAGTTTCGCACATTCTGTGTCGCGCAAACTCGATTCACGGGGGCTTTGACCACTATGTTGGCGGAGCCGATACGCAGTATCGAGCCTTTGATCGTGCGCGCAACCGGAGCGTGTTTATCCTGACGGCGGTCGCTAAGCGCCGCCACCCTGGCGTCCGCGCACACGCTCGCCTCGCGTACGCCAAGGACCGCGAAGCTCTACCCTGCTAGTCCGCGAGCATGTCCTCCAACGCACTGCGTACGAATGCTGTCTGCACATCGAAGCTCAACGGCAGGGCCGCCGCTGCAGCCGCGTGCTTGTAGCGGTTCACTTGTTCCACAGTGAGCGATTCCATTGACGCTACGAGATCGTGCACATCGAAGGACTTACTCACGATGCCAAGACCATAATTCTCAAGCTCTCGAACCATCTCCTCACTTGGCCCGATCGCCATGCCGATGCGCGCCTGCACATAATCGAAAAACTTGTTCGGCAGCGTGAGCCGCGCATTCGTGTGGGTCGGTGGAATCCAAAAGATTCCGAGATCGTAGGCCGAGAGCGTGGCGGGGAGTTCGTCGGGGCGCACCGGATCGTGGAAGCGGATGCGATCCACCCCCTCGGCAATTGCTCGAAGTTCCGCGAGGTGCGCACCTCCGTCGGCGGCCGACACGAGGTACAGATCAAGACTGAAGCGCTCAGGGAGTTTACAAAACGCGAGGATCATTGTTTCGAGGCCGCGACCGCCGATCGCTGCACCGCTGTGCACACACCGAATACGGTCGTCTCGGCTTGCCTGCACTGGCAGCTCCATAAAGGGGCCCGCATTCGTCATGAGCTTGGCGTCCACTCCGAAACGTTCTCGATAGAGTTCGACGATTCCGTGAGAAACAGTGGTGACGAGCGCGGCCCGGTGCAGGTAGGTCTGGCAGAGATGCACCATGAACGGCGCAACGAGCAGCCGCCACGAAGTGATGTGTGTGCGTTCCTCGGGCGCCCACTCGTGCAAATCTGCCCACACTGGCGCAGTGCCCGCGAGTCGGAATCCGAGATCGAGTACCCGAGCATCGTTCGCAACGACGAGGTCCCAGCCGCCTTCGGGAGCGTCGAGCAGAGCCGCGTGCGCGAGCGCCCATTGAGCGGCAGGCGACGAGCACTCGGCGGCCTTATGCGCGTGGACGGCGAGCTTCGCTACTCCCAGCAGGGTCTGAGGCAGAGTCGTAAGCCCGTCGGGCACTTGTACATGCCGCGTCGCGCCGACAGGGGTCTCCCCGAAACCGACGGTAGTCACCTCCCCAAGTTGCGAGAGCAGATGAATCTGCCGCAGCACTCGAGCATCCCGTTCGATAGGGCTGAACGAGATGCAAAGGATCTGTTTCGCGGAGCTCGTCACGGTGCGAGTTTAGCGCGAACAGGGAAGGCTCACCGGTTAGAATTGTCTGAATCGGTCCGCCGGCCGACAGTATTTTTCATGAGGAGTACGGTTGCATCTAGTCGTCGTGTCGCGGATCTACCTCCCCGAGCCGTCGGCGGCGTCGTTCTTTCTCAGCGCTGTCGCCGATGAATTGAGTTCACGCAATCACGAGGTCACCGTACTCACCGCCGCCCCGCCGCGCGGCTACGCGATGCCGGAGCGAGCCGAGCGCATTCGCACGTTCCCGGTGCTCCGTGATCGCACAGGTTATGTGCGCGGTTATCTGCAGTACATGAGCTTCGACATCCCGGTTTTCTTCCGACTCCTCTTCACTAAACGTCCATCCGCAGTGCTCGTCGAGCCACCCCCAACGACCGGAGTGATGGTGCGTCTGGCGTGCTGGCTGCGCCGCATCCCCTACGTGTACGACGCCGCTGATCTCTGGTCCTTCGCTGCTGGACACGCAACGAGCTCGTCTCTCGTACTTCGCACACTCGAAGAGCTCGAACGCCGGGCGCTCAGCGGCGCACAGCGCATCGTCACCGTCTCCGACGAGGTGAAGGAGCGCATCGTCGCTTGGGGAGTCACTACCCCCATAACGACAACGGGCCGCGGCGCAGATACCTCGCAGTTTCATTACTCCCCCGCACCCTCGAAGCCCCTATTCCTCTACGCGGGGAGTTACTCAGCCTGGCACGGGGCCATCGTGCTCGCCGACGCGTTCGCCGAGTTTCTCACCTCGCATCCCGGGTTCACGCTCCGTTTTGTGGGTCACGGCAGCGAGCTCGAATCGATCCGCGAGCGTGCCGATCAGCTTGGCATCGCCGACGCAGTTGAGTTCGCCGATCCCGTCCCGCCTTCTGAACTCAACGCGCAGCTCAGCGCAGCAACGGCATCGCTCGCGACGCTACTGCCAGGCGGCGGATACGAGTTCGCATTCGCGACGAAAACATACTCATCATTGGCGAGCGGATGTCCAGTGATCTTTGCGGGCCCAGGCCCGACCGCCGCGTTCCTGGCGCGGGTCAACACCGAGGTGCACGCGGGAGCGCCGGTTGCCTACGATCCCGCGGCCATCGCGGCGGCGATGCGTGAGATTGCGGATGCACCGGCACCTCCCGCATCTCGCGAACGACTTGCCGCCTGGGCCGACGAACACGTATCGATGCGGGCGGCCGCGGAACGCGCCGCGGACGCGATCCTCGACGTCGCAAATGGAGCAACCGCATGAGCACCGACCTCACACTATCCGCGGTCGTTCCGTGTTTCAACGGGGAGGACACCCTCCCCCGGCAACTACGCGCACTCACCTCACAGCCGCGCGAGTTCCTGCACGAGATTATCGTGTCAAATAACATGTCGACCGACCGAACCTCGGAGATTATCGCGGAGTTCGCCGCCACAGACGACCGGGTGCGTGAAGTCTCGGCGGACCGCGCTCAGGGCGCGGTCTTTGCGCAAAACGACGGCGTGCGGGCGAGCACGGGCGACTTCATCATGTTGTGCGGTGCGGACGATGAGGTACAGCCGGGGTGGGCCGAGGGCTTCTACCACTCTGGCAAGAAGGGTTCAAAGATCACTGGCTGCGTCATCGTGCACTGTAGGGAATCGGGGGCGATCATTCGCGAAATTTCCTCGCTCACCGACTCCACGTGGCCAGGAATGATCTCGCTCGGCGGCGGGCAGGCTGGCTTCGCGCGCGAAGCGTTCGATACTGTAGGCGGGTTTGACGAGGCGTTCTCCGGGGCGGCGGAGGACACCGACCTGTTCTGGCGAATGCAGCTGGCAGGATACTCGATCGATTTTACTGAAGCCGCACGCTTCAAGTACTTCGCGCGTACGACACCCGCCGATATTCGGCGACAGCAGACCTCATATGGCACGGGCAAAGCACAGCTTTATGCCAAGCACCGCGGTGCCGGTATGCCGCGCCGGAGCTCCTATCTCGCGCCGATCATGCTCGGCGTAGCGTCGCTGCGCGCCCTTGCGTCACGGCCGGGCAGCGAGAAGCGCCTCACCGCCGCTTCGACCTTCGGCTACAACTGGGGCCACATCAGGGGATCGTTCCGCTACCGCTGTTGGTACCTCTGAGCCCTCGGGCCTGCCGGACCTGAGACGTCCGGTGCAGGCTCTACCCCAAGAGGCCCCGCACCGCGTCGAGCCATCCGGCCTGCTGAGCTTCCGAACTCAGCTCCTTGGCACCGGCGTGAGCGTTCGATTTCCAGCGAGCGACCTCACCCCGCTCGAGCTTGTCGAGCACCGCAACGATGTCTGCAACGTCGAAGCCTGCGGCTGCTACGCCGAGATCGTACTCCTGCAGCAGACGCTCCATATCGACGGTGGGCCCGATAACCATGCCCAGGCGCGCCTGCACGGAATCGAAAAACTTGTTCGGCAACGCGAGCCTGATGTTCGTGTTAGTCGGAGGCAGTATGTGCAGCCCCGCGTCATAGCGGTGCAATATATCGATGAGTTCATCGTGCGGCACCGGCGGGTGCAAGGTAACACGTTCGCCGAGTTGGGCAGCGCGGGCCTGCAGCTCGCGGCCGAACGGAGTCTCCTGCTGAGTGAGATACAGATCGAGCGTGACATTTGTGGACGACTGAGCGACGGCGTCCATCATCACCTCGGGCCGACGATTCCGCGCGGTAACGCCGGCGTGCACGAGACGAATCGGATCGCCGACCGGGGCTGGCGCGAGATCAGCACGGTACGGTGCAGCATTATGCACGACGCCACAATCAATACCGAAGCGCTCGCGATAGCATTTCGCGATCGTCCCGGAGACTGTGGTGGCCGCTGCCGCACGCGTGGCCTGGTTTGAGAGCACCCACTCTTGGTAAGGCTGACGCACTTTCACCCACACCGGTATATCGTCGTGCAGCCCCGGATAGTACTCGTGCAAATCAAGCAGCACCTTGGAGGGACCGACCATCGAGTAAGCGACCGGCAAGGTCTCGAGTTCATTCGCGAGCACAGCATCGAAGCGACGCCCGCGGAGTTTCGCTATCGCGTTCTTGCACCGCTCGTCGCCCGCGAACGCCGCCGCATACATCCGCAACCGCACGAATACAGCTTCACGGTACTTCGAAAAGGTGGACACCGCAGGATCAAGCCTGATGTGCTCGATGTCCTCGCGGACAGCTTTACCGTACCCACAGGTGACGACGTCGTAGTGCTCGGCGAACATCAGCGCCTGTTTCTTCACACGAGCATCGTTTACGAACTCGGTGAACGAAAGGATGAGTAGCGTCGGCCGTGCGCTCATAGTAGTCCAGCTAGCTCTGCCTGCAGCCGGAATTCGGGAACCTGCGCGACGACCTCCTCGAACGTGCCACTGCCCAAGATTTCGCCCTGATCGAGGTAGCAGATGCGGTCGTATTCGCGGATTGTCGCGAGCCTGTGCGCAACAGTGATGAAGGTAACTTCGCCCTGCAGCTCGCGCATCGACTCAGTCACGCGGTTCTCGGTCGCCGTGTCGAGAGCACTCGTCGCCTCATCCATCACGATAACCAATGGATCGGAGTACAGAGCTCGCGCAATGCCGAGCCGTTGCTGCTGGCCACCCGATATCGACGAGCCGCGTTCACCGATCCGCTCCTCGATTCCTGCACCGCGGCTGGCGAGCTCCTCGAGGTGCGCGCGTGCGAGCGCGGCGGTAACCCGGTCGGAATCGTAGTCGTCTTCCCACGTAAGGGCCACGTTCTGGGCGATCGACGCGTCGAAGAGCGCGACGCGCTGCGGAACGTACCCGACCCGTTGCCGCCACTGTCGCATGACAGTGTTCAGTTGCTCGTCGTCAATCCACATCGATCCGCTTGTAGGAACGCTTAGCCCGAGCAGAATATCGATGAGGGTCGATTTGCCTGATCCTGAAGGGCCCACGATGGCGAGGCTCGAGCCGAATGGCACAGTGAACGAGACATTTTTGAGCACATCGGCATCGGCGCCCGGATATCTAAAACACACGTTCTCTAGCGCGAGTTTCTGCGGTGCCACCGAAAGCTTGGCGGTGTCGGCGCGCTGTTCCTGCGCCGTGCTGTCGCCGCGCAGATCCGTGAGCTCCCGGATCACATCACGTGCGTACACCTCATTCGCGGATGCGGCGGTGAAGCTCGCCTGCACCTGGTTCATGGCTGGGATCATACGGAAGCCCGTCGCGGCGAATAACGAGATCGCGACCACAGCCTGCGCCGTGCCGTTCGCCCCTCCTCCACCGACGAGGTAGGCACTGCCCCCCACGATGAGGAACCCGCCGATGAGCGCGGACTCGAACACATACTTCGGGACGATGCCGAGGAACGAAATGTTTGCCCGCGCGCGGGTCGCAACCTTGCGGTTCTTCGAGACGACCCTGCCGACCTCTTCGAGCTTGTCGCGGAGCACGACCTCTTTGAGCGCTTCGACCATCTCTGTCATGACAGTCGCAACCTTGTAGGCGTAACCGCGGTTGTCGCGCCCTGCCGCTTGAGATCGACGAGTCACAACGAACAGCATGAATACCGCGATCAACGAGAGATATACGAAGGCGATGAGCGCAGTCAACGGCTGGGCGAAGACGAGAACGCCGAGCACCGCAACGAAGGTGAGTGCGTTGCCTGGTACCTGGGCAAGCGGCAAGATGAACCCGAGGTTGGTATTAGCCATCGAACTGTCGACGATGCGCGTCACCTCGGCGGTACTCAATTGCGAGCGCTTTAGCCAACTCGCGCGCGTGTATCCCTGAAATAGCTCGTCGCCGACCTGAAGTTCATACCGGGCGAAGCGGCGCGTCGCGTACCAGTGCAGCACGACCGCGAACACGCCCTTCAGAATGAAGAGTAGACAGATGACTGCGATGATCCACACGGTTGCAGAATCAGGCACCTCTCCGAGCACCGGAAGAACGACTGCGCCGCCGGTCACCAACGGAGTGACCACGAGCATGATGAGCGTGAGCGCGATGATGTCGAGGATTGCGAGCAGACTAGTCGCTATTGAGTACCAGACATAGTACGGTTTGGCACCCGCCGGCAGCACTGTGAACAGCTCATTGAGTGTGCGCCACAGATTCCTCATCGTGCTCCCCCCTCGACTCCATCGACCCACACCGCGAGCACACGGCCGCTCTTGTCCCCGTTGTGGATTCGAGTAACGAACCCCGGTCCGGCCGCCGCGCGCTCGAGCGCCTCGGCGGGCTCTGCGATTATACGGAGGATCGTCTCGCGCAGCGCTGCTGCTGAGGCCTCGATTATAGGAAGTTCTTCGCCGGTAAGCTCCGCGACTCGATCGCGGTGCGGCACGTGAGAGACAACGATGCGCCCGGCGGCCATCGCCTCGCAGGCCGCGACACCGTAGGGACCGCCACGGAACTGATCGAGAACGATGTCCGCCGATCGATAGAGTTCTGGCATCTCTGAGTGTGGAACCCCGCTCACACTCTGGTATCGGATGAGCCCCAGCTCGTGCAGCTCGCGCATACTCTCTTCGATGAGTTCAGTTCCTTTGATGAATGACTTAGAGGGCACGTGCACGACTTGAGGCACCCCGCCGTGACTGAGCGGGATCTGGCCCCCCGCCCACAGGGGCGGGTCGACAACCGTCGGCAACCACGTCGCGTGAGGAACATCGCTCAGTAAATCGACCGTCGAGACAAAGACTGGAGCCCCAGTCGCGGCAATCAGCTCTTGGCTACGACGGGTAACACCGCGCATCGTCTCCGCGAATTCTGGGCTAGATGCGAAGTAGGAGTCGGGTTCGACGGCCAGATGCCGATCGGGATCGCGGATGTCGGAGCCGTGGAAGATAAGACCCACTTGCACGCCACGAGCCGTGAGCGCCTGAGCTTGACCCGCCGCCGAGTTATAAAGGCGGCCCGCGACCCCGCGGTTCGATTCAATAAGCACAGCGCGATACTGCGTGAGCGCTTCGAACTGGGCGCGCTGCCACGAGCGCGAGAATGCCGCATAGCCAGCGTGGGCTGGGAGATCGACGGGGAACTTGAATGCGTCATCGGCAATGAGCTGCATGCTCGTCGCCCGCACGTCAGGTTTGGCCCGCTCAAACGAACGCGCCCACTGATACCCCTGTCCGGCACTGTTCGCGGGCCCGATGAGCACACGCTCTCCCTGATCACCAGTGGGGGCCGTGCCAGGTTTGCCGACGCCGCGCTGCGCGAGCTTCATCATTGTGAGGCCCTGGGCTGCTCGTGCCCGGAGGTTGCGGATCACATTCACCATAAAGTTCTTACGCACCAGCGGTCACATATTCGGCGCCAGCGTCCATGCTGCGCTCAAGGTCTTCCTCGCCGAGCGACAGGTGCGCGAGCGCAAATGGCACCTGCGACGCCACAACGGTCGACGACGGAACGACGACCTCAGTGCCGACGACTGGCTCGAAGGCTGGAATGAACTCGAGGGTCATGCGAGACCTTTCACGGAGTATGTTTGCTGAATTACGCTCGCCCCAAGAGTACCGCTTCGCACCTGCCGAACAGCAGACAGGCGCCGCTATACGCGGCTGGCCGACCGCCAACGTCCGTAGCCGTCGCGCTTTAGACTTGACTGCGCGTAAGCGTTGCGTCACACAACTCTAAGGACTCGGTTTCGTGAAAATTGCGGTAGTTGCCCTCGGTAAAATTGGCCTCCCTTTGGCCGTTCAATTCGCTTCAAAGGGCCACGAAGTCGTGGGAGTAGACATCAACGCGAGCTTTGTCGATCTCATCAACAAGGGCATCGAGCCGTTCCCCGGTGAAGCCCACCTGCAAGAGCACCTGAGCGAACTAGTACCGTCAGGCAAGCTGCGCGCGACCACGGACTATGCCGACGCGATCCCCGGCGCTGATGCAGTAGTGCTGGTCGTTCCACTCTTCGTCGACAATGACGCCAACCCCGACTTTGGATGGATGGATGTCGCGACCCGCTCGCTCGGCGAACATCTCACTCCTGGCACTCTCGTCTCCTACGAGACCACGCTGCCGGTCGGCACGACGCGCACGCGTTGGAAACCGCTGCTCGAAGAAGTTTCTGGCCTCACGGAGGGCACCGACTTCCACCTGGTGTTCTCGCCCGAGCGAGTGCTGACGGGTCGCGTGTTTGAAGACCTCCGCAAGTACCCGAAGCTCATAGGCGGGCTCTCTGACGAGGGCGCGGCTCGCGCCACCGACTTCTACAACGCTGTTCTCGACTTCGACGAGCGCCCCGACCTCGTGCGCCCCAACGGCGTCTGGGATCTCGGATCAGCCGAAGCATCCGAGCTCGCTAAGCTCGCTGAGACCACCTACCGCGATGTAAACATCGGCCTCGCCAATCAGTTCGCTCGGTTTGCGGACAAGACGGGTATCGATATCTATCAGGTCATCGAGGCCACAAATTCGCAACCGTTCAGCCACATCCACCAGCCCGGAATTGCGGTTGGCGGACACTGCATTCCGGTCTACCCACGCCTGTACCTCTGGAACGACCCTGACGCGACTGTTGTGCGCGCCGCTCGTGAGGCGAACGCGGGTATGCCCGAATATGCGGTCGGGATGCTCGAGGGCGCCCATGGAGACCTCACGGGCCAGCGCGTCGCGGTACTGGGTGCCGCGTACCGCGGCGGCGTAAAAGAGACGGCGTTCTCGGGCGTATTCCCGACTGTCGCCGCTCTCGAAGCCCGTGGAGCCGTCGTGAGCGTGCAAGACCCGCTCTACACCGACGACGAACTTGGTGCGCTCGGCTTTGCGCCGTTCCACTGGGGCGAGTCTGTCGACGCCGTCGTAGTGCAGGCCGACCATGCCGAGTACCGCACTCTGACCGAGGAACAGCTTCCGGGCATCCGCACGTTCATTGATGGACGTCGGGTCAGTTCGGCGACCCAGTGGCCGAACACCATCTATCGCGTTATCGGTTCGGCGTAGGCATCTCACGCCGTGCAGACTCGCACACGCGTGTCAACGCTTCCGTATTAGCGTTCGATGGTTCGGGACCATGCTTCGACCGAAGTCAGGCTTGCAGCGTGTTCTCGGTATTGCTTTCGTAGCGATTTCCACTCCCGCGAGAGCTGCCGATTGAGCTTGAAACTCTCCACGAGCAGCGCGCGGAAGGTAGCGCGATCTCGCACGTACCAGGATGCCGCGCTGCCGTCTGCAGTATCGACCAGCACACTATCGAGCAGCGGAATGCGCCACCACGTTGCATCGCGCTTTCCCAGTTCGACGTGGGGTCGCGTATGGAGGTCTTCGGGCGTCTTTCGGAACCAATGGCGCACGAGGGCCTTTGCCGTAAACAGAGCGAGCCCGATGTTTCCGACCGGAGCCGCTGCGCTAGCAGGGTACGACTGCTTTCCGTCGCGGCTTCGCGGGCGTGTATCAGCCGAGTAGTGCTGCATTTCGGCGAAGTCAGCGGCCTGCGTGCGCAAGTTCTGCAGTGCCGTCGGCATGAGATCGTGCAGCTTCTCTGGCCCGGCCAGCACATCCTTGAATGCTTGATTGCGCAACGTGGCCGGGTAGTACTGAAACGAGATCAAGTGCTTAATATCAAGTTTTCGATACTCTCGGAGCAGGCCTGCCCCGGAGGAATCTGACGAGTGCAGGAGAGCAACAATGAGACGGTTGCGAGCATGGAAGTAAGCCTGCCAGTCAATAGTGTCGTCTTTATCGACCCATGACACGTGCCACAGCGCGGCGCCTGGCAACGAAACGGTTGGGAAGCCTGCCGACTGTGCACGGAGACCATATTCAGCATCGTCCCATTTGATAAAGACAGGCAGCGAAAGCCCAATCTCTCGGATGATCTGGCTAGGGATGAGGCACATCCACCATCCGTTGAAATCGCCGTCTTGCCTTTGGTGCAGCCACGGAGTGTCTCGAAGACTGCTCTGGGCGAAATCGTGTCGTTCGTGGTTGCGATCAGCCGGCCCCCACATGAATGTTCCTCGGTCGACCACTTCGGCGAACGCATGCAGCACGGAGCGCTTGCCCAGATCGAGCATGTGCCCGCCAACGATCGTGGGGCTCACGCAGTAGCGGGCAAACCATACGGCACGTAATATGCTTTCGGGTTCGAGCTCAACATCATCGTCAAGCAACATGACGAAGGCGGAATCTTCGCGGTCGAGAGTCTCGATCATTCCCCGGGCGAAGCCACCGGAACCGCCCAAATTGGGCTGGTGCACTATCTTCAGCTGCTCACCAAGCGCTGCAGCGACGTCATCATAGCCGGCCTGCTCCATGACTCTTTTGGTGCCCTGATCCACGATGAAGATCTTGTCGATTGCTGGGAGTACACCGCTGCTCGATGCCAGTGACTTGAGCGTCTCGACGCAGTAGTCGGGCTTGTTGAACGTGGTAATACCGAGTGAGACTTTGCCTTCTGTGACGGGGGCGTCGGTCACAGACCATACGAGATCTGACAGAAGAACGTCACTATCGGCGACGATGTCGATCCAGTACCAGCCTCCGTTCACGAACGGTGCAAGCGACAACTCGAAGCTGTAGCTGCTCTCATCGCGCAGTGAGCGTGTCTCGACTACGCGCGCCTCACCGCTATCGTCCGACCGCATCATCCTCACGGCGCCATTGCCAGAAGCAGACAATCGAGCGGTCACTGATTGAACGGTGGTCCAGTGTTGCCAATACCCTGCAGGGAAACCATTGAAATAAGTCGCCAAAGACACGGTGTGCCCTGCACGCACTCGCACGGAGTGGCGCCCGACCAACTCGACCGAGTTTGACTCTGGAGCATCCACATAAAGGGGCAGCAGCTCCTCGACATTCTGTTGGGGAAAGACAGCACGTTGGATGACCGTAGCGAGAGGTGAAGGAAGAATCATTGTGTCCCCTAGTTTGCCTTCTTTTGGCTGAGTTCGATGCGCGAATGGTTGATGCTTGGCTCAAGCACCCGGCAAACGCAGAGTTCTTAGTGGTGCGAAAACTGCGAATATCTCGATGTTCGCATCGCAAGCGAAGACCCCTCGCCCATTTGGCAGTTCGCACATCATCAGACGAAGCCCGAGAAGCGACTCGCTGAACGCTCGCGACGAACTCCCAAAAACCACCACTGATTGCCTCGGCGAATACCCCCGTAACTCGAAACCTGTGATGCTCCTCCGTAAGACCCTAGGATTCTTCACGCAGGCGCGCGCTGACGTAACATTGCGAGATGAACTCTGAGAAGACTTACGGCATCAACGAAGTGGGAAACTCAGTTGTCGCACACGATATTCATGAAATTCTCGCCTCCGCCCTGCCCTGGAATTCGCTCTTCGGCAAGACAGTTCTTGTCTCTGGTGCGAGCGGGATGATTCCCTCCTATGTTGTTTACGTATTGCTCGCTTTGAACGATACCCAGAACGCTGGCATCAACGTTCGAGGTTTGGTTCGCAACGGCGCCAAAGCTCGTGCAATTCTCGGCGATGTCGTGGACCGTCCCGACTTTGCTCTAATCGAACAGGATGTAGCAACGGCATTCGTTCTCGACGAGCCGGTCGATCTCATCGTTCACGGTGCATCGCCAGCCCGCCCAGCGCTGCATTCGAATAGCCCCGTTGACACGATTCGCGCAAACGTCCAAGGAGCCTTCAACCTGCTGGACGCCTGTGTGGCTTCAGACGGCGCTCATTTTGTGCTGATGTCCTCGGCAGAGGTCTACGGACAGCGGCCTGACGACGCCAATCTCGTTTCGGAAGACTCGTACGGCGCCGTCGATATTTTGAACCCTCGGGCTTGCTACACCGAAGGCAAGCGTGCAGCCGAAACCATCGCAGTGAGCTATCACGCGCAGTACAAGGTTCCTATTACCATTGCCCGCTTCGGACACATCTTCGGACCCGGCATGGCTTTGGATGACGGGCGAGTCCAGGCTGACTTCGCCGCTGATGTGATCGCTCACCGGGACATCACGCTGAACAGCGATGGCAGCGCTCGCCGCACCTACACTTACTTAGCGGATGCCGTAGCGGGGATGTTCAGCGCTCTCCTACTGGGAGAAAACACTGCTTACAACATCTCCGATCGCGATGGCTTCATCAGCATCCGCGACCTCGCGCATGCCTTCACCGCTGCACGCCCGCATCATGAATTACAGGTTCGATATAGCGAGCAAGTCGACATCTCGAAGTACAACCCTATTCAGGGGCAGGGCCTCGATGATTCTCGACTCCGCGCCCTAGGGTGGACTCCGCACGTGGGACTCTCGGCTGGACTGGATCGCACCATCGCCTGGCACGAAGAAAGGGCGGCACGTTAATGCTTGGCTCAGCAAACGCAGTTGATGAAGCTCCCGTTCCGGATCCAACCCACGTGTTAGCGGTCACTAACGTGGAGTGGGCGCGAGCCGAAATGACAATTCAGGTTCTACTTTCTCCCCTCGGTGATTCCGCAGTGCCGCACACCGAGCCAGTAATCACGTTCCAACTCGTCGACAGCCTGCGTACGTTACCCGTACCTGCCGTCTCAGTTGGCAACGGAGCCTACGCCTTGCACCTCAACATCACGGCTTTCGGTGGACGCGACACGATTCCTGACGGAACTTGGCGCGTCTACGCTCTTCTCGATGGCGAACGCGGCCCCATCGCTTCGTTCGACGGTGCACGGCTGAGCGAACTTGATGCCGCATCGCGGGTGTTCCTCTTTGACGCGAATCGCTCTTCACTCACCGTTTCCTACGGCATTGCCGACAGCGGTAGCGGGCTCGATTTCCTCATGCGAGTTTTCAAATTTTCACGAACGCCCCTGCGAACTTCGCATCCGTTATCCCCCAAACGGTTGCGTGAACGTGTTGTCGGCAAGACCGCAAAGTTCCACTACGCTCGCTGGATCTATAGTTTCCTCACTCGTTTCGTAGGACAAAAGCCTGGACGAGTACTTTTTGCATCCGATCAGCGAGGCGGTATGGAGGGAAACCTTCTCCGGGTTCATGACCGAATGGTCGAGAAAGGTCTCGACAAGAAGTTCGATTTCCGCACATCGTTCCGTCTCCCCCAAACCACACGTTGGCCCACGACAATTCACATCCTGTACCTGATCGCTACCAGCGAGATCGTGCTCCTCGACGATTACTTCGCTATGTTGCGAGGACTCAAGATCGACCCGCGCAAGCGAATCATTCAGCTCTGGCATGCGGGTAGCGGGTTCAAGTCTGTGGGATACAGCCGCTTCGGAATGTCAGGATCCCCCAATCTGTGGGATGCACATCGCCAATACACCTTCGCAATTACGGGGTCGCGGCACCTCGTGCCGGTGTACGCCGAAGTATTCGGAATCGAGGAAAGTGCCGTCATCCCGACTGGTCTGCCCCGGGTAGACGGCTTCCTCGACGAAGAGCGCACTGGCAAGTTTGTAGAAGGTTTCTACGCCGAGCGCCCTGAGTTTCGGAACAAACGGATTGTTCTTTTCGCCCCCACTTACCGCGGTCGAAGCATCAACAATGCGTTCTACGACTACGACCTCATCGATTTTGATGCACTGTACAAGGCGTGTGGCCCCGATACAGTCGTACTATTCCGCATGCATCACTTTGTGAAAGATGAAGTTCCCATTCCGACGCAGTACAAAGATCGCTTCTTCGACTTCACCCGTTTCAAAGACGGACTCAGCCTCCTACATGTAACGGATCTACTGATCACGGATTACTCGTCAATAATTTATGAGTTCTCCTTACTCGACCGCCCTATGTTGTTCTTCGCTCCCGACGAGGTCAACTATTCGGCTGTTCATGGATTCCACCGTGACTACTACGAAACGGCCCCTGGCCGGGTATGCACGACATTCGATGCTCTCATCGATGCGATCACTTCGAATGACTATGAGCAGTCGAAAGTCACACGCTTTCGAGAGCAGAACTTTGACAGAATCGACACTGGGGCAGCTGATCGCGTAATCGACTGGCTAATTCTGAACGATCCACGCACCACGCCATTCAAAAACTCAGATTCGGCAGGCGAACTCCATGCATCGAGTTCAGCCACACTTACATCTCAGTCGCAGCAGAAGGACGAAGAACTTTGAATATTGCAGTGATCTTTGCGGGCGGTATCGGCTCGCGCATGACATCAGCATCTCTCCCGAAACAGTTTCTCGAAATTCACGGCAAGCCCTTGATCGTGCACACGATCATGCACTTCCAGGACCATCCCGAGATCGATCGCATTGCCGTGTCGATCCTGCCCGAATGGCGTGATCGCTTCGCACAGTTGGTCTCCCGCCACGGACTCACCAAAGTGAACTGGATCGTCGAAGGCGGCCCGACCGGCCAAGAGTCACGCCACAAGGCATTGCGCGCCATCGCGAACGACGCCACCGACGACGCCGTCGTACTTCTCCACGACGGTGTGCGCCCCCTCATCAACGCCGAGCTCATCAGCGACAACATTCGCACCGTGCGTGAACGTGGCGCCGCGATCACCTGCACCAAGGTGAACGAGACTGTGATCTCTTCCGAAGGGGAAACTATCGAAGAAGTGCTCCCTCGGGACTTCCTCTACCTCGCCCAGGCCCCGCAGAGTCTGCGTCTGGACGCCGCAATGGAGATCTACGACCGCGCCCTCGCCGAAGGCGAGAACGACTCCATTGACACCGCCAGCCTTCTGCGCCGCTACGGACACACCCTCTACCGCGTCAACGGGCCACGCTCGAATATCAAGATCACAACTGCGGAGGATTACTACCTCTGCCGCACCTTCTTTGACCTCCTCGAGCGCGACCAAATCGGACGGTAGCCAACCTGCACAGCACCCGCGCACTGCCGATCTCTTTTCGAGCCGAATACCGTAGGCTGGCACCTACTCGACAAGGCGACACGACACAAAAGCTAGGGAATCACAGAGTTGAAAATCGGAATAATCGGAATTAACCGGTACGCAAAGTATCTGAACTTCGCGTGTAACGCGCACGTATTCGCGTTTCAGAAGTTTCTTTCCGAGAATGGCCACGACTCTACGATCCTCGACTACCAACCTGCTTACTTCAACAACTTCAACCTCCGGCATCCTGCCGATTACGCCGAGCAAAAACACCGTGAGGCGCTTTTGCGAAAGCCTAAAACACGCCAGGAGGCCGCAGCCAGGCAAAAGGCAATCGCGAAGTGGTCTGAGCTAGAAGAGAGCTATAGAAGCGTTTACGCCGAGCGCGAGCAGCGCTACGACAAATTTGAAAAGTTTATTGCCAAGAATCTCGTATTTACCAAGAATGTATACGATTCAGACTTACTGGAAATCGAGGATCCCGGGTTCGACGCTTACATCTGCGTCACCGACGTAATCTGGCAAGCGTTTCCCCGTATTGGCTTCGACCGTGGCTTTCTCTTGGGCAGCAAGGCTTTGGAGGGGAAGCCGAAAATCGCCTACGCTGCCAGCCGAGGCGCGTCCCCCGATTTCGACAAGAAGCACAAGAAGCAGTTCTTTGGCTATCTCCAAGACATCGACTCGATCAGTGTTCGTGAGCAGGACTTCAGCGAGTACATTGAGCGGGAGTCCGATCTCTCCGCTCCGCTTGTGCTCGACCCTGTGATGTTGCACGACAAGAAGTTCTGGCAAGAAGTTTCGGTTAAGCCGCCCGAAGAGCGCTACTTGGTTCTTTACTACGTGATGGAGAGTGCAACCGACACCGTCGATAAGGCCGTCGAATACGCCAAATTGCACGACCTCACGATCGTGGAGCTGTCAGATCACCCAAGTCGCGAGGGAAAAGTGATCGACCCGGACGTGAAACACATCACGCGCTACAGTGTTGGCATCGAAGAATGGCTTGGTTATATCGAGCACGCCGATGCTATATTCACAAACTCCTTCCATGGCTGCTGCTTCGCAGTGTTGTATGAGAAGACCTTCTTTGTCGGTAGCCGTAATGGTCAGAAGGTACCTAATTTTCTGGCAACTTTTGATTTGAGCAGTCGCCAATTTTCGCCCAACGACGATGTCAACAAGTTATCTGAGGCAATCGATTACGTTGCCGTTAATAAGATTCTTGACGAAAAGCGCAAGCACTCCAGCACTTTCATTTTGGATGCGATTGGGAACGCTAAACAGAGAGTTGCCTCGACGCCGGTCATCGACCACTCCCGCTACGACAAGGCTCGACGTCGACTCAAATACCCCGTGCGTTTCCACAGCGGACCTTACGAAAATAGTCTCATCTCTCTGCCGCACAGGGCCTCCAAGAGCGGACTAGTTACCGACCGCCTCGCCAGCGGGGCCCTTGCGTACACGCGCAAGGGGGCGCGTTACCTCAACGACGGCTCAAGCGCGGTCGAAAGCAACCGGTTCCGCTCGTCACGCTACGCGTTTGATGGTTGGACGATGCGCTTTCGCGTGGATAACCGCTGGTTCTGGTATCTCGACGACGGCTCCATCGTCGTGGGCGATGCTGAAGGCTCAGGCCTGGAAGCCCGGAAAGCTGTGCTTGCGGACAGCGCCCAGATCCCGCATCTCCCTGTCAACCGCATCGCTGTCGTAATAATGACCGCACGTTGGAGCAAGCTTGACAGCGAGCGAGGCACCAAACAGGATCTAGTCCGCCGAGCGTGGTCGTTCGGGCGTCGAGCGGTTGCTAAAGCACGGCGCAGCCTAACGAAAGCACGCTGACCGCGCGACACGACGGTGGCCACAGGCAAGCTCGGTCTCAGTCGTCTACGTGAAAATCCGGGATTGTCCTCGCAAACTCTCAGCCATGGCAATGGCACGCTTTCGCAAAACTCTGGACTGAGGTTTTCGAGAGAATGATGGAACTCCTTAGCTTTGATAGTCTCAAGGCGTTGCCGAATCCGGCGACCAAGAAGTGGAAAGAGGCCGGAGATTGAGTCAACACAGCGAGAAGTCGAAAGATGCGCCCCCGTCGTTCGCGAGACGCGCGTTTAGGAAAGGCAGGCGCATCCTCGGAAAGATATATCGGCGGCTTCGGAAGCTATTACCCGGAGGGCGTTCGAAATCGCAGTTGAGAATCCTTGTACTAACGAATCGCGATTCAGACAACACCGGCGATCAGATTATTGAAGCTACAGTAATCAGCTTGATCAAAGCAGCAATGAAAAACCTCGGAGTGCCCGCAGCCGGATACACGATCGCAACCCGCGCTGCAGGAATCATTAGCAGAAAGTACATGCAGACGGGAGACCCTACGTTGCTCAAGGGTGCCCGGAAGGCAATATCTAAATCAGACGTCGTGATCTTCGGCGGAGCACCTTTGTTCAATTATGCCTATCAAAGCTTTTACCTCCGCACGATCAAGACCTTAGAAATAGCTCAGGAATTTGGTGTTCCGGTTCTTTTCTCGAGCATCGGTGTCGAACCCTTCGACCCTAGTAACGCCAAGTCTCTGCAGCTTAAGGACGCCCTTGCACTGCCCTGTGTTCGTCAGATCACGACACGTGACGATTTCGATTCACTGCAGAAATACGTTGAAGGGACAAACGTTCGCGTAGCTCACGTCTCTGATCCCGCGGTGTTTGCTGACGTCATCTTTGACAAGGTCCGAGCAGTTGGATCACCAACAGGGCGGTCCCCGAAGAAGCGCATTGGCCTCGTTGTCACTCGTTCAAGGCTTTTCAAAGATAATCAGATCGAATTCTCTGAGGCGGATCAGCGCAAGTTCTGGATCGACGTGATCGAGCTGCTCACTGAGCGCGGTTATGACTACAAGCTGTTCACGACCGGTCATTTTACTGATGAGGTATTCCTTGACGCGATGGTTCGCGCAGAGAGCATCCCGCTGCGCAACGTCGCTTTCAACGTGAACTCCCCTGAGGAACTGATCAACGAGCTCAGCGCAAGCGATGGTGTCATCGCCTATCGCTTACACGCGAGCATCACCTCGTTCGCGTATGCGATCCCTTCCATTGGTTTGTCATGGAACTTCAAAGTCCCCGATTTCTACAAGTCGGTCGGATACGGGCACCGTGCTCTCAGCCATCAGCATTGGAATGCGGCAGAGGTCGTATCCGCACTAGAAGATGCGATGAGCGACGGGGTCACTAAGAACGAGGACTTCCTAGCAAGCGTCTACACAACCCTGTTTACTGGCTTGAAAGATGTCTTCGCTCCGCGCAGCACACGCGCCCCCTATTCCTACGCGGAACTTCGGAGGAAGCTACCACGCTACGAAGGCACCAGCGCTGCTGACTACCGAGGAAAGATGCAGAGAAAGCTCCGGCGGACCTACGAGGAATACCAAAAACACTCAACGTTCCACTACAACAAGATGGCCGCCGACGAGAAGGAAAAGTCCTAGTAATACGCGACCGTTATCTCGCTGACGCCACGTCAGCGAGATAACGGTAGCGAGCTCAGCTAGCAGATTGGCTCGCGAGGCATTCGGAATACTGCGCTACTCTAGGGCCCTTGCTTCACCTACGATCGGGCAATGCCGAGCATTTCAACCGTTGTATCAGCGGTCGAATTTTTCGGAAGATGAGCTTGCTCGTCTAGCCTCCCCGTCTCACGTAGCACTCGAACTTGAGGTCTCGTTGATCCTGCTATCGTTTCGATATGGTTCATCTCAGCCCGGCAAGTCAGTTCACAATCGGCTCCCAGATTCGGGTCGAGGTTGCGGTGGAAGCACCAGGCGAGACTCCCCGCACCCTGTGGTTCCAGATGGATGGATCTCTTGCACCGTCGCCTGAGGCGGTCGCGGACGCCCTGTTTCCGATTGGCTTGATGATCGCAATGGTGACAGACGGCACGCTCGAAATGGCCTCACCGGTATCTGCGCGTTTGCTTGATCAGGCCGACAAGATTCAAGACATTCTGCTTAGTTGGCATGGTTCCAAGC